>NZ_BSPC01000009.1 GCF_030160835.1 Labrys miyagiensis | reverse complement strand
TTCGACTTGAATAGCCCGGGGGCATGAGCGTGAGCGCGACGTCAAGGACCGCCGCAGGCGGCCGGCTGCGCCGGCGCTACGCGTCCTTGATGACGCCCTCACGCTCATGCCAACCTCAGATCACCAGGGAGGTTGACACAGGGTGTCTCTTGGAAACGTTATGTTCTACGATAAAGGAAGAGCGGACATCGCGACATGCAAGCATGTCGCTGTGATGTCCGCGCTCCCGGGGCGGCCTTCGGGCCGCCTTTTCTATGTCCGCCGCATCGCCCGCAAATCGTCGGCGGATCCAAGCCACAGCCCACAGCCTTCGATGGCGCGTCGTGTCAGGGACACCATCTCGCCATTGCTCTGCGCTATGTTGCCATCAGGACGGAAGAGATTGTTCTCGAAGCCGACCCTGGCATGCCCACCCAGCAGCGCCGCGGTGGTGACGCAGGCCGTTTCCCGGCGCCCGAAGGCGCAGACGCTCCAGGGGCCGAAGTCCGGCTGTCCCGGCGCCAGGAAGGGTAGCAGGTCCCTCGGGCTGGAAATCTGGCCGGGCGTGTAGCGGCCCAGCACATGGAGCACCGCGATATCCTCCCACGGCAGCATCCCCCGCTCGCGCAGCCGGGCGAGCTGCCGCGCCTCCTGCGGTGTGTAGAGGATGATCTGCGGCGTCACCTCTTCCCGCTTCAGCCAGGCGAGAAAACCGGCGAAGGCGATCTCCTCGCTCCCGTCAGGCAGCAGTTCGCGCAGCGCCAGCGACACCGCTTCGGGCCGCACCGCCTGCACCACCGCGCGCTGCTCGGCCGGCGCGTAGAGGCCGAGCGCCTCGCTGGTGATCTGGATGACCAGCCTGTCGCCCACCGCCGCCCGGATCGCCGCGATGGTGGTGCGATAGGCCTCGGCATCGAGGAGATGGCCGCCATCGGGCTTGCGGACATGGGTATGAATCATCGCGGCGCCGGCCTCCAGGCATTCGGCGGCCGTGCGCGCAAGTTCCAGTGGGCTTAACGGGAGGGCCGGGTGGTCGGCCTTGCCACGCCGTCCGCCATTGGGCGCCACGGCAAGGATCACGGGATTTCCTGTCGCTTGCGCTTCCATCGTGATCGATCCGATCCATCTGTGAATCATTTGAATTGAAATATGAGACAATGAAACATATGAATCACTGACAATCAAGCACAAGCAGGTTCGCGCCATGTCGGATGGCCCGCTCTCGGCCCGGATCATCGAAGCGTTCGACGCCATGCCGGCGCAATTGCGCAAGGCGGCGCGCTATGTGCTCGACCGGCCCCATGACGTGGCGCTGCTGTCGATGCGCGAGCAGGCCCGCCGGGCCGAGGTTCCTCCCGCCACGATGACGCGCTTCGCCCGTCATTTGGGTTTCACCGGCTATGAGGATGTGCGGGAGATCCACGCGCAGGCGCTGCGGGGCGGCGCGCCCGGCTTCGCGGGCAAGGCCGGCGCCCAGCTCGCGCGCCAGAAGCTGGAAGGCGACAGGGGGATGGCGGCCGCGATGCTGGCTTCCCTCCGTCGCCAGATCGAGCATCTCGGCAGCGAGGACAGCCTCGATGCCCTGACCGCCGCGGCGGATAGGCTGGCCGGCGCCCGCCGCATCTACAGCCTTGGGCTCAGGGCGAGCCATCCGGTGGCCTGGCAGCTCCATTACATGCTGTCGCTTGTTGGCGAGCCGGCCATCTGTCTCGACACCAACGCGGGCACGGGCGCCGACGCTCTCGCCGATGCGGGGGAGGAGGACGTGCTGCTGGCGGTCAGCGTCGAGCCCTATACGCGTCTCACCATCGAGATAGCCGATTACGCGGCGCAGCGCGGCATCGGCGTGCTCGCCATCACCGACAGCGCGGTGGCGCCGCTGGCGCGCATTGCCCGGCAGGTCATCCTGGTCCCGACAGACAGTCCCTCCTTTTTCCACGCCATGGCGCCGGCCTTCATCCTGGCCGAGATCCTCGGCGCCCTCGTGGCCGGGCATGGCGGGGAGGCGGCACTCGCCGCACTGGCGCGCAAGGACGAGCATCTGAGAGCACTCGGCACCCATTTCAGCAAGGTAGGCAGCAGGCAGCCATGACCCATATCCTCCATCGCTCCATCCAGGCCGCGATGCCGGTCGCCGTGGGCGGCAAGGGCATCGAATTGTTCGACCGCGACGGCAAGGCCTATATCGATGCCTGCGGCGGGGCCGCCGTCTCCTGTCTCGGCCATGGCCATCCGGATGTGCTGGCGGCTCTGCACCGCCAGCTCGACACCCTCGCCTATGCCCATACCGGCTTCTTCACCAGCGCGGCCGCCGAGGCCCTGGCCGACCGTCTGGTCGAGGAGGCGCCCACTGGCCTCGACCATGTCTACCTAGTCAGCGGCGGTTCGGAAGCGGTAGAGGCGGCCTTGAAGCTCGCCCGCCAATATTTCGTGGAGAAGGGCGAGCCGCAGCGCCGCCACGTTATCGCGCGCCGCCAGAGCTTCCACGGCAACACGCTCGCCGCCCTGGCCACCGGCGGCAATGAGTGGCGCCGCGCCCCCTTCAAGCCGCTGCTGATCGAGACCCACCATATCGATCCCTGCTACGCCTATCGCCTGCAGGCGGCAGGCGAGAGCGACGAGGCCTATGCCGCGCGCGCCGCCGGCGCCCTCGAAGCCAAGATCCAGGAGCTGGGCGCCTACCAGGTGATCGCCTTCGTCGCCGAGACCGTGGTCGGCGCCACGGCCGGCGCGGTGCCCCCGGTCGCCGATTATCTCAAGCGGATCCGCGCCATCTGCGACCGCCACGGCATTCTGTTCATGCTCGACGAGGTGATGTGCGGCATGGGTCGTACCGGCACGCTGCACGCCTGCGAGCAGGATGGCGTCTCGCCCGACCTGATGACCATCGCCAAGGGCCTGGGCGGGGGCTATCAACCGATCGGCGCCGTGCTGCTCAGCGCCGAGATCTTTCGGGCCATTGCCGAGGGATCGGGCTTCTTCCAGCACGGCCACACCTATATGGGCCACCCGATGGCCGCTGCCGCCGCCCTCGCCGTGCAGGACATCATTCGCCGCGATGGCCTGCTCGCCAATGTCGTCGCCATGGGCGAAAGGCTGCAGCGCCGGCTCGAAGAGCGCTTCGCCAACCACCACCATGTCGGCGATATAAGGGGGCGCGGCCTGTTCCGCGGGGTCGAATTCGTGGCCGATCGCACCAGCAAGCAAGTCTTCGATCCCGGCTTGAAGCTGAATGCCCGCGTCAAGCGCGAGGCGATGGCCCGCGGCCTGATGGTCTATCCGATGGGAGGCACGATCGACGGCGTCCAGGGCGACCATGTCCTGCTGGCGCCACCCTTCATCGTCTCGGAAGGCCAGGTGGACACCATCGTCGAACGCCTGGGCGAGGCGGTGGACGCGGCGGTGGCGTCGGTAAGGTAAGGGCCGAATCCAAGCCGGAAGGGGCGCGGGTTATCCTTCCCCGTAGTCGGGGGAAGGATTACTGCGTCTCTTCTTGACAAGCTGAGATGTGTGAATTCGACAACCGAAACCGGGGAGGGATTCCTCGCGCCTTCCCCGGCCTGGATTATCCTCTCAGCTCAGCGGCAGCCGGCGAAACACGCCGGGGCGGTCGGGGTCGTGATATTTGTTGTACGGGCCCTGGTCGAGGAAGAGCTGGTGCAGGCGCTGCAGCTTCTCCTGCGATAGCGTCACGCCGAGACCCGGCCCTTCGGGCACCGGCACGACATTGTGCTGAGGCCGGAACGGGCCTTCCTCGATGACGTCGAGCGGCTGCATGCGGAAGAGCGACTGGTTGGGCTCGCGGATATGCGGCATTGCCGCGCATAGATGCAGGTAGGCGGCGCTCGCCACGCCCGAATCACCCGAATAGCACCAGAAATCGAGGCCGAGCTGCTCGCAGGCGCCGACGAAGCGCACCGTGCGGCCGAGGCCGCCATGGGTGGCGATGTCGGTGACCACGGCATCGGGCACGCCGAGATCGGCGGCCTGGCGCAAATCGAGGCTGTGCACCGAGAAGGGGATCGAGGTGTGTTCGCGCAGGGCCTTGAGGTCGTAGAGCGAGCCGCAGGGGTCTTCCCAGTTGCGGATGTTGAGCGGCTCGATCTCGCGGGCGATCTGGCGCGCCGTGGTGAGGGAATGCGCCATGTTGCCGTCGATGCGCAGCATGGCGTCGGGGCCGAGCGCCTCGCGCAGCATCTGCAGCATGCGCACGCTGGGCGCGATATCGGCCGTGTAGAACTTGCCCTCGAAGAAGGTGGTGCGATGCGCCGCCTTCAGGCCGAGGCAGTAATCGACCACCTCCTCCGGCGTGGTTTCGCCGCCATGAGGCCCCGCCTTCTCGCGGAAGGAGAAATAATCGGTGACCGGGATGGCCTTGCGGACCGCACCGCCGAGGAGGTCGTAGAGCGGCCGGTTCCAGAGCTTGCCGCGCAGGTCCCACAGCGCCATCTCGATGCCGCCGAAGGCGCGTACCAGGCCATAATCGATATTGTTGGAGATGCCCTGCCAACTCGGCAGGCAAATCAGCTCGGCGCCGGCGATGTCGATGGCATCGCGCCCGATCAGCCGCGGGGCGAGCGTGGCATTGATGGTTTGCGCATGGGCATAGGAGGGGGCTTCGCCGATGCCGGTGAGGCCCTCATCGGTCTCGACCTCGACGATCGTCTTGGAAAACCCCGCCAGCGAGCCGTAGGACCACAGATAGGGTGCCTCCAGGGGGATGTTGACGGGGGTGGCCCTGATGGCGGTGATCTTCATCCAACGCTCCTATTTTGTATAGGCATAATGCGGGATGAAGGGCTTGGGAAGAGTGCGGCCGCTTCTACGGAGCGAGACGGGTCGGGCAACGGGGCGCGATGGTGTGCCGACCTGGCGGTCGGCACAAGAACACCACGTCAGGAAGGTGTGCCGGCCTGGTGGCCGGCACACTGGGCGGCGCCTAGCCGAAATGGCCAGCGGCCAGCCGTTACGCCTCAGTCGGCCAGGACGCGGTCGCCGCGGCAGACATTCACATTGTTGAAGGTCGCCTCGTAGCCGTCGCTGAAGCGTACTTTGATGTCGAAGAGGCAGTTCTCGCCGCTCATGGTGAAGGTGCTTTCGCTCTTCGGACGAATGGCTTCCTCGACATTGGCCTCCTGCCAGGGGTCGCTCTCGCCGGCATTGGCGAACCAGACCTGCTGGATGGCGCGACTCGAATTACGATTCACCACGGTGAGGGTTCCGCCTGCCAGCGCGGGGGTGCACGGCAGCATGCCCGTCAGCGCCATCGCGCTGCCGACTAGGGCAATCATTGTCAGTTTTCGCATCTCTCACTCTCGCTTGTGCGAAATGAATTCCACAGGGATTAAAAGCCCGGGCGGGCCAGTAAGAAAGTGCCGATTCAGCCCGCGTTTGTCCAAACAAATCCACTATGACCAAAGGGAAGTGATCCCTCGGAAACAGGAGTTGCAAGGAAACAATAGACATTAGGGTATAAAAATACCTCTTTTGTCATCGCGTTACTTATCTTGGGCGTTTCCTAGTTATGCAACCTGGAGTATAGTTTATCGTCCATCTCTACACCTGCGTGCAGATTGCGGGCCCTTGCCGCCAGTCGGCGATCGCCAGGCAGGCGCACGCCGTCCTGGGCCAGCATGGCGGCGAAGAGTTCCTCGATTCGAGTGGGGAAGCCGGCATCGAAGGCCGCAGGATCCCACACGGTGAAGAACTGGCCGACGCCGGGCGGCGAGCCGTCCGCCTTTGCGTAGGGCGAGGCGTCCTTGGAGAAGTGGGCGCCGGTCAGGCCGGCTGCGAGGAGGTCGATCATCAGGGCGAGGGCACCGCCCTTGGCCCCGCCGAAGGGCAGGAGCGAGCCCGCCAGCGCCGCCTGCGGATCGGTGGTCGGGCGTCCCTCGGCATCGAGCGCCCAGCCTTCCGGCAAGACCTCGCCCGCATCGGCCCTGGCCCTGAGCGTCACCTTGGTGATCACGCTGGTCGCCTGGTCGATCACCAGCGGAGGCCCTATGCGACGCGGCGCGGCGAAGGCCATCGGGCTGGTGCCGAACAGAGGTTTTGTGCCGCCCCAGGGCGCGATGTTCGGTGGCGAATTGGTGACGGCGAAGGCAACCAAGCCAAGCCCGGCGAGATCCTCGACGGGATGGCCGAGCACGCCGGCCGAATAGGAACGGGTCACCGTCATCGTGGCGGTGCCGCAGGCGCGCGCCGCCGCGGCAAGGGTGGGAAAACCCGCTTCCAGCGCCGGATGGGCGAAGCCATTGGCGGCATCGACATGCACCACGCCCGCGGCGCGCTGCGTCACCACGGGTACGGCCTTGCCGTCGACCTTGCCGGTGCTGAGATGGGCGAGATAGGTGGGAAGATAGCCGAGGCCGACCGAGCGGATGTCGTCGGCTTCGGCAAGGCGGACGGAGCGCGCCACCGGCCGGGCGTTCGCGGGCGTGGCCCCGGCCTCGACGAGGGTGCGCAGGGCGTAGGCTTCGATGGTGTCGAGGGAAACGAGGGGCACTCGGAGGACTCGGTGGAGGAGAGGGCCGAGTCTGCCCCAGGGTGCGGGCTGGGGTCAAATGGGCGGTTGGGTGAGAAGGCGCGACATAAGCCTCCCCTACGAAGCTGGGGGAGGTGTCATTGCGAAGCAATGACGGAGGGGTGTGGGCAGAAAAAGGTGCGGGAACCGCCAACCTTGGATTTTGCTTCCCGCGCTTTATCCTGGCCACACCCCCTCCGAGCCGGCTTCGCCGGCCCACCTCCCCCAGCTTCGTGGGGGGCTTCGCGCCGCGCTTCTTATTCAGGGGACTATACCAGTTACATAGCCGGCTTACTACAATCACTCTACCGGCTTGAGATCCCGCAGGAACGTCACCAGCGCCGCATAGTCCGCGTCATTGATATTCTTGTACCAGCCGAATGCCATCAGCGGCACGATATGGCTGCCATTGGGGCGCTGGCCAGACTTCAGGGCGGTGACCAGTTGTACATCCGTCCAGCCGACGATGCCATTCTTGTTAGCCGGCGTAAGATTGGCGGAGGTGATCACCACGCCATCCGGCATGCCGAATTCGTTGCCGCCGGCGCCGAGGCGCGTCATGTCGTTGCGGCCCTGCACGAGCGGGGTGTGGCAATCCATGCAATGGCCGAGCCCGGTGGCGAGATAGGCTCCATAGGCGACCTTGTCGTCATGCGGCACGTCGGCAACGCTGGTCACCGGCGGGCCATAGGCCTCAGGCAGCGGAATCTTGTAGACCGATTTCTCCACCTTGTTGGAGACCGGCTTGACCTGCCGCAGATAGGCGACGATGGCCTTTACGTCGCTGTCCGACATGCCGCGATAGAAGGCGATCGGCATGGGCGGCCCGATGATCGAACCATCAGGCCGTTTGCCGTTGCGGATGGCGTCGATGATCTCAGCGTCCGTCCAGTTGCCGATGCCGGTTTCCTTGTCCGGCGTGATGTTGGAAGCCACTGCGTGGAAGATCGGCGCATCGATGGCAAAGCCGCCCGCGAGTTCCTTGTCGGCGATCGGCGTGCCGTCCGCCGCCTTCGGCGTGTGGCAATTGCCGCAGGCGACGATCCCCTCCATGAGATAGCGTCCGCGTTCGAGCAACGGATCCGCACTCGCCCGCTGGAGCGGTACCAGGCCTGCGGCGGCGAGGCCCATCAGTGCCGCCGTGAAAAACGCCTTCCAGTTCATCATGTCCTCCCGCAGCATGCACGCAACTGGAGAAGGCATACGCGAAATCGCTATTATCGGCTACAATACTTCCAACTTGTACTAGAAATATGCAGTAATCATTTTGGATGAGGCGGAATAATACTGACGCAGCAAGCAATATGCGAGGCTTCAACGCGCGGCTATACATTCACGCGGAATCGGGTCTGATGACAGAGAAACTATGCCTGGGCCATACCACCGATCGAACCTGCCTGAAGGAAGAGTATAGTAGAGGGCCGGCCGGATCGCATCTATCTGGGCTGGGTGGCTTGGCGAGAACCGGAAGGGCCAGCCAGGAATGGCCTCCGGCCTTGCGGCAGGCCGGCCTTTCGACAAGGCTTCCGCTGCGACGGCGATGGGTGGCACGTCGATGATGATCGGTTCTGCTTCCTGCGTGGCCGGCAGTGGTTCGCCGGCTCAGAGCGGCAGCAGTGGCAATCCCGGCGAACTGCCCGGCCGGCGGGCCTTGGGAAGCGGGACCGCCATTCTTGAGCTATCGTGCTTGCGAGAAAGGAAGATGGCAGTCTGAGACTGCCACTCCACAATCGACCTAGCTCTGCTTCTCGGCCTCGGCCGTGGCCGGCTTTGGCCCGCCACGGGCGACGCCCACCATGGCCGGGCGCAGTACGCGCGAGCCGATGCTGTAGCCGACCTGCACGACCTGGGCGACAGTGCCGGTGGGCACGGAGGTGTCGGGCACCTCGAAAATAGCCTGGTGGAAATTCGGGTCGAAGCGCTCGCCCTGTGGGTCGATCTTCTTCACGCCGTGCTTTTCCAGCGCACGCAGCATGGCCTTCTCGGTCAGCTCCACGCCCTCGACCAGCGTCTTGACGGCCGGATCGCTCTCGCGAGCCTCGGCGGGCGTGTTGGCCAGCGCCCGGGCCATGTTGTCGGCCACGTCGAGCATGTCGCCGGCGAACTTGGCCACGGCATATTGGCGCGTGTCGCTGACTTCGCGCTCGCCGCGGCGGCGTACATTCTCGACTTCGGCCAGGGTGCGCAGCAGCCGGTCCTTGAGGTCGGCATTCTCGGCCTGGAGCTTGGTCAACACTTCGAAGGCATTGTCGTTGGTGGCGTCCTGCTCGCCGCCGGCCTGGCCCGTGCTTTCCGCCGTCGCTTCGGCCGAAGCGCTCGCTTCCACCTCGATCGGGGTCTCGACTTCGGGTTTGGTCTTGCTCGTCATCTTATCTGTTCCAAAAAATCATTCGGGCCGCATATCAGCGCCCGAGAGCCTAAAATCAAGGGTTGATTAGTCCTTATGCCGGTTTGTGAGGAGGAGAGCGGCGGCAAAGGCGCTCTCGACATCGAGGGCGGTGGTGTCGAGCACATGGGCGTCGGGCGCGGGCTTCAGGGGGGCGTCGGTGCGGCCGGCATCGCGGGCGTCGCGCTTGCGGATATCGGCCAGCACCTCCTCGTAAGGAGGAGCGTCGCCACGCTTCTCCAGCTCGAGATGGCGCCGCCGCGCCCGGATCTCCGGTGCGGCCGTGACAAAAATCTTCACCTCGGCGCCGGGCGCGATCACCGTGCCGATGTCGCGGCCGTCGAGCACCGCCCCGCCGCGCTGGTGGGCGAAACGGCGCTGCAGGTCGAGCAGGGCCTTGCGCACCTTGGGGTGGGCAGCGACGATGGAGGCGGCTTCCCCCATCTCGCGCCCCCGCAGCCGGGCTTCGTCGAGCTCTGCGACATCGAGCAGCTCGGCGATTTCGGCGGTTGCGTCGGCGTCGTCGAGCTCGAGCCCCCGGTCGAGCGCCACGCGGCCCACGGCGCGGTAGAGCAGGCCGGTGTCGAGGTGGGGCAAGGCGAAATGCTCGGCCAGGCGCTTGGCCAGCGTGCCTTTGCCGGATGCGGCGGGGCCGTCAATCGCTATGATCATGCCAGGTCGGCTCCAAAGTCGGCTCCAAACTCCGCTCCGAGGCTGCGCATCATCGGGATAAAGCTGGGGAAGCTGGTGGCGATGAAGGCCGTGTCGTCCACGCGCACGGGTACGCGCGAGGCCAGACCCATCACCAGGAAGGCCATGGCGATGCGATGGTCCATATGGGTGACGACATCGCCGCCACCCGGAACAGCAGCCGACCCGGTGACGATCAGGTCATCGCCCTCGATGCGATGAGCGACGCCATTGGCAGCAAGGCCGGCGGCGACGGCGGCCAAGCGGTCGCTTTCCTTTACCCGCAACTCGCCGAGGCCGCGCATATGGGTTTGACCTTCGGCGAAGGCGGCAGCCACCGCCAGCACCGGATATTCGTCGATCATCGAGGGCGCGCGCTCGGCCGGCACCTCGACGCCCCTGAGGGTGGAATGGCGTGCGGTGAGATCGGCGACGTCCTCGCCACCTTCGACACGGAGGTTGGCTTCGGAGATGTCCGCGCCCATCTCGCGCAGGGTGGTGATCAGCCCAGTACGCAGCGGGTTCATCATCACGCCTTCGATCACGATGTCCGAACCCGGCACGATCAGCGCCGCCACCAGTGGGAAGGCGGCGGAAGAGGGATCGGCAGGCACGATCACCGGCTTCGGCTTCAGGTCCGGCCGGCCGCGCAGCACGATCCTGCGGCCATGAGCGCCATGCGGGGTGACGGTGACCTCGGCGCCGAAATGACGGAGCATGCGCTCGGTATGGTCGCGCGTGGCCTCGGCCTCGATCACCGTCGTCTCGCCCGGGGCGTTGATGCCGGCGAGCAGCACGGCGGACTTGACCTGCGCTGAGGCGATGGGGCTCTCATAGCTAATCGGCACGGGATCGGCGGCGCCGCGCAGGGTCAGCGGCAGGCGGTTGCCCTCGGCGCTGACGACGATCTCGGCGCCCATCTTGAGGAGCGGGGTCAGCACCCGCATCATCGGCCGCTGGCGCAGCGAGGCGTCGCCGTCGAAGGTGGCGGTTATGCCGTGGCCGGCCACCACGCCCATCATCAGGCGCGAGCCGGTGCCGGCATTGCCGAAATCGAGCGTGCCGTCAGGCGAAAGCAGGCCGCCGACACCGACGCCGTGCACGCGCCAGGAGCCTTCGCCGATCCGGGTGACGGTGGCGCCGAGCCGACGGCAGGCTTCCGCCGTCGCCAACACGTCACCGGCCTCGAGCAGGCCCTCGATCTCGGTCTCGCCCACGCTGAGCAGGCCGAAGATGAGGGCACGATGCGAGATCGACTTGTCGCCGGGCACCCGCACGCTGCCCGTCAGGCCCGGCGAGCGGTGCGCGGAAAGGGGCTTGGTCTCGATCGGGGCGGGTTTTGGCAGGCGGGCGGGCATGACCGCGCGCTTAGCATGGATGGGAGAGAGAGGAAACCACCGGCATCGATATGCAGGGTGCGTGGAACGCAACAGGTGGCGTAATTTGCGTGGAGCGGGGCACCGCGGCGTCATTCCGGCTGGAGCGAAGCGCAACGCCGGAATCCATGAACACAACCTTCAAAGGATAGTGTTCATGGATTCCGGGTCTCCACTCACAAGCGAAGCTTGTGAGGATACAGTCGCCCAGAATGACGTCGCGCCGACAGCCACCTTTCTCGAATCATCCCCTTGCCAATCCGCGAAAAGCGCCCATCTTTGCGAATCTCATTGACATCGAGGCTGGTTGACTGTAGCGGCCTCGCACTCCATTTTATGACAAAGGTTTTCGCCGTGGCCAGACCCGAACTTGGCACGAAGCGCGTTTGTCCGACGACAGGCCGCAAATTCTACGATCTGAACAAGGATCCGATCATCTCGCCCTATACCGGCCAGGTGGTCACCATCGCTGCGCCGGTGCTGTTGCGTGGCGCCCGTCCGGATGCTGTCGCTCCGCGCGTTGCTCCCCAGACGGAAGAGGATACCGATCTCGATCCCGTGGCCGATGCCGAACTGATCAGCCTTGAAGAGGCCGATGACGAGGCAAGCGCCGCCAAGACCGTGGTCGGCGACGATATCGACGTCGAGGACGATACGACCACCGATGACGACACCTTCCTCGAGGAAGACGAGGACGAGAACGACGACGTCACCGACCTGATCGGCGATGGCATCGAGGACGACGAGGAGGCCTGAGACGCATCCTCGCGCCGCGGTGCGGGCGCGGTTTTCCACAGGACCGCGCCTTTTTGACGGGGAAGCGTTTTTTCCGAAATTTCTTCGTCACATGACTTGCATCGAGCCGCCACCTGTGAGAAAGGAGCGGCCCGTCGGCGGAAACGCCGAGGGACTTGAAGGCGGCGCCCAAACCGCTTTTGCAAAGTGGGGTCATAGCTCAGCTGGGAGAGCGCTACAATGGCATTGTAGAGGTCGACGGTTCGATCCCGTCTGGCTCCACCAAATCTTCCCGGACTACAAAGGCCGCCTCAGGGCGGCTTTGTTGTTTCTGGGGAGCAGTGCTTCCTTTGGCAAGCGTCGCGATTCCATGCCAGTCTGAAGACCGGCATCTACCTCGCAGACACCGGCCTCGCTACTGATCCACCACCGCCTCCCGCGCGTATCGAAAGTAATAATTCGGAGCGGTTCATGATCAAAGCAGCCACGGCCTACGCCGCCACGCTCGCCTGTTTTCTATCCATCGATGCGATCTGGCTCACCCAGATGACAGGCTGGCTCTACCGGCCGCTGATCGGCCCGCTGCTCGCCGATTCGGTGGTGCTGGTGCCGGCCGTGCTGTTCTATCTTCTCTATGCTGCCGGCATCGTTGCCTTGGCGATCCGGCCTTCGAACCATTGGCAGGGGGCTCTCGCCCGCGGCGCCATCCTCGGCCTCACCGCCTATGGCACCTATGATCTCACCAACCACGCCACGCTGAAGGACTGGCCACTGGCGATTACGCTGGCTGACATGGTATGGGGCACGGCGCTGACGGCGATCGGGGCCGTGGCAGGATATGGCGCGGCGAGGGCGGTGTAGTCTTCCCGGGTGCGCGGGCATCCTGCCCGCCGCTTCCCATCCTGCGAGCGCTGCAGTTCAAGATGCGGGCAGGATGCCCGCGCACCCGGGATCACACCGCTCGCAGTCTGTAATGGCTCACGCCCCACTCCCGCCCGTTCGCATGGCCAAACAGGCCCTCCGTGGCGAGGAAGAACAGGCGCCAGCGGCGTTTCCACAGGCTGGCGTCCCGGCCATAGACCTCCTGCAGGATCGCGTCGATCGCCCGGCCATGGGCGTCGAAATTGGCGAGCCAGTCCCGGGCCGTACGCTGGTAGTGCCGGCCGCTCCACTGCCAGGCCTCGTCGAGGCTGAAGATGTCGTCGAACTGACGGATGAGATCGTGGCTCGGCATGATGCCGCCGGTGAAGAAATGCTGGGCGATCCAATCCGTCTTGTCGGCATGATCGAAGCGGTAGGGCTGGCTGCGATGGCTGAACACATGCAGGAACAGCCGACCCTCGGGTTTGAGCCAGCCGCTTATGCGGGTCAGCAGGGCGCGCCAATTGGTCATGTGCTCGAACATCTCCACCGAGACGATGCGCTCGAAGCGGGCGTGCGGCGTGAAGTCATTCATGTCGGCCGTGATGACCGTGAGGTTGCGGAGCCCGCGCCTGGCGGCCTCGGTCTCGATGAAGGCGCGCTGGCTGGCCGAATTCGAGACGGCGGTGATATCGGCCTTCGGAAAGCGTGCCGCCATGGCGAGGCTGAGCGAGCCCCAGCCGCAGCCAAGCTCCAGGATGGTCTGGCCGTCCTGCAGGTCGGCATGGGCGATGGTCTCGTCCAGCGCGAGCGTCTCTGCCTCGGCCAGGCTCTCGGTGCCCTCGGGATAGAGGCAGCAGGAATATTTGCGCTGTGGGCCGAGGATGAGGGCAAAGAAGGCTGCCGGGATCTCGTAATGCTGGGCATTGGCCTCGCCCGCATGCAGGGCGATGGCGTGCTCGCCCATCATGGCCGCAAACGGGGCGTCGATGGACGGAAGGGTGACAAGGCGTCGGCGGGTGCGTTCGACCAGGAAGTTGACGCCGCCGCGCGTCATCCAGTCTGGCAGAGGCGCGCGTTCGATCACGTCGATGGCGGAGGCGAGCATGCTCATCGTGAGGACTCCTTGACGGGAAAAGCGGGAAAGAAGGCGTTCACCTTGGCCTGGTAGGCGCGATAGGCCTGCCCGCGCGAGCGCAGCATATGAGCCTCGAGCGGTGGCACGCCGGAAACATGGACGAGCAGCCAATACATGAAGGCGGGGCCCGACAGCGCCAGCCAGCCCCAGGAATAGCCGCCGCCGAAGTCGATGGCGATCAGGGGGTAGGCGAGCCAGGCCAGCCATTCGAAGAAATAATTGGGATGACGCGAGAGCGACCACAGGCCCTCGTTGCAGACGCGCTTGCCATTGGCGGGATTGGCCCGGAAGCGTGCGAGCTGAAGGTCGCTGAGGCCCTCGCCGGCGATGGCCGCGAGCAGGAGGGCGACGCCGGCGATATCGTTCCAGCGCAGCGGGCCGGGACTGTGGCCGGCCAGCAGCACGGAGGCAGCCAGGAGAAGGGAACAGACTGCCTGGAGCTGCAGGAACCAGAACAGGCGGCGGGGAAAGGCCTCGCCCCATTCCTGCGCGAGTTGATGGTAGCGCGGGTCTTCGCCACTGCTCAGGGTGCGCCTCAGGATATGGCCACCCAGCCGCAGGGCCCAGAGAAGGGCGAGCGCCGCCACCAGGCCTTGGCGCAACGGCTCGGGCGTCCCGCCCAGCGGAGCCAGCGCCAGCACCGCGCCGGCAATGCCGAGCCCCATCGTCCAGGCGACGTCGGCCCAGCCCGATTTGCCTGTGCGCCGCTGCACCAGCCAGGCGCAGGCCATGGTGAGGCAGAGGAAGAGACCGGTGCCTGCAAGCCAGGTGATGACGGAAAGCACGGTCATCGCCGATTTCCTGTGATGGTGAACGGGCATTTGATACCCGCAGCGTCGGCCGGCGACAGAAAGCGCCACGATTCGACGAAGGCCGAGATGCTGCCATTCCCGGTCGAGCCGCTCGCGAGCAAAACGAGAGAGGGCGAGGGGAAGGGAATCCATGAGCTCATAGGGTGCAGGGCCTTGGCCCCTGGATCCCCTTCCCGGCGCCAGAGGCGCCGCCGGGGATGACAGCGTCCCGCCCTTTGCTGCAGCACGCTGTCGGCCATGACCTACCTCAGATATCGATGAAGCGCTGGATCAGCCGGCCCGTCCAATGGCTCGGACGCGTGCGGCCGTCGATGGCGATCAGGCAGATGCAGCCATGCTCCGGATCGGAATGCGGCTGGTGGCGCAGGCCCGGCTCGGCCTGGGCGCAATCGCCGACTTCGAAGCGCTGGTTCTCGTCAACGAGCGCGCCGGCGAGGAGCTGCGCGAGCTCGACGCCATCGTGATCGTGATGGGGCACGGTCACGCCGGGCGCGGCCCTGAGCAGGAAACAGCGCTCCCTCGTCTTCCACAGGCCTTCGATCTTGCTGATCTCGATGCCGGGCGCCGTCCAGCGCCAGGGACCGATGCCCTGGCCGGCAAGCGATTTCGGCAGCTCGATGCCGAGCGGAAAGCTCGCGGGGGTGAGGCGCGGGGCGGGAGGCGGCGGCTCCGGTGCATCGAGCGTTGCCAGGACGCGGGCCAGCGCATCGGAGGCAAGCGCCACCGGCGCCTGGGCCTCCAGCATGACACCGCCGACGGCCTCGAAGCCGCCGAGACGGGAGCGGCAGGCGGGGCAGGTCTCGAGATGGGCGCCGACCACGAGGCGATGTGCGAGGCCGAGGGTGCCCGTCGCATAAGCAAGCAGGACACCGTCGTCCGGATGATGGGTGATGGGGCGGGTAAGCGTCATGACAAATCGTCCAAAAGCAGGCGCAGCCGCGCAATGGCGAGGCGGATGCGCGATTTGACCGTGCCGAGCGGGATGCCGAGCTCGGCGGCAACCTCCGAATGTGGCCGGTCCTGAAAGAAGGAGAGCTGAAGTATGGTGTTCTGCTCCGGCGAAAGCGTGGCGAGGGCTGCGCGCAGGCGCTGCTCCCGCTCGGCTGAGAGCATGGCGGTCTCGGCACTCTCGACCGCATCCTCCTCCGCCGGCTGAGCCTCGGCTCCGGGCGGTGGCCCGTCGCGGCGCAGGCGGTCGACGGCGAGGTTGCGGGCGATGGTGAACACCCAGGTGCTGGCCGTGCCGCGCTCGGGCTGAAAGTGCGCCGCCTTGCGCCAGACCGAGAGCATCGCCTCCTGGGCGATCTCCTCGGCCAAGCTGGCATTGGCGCCGCGCCGCATCAGGAAGCCTTTCACGCGAGGGGCGAAAAAGGCGAACAGCCTGGCGAAAGCCTCCCGGTCCGCGCGCTCGGCGATAGCGACCACCAGGGCAGCCATCAGCGCGGGTGTGTCGGGCTGGGGGGCCGCGGCCTCGTTCATCGTCACGACGATCCCTTGCCGGGGCGGCGTCTGCCGTGTGCGAACAGCAAGCATTGGGTGTGCCAGAGAGCCATACATGCCTCTGATACGCTGGATCTGCGGATTTGGATCAGTGATCCAAGCCGGATGCTGAAACGTATAGCCGTCATCGACTTCATTGCCAAACCGGCGGGTGCTTGCGACGCCCGCCTCGTATTCAGGGCGTGATCATGACAAGCGATGCCGTTTCCCCACCCCTGCGGATTGCCGTCGTCGGTTCCGGCATCGCTGGCCTTTCGGCCGCCTGGCTCCTTTCCAAGCGCCACGACGTCACGCTCTATGAGGCGGCCCCGCGCCCGGGAGGCCATTCAAATACCGTAACCGTAGCAGGCGAGCGGGGGCCGGTGCCCGTCGACACCGGCTTCATCGTCTACAATGAGACGACCTATCCCAATCTCACGGCGCTGTTCGACCATCTCGAGGTGCCGACCAAGCCCTCCGACATGTCCTTCGCCGTATCGCTGCGCGGCGGACAGCTCGAATATGCCGGCACTGATCTCAAGGGCCTGTTCGCCCAGAAGCGCAATCTGATACGCCCGCGCTTCTGGTCGATGCTGCGCGAGCTGCTGCGCTTCTACCGCGAGGCGCCGGGCCACCAGGCCAGTCTCGGCGATCTCACTCTCGGCGCCTATCTCGATCGCGAGGGCTATGGGCGGGCGCTGCGGGAGGACCATCTCTATCCGATGGCGGCGGCGATCTGGTCGCTCCCGGCCCGGCAGGTGATGGATTATCCGGCCGCCGCGTTCATCCGCTTCTGCGACAATCACGGCCTGCTGAAGGTCTCCAATCGCCCGGTCTGGCGCACGGTGGATGGCGGCGCGAAGGTCTATGTGCGGGCCCTGCTCGAGGATTTCGGCGGCAGGCTGCATCTGGGCATGCCGGTGCAGCGCGTGTGGCGCAGCGAGGATCATGTCACCGTCGAGGCGCTCGGCGCCGCGCCGGAACGCTACGACCATGTCGTGCTCGCCAGCCACGCCGACCAGAGCCTCGACCTCCTCGCCGATGCGATGACGGACGAAGTCCACCTGCTCGGCTGCTTCCGCTACAGCCTGAACGAGGCGATCCTGCACCGCGACCCCTCGGTGATGCCGAAGCGGGCAGCGGTGTGGGCGAGCTGGAACTACGCCTCCTCCGGCGGGATCGAGGCGCCGCTCTCGGTGACCTATTGGATGAACTGCCTGCAGGGCATCGACCCCGCCAACCCGCTGTTCGTAACGCTCAATCCCTGCATGGCCATCGACGAAAGCAAGGTGATTTGCCGGCAACTCTATGAGCATCCCATCTTCGACAAGGCGGCGATTGCGGCTCAGCGCTTGCTGTGGCCGCTGCAGGGCGTGCGCCGCACCTGGTTCGCTGGCGCTTATTTCGGGGCTGGATTCCATGAGGATGGCCTGCAGGCGGGCCTGGCGGTCGCCGAGGCGCTCGGCGGCATACGCCGTCCCTGGCAGGTCGAGGCTGAATCCGGCCGCATCCATGTCGGCGAGACGCCGCAGCCCAGGCAGGAGGTTGCGGCGTGACACCGGCTCTTTCCTCGCAGAGCGGCACCCGGGTCTCCGCCCTTTACGAAGGGTGGGTGATGCACCAGCGCCTGCGCCCCACGGCCCATCGCCTGCGCTATCGCATCCTTTCGCTCTTCCTCGACCTCGACGAAATCGACACCCTCGCGCAAACCTGTCGCCTGTTTTCCCGCAACCGCTTCAACCTCTTCAGCTTCCACGATCGCGACTATGGCGCCGATGGCTGCGAGAGCCTGCGCAGCCAGATCGAGGCGCATCTGGCCGAGGCCGGCTTGCCCATCACGGACGGCCCCATCCGGGTGCTGACCATGCCGCGCATCCTCGGCTGCGCCTTCAACCCGCTCAGCCTGTTCTTCTGCTACCGGCCCGACGGCGAGCTCGCGGCCATCGTCTACGAGGTCCACAACACCTTCGGCCAGCGCCACGCCTATCTCATCCCGGCCGAGCCGGAGGCCGACGGCACGCTGCGCCAGGCCTGCGCCAAGGACTTCTACGTCTCGCCCTTCATGGCGATGGATCTCGCCTATGCCTTCCAGCTTTCGCCGCCTGACGAGAAGCTCGCCCTGCTGATCCGCGTCAGCGACGACAAGGGCCTCCTCCTTACCGCCGCCCATTCGGCGCGGCGCGTGGCCTTCGGCGATGCCGCGCTGCTGCGCGCCTTCCTCGGCCATCCCCTGCAGGTGATCCGCGTGCTCGGCGGCATCCACTGGGAGGCGCTGCGCCTCTGGCTGAAGGGGCTGCGCGTCAAGCCGCGGCCGCCGCCACCGGCCCGGCCGGTCACCGCAATTTCTCCACCCGGACACCACCACCATGGCTGACATCACCACGCAAATGCAGGATCTCGGCTTGAGCGATGCCGTTCCCAAAGCCCCGGCGGGGCGCAGCCTGACGGCGCTGCTCTTCCGCCGCCTCCTGTCCTGCCTGAACCAGGGCTGCCTCACCATCGTGATGCCGGATGGGCAGTTCGTAACTCGCCAGACCGGCCAGCCCGGACCGGACGCCGTGCTGGTCCTGCACCGCTACCGCGCTTTACGCCGCCTTGTCCTCGGCGGCGATGTCGGCTTTGCCGAGGCCTATATCAAGGGTGAGTGGTCGAGCCCGGACCTCACCGCCCTCATCGAACTTGTCGCCCGCAACGGCAGTGAGATCATCGACCGCCTGAGCGGCTCATGGCCGAGCCGGCTCATCAATTGGCTGAACCATCGCCGCAATGCTAACACCAAGGCCGGCGCCCGGCGCAACATCGAGTTTCACTACGATCTCGGCAATGAATTCTACCGGCGCTGGCTGTGCAGCCGCATGCTCTATTCCGCCGCCATCTATGAGGGCGAGAATGACACGCTGGAGGAGGCGCAGGAGCGCAAGCTCGAGGCGATCGCAGCCGCCCTCGACCTTGCCCCGGAGGACCGGGTGCTGGAGATCGGTTGCGGCTGGGGCGCTCTCGCCGTCCGCCTGGCCGCCGAACATCGCGTTGCCGTCACCGGCGTGACGCTTTCGCAGGCCCAGCTCATCGAGGCCTGGCGGGTGGCGCAGCAGGCAGATGTCTGGTCGAGCACCGATCTCAGGCTGCAGGATTATCGGGATATCGAAGGCACCTTCGACCGCATCGTGTCGATCGAGATGATCGAAGCCGTGGGCGAGCGCTTCCTGCCTTCCTATTTCCGCACGCTGGCGGTGCGTCTTGCCAGGGGCGGGCGCGTGGTCGTGCAGGCGATCACCATCGCCGAGGAGCGCTTCGAAACCTACCGCGCCAATCCCGATTTCATCCAGCGCTACATCTTCCCGGGCGGCTTCCTGCCCACCAAGGCCTTGATGCGCGAGCGCCTGCAAGAGGCGGGCCTGAAACTGGTCGCGACGCAGAATTTCGGCCTCAGCTATGCCCGCACCCTCGGCGATTGGCGCGAGCGCTTCGAGGCGGCCTGGCCCGAGATCGCGCGGATGGGTTATAGCGAGGCCTTCCGGCGCATGTGGACCTATTACCTCTGCTATTGTGAAGCCGGTTTCCGCGCGGGTGCGCTGGATGTCGGGCTGTACTCTCTCGAGCATGCCGGAGATCGCGCATGAGAAGGCTCGCTCTGTTTCTGATCGCCCTGTCCGTGCTCGTCTGGCCGGTGCTCGCACGGGCCGGCGGCGGTTTCGGCGATGCGCTGGGCAACTGGTCGCGGGACGACGGCGACGCCAAGGTCCGCCTCGCCCCCTGCGGCGCCGCGCTTTGCGCCACCAACACCTGGATCCGCGACCCCGCCAGCAGCGAGAAGGTGGGCGACCGGCTTGAGATGAAGCTGCAATCCTCCGGCGCGGATGTCTGGAAGGGAACGGCCTACGACCCGCAGCGCCAGCGCAGCTACGCCATGACCATGAGCCTCAAGGGCGGCAAGCTCCTGACCCGCGGCTGCGTGCTGGGCGGGTGGCTGTGCAAGAGCGTGAGCTGGACAAGGATACGTTGAGGTAAACTGACAAAAATTGCCGAAGGGCGCGACGCGAAAGCCTCCCCCACGAAGCTGGGGGTGTCGTGACAACTTCGCGTACGAAGTTGTCACTGGTCACGACGAAGTCGTGACGGAGGGGGTGTGGGCGGAGTAAGGTGCTGGGAACGTCGACCTAGTATCGTTTCCCACGCCATATCCTGACCACACCCCCTCCGACCTCACTTCGTTCGGCCACCTCCCCCAGCTTCGTGGGGGAGGCTTTCGCGCGGCGTCCCTCTCCTCAACTCCGGGCCTCACCCCGCGTTGAACTGCTCCGTCAGGTCCGCCAGCGTCACCTCGATATGGGCCGCCGTCTTCGCAGCCGCCGCCTTGGTATCGCGAGCTATCCAGCTCTCCAGCAACCCCTCATGCTCGGCCTCTGCCCGCGCGTTGCGGCTCGAAGATTCCAAATGCTTGAAGATGTAGCGCTCGGCGAGCAGGTGCAGCCGCTCGACGATCTGCAGGGTCACGCGCCGTTGCCCGGGCCGGATCAGCGAGAGGTGGAAGGCGCGGTTGCAGGCGCCGATATCGCCGGTGTGGCCTGAGATGGCCGCGTTGAGCGCATCCAGGGCCCTCCGCGCAAAGAGATGGTCGGCAGTGCCGGCGCGCTCGCAGCCATAGGCCACGGCATCGGGTTCGATCTTCAGGCGCAGGGCGAAGACATCATAGGCATCCTCGGCCGAGAGCGGCGCGACGAAGAAGCCGCGATTGGTCTGCGAGATGATCAGCCCGTCCTGCTCGAGCCGCGCCAGCGCCTCGCGTACCGGGATTTTGCTGACGCCGAGTTCGGCCGCCAGCAGGTCCTGGCGGATCGAGCTATCCGGCGCCAGGCTGCCGGCGATGATGCGGCTGCGCATGACATCGGCGATACGCTCGGGCAGAGCCTTTTTTTCAAGAAGGGTCATGGAGCCGCACGGTTGAGGGGCAATCGGGGGGCGGGTCTTTAGACCCGCCTGTTCCGGCGCGGCCTATGCTGCAGGCGGATCTGAAAATCCGCCCCCCGATCCTCTCTAGGTCCGAACCGAGGTTTGCGCAATGAAGCGGTCGAGATCAGCGAAACTGGAGCTGCCCTCCATCGGTCCCTGCACCGTCACCGTCCGGGCGCCCGCGGCATTGGCGTAGCGCAGGGCCTCCAGCACGCTCTTGCCGAGGCGCCGGGCGACGAGGAAGGTGGCGCCGAAGCAGTCGCCCGCGCCAGTGGGATCGACCTCGGCGACCACGAAGCCCGGCATGTCGGTGCGCCCGTTGCGGTCGAAATGGCTGGCGCCGGCCTCGCCGCGCTTCAGCACGATTTCCTTCACACCGGCGTCGAGCAGCGCGGCGATCGCCTTCGCCTCGTCGATCTCGTCGGAGAACAGCGAGAGTTCCTCGCCCGAAGGCAGGAAGAGATCGGTGACAGACAGCACGCTGTGGAAGATGGCTCTGCCGCTCTCGTCGCGCATCATCTCGCGGCGGATGTTGGGGTCGAAGGAGACGGTGCCGCCGCGTGCCTTGAGAGCCGGCAGGGTGGAGCGCACCATGCCCGCAATCGCCGGCACCGGCAGGCCGGAGCCCATGACGTGGAGGTGGCCGGCGGCAGCCAGCAGCGTCCCTGCCTCGGGCGTGGCGGCGATGCGGCCCACGGCGCTGTCGCGCATGTTGTAGACGAAAGCACGCCCGCCATCCGGCCGATAGCGCACGAAGGCGCTGCCGGTCGCGGCGCCGGGGTGGATGGCCACCGCCGAGACGTCGACGCCATCCTGTTTCAGGCGTTCGAGGTTGAGCGTGCCGAAATCGTCGTCCCCCACCGCGGCCACGATACCGGCGGGATGGCCGAGCTTGCCGACCTGGTCGATGAAGATGGCTGGCGCCCCGCTCGGAAAGGGACCGATCAGCGGCTGGGGCTCAAGGAAGCCGTTGCCGGCGGTGGTCGCCATGATCTCCACCAGGATCTCGCCGATGGTGACGATCTTGCCTTCGATCATTGGGGGGAACCTCTCAGGATGGGGAGGCTCGTCGCGCCTTGTGTTCATCTCTTCTCCCCCCCACCCCTCAGCTCTGGAACAAGGTGATCGGCTGCTCGCTGGCATAGATCGCGCTTTCGTCGATCGAGAACATGCGCTGGTGCATCAGGAGCGCCGCGCCGAGGGCCGGGCCTTCCAGGCCGAGCGAGGAGGTCTCGATCTTCGGCATCGGGAAGCCTTCGAGCAATTCGCGCTGCATGGCCTCTTCCACCTCCCGCGCCACATGGGGGAAGATCGGCGCCACGGAGCCGCCGAGGATGATCAGGCCGGGATTGAGCACGCTGGTGACCTGGATGAGCCCCATCGCCAGGCCCTGGCCCCAGGCCTGCGCCGTCTTCAGCGCCGCCGTGTCGCTCCGCGCCAATGCCTGCAGGAGGTGATCGATGTCGGCGTCATCAGGCGCGCCATTCTCGCGATAGCGGGCGAGCACGGCGTCCTTGCCGATATAGCTCTCCAGATGCCCGGGCTTGTGCCGGCCGGCATAGAAGCCGGGGCCGCCGAGCACGATCTGGCCGAATTCGCCGGCAAGCCCCGCCGAGCCGCGGAACAGCCGCCCACCGATGACGACGCCGCCGCCCGCGCCGTTCTCGATCAGCAGGAAGGCAACGGTTTCCGAGCGATGGGTGGTGTCGCGATAGGTCTCGGCAATCGCGAAGGCATTGGCGTCGTTCTCGATGGAGATGTCGAAGTCGAGGTCGGGGAAGCGTGCCACGATGCGCTCGGCAATCATCGCCTTCAGCCGGACATTGCGCCAGCCCAGAATCAGGCCGTTGATCACCAGCCCGTCGGTATCGAGCAGGGCAGGCAGAGCCACGCACAGGCCCTTGATCCGGCCGGGATTGGCGAGCCTGCCCATCACCTCGCCGATCAGCGCCGCCATGCGGTCGATGCCGGCCTCCGGGGTCTCGGCGAAGGTGGGGAAGGGAATGGAGACGCGCGAGATCTCCTGCGCCGCCATGTCGATAGCGACGACCGTGAGGCGGTCGACGCCGATCTCTGCGCCGAGGAAGCTCGCGCCCACCGGATCGATCTGCACCTGGATGCCGGGGCGACCAGTCTTGGCCGCGGCCTCGCCACGCGGCGTGCTCGGCCGCTCGACGGCAAGGCCCCCCGTCATCAGGCTGGTGATGATGTTGCCGGTGGTCGAGCGGTTGAGGCCGAGCGCGCGCGCCAAATCCGCCCGGCTCATGCCCGCGTTGCGGAACAGCGCGTTGAGCGCCCTGATTTCGTTGAGGTGACGGACGGTTTGCGGCGTTGCCAAGGGGAGGAGTCCGGGAAAAGTACGGTTGCAGTCTATTCCACGAAGGCGGAGGGGATGCAAATGGCTGGGAGCGCGGACGTCTCGTCCGCTCTTGGAAGCGAGGCCAGTGCAGGTTGGAGCACTCTGGTGTGCCGGTCTTCAGACCGGCATTTTCCTGACCAAGCGAGGCTTCGTCGCGGGTATGCCGAATGACGGCTCGCTTCCAAGAGCGGACGAGACGTCCGTGCTCCCAGGATCACACCGTCCTTGCCGTCTCCGCCTTGCGCTTGGCCACCCTGTAGCAGTCCTCGATATAGGCCTTGGCGTGTCGGGCCACCTCGACATTGTCCTTCCAGGTGTTGCGCCAGATCGCGCAGGTGATGGAAAGGTCTTCGTCCACCACCTCGGAGGAGAAGCTCTCGAAGGTGACCCAGTCATCGTAGCCGCTGGCGACCAGGGCGTCGAAGATGGCCGGGAAGTTGATCACGCCCGAGCCCAGGAAGCCGCGATTGCTCTCGCCGATATGGAAATAGCCGAGCTTGTCGCCGGCGAACTTGATCGCCTGCACGGGATCGGCTTCCTCGATGTTCATGTGGAAGGTGTCGAGGTGCAGGAAAATGTTGTCGGCGCCGGTATCCTTGATGAAGGCGAGACCCTGCGCCGTGGTGTTGAGCAGGTTGGTCTCGAAGCGGTTGACCACCTCGAGGTTGAGCGTCACGCCCGCCTCCTTGGCCTTGGGTGCGACGCGCGAGAGGGCACCGACGCTGTTGTCCCAGCCCTTCTGGGTCGGCAGGCTCTTATATTTGGTATGGGCGGAGAAGATGATGCCGCCGAGTTTCTGGCCGCCGAGGTCCCGGGTGATCGCCACCGCATCCGAAAGGATCTGCTCGCCACGCTCCACCACGGCGGCGTCCTCGCTGGAGATGTCGCCGTCGAGCGGCAGGCCCATGGTGACGGTAACCTTGAGTTCGTAATCCGCAAGGCGCTTGGCGAGCCAGGAGACGTCGAACTTCTTGGGATCGAGGCGGGGAAATTCGATCAGCTTGTAGCCGAGGCGATGCGACTTCTCCATCGCGCCCTCAAGCTCCTGCTGCGTGGTGCCGCCCGTCCAGACAAAGGAATGAATGCCCAGCTTTTCCATGTGCCGTCCCTGCCCTTTTTCGCGCCGTTGGGGCACTTTACGTGCCTGGACGGCATCGTTACGATTTTGCGGTTGCTTATTTGTTGTGGGTAGCAGCAAACTGAAAGCGGTTCAAGTTGCCGGATGATTCATGGATCGTCTTTGGCAACAACGTGACCCTGTCATCCCCGGCGCGCGTAGCGCGGGAAGGGGATCCAGGGGCCGAAGGTCTCGGACTGCCGCCCCTGGATTCCCTTCCCCCGCTCTCTCTCGCTACGCTTGAGGGCGGCTCGGCCGGGAATGACAGGAGAGCGTGGCAAAGATCGACAAAACCGCCGGGCAACGGCGGGCAGGGAGGAAGGCATGGGTTCGGGAAGAACGGCTTCTCTTGGCGGCAAGGTAATGATCGTCACCGGCGCGAGTTCGGGCATCGGCCGGGCGGTGGCGCGGCGTTTCGCCGAAGAAGGCGTCAAGCAGGTATTGGTGGCGCGTTCGGCCGACAAGCTCGCGGCGCTCGCGGCCGAGATCGGCGGGGAGACCCTGACGATCGCTGCCGACCTGGTCGACCCCAGCGCAACCGCTGCGGTGATGGAGGCGGCGGGCAAGCGCTTCGGCGCCACCGACATCTTGTTCGCCAATGCCGGCAGCTATATCGCCGGCGATGTCGCCGACGGCAATCCCGACGACTGGGACAAGCTGCTCACCCTGAATATCAACGCTGTCTTCCGCACTGTGCATGCGGTGCTGCCCGGCATGATCGCCCGGCGCAGCGGCGATATCGTCGTCACCTCCTCGGTCTCCGGGCACCAGGCCATCCAGTGGGAGCCTGTCTATTCGGCCAGCAAACATGCGGTGCAGAGCTTCGTGCATGGCGTGCGCCGCCAGATCGCCCCGCACAATGTGCGCATCGGCTCGCTGGCGCCGGGCATGGTGCTGAATGAATTGTGGGGCATTACCGATCCCGCCGAGATCGAGCGCCGCGCGGCCGAGCGCGGCGGGCTGCGCTCGGAGGATGTCGCTGAGGCACTGCTCTTCATGCTGACCCGCCCGCCGAACGTAACGATCCGGGACCTCGTGATGTTGCCGCAAAACCAGGATATCTGAGGCTCGCGGCCATGAGATCTCGCTAGCCGGTCGGTCGCAAAGCAATCGGGGTTGCGAGCCCGGGCCTTTCCGGACGGCCGGCGACGATTCGCAGGCCAAGCCCTCGACGGTGCGATGACAGGCAGTCGCCCGCCGATGATGGAGGCGTTGCCCGGAATTTTCCCGGGAACCTTTCCGCGATGACCGCATCCAATGGGTCGGAACACGGGAGCATCGTGAAAATGGCCACGCCAAAGCTCGAACCGACCAGCGCGGGCGACCTGATCGACAGGGCGATCCTGCACGACCCCGAGGCGATCCGGGCGATCACCACGCAGCATAACCGGCGGCTCTATCGCATCGCCCGCGGCATATTGCGAAGTGATTCCGAAGCCGAGGATGTGCTGCAGGCTGCCTATATGAAGGCGTTCGCCGCGCTATCGGGATTCCGTCGCGACTCCAGCCTGACGACGTGGTTGACTCGTATCGTCATGAACGAGGCCCTCGGCCGGGTACGCGAGAGAAGGCCTGCTGTTCGCCTCGAAACCGGCCGCGCGATCGTGGGAGGCCAGGTGATCCCGTTTCCCACCCTGTCGGCCGAAGCCGATCCGGAGCGCGTCATGGCGCAAAGGCAGATCCAGGCTCTGATGGAAAAGGCCGTCGACGAATTGCCCGATGCCTATCGGGTCGTCCTGGTGGCGCGGGTGATCGAGGACATGAGTCTCGAGGAGACCGCGGAACTGCTCGCTATCCGCCCGGAGACGGTGAAGACGCGCCTGCATCGGGCCCGGCGTCTGTTGCGGGAGGCCCTCGAGCGGCAGTCCGGACCCTTCCTGATGAACGCTTTTCCGTTCGATGGCTGGCGTTGCGAGCGCATGACCCAGGCCGTGCTCGAAAAGATCCTGTCCAAGGCCTGAAACCCGGGAACCCTCTGGTCCGGAGTGCATCCAATCTCCCGCAAAGCCTATCCAACTCGGGAGAGATTTCATGTTGATTGCCAAACTTGCGGGAGCGGCCGCCCTTCTCGCTATCCTCACCGCCGCAGCGCCGGCGCAGGCCGCCAAGCTCACCGATCCGCAAATTGCCCATATCGCCTATACGGCCGGTGTTATCGATGTCGAAGCGGCCAAGCTGGCGCTGAAAAAATCGAAGAACAAGGAGGTGATCGCCTTCGCCACGAACATGGTGAGGGATCATGAAGCCGTGAATCAGAAGGCGCTTGCCCTGGTGAAGAAGCTGAAGGTCACGCCGGAGGACAATGATGTGAGCAAAGGCCTGGTCAAGCAGGCCGATACCCAGCGGGCGACAATGGCCGCCCTCGAGGGTTCCGCCTTCGACAAGGCCTATGTGGACAACGAGGTCGCCTATCACAAGACCGTAGACGGTGCCCTCGAAACCACGCTGATCCCCGATGCCAGCAATGGGGAGCTCAAAAGCCTGCTTCAGACCGGCCTGAAGATCTTCCAGGGCCATGAGCAGCATGCCGAACATCTCGCGGGCACGCTGAAATGAAACGCCATGCCCTGGCAGTCTGTCTTGGCTTCGGGGCAGCCCTGGCGTTCGCGTCTATCGGCGCGAACGCTTTGGCGGCCACCATCAAGGTCAAGATCAACGATGTTGCCTTCGACCCACCGGTGGTCGTCGCTCATCCGGGGGACATTATTGAATGGCAGAACGACGACTTCATCGACCACACTGCAACGGCACGCGGCGGCCAATGGGACATCGCCCTGCCAATGGGCGCGACCAGGCGCCTCAAGCTGACGCGACCAGGGGAGCTGGCGTATTTTTGCAAGTTCCATCCCGGCATGAGGGGAACAATTCACGTCACCGGCCCTTGATGTCATGGACGAGGCCGCGCCGTTGCGGGCAATCGAAGGCCTGCGAGAGAACGGGCTCCGGATCGGCCGGCTTTTCAGATCATAAGGAGGCTCCACATGAACAGGACGGTAGAGTTGCACGACCTTGGCCAAAGTCTGTGGCTCGACAATATCAGCCGCCAGATTCTGGATGACGGGACCCTGCGCCGCTATATCGATGAGTTCTCGATCACGGGCCTGACCTCCAATCCGACGATCTTCCAGCAGGCGCTGGCGAATACGAGCGCCTATGACGCAAGCTTACGTACCCATTCGGCCTCGCAGCTGTCGGGCGAAGCCACCTTCATAGAGCTGGCGCTGGAGGATCTGCGCCGTGCCGCCGACCTCTTCCAGCCTATCTTCGAGGAGACGCGTGGTGTCGATGGCTGGGTGTCGATGGAGGTCTCGCCTTTGCTCGCGCGGGATACCCAGGGCAGCATCGACGCGGCCAGACGCATCCACCGCCAGGCGGCCAGGCCCAATCTCCACGTAAAGATTCCCGGCACGGCCGAGGGCGTGCCGGCGATCGAGGAAGCCATCATCGCGGGTGTGCCGATCAACGTCACCTTGCTGTTCTCGCCCAAGCATTATGAAGCCGCGGCCGAAGCCTATCTGCGCGGCATCGAACGTCGCATCGCTCTGGGGCTTGATCCGAAGATCCGGTCGGTTGCTTCGCTGTTCATCAGCCGCTGGGACAAGGCGGTGCTCGACAAGGTGCCCACGGACCTGCACAACCGCCTTGGCATCGCCGTCGGTGCGCAGGCCTACAGGTCCTACCGCACGATATTGGCTTCGCCGCGCTGGAAGCGTCTCGAGGCCGCCGGGGCGGTGCCACAACGCCTGCTATGGGCCAGCACGGGCACCAAGGATCCCACCGCGCGCGACACCCTGTATGTCGAAGCTTTCGCCGTGCCCGATACCATCGACACCATGCCGGAGAAAACCCTGCACGCCTTTGCGGATCACGGCGAGCTCGGCCGGGCCTCGGTCGAAGATATCGAAGCGGCCGATGCCTTGATCCGGGAGTTCGCGGGCCGTGGCATCGATGTCGACGACCTTGCCGCGGCGTTGCAAAAGGAGGGGGCGGAGGCCTTCGTCACCTCCTGGAACAAGCTCATGCAACAGATCGAGGACAAGCAGCACATCCTCGCCGCCAGCGTCTAAAGCAGGCGGTCATACCACCTGGAAGCCCTGCCAGAACGCATCTTCCCGGTCGATCCAGATCGTGTTGAAGCCGGTCGAGATCGCCGAGCCCTGGATGGACGGGATGATCGCCGGCTGGCCGGCGAGGTTGGTCAGCGCCTCCACCTTGCCGGTGAAGCGCGAGCCGATATAGCTCTCATGCACGAAGCTGTCGCCGGGCTTCAGCCTGCCCTTGGCGGTGAGGTGGGCGAGGCGGGCCGAGGTGCCGGTCCCGCAGGGCGAGCGGTCGATGGCCTTGTCGCCATAGAACACCGCATTGCGCCCATCGGCGCCGTTGCCGCGCGGCTTGTCGGCCCACAGCACATGGCTGACGCCGCGGATGGTCGAGTCGAGCGGGTGCACCGGCTCGTATTTGTCCCGCATCAGCTCGCGCACCTTGCCGCTGAGGGCGATGATGCGTGCGGCGCCGAGATCGTCGAGGCCCGTATAAGGCCCCTGTGGCTCGACGATGGCGTAGTAGTTGCCGCCATAGGCGACATCGACGCTGAGCGGTCCGAAATCCGGCACCTCGATCTCGATGCCGCTGGCGGCGAGATAGGACGGCACATTGACGATGCGCACCGAGGTGACGCGGTTGCCCTCCGCCTCATAGGCGATGTCGATGATGCCGGCGGGCACCTCGACCTTGAGCTGGCCTGGTAGGCGCGGCTGGATCAGCCCGTTTTCCAAGCCGAAGGTGATGATGCCGATGGTGCCGTGGCCGCACATCGGCAGGCAGCCCGAGGTCTCGATGAAGAGGATGCCGATATCGGTGTCATCTCGCGTGGGCGGGTAGAGGAAGCCGCCCGACATCATGTCATGGCCGCGCGGCTCGAAGCACAGGCCCGTGCGGATCCAGTCGAAGCGCTCGAGGAAATCCTGCCGCCGCTCCGACATGCTGGCCCCGCGCAACAGCGGCGCCCCGCCGGCGACGAGACGCACGGGGTTGCCGGCGGTATGGCCATCGATGCAGAAGAAGGTGTGGCGCATGGGGGCTGTTCCGGAAGAGACGCGGGAAGCCTCCCCCACGAAGCTGGGGGAGGTGGCCGAACGAAGTGAGGTCGGAGGGGGTGTGGCCAGGATGGGGTGGGGGAAGCGGAAGTTTAGTCTCGTTCCATGCGCCCCTTTTTGACCACACCCCCTCCGTCACGACTTCGTCGTGACACCTCCCCCAGCTTCGTGGGGGAGGCTTTGCATTGTGCTTTACGCCGCCTTGCCGAGCTTCAAACTCGGCCGCGTCGCCGCCGCCTTCTCGACCATCGCCGTGACTTCCGCCCGGCGGGCGCCGGTCAGCGGCCAGCGGGGTGGGCGGACGCGTTCGGAGCCGCGGCCCATGATCTGCTCGGCAAGCTTGATCGACTGCACCAGATCGTGCTCGGCGTCGAGATGAAGCAGCGGCATGAACCAGCGATAGATGGCGCGCGCGCCCTCCCAGTCGCCCCGGGCCGCGGCCTTGACGAGCTGCACCGATTCTTCCGGGAAAGCGCTGGTGAGGCCGGATACCCAGCCCTTGGCGCCCAGCATCAAGCCTTCGAGCGCCACGTCGTCGAGGCCGGCAAAGAGCTCGAAACGGTCGCCGAACTCGTTGATCAGGTCGGTGAAGCGGCGCGGGTCGGGCGCGCTTTCCTTGACGGCGACGATGTTGGGCACGTCCTCGAGGGCGCGCAGCACGTCCGAACCGATATTGACGCGATAGGCCGGCGGGTTGTTGTAGAGCATGATCGGCAGCGAGGTTGCCTCGGCGATCATGCGGAAATGCGCGGTCAGCTCCTCGGGCTTGGGCACATAGACCATGGCGGGCAGCACCATCAGGCCGTCGGCGCCAATGCGCTCGGCGTCCTTGGCATAGGCGATGGCGCGGCGGGTATCGAATTCGGAGACGCCGGTGATGACAGGCACGCGCTTGTTGACCACCTCGACGGCGGCCTTCAGCACGGTGCGCTTTTCCTCAGGATCCAGCGAGTTGTTCTCGCCGCAGGTGCCCATCACGATCAGGCCGTTGACGCCGTCCTTGACCAGCGCATCCTGCACACCCTGGGTGGCGTCGATATCGATGGCGAGGCTGGCGTCGAATTGCGTAGTCACTGCGGGAAACACCCCGCTCCAATTGGTTGTCATGGCTCGTCTCCGCTTAGGGTTGCTTCACGCCTCGCCGGCCGCTTTTTATTAGCGCGAAATGGCGTGTGAGATACGCTTGAAATTGATCACCTAAAAATCGTATACTATATACGATTGATGCAAAGCAAGGGCAAAATGGTGCAGCAAGGCAAAAAAACGCAGGCGGATAGGACAGTCGTGGTGGGCGGCGGCATCGTGGGCCTCAGCTGCGCGCTTGCCTTGCAGCGCCAGGGCGAGCCGGTGCTGCTTCTCGATCCGGCGCGCAGCCCGCCGCCGGCCTCCTATGGCAATGCCGGCCATATCGCCATCGAACAGGTCGAGCCACTTGCCTCCATGGCGACCTTGCGGTCCCTGCCGCGGCGCCTGATGGCGTTTGGCGGGCCGGTGTCGCTGCCGATCGCAGAGATCGGTCGCTGGCTTCCCTTCGGCCTGCGCATGGTCACCGCTGCCCGGCCCGAGTGCTTTGCTGCCGGCAAGAAGGCGCTTTCCGGGCTGCTGGCCGAAGCGATGCCGGCCTGGCGCCGGCTGGCCGCGAGCCTCGAACCGCGCGGCCTGCTCAAGCAGAGCGGCCATGCCGTGGTCTGGCATGGGCAGGAGGCTGCTGCTGCGAAGCTGCGGGCCTGGCAGGGCGCCGACACCGGCACGGCCCGCTTCCACGCTGCCTCGAAGGAGGAACTGGCCTGGCTGGCGCGCGTGATGAAGACGCCGCCGGCGGGCGGCATCCTGTTCGAGAATACCGGACAGGTGGCCGATCCCGCCGCCGTGCTGGCGGCTCTCGGCTCGGCCTTCCAGGCGGCCGGCGGCGAGCGGCGGACCGGCCTCGTGCAGGCGCTCGAACTTGCGGGCGGCACGGCAGTGCTGGTTTTGGCGGAGGGCGAGCGCCTCCGTCCGCGCCGTGTCATCGTCGCGGCCGGCGTGGACAGCGGTGCCCTGCTGACGCCGCTCGGCCTGAAGGCGCCCATCATTGCCGAGCGCGGCTATCACATCCAGAGCGCCAACCACGATTGGCCCGACGACCTGCCGCCCATCGTGTTCGAGGAACGCTCCCTGATCGTCTCGCGCTTCCGTTCCGGCGTGCGGGCCTCGAGCTTCGTCGAATTCGCCCGGCGGGATGCGCTCGCCGACGAGCGCAAATGGCAGCGGCTCGAGGCGCATGCGGCCGCGCTCGGCCTGCCGGCGCGCGGGCCCTGGCAGCATTGGCTCGGCTCACGGCCGACCTTGCCGGACTATCTGCCGGCCATCGGCCAGGCTGGGGCATCCAATCTCTTCTATGCTTTCGGTCACCAGCATCTCGGCCTGACGCTCGGCCCGGTGACCGGCGAATTGGTGGCCGCGATGATCAGCGGCCAGCAGACAGCGGTCGCGCTGGCGCCGTTCGATCTCAAGAGGTTCGGGTAGGACGCGATGCCGTTTTGGAGGGCGGATCTTCAGACCCGGCTCTTGGCCGCGCCCACCGCATAAGGAGCCGGGTCTGAAGACCCGCCCCCCAAAATGCCCCATTTACGGAAAAGAAAGGGCGGGCTGGGAGCCTGCGATCCCCGGGGACGGAGCCGCGACTGCAGCTTCCGTCTATTTCCCATGCAACAAACGCACTTGCGCTGCCTGCCCCGACCTTCTATGTAAAATACCCTAATTACGCATTTTTCTATGTAAAAATTAGCCCAAGGGCATCGATGTCTCGCACCCTCTCTCCGCATCTCAAGCGGCTCGAAGCCGAGTCGATCGGGATCATCCGCGAAGTCGCGGCCGAATTCGCCAATCCTGTGATGCTCTACTCGATCGGCAAGGATTCGGGTGTGATGCTGCATCTGGCGATGAAGGCCTTCTATCCCTCCAAGCTGCCCTTCCCGCTGCTCCATGTCGACACGACCTGGAAATTCAAGGACATGATCTCGTTCCGCGACGAGATCGCCAGGCGCTATGGGCTCGACCTCATCGTCCATATCAACCAGGACGGCATTGCCCGCGGCATCAATCCCATCGCCTCCGGCTCGGCCCTGCACACGCAGGTGATGAAGACCGAAGGTCTGCGCCAGGCGCTCGACAAGTACAAGTTCGACGCAGCCTTCGGCGGCGCCCGGCGCGACGAGGAGAAGAGCCGGGCCAAGGAGCGCATCTTCTCCTTCCGCACCGCCAATCACACCTGGGATCCGCGCAACCAGCGCCCGGAGCTCTGGTCGCTCTACAACACCCGAATCCGGCAGGGCGAATCGATCCGCGTCTTCCCGCTGTCGAACTGGACGGAGCTCGATATCTGGCAGTACATCCTCGAAGAGGATATTCCGATCGTGCCGCTCTATCTCGCCAAGGAACGCCCGGTGGTGTTCCGCGCCGGCACCATGCTGATGGTCGACGACGACCGCCTGCCGCTGGAGCCCGGGGAAGTGCCGCAGATGCGACAGGTCCGCTTCCGCACGCTGGGGTGCTACCCGCTCTCCGGCGCCATCGATTCCGACGCCACTTCCGTCGCCGACATCGTGCGTGAGATGCTCACCGCCCGCACCTCCGAGCGCCAGGGCCGGCTGATCGACAATGACGAAGCGGCCTCGATGGAAAAGAAGAAGCGCGAGGGCTATTTCTGATGAAATTCCCGGGATCGCAGGCACGAACTTTGAATAGCATGCGCGACGCCCACCCTCCCCTTGATGGGGAGGGTCGACGTGAAGCGTCGGGGTGGGGTGTCCCTCAGCGCAGGGAGGATTACCTTCTGCAAATCCATAGTGAAGAAGTCGACGTTTCCCACCCCACCCCGGCCTTTCAGGCCGACCCTCCCCATCAAGGGGAGGGTGGGCGTTGCGCTTCCGACGCTATCATGGTGCAGATGGGTCAACTCTTCCACAACGTACCTCGTTTGCAAGTGCAGGCAGGATGCCTGCGATCCCAGAAGGCTCCGCGATGAACGCGCCTGCTCTCCAAACCCAGCTTGCCGCCGCGCCTGCACCCGAACTCTCCCTCGCCGAGATGCTCAAGCCCCGCGAGAAGGAGCTGCTGCGCTTCCTCACCTGCGGCTCGGTGGATGACGGCAAGTCGACCCTGATCGGCCGCCTGCTCTATGATTCCAAGCTGATCTTCGAGGACCAGCTCGCCACGCTGGAGAAGGATTCCAAGCGCCACGGCACCACCGGCGAGGATATCGACTTCGCGCTCCTGGTCGACGGGCTGGAGGCCGAGCGCGAGCAAGGCATCACCATCGACGTGGCCTATCGCTTCTTCTCGACTGCCCGGCGCTCCTTCATCGTTGCCGATACGCCCGGCCATGAGCAGTACACCCGCAACATGGCGACCGGCGCCTCCACCGCCGATCTCGCCGTCCTGATGATCGATGCGCGCAAGGGCGTGCTGGTGCAGACCAAGCGCCATGCCACCATCTGTTCGCTGCTCGGCATCCGCCACATCGTGGTGGCCGTGAACAAGATCGATCTCACCGGCTTCGACAAGACGGTGTTCGACAAGATCGTGCAGGATATCGCGGCCTTCACCGCCAATCTCGGCTTCGCCTCGGTGACGCCTATCCCGATGTCCGCGCGCTACGGCGACAATGTTTCCAGCCGTTCGGCCCGCATCGACTGGTACGATGGACCGAGCCTGATCGAGCATCTGGAAGGCATCGATATCGCCTCCAATGCGGTGAAGAAGCCCTTCCGCTTCCCGGTGCAATGGGTGAATCGCCCCAATCTCGACTTCCGCGGCTTCTCCGGCACGCTCGCTTCCGGCTCGATCCGGTCGGGTGACAGCGTCACGGTGGCGGCCTCCGGCAAGACCTCGGTGGTGACCCGCATCGTCACCCAGGACGGCGATCTCGACGAAGCGGTGGCGGGCGATGCCGTCACGCTCACCCTGGCGGACGAGATCGATGCGGCGCGCGGCGACGTCCTCTCGCTCGCCACCGAGAGGCCCGAGGTCGCCGACCAGTTCGCCGCGCATCTGATCTGGATGTCGGAAGACGCGCTGCTGCCCGGGCGCTCCTACATGATGCGCATCGGCACCAAATTCGTGCCGGCGGCGGTGACCTCGATCAAGCACAAGATCGACGTGAATACCCAGGAGCATCTCGCCGCCAAGACGCTTCAGCTCAACGAGATCGGCGTCGTCAACGTTTCCACCAGCGTGCCGGTGGCGCTCGACGCCTATGCCGAAATCCGGGAGACCGGCGCCTTCATCCTGATCGACCGCTCGACCAACCAGACGGCGGCGGCCGGCATGGTGGACTTTGCCCTGCGGCGCGCCACCAACATCCACCGTCAGTCGCTCATCATCGACAAGCTGGCGCGCTCGGCCCTCAAGCACCAGAAATCGGCGATCGTCTGGTTCACCGGTTTGTCCGGCTCGGGCAAGTCGACCATCGCCAATCTGGTGGAGGCCGAGCTCAGCCATGCCGGCCACCACACCATGCTGCTCGACGGCGACAATGTCCGCCACGGCCTCAACCGCGATCTCGGCTTCTCCGACGCAGACCGCGTCGAGAATATCCGGCGTGTCGGCGAGGTCGCCAAGCTCTTCGTCGAGAGCGGCACCATCGTGCTCTGCTCCTTCATCTCGCCCTTCGAGGCGGAGCGTGCGCTGGTGCGCTCGCTGGTCGACCCCAGCGAATTCGTCGAGATCTTCGTCGACACGCCGATCGAGGATTGCATCAAGCGCGATCCCAAGGGCCTCTATGCCAAGGCGCTGGCCGGCCAGATCAAGCATTTCACCGGCGTCACCAGCCCCTATGAGCGACCGGAGAATGCCGAGATCGTGCTGAAGACTCCGGGGCATAGCGCCGCCGAGCTGGCCCAGACGGTGATGAAGGCCCTGCGCGAGCGCGGCCTCCTGGAACACCAGGACGTCTGGGGGCTGTAGGATCCGGCATACACATCTGGCCTGGCAAACGCCCAAGCGCGGCAAGAAGCTTGGCCGCCAAGTCGACCAGCGGCCATCCGACCGAAAGGCGGCCAGGGTCGCAGAGCTCTTCGGCGAAGGCCTGAGCCTGCGGTTGATCGGTCGCCCAGTAGGGCTCAGCAAGAATACGGTCGGCGCCATTCTGCGGCGGCGGCGAGCGCCCGACCAGACCGGTTGATCCGAATGCCGATTGGGGCGAGTTTCAGGCTTGGTCCGTTTACTGGGGGCGCAGCGGAAGGTTTCGTCCGTGGAGAACATTGTGGGACTGGGCCAAAGGGTGCATATCCTTGGCATTTGAAGTTTGCTTGGCTGGCGTCGGCTTTCTGGTAGTCTTCGACCGCGAACGACATGGTGTTCAGCCGGGTCTTCATTATGTTGGCAACACGCTTAACTTCGTTGTTGGGCATTGAACTGCCCATCATCCAGGGGCCCATTGGGCCGACGGCCGACCCGACCTTGGCAACCGCTGTCTGCAAGGCTGGCGCGCTCGGCACTTTGGCTGCGCGAGCCGCAAATCCCGACGAATTGCGCACCGAGATTCAACAGGTGCGTAAGGACACATCCCGTCCTTTCGGCGTCGGCTTCATCACTCACCTACTCGGCCCAAAGCCGCGCCACTTCGAGATCGCCTTGGAGGAACGCGTCCCTGTGGTTTTGCTCTCATTCGGCGATCCATCGCCACTCATCCCAATTGCGCGAAGTTCAGGCGCCAAGGTTGTCTGCCAGGTTCAGTCGTTCGATCTTGCGCGGAGAGCGGTCGATGCCGGCGCCGATGTTATCTGTGTTCAGGGAAACGAGGCGGGCGGTCACACGGGTAGAGAAAATCTACTGCCTTTCCTAATCCAGGCTGTGACCGCCTTTCCGCACGCGCCAATCCTGGCGTCCGGCGGCATCACCTGCCATCGAAGCCTCGCCGCCGTGTTAGCCGCTGGGGCTGAGGGAGCTTGGCTCGGCACGGCGTTCCTCGCCTGCAAGGAGGCCGTCAAGGCAAAACCGGCAACTCGCGAAGCCGTCCTCGCATCCAATGGGCGCGACACCGTCTTCAGCCCTGCGACCGACTACGTGATTTACCAAGGCCAATCGAAACCCGGGTGGCCGGCAGGAGTTGCGGCGCGCCAACGGCCAAACGAAATCACCGAGCAGTGGAAGGGCAGGGAGGAAGAGTTGCTGAAGGATCGCGCTGCGCTCGACGCTTACTATCAGCGCATGTCTAACGGCGACCCCGCTGTCGCTAATTTGTTCTACGGCCAAGGCGCCGGAGCGATAAGCGAGCTCAAGAGCGCCCATGACATCATCAATGACATGGTCTCGGGAGCCGTGAAGCGACTGAGGTGCGTAAGCAGGCGCTTTGATCAAGAATAACTCTGCCCACGCCTTCTTCAGCTCAGGGTCATAACCGCTGGTTCAAGCCGACCCTAAAGCGTTTTGCAATTTGACGGAATCGGCAAGAATCGCAAAGACGCGTCGAAACAAAGAGTTAGAGCAAAGATGCGTTCACGCTTGAACGCGCTTTGCTCTAGGGCCTGTAGCGATCAGCGGTTAAGCGGAATACCTATCGCGTGTGTTCTTGGTTCGTTTGAGATGTCGTACACCCAGAGCACTTTCGTGCAGTGACCTCCAATGGGGAGGTAGCCTGCGGCCTTCCTTCTTTCGAAGATCTGAAAGCCGGTGAAGCGCAATCGCGTGAACGTCTCTTGCTGCATCGGAAACGCTTGATGGCGAAATTCAACCTTAAGAAGTGCTTTTCCGCACATCGCTCCTGCCTTCTTCTTGCCATCATGTCATCTGCCGAAAGGTGAGATGCCTTGAATCCAAATGGATCCTCCAGATATCGACTGAGCGTTACTTCTTCTTGAAGTGATGTGTATGTCGATCTCCAGGCAGTCTAAAAAATTCACGAGAAGGTGAAATAATGACTCCCAAGCAAATACTCTTCAGTTTCGAAGGTCGCATCACGCGCCTCCAGTTCTGGATGTTTTCCCTCGGTGCCGCGATCGTATTCTACATCCTGTTGTTCATCCTGGCCCAGGTGATGGGCGTCACGGGACAACAATATGTGGGCGGCACTGTGTCGGGCGCATTCTATGGGGTACTTGGTCTCCTCTACCTCCCCTTCCTCTGGGTGCACCTCGCCATCAATTCCAAGCGCTGCCACGACCGGGACCGTTCGGCCTGGTTCATCCTCGTCAGCCTCATCCCGCTGGTCGGTCTGTGGTACCTGGTCGAGATCGGTTTCCTCGATGGCACGCAGGGTCCCAATCGTTTCGGCCCCTCGCCCAAGGGCATCGGCGGCTCCCAGGTCTCCAGCGTCTTCTCGTGAGAATTCGTCTTATCACGCCGGTTTTCGGGCCGGCGTGATCTATCTCCATCACTCATGCTGGAACGGGTCATGACCTGGCAGAATAAGCTCTTCAGCTTTCAGGGGCGGGTTACCCGCAAAGACTATTGGCTTTACCACCTCGGCCTCATCCTGGGGATCGTTGCTCTTTCGATTGGCATCGGTCTGGTGAGCACAGGCCTGGGAGGCCGCGACCCGGAATCCCCGGCCTTCGTCGTGGCCGCCGTCGCCTTCCTGATCTGCCTGTGGCCGTTTTGGGCGGTGGGCGTGAAGCGCTGTCACGATCGAGGCAAGTCCGGCTGGTGGTATTTGGGCTGGTCGGTTGGCGGTGCCATTCCCTATGTCGGCTTTCTTATCAGCCTCTGGGCGCTGGTCGAGCTCGGTTTCCTCGATGGCACACAGGGTGCCAATGAGTATGGCCCCTCGCCGAAAGGCATCGGCGACACGCAGGTCGCGGACGTGTTCTCCTGACCGGAGTGTGCGATCCCGGAAGCGCTCGCCCTCTCACGCGGCAAGCCTGGCGTGAAAAGCATGCCGGTTCGGCCCGATTGTTGTATGATCCGGTTGGGATCAAGAGCAGAGCGGGGGCCCGCTGTGTCTGTAGCCGATGTCAGCGATGACGGACCGGGGCTGAGGCAGGTGCTGTTCAGCCCGAAAGGGCGCTTGCCGCGGCTCGATACGATGTTCGCGATCCTTTGCGTGATGATCGTCGCCCAAACTCTTGCCAGCCTATGGATCGGTTTTGCCGCGGCCTATCAGCATCGACAGGATCTCGAGGCACTTCTCACGCCATGGGTATGGGGGCCCGTGGCGATCATCGGTCTGGGGGGCACATGGTCGGTCGCCTGCCTGCTCATCAAGCGCTGTCATGATCGGAACCGCTCGGCCTGGTTTCTACTGATCACGCTTGTTCCGCTGGTCAATCTGTGGCCGATGATCGACTTGTTCTTCCTGCCTGGCACACCCGACCTCAATCCTTTCGGGCCGCCGCCGAGAGGCATGGTCGAGCAATGGCACGCCGCCAATCGGGACCTTTGACGAGTCATCGCCGGCCTGCCATGGATGGCGGATGCATGCCCTGATCATCAAGCTCACTTTGCCGAGCCTGCTCATCCTGATGGCGAGCCTCGTCGGCCGGCGCTGGGGCGAGGTGGTCGGCGGCTGGGTCACGGGCCTGCCGCTGACGTCTGGGCCGGTGATCGCCTTCCTCGCCCTGCAATATGGGCCTGATTTCGCCGCGATGGCGACCAACGGCTCCCTCGTCGGCGCAGCGGCGCAGGCGCTGGCCTGCATCGGCTACGCTCAACTGGCCGATCGCGGTTGGCCTGTCGCCCTGTTCGCCGGCGTCGCGACATTCGCCCTCGGCGCGGCTCTCCTGCATGTGGCGGCGCTTCCCCATTGGGCCCTTTTCCTTGCGGCCCTGGCGGTGCTGACGGCGGCGCTGGTGGCCATTCCCTCGCGCATGGTCCAGCGCAGCATCGTGACGCCGCCCTGGTGGGACCTGCCGGCCCGCATGGTGGTGGTGAGCCTCCTGGTAGTCGGGTTGACGGCGGCGACGCCCCTGCTCGGTGCGGAAGTGAGCGGCGTGCTCGCGGCCTTTCCGATCTTCGCCATGACGCTGGCGATCTTCGCCCACCGCGCGCAGGGGCCGGCCGCAGCCCGGCAGGTGGTGCGCGGCATGGTCATCGCCCTCTTCGGCTTCTCCTGCTTCTTCTACGTCCTCGGCCTGCTCCTGGGCTCTCTGAACACGGTCCTCGCCTTCGTGATCTCCGCTCTCGCCGCGCTGGGGACCCAGGCCCTGCTGTTCAGGCTGATGCATCGCAGCGGCCGTAGCGGGGCCGTGGCTTGAGCTGATGGCGGCGCCGAGGCGCAGCCTCTTCCGCCGAGCCAGCGAGGGACGAAACCCTCGTCGCATGACCCGGCCTGCCTAACGTACTCGACGCGCTGTCAGTGCTATTGCGGGCAAGCTGTTCGGTAGGGAAGGGCTCGCGCCGCGCCCTTCGTCGAAATGCAAAGCCTCTCACCACCCCCGCCAGGCGATGTAGACCACCGCCACCGCGATCACCCATAGCGCCAGATTGCCCCAGCGATTGCGTTTGGCCTCGGCCTTGCCGATGGCTTCCACGCTTTCGGGCAGCAGGGCGAAGCCCTTCTCGGCGGCCTCGTGCAGGCGGCCCGCCAGGGATTCGGCGCGGGTGAGCAGGCTCGGCAGCAGCGTGACCGACTTGCCGGCCTCCAGCGTCTGCGTGCCCAGATCGCTGAGCTTGCCGAGAGGCCCGAGATTACGCTCGATCCATTCGCGCACCACCGGGTCCGCGGTCGCCCACATGTCGAGCTTGGGGTTGAGGCGGCGGGCCACGCCCTCCACCACCACCATGGTCTTCTGCAGCAGGATCAGTTCCGGCCGGGTCTTCATGTCGAAGAGGTCGGTCACCTCGAAGAGCAGCGTCAGGAGCTTGGCCATCGAGATTTCGTCGGCCCGCTTCTGGTGGATCGGCTCGCCGATGGCGCGGATCGCCTGCGCGAAATCCTCGATCGAATGAGTGGCCGGTACATAGCCGGCTTCGAAATGCACCTCGGCGACGCGCAGATAGTTGCGGGTAATGAATCCGTGCAGGATCTCGGCGAGGAAGCGGCGCTCCTTCAGCCCGGCCCGGCCCATGATGCCGAAATCGACCGCGACCAGATTGCCGGAGGCATCGATCATCAAATTGCCCTGGTGCATGTCGGCATGGAAGAAGCCGTCGCGGATGGCGTGACGCAGGAAGGACTGGATGATGATGCGCGCCAATTCCTTCAGGTCGAAGCCGGCCTTCCGCAGCCCCTCGACATCGGAAAGGGGAATGCCGTCGATCCATTCAAGCGTCAGCACCGTGCGGGCGGTGCGGGTCCAGTCCGGCGCGGGGATGCGAAAATCGGGATCGTCGGCGATGTTCTCCGCCATCTCCGAGAGGGCGGCCGCCTCCAGGCGTGAATCCATCTCGAAGGCCACTGTCCGCGCCAGCATGTCCACCACTTCGACCGGCTTGAGGCGCTTGGCGCGCGGGTCGAGGCGCTCGATCATGCGGGCGGCGAAGTAGAAAGTGGAGAGGTCGCTGCGAAAGCGCCGGTCGACGCCGGGGCGCAGCACCTTCACCGCCACCTGGCGCTCGCCATCGGCATCGCGGATGACGCCCTTGTGCACCTGCGCGACCGAAGCGGCGGCCACGGGCTCGGACAGCTCGGCGAAGAAGTGGCTCAGAGGCCCGTCCAGCGCCCGCTCGATCTCGGCAACGGCCACCGCCCGGGGGAAGGGCGGCATGCGGTCCTGCAATTCCTCGAGATCGCGCGCCACGGCGAAGCCGACCACATCGGGCCTCGTGGCCAGGAACTGGCCGAGCTTGACCCAGCTTGGCCCCAGCTTCACCATGGCCGCGGCCAGCCCCTTGCCGCCATGGACGGTGCGCCGCTCGATCAGCCGGCCAAGGCGCACGGCAAGACGCGCCGGCGCGGGCAATTCGTAGACGTCGACGAGGCCGAGCGCGCCTTCCCGGGCCAGAGTCCAGCCTGCGCGCATGAGACGAAAGGGGTCGAGAAAGGAAGCCAAGGGTACCAGCCGGTTCTGTATGCGGGGAGGTCGATAGCACGGGCGGGCCGCTTGGCAAACCTGGGAGCGCGGACATCTTGTCCGCTCTCGAACCTCAACCTCTTACGAAAGAGCGTAACAGCGATACTCCGTCGCCCTGCTTGTCAGCCTCATTGTTTCCAAGAGCGGACAAGATGTCCGCTCTCCTAGGAAGTCTCCCAGCCCTTGCACATCCTCTCCTGAGGGTTCTATGTGCACCCTGACCCTTCGACATCTTCAGGATCTGTCCGTGACCATTCGCTACCATCGGGGCGACCTGCCCGATCTCAATCGCTACACCACCAGCGCCGCCATCGACACCGAGACCATGGGTCTCAACCCCCACCGCGACAGGCTCTGCGTGGTGCAGCTCTCGCCGGGGGACGGTACGGCGGATGTGGTGCAGATCGCGCAGGGCCAGAAGAGCGCCCCCAATCTGGAGCGTCTCCTGGCCAGCCCCTCCGTCATCAAGATCTTCCACTTTGCCCGTTTCGACATCGCGGCGCTGCAAAACGCCTTCGGCGTGATGGCCAAGCCCGTCTATTGCACGAAGATCGCCTCGCGCCTGGTGCGTACCTATACCGATCGCCACGGCCTCAAGGACCTGGTGCGGGAATTGCTGGGCGTGGATCTTTCCAAGCAGCAGCAATCCTCTGACTGGGGCGCCGATACGCTCACCGACGCCCAGCTCGCCTACGCCGCCTCGGACGTGCTGCACCTGCACGAATTGAAGGCAAAGCTCGATGCCACGCTCGCCCGCGAGGGCCGTGCCGACATCGCTCGTGCCTGTTTCGATTTCCTCCCGACCCGGGCGCAGCTCGACCTGCAGGGTTGGCCGGACACCGATATCTTCGCCCATAGCTGACACAGGCGGAACAGCCGCCTGCCGCATCCTCGTCTTCATCCTCGTCTTGGAAACGCCATAGCGGCACGTTAGGAGGGGGCCGGAAAAGCCGACCTTTCCGGGTGTTCCCGAAAGTTGCGTTCCTTACGTCACATTCCCCCTCTCTGGGATTTCTGCTATGAGGGCGCACCTGTTGCGGATTTCACCCAAAGTTTAGGAATTGCAGGCAGGGACAGGCTGGCGTCCGTATACCGGGTTGACGTGTGACTTCCGCATCGCAATATGGCGGATGGCGCCGTTCGTCCCGGCCGCTGCATGCGTTTCGATGGGTATTATTTTGGCCGATATCATGGATGCGCGGGTAAAAATTGATCGACCCGCCCCGCCTTCGCGGGAAAGCGCCTTCAGGGCTGCCCGCGCCCACAGCAGGCTGGTGCGCTTTCTCAAAGTCGCCGTTCCCGCAACCGCGCTTGCGGGGGTGGGCCTGTTCGTCGTCCTGGCCTGGTTCAATCCGTTCCGCCAGCCGCCGGTCCCGGTGGCCGCACCACCTGTCGTCGCCAACAATGGCGCGCTCGACGTGATGCTGCCGCACCTCACCGGCGTCAACAGCCGCGGGCAGAAATATGACGTCAAGGCCACGACGGGCTCGCAGAAGGTCACGGCGCCCGGCATCGTCAGCCTCACCAATCTCAACGCCGTCATCTCGTCTGCCGACCAGAGTAACGCGACGTTGACGGCTGCGACCGGCAAGTTCGATTCCAACACCCAGATGCTGTTCCTGAAGGACGATGTCCACGTCAAGTCGACCAAGGGCTATGACGCCGTGATGAAGAGCGGCGCCATCGACTTCAAGGGCAGCACCGTCCATAGCGATGAGGCCGTGACGGTCAACCTCAGCAACGGCGTGATCTCGGCCAACAACCTCGATATCGTCCAGGGCGGCTCCAAGATCACCTTTGCGGGTGGCGTGAGCGCAACCTTCAGTACCCCGCTCAAGCCCGGCGGCGGCGATGACACAACCTCGGACGACACGCCGACTGACGATACCGATCCCACCGGATCGGCCCCATCCGACACAGCCACCCCAGCTCAGGGAAGCCCCCCCCAATGAAGACGACACTCAGCCGCCTGGCGCCTCTGGCCTTGCTGCCGCTCGCCCTGGCGCTTTCCTCCGCCGATGCCGGCGCAGCCCAGAAGAAGGCGGCGAGCCCCTTCCAGGGCTTCTCCTCGGACAGCGGCAAGCCGGTTGACGTAAAATCGGATTCGCTCGAAGTGCACCAGGACGAGCAGAAGGCCATCTTCACCGGCAATGTCGTCGCCACCCAGGGTGATTCGGTGCTGCACACCAACGAGCTGACGGTCTTCTACGATAATTCGGTTGCCGGCGGTGCGGGCGGCAGCGGTGGCAAGAAGGCCGACAAGACGGCCGCTGCCGATGCGGGCAAGCCTGCCGATCCTGCCGCCAAGCCCGCTGACGCGCAGCCTGCCGCAGCGGCCACCGACCAGGCCGCCTCGGCAGACAAGCCGGCCGCCTCGGGCTCGTCGGGCCAGGGCGGTACCTCCGGCCAGTCCGGCGCGGCAACCCAGGCCAATTCGATCAAGAAGCTGATCGCCAAGGGCAATGTCGTCGTCACCTCGAAGGACCAGAAGGCCACCGGCGACTATGGCGTGATGGATATGGCGACCAACCTTGCCACCCTCACCGGCAATGAGGTGGTGATGATCCAGGGGCCGAACGTGCTCAAGGGCAAGAAGCTGGTGGTCAATCTGAAGACCGGCGTCTCCAATGTGCAGGGCGGTGGGACAGGGGGTGTGTCCGGCGTCTTCACCCAGAGCAACGATCAGAAGAAGAACGCCAACTGAAGGAGGCGGGGCTGAGATGGCGCAGCGTGACATGTGGTTTCGCCGGCGGGGGCCGGCGCTGATACTGCCTTTGACGTTGCTCCTCGGCGCCGCGGTCGTGCCGGCGGCAGGTGCGGATGCGAACAAGCCCTCGACACCGTTCGAGGGCTTTTCGTCTAAGAGCGACAAACCCGTGAATATCACGGCCGATCAGCTCGAAATGCACAATGACGAGCAGAAGGCCATCTTCACCGGCAATGTCGTGGCAACGCAGGGTGACTCCGTTCTTAATTCGGATGAGCTCACGGTGTTCTACGAAGCCGCCAACCCTCCCAATGGCGGCCCGCCGGCGCCCAAGGCTGCAGGCCAGGCACAGGCGGCTCCGGTGTCTGCCGGAGGCCAGGCCCAGGCCGCGCCTGTCTCGGCCGATAACGTCCAGGCGGCAGCTTCGACGGGGCAGGCGCAGGCCCCTGCGGGGAATGCCGCCGACAATGCAACTGCCGGCGCGGCGGGCGATGATTCGTCTCGCGGGCCGGTCGCGGGCGGCAACAAGGTGAAGCGCCTCTTGGCCAAGGGCCACGTCGTCGTCACGTCCAAGGATCAGAAGGCAACCGGCGATGACGGCGATCTCGATATGGAGACGAATATTGCCACAATGACAGGCCAGGAAGTGCTGATGAGCCAGGGCTGCAATGTCCTCAAGGGCAAGAAGCTGGTGGTCAATACCGAGACCGGCCTCTCCAATGTCACCGGAGACACGACGGGACACTTCATCTCGGGCGGCGACCCGACAAAATGCTGATGTCGGCCCGGTGACAGGGCGGCGGAGGCTTCGAGAGCAACAGATGAGAACGCGGCCAGGCGGGTCACGGAGGGTGTTTGCAACCTTCCGGCAGGATCGGCCAAAGGAAATGAGCTGCCTTCGGAGAGATTTGGACCGGGAATGAACGAGGCAGCACAATACGAAGCAAGCAGCACCGCCAAGCCAGCCGAGAGCGCCGAGGGCGTTCTCCAGGTGGTGTCGATCGCCAAGACCTATGGCAAGCGCACGGTGGTGGACGACGTCAGCCTGGAAGTGCGGCGTGGCGAGGCCGTCGGCCTGCTAGGCCCCAACGGCGCCGGCAAGACCACGGTGTTCTACATGATCACCGGCCTGGTACCGCCCGATCATGGCCGCATCGAGCTCGACGGCCATGAGGTCACCCATCTGCCGATGTATCGCCGGGCCCGGCTCGGCGTCGGTTACCTGCCGCAGGAGGCCTCGATCTTCCGTGGCCTCAATGTCGAGCAGAACATCCGCGCCGTGCTGGAGGTCATCGAGCCCAACAAGGCCGAGCGCGAGCGCCAGCTCGACGAATTGCTCGACGAGTTCAAGATCGACCGCCTGCGCAGGACCGCTTCTATCGCTCTGTCGGGCGGCGAGCGGCGGCGCGTCGAGATCGCCCGCGCCCTGGCCGGGCGCCCCTCCTTCATGTTGCTCGACGAGCCCTTCGCCGGCATCGATCCGATCGCCGTGGGCGACATCCAGACATTGGTTCGCCACCTCACCAATCGCGGCATCGGCGTGCTGATCACCGACCACAATGTGCGCGAGACGCTGGCGCTGATCGACCGGGCCTATATCATCCATTCCGGCCATGTGCTGACGCAGGGCACGCCGCAGGAGATCATCGACAATCCTGATGCGCGCAGGCTGTATCTCGGCAGCGAGTTCAGGATGTAAAGCTGGGAGCGCGGATGTCTCAACGACATTGCATCGCAGATGAATGTCGTGATGTCCGCTCTTGAAGCGGCGAACTTGCCGATGAGGGCACCGACGGAGCAGCTGGCAATACACTCGCGCCTTTTCTTTCGACTATAGCGTTTCAAGAGCGGACGAGACGTCCGCGCTCCCAGGGTTCCCCGATTTGCTCGCCTATATCCTCCGCCGCCTCCTGATGATCGTGCCGACCCTGTTCGGCATCATGCTCATCTCGTTCGCGATCATCCAGATCGTGCCCGGCGGCCCGGTGGAGCGCATGGTGGCCCAGCTTTCGGGCGCGGCCTCGGGCGGGGGCGGGGATTTCGGCGGCGGCGGCCAGAATTTCGATGGCGGCGCCTCGCAATATCGCGGCTCCCAGGGGCTCGACCCCGCTTTCATCGAAAGCCTGCGCAAGCAATATGGCTTCGACAAGCCGGCGCCCGAGCGCTTCTGGCTGATGATAAAGAACTACGTCACCTTCAATTTCGGCCAGAGCTATTTCCGCGACACCCCGGTGCTCGAGCTGATCAAGGAGAAGCTGCCCGTCTCCATCTCCATCGGCGTGTGGGTGATGCTGCTTTCCTACGCGATCTCCATCCCGCTCGGCATCCGCAAGGCGGTGAAGGACGGCTCGTTCTTCGATGCCTGGACCAGCGCGGTGATCATCATCGGCTATGCCATTCCCGGCTTCACCCTCGGCATCCTGCTGATCACCCTGTTCGCCGGCAGCGCCTTCTGGCAGATCTTCCCCAATGCGCGCCTGGTCTCGGACAATTGGAGCGAACTCTCCCTGTGGGGCAAGGTCGCCGACTATGCCTGGCACATGACGCTGCCGCTGATCGCCATGAGCGTCTCGGCCTTCGCCACGCTGACCATGCTGACGAAGAACTCCTTTCTCGACGAGATCCGCAAGCAATATGTGCTCACCGCCCGCATGAAGGGATTGTCGGAGCGGCGCGTGCTCTACGGCCACGTCTTTCGTAACGCCATGCTGATCGTGATCTCGGGTTTTCCGGCCGCCTTCATCGGCGCCCTGTTCGCGAACTCGCTGCTGATCGAGCAGACCTTCTCGCTCGATGGCCTTGGCCTGCTCAACTACAATTCGATCCTCAACCGCGACTATCCGGTGGTGCTGGCCAGCATCTACATCCTTTCTCTGCTCGGCCTGTTCATCAACCTCGTCTCGGACCTCATCTACATGCTGGTCGATCCGCGCATCGACTTCGAGGCGCGGGAAGTCTGAGATGGAGGCCTCCCTTCTCAAGCCCGCTAAGAAGAGCCGGTTCGAGCTCACGCCGCTCAATCGCCGGCGCTGGCGCAACTTCAAGGCCAACAAGCGCGGCTTCTGGTCGCTGTGGATCTTCCTGGTCGTTTTCGTCCTGTCGATGGGTGCCGAGTTCATCGCCAACGACAAACCGCTGGTGATCTATGACCGCGGCCATCTCTACACGCCGGTGTTCCATACCTATACCGAGACCGATTTCGGCGGTGACTTCGAGACCGACGCGGATTATCGCGATCCCTTCCTGGCCAAGCTCCTGGCCGACCGTGGCGCCTTCGTGCTCTGGCCCCCCATCCGCTACGGGCCGCAGACACGCAACCTCAACCCACCGGTGGGCGTACCCTCGCCGCCGACCTGGGCGCTCAGCGACGACCAGTGCAAGGCGGCCGCCCAGGCCAATGGCGGCTCGACCTGCCGCGATATCGAATGGAACTGGCTCGGCACCGACGATACCGCCCGCGACGTGCTGGCGCGCGTCATCTATGGCACGCGCATCTCGCTGCTGTTCGGCCTGATCCTCACGGTCTTCTCCTCGCTGATCGGCGTGGCCGCGGGCGCGATCCAGGGCTATTTCGGCGGCTGGATCGACCTGGTCGGCCAGCGCGTCATCGAGGTATGGAACGCGCTGCCCTCGCTCTATCTGCTGATCATCATCTCGGCCGTGCTGACGCCCGGTTTCTGGATCCTGCTCGGCATCCTCCTCCTGTTCTCCTGGACCGCGCTGGTGCAGCTGGTGCGGGCGGAGTTCCTGCGCGCGCGCAATCTCGAATATGTCCGCGCCGCCAAGGCGCTCGGCTTGTCCGACGCCGCCATCATGATCAAGCATCTCCTGCCCAATGCCACGGTGGCGACGCTGACCATGCTGCCCTTCATCCTGTCGAGCTCGGTCGCCACGCTCACGGCGCTCGATTATCTCGGCCTCGGCCTGCCGCCCGGCACCGCCTCGCTCGGCGAGTTGCTCAAGCAGGCGGCCGCCAAGCCCGACGCCTACTGGCTCTCGATCAGCGGCTTCCTGGTCACGGCCCTGCTGCTTTCGCTAATGATCCTGATCGGCGAGGCGGTGCGCGACGCGCTCGACCCACGCAAGACCTTCACCTGAGCCGCGCCTTCTCCCGACGAAGCATCGCAATCTGCCTTTCCGGCGATTGCGGGACGCGCCGTGATCGGCTAGAAGGGCTGCAACGCACCCATAGCTCAGCTGGATAGAGCGTTGCCCTCCGAAGGCAAAGGTCGCACGTTCGAATCGTGCTGGGTGCGCCATCATTCGACCACTCCGGAATAAAGCTGGGCACTACGCACCTGGGTCGACGACGGTTGTTCCGCCATCGACCCGTGGTCATGATCTTCGCGACTGGGGTAGCCCAAGTCAGCTTCGGAAGAAATCGAGAAGATCCCGGTTGATCATGTCAGCATGCGTGGTCGGCATTCCATGGGGAAGCCCGGCATAGGAAATAAGCCTGCCCTGCTTCAGCAACTTGACCGAGCGTGCACCGGTGGTCGGAAACGGACAGATCTGGTCGTCCTCGCCATGCATCACCAGCACCGGCACATCGATCACTGCGAGGTCGTCGAAGAATTCGGTTTCGGATAGTACTCGAACGCATTCCCACTGCGCGATGGCCGCGCCCATCATGCCCTGGCGCCACCAATTCTGGCGGATGCCTTCCGACACGACCGCACCTGGGCGATTAAAGCCGTAGAACGGGATCGTGATGTCCTGATAGAACTGCGAACGATGGTTCGCCGTGCCGTCGCGAATGCCGTCGACCACTGCCTTGGGAACGCCGTCGGGATTGCGTTCGGACTGCATGAAGGTCGGCGGGATCGCGCTGATCAGCACGGCCTTCGCAACCCGGCCCTTTCCGTATTTCGCGACATAGCGGGTTACTTCGCCGCCGCCGGTCGAATGACCGATGTGAATGGCGTTGGTCAGGCCCAGCTTCTCGACGACCGCAAAGGCGTCGGCGGCATAGGTGTCCATGCCATGGCCGTCTGCTCTCTGGCTCGACCGGCCGTGGCCGCGACGATCATGCGCGATCACGCGATAGCCCTGCGCGTGGAAGAACATCATCTGGCTGTCCCAGTCGTCGGCGCTCAGCGGCCAGCCATGATGGAAGAACAGCGGCTGGGCATCCTTGGAGCCCCAGTCCTTGTAGAAGATCTCGGTGCCGTCAGAACGTCTGCTTCACCTCGCTCGTATCCGATTCGGCTACCTTCGAGCGCTGTAGCGTAAATGTAGTTCTCATCATCGCCTGTCACAGCGCACCACGGCCAATGAAGATGGGCACTATTGTTTCGCCGTGGCACTATGATGGCGGAGCCTGCCAAGCGATCCGACCGGGCAATCTGCGATGGTTTGCGATCTTGCGCTAGGCGGTTTTGGGGGCCTGCCTTCCCGATTTCGCAGGGTAGTCGGGTTAATTTCGACACCGGCCCTCTCGCTCAATCCCAGGATCGACGCGATGAGCAAATTCCGAACATTTGCGTTGGGCGGGCAGTGCTGGCCCGTCAGCCAATACGGCCTATTCGTGCAAGGCAGTGGGCCCGATCGCGCGGCCTGTCAATACTGACGCTGAACCGGCCAAGTAAATGAATTGAAACGCGCAAGCCGGCATCTCCAGGAGCATGGCCCATCCGCATGGCGCAAAAGCCGTCGCAAGCGGGGGGCCGTCAGGGAACGCCGGCGGAACATAAATTCCGTACGGTACCGCTGCAATTGAATTTCAATTGGAAAGGACATCCAAGATGCGGGACTTTCCTCCGCGCGCCACATCCAGGGCGGAATCGACGCATGGAAAAAGGCATGCGGTCCGCTGGTGCGCTGACCGGCTAACACTCGCCCGCCTGGTGAGGCTGCTGATCGAGCAGGCCCCTCATAACTTTTGGTCACAGCAAAAAGGTGCACCCATGCCGCTGTTCGTCGTTCGTCATCAACATTCGCCCGAAACCTGTCCCGCGCGCGATCCCGCCATGGGCGCGATGCTGCTCAATCATTTGAGCCGTCCGAGCGCGGCCCGCCATGGTCTGACGATCAAGGCCGAGGCCGTCGTCCGCGGCGCCCACTCGCTGTTCTTCATCGCCGAGGCGGCGGATGAGGCTGGGCTCCAGGAATTCCTGACGCCGTTCCGCATGGCAGGCGAGGTCGAGGTGATGGCGGCCTCGACCTGCGCCGGGGTGGTGGCGAGTGGCGGCTGCGACATGCTCCCGACGCCCGTTCCTGTAGCCTCGCTCGATCCCGCGGATGCCTGCCAGGATGCGATCGAGGCGGGGCTGCTGGTCCATCGCGCCCATCCGCTGAATGGCGAGACATGGGTGCCGGAGCTCGCCGGTGGGGCCGTCATGCCCAATGGCCGGTTCTATCTTCGTAACCATTTCGACATGCCGTGTGTCGATGCGGAGCGGTATCGGCTGTCGGTGGATGGCATGGTCGAACGGAGGCTGGAGCTCGGCCTGAGGGAGCTGCGAAATCTGCGGTCCGAGAGCCTCGTCGTGACGCTCGAATGCGCCGGCAATGGCCGTAGCCTGTTCGAGCCGGCGGTGCCCGGCGAGGTCTGGGGCCTTGGCGCCGTCAGCACTGCCGAATGGACGGGGGTCCCGCTGACCGAAGTACTCGAACGAGCGGGCTTGCGGCCAGGGGCGACAGAGTTGCTGTTCCGTGGCGCGGATGGCGGACTCGTCGAAGGCCTTCCCGCACCGATCCGTTATGAACGGGGCCTCTGCCTCGACCAGATCCGGGAAGCGGGCGCCTTGCTCGCTTACGAAATGAATGGCGAGCCTTTATCGTCGCCACACGGCTTTCCGCTGCGGCTGATCGTCCCGGGCTGGTATGCGGTCGCGTCCGTCAAGTGGCTGACCGAGATCGTCGTCACGGATCGGCCCTTTGAGGGCCACTATCAGACGGACAAATACTGGTACCAGTGGGTCAGAGATGGACGCGAGGAGGGCGAGCCCGTCACCCTCATGAATGTGCGGGCGCTGGTCGCTTCACCGGGCGAGGGGACGACGCTTCAGCGTGGCGAGACGGCGATCCGCGGCGTAGCCTGGTCGGGTGCGGCCAGCATCTCCAGGGTGGACGTCAGCCTGAACGACGGCCCCTGGCGCCAAGCGCGGCTCGTGGGCGAACGGCGGCGCAGCGCGTGGCAATGGTGGGAGCTGATCACGCAGCTCGAGGAGCCGGGTCCGCTTGCTATACGGGCGCGCGCTACCGACATGGCGGGCCGGACCCAGCCCGAGAGTGCGGAGTGGAACCGTCTCGGATACGGCAACAACTCGATCCACAGGATCACGGCTGAGGTCATCTGACGGGCCCCGCCGCCCCGCCGCGGCCGACGCCAAAGCGTTTTGCGATTTGACGGAATTGGCAAGAATCGCAAGACGCTTTAGGCCCGCGCCGACGCAGAGCGGGCCGAGGGTGCGCTCGATCGGGCTGGGCCGAGCATCACACCCCAGGCGCTGAGAACTTTCGCAAGTCATGCCCACAAGTGGATGCGGACCGAGGCGGGCGATTACCGCCGCGACCACCTCCGCGCGGTCGCCCAGCGCGTCGAGGTGGACTCGAAAAAGTTTGTATCATGGGGTCGAAAAGTGCGCTGCTGCGCACGCTCGTCGCTGCCTCAAGCGCAAAAACGGCAGGTTTTGGAGTGCCCAGTTTTATGCTGAAATGGCGCACCATTTCAGAACAGAACTGCGAAACGTCGCCGATTTCCCGCCAAAGGCGGTGACCGGGGTGCGCAGCAATTCTGACTTCGATCCCATGATGCGGACTTGTTTATCCGCGCTCCATTCAATTCGGCTTCAATGAAGACGTCGCGACAGATTCCCTCTGGGCCAGGATGTGTTTGCATCGGCGCGCTTCGCGGGCGGTTGAGGCGGCCGTTGCGTCCGCTGTCCGCGAGGCGGCATAGCAGCCGGCGGTGAAGCTTGCTGTTCATGCCGCCGATCGGCCTGCCGCCTCCAGCTCGACGAAATCCCTCACCAGCTTTGCGACTTCCTCGGGCGACTCCAGCGGCGACAGATGCCCGGTGCCGGGCACGACATGCAGGGCGGCGTGGGGGATGCGAGGCAGCAATTCCTTCTTGAGCAAGTCGACGCTATCGACCCGATCGAGTTCGCCGGCGATGACGATTGTGGGCACATTGATGGCGGCCACGTCACGGGTGATGTCTTCCAGGCTCGTGGACCATGGCCATGCCGCCTTCGCCTGCGGCGCGCCGCGCAAGCTGTCCTCGATCACCTGCTCCCGGTCCTTCGGGCTGAGAACCTTGGCCGTCAGCATCTGGTCGATCGCCATGCCGATACTCTCGCGGGTCGCGTAGGCGCGGGCCATCGCCTCCCTCGCCTCGGGAGGAATGGCCATGGCCGGCGGAGGGGAAGAGGCGACAAGGACCAGGCCGACAAGGCCCTTCGGGCGGCGCGAGGCCAGAAGCTGTGCGACCTTGCCGCCCATCGAATGGCCGATCAAAACGTAGCGCTTCAGATCCAAGGCCTCGATCACGCCCTGGGCGTCGTCGGCTAGATCGGCCAGGCCATAGCCGCTGGCCGGCGCGTCGGATTCGCCCCAACCGCGGTGGTCGATCGCAATCGTGTGATACGGTTGCGGCAGGGCGGCGATTACTTTGCCCCAAGTGCGCGATGATCCGCCGTAATAGTGCAGGAAAACCAGGGATAGCTCGCCGCGGCCTTGCTCCTCGACGTGAATCCGAATGCCGTTCGATGCGATCTCCATGGGGTCTCCTTGGGCTTGAAAGCCGATATGGCATCTCGTTGGGCTCGACATCGAAGATAGGTCGTGTAACTCCAATCGATAATCGCTGCTTTATGATTGGGATATGATAATCCTGCTATCGAATTGGAGCGGGTCATGGATCGTCTCACCAGCATGGCGGTGTTCGTTGCAGCTGCTGAAGAGGGCAGCCTCAGTCGGGTGGCACGGCGTTTTGGTTTGTCAGCCTCGATGGCCGGCAAGCACGTCTCCGCGATCGAAGCAGATCTCAATATTCGCCTGATGCACCGCAGCACCCGCCAGATCAGCCTGACCGATGTGGGACGAGCCTACTATACCCGCTGCAAGCGCATCCTGGAGGAAGTCGACGATGCGAACCGCGAGGCCAGCGATGCGCAACAGACCGCTCGCGGAGTGCTGCGCATTACTGCGCCCGTAACCTTTGGTGCCATGCATCTGGGCGGCGTGCTAGCCCGCTATCTCGACCAGCACCCCGCGGTCGCCGTGGAGGTCATGCTCAATGATCGCTACGTCGACCTCCTCGGCGAGGGGATCGATGTGGCGATCCGGATCGGTCGACTGCTCGACTCCGATCTCGTCGCCCGACGCCTGGCGCCCTGCCGCATGGTGTTCTGTGCTTCGCCGGATTTTCTCAAGCGGCACGGCACCCCGAGGAACGTAGGAGACCTGCGCCGCGCGCCTCGGCTCGCTTTCAGCGAAGCCGTCTCGGCGGGAGACTGGACGCTGACGGACCCGTCGGGCCAGCCTCATCTGATCGATGGTCCGGTTCGCATGGCGGCGAACAACACGCAGATGCTTCTTGCGGTTGCGCTCGACGGAGCAGGTGTCGCCTACGGCCCGACCTTCGTCTTCGGCGAACGGATCGCTGCTGGCGATCTCATCGCTTTGCTGCCGGACCATCGCACGTCCGACCTGGCAATCCACGCGGTCTATCCGACGGCCCGCAATATCCCGCTGAAGGTGCGCCGCTTCATCGATCACCTGATTGCGAGCTTCGGAGGCGAACCGCCCTGGGACCTCCCGCCCGCGAAGGCAGTAGGAGCGGGGGCGTAGGGTGCTCTGGCGGCACCTTCGGACTTTCAGTCTCGACCAATCCCCGGTAGGCGGGTGTTGGAAAGCCCGAAAGCGTTACTGCAAGCTCGGGATCTGCAATCGGATAGAGCTTCGAAGACGCGATGGCCTCAGCCGAAGCTTACTTCTTTGCGGACCCCAGCACGTTGCCCATACCGTGTTTGGCGTGCTCAGCTTGAGCTTTGGGTCGACCTCGAAGCACGCCGGTTGGTGCGAGCCCACTCGATAATGATGCTTGCATACGTCTCGGCGGCATCCTCCCAGACCAAGTGCCCGGAGTCGATGATATCGAGTTTTGCATTGGGAAGGCGCGCAGCCAAATACTCGGCGTTCGAGATCGGAACAAAGGGATCATGGAGTCCCCCGATGATCTGAACCGGCGTTTCGATCTTGGGCAGCCGTTCGCCCAGAGTCACCAGTTCTTGGGGATAGGCGCGGACGAAGGCGGTGGATTTTCCGAAGCGGTCGCCCGCATATGATTCGATGTAATCGTCCCGCACGAAATCGGGCGCCTTGTAGTTCGTCAGGGTGGAGAGCACCCCGTCCACAATGGCCGACGATGGTATCTGCAGAAACGGCTCGATCGTCGGGGAAGCGAGGATGTCTTTCAATGTGGACCCGATTTCGAGCGGATGTGACGCGGCACCGCTGCCAACCGTGATGCTCGCGAAGGCGTCGGGATGATTGGATGCAGCGAATAACAGCGTCGCCGTACCGATGTCTGGACCAACTGCATGGGGATGCACCACGCCAAGGGCGTTCATGGTCTTGATGACGAACTCACCCATCGCCTCGGGGGCGAGCACATCGGCATGCCCTTCCGAACGACCGAAACCCGGCAGATCAATCGCCACAAGGGCATAATTCTCCGCCAAACGGCGCCATATCGGCAAGAACGCGTAAATGCTTTCCGGCCACGGGCTTATCAGAAGAAGTGTCTCCGGCGCATTATTCTCGGATCGCGCGTAACGGATCTTCAGGCCATCGATTTCGGTGAAGTTCGGCTGGATCGGCGCTGTCTCACGCGTCTCGATTTCATCAGATCCCGTCTCATTCATTGTTCTCTCCGTGCGATCCATGTGAGGAGCGTTTGGTGAGATCATAGATACTAGACGACCGGTCGTCTAGTATCTATGTGTCGCTACGCTTGATCGGGCGCGCGTTGCGCGGGCGGACTCCCTCCAATAGGCTGGATCGGCACGAGATGCTGCGGGGTTGGACGGGTCGAGAGACGATGGCGCGTGGTGATGTGAGGGAGCGGGTTCTTGAAGCGGGTTACTCCCTCTTCTCGACGGGCGGTTTCAACGCGACTGGCGTCAAGGAGATCGTCGATAGGGCCGGCATTCCCAAAGGCAGCTTCTACGCCTACTTCGGCAGCAAGGATGCGCTCGGCTGCGCCGTTATCGATCGCTATTGGGAACTTGCCCACGACAAACTTCAGCATTTGTTGGAGGAGGATGATCAGCCTGCCGAGCGCCTGAAGCAGCACTTCAGGGCCTTGTCCGGGGACTTGATCGAGTCCGAGTTTCTCGTCAGCTGCCTGATCGGCCGCTTCAGTGGAGAGGTCAGCGGCCAGAGCGACAGCATGCGCGAACGCCTCTCGGGAACCTTCCTGCGCTGGAGTGCGTGCCTTGCACAGGTTGTCGGCCAGGCGAAGCGAAAGGGCGAGCTGACCACGGACCTCGATCCTCAGGAGGTCGCCGACTTCGTCCTGAACGCGTGGGAGGGCGCCGTGCTCCGCGCGAGAGCGGATCAGCATGACGCAGCGCTCAAGACATTCGAGAAGGTGGTATTTGCATCCGTGTTCCGGGCGGAGAAAGCCGCAGCGTCCTCACGCTCGAAGGGCGCCTAGAGCATAGTGGCTTTAGACGCGATCGCCAACGAGACAGGAGAGGCTGTCATCCCCGGCAAGGCCGGAGGCCTTGGGAAGGGGATTTAGGGGCCAAAGGTCTCTGCCTTATGAGCCCTGATCCCCTTCCCCTCGCTCTCTCTCGCTGCGCTCGTGAGCACACTCACAAGCAAAGCTTGTGAGGATACGGCCGGGGATGACAGCCAAGGCAATTGATCTTGAAGCCACCACGCTCTAGCAATGTCGCCGCCGCGACGTTCAGTTTGGGAGCTCGTCAAAGAAGAGATAGATGGCGGCAATCTTGCCGTCATGGGCGACCATAAAATCGGTTCCGGCGTAGGCTGGCGGCTTGCCAGGGCTACCCGACACCCACCTGACCCGACCGCCATTACCCACCTCCTCGGGCGGGGAGAGCGGCTGATATTGGAAGTCAGGATGAGTAGCCTTGATCACGCCCGCGATGCGATCGATCTCGTCGCGGCCGCGGTAAATGCCGCTTTTGGGGTCGTAGAATACGGCGTCTTCGTGGAAGATCTCGTCGATCGCTGCGCGCCGACGCACAGGATCAATCTCACCGAACACGTCGTGGAGATTGCGAAGCAACAGGGTCGATAAAGTGGGGGACACGGTTTTCTCCATTGGGTGTCGAGGGCGGCCTGCGCTGTTTCGGCGCTCCGCTCACGAAGGCTGCAGTGCCCGAAGTGAGGGTGTGAGCTCGCCTGCGCGATATCGCCATCTTTTCGGACTCTGGGAGCATGGCTTCCCCCAGGTGGCAGAGGGGTAAGCGCCAACAGCATTTTCGGAGATGGTTTCCCGGGCCGGTGACCCTGCTGGCCACGGCCCGTGAGGCCATGAGCGAGAACGCCGTCCTGGATAGTCAGGCGGCGACTGCGGGGCGTGAATCCAGCTCGCCGGTCTTGCGCCGATTGTCGATGCTGAGCGCACCGGCGCCGAATGCGGCGATCTGCACGAGCCCACCCGCCATCATCACGTTCTTGAGGAAGTGGATCATCTGGTTCTGGTCCGCGAAATTGGCGTGAAACGACACCGCCGTGGCGAGTGCGAACAGGGCAAGGGCAGCGGCCACGGTGCGGGTGCGATAGCCGGCGATCAGAAGCAGACCACCGCCGAGTTCGACTGCGACAGCCACAGCGAAGGCCAGTGGCGGGAAAGGCAATCCGACGGCACTGATCATCCCGGTTGTGGCACCGTAGGCACCGAGCTTGCTCAGGCCGCTCATTGCGAAAGGAAGACCGATCATAAGCCGGCCAACGAAGGGAAGGTAACGGGTCGTGAACATTGAAAGTCTCCTTGATGGGAAGCTCCGCATCTCGTTGCGGTCGAGATGAATATTGTTGCAAGAGTGGTATTTTCGAAATAGAAATGATTGAAAATCATCGTTGCAGGATTGATGATGTCGAAGCTGCCCGACTTCGAGGGGCTAGCCATGTTCGCCAAGGTGGCCGAGGAGCGCTCGTTCGCCGCGGCTGCCCGCGCCATGGGCGTCTCGGTGGCCACGGTCTCGCGAGCCGTCACGCGTCTTGAAGAACGCCTCGGAGGGCGCCTGTTCAACAGGACGTCGCGGCGACTTGCGTTGACGGACTATGGTCACACGCTCGCGGAGCGGGCTTCCAAGATCTTCGCTGAGGCAGAGGAGGCCGAGGACTTCGCGCGCGAGGCTTCCAGTCGTCCGCGCGGCCTCGTGAAACTTGCGGCCCCGCTGTCCTTTGGCACGCGCTGGGTCGCACCCATGCTGCCGGAATTCTTTCGACGCTATCCCGACATCGCCGTCGACCTTCACCTGACCGATGCGCAGACGGATCTGATCGGCGACGGCTTCGATGCCGCGCTGCGCATCGCCGTTCTGGAGGATTCTTCGCTCGTCGCGCGACTGATTGCCCCTGTGCGACGCTTCGTGGTTGCATCGCCGACCTACATTGCAAGATATGGCCGTCCGCAGCACCCACATGACCTCGTCGCCCATCAATGCCTGAGCTACACCAATAGATCGAAGCGTGACGTCTGGCGTTTCGCACATCGGAAAACAGGGGAGGAGTCTGCGATTACGCCAACAGGACCACTGCGAGGAACGAGTGCCGAGGCTTTGTTGCCGACAGTGCTCGATGGGTTGGCGATCACCGAACTCCCCGAGTTCATCGCCACCCAATATTTTCCGGATGGGCAGCTTGAACCGATTCTCAGCGATTGGCGGCTGCCCGAAGGCGGCTTGTACTTCGTGACGCCGACGGCTCGCGCACGTCCCGCGAAGGTCTCCGCCCTGGCTGATTTCCTGATCGCCGAGCTGACGGATGCACGCTGGAGTGCGGAAGCGGTGATGGGTTGGAAACCACCGCCGCAAGGGAGAAACGAACCATAGCCCGGTAATGCGACTCCGTCTCAGATGATGACATTTATGCAATGATAACTTTCAACTCTTTCTATTTCGGATAGTGACCAGCCAGCCCAGATTTGTCTCGTCAACAAGGAGACAAATCATGGCACGCAAACTCGAAGGAAAAATCGCCGTCGTGACGGGCGGCACCAGCGGCATCGGCCTGGCAACGGCCAAACGGTTCGCAGCGGAGGGCGCGCGCGTCTTCCTGACCGGCCGCCGTCGGGCCGAACTCGACGCCGCAGTCGCAACGATCGGGCCGAGGGCTACCGGGATCCAGGCGGATTCAGCCAATCTTGGCGATCTCAATCGGCTTTATGAGCAGGTGAAAGCCGACGCCGGCCGCATTGACGTGCTCTTTGTCAATGCCGGCGGCGGCACCATGCTGCCGCTGGGCTCGATCACCGAAGAGCAATACGACGACACGTTCGGTCGCAATGTGAAGGGCGTGCTCTTCACCGTGCAGAAGGCGCTGCCGCTCCTGGTCGATGGCGCCTCCGTGATCCTCACTTCGTCCAACGTCAGCATCAAAGGCACGCCGGCGTTCAGCGTCTACAGCGCCTCGAAGGCCGCGGTACGCAACTTCGCGCGGAGCTGGACTCTTGACCTGAAGGCCCGCGGCATTCGCGTCAACGTCATCAGTCCCGGCCCGATCAAGACGCCCGGCCTTGTCGATCTGGCGGGCCCCGACGCGGCGCAGCAGCAGGGCCTGCTCGACTACATGGCTTCCACGGTGCCGCTTGGGCGCGTCGGCGATCCCGATGAGGTCGCGGGTGCTGCCGTCTTCCTTGCTTCCACAGACGCGAGCTTCATCGCCGGCACCGAACTCTTCGTCGACGGCGGCCAGGCTCAGATCTGAATGGTGTGAGCCTGCCGCACTGGCGGGGAGTTCCGCGTGAAGGTCGCGCGAGGCATGCCGGCCAGTATTGCCCATAATCGTCTTGGAGCGGTGTGAGCGGCTCCAAGACGCAAATCTTATCGATTGATGCGCCGCTGTGGTGGTGAAGGGCGTTGCTTGTGCCCCCGGCAAGCCGTTGAGAGCTTGCCTCGACTACCTGGCGGGTAGTTGGCGAGCCTCGAGGTTTGGCGTTTGATCCTTGCAGACCCGGACGATTTCGTCCGTGCGATATCAGCGAGGAGCGATCATGACTTCCTATCCCATCCAATCCATCGCCTCGGCCCCGGCAAAATCGAAACCGGTGCTCGGGCAGTTGCAGCAGGCTTTCGGCCTGATCCCGAACCTCGCCGGCGTCATGGCCAATTCGCCGGAGCTGATCAAGGCTTTCGTCGGATTGTTTCAGCAGGTCCATGCCGGCACATTCACGGAGGCGGAGATCCAGATCCTGCTGTTGACCAACGCGGTTACGAATTCCTGCACCTGGGCCGTCGCGTTCCATACCATGCTGGCGCTCGAGCAAGGCGTGGCAGCGGCCGATGTCGAGGCGATCCGAGCACGCCGCGCGCCGGCGGACAAGCGCGTTGCCGCATTGTCGGCCCTGGCGCGCAAGCTGATCGAAAGGCGCGGCCACGTGACCGAACAGGACCTCGCGGCCTTCATCGAGGCCGGCTTCACGCGGGAGCAGAGGCTGGAAATCCTGGCGGTCAGCGCGGCCTCGACCATCACCAACTATGCCGGCACCATGACCGAGCCGCCGCTGGAGGACGTCCTGCAGCGGCACGCCTGGCAGGCCTGAGCGGCTGCGAGGGTCCGCGCCGCCGGTCTATAGTGCGGTGCGGACGGCTCCGATCTGACGGATCCACCCGGTCCTGCCTTCGAGAGGGAGCCGAGATGACGACACAAAGTTCAACCGTCATGCCGCCGGGTGGCGAACTGAGAGCCCTGCTGCGTCACTGGCGCGATCTGCGCGGCAAGAGTCAACTCGACCTGTCGCTCGATACCGGCGTGTCGCAGCGGCACATCAGCTTCATCGAGATCGGGCGAAGCATGCCGAGCCGCCAGATGCTGATCGACATCGCGACAGCGCTCGATATCCCCCTGCGCGACCGCAACACGCTCCTGCTGGCCGGCGGCTATGCGCCGATCTATCCGGACGGCGCCTGGGACGGCCCGGAGATGACCAGCATCACCAAGGCCCTGGAGCGCATGCTGCGCCAGCACGAGCCGTTCCCCGCTTTGGTCATGGACCGCTATTGGAACGTGCTCAAGACCAATCGCGCGGCGCCGCGCTTCTTCGGCCGCTTCACCGACCTGTCGGCACGCAAGAGCCCGCGCAACCTGCTGCACCTGATGTTCGATCCGGAAGGCATGCGCCCGTTCATTGCCGATTGGCCCACCGTAGCGGAAAGCCTGATCCAGCGCGTCTATCGGGAGGCGGTCGGGCGCGTGGTCGACGACAGGATCAGGGAGCTGCTGGCGAGTTTGCTCGCCTTTCCCAACGTCGAGCCTGACTGGACACCGCCAAAAGCGGCGAGTGTCCAGTCGGTGGCGCCGGTCATCCCCATCGGTTTTGTCAGGAATGGCAAGGTCCTGAACTATTTCTCAATGGTCACCACCGTCGGAACGCCGCAAGCCGTTGCGGCCCAGGAACTGCGCATCGAATGCATGTTTCCGGCCGACGAGGCGACCGAGGCATTCCACGCTGCGCTGCTGAATGACGACTTAAGGTAATCGGCCTCACTATCGTGGAGCCGGACGCGTCCCGCACCGATTTCCGGGGGCGTTCCATGAGGCAGTCGAACGGCTGGCAAGGCCGCGATACTCTGTTGGCCGCCCACGGCAAGCAGCGGGGTGATCCGATGCGCGGTGCCAAGGCGATCACTACCGCTATTGAGGCAAATCAGCCGCCGCTGCACTTCGTGATCGGCGGAGACACTTTTGATCTCATCCGAAAGAAGGTCGCCAATATGCAGCAGGACCTCGACACATAGGCAGAGCTGACGCGGAGCACGTATCTCCGGATGAGCGCGGGCGCCTGACAGTAGACGCCAACTTTGCAATCATGCGGCGGAATCCTGGCCCGCCATGGCGAGCGCAGCGAAGCAATCCAAGGGCTATAGACGCCGCCTTGGCCCCTGGACTGCTTCGCTGCGCCCGCAATGACGGTATTTCTGTCGCCTTTATCGGCCACAATTGGATGCCGTTCTCTGTTTCATCAACGCGGGGCACTACTTCTCTGGGGTGGCAAAACCCCCGCGCGACAGGGAATCTGGGAGAATATCCGGGGTATCGGACCCCTTCCCCCAAAAGGGTAGCGACTTACCGATTCGTCTGGGTTGTTTTACCCACCAGAAATCCTGCATATCAAGTGCTGTTAGTTTCCCTAGCGGAATGGCGAATTCGAGGGTCTCGAGTTCGATATGAAAAACATGTCGATCGGCGCTTCGGATCTTGTACATGTCCGTATGGGGTCAGTTTTCTTACGGGACATCGGGCATGGAGGAAACCTCCCGGTCTTGTTGCATCGTCCGGGTGTTTCTGGCCAGCGCCTTTCTATGAATTCGCGGGGCTCGTCAGACGGGTCGACAGGATTGTACGTTTTGACACATCCTGCTCACAACTAGGCCGTAAGAGATGTGCTGGAGACCGGCGGCAGTGATTTTGATGGACAAGACCAGGATATCGATTGCTATCGCGACAGCCGGCCGCCGTGACGTGCTGACCGAGACGGTGCGCTTCATGGCGCGCCAGCGGCGCGTTCCCGACGAGTTCCTGATCTGCCCCGCCAGGCCCGAGGATGCCGACGTCGCGGCTCTCCGGCAGATCGTCCCGCATGTCCGCATCATCTCGAGCGCGATGGGCTCCTCCCATCAGCGCAATGCCATGATCGAGGCTTCCACGGCCGACATCATGGTGTTCTTCGACGATGACTTTCTCCCGGCCACAGATTTCCTGGAAGAGACAGAGCGCTTGTTTCGCGCCAATCCCGATGTGGTCATCGCCACCGGAGACGTGCTGGCGGATGGCGCCAACGGTGCGGGCCTCGACTTCAGCGACGGCTTCGAGGTACTGGCCTCCGCCGGGCCCAACGACCTGCCGGTCGAACCGGAGCCAATCTATAACGGCTATGGCTGCAACATGGCCATCCGGCTTGGCCCCGTACGCCAGTATGGCGTCCGCTTCGACGAGAACTTGCCGCTCTACGCATGGCTCGAGGATGTTGACTTTTCCCGCCAGATCGCTCGCTATGGCCAGATCGTGAAGGGCCTGCGCCTGCGCGGCGTGCATCTCGGCACCAAGAAGGCGGGCCGCAGCCCTGGCAAGCGCCTGGGCTATTCGCAGATCGCCAACCGCGTCTATATCCTCAGGAAGGGCAACATGACCCTGAAGGGGGCCTTGGAAGGCGGCGTGTCCAATCTGATGTCCAACTTCTTCAGAAGCGCCTGGCCGGAACCCTGGACCGATCGGCGCGGCCGGCTCGCGGGCAATGTCATGGCCCTGTGGGATCTGGTGCGCGGCAGGTTGCATCCCGCCAACATCCTGAAGATGTAATTTCCCGATCCTCCCGCCGCGAGAATGACCGTGCGTATTTCGCTCGTGATGGCGACCCTTGGCCGTTCCAAGGAGATCGCCTTGATGCTGGACAGTCTGGAGACCCAGACCTTCCGGGATTTCGAGGTTCTCATCGTCGACCAGAACGCCGACGACCGCGTGGCGGGGGTGCTGGCCGCCAAGCCTCGGCCTTTCCCGATCCAGCATGTGCGCGCTCCGGCCGGACCGGCGGGCAGCAAGCAACGCGGCGCGAGCTGGGCCCGCAACATCGGAGCCCGGTGCGCCGGCGGCGACATTCTGGGGTTCCCGGACGACGACTGCACCTATCCGCCCCACTTTCTTGAGAAGGTGGTGGAGACTTTCGAAAACACCGGCGCCGACATCGTCAACGGCCGCGCCGCCGACGAGACGGGACGTTCCATCAATGGGCGCTTCGCCACGGGCGCACGTTGGACAGGACCGAAGGATGTCTTCCGCACCGTGATCGAGTGGGTGTCCTTCTGCAAGCGCAGCGCTTTCGAAGCGGTGGGCGGCTATGACGAGAATGTCGGAGCCGGCGCGCCGACGCCCTGGCAGTCCTGCGAGGGGCCGGACGTCATGCTGCGCATGATGGCGAAGGGGTATCGGGCCTATTACGATCAGGATATCTACGGGCATCACCCAGAAATGGTCATCGACATCCAGGATGCGCACATGCAGCAGAAGGTGCGGGGCTATGGCCGCGGCATGGGCTACGTGCTGGCCAAGAATCGGCTCGGACTGGGCTACAGCCTGAACTACATGGCCCGCTCCCTCGGCGGCTGCCTCGTGAGCCTGGCAAAAGGCCGGCGTGGGCGAGCGATCTACTACATGAATACATTGACGGGGCGCGTTGAGGGTTTTTTTTGGAGATTCGCCTTCCGTAGAGTTTCAAATAAATAAAGAAATAATACAAATTATACTAAAATTTAATCTTTAATTCTGATGGGATAGAGCAAATCATTTCTTACCTTGCGGAGTGATAGAGGCATTCTGAATTTTGCGTAATTGCCACAGACGCCGGAAGACTTTTAGCGTGTATTATTTTAAATACAGACTCTCGGTGCTTGCATGGGGAGTCGATGGCTGTGCGTTTCTCGTTAATCATGGCAACGCTCGGGCGATCTCGCGAGATCGGCTTGATGCTCGACAGTCTGGAAACTCAGACATTCAAGGATTTCGAGGTCGTCATCGTTGACCAGAACGGGGATGAGCGCGTCACCGAAATCCTTGCCGCCAGGCAGCGGCCTTTTCCGGTGCGGCATCTGCGCACGCCCAAGGCGCGCGGGCTGAGCCGGGGTCGCAATGACGGCGCAAAGCAAGCCAAGGGCGACATTTTCGGCTTTCCGGACGACGACTGCACCTATCCCTCCTGGCTGCTCCAAAAGGTCTCCGACACCTTTGCCAAGACCGGCGCCGCGGTCGTCAATGGACGCGCGGGCGACGAGACCGGACGTCCGATCAATGGGCGCTTCTTCGAAGGTGCGGGCTGGACGGAGCCCCGGGGCGTGTTCAACTCGCTGATCGAATGGGTCTCCTTCTGTACGCGCGAGGCCTTTGAGGCGGTGGGTGGCTATGATGTCGATGTCGGTGTCGGCGCTTCCTCGCCCTGGCAGGCCTGCGAGGGTCCCGATATCGTGCTGCGCATGATGGCGAGGGGCTACAAGGTCTATTACGACTATGCCATCTACGGCCACCACCCCGAGATCAGCATCGACGCCACCGATCCGCGCATGCAGCAGAAGGCGCTCGGCTATGGCCGGGGCATGGGCTATGTGCTCGGCAAGCATGATCTCGGCTTTGCCTATTCCATGAACTTCATGTTGCGCTCCCTGGGTGGCGCGGTGATCAGCTTTGCCAAGGGCCAGCGCGGGCGCGGGGCCTATTATCTCAAGACACTGCAGGGCCGTCTGGAAGGCTATCGCGACGGGCGCAGGGAGCGGGGAGCCACCGCCAGCGGCAGCCGGAAGGTCGCCGCCACCGGTCACTGACGCAGACCTTCGGCTTATCCCGGCACGGGCGCGGCGCTCTTCAGCGGCGCCGTGCGGGCAGTCGGTCATGCAGCACCATGCCGGTGATCATTGCAGCAACGAACAGGGCCGTCTGCCACAGGCCCAGCGAGAGCGAGGCGAGGGCCGGGCCGGGGCACAGGCCGGCCAGCCCCCAGCCGATGCCGAACAGGGCCGAGCCGATGATCAGCGGCGGGTCGATGGCGCGCGCGACAGGCAGGTGAAAATCCTTGTCCAGCACAGGATGCGCCAGGCGCCGGGCGATGCGAACGCCGATGAAGGCGACGATGACCGCGCCGGCCAGCACGAAGGCAAGGCTCGGATCCCAGCGACCGAAAATGTCCAGGAAACCCTGCACTCGGACAGGGTCGAGCATACCCGAAAGCGACAGCCCGAAACCGAAGATCGCTCCGGCGCCCAGGGCGACGATGGCTTGCGGGAGGGAGCGGCTCACGGCGTGAGGCTCCTGAGCAAGGCCACGGCCGCCACACCCGCGATCAGGAACGTCACCACGGCGGCGAAGGAGCGGGGTGAGAGGCGGGCGAGACCCAGGACGCCATGGCCGGAGGTGCAGCCGGAACCCATGCGCGTGCCGAAGCCAACCAGCAGGCCAGCGAGCAGCAGCAGGGGCGAGGAGGCCGTGATGGTGACCGCCGGCCAATGGCCAGTGAATCCCAGGAACAGCACGGGACCGAGCACCAGGCCGAGGATGAAGGCGCCGTTGGTGAGGATATGGAAGCCCTGCACCAGGCGGCCGGCTATGCCGCTGACGCCGGCAATCCGGCCGTTGAGAAGCAGCAGCAGGGCCGCTGACAGGCCAATCAGCATGCCACCCATCAAGGAAGGCCAATAGGGACTCATGAACAGGCTCCTGCCGAAAGCGTCTCCTTAAGATGTCGGTGGTCTCGGTGCTTCGAGCAAGAGAAGAATAGTCTATAATTTTTGTATACTTTGTTGACATCCCCGGCGACCGGGCGGACAGTTGGCGCAACAGGCCCTTTTTTTATCACCAAGGAATTGCCGCATGCCTTTGTCCCGCCGCTCCGTGCTGGCCGCCGCCCTCTTTCTCGGCCTTGGCACCGGCTTGCCCGCTCTCGCTCATGCCCAGGCCATCGATCCCGCCCTGCAGGCGCTCATCAACGGCTCTCAACGCGCCAAGTTCAACAGCGTGCGTGACAGATACCGCCACCCCGGCGAAGTCCTCACCTTCTTCGGTGTCCAGCCCGACAGCACGGTTGTGGAGATCCTGCCCGGCGCCGGCGGCTACTGGGCGGAGATCCTGGCGCCTTATCTGCGGGACAAGGGCCATTACATCGCCGCCAATGGCGAGAAGGCCTCGACGTCGGCCGAGGTTCAGAAGGACAATGCCGGCCTGGCTGCCAAGCTCGCGGCCGATCCCGCCGAATATGGCAAGGCCGAGATCACCGAATTTTCTGCCGACAAGCATGCGATCGCCCCGGCGGGCAGTGCCGATTTCGTGCTGACCTTCCGCAATATCCACAACTGGATGGCGGCCGGCACCACGAAGGAGTCCTTCGCCGCCTTCTACCAGGCGCTCAAGCCCGGCGGCATCCTGGGTGTGGAGGAGCATCGCGGCAAGCCGGACCAGCCGCAGGACCCGCTCGCCAAATCTGGCTATGTCCGCCAGAACGTCGCCATCGGTTTTGCCGAGGCGGCCGGCTTCAAGTACCTCGGCAGTTCCGAGGTCAATGCCAACCCGAAGGACACCAAGGACTATCCTGCCGGCGTGTGGACCTTGCCGCCCACCTACAAGCTCGGCGCCGAGGATCATGCGAAATATGAAGCGATCGGCGAGAGCGACCGCTTCATCCTCAAGTTTCAGAAGCCGGGCACCTGAGGGCGCCGAGCCATTCGGGGATCTCCCGAAGCCGGTTCGATGTGCCGGGTCTTCGTCGCTGGGCCGTTTTCCACGGGAATCGCCACCCGCGTTCCGCGCAATGTTGCATGCCTTGTACGTTGGCGCCGCCTGTAATCGAGTGGCGTCGCCGCGTTTCATCTCCATGTCACAATCGGCCCCAAGTAGATGAAATAAACCCAGGCAGCGCCCGTTGCCGTAACGATGTAAGCGCTGGTGAACTTGGATGGCGACAGCAATATTTTGTTCTTGACTTGTGCGCCAAGAACTATTCGCTCTCTCCTTTTCGGCGAAGCGCGAAGCTCTTGCTGTCGGTTGCCTAGAATTGAAGAGGTGATCGACGTTTGTTGGGTATCGGTATGGCATGCTATAGGTAACATGACCTGATACTGTGATTGTAATCTCTTGCCATAATGGTAACAACGCACCTTCTTGCCGTCGATTTGCCAAGGTTGCCTGCTGAAATAAGCGCGCTGGCGCTTTAAAAGGTTTCCGTGCTTTGGAAGTGCTTGCCGATCCCGCTATGGGTGGCTTCGTTATTCCATCGAGGAGGCTTGACGCTTCTCGTGGTCTGTTGCGATAGTTCGAATCAGCGTGGGAAGCAGCGTCCTAATGTCTGAGTCGCAAATTTATACTTACGTAAAGGATAATGTCACGGCCGCCGGCATTGTGATGATTTCCATTTGTCGCAATGAGATCAGGCGCCTGCCACTTTGGCTTGAACATTATCGTAGTCTTGGCGTCGAATGCTTTGTCATAGTAGACAATGATTCGTCCGATGGCAGTGTAGAATATCTGAGAAGCCAGAAAGACGTTCACTGCCTGTCGACAAAACTTTCTTTCCGCGAATCGAACTTCGGCATGATGTGGGTCAACGAAGTGCGAAGGGCTCTGCCGCCAGACACCTGGACGCTTTACGTGGATCTTGACGAATATCTCGTCTATCGCGGCAGCCCGCAGCGCAAGGTCGGCGATCTCGTCGCCAGCCTCGGCACCCGGCCCAACGCCGTCTTTGGCTTGATGGTGGACATGTATCCGCGCGGCCCCTTCCTGGACGCGCAAACCGATAGCAGGCTGGTGGAGACCTGCTGCTATTTCGATGCGGTCTACAAGTTTCGCAAGCGCCCGCTCAAGCCTTGGGCGCGGGGCAGGGCGGAGCTGGAATGCCTTGGGGGGCCGCGTCTGCGCCTGATCTCCAGCCTCGAGCGGGAGGCCCGTTCGACCTGGTTCGACTATTTCTTCCGCGCCCAGCTCGGCCGCGTGCTCAACGCCGCGCCGCCGAAATGGCACCGCTACATCGTGGAACATTTTCCGCCCCAACCGCCCGGCCTCAACAAGACGCCCTTCACGCTGAACAGCCGCGACGGCGTTGATATCGACTATGCCAGCCCTCACGGCGTCTTCGCGCCGGTGTTCGCCGAGGAAACCGTGGCCCTCCTGCATTTCAAATTCACCGCCGATCTGAAAGACAAGATCGATGCGGAAATGCTGCGCAAGGAGCATTTCAGGTTTGGCGCCGAATATATCATCTACAACAAGATGCTGCAGGACCGGAGAAATCTTGTCCTTTTCTCCGAAGGAGTCAGCGAAAAATTCGAATCTCCGGCATCCTTTGATCGTCTCGGCTTCTTCTCCTTAACGAAACATATGAATTTCTCATGATGCGATGATACAGATTTTGCGCAATTTTCATGATCACTATTCCCGCAACGCCGTTATGTCTGGCGGTACCACCTGGAGAGAGGCGACCGTGACGTCGCCCGCCAAGCTGAAGATCGCCATTGCGATCGCCACAGCCGGCCGCCGGGAGGTGCTTGCCGATACGGTGCTCTTCATGCGCAACCAGGAACGCCCGCCGGAGGAGTTCCTGATCTGCCCGGCGAGGCCCGAGGATGCCGACGTAGAGACACTCCGACAGGCGCATCCCCAGCTCAGCACAGTGTCGAGCCCGGTGGGCTTGTGCCGTCAGCGCAATGCGCTGATGGCGGCCAGCAACGCCGATGTGATGGTGTTCTTCGACGACGACTTCCTGCCCGATGCCGATTTCCTGGTGGAGATCGAGAAGCTCTTCCATGCCAATCCGGACGTGGCGATCGCCACGGGCTGCGTGCTGGCCGATGGCATTCGTGGTGCCGGGATCGATATGAACACCGGGTTGAAAGCCCTCTCTGACGCGGGGCCGAACCGGGCGCCGGACCGGCTCAGCGAGGTGTATAATGCCTATGGCTGCAACATGGCCATCAGACTCGACCTCGCGCGCCGCCACGGTCTCACCTTCGACGAAAGGCTGCCGCTCTATTCCTGGCTGGAGGATGTCGACTTCTCTCGCGCCATCGCGCGCTACGGCCGCGTGGTGAAGAGCGAGCGCCTGCGCGGCGTTCATCTCGGCACCAAGAAGGCCGGCCGCAGCCCGGGCAGGCGCCTGGGTTATTCGCAGATTGCCAACCGCGTCTATATCTCGCGCAAGGGCAATATGAGCCTGCGCGGTGCCCTGGAAGGCGGTGTGTGGAACCTCTCCTCAAACTTCCTCAAGAGCTTCAATCCCGAGCCCTGGGCTGACCGGCGCGGCCGGCTTGTCGGCAATCTGCTGGCTCTGTGGGATCTGGTGAGGGGCAGGCTCGATCCTGGCAGGATCGAGAAGATGTAGGTGGGTGCCTCAGGCGGGGAGCAGGTTCGCCGCCATGAAGTCGACGAACACCCGCAGCTTGGGCGAAAGGTGGCGGCTCGAGGGCCAGAGCATGCGGTAGATCCCCTGATGGCGGATGAAATCGTCGAGTATGGCGACGAGCCGGCCATCCTCGACCTGCTGGCGCACCGCGAAATCCGGCAGGCAGGCGATGCCCAGGCCTTGCTCGGCGAGTTCGATCAGGGGCTCGATGGTGTTCAGCACGGCGCTCCTCGGCAAGTCCACCTCCTTACGAGCCCAGCGCAGCGGCCAGGGCTCAAGCTTGCCGCTGGTGGCGAAGCGGTGGTGCAGGCAGGCATGGGCGGTCAGCTCCTCCGGTCGGCTCGGTGGCCGGCGCTCGGCGAAATAGACAGGCGAGCCCACCAGCCTGAAGCGGAAATTGCCCAGCACGCGCGTCATCAGACGGGAATCGCTGACAGGCCCGGCGCGGATGACGCCGTCGAAGCCTTCCTCGATCACGTCGACCAGCCTGTCGGTGAAATCGAGGTCGAGCTCCACTTCGGGAAAAGCGCGCATGAAGGCACCGATCGTCGGCATCATCAGCATGCCGATCATCGGCAGGCTGACGCGCAGCCTGCCGCGCGGCGCGCCGGTGGCCTGGGCGAGTTCGTGCTCGGCCGCATCGATCTCGTCGAAGATGCGCCGGCAGCGCTCCAGGAAGAGCAGGCCCTCGGGCGTCGGCGTGATCGAGCGGGTCGAGCGGTGGAAGAGACGAACCTGGAGCCTCTCCTCCAGCCGCGCCACCGCTTTGCCGATGGCGGAAGAGGATACGCCGAGCTGCCGCCCAGCCAGGGTGAAACTGCGCGATTCGGCGGCCTGCACGAAGGCGCTGAGAGCGTTGAGGCTGTCCACGGTGAGCCTTTCTTTTGCGGACATAAATGTCCGATATGTTTCAAGCTTTAGCCTAATTCTCTTCAATGAGGAACGAATTTATCTTTGCTTCCAACAGCCTGGAGGGCAGGGCACGCGGTCCCTTGCGGCGCTGCTCCGCTGGCTCACGGCAAAGGAGAAGCCTATGGACAACACCCTTTACGACTACGCGCCCATCACCACCCGTCAGCCGCTCACCTGGCCCGGCGGCACCCGCTTAGCCTTCTATGTCGGCCTCAACGTCGAGCATTTCGAGGTCGACAAGCCGGCGACCAGCATCTTTGCCGGTACGTCACACCTCAAGCCCGACGCGCTGAATCACGGTTGGCGGGACTATGGGGCACGCGTGGGTATCTGGCGTGTGATCGACGCGCTCGACGCACACGGGCTGCGCGCCTCCGTGCTGCTGAACGCCGATGTCTGCCGGCATTATCCTCAGATCATCGCCGCCGGAAAGGCGCGGGACTGGGCCTGGCTCGCGCATGGCCGCAACAATTCGACCTTGCAGACCGGCATGACGGTGGAGCAAGAGCGGGCTGATCTCGCCGATGTCATCCAAACCATTGGCCAGGCGACCGGCCGGCCGGTGCGGGGCTGGATGGGGCCGGGCCTCTCGGAAACCTTCGAAACCCCGAGGCTGCTGCGTGAATTCGACCTCGACTATGTGCTCGACTGGTGCGCCGACGACCAGCCCTTCCCGCTCAACGTGCCGGGGCTGATCTCGGTGCCCTATTCGGTGGAGCTCAACGACATCATGCTGTTCACCCAGCATCGCCTGTCGGGCGAGGATTTCTACCGCGTGGTGGTCGACCAGTTCGACCAGCTCTATGCCGACAGCGCCAAAGGCGGCCGCGTGATGGCCCTGGCCCTGCACCCCTTCGTCATCGGCCAGGCCTTCCGACACAAATATCTCGACCGCGCGCTCGCCTATATCGCCGGCCATGAGGGCGTCTGGCTCACCACCAGCGACGACATCGCCGCGCATTACCGCGACGAGGTGCTCAGGCCGCAGCAGGCCGAACCGGCGCGGTCCCTGGCCGGATGATGCAGTCGGCGAGCGCATCGGGCTCGCCAAGTTCCCGGGTAAAGCTGGGGGTATGGGTTCTTGAGCCTGACCCCGGCGTCCTCACCGCATCGGGTTTCAACGGAGCAGCTTCAACTTCGAAACCATGTCGTCCCCGAGCATTTTCTCGGAATATTCCACCAGCAGCGTTCTTGCCTGCTCCCGTGAAATAGCGCCGTCCGAGTGACCGCGCCGCAGCCAGAAGCCATCCAGCATCGCAGCAAAGCCAGAGAGAAAATGATCGATCCTGCTCTTGGGCCAGAGTGGAAAAAGCGCCGACATGACATTGGACCTCAGCCGTTTGTAGAACAGCTGTTGCAAGCGGGCATAGCGCGGTGAATGGGCGGCCTCCGCATAGAAGGAAATCCAGGCGTTCGCCGTGTTGCGATCGAATTTCGACTCCGGGAAATTGCCATCGATAATCGCGATCAAGCGATCCCAACGCGTCTGGGCCTGGCGCAAATTGACCACCACCGCATCCATCAGCAGGCGATTGGCGAACCTCACCATCTCGAAAAGTACTTCGTCCTTGTCCTTGAAATAATAGGTCAGGATGCCCTGTGACATCCCCGCCTCATGGCAGATCCGCGTGGTGGTCAGACCTTTCAGCCCGTCGCGCAAAAAGATGCGGTGGGCTGCCTCGATCAGCTCGATCCGCCTGATGTCCTCGATCCGGGTTTTCTGCTTCTTGCTCTTCGCAGCCATCCAATTCTTATATCGGGCCAATTTTTTGTACGCTCTAACAATTTTCTGTCTTGTCTAAAAATTTTTTGGGCGTACGCTCCAATCCATTGGTTGGCGCTGCTTCTCTGCCTCCCCCCGCGGCATCCGCGCGGGATGAGGTGGCGCGAGGGCGCCGGTCGCGATGGGAACGTCCATGACAGGAAGTGCAGACACGATGCGTGCAGCTGTGCTCGCCACTTATGGGGCGCCCCTTGGCGTTGTGAGCCTGCCCCGTCCGGTTCCTGGTCCTGGACAATTATTGGTGCGCCTTCAGGCCTGCGGGGTCTGCCATTCAGACGTCCATATCTGGAGGGGCGAGGGCATACCGACGCAGATTCCCTCGCCTTTCGTGATGGGGCATGAAGGGGTCGGCGTCGTCGAAGCGGTCGGTGACGGGGTCGCAGGCTGGGCTCTTGGCGACCAGGTTGGGGTGCCCTGGATTCATGACACCTGCCGCCACTGCGACGAGTGCCTGGAGGGTGACGAATCATTCTGCCAGCACCATCGGGCCCATGGCCTGAATGTGCCGGGAGCGTTTGCGGACTACGTCCTTGCCAGTGCCGGGTTCGCGGTGCGCTTGCCCTCGAACATCGATCCCCTCACCACTGCTCCGCTGATGTGCGCCGGCATCACCGCTTATGGCGCCCTCAAAAAGGCGGAACTGAAGGAGGGCGAGACCTGCATTGTCTTCGGCTGCGGCGGCCTTGGGCTTTACGCTATTCAGATCGCCAGCCGCCTTGGCATCAAGGTCCTGGCGGTGGATCGCGACCCGGTAAAATTGAAGATCGCCCAACGCTATGGGGCGATGGAGGCTGAGATCGCCGACGACACACTGCCTGCCAGACTCGCGGCGAGAACCAACAAGCCCCACGCATGCATCAATTTCGCTCCGACGACGGCCACCTGGGCCGCGATGATCGCTGCTATCAGGCCCCGTGGCAGAATCATTGCAGCCGCGATGGTGTTCGAGCCAGTTCCCCTGATTCAGGAGTGGTTGACGGCCACGGGCGTCATCATCACCGGAACCAGCGTCGGCACCCGGGCCCAGATGCGCGAACTCGTCGCTATGCACGCTGAACGGCCCTTCGAAATCGCCGTCGAGACCATTTCGCTGGAGCAAGTCTCGGACGCCTTGCTCGCCCTGGAAAACGGCACCTCGAAAGGCCGCTTCGTCATCGAGTTCTAACGGTCAGTGCCGCCCCGTGGTGGGGTCGCATGGTGTGAATCACCGGATATGGGAGATTTTGGAATGAAAAATTTCGGCATCATGTTCACAATCGCCGCCCTGACCCTCGGAGTGACCGGCGGCGCACGGGCCAGCGATTCGGAATCCTGCAGGACCGTCAGATTTTCCGATGTCGGCTGGACCGACATCACCTCGACGACCGCCATCTCCTCCCTCATTCTGAAAGGTCTGGGCTATACGCCAACGACCACGGTTCTCACCATTCCGCTTACCTACGCGTCAATGAAGAACAAGGATATCGACGTCTATCTCGGTGACTGGCAACCCAGCATGGTGAACGATCGCAAACCATATCTTGACGACAAATCGATTGTCGTCACCGGCGCCAATCTTCCTGTTGGTGCGAAATACACGCTCGCCGTGCCGCAATATACCTATGACAAGGGACTGAAGGACTTTAGCGACATCGCAAAATTCAAGGATTCGCTCCAAGGCAAGATCTACGGCATAGAACCAGGCGATACCGGCAACGGGCTCATCCAGGGCATGATCGACAACAACAAGGACGGATTGAAGGGCTTCCAGCTGGTGGAATCGAGCGAGCAAGGCATGATCGCTCAGGTTCAAGGCGATGTTGCGCGCGGGGAGGACATCGTTTTCCTTGGCTGGGCTCCCCATCCGATGAATGTCAACTTCAAGATTCAGTACCTGACCGGCGGTGATGAAACGTTTGGTCCCAACTTCGGCAGTGCTGTCGTCTACACCAATGAGCGCGCGGGTTGGGCGGCCGAATGCCCGAACGCCGCCAAGCTTGTCAGCAATCTGAAGTTCAACGTCGATCTTGAAAATACGATGATGAACATGATCCTGACCGACGGCAAGGACGGCCCGACGGCAGCCGCTGAATATCTTAAAGCCAACCCGGGCGTCCTCGATACCTGGCTCAATGGCGTCACGACGTTCGACGGCCAGCCGGGGTTGCCGGCGGTGAAGAAGGGCCTGGGCCTCTGATAGAGCGCGAGGTTGTCGCCATCGTTGCCCAGATCATCGCCGACCTTGCGCCTGCGCTAGGTCGGCGATTTGTTCTGGGACCCTCTCAGGGCTTGCCGTAGGTCAGCACCGTGAAGGTGTTCGGGTAGAAGGTGTTGGCATAGAACGGCGAGACAGCCGTCAGAATCTTCTTGGAGGCGTCGGCGCTGCCCTCGGCGGTGATGGCGTAGATCGTCTTGGTCTGGCGATCCATCGCCATGGTGCGCACGCCGGCGCGAGTGCCCAGGGTCTCCAGCGGCTTGTAGCTGTCGGGACCGTCGACCTGGAAGACGTTGAGGTTGGCACTCACGCCATTGGCGGTGAAGATGCGCTTGAGAGCGGCATCATAGATGATGCTGTCGGTGCCCCCGCCGATCTCGGCGCTGTAGACGATCTTGCCGCTGACGCCATCCAGCACCAGGAGCGAGGGCTTGATGGCGTCGTGGCCACGGCAGCTGACATAGACACGCTCATCGGCCGCGTTCACCGTCACCGCCGTGGGGTGGCCGCAGGCGGGCGCGGTATCATAGGTGGCGACGATCTTCCCGGCCGTGGTGTCGATCTTGTAGACCTTGTCGAGGTCCTGGGCGGCCAGGAAGAAGCCGGATTCGCCGTCGCTGTCGGCGCCTTCCACCTTCTTGCTCGGCACCTTGAGCCGGCGGACCTCCTTCAGGGAGGGAACATCCAGCATGATCAGCTCTGTGCCGTCATCGCCCGAACCCATGTTGAGCACCAGGCGCTTGCTGACGGGATCGTAATGGCTGGTGTCGAGATCCTCGCCCACCTTGATCGGCGCCTGCGCCTCAAGCGTCGATAGCTTGAACGGCGTGATAGTGCCATCCTCGTTGTTGGAGACGCCGAGGTCGAATTCGGGGATGAGCACGGCACCGTCCGAACTGTCCGTCGCCGTCTTGTCGATCACCTTGATCACCTTGCCGGCCGTAGGATCGAAGACCTGCAGGCCTTCCTTGCGGTGGCCGAGAAAGACGTGATGCGTGGTCGAATCGACCGAAACATAGTCGTAGCCCGAGCCCTTGCCATCGATTGTGGTTGCATGTTGCAGGCGCCAGCCGTCAAAGGCGAGAGCCGGCGTGCCGATGACGAAAGCCAAAGTCGTAACGGAGACTGCCAAGCCGAGCCTGGTCATTCCTACCTCCCTGGTTTGGTTCGCCCGCTGCCCCTGCTTTGAACGGCGCCACCCTACGGCAGCAAGCTTTCAGCCAGCTTTCAGGCACGGCGATGCGCTGCTTTTTTGGCGCGATGTTTTGACCGGAGCGGTGCGACCGCAGCGCTTGACGAGACCGCATGTCCGGTTCAGGTTGCCTGAGCTTTATGTACTGCGTCGGAATCGCATTCGGGGGCGAGTCTCACGCCTAGAACTTTGAGAAGACGCAGCAATTTATCAGCCGATCCTGGAGGTGGGCTGATAAATTGCTGTTTTGGTGGTGCGGGTGCAAAAGGACGGCCGATGAGCACGAAATTGATTGCGGCAACCATGGTTGCCTTGCTGGCTGGCGGACTGGGTGCTTGCGCCACGCAGCGCGGCTATCCCTACAGCGCCACTGACTGCCGCTATGCCGCCCCGCTGCCGCCCAACTGGGTGCCCAACGGCTATGAGGGCTGCGAGCATTACAAGCCGGGGGTGTATTATACCAAGCACTACCGGCATTATCGGCACGTGAGGCACGTCTATCGGCATCATCCGCATCCCGTCTACAAGCCCTGAGAGGGGACGGCGGATATTCGTATCGTTGCGAGGCCGCGTCGCTCTCAGCCGGCGATGAACTTGCGGTAGCCGGCCGCGCGCAGTTCGCAGGCCGGGCAGGTGCCGCAGCCCAAGCCCCAGTCGTGGCGGTGGCTGCGGTCGCCATTGTAGCAGGTGTGGGTGTCCCGGCGGATCAGGTCCACCAGCGTGTCGCCGCCGAGCTTGCGGGCGAGGGACCAGGTCGCGGCCTTGTCGATCCACATCAGCGGTGTATGGATGACGAAGCGTGCCTCCATGCCGAGATTGAGCGCGAGCTGCATGGCCTTCATGGTGTCGTCCCGGCAATCGGGATAGCCGGAGAAGTCGGTCTCGCACACGCCGGTGACGAGGTGCCTGGCCCCGCGCCGATAGGCGAGCGTGGCGGCGAAGGTCAGGAAGAGCAGGTTGCGCCCTGGCACGAAGCTGTTGGGCAGCCCGTTCGCCTGCATGGTGATGGCGACATCGCGGGTGAGCGAGGTCTCGCTGATCTTGCCCAGCACGCCGAGATCGACGAGATGATCCTCGCCGAGCCTGGCGCCCCAGGCCGGGAAGGACTGCCGCAGGGCCGCCAGCACCGTCGGCCGCATGTCGAGCTCCACCCGGTGACGCTGGCCATAATCGAAGCCCACAGTCTCGACATGGTCGAAGCGCTCGAGCGCCCAGGCGAGGCAGGTGGTGGAATCCTGGCCGGCGGAGAACAGGACGAGGGCGGTTTCAGGCATCAGTGAGGTCCGGGGAGGGGCTTGGATCGAAGGGCGCGACGCGAGCCTCCCCCACGAAGCTGGGGGAGGTGGGCCGACGAAGTCGGCTCGGAGGGGGTGTGGCCCGACGGGCTCGACTTCACAGGGAAAAGTGGGCGCGGCTTAAGAAACAAGCGCAGCCTTTTCTTGCTATGTGCAGCTAGCGGACCACACCCCCTCCGACCTCACTGCGTTCGGCCACCTCCCTCAGCCTCGTAGGGGAGGCTCGCGTCGCGCCCTGCATCGTGGCGGCGTCGCCGACCGGCCCCAGATGCGTGCCGCCACGCCTTTCCGCCAGCACCACCTGCCGGTGCCTCTCCCGAGAAGAGGCCTTCTGCGCCTCCGTCAGTGTCGAGGCGCAATGGGGACAGCTCACGCCTTCCTCGTAGTCGGGCGAGCGCCGTTCTTCGGCATCGAGTGGCGAAAGGCAGCCATGGCAGAGCTGGTAGTCCTCGACCGCTAGCCCGTGCCCCACGGCGACGCGCTTGTCGAAGACGAAGCAGGCGCCCTGCCACAGGCTCTCCTGCGGCGGGATTTCTTCCAGATATTTCAAGACGCCGCCCTTGAGGTGGTAGACCTCCTCGAAGCCCTCTCGCAGCATGAGGCTGGTGGCTTTCTCGCAGCGTATGCCGCCGGTGCAGAACATCGCCACCTTGCGGTGACGGGCGGGGTCGAGATTGTCCCTGACATAGGCGGGAAAGTCGCCGAACGTCTTGGTGTGGGGATCGATGGCGCCCCGGAAGCTGCCGATGCGCACTTCGAAATCGTTGCGGGTATCGATCACCAGCACCTCGGGATCGGCGATCAGGGCGTTCCAATCCCTAGGCTCGACATAGGTGCCGACGCGCGCGGTGGGATCGACGCTGGTGTCGCCGAGGGTCACGATCTCCTCCTTCAACCGCACCTTCATGCGCAGGAAGGGCATCTCATCGGCGAAAGAGGTCTTGTGCTCGATGGCAGGAAGGCCGGTGATTTCCCGCAGCCCGGGATGGAAGGCGGCCATCGCCTCGGGTGTGCCGCCCACCGTGCCGTTGATGCCTTCCGGCGCCAGCAGGATGATGCCCTTGATGCCGAGCGAGCAGGCGAGCTTCGCCAGCGGCTCGCGCAGGGCGGCAAAATCCGGCAGGCGGGCGAAATGATAGAAGGCGGCGATCTCGATGGGCTGCATCGGCGGTAGATAGCGCGGATGGGGGTGGGGGTAAACCTGGGAGCGCGGACTTCCAGTCCGCTCTTGGAAACGAAGGCCTGTGGGGAGGGGCTCGCCCTATCTTGCGGGCCTACCGCTTCCAAGAGCCGGCGAGGACGCCAGCGGTCCCAGGAAGGGCGCGTCTTCCCGGGGCCGCTGGCTTTCAGCCGGCCTCTTGGAAACAAAAACGGATGAGAATGAAGAGGCACCTCATCCTCACCCGTCATCGTTTCAAGAGCGGACAGGATGTCCGCGCTCCCAGGATTACTGCGCGGCCTGCTTCGAGGCCACGATCGTATCGGCCTGCCGGCCCGACAATTCCGCCAGATGGTCGAACTTCGCCTTGAAGGTGCCCACCCCGGACGTGGCCGAGCGCAGCTCGATGATGAGGTCGGTGATCTCGGCTTCCGGGATCAGCGCCTGCACGACGTCCCAGCCGTCCCAGCCCTGGCGAGAGTCGAAGCCGAGGATCTGGCCCCGGCGGGAGGAGACGATGGCGTTGGCCTTGGCGGTGGCGTCCGAGGGCACGGCGATTTCCACCGCCAGCACCGGCTCCAGTAGCACGGGGCTGCATTGCGGCATTGCCTCGCTCATGCCGATGCGCGCCGCGGTCTGGAAGGCCATGTCGGAAGAATCAACCGTGTGGTAGGAGCCGTCCGTCAGCGCCACGCCGACGTCGACCACCGGGAAGCCCAGCGGCCCGCGTTTGAGATAGTGCTTCACGCCCTCCTCGACCGAGGGGATGTAGTTGCGCGGCACCACGCCGCCCGTGATCTTGTCGATGAAGGCGAAGCCCTCGCCACGCGGCAGGGGCATCACATCGATTACCACGTCGCCGAACTGGCCATGGCCGCCGGACTGCTTCTTGTGCCGGCCGCGCACGCCGGTCGTGGCCTTGCGGATGGTCTCGCGATAGCCGATCTGAGGCGCATGCGAGTTCACCGCCACGCCGAATTTCGAGGCGAGCTTCTCCACCGCGACGCGCAGGTGCATTTCGCCCTGGCCGCGCAGGATGATGTCGCCGAGCTCGGCGTTCTGCTCGACGCTGAGCGCGCGGTCCTCGTCCAGCAGACGCTGGATGGCCGCGGTGAGCTTCACGTCGTCCTTGCGGTCGCGGGCACGCACGGCGAGCGCCATCACCGGCTGCGGCGCCTCGGTGGCGACGGGCGAGGGCACCGTCTTGCCCACGGCCAGCATGTCGCCGGTATGGGCGGCATCGACCTTCGAGAGTGCCACGGTGTCGCCGGGGCCGGCCTGCGTGGTCTTCTGCGTGGTCTGGCCGAGCAGGCGGGTGCAGCCAGCGATGCGGCCGCTCTCACCCGAGGAGGTCGTCACCGTCATGCCTTCCTGGAAGCTGCCGGAGAGCACGCGGGTGAGCGAGAGCTTGCCGGCATGGGCGGTGTGGAAGGTCTTCATCACATAGCCGAGCGGCGAGCTGTTCGGTTCCTGGCCCGGCGTCACGCCGAGGCGCGCCGTCGTCTCGGCGATGCCGGGCGCCTCGTGGCGCAGGGCCTTCATCAGGCGCAGCATGCCGTTGCCGTTGAGGGCCGAGCCCATCAGCACCGGCACGGCGAGGCCGTCGCGCAACTCGTGGGCGAGGTCGTCGAAGACACGGTCGCGCGGGGGCTCGACCTCTTCGAGCAGTTGCTCCATCAGCGCGTCGTCATGGTCGGAGAGCCGCTCCAGCATGGAATAGCGGGCATCCTTGCTCTCGTCCTGCTCATCGGGTGGAATGTCGACCACCTGCGAGGCCGCGTGCTCCTGATAGATGAAGGCGCGCTCGAGGGCGAGGTCGATATAGCCGACGGCGACGCCGTTCTTCCAGATCGGGATCTGGCGCAGCAGCAGCGGCAGGCGGGAAGCGGGCTGCAGCAGAGGCAGGGCCTCGCGCACGCCCTGGTGCGAATTGTCGATCTTGTTAAGGAAGAGGAAGCGCGGGATCTTCAGATCTTCCAGCTCGCGCAAAATCAGCTGCAAAGCCGGGACCTTCTTCTCGTCCGCCTCGCACACCACCACGGCTGCGTCGATTGCCGGCAGGGCCGGGCGCATCTCGGCCAGGAACTCGATGGAGCCGGGGCAGTCGATGAAGGTGTAGGTGTCGCCCATGAAATCGACGGCGGCGACATTGGCCTCGATGCTCATGGCGTGGGCGCGGGCCTCGGCGCTGGCATCGCCGATGGTGGAACCGGCTGATACGGTGCCCTGGCGCTGCAGCGCCCCCATGCGGGCGAGGATGGCTTCGAGAAGTGTGGTCTTGCCACTTTGGAACGGGCCAACAAGGGCGATGCAGCGCGGCCCGCTAAATCGTCTGCCGCTGGCTGGCGTCCTGTCGTCTGGAGTGTCCTGCGTCACGTCGCGTACCTCCCAGCTATGTCGCTCTTTATTCGACGCATCTTTGCGGTTCTGACGATTCCATCAGATCGCAAAACGCTTCGGGCCACCGCTCTTGACGGCGGCTGAGAGGAAACGTCGCGCCGTTTGGGCGTGCTGGCAAGGGAAAAATGACAGCTCCGCGACGCAGATTTACACAGCGGTGCTTAAGTTTAGCCGGGCGCCATCGGCTGTCGCGACAAGGCTCAAGCGCGCGTCGGGACGAAGCTGTGCCATCGTCTCCGGTCCGCAGACCACGACCGGGCAGGCCTTGCCATAGAGCCGCGCCGCCACGATGGCGCCGACCGTGATGATTGAGTCCGCCTGCGCGAGGACGATGCCCGCCGGCGCGGTGCCAAGCCGGATCGCCTCGGCCAGCACCGAACTCGCCGAGGAGGAGCCGCGGCCGGAGGGCATGGCGAGGATGCGCCCGGCGATCTCCGCGCCGAAGGCGGGATGCGAATGGTCGATCACCCGGCCCGTGCCACTGTCATAGCCGCCCCAGAAAGAGAGCGGCGCGGTCAACAGCGCGAGCAGGCCCTCGGCGCTGCCTTCCACCAAAGTGCGGGCGGTGAACGACGTCATAGCGCGCTCCGCATCACATAGCCCGCCTGTGCCGAGGCGAGGCAATCAGCCAGGGAACCGAAGGCAACGCCGACACCGATATTGCCCGGCGCATAATGGGCCCATTTGCCGGAATTGGTCATCACCACGCCGTCGAGCCGGTGCAGCAGAGCGGTGACATAGGTGCAGGTGTCGGTGAGGAGGGTGATGCCGGCGTGTTCGAAGAGGGTGCGCAGGCCGAGCCCATGGATGGTGTGATAAGTCTCGCGACTGGTGTTGATGTAGAAGGCAAGGCCCGGCGCCTTGTGGAAGCCTTCCATCAGCCGCGCCATCGTCTTGAACTCCTGCAGCGAGAAATGCGGCGTGCCGAGGCTGACGGCGGAGAGCGGGGTACCTTCGGCGGCGGTCGAAAGGCCAGCCAAGGCATGCTTCAGTTCGGCCAAGGTAAGATCGATCGTCTCGGCAGGCGGGCGCCCACCAAGGGCATCCCCCTGCGTCGGTGCTTCCGGGGTGATGCCTACCGCATGGAACAGCGCCACCGAGCCCGACGAGGCAGCCACGGCGCCGAGAGCCTTGAGCCGGTCCTCGGAGGGCGGTGGTGGCAGGCCTTCGATCACCGGCACGCTGCCCCGCGACCTTCCCCCGACGACATGCCCGACTGCGACATAGAGCGCATCCGAGTCGCGCCAGGCCGGCGGCAGTTGCGGAAGGCGGAACAACACCTCGCCACGGCGATGCTCGTCGAGATGCAGCCCGAAGGCGGGTGCGCGGCCGGTGAGCGCACAGCACAGGTCGATGAAGTCGCCATAGCGGTTGGTGCGGGCGCCGATCACCGAATTGGCGAAGACGATGGCATTGGACTCGCCCCAGGCGATCTGCTCGCCGAAACGCGGGCGGAAGCGCGTCTGATAGGGCGCGCAGGTGAAGCTCGGCTCGCAGCCGAGCGCCAGATGCGCCTCCATCAGCCGTTTCCCGGCGGCGCGCTCGGCCTGCGGGCCGCCTATCAGTTCAGGATGCAGCAGGTCCATCGAGCCGACATTGAGGGTGGTCGGCACGCAGACCTTGCCGCCGTCGGTGACCAGACGTTCGACGAAGTCCAGGCTGACCTGGCCGTGATAGAGGCAGCCGTCGATATGGGCCTGGCTGATCGCGAGGAGTTTTGGGGCGCCTACCGCCTCGGCGAAGCGCAGCAGGATGTCCATGGCGAAGGCCACGGCCGGACCGTGTCCGCCATCGCGCATCGCACATTCGTCGGAAGTGAGGTGCAAGGAATCAACCGGTGCTGAGATGTTCAGCTGAGGTTAGACCGAAGAAAGGCGATTGGGAATCCCGGGGATCACCCCACCTTCCATCCCAGCTCCCGTTCCGCCTTCTCGCTCGACAGCGCTTCGCAGGACTCCGCCACGTTGAACACGCCGGCACTGCCGCGATCCATCGCCAGCAGCGCCGCCTTGGCAGCGGCCTCGACATGTACAGCGGGTGCGGCCGCTGTCTCGACGCCCGTGCCTGGGCCGTAGAGCCGGCCATAGCGCAGGACGATGCCCTCCAGCGGCGCGGCCAGCACGGCCTCCTCCAGGGCGATCACCCCGCCGACGCTGACGGCGCGTAGGCCCTCGGCGTTGCGGTCGAGCGGATCGTCCTCGCGGCGGGGCAGGGGGCCGGGCGCGTAGGCCCAGGCGATGCTCTGGGCGACCAGGCGGCGGGCGCCAGCCGCAATGGCCGCCTTCACCAGATTGGCAGTGCCTTCCCGGCGCAGGCGGGCATTGCGCACGGCGAACTCGGCCATGCGCGCGGGATCGACTCCCGCCGGCAGGTCGGTCAGCTGGTGGATGACGATCTCGGGGCGTGCGGCCGCCACCGCAGCGGCGAGGGCCTCGGCATCGTAGACATCGACGACAGCGGGTTCGGCGCCGAGCACCTTCAACTGCTCCGCCTTCTCGGCCGAGCGCGTGGTGCCGATGACGTCATGACCAGCTGCGACCAGCAGCCTGGTCAAGGGACGGCCGATGGCGCCGGACGCCCCGGCGAGGAAGATGCGATGGCCCATGATGGTCTCCTGTCAGACTCTTGATGCGAAAGGCTGCGCCCGGAAAGGGCCAGGAAAAAGCACCAAGATCGACAGGAAGGACTGTACCAAGCTGGGCAACGCATTTCCGGAAAAGTTGGCTAACTTTTCGATTGGGAAGATTGCGATGCGATGAAATCGCAGTGCGCTCCGGCCAAAAAAATGCGCCGGATGGCGGGGGGTCCATCCGGCGCGTTAGCGACCAGTACTCTTCGCTCGCGGGGGGTTTAAGCGAAGAAACCGACGGTCGCCGTAATCAAAGTCGCCAAAGCGAGCAATCCAACCAGCCACAACGCCAGGGTCAACTGACGTTCTGCTTCGGCTGCCGAAACGCGCATGGCGCGGGTGTCGGCCTTGAAGAAGTGCGGAGCTGCCTGATTGACTGCCATAGTGATCTCCATGAACGTGCTTGCAACGCAATCGACTTGTATCGCCCTAACGTCCTTTTCGTTTAGACATTCGCCTTCCCTCGCGAAGTGTCAAAACGCACGCGGCACTCAACCAGATCACGACCTCTTCCGAAGCGCATCGGCCATGGTGCCAAGAATACGCGCGATCACGGCGGGTCTTTGCACGTGAGCGGGCGGTGGTGAGGAAGTTTCATGGCAATGTTGTGTCGTTACAAACAAGCAATGTTGGGAAGAAAGGCTCGTCATTCCGGGTCTCCCTTCCACGCACGAGCAAGCCCGTAAGGACGCGCTGGGAATGACGCTGTCCTCGCCTTTGCCACCCCGGGTTTGGGGCTGGCATTTCCCTTCGAGGCGTGAAGAAAAAGCCATCCTTCCCCTTGAACCGGCGCCATGGCGCGCCTAAAGCGTTTTGCGATTTGACGGAATCGGCAAGAATCGCAAAGACGCGTCGAAACAAAGAGTTAGAGCAAAGCAGCGTTTGCGCCTAAACGCGCTTTGCTCTAGGGTCCGCCCGCAAATTTAAACGGTTCATCAGGAGTCCCAGCCATGGCCTTTCTCGCCGACGCCCTTTCGCGCATCAAGCCCTCCGCGACCATCGCGGTGAGCCAGAAAGCGCGCGAATTGAAAGCGGCCGGCCGGGACATCATCGGCCTCGGCGCCGGCGAGCCGGATATGGACACGCCCGACAACATCAAGCAGGCGGCCATCGACGCCATGATGCGCGGCGAGACCAAATATCCGCCGGTCTCGGGCATCCCGCAGCTGCGCGAAGCCATCGCCGCCAAGTTCAAGCGCGAGAACGGGCTCGACTACAAGCCCTCGCAGACCATCGTCGGCACGGGCGGCAAGCAGATCCTGTTCAACGGCCTGATGGCGACGCTCAACACGGGCGACGAAGTGGTGATCCCCACGCCCTACTGGGTCTCCTATCCGGAGATGGTGGCCCTGTGCGGCGGCACGCCGGTGTTCGCGCCGACGACGATCGCCAGCAATTTCAAGCTGACCGCCGAGGCGCTCGAAAAGGCAATCACGCCGAAGACCAAGTGGTTCATCTTCAACTCACCCTCCAACCCCTCCGGCGCGGCCTATAGCCGGGACGAATTGAAGGCACTCACCGACGTGCTGATGCGCCATCCACATGTGTGGGTGATGACCGACGACATGTATGAGCATCTCGTCTATGGCGACTTCACCTATTTCACGCCGGCGCAGGTCGAGCCCAAGCTCTATGACCGCACGCTGACCATCAACGGCGTCTCCAAGGCCTATTCAATGACCGGCTGGCGCATCGGCTATGCCGCCGGGCCCGAGCCCCTGATCAAGGCCATGGACATGATCCAGGGCCAGCAGACCTCGGGCGCCTGCACCATCGCGCAATGGGCGGCGGTGGAGGCCCTCAACGGCACGCAGGATTATATCCCCGTGCGCCGCAAGATCTTCGAGGGCCGGCGCGACCTCATCGTCTCCATGCTCAACCAGGCCAAGGGCATCCGGTGCCCGACGCCGGAAGGCGCTTTCTACGTCTACCCCTCCTGCGCCGGCACGATCGGCAAGAAGGCGCCTTCGGGCAAGGTGATCGAGACGGACGAGGATTTCGTCTCCGAACTGCTGCAGGCCGAGGGCGTGGCGGTGGTGCATGGCTCGGCCTTCGGTCTGGGTCCGAACTTCCGCATTTCCTACGCGACCTCGAACGAGGCGCTGGAAGAGGCAGGACGGCGGATTCAGAGGTTCTGCAACACGCTGGTTTAATCTGGGAGCGCATCGCTGGGAGCGCGGACATCTTGTCCGCCTCTTGGAAACGAGAAGCGAGGGCGAGAGGGCACACCGATTGGGGACGTCCGCGCTCCCAGCCTACACGCCCTCGCCGGCCAGGTCCCTTCTCGCCCGATCCGCTGCCTCGGCATAGCGCCTGAGCGCATGCGCTTCCGAGAGCAGGCCGATGACGTGGCCGGCCTCGTCCACCACGGCGAGCGCCTCCGCCTCGCAGCGCTCCATCTGCTGCGTGGCCTGCTTCAGCGTCATGCCCGCCATGAGCGTCTGGTCGCGGAACAGGGCCAGGGTCTCCACCGCCTTGCCGCCATCCGGCAGCTCGGGATTGGCCTGCCAGGCGTCGGCAACGCGGATGAGACCGGCATAGCGGTTGGTGAGCGTGTCCACGGCCACGGCATAGTGGGTGGAACCAAGGGGGTAGGCATTGCGGAACACCACCAGCGAGGCGTTCCTGTCGACCGTGGGCACCGGCGTGCGCATGACACGGCCGACGGTGAGATCGCGCGCCCAGCCGATATCGTGGGCACTGCGGATGGCTTCGCCGCGCAAATGGAAGCGCCAGGTGGCGAAGGAATAGCCGAAGGTCTCGCGTACGGTGATCGAGGCGACGATCACCGCCATCAGCACGGCGACGGTGAGCTGGAAGTCGCCCGTCATCTCCAGCACCAGGAAGCTCATGGTCAAGGGGCCGCCGACGATGGCCGCTGCTAGCGCCGCCATGCCGGCCAGGGCCGCGGCATGCGGTGTCAGGCCGGTGTCGGCGACGAGGAACTGCAAGCCGCCGAGATAGAACTGGCCGACCAGGGCGCCGAGGAAGAGCGAGGCGAAGAACAGGCCGCCGCGAAAGCCCGAGCCGAGCGAGATGGCCGAGGCCAGCGCCTTCAGGAGGAGCAGCCCGCCCAGCACCAGCACCGGTGCTGGCGGCCCGACCAGCATGTTCACCAGCGCGCCATGGCCGGAGGACAGCACTTTGGGCGAGATCAGCGCCAAGCCGCCGACCAGGAGGCCGCCGAGGCAGGGCATCAGCCAGACGGGCAGGCGGACGCGGCGGAACAGTTTCTCCATCCAGGCGACACCCTGCATCACCCCCACGGCGACGGCGGCGCAGAACAGGCCGAGGCCGCAGAGCGTGGCGGCCCCGGCGGCATGCGGCTGGAAGGCGACGCCGGCGACCACGGCATAGGATTGGAGGCCAAGCAGATGGGTGACGATGGTGCCGGCGATGGCGGCGGCGGCCACCGGTGCGAGGTTGGACACCGCATAGGAGCCGATGATGATCTCGAAGGCATAGAAGGCGCCGGTGAGCGGCGCGCCGAAGGCGCCGGCGATCGCCCCAGCCGAGCCGCAGCCGACGATGAGGCGCATGTCGGCCCGCCGCAGATGGAAGCTGGTACCGAAGCGCGCCGCCATGCCCGAGCCGATCTGCGAATAGGCGGCCTCCAAGCCCACCGAGGCGCCGAAGCCGTTGGAGATCCAGGTCTGCAGGCAGACGATCAGGCTGCCCTTCAGCGACATCCGCCCGCCATGCAGGGCGTTGGCCTCGATCGGGTCGATCGGCCGCGGGAAACGGCGGCGCGCGATCGCCAGATTGACGAGCCCGAGGATCAGGCCGCCGCAGGCCGGCACGCTGAGGGCGAGGATCATCGGCAGGCCGAGCGTGCCGCTGAGCCGCTCCTCCGACTGCAGGCCGAAGAAGAGCTCATGAGCGCGCTGCGCGGTGTCGCTGATCAGGAAGACGGCAAGGCCTGCCAGCGCGCCGACAATGGCCGCTAGCAGCACCATGCCGCTCTCGCTGCGGCGCACGAGCGCGCGCATCCAGGACGGGATGGCGCGGGAGAGAGGGCTGGTATCGTCGCTGGCAACGGACATGACAAAAACAAGACTACCCCTGGCCCGTGCGGGGAGGGGTGCGAGAGGAGCGGATCGCTTCCTGTTTAGACGGTTGCGAAGAAAGCAAGAAGTCTCCCAGCGACGGAATTTTGCAGCGAACTCCGAGCTATAATGTCGATGAAGTGGGTAGATTAGTGTCGGCTATAAGCTCCTCAGAATGGGTGCGGGGAGCCTCCCCCACGAAGCTGGGGGAGGTGGCCGAACGAAGTGAGGTCGGAGGGGGTGTGGCTAGGATAAGGCACCCGAACCGCTGACCCTCAGTCCGTTTCAGCATGGGATGCCACGGCCTGCCACTCACACTGAGCCCCACTCCGCCCACACCCCCTCCGTCACGACTTCGTCGTGCCACCTCCCCCAGCTTCGTGGGGGAGGCTTTCCGTGGTACCCCTTCCCTCATCCCTTCTTGTTCTGCCTGTTGGCTATCAGGTCATCCACCACCGCCGGATCCGCCAGGGTCGAGGTATCTCCCAGCGCTGAGAATTCGTCCTCGGCGATCTTGCGCAGGATGCGGCGCATGATCTTGCCCGAGCGCGTCTTGGGCAGGCCGGGGGCGAACTGGATGAGGTCGGGCGAGGCGATCGGGCCGATTTCCTTGCGTACCCAGGCGACGAGCTCGCGGCGCAGGCCGTCATCGCCTTTCTCGCCGGCCATCAGCGTGACATAGGCATAGATGCCCTGGCCCTTGAGATCGTGCGGATAGCCCACCACCGCGGCCTCCGAGACCTTTTCATGCGCCACCAGTGCACTCTCGACCTCGGCCGTGCCCATGCGATGGCCGGAGACGTTGATGACGTCGTCGACACGGCCGGTGATCCAGTAATAGCCGTCCCCGTCGCGCCGGCAGCCGTCGCCGGTGAAATATTTGCCCTTGTATGCGGAGAAATAGGTCTCGAAGAAGCGCTGGTGGTCGCCATAGACGGTGCGCATCTGGCCCGGCCAGGAATCGGCGATGACGAGATTGCCCTCGCAAGCTCCCTCCTGCACCTTGCCTTCGGCGTCGACGATCTCCGGGCGGATGCCGAAGAAGGGCCGCGTAGCCGAGCCGGGCTTCAGGCGGGTGGCTCCCGGCAGCGGCGTGATCAGGATGCCGCCGGTCTCGGTCTGCCACCAGGTGTCGACGATCGGGCAGCGATGCTCGCCCACCACGCGGTGATACCACTCCCAGGCCTCGGGGTTGATCGGCTCGCCTACCGAGCCGAGCAGGCGGAGCGAGGTGCGCGAGGTCTGCTTCACCGGCTCCTCGCCGGCGCCCATCAGAGCCCGGATGGCGGTGGGGGCGGTGTAGAAGATCGTCACCTTATGCTTGTCGACGACTTCCCAGAAGCGCGAGACGCTGGGGTAGTTCGGCACACCCTCGAACATCAGCGTCGTCGCGCCGTTGGCGAGCGGGCCGTAGACGATGTAGGAGTGGCCGGTGACCCAGCCGACATCCGCCGTGCACCAGTAGATGTCGCCCTCGTGGTAGTCGAAGACATATTGGTGCGTCATCGCGGCATAAACGAGATAGCCGGCGGTGGTGTGCAGCACGCCCTTGGGCTTGCCGGTGGAGCCGGAGGTGTAGAGGATGAAGAGCGGATCCTCCGCCGCCATCTCCTCGCAGGGGCACTCGTCCGAGACAGTGGCGGCGAGGTCGTCATAGAAATGGTCGCGGCCGGCGAGCATCGGCACGTTCGCGCCGGTGCGCCGGATCACGATGACCGAGGCGACGCCACCCGTCTTGGCGCAGGCGGCATCGACATTGGCCTTCAGCGGGATGCGCCGGCCGCCGCGCACGCCCTCGTCGGCGGTGATGACCACGGTGGAGGTGCAGTCGGCGATGCGGCCCGCCAGCGAATCCGGCGAGAAGCCGCCGAACACCACCGAATGGACGGCGCCGATGCGAGCGCAGGCCAGCATGGCGAAAGCCGCTTCCGGGATCATCGGCATGTAGATGGTGACGCGGTCGCCCTTTCTGACGCCTTCGCCCTTCAGCACATTGGCGAAGCGCTGCACTTCGGTGCCGAGCTCGCGATAGGTGATGTGGCGCGACTGCGAGGGATCGTCGCCCTCCCAGATGATGGCGGTGCGCTCGCCCTGCTCGGCCACGTGCCGGTCCACGCAGTTCCAGGCGACGTTGGTGGTGCCGTCCTCATACCAGCGGATGGAGACGTCGGGGGCGAAGCGGGTATTCTTGACGCTGGTATAGGGCTCGAACCAGCCGATGCGCTTGCCGTGCTCGCCCCAGAAAGCCTCCGGATCGGCAATCGAAGCCTCATACATGGCCTGGTAGCGGGAGTTGTCGACATAGGCTTCCTCGGCCCATTCGCGCGGAACGTCGTAAATCCTGGTCTCAGACATGTCTTCCTCCCACCGCACGGCTTGACCTTGCCGCAAGGCCTGTTCTGGCGCGTTATCGTGACGAAAGGCTTAAGGCAAAGCCGCTACCGGGGGCAAGTCCCCCTGGGAGGGCTAGGATTCCACCTTCGCCCGCAAAGTCGGCGCCTGGGAGCGAGACACCTGCGATCCCGGGAAAGGACCCCTCGGCGGTCCCTTCGCCCGGTGCTATACTCCTCTCATCGCGATGCCGTGCCACCGTTTCATCATCATGAAGGGATGCCGCCATGGACGTCGAAGGAGCTGTCGCGCGCCACTACACGCATGGTTCGCTGGAGAAGACCCTGTTCGCCGCGCTGCAGTCGCGCGGCAAGGATCCCGACAATCTCGCCATCGAGGACCTTGCCGACATCGACGAGTTCCATCTCGGCTGGAGCTCGGCCACCGAGGAACTCGCGGAGGACCTCGGCTTCGAGCATGGCATGACGATCCTGGAGGTCGGCTCGGGCATCGGGGGCCCGGCCCGCCATCTTGCCCGCCTGCTCGGCTGCGATGTCGTCGGCGTCGATCTCACGCCGGAATTCGTCGAGGTCGCGAAGGCGTTGACCAAGCGCTGCCACCTCTCGGGCAAGGTCTCCTTCGTGCAGGCGAGCGCCCTTGCCATGCCCTTCGCGGATGGTGAGTTCGACGGCGCGGCGATGCTGCATGTGGGCATGAACATTGCCGACAAACCCGCCCTGTTCCGGGAAGTGCGCCGGGTCCTGCGCCACGGTGCGCGCTTCGGCGTTTACGACATCATGCGTGTGGCCGAGGGAGAGTTGCCCTATCCCATGCCCTGGGCGATGACGATGGACACCAGCTTCGTCGAAGCCCCGGCGCATTATCGCAAGAACCTGGAGGATGCGGGATTCGCCATCGACCTCGAACGCAGCCACCGCGACCTCGCCCTCAAGATTGGCCGCGAGATGCGCGAGAAGGCAGCGCAAGACGGTGCCGCCCCGGCGGGGCCGCTGGTGCTGATGGGCGAGAGCGCGCCGATGCGGATCGGCAATGTGATGTCGGCGCTGGCCGATGGCTTGATCGCGCCGATCGAAATGATCGCCCGAGCGGTGTGAGTGCTCCGGGTGCACGGGCATCTTGCCCGTTCCTGGAAACGTCGCGCTCAAGAAAAAGGCTCCGGCCATGCCGTTGGCTGTAGCCTTCTCTTTTGAACGCGACGATCCGCGCTCCCAGCGCTACTCCGCAGCGATGCTTTGCGGCTTGGCCTCTATCACGTCGCGGTTCTCGACCGGCTCGCCAGCCAGGGCGGCTTCCTCGGGCTCGAACTCGCCCTCGACGCGCTTGGGGCTGACCCACTTGGAGAACGAGTCGAGATAGAGATAGATCACCGGCGTGGTGAACAGCGTCAGCACCTGGCTGACGATCAGGCCGCCGACCATGGCATAGCCGAGCGGCTGGCGGATTTCCGAGCCGGTGCCGTGGCCGAGCATCAGCGGCACGCCGCCGAGCATGGCTGCCATGGTGGTCATCAGGATCGGGCGGAAGCGCAGCAGGCAGGCGCGGCGGATCGCCTCCTGCGGGCTCATGCGATGGTCGCGTTCGGCCACGATGGCGAAGTCCACCATCATGATGCCGTTCTTCTTGACGATGCCGATCAGCAGGATCACCCCGATCAACGCGATCAGGCTGAAGTCGAAGTGGAAGGTCAGCAGCGTGGCCAGCGCCCCGACGCCGGCCGAAGGCAGGGTCGAGAGGATGGTCAGCGGGTGGATGTAGCTCTCATAGAGGATGCCGAGGATCAGGTAGACCACGATCAGCGCCGCCACGATCAGCAGCGGCACGGAGGCAAGCGAGTCCTGGAAGGCCTGCGCCGTGCCCTGGAAGGTCGAGGTGATGGTCGCCGGCACGCTCATCTGCTGTTCCATGGCGTTGATCGCCGTCGTCGCCTGGCCGAGCGCGGTGCCGGGCGCCAGGTTGAAGGAGATCGTCACCGCGGGAAACTGGCCCTGGTGGTTGATGGCGAGCGGGCGCACCGGATCGGTGGTCCATTTGGCGAAGGCCGAGAGCGGTACCTCGCCGCCCGTGGTGGGCGAGCGCAGATAGATCTGCTGCAGCGTCGAGGTGTTCTTCTGCAGCGAGGGCAGCACCTCCAGAATGACGTAATAGGTGGAGAGCTGTGTCGAGAAATTGGCGATCTGGCGCTGGCCGAAGGCATCGTAGAGCGTGGCGTCGATGAGGTCGGGCGTCAGGCCGTAGCGCGCCGCCTGGTCCCGGTCGATCGACAGGGTCAGCGTGGTGCCGGAGGCCTGCTGGTCAGAGGCGACGTCGCGCAGTTCCGGCATCGTCTTCATCTTGTCGAGGAGCTTGGGCGCCCACTCGTTGAGCTGGTCGATGTCGGTGCCCTGCAGCGTGAACTGGTACTGGGTGCGTGAGGGGCGGCCGCCGAGGCGCACGTCCTGCGCCGATTGTAGAAAGAGCCGGGCGCCCTGCACCTGCGAGGTCTGGGTTTGCAGGCGGCGGATCACCTGGTCCGCCGAGGCCGTGCGCTCGTCGAGCGGCTTCAGGGTGATATACATCGTGCCGTCATTGAGCGTATTGCCGTTGCCGCCCATGCGCATCGCCATATGGGCGATGGCCGGGTCCTTCAGCACGATGGCGCCGAGTTCCTCCATATGTTTGGCCATGTCGGAGACGGAGGTGTCCTGCGCCGTTTCCACCACGCCGGTGATCAGGCCGGTGTCCTGCTGCGGGAAGAAGCCCTTGGGGATGATCACGAAGAGATAGCAGGTGAGCACCACCGTGGCGAAGAACACCAGCAGCGTCATGAAGCGGAAGCGCAGCACCAGGTCGAGGCCGCGTTCATAGCCGTTCACCAGGCCCTGGAACATGCGTTCGCTGAGCTGGAAGAGCTTGCCGTGATGCTCGTCATGGATGGGCTTGAGGAAGCGGGAAGCCATCATCGGCGTCAGCGTCAGCGAGACAAAGGCCGAGACCACGATGGTCATGGCGAGCGTGATCGAGAACTCGCGGAACAGGCGCCCGATGATGCCGCTCATCAGGAGGAGCGGGATCAGCACCGCGATCAGGGAGATTGAGATCGAGAGTATGGTGAAGCCGATTTCGCCAGCGCCCTTGATGGCGGCGGCCATCGGCCTCTCGCCCTCCTCGATGTAGCGGGTGATGTTCTCCAGCATGACGATGGCGTCGTCGACCACGAAGCCGACCGCGATGGTGAGGGCCATCAGCGAGAGATTGTCGAGGCTGTAGCCGGCAATCCACATCAACGCGCAGGCACCGAGCAGGGCGAGCGGCACGGTGATCGAGGGGATGATGGTGGCCCAGACGCTACGCAGGAAGATGAAGATCACCATCACCACGAGGCCGATGGTGAGCAGCAGCGTGAACTGCACGTCCTTCACCGCGGCGCGGATGGTCTGCGTGCGGTCGGAGAGCACCGAGATCTTGATGGCGGGAGAGATGCCGGCTTCCAGATGCGGCAGCTCCTTCATCACGCTGTCGACGGTGTTGATGACGTTGGCGCCGGGCTGCTTGAAGATCACCAGGAACACGCCGCGCTTGCCGTCCGCCCAGCCGGCCTGGGTGTCGTCCTGCGGGGCGCTGATGGCCTGGCCGATATCGCGCACGCGGATCGGGCTGCCATTGCGATAGGCGATGATCACGTCGTTCCAGCTCTTGGCGTCGGTGAGCTGGTCATTGGTGTAGATGGTGTAGGAACGCGTGGCGCCGTTGAAAGTGCCCTTGGGGTTGTTGACGGTGGTGACCGCCAGCGGCGTGCGCACATCCTCCAGCGACAGGCCCATGGTGACAAGCTTCGCCGGATCGACCTGGATGCGGATGGAGGGTGTCTGTTGCCCGCCGACGCTGACCTGGCCGACGCCGTTGATCTGGCTGATGGCCTGGGCGAGCTTGGTGAGGGCTTCGTCCGAGACCTCCGTCAGTGGCAGCGTTTCGGAAGTGGCGCCGAGCAGCAGGATAGGCGAGTCGGCCGGGTTCACCTTGCGATAGGTCGGCGGGCTCGGCATGCTCTTGGGCAACTGGCCGGAGGCGGCGTTGATGGCGGCGAGCACATCGGAGCCGGCGCCGTCGATATTGCGCGAAAGGTCGAACTGCAGGGTGATCTGGGTCGATGAGGTCTGGCTCGAAGAGGTCATCTCCGACACGCCCGGGATCAGCGCGAACTGTGATTCCAGCGGCTGCGCCACCGAGGATGCCATGGTCGCGGGGTCGGCGCCGGGCAGGCTGGCCGAGACCTGGATGGTCGGGAAGTCGACTTCCGGGAGCGGCGCCACCGGCAATTGCGGATAGGCGATGATGCCCACGAACAGGATGCCGACCATCAGAAGCGAGGTGGCGATCGGGAAGCGGATGAAGGGGGTGGAGATGCCGCCGGCCATGATCAGTCCGCCTTCTTCTGGGATGCATCGCCGGCCGTGCCGTCTGCCGGAGGCATGGTTTGCTCGGCAACCTTCTCGGCATCGGAGGCCATCGGCTTGGCATCGACCAGCGCGCCGATCTGCAGGCGGGACTGGCCCTCCACCACCACCTTCTGGCCGACGGTGAGCCCATCCGAGATCACGGCGTTGCCGTCGCCATTGACGCTGACCTTGATCGGCTTGGCGCTGACCTTGTCATCGTCGCCGATGACATAGGCGAACAGCCCATTGGGGCCGTGCTGCACCACGTCGCTGGGCACCACGATCACCTGGGCAAGCGTGTTGATCAGCATGCGGGTGTTGACCGACAGGCCCGGCCAGAGCGCATTGTCCTGGTTGTCGAAGCGGGCCTTCACGCTGATGGTGCCGGTGGCCTGGTTGACGGTATTGTCGATCACCAGGAGCCGTCCCCGCGAGAGAGTGGTCGTCCCGTCGGAGCTCATCGCCTCGACCGGCACGGTGCCCTTGTCGAACGCCTTGGTGATGGCCGGCAACTGGTCCTGCGGCTCGGTGAACTGCACGGAGATCGGCTGCAGCTGGGCGATGGTGACGATGCCGGTCGAGTCCGAGGCGTGGACGATGTTGCCGGCATCGATCAGGCGGAAGCCGGTGCGCCCGGTGAGCGGGGCTGTGATGGTGGTGTAGCTCAGATTGGTCTGGGCATTGTCGATGGCGGCCTCGTCACCCTCGATCTGCGCCTTGACCTGGTCGACCAGGGCTTGCTGGGTGTCGACATCCTGCTTGGATTCGAAGCTTTTCTCCGCGAGGTTCTGGAAGCGCTGCAGGTTGAGTTGATCGTTGCGCAGATTGGCTTCGTCCTGTGCCTTCTTGGCCACCGCCTGGTCGAGCGCTGCCTGGTAGGGCCGCTTGTCGATCTCCAACAGCGGATCGCCCTGCTTCACCATCTGGCCCTGCTTGAACAGGATCTTGGTGATCTCGCCGTCGACGCGGCTTCTCACCGTCACCGTCTTGAGCGGCATCACTGTGCCCAGGCCATAGGTGTGCACGGGATAGTCGGCCTTCTTCACTTCGATGAAGGTGACGGGCACCTTGGCGGGCGCGGCGGCCTCGGCCTGAGGCTGGGGCGTCGGCTTGGCATCGGTTATGAAGTGGCGCCAGCCGCCATAGCCCGCCGCGCCGGCCACCAGGATGGTCAGGAATACCGGCCAGCGACGGCGCGGCCTCTTCTGCTTTTCTTCTTCGTTAGCCATGTCTATACCCACGGATATACATACGCCTTAACTGCGTACACACAAAAAATCTCGAGCGTAATTTAGAATGCTTAGGTCGTCAAAAGTATGACGCTGTGTTAAGTAATGTTTCAGTGCTGAAAATTTGATCAATACTGAACGTTATTTAACCCGTTTGTGATGCGAAGTGAGTTGTCACTCCGCAGGCACCGGACCTCCCGCGGGAGGCACAACCGTGCCGGGGACTGCGCGCGGGGACGGTGCCCCAGGCGCCGGCGCCAGCAGCTCGCTGCCGACATCGCGCGGCAGCTGTCTGAAGATCAGCGTCGACGTTACGGCGATCAGGCCGATCATCACGAACACCGGCGGGAAAATATCCGCCGTCAGGCTGGTGGTGCCGTGCAGGCGCATCGAGCCCTCGAGCGCCAGCGCCGCCACCGACACGCCGACCGAACTCGCCAGTTCCTGCAACACCGACGTCATGCTGGTGACGCGCCCCATCAGATGGGGCGGCACGTCCGAGACGCCGGCCGTATTGATACTGGTGAATTGCAGCGAGCGTGTGAACCCGGCCGCCAGCAGCGTCAGCGAGATGAGGTAGACGGGCATGCCGGCATAGAACAGGGCCGGCGCGGCCACGAGGACGGAGGAGACCACCGCGTTGACCGTGAGCACGCGGCGGAAGCCGGCACGCCGCAGGATCGGCCCGGCCAGGGCCTTCATCGCCATGGCGCCGGCGCCGGTGGCGAGCGTCAGCATACCGGACTGGAAGGCGTTGAAATCGAAGCCGAGCTGGAAATAGAGCGCCAGCAAAAAGGGTGTCGCCCCCACGCCGATGCGGAAGAGGAAGCCGCCGGTGATCGAGGCACGAAAGGCCGGGAGGGTCAGCAGGCGGAGCTCGATCAGCGGATTGGCCGAGCGGCGGGCATGGGGCACATAGAGGCCGATCAGCACGAGGCCCAGCACCGCCAGCGCCACATTGTAGCCCACCGGCACGAGGTCGAGGCCGGACAGCGTCGCCCCGCTCATCAGGGCCACCAGGCCGGGAGCCAGCAGGCCGAAGCCGACAAGGTCGAAGGGCCGCCGGTCGTCCTCGCGCACATTGGGTACGTAAAGCGTGGCCAGGATGATGCCGAGCACGGCGATGGGGATGTTGATCCAGAAGATCAGGCGCCAGTGGAAATAGGTGGTGATGAAGCCGCCCAGCGGCGGGCCGCTGAGCGGACCGAGCAAGGCCGGCAGCGTCAGCCACATCATGGCATTGACGAGATCGTGCTTGGGCGTGGTCTTGAGGATGATCAGGCGGCCGACCGGCGTCATCATCGCCCCGCCCATGCCCTGGATGATGCGGGCGAAGACGAGCTCGGTGAGGTTGGTCGAGAGGCCACAGGCGATCGAGCCCAGTGCGAACACCACAATGGCGGCGCGGAACACGGTGCGCGCGCCGAAGCGGTCGGCCATCCAGCCGGAGGTCGGGATGAAGATGGCGAGCGAGAGAAGGTAGGACGTCAGCGTCAGCTTCAGATAGATCGGGCTGGTGCCGAAATCGTGCGCGATGGTCGGCAGCGCAGTGGAGAGCACCGTGGAGTCGAGATTCTCCATGAACAGCCCGCAGGCGATGATCAGCGGCAGCAGGCGGCCAGAGGGTATGTCGATCTTGGGAATGCGGCCCTGGCTCACGGCTGGGGGCTCCCACCCTTGCGGCCACGGGGCTTCAGCACGGTGACCGTGCCGCCGGTCGCAGGCTCCCGCGGCGTGCGGCCTTGCGGTGCCTGGCTCCGGCCGATGCCGTTGAGGGCCATGCCGATCACGGCTTCGGCGACCTCGGCATCGGAGAGATAGTCGGCGCCGACGCCGCTCCACATCATGCCGATCATCAGCTTGGCGGCCATGCCCGCATCGAAGGGGCGGGCCTCGCCCTGGCGCTGCGCCGTCTCGATCACGCCCTTGAGGCGCTGCTCGATCTGGCTGCGGCGCTGGCGGAACAGCCGGCGCTTGGAGGTCTCGCCCTCGTTGATATTGCGGATCGAGCCGAAATGGGTGCGGAAGGTCGGCACGATCTCGAGGGCAAGGCGTGTCAGGCGATCCTCGAAGGGGCCGTCCTGCAGGAGGGCGGCGTCGAGCCGGATCTCAAGATCGTCGATGGCCTGGCCGAACACCGCCTCGAACAGGGCCTGCTTGGAGGCGAAATAGCGGTAGACCGTGGGCTTGCCGATGCCGGCCTCGAAGGCGATGTCCTCCACGGAGGTCGCCTCATAGCCCTGGCGGGCGAAGATGCGGCTGGCCGCATCCAGCAGATTGTTGCGGCGGATGTCGCGCCACCTCTCCTCGCCCGAAGCCTTGTCGTCAGTCAGCGAATCCATGGCGGCCTCGAATCAAAACCCGGCGGTAACGAATGAAACTACAGAGTTTCGTTTATGACCTGAAATGTGATGAAAATATGCGGGATTCAACGCTGCAACTTCAAAGGGTGCTCGCGAAACGCGCACATTTGTGTGAGCTATGTTTCGGGGATGTGAAGGAGCGGGAGGAAGGCGGCCCTTCCTGGGGACCGCGCGCCATTTCCGGATAGAACGCGCATCCAAGAGGCAGGCGAGACGCCTGCGATCCCAGGAACGCCTCTTCCGCCCGAGCCTCTCCGGATAGAGCACCGGAGACACGGCCAGTACCTGGGACCGCAGGCGTCTCGCCTGCCCCTTGGAACCACCATCCTGGCAAAAAGACCCGCCCCAAAACAAAAATGGCGGCCAGAGGCCGCCACGCCTGCAAGCCTCGAAAGCGCTGTTTACTTCAGCAACGTGAAACCGGCCTTGGCGAACGCCGCCTGGCCGTCCGGCGTCTTCAGGAAGGCCTGGAACGCCGCCGCGTCGGCATTGGTGGAGGAAGCGGTCAGGCCGAAGGGGTAGATGATCGGAGCGTGCGAATCCTCAGGGAAGGTCGCCACCACCTTCACCTTGGGCTCGGCCGCCGCGTCGGTGGCATAGACGATGCCGAACTTGGCCTCGCCACGGGCCACCAAGGCGAGCGCCGCGCGCACATTGTCGGACTGGGCGAATTTCGGCTGCACGGAAGCAAGGATGCCGAGCTTGGTGAGGGACTCGAGGGCATATTTGCCGGCCGGCACCGTCTTCACCTCGCCCACCGCCAGCTTGCTGTCGCCGATGGCGCCGGCAAGGTCGGCATTCGGGCCGAGCGTGATGGTGGCGGTCGAGTCCGCCGGGGCGACCAGCACCAGCGCATTGCCGAGCAGGTTGGAGACGCTGTCGGGCTTGATCAGCTTCTTGTCGAGGCCGTACTTCATCCAGTCGAGATCGGCCGAGGCGAAGATGTCGGCGGGCGCGCCCTGCTCGATCTGCTTCATCAGGGCCGAGGAGGCGGCGTAGGAGATCTTGACGTTCTTGCCGGAGGTCTTGGTCCAGGCCTTGGCGGCATCGTCGAGCGAGCCCTTGAGGCTGGCGGCAGCAAAGACGGTGACGTCCTGCGTCTGGGCAAGTGCCGGCGAGAGGACAAGGCCGAGGGTAAGGGCAAGGAACGCCCGGCGGGCAAAGCGCAGCATGATAGGATCCCCAGTGAGCCGCTATGGCTATGTTTCAAGGGATATAGCGAGGCGCGCCGGACAGCAAGCCCGGGACCGCCGGCTTTCCAGCCGACCTCTAGCAGCGCTGACATGAGGGGAAGCGCGCCAAACATGGAGTGGCGGTCTCCGGCCGCCATCTTGGAACCGTTGCGCTTGTCGGGTAGGAAGATGGCGGTCAGAGACCGCCACTCCTCACAGATGCGACACATAGCCGATCCGGCTCGCGGGCTTCCGCCCGAGCCAGAGGAACAGCACCGCCAGCACCGCCATGAGGCAGGCGAAAGGCAGTTCCAGCACCGGCATGGCGATGTGCTCCAGCACGAAGGCCGACAGATAGGCTTCCACCCAGGCCTGCGCCCGCGCCAGGCTCGCCACATTGAGCCAGGTCCAGAAGCCGCGGATCGACAGATAGAGGATCTGGTTGTCGGCGATCGAGCGGGTGCCGTCGACCATGACGGCAACGAAGGTTCCAGCGGCCAGGAACAGGCCGAGGGCACGGGCCAGGAAACGCATGGCGGTCTCTCTCGCGGGACGATGCCGGAGCTTAGGCGATCCCGTCGGCGCAGGGGAGGGCCATATCCCGGGAATCCACGCGAAAAACCTGCAAACTAAGGTTTACAAACCGCCCCGACATCGCCATAAGCACCGCTCGACGGAAGGGTGGCCGAGTGGTTGAAGGCGCACGCCTGGAAAGTGTGTATACGGGAAACCGTATCGCGGGTTCGAATCCCGCCCCTTCCGCCATGAAATTCGTCTAAGTATTTGAGATATAGGACGAATTTGGCAACAGATTTTTGGCTGCCCTAACAAATACCCCAACAGTTGCGACGATTTGCCACGAATGCCAGCGAAGGCTGGTGAACGGTGAATGGCGTCTGCGCGTTGACAGTGCGATATTTGGCCTTCCGGTGCCGGACGGTTGCGCCACGGATTCGGTCTTGCTGCAGAAGGGAGTGGGCGCCGATGAACGACGAGGAAAAGGCCTGGGTGAAGGAGCAGATCGCGGCAGCAGCCCAGGTCGATCAGGTCACGACGATGCTGATCGCCGAGATCCTGCACCTGAAGGAGATCATTCCTCTCCAGGAATTCTGCGACCGCCTGAGGCTTCAAATCGACGCGATGAACCTTGATCGCTCTCAGTTGATCTATCGTCGTTTGGAACGGCTACTCTTCGGGCTTGAGGAACTGAACGAGGAACGCTCGCGGCAATCTCCTCCCAAATTTCCCCAATGAGCTTCCTATAAGGCTCAACGCAGATATTGTCGTCCATCGCTTCCTCACGTCGTTCGTGGTATGTCTTCGCTCATGCAACAGAAGCGCCCTGACTGGTTCCCGGAAGGCCTTTGGGTCCTAATGATGATCGGCCTTACCTTGTTGGTCCTCTGGCCGCTTAAGGTGTGGATCATCGAGCCAGGTGCCTTGGTATTTACAAGCCATCTTGGCGACTGGTCGTTGCCCGTTCTGTTTCTCGCCATCGCTGCGATCTGCGCCTTCGCCGCATACCGTAATTGGCGCCGCGGGCTACTGCCCTACCAGCGGCGCCGGCAGGAAACGCTGCGCCGGCGCATAGAGCACTGAATTCCGCCCTTCGGCCGCCTGCTGCATCAGTATTGCTCGCGTGACTGCCTTGGCGCCTTCGCTCGCATTCGAGGGAGCGCTGCTCATGCGCTCGCGTGCCAAGAGTGCGTTCAATCTGGCGGGCTGACTGGACGAAGAAAGAGCCTCGGCAATAGCTGCTCGTGCAGCAGCTTGTTCGCCCTCACTGGCTGCCAGTCTCGACGAGGCAATCCTACCACCGGCCCACTTAAAGGCTGGCCCCGCTACCGCCCCCACTGCAGCGCCCAGCTCTGGATGGCCGAACATCGATCCGATCTGCTCGCCGACCTCTTTGCCTCCCATGATTGAGAGCGGAAGGCTGCCGGCGCCTTCACCACCCGTCGCTCGAGCCTCCTTGCTGAAGCCCGGAATGGTTTCGTCCGCTGCCGATCTGAACGCCGTAGCCGAATTGCCCAGCACCGCATTGTTGGTGTTACGCATGGTGGCCTGAGCGTCGAGCTCGCCCAGCATGCTATTGACTGGCCCGTCACCGAACACCTGCCGCAGTTTGCCGACCGCATAGCCATTGTCGTTCGCCAGCTTCGTACGCAATCCAGCCGGATCACTCCGAGCCTGCCCCATGACGTCGGTTACGGCCTTGCGAGCGCCAAGCTGATAGGCCTGCTTCTCGGGGGCGGACATGGAGGCAAGACGGCTTTCCAGCAGATCCGGATCAAAAACCTGTCCATCCTGCCGCGTGGTGAGAATGTTACGGCCATTTTCGAAAGCATTCTCCACAGACTTGTCCGAGGCATATTGCTGGCGGGCAGCAGCATACTCGGGGTTCACCGCATCCATCTGCCCGAGCAAGTCGTTTCGAACACCCCACAGCGCTCGCGCCTGTGCATTGTTGCCGCTCCTGAAGGCGCTGGCAGCCATGTCGTCGATGACGTCCTGCGCCCGATGCAACGTCTGGATGTTGGCCGCCTGTGAGCCGTTGCCGGCGATGTAGGAGCGCGCCTGGCGAAGGGCTGCGGTGATCGGATCATCCTTCACGCCGCTGCCAACCATGCCGGTAACACCCGGTGCAATCTGCTGGTCGATCTTGGCAAGAATCGGCGTAACATCCACTGCATTCGGATTGGCGAAGGCTTGGCCGTAGAGCTGCTTTCCGTTCGCTGCTGTTTGGGCCTTCAGGTTCTCCATCTGCGTGACAGCATTGACGTCCTGGCCGAAATTCTGATCGACGGCAGCCCCAAGACGCTGATCAAGCGCCAGAAGCCGATCGTTCAGATTTTGAGAAATGCCGGGACGAACTGCGATATCGTTGTTGGCGAGACGATTGGTCTGCCCAAGCAACCCTTCGCCTGTATCGGCCAGCGTAGAGCCCGGGCCAAGTGTGCTCAGTGTCTGCTGGACCTGCGGAACGCTGCCGCCCTGCATGTTGATGCCGGCCAAGATGGGATCGGCGGCTGCCCTCGGCAACGCAGTCCCATAGCGAGTATCGTAGAATGCGTTCGCGACCTTGCGCGCGCCGGCGCTGGCGAGGTTGCCGAGCAGTTCGGCAACCGGAGGCACGGCAATTCCAAGGCCGGCGCCTACATACGCTGGCATCTTGGCGGCCTGAAAACGATCAGGAATAGATCCATCTGCTGAGTTGAAAGCATCTGCCCCACTTAACAGCGCACCCGCGGCCGCATTGGTCCCGAGATTCGCGACCAGGCCACCCCCCAAGGCCCTTGCTCCCAACGCCGCCCCACCGGCACCAACCATTCCAGGCGCAAGCGCAGCCGAATTGTAGAGGAAACCAGAGCCTGGCCGCTGCATGGCCTGTTGCGTCAGAGCATGCTGAGCGGCCAGGTTTTCTTCAAAGGTCGAGGGCTTCCTGCCGGCGACAAGATCGGCAGTGGTCAGTGGATCCTGAAACAGGGTTTGTGCCCCGGCTACGGCGTTGTCAAAACCACCGAGCGTGGCGCCATTCGCAGCAACACGCCCGGCGTCTTCCAGCGCTCCTGTCGTGCCGGCGTTGAGCTGCGACTGAGGCACCATGCGATAGCCGACAACGCCAGCTTTGCCGGCTACAATCGGGACGCGGACCATACCGGACTGGCCGCCGTTCTGCCCCGTCTGTTCGTCGGCAAATGGATCGCCCTGCACCGGCACCAGGCGTGGTGCTCTGGCTGGTGGCGTGTCGAACTGATCGAACGGGTTGGGCTTCGCAGCCTGCTGCTGAGGGGTGTCGAACTGATCGAAGGGATTGCTCTTCTGGTCTGCTGGCGGAGCCTTTTCCCACCATTTACTGCCCTGGTCCGGCTGCCCCGCAGCTGATGCAAGGGGCGCAGCCTCCCACCATTTCCCCCCGCCCTGCTGGCCGGGGGCCTGCATGGCGTTAAGTTCTTTGATGACATCGGGGTCCGTCACAGGCACCAGCCGCGAGCCTTTGCCCTGGCCGCTGCCCTTGGCGTTGCTGTCGCCGGGGAGCGGAATGTCGGCAACCGGAACGCCCACCTGATCCCAGGTCATGGTCGACACTGGATCGCCCACCGCTGCCCACGGGTCGCTCGCCAGCACGTTCGTCGGCATGCCAGGGGGCATTGCGCCAGGCGCAGGAACGGGCGGCGTCCTCATCGGCTGGTTCATCAGTGCGGCGGGAAGATAGCCTGACATTCCAATGTCCCCTTGCTCGATCGAAGGCGACAAAGGCAGGCATCCAACGCGGCGCACAGCAGATATCGCTGGCTCTGATTTTATGTTAAATTAGTTCATTACACAACAAATTCGACACTTTGGCAGTTAGTGTCGGAATGATTTACCGTTAAACGCTTGTGAATGATAATGAATGCTAGTGTATTATAGCGATTACAGGTTGCGTAGCTTTCAGAACACGAGGCCTTTAGGCTCATAATATTGCACGACGCACTGCCATCCTGTACTAATACTGCAAACAGGAGTTATGCCAGTGCCTCGGAACGGGAGTGGGGTGTATCTGCAGCCAGCGGGCACCGCGGGTGTCGACGGGCAAATTATATTCGCGACCCCGTACAACAACCTGATCGCCGACATCGGGAACGAGATCACCAATTCGTTGCCGACGAACGGTTCCAGGGGGATGTCGGCGAACCTGCCGATGAACAGCAACAAAATCATTCTGTTGGCCGATCCTACCGTTCCCACCGATGCCGCGACGAAGAATTATGTCGACGCCAACGGCTCGAACTTCATCGGCGGCACGACAACCGGCACGGCGAACGCGCAGATCCTGGCTGCGATCACGCCTTCATCGTTCACCATGGCCGCTGGCAATCGGCTGGTTTTCACGCCAGGATTTACGCCAACTGGCGCTACGACGCTGACGGTTACGGCTCCCGCCATCGGCCCGGTCAGCATCCTCAAATACAGCCCTGCTGGCCCTGTTGCGCTGAGCGGTGGCGAAATGGTTACCGGTCAGCCCGTCGAGGTCGTCAGCAACGGATCCAACCTGATCCTGATCACCAACTCGGAGCGCGTTGGCAAGCCCACCTCGATCAGCGCCAACACCACTTACACCGCCTCGGATATCGGCCGATTCATCGAGCTGACGGGCTCCACGGCGTTTACGACAACGCTGCCGGCTCCGCCCGCAACTGGCGGCGAATGGACGGTCTACAACGCCAGCACCGTCACCCAAATGCTCAGCATTCCTTCCGGCACTTTTAGCGGCCCTGGTGGATCCGGCTCTACCACCTTGACGGTTCTCCCCTCCGAATTCCTCTGGATGCAGGGAGACGGCACGAACTGGGTTGTCGCCGTTCGCTACTTCAACAGCGCGGGCATCTGGGCGCCTGGCACGCTGTATGGCATGAACCTGTCGTTTGCGAGCGTCACGACTTACGGCGTTGCCGCGGGATCCACGGTGAATGAGGATGGCAGCGCCGGCCGCAATATGACGCTGGGCTCTGCCTTCACGAAATCACTGTCCTCGTGGGCGGTTGGAACGGGCAACGGCTCGCTCGATACGGGCTCGATTGCCGCGAGCACCTGGTACCACGTCCACATCATCCGCAAGGATGCGGACGCCTCCATCGATGTGCTGCTGTCGCTCAGCGCCACATCACCCGCCATGCCTGGCGGTTACACGGCTCGGCGTCGCATTGGCTCGATCCTTACCAACGGCTCATCCCAGATCACCAAGTTCTTTCAGCTTGGCGATGAGTTCCTGTGGGACGTTCCGCCGATCGATGTCAACGCCACCAATCCCGGCACGTCAGCCATTACACGCACGTTGAGCGTCCCCACTGGCGTAATCGTCCAGGCCAAGGTCGTTCTGGCATTCTTCTACGGGTCGACCGGCAGCACGATGCTGATTGGGTCCCTTGATGTGACTGATCCCACCATGCAGGCCTGGAACGGCTCGCTGACCGGCTACGCCGATATCGGGGTTGGCTATGCCTCGACAACAGCTTGGGCGCTCGGCGCCAAGTTTGTGAAAACCAACACGAGCGCTCAGGTGAGAAGCAAGGTCGTGGCTTCGTCGGCCACCACTGTGGTGGGCGTGCTCACTGTTGGCTGGCTTGACACAAGAGGGAAGTGACATGCCGTTTGTCGAGCGCAATGGCGCAGGAGCTATCGTCGGCGTCTATACCTGGGCGCAAGACGGGTATGCGGAGGAATTCCTGCCCGACGATGATCCTGCAGTGGTGGCCTATATTCAAAGCTCCCAACCTAAGCTCACCGTCATCCTGAAGGCCGACATCTGGCGCCGAGCCACTGACGATGAAGCGGTCACCATCGACACTCAGCTCAAGGCCGCCCCAATCCGGCTGCAGCGCATGTGGGCTGACAGCCAGACGCTTACCACCACCGATCCGCTCTATCCGATGATTGAGCAGGGCTTTGTCGCGGCCTTTGGGAACGACCGGGCTGCAGAGCTGCTCCAGCCTACCGCTTAGCCTCCACAACCGAACAGCCTGCGCTTGCCCGCACCAAGGTTGCTTCTGAACGCCCACGGTTGCTTATTTGCCGCTTGCCTTTCAAAGGACGATGTCCTTGGCCTCAAGCACGCGAAGGCCTCGAGGTGTGGGGGCCGCGGGCTCTTTGTCAAGATCGATCGTCTCGACGACAAAACCGTCCTTCGTCAGCACGATCCGCACATGAACGCCCGCGCTTTTAGCGGCCCCAAAGATCCGATTGATCTCGGCTTGGGTGAAGCGAGCTCGCCGAGGCATTTCATGGCCTTTCGCTGGTGATACGGGCAAGATACTAGGCAGCGTTTGGTCAAAGAACCTTCAGGACCTGCTCGTCAGTCATATTACAGAACGCGCGCTTGGTCGCTGTTGATAGCGTCAGAACGACCACAGCTCCAATCCCTACCGCAAGGGGAGCGCTTGTGCCTATTAGGCCGGTCAAATAGCCCGCGACCCCAGCCGCGACCTCTTTAGCACTCACTGCCCCACGACTGGGTAGTTTTGATTTGCTCTTACAAATTATATTTCGCAATTCCTTCAAGAAATTCCTAATGAAAGCCGTAAGAAACCGTGCACTTCCTCCCCAATTTTGTAAGTATCCGGCAGGGATGTGCTTATGATCGAATTTTGGCTGTTTTGTTTTTAGTGCCTTAATAAGTTCATCGCGCGCACTATCGGTCAGTTCGATCCAATCAGTATCGAGATACCTCTCGTCTTGTTGGCGTTGCACGTGTCGCTCATAAATAGCGCCAGAAGCAAAGCCAATACTTCGCAACTCCCTGTCGAAGTCGTCTTGCATTTGCGTTGCCTTTGTTCGACCATCGACATCTTATTTGAAATACCAATTTGACTCAACAAAACTTCGTGCGCCGCCCCGGTGACGGATATACAGGGTCTACTCCAGCTTGGCGGAGGGGCGCACGCGGTCATGCGGCAACTCTAGCCTAACTTGAAATATGCATAAGATGACGCCGCCACCTTCGGGTGACGGCTTACTGATCGAGACCCTATTGCGCGCCGCTGGGCTTACTGATCTTCTCCTCATTCAGAAGCGCTCGAACCTGCTTGATCCAATCCGGCGTACGCCTCCTCCAGTCGCTCGCCGCCCACATCTCGGTGAGGTCGGGGGTGCCGGTCGAGTCGCCTATGTAGATTTGGATGCCGTCCTCGCCGTCGACCGTGACAGTCTCGTTGACAGCCCCATGCATCGCGAGAAATGCGGCGGCGTCGAATGGCGTGGCGCGAGCAGCACGAGCGAGCGCGCGTTGCGTGTCGGCGTAGGTGGTGTCCGCAGATCCTGCAGCGTTGTGATGGCTGGTCATGCCCATAGTCTTTCTGGCCGGTGGTCGGGTTCGCAGTCCTGGTCGCAGTCGTCGCAAGGCCGCTCATCGACTGCCTCGTCCATGTCAACATCCTCGCAATGGGTGTCCTCTTCCAGATCGGGATCCGGATCGAGCGCATCGAGAAGAGAGATCAACATCTCGATCGCATCTTCCACCTGGCGACGGGAGCTCCAAGCGGGAGCTGAAAGGGCATCAGACATCGCCGCGCCCTCCGTTCATGATCGACGCAGCCTGCACCCTCAGGAATTCTTCCAGGGCGGCGAGCAGAGGCTTCCACACCTCCTGGCCCCAGTCCTCGTTGTCGTGCTGGAGGAACCGCACCAGAGCGTGAGCGCCGGCAAAGGTCGCTATCCTCCCTGGCTCTTCAAGCTGGCGCTGAGCGGCGCCGTAGAGACGCTCGCACAGGGCGTTCTCCTCCTCGTTTGAGATGCCGGTCAGGTCGGCGTTCCCATAGGCGTCGAGGCCAGCGAAATAAGCGTCTGCAGCAGCGACGAGTGGATCAGTGCCGCAAGTGTGGTTCGGAAATGCGCTCATGCCGTCTCTCCCTTGAAATAGACCAGGGCAGCATTGACGAGGGGGCCGATGACCTCGATTTCGTCATTCTCCACCATGTCTTCCGAGCAGAACTGGAGCGCCGCAAGCGCGCCGGCCCGCGTTTGAATGGGCGACATCCAGGCGCGCAGTTCTTCGAGCGGCGGCCTGTAGGTGGCATCAGCCAGGGCGGTGAACTCGGGATCGCCCAAAGCGCTAGCGTGGTCTTCGAAGAACCGCAGGCCCGCCCTATAGCGCTCGATGAGTGCGATGATGGGCTCGGGCTGCGTCGGCGTTTCGGCTTTTGCCGAGCGCGGCAAACACGCAGTGACGAGCAGGGCCGCGGCGCCGGCAAGAGCCGTGCGGCGGGAAGCTTCAGGCAAGCCGATAGCGGCTGCCGAAATGATGTGTTTCGACATGGTGGATATCCCTAAGGAGATTAGCGATTTTCGCTACCCATAGCGATAAAGGATTATCTCTTATAGTTCAAGCGATTTTCGCTAGCCCTATCGAAATCCAGCAGAAATCATGGTACAAGCCTAGGTATGATGACTCCCGCTCAATGCCGCGCCGCAAGGGCGCTTCTCGATTGGTCCCAGCAGCAGCTTTCCGAAGCCGCCAACGTTGGGAACGCCACTATCCGCAACTTTGAAAGTGGCAAGTCCTCGCCGCAAAATGCGACTCTGGTCGTCCTTATGAATGCCTTCGAAAATGCCGGCGTAATCTTCGTCGCAGAGAATGGCGAGGGGCCTGGCGTGAGGCTTAGGAAGGCATGAACCCCGATGCCTTAGCCAGCGATTTGATGTTGGCCTTGGAGCGTGGGCAAGTAGAAAAGCTGAGGCCGGTAAATGTGGCCGAGCTTGGACAATTCAAATCTCAACCTGCAGATTGCCATAACAATGTAAAACGTTGGGTATCGGAACATCCTGAGCATCGCCCCGCTGAAGGCTGGCTTGTCAGGCTCGATGGCCACTTCATTAAACACTCAGTTGTTCAATTCGAAGATGGAACCCTCGTGGATATTACGCTGCACGATCTAGGCGAAATGAAATATGATGAGATCCTCGCCGATTTCATATTCCACAATCAAATCAGTACGTGTCCTTTCAGCGCCATGCCCGCGGAGATTCGGCCGCCAATTCCGCCTGATATGACGCCCTGAGCCTAACGCTATTTTTTTCCGTTCAGGAGATCTGCGCCTGCTTTCGCCTCCTCCGAGATTTCAATGCTGGTCATCGCGATAAATTCGGGAGGGATCGGGGAGTGCCAGTACATCTGCTCAAAATCCTTTAAGACGTCGGATCCGCCTCGAAGCTGATGGCGTCGCATCCTGCCAGCGGTATGGGCAACTAAGTCGGCCACCTCTAAGCCAGGTTCCATTTGGCTCTTCTCCATGAAGCAGCCTTCGAGCTCGATAGGCTGACCCCGGACATTCCTAAAGGCCGCCTGAGATAAGTTGAAGTCTCTCTTTACAAGAGAGTCGCCGCGTTCAGACCTTTCGAACACGAGCGCAAGGACGTCGACATCGTAACGCGCCAACTCCTTTTGCAAATAGCTCAGGGTCATCAGCGATATTGCAGCGTGGGCGTCGAGCCCAAGCGGCAATTGTGTTCTTGAATCGCACATGGCCGCGAAACGCCAGAACCTCAAGCTAAGAAAGCTATTAATGCCTGATATCTGATAGTTCGTAGGGCGTGTCTGTTCAAACTCAGTCGCATGGAAAGGTCTGTTCGTTCCTCCAAGGCGCTCGCGCTTGAGACGACGCCAAGGCTTCGCGATAATGTTCTTATAATCTGGGAACAGGACGCCACAGCCACCACGCCCGAAGGTCGGATTTTTCGGGTCGCTCAGATCCTCGTTGCCCGTTTCGTCTATGAAAACGATCATCGAGCGCGGAGGAAGACGCAGTACGTTTTCGTCACCCATACGACGCCTATCGTTCGCTCGACTCTGAGCGCTACTATACCGAACTTTTCGACATGACGGCGTTAGATCTACATCAACTAATAATACAAACGGTGAGTATGCGCGACACAACGACCACATTTTCAATCGTTGAGACCAATCAATGAAATACGTATCCGCAGCAGATATTTCGGCAGAGTACGGCTTCACGCCGCGCCATTGGGTGCGCCAAGCCTCGAGCGGTAGAATACCCGGTGCCAGGCAGCCATCAGGCCGCAATGGTACATGGGTTTTCGATCTTGCCGCATTTCGCCGTTGGTGGGATTCTCAGGTCATAGAGGTGAGAGAATGGCCAATGTCTACCGGAGGGGCAAAACGTGGTGGGGTCGTGCCCAGAAGGACGGGCAAGAGCTTCGACGCTCCCTCGAGACACGATCTGAGAGCGTCGCTCGCAGAAGTCCTTGGAAAGATGCAGAAGAGCTGACAGTGAAACTCGGCAGCCTCATGCGGGCGAGATAACGGCCGCGAACAACGTTGCTGCGACCCGGCGGGGGAGTTGCCTCGTCCGCCTTCTCTCGCAGCCCTTTAACAAGGCATGCCCCAGCTTCTGATCGTCCATCCAGCTATGGAACTCGATCTCCATTATGAGCTTTGGCTCGATCCACAGCACGTCCGGATCATGATGCGCCGCCGGCGGCTTGTTGACGACGAGGGGCCGCGGCTGCTTCTTGAGGTCGGCGGCCGTCCGACATGTGAAGCCCGCTCTATACGATGGTGCATCGGCGAGGAGCACACGAATTTGTAGTAAGGAACCGCGAAGCAACGCACTTCACGCACAAGTTCAAGTTTAGGTGGTATCCTAAGACGCATGGTGAACCGACCTTGTTTGGGGGACCGCCATGGGCGCCGCTATTGCTACAATCGGCTTTTTTAGCTGCCTTGGCGCATTCATTGACTTCATGCTGGGAAAAGCTGGTCAAACCGCTGTCAAAAAGCGATTGGAGGACTGGTGGCTGCGCATGAGCTATGTGCGATGGGGCAACTTTGGACGAGAAGAAGCGCTCTTCGCCGCCGTCACTATCACTCGCACTTTCGGTCTCACCTTCTCGTTTCGCCGAATCGTTATCTCGCTGGCGCTGGTATGTATCGGATGCATTATAGTTTTAAGTGAGGGAGGTGCAAGTCTCTACATCTTGAGTCTCATTTTGGTAGCTGTTCTATTGATCGTAAGCTTCAATATATCATTAAGCATTACGATATTTATTGCAAGAATGGCAGGCAGCAAATTATTATCCGAAAATATATATATTAATTTTTGTTATTTTGTTGCCGCCATTGTCCTGCAATATGGGATTATGGTGTGGGGATTATTATTGGGGCTTATGGCTATTATTTCATTGATAGTATTAATGTGCGGTTACATCCCTTATTTCCTGGGCCTTCATTCTCCAGACACTACGATAAACCAATTGAACGACGTATGGCGGGAAGCGATAGTCAAAATCATCGCAATATTACCACCATCGCTCAATCCCTTAGACCCGCTATTTCGCACACTGCAGCAAGGGCCGGTACCAGATTTACCGTCACTTTTATACGGATTATTCATATTTCTAATTAATTTTTTGGTCAACGCGTTGCGGTTCGCTCTCGCTTTGTTGTTTTTACTTTCATTTATATTTCGCCCACTTAAATCTCCGATTATGACGTTATTTGCCCGCGTCATCGAAAGCGATAAGCCGATCTTCACGCTCGTCTGCGGCGGTGTGGCGGCTATCTTCCAAGTCGGGCAGCAACTATTCGGCGCGCTCATGTCTACGGGAGCGCCACCGCACGTTTAGGCGACAGCCCAAACCGTCCAGCCGCCCTATTCAATCGGCCCGATCGTCGCCAGGCATTTGGCTCAGATGCATACGAGCCCCTCGGCTGCGGCCATGTCACATCGCCCGCGCGGCGCTCTATGCCTGCCGCGAAGCCAGTACCACCAACGCATCATCCGGTAACGGCCGCTGCAGCGCCTTTGCTTCGCTCCAGGGCGCTCGCATCCAGACGTCAAACTCTTGCTTCTCGCGGAGGATCACCGGCATCGCCTTGGCATGATGCGGCTTCACGACGGCGTTCGCGTCGGTCGTAAGAAAGCCGAAGATGTCGATCGTGACCGGCCCTTCTTTGACCTTCCGCACACTGGTCCAGTTCGTCCAGATGCCGGCGAAGAAGGCGAGGGGCTGGCTGTCGTCGAGCGCGAACCATTTGAGGGCCTTGCGGCCCTTCTCGTTGGTCTCGCTGTCTGAATATTCGGAGAAGGACGTCATCGGCACCAGGCACCGGTTTTCAGGGCCGGTCCAGCGGCGCCAGTGCGGCGACGACACGTTGCGGATATTGGTCACGCCTGGATCGGTCTTCTTGCCTTCCAGGAATTTAGGCGGCGTCGGCATGCCCCAGCGCGCTGTCACCAGTTCCCGTACGCCATCAGCGCCGGTCCGCACGATTGGAGACGGATAATCGGGGTAGATATCAACCGCATCAGGCCAGTTGATCGTATCGCGGATCACGTCGCCGAGGAGGCGGATCTCCGCCTGCGTCATTCGCTGTCCGAAGAGATTACACATTGCCGGGCCTCCGATTGCTGGCAGCATGCTTCGTGCCAGCGTCCTTCGCAAGGCCCGGCTGTCATGAGAACAAAAAAGGAACAAAAGACTCGACTCTCTGCTGAGCCAGAGTTAGCCTCCGCTCAAATCACGGCTGCTATGGAGGCGAACATGGCCCAAGCCCACGAATTCACCGAAGAAGAACTGGACCGTCTGGACCGGCTCGACATCAACCGGACCCCCAAAGATATCCTTCGAGACCTCATGTGGAGCGCCGGCGGCGACCCGATGGTTGCACTTCAGCGCCTGATTGAACGTGCTATCGAAGTCGAGGACGAACGCGATATCGCGCGCTTGCAATTGGCCGAATATCAGGAAAAGGCCGGGCTGGCACCTATGGTCGAAGACCGGGAACGCTTGCAAGCGCATATTCTGAAGCGAATGCAGCTGCGGAATGAGCAGGAGGAAGATGAGGACCTCGGCTTCTCCAAAGAGGAACTCGATTACATCGACGCGGTGGGTTGGGAGGAAGCGGTAGAATCGCGCGGGCGCGATTGGCGCGATCCATCACGATGCCCTCAAGGTCCCGTCGATTCTAAATGACCCAGCCGGCCCAAGAGCCGGCGCCCGCTGATCTCGAGAACATGACGGATGAGGCAATCGCCGCTTGTGACGGCGACGCGCGGGCGGCTGTGCGCGTGCTGCTCCTGGCGATGCATCACCAGCAAATCGAGATCAACGACTTGGCCGCCGAGATAGCCAGGCTCGCCATTGACGTCTCACGCGGCTACTCGCGGGGGCGCCGGGAGCGATACCTCATGCGAACGAAGGTCGCGTCACCAGATGGTGCTGGAAAGTGAAGAGCCCCCGCAGACTGTCCAGCAGGCCATGGCCGACGGCTGGGAGGCGCTGGTCGTTGAGTGTCCGCCTTGTCCTCGGGCAAAATGCCCCCATTTCGGACGGCTGACCTTCCGCGACATGGACGAGTGGTATCGACGCTCCCGCTTGGCGGACATCTTTGCCCGGGCCAAGTGCAGTCAATGCGGGCAGCGCCCCCGGACAGCAAAACTCGCGAAATCGGCGAACTTTCAGGGCCTGGAGAGCTGGCATGAAAAGCCGGTGTTGATCGTCGATGGCTACGTGGTGCGCCCAGGGAGGTGGTGAGCGATGGTCTATCGAAAGGGCGAGTTTCATCTCTCGACGCTGGACAGGTTCTATCCTTTCCATGTGGCAATTTTGATTCACCGCGAGAGCCCGCGCGAGCGCTTCGCGTTCTATGGCGAATTGGATGCCTTCTATCGGTCCATGAACGAGGCGCCGCGGTTTAATTGCATAGGCCGCGGCCAAACTGAGCACATCATCTATGGCTTCAAGACGGAAGAGGCGGCGCAAGCCTTCCAGGATCGCTTCGGGGGCTTCAGGATCGAGCCGACGGATAAGGCGCGACGGCAGGTGGAGGAGCGGTTGCGCGCCGAACGCGCTGCCCCCTCAGAGTAGTCTCCCAGTTCAAATTTAACCTGTCGACCGGATTAAACACTATACATTGCCTATATCCAAGATAAATTCAGGTTCTCTTACCCTGCTGCATGTTCTTAAGTATACAATCGAAAGAACTTATATCTTGTAAACAAGGATCGGCCAAATTGGTTATGGCAGGGGCGCGCCAAGAGCCTGGAGAGAACGGCTGCGCAATCTTATCACCATCAGGATTTTCGTTGGTGTTATTATCTTTTATTGAACTGTTGATGTTATTTTCCTCTCCCCGTCGAGGTTCTGCACTTCCAGTAACCAAATAGGTTGCGTATTCTGCAGTAATATTTGCTTGGTTAGTCCATCTTTTTACTTGTTTTATTTGGTCTTTGTACCGAGGTCCCAGATAGCCATTTGCACGAATATATACACCGCCAGTAACGGAAAATGCGCACAGAAGCGCGAAGGCAGCCAGTTGCCAATGGTCCAATTTAATTTTGCTAGATAAGTGGTCACTGATCCCCAGGGCAACGCCAACTACGCCCATCAGGGCTCCCAGGAATGGCGCTACAACAGGCGAAATTGAAAAGCCAATCAGACCGCCAGATAGAAGACCGAATGCGGCGCCTGACGCAATTTTGTCGATGTTCGCCATTGCCAATCCGGTTGCCTTGCGGCCAAGTTCGTTATCATCGCATTCCTACTATCTGTTGCAATAGCCGTTGTGACTTTGTCGTGAATTCCCCGGACGTTCGGACTGAGCGACACGCCACGTCACCACTTCAACGGCCAGGGCGCGACGCTGCCAGACCAAGTTGAACAAATTGGCATCTGCTGCGCGATAGGCAGCAAGTGGCACTTCCAGCCGTTTATGTCTTTTGGCCTGCCCAAGGAGCGTGGCGAGCACAAACCCTCCTAAAAACTATGTCATGTGGTGAAGTGACGTGGAACCTCCACTTATTGATCCGGTTTGATGTGGGGGGTGTCTGTTTTCGACACCTGACATAAGGCTCGGCAATGGCGTGGCCCCAATCCATGCCGCCGGAAAGCAAACAGTGGGCGGGCGTGGCTTCGACGGATCCTCGATCTGCAAGGTTGAGTTATCGGGCCGATATCGATGGGCTGCGCGGTATCGCCGTGCTGGCAGTCGTGCTGTTCCACGGATATCCACGGAATTTGCCGGGCGGATTTCTGGGCGTCGACATATTCTTTGTGATTTCAGGTTTCCTGATTACGGGTTTGCTGCAAAATCAATTGACGGCAGGTACGTTTTCATTTGCCGAATTCTACCAGCGCCGCGTCAGAAGACTATTTCCTGCCCTTATATCCGTAATTTTGATCACCGCCATTGTCTCGGCCTTCGTTTATTGGGGCAACCAAGCGCAAGGGCTTTCCTGGCATATATTTGGCGCCTCACTATTTCTCTCCAATTTTTTCCTCTGGCGCGAGGTGGGGTATTTTGACGCCCTGGCACAAACAAAGCCGCTGCTCCACCTCTGGTCACTTGGTATCGAGGAGCAATTTTATATAGCTTGGCCCGTATTACTCTGGCTGTCGTTTCGACGGCGCTGGCGATTGAAGTACATACTGGGCCTGATTACGGGAGCATCGTTCTCATACTGCATATATTTATCCTACATCGATCCAGCAGCAGCGTTCTATTCTCCGCTTAGCAGGGCATGGGAGCTTTCTGCGGGAGGGTTATTGGCGATCTGTTCCCCCGCCACAATGAGGAAGGTGGTATATGGCTGGCTCGGCGTAGCAGGCGCCCTGATTATTTCGGCGTGCATTTTCTTGGTGAAGCAGCAGGGTTTTTACGTCTGGCAGGCTGTCTTTCTGGTCGCTGGGGTACTGCTGGTAATCGCGAGTGGATCAGCAGGCACGCCCTGGAGCCGCGTGTTGGCAGCCAAGCCTTTGGTTTATATCGGGCTGATCAGCTACCCTTTGTATCTGTGGCATTGGCCTGTGCTTGTTCTGGCCCGCTACTGTGACGCGCGCCTGTTCAGGCATCTTTCCTTTCTCCTGATCGCATTGAGCTTCGTGCTCGCTGCCGTCACTTACCGATATCTGGAGCGGCCAATTCGCCGCATGGAGCCTCTGCGCGACGTTTCGATCCGGCTCTTTTTTGCGATGGCCGCGACATCTCTGGTGGCAGTAGTTGGGTCGGTAATTCCAGTTAGCAATCTGTGGTATCCGCCTGAAGTCAGGCCGATCCTCGACTATGCCAACTACGATTACGTGACAGACGCTCGCGTCGGTGAGTGCTGGATCGATCCCGCCGATAGACGCCAGTCTTTCGGCAGCAGTTGTGGCTTCGGAGAAGATCGAAATGGTCTGAAGGTCGCAATTTGGGGCGATTCACATTCGGGACGCCTTTACCCCGGTTTACGCCGCACGGCTGGATCCGACATCAAAATCGCAGAGTACGTGTCAAGCGCCTGCCCACCTATCCAGAACTTCAGCGAGGTATGCCAGCCAGTTAACGAGAAGGCATTTCAGGCTTTAGAGAATGAACGCCCCGATATCGTAATCCTGTTCGCAAGATGGACGCTGTACTCCAATCAATATCGGGCAGGGTCGGCGATCAATGGACTGGGCTATTATGTCAGCCGGCTGAAAGCTCTTGGTGCGCGGGTTATTGTGGTCGGACCGTTCCCAGTGTTCAAAACTGACCTTCCGACGTTGCTCCTCAAAGAATGGAGTGAAAACAAAAAGGCTGGCTTGCCCGTCAGCCTCGACGGCGTTCCAGATAGGGCGACTGCAGGGGTCGATCGCGACCTTCGGGCATTTGCCGAGAAAAACAGCCTTAGATTTTTCTCTCTGGTCGATCTGCTTTGCAGTGGAAACGGCTGCAAGACAACGTTCTCGGACAGCCCTTACGACCTGATCACTTGGGACTACGGCCATCTGACAACTGGCGGCGCCGAGTATGTAAGCCGGCACCTGCTTGATTCGATCAGGGACCTGGCCAGATCCAGAGACAGTGACTTCGCCTCCCTCAAAGAGAATTCGGCTAAAAAACAATTAGACTAGATTTCCCGCAACCGATGGCGGCGACCGCGCCTTGCGCAACCGTGACATCAATGTCTCAACTTGAAACCGTTCTCTATGGGTATACCCCAGCGAGACAATCCGATGAGACACTTTCTGCGTCTTATTTGGGTTTACTTTTGCATTATGAGACGGTATGGAGAAAGGGTCTAGAACCAAACGAGACGGATGCCAGTGAATGACCACGTACGGCTATGCACGCGTCAGCACCACAGATCAGGATCTGACCATTCAGATTGAGGCTCTCCGCAAGGCGGGGTGCGATGTCATCCGAGAGGAGAAGCGCTCAGGTGCAACCCGAGAGGGCAGGGCGGAGCTTGATACGCTCCTCACCTTTCTGCGCGCAGGTGACACGCTCATGGTCACGCGCATTGATCGCCTGGCGCGCAGCATCGGCGACCTGCAGGACATCGTTCGCATGCTCAAGGCCAAAGGCGTGGCCCTCAAGGCCACCGAGCAGCCGATCGACACCGGCACGGCCGCGGGGAAGGCATTCCTCGACATGCTCGGTGTCTTTGCCGAGTTCGAGACGAACTTGCGCAAGGAGCGCCAGATGGAGGGCATCGCCAAGGCGAAGGCTGCCGGCGTGTACAAGGGGCGCAAACCGGTCATCGATACTGCCAAGGTGAAAGAGCTGCAGGGCAGCGGGCTGGGCGCCACGGAGATTGCAAAGAGGCTGAGGATTGGAAGGGCGAGCGTTTACCGGGTTATCGGTTGAGGGGCGACCATCAAGGCATCGCTCGTCGAGCAGATGACGGAATAGGGGTACCCGCTAAAATGGCTAACGAACCAAAAATTGTAGCAGCGCTATCGATCGAAAACTTGCCGGGGGAGGCCAAGGTCAATTTTCTAGGGGAAGGAGATGTAGCTCACTCGGCCGTATTCACCCACAAAGCCGCGACAGATCTAATTCGGCTGCTCTTCATGAGGCCTCCAGGGCATGAAGTGACCGTGAATGTTACGGCCTCGAAGTCTGGTTTAAAGGCAACAGGGGAAGTCGCCGTGGTTCTCAAAACGGCAGAGTTTGGTTCCATAGCGATCAAAGTAGATCAGCGCGCCATCGATTTTTTGCGACGCGAATTAATACATTGCGAGAACGTGCTGAAAGCTCAATCGTCGGCAAAGCACTGATGCTTCAATTTTTATACATGAAGTAAGGTACGGTGCACAACGCGGCGAGCACGATCAACGGGGCACAGATCTGGCACGCAACTCATTGACGCTCGGGGCTGCTGTACCCTTAATCAGCCTGATCTATGCCCAAACGTCCGTTGCCCGTTTGCCCGTAAGCCACTCGACGATGATGGCTCGGCTCTTGAGCCCGATGCCGTCTACGAGGCTGAGATCAGGCTTTCGGACCTGGGAGCTGGAAGGGTGCCATGTCTTTGGCCTTCCGCCTTGGAGGGGATACGGCGCAATCAACTGTGGGTTGAGAATGCGCGAGGTCTCGTGATCGTTGGGGGAGTAGTTGTAGCGGATCGAGATCATCCGGGCTCGGGCTTGAGATCATCGCAATTTCTGGCTCAGATTAGCTGAGATCATAATCCGCCTCGGGCTCACATTTAGCGAGACCGGGCTCAAATTATTTGCGACGGGCTCACAGTCGTGAGACTGTAGCCACAGCGTGAAGCAGAGAGGCGGATTTGGCCATGGCTGCTTCACGATCACCCTATGACAGTACGAGCATTGCATGGAGACCGGCCCTTTTTTGGGAGCCGGTTCCGGAGATCTATTGACGGTTTGCTGTCTCCCAATTGTAGACGCAGCGGTCAAGGCCGATGGCAATTTCGAGCACGAGGACATCGTGTTCTACGGGTTGTCCCTTCTTGGGCTGCGTCCTGTAACGATCTGGAAAATCGGTGCGCCGGGAGATCGAGCATACTTCCATCCACTTGTCGCCGTTATCGACCTCTACATCGACTGTGATCTGAGAATAGGCCGGCAGCCGATCGGACGGTACGATGCGGGTTGGTAGGTGGATGAGAGAAGCAATCATGCGGCGCACAGGCTCCAGTACGATGGCGTGATAGTCGTTCCCACTGTCAGCCGTATATGCGCACTGGAACTCCAGTTGCCAAAACTCCTTGAGACGCAGGTGCTTGGTCGGCTGCTCCTGTTCGCGTCGGTAGGAGCGACCTGCCTGCCAGACGCAAAGCGGCAGGCGTGTTCTGGAATGATTGCCGAGAATGTGCTGCATGTAGACGTAGGTAGAAGGCGTTGTTTCCGGCCGTAGGACGAGGGGCACATCGGTCTCGGCTAACTGCTCTTGAACCCAGATATCGGCATTCGTGTAGGCGTTCGAGACAAGCGAACGTGGCGTTAGGGCTGGGGCCTCGACCCTGCGGAAATCCCAAGCTGGGTTTACCGATCGAAGGAAGCCTCGTACCTCCTCGGAAAAAAAACGGACCATGTGGTCGCGCATGTTGATCTCGCGCTCTTCCCAGTGGACGAGCGAATTGACGTTGAAAAGATTGAGCACGGTGCCTTGTCTCCCTGGCAACCCTAGCGATATGGCGGCAGCTTTACGTCCAGCAGTTTGCCGGACACTTTGAAGGTCCGGACGTCACGACTGGACGCGGAGACCTCGCCCGCCAAAAGCGCGCAGCGCCACAGCCTGAAGACAGGTGTGGTCATGTCGGGAGATGGGCGCGCTACTGGAAGTCATGGAGCGTACCTCTAAATCTCACGAATCCGATTGTCAAAGATTTGCCTTGCAAGGGATCTTAGGCGCGCGCCCTGAGTTGCGAATGCCACGTTACAATGCAATCCCAGCGGCACGCATTTCGTCGGCAAGCTCATGAGCCCGACCAGCGTCGAGCTGGCCGCTCAGGAACCTTCGGATTTCGGCCGGCTTGGCATTGAACTGGTCAGCCAGGACCTTCACGGAATAGCCCTGCCGCGTCAGTTTCGGCTCCAGGGCATCGAAGTCCGGAGCGAGGGTCGCAGTGACGATTTCCGCCGTGATAGGCTTTTCGCCGAGGCGGAAGCCCTCCTCGAAGGCACGACTGAGGTGCTCGGCGATCTGCAGCGGCGTGCTCAAGCGGGTCGCCAGGAGATCGAGGGCAGCCGGCTCGATCATCTGATCGATGTCCGTCCCCTCAACAGTGCAGGCCTTCAGAAGCCAGTCGAGATAGGCACGCGTGTCTTCGCCAATCCCGTCGAAGGGCAGCACGTCGGTGCGGTTTCCGATTTCTTCCATGATCGGCCGGCGCAAATCGTTGCGTAGCTTGGGGTGGCCGACGAGCACGACGGATAATTTTCCGCCGCCACGCGCAACGACCTCCATCAATCGCTTGAGGCCGTTCAGGGTCTTGCCATGGAGGTCATGTGCTTCGTCAACGAAGAGGGCGACCGGTTTGCCGCCACGAGCCACCAGCTTCTGCAGTTCTCGCTCACGCTTTTCGCCCTGGGTCGGGATCTTCGGCTCTTTCTCGCGGGAGAGGTCATAGAAAAGGGCCGATATCAGCGTCGGCACCGTCGTGCGCGACTTGTCGACCGACAGGCTTTCGGCCACGATCACCTTCTTTTCCCGGGCAATTTCGTCCTGCAGGCGGTGCAGGAAAGAAGTCTTGCCGATGCCGATCGGGCCGGTGATGGCAATCAGGCGACCGTCGCCCTTCGATCGCGTGCTGCGTGCAACTTATACCTATTTTAAGTCAGTCCATGCCCACTTGACTGGTCGGCCGAGCTTCCAACGCCTACTTTTCCGGTTTTGAAGTTCATGCCGAGGGTCTAAATTGAGGCCTGTCTCGGTGTACGGCGACGGAGCGCATGGAATGGCAACCAAATTAACTGACTTGCATCGCGCTAAACGGGGCGTTGCTGTCTTGGCCGCGTGCATTGTCCAGACGCTAAATGAGTCTGATCCAACATTTCAAGAGCGCTTTCTCAAACGCCTCGGCGATGCCTACCAGGAGGTGCGAGACAATTGCGAAGGAGAAGTCAACGAAGAGCTTGAGCTTCTGAACTGGACCACGGAGCTTCTGGCGGGCTTCGACTGTATCAACGGAAAGGACAAGCCCTTTCTGGCGTAGCCCCATCAATAATCTTCAAAAGGATCCCACTCCGGCACCGGCTCCAGCCGGGTCGTCATTGCAGCCTGCAGCTCAAGTGAGACCGAAATACAGCGAGATCCAGCCGGGTACGGCTAGGGCGTTTTTTTAGCTGCTCTTTCATCATGAAAGCCTCAACGGCTTCACGTTAGAGTCACGGCCTAAGTACCTAGCTGACGGCGCTCGGCGATCAGACCGGGGTCTCAGGGGGGAACCATGGCCGTTCAAATCGAATATATTCGGGAGCAAGTGGCCGTCTTACAGGCTCAGGTCGAGGTCCTGAGCGTCTCGATAGTGGCAACGGCCAATGCACTTGAAAAGATGGATCAAGGTGCAAAGCGGCGAATAGCACTTGATGCGGCTGTCAGCATCCGTACGAAGTTTTCTTCTGAGAAAATGGAAGAAATGCGAAATCTTTCCTTGATGTTGATTGCCCGAGTTTTCGACATTCCGTTTGGCTCCTTGGCAAATTGAAGGCGCGTTAGAGCTTCAGCAGCAGTTACGCTCGAATCAATAGCCATAGCGCCGAAGAGATCGGCGTATAAACGCTCGCTCATTGTCCTAGCCCTTGCATTTTTACTCGTCGTGACTACCTCAAATCAGGCAGGCGACAGCCGCCTTGAGCGCCTCACCTCAGGCCCTGGCCGTCTTGAAGTTGGTCTCCGCCGTTTCCGTCACCGAGCGACCAGCCGTCGTCATCCGGCCCTCCCGCTCACGCTGATTAGACATCACGGCGAATAGTCGCCGGCAGCCCCCGCGTTTTCCCATTCACCGCCCGTATAAGCTGACCCAGCTCAGCGCCGCTCATGATGGCCCTGATCTCATAGGGCGGTAGCCCTGGTTCGGCCTCTGCGATTGGCGTCCCGCATCGAGGCCTTTCCAGCACGAGGCTGCCTTTCTGTTCAATAGGGCAACCCACGGTCTCCTCGAAGAAGGCTTTTGCGCCCTCGTGAGTGCCGCCATGGCGGCAGGACATGATGACCAGTCCGCCGCTATCATTCGCGGCGCCTTCAAGTCGCTGCAGCCTGAGATCAATTGATCTGGGCATTGTGGGCCTCCCAGACAGACACTCGCGTTTCCCGTGGCTTGGGTAAGCCTCGCGACTTGCCGTCGATCATTCGAAAAATCTCAGCCCAGAACTCTGCCCCGTCGAAGATACCCACGACTGCATAGATCTGTGACGATGCTTCGGCGGCGGCGTCGGTGCCCTTCTGCGAGCGCCGCTCCAGCATGATGAAATCCTTCTGCTCGACTACCGATCCCGTCGTCTCCTCGAAGAAGGCCTTGGCGCCGTCCTGAGTCCCTCTCTCGTCGCACTCAATGACGATGACCCGGCCACTGTCCTTGCGCGTCCCTTCGAGCTTCTCAAGGCGTGATGCAAGGTTGCGGTTCATGGCGTGGCTTTCTCCTCGAGCTTGCGCAGGCGCTCGTCGAATTCGAGCGTTTCGAGTGCATGGGTGAATGTGTCGATCAGTTTGGCGAACTCGGCTGCCTCGCCTGGTGTCAACTCGCCGCCGGCCACGGCATTGGCCACGGCGCCCATGGCGCTCACGGCGTCCGCGGCCGTCCTCATTTCGGGTAGGGCGAAGCTGACGGGCCGATCCTTGCGAGGCGGCACGATCCTATCCAGGCAGAGGCGCAGCGCCACACTATCGCCCGCCAGGGCCATTTCCACGGCCTTGCGCGTCAAGCCCTCCGCCTCGCCGTCCAGCAGCGCTTCGGCCGCCAAGGTGGCCTTGTGGCGGGATCCTGGAGGCTTTCCAGCGGGGTTGCCGGACTGGCCGGGTTTGAAGGTCATGACTGTATGCGCCTTGTATTTTCTAGCTGCAGATTAACCTAAAGTGAGTTGATTGGCATCTTTGATTGTTCGACCGGCGAGAGCTGCGCGGGCGGCGCTACGGCGTCGAGCGGCATCGCTTCGAGAAGCTGCTGAACGCGGTCGAGTGCGATGAGCGCCTTGCGGGTGGTGAGGCCGGACGCGCTCTCTCGGTTGAGCTCGCCAACCAGGTCGCGCACGGCGGTAATGAAGGGATTTTCCATGCTAAATCCTCAATTGACGAATGCCGGCCAATGGCCGCGATAGAAGCTGCCGCCGTTCGACAGTCTGGCGCGCTGTGCCTCGATCCCGACGACCGATCGGCCGCGCAGCAGCCACAGCAAACCCATGACGTCGTGTCGGGCGAGCGGGTGAGTGGGATGCAGGCCGAACAGATCGAGGTCGGCCCAGCCGAGCAGGAAAACCTCTTCCGCCCATTGGTCGAGGAAGGCGCGAGCGTCGGCCTTTGCCTGCTCCCAGCGGTGCTCATCATCCGTCGGATTGGCAGCCTCAAGAGCGGCGAGGGCCTCGGCGTACGGGCCGCGGTATGGTGGCTGGAACGACATGACTTTTGCGACAGTCGTTACGATTGGCGCCGACTCTATCAGGTCGTCGTGGACCTCGATATCCCGCGTTTTGGTTGCGACGCGGTTCAGCGCCAAGGCAAGCCATTCGCTCATGTAAATCTCCAACCCTTGGTCCGTTTGCTCCGTTAGCCTCCATAGGTCGCTGCACTGCCACCTAACGGAGCTAATGGAGCTAACGGACTGGCACCTATAGATTTCTCATGCCGCTTTCCTGAACAGGCGGCCGTTCACTTCAAACCTCTTCGAAGAGCGTCCTTTTGTGCCGCCCTCACGGTCGGGCGCGGGGCGAATGACGCCGGATTCCACAAGTGCGGAGCACGCCACTTCCATCGCTGACGCATCTCTCAGTGGACCACCTTTAGATAGACGGAGGTCGCGCGAGTTGAACGTAAGCCCCCCAGCGTCGCGCAGCCTTCTGATCAACACCATGGCGAGTCGGTCATTGAGCGGTATGGAGGCATCCCCGAAAACGCGCTCGGCCATCGGCAGGAAATAGCCGTCGACGATTCCGCTTGCTGCCAGCACGGCGTCAGCGCTGATCTTGTCCGGCTCTCTGTCGTTCGGCTGGATGCACCACCACAGATATTCAAGCACGGCAGCAAGCCTCAGAACGTGACCTCGAGCCTTGCCGAGAGCACCGGCCATGACACCTGTTGCCTGGTGGGCTCGTATCGCGACAGAGCGCGCGTACTGCTCCAGAAAGTCCTCGGCCTCGCTGGTGAGCTGGATATGTTTGGGCTCGGGGTTGCCGAACTGATCCGCGCTCATCGGCAGTTCTACGAGCCGGGCAAAGGCTGAGTTCGCCTTGTGGTCGGAGTGCAGTTCGCGAAGCAGCGAGAAGTCGGGGAGCTGTTCCGGCCAGGCCCACAGCATGCGAGCAACTAGGCCATCATCAGGCCCGGAGAGCATGTCCGCGAGCTTGTCGGGCTGGACACCGCCAAGGATGCCGATCGACAGATGAGGAATGCGGATTGGTTCCGCATTCTTCACACGGTCGACAACATAGGCGCGACCACCATACATCTCGATAGCGAAGGCACGATCGGCACCCCCGCCACCGTATTTGTCGAAGGCCCCAAACCAGCCCGACAGCTCGTCCCGAACGAGTAGCAGCCCGCGCGGCAACGATGAGGCCAGCTTCGCGATGGCTTCGATCGTGGCATCAGCGACGCGAACACGCGGACGAGGAGGCATGTCAGGGATCGCGGCCTCGGCGGGCATCTGGCGCGGATTTTCGCCAGCCTTTACCGAGGCTTTGACTTCGGCCTCCCACGCTTCTCGCGTGGCCTTGGCGGTCTGGCGCTTCGTCTCATAGTCGCGGCGCTCATCGTCGTAGCCGGCAGCCATCTGCTCCTCGGCATGGTGTACCAGGGCAAAGGCCGCATCCATAGAAGGAGACTTGCCGGAAGACGGCGAGCCCACCAGTCCGCACCAAAGGAGGGGCGGCTCGAACCAATTGGCGCCGGCCATTGGCCACCGCACGTTTCCGATAGCCGCCCCAGCACTGGCGAGCAGCGAAATGGCGACGTAGTCCAAGGGAGCCGAACAAGCTGCGGCCCGCTTTTCAACCCACTCGCCCCAGCCGTTCAGCAACTCCACTGGAAAGCCTGGAGCAGGGCGCCGACCTGTCCCGAGCAGGCTTAGATCTGGATTTTCCCAGCTCCCGAATTCCGGCTCCTGCTGTGCCGATAGGGCCATTAGCTCCGTTAGCTTCGATAGGTCGACACCTGCGGGAAGCTCGTCTGCTAGATCCCAGCCAACCGGCCAGGATTGAGGAACCGGGACGGTTCCGACACTCGCGACGTCGGCCTGATGAAGGAGGCCGGCGACATCTGCAGCATACGCGAGGCCGGCAGCATCGTTGTCCGGCCAGATCGTCACCTTGCGACCTCGGAGAGCGGTCCAGTCTGTCTTGCCTGCTGCCTTCGAGCCGCTGCTCGACGTTGTCACCACGTAATCAGTGAAAAGTAGTGCGGCAGCGTCCGCAGCCTTCTCGCCCTCGACGACAAGCACCGGAGCGTCGGGCCGGGCTGCCAACTTATCCAATGCATAGAGCGGCCTGCCTGAAGGCATCGCCTTAGCGCGCCAGTCCTCCTGCCCGGCCTGGTCCCTGCAATAGGTGAATGGCCGAATTTGCTTACCGGCAGGTACGCCATTAGCCGGCTTATCGTAGCGCGCAACGAAGAAAGCTCGCTCGCCGTGGGCCGTGACGTACTTCCAGATCGCACCAAACGAGAAGCCGGCCGGGGCCACTCGATCGACGAGTGAGCGAGGCAACTTTGCAGCGTGCTCGGGCACGGGTACGAGCGGTTGCCAGCCATCGCCTGGCGGCACGGCGCCTGCAGCAGCCTCGTCATCCCCCAGCCGCGAAAATGGATCGGAATTGTGAGAGTGGGCTTCCATGATGACTAAACCTCAATTCCAAGCATCTCGGCAACGCGACGAGCGGCCTCGATCTGGGATAAATTGAATACGAATGCGGCAAGGCTGATCACGTCACCACCGCGGTCACCGCTGGCGAAGTCGGCCCATTTCCCCGTCACGAGGTTGACGGCAAAGCTGCCTGGCGCCCGATCGGAGCGGCGCGGGTTGAGCGCGAAATACTCGCGCCCATGCCGCTTGCCGCCGGGAAGCCAGCGTGCACAGAGTGCAGGCAGGCAGGCACGTGCGGCAGCGTTGACGGCGTCGAAGTCGATGTGACGATGCGTGTGAGGAAAGTTCAGCATCAGGGCTCTCCCGACGGTTCATCGTCAGAAGACAGGACAAAGACGAACTGAAACAGATTGCCGATTGGCGGCATCTTTGGCCGCACAGGAATACGAGTACTGGTCGCGGTCATGCTGCGCCGCCCTTCGGAACATAAATGTAGGGTCGGAAAAACAGAGCCCCGAATTTGGAGGCCCATTTTTCGGCGAGGAGGGCTGCCTCAGCCTGGGTGCGGATACCGCGCTCCAGGAGGGCAGCGGAATCGCCGCTTCGAGACAAATGGTCGACGCACCAACCATCCGCTTCTAGGTGGAGGCTTACGTCGCCATTTTCGGCGAATGGAATTCCGGTATCCTTCGCGTATTGTCGAGCCGGCGCGACGGCCTTCTGTGGATGGTCAAAGCCAAACGGAAAGACCGAACACCGATTGCCTTTATGGACGTGGCAGACAGACCAGACGTCGCCGGGCTCTTCCTCGAAGATCTGGATTTCGCCTTGCGGCCGGAAAGGAATGATCTGGCAGTGACCGGGTTGAGGATGCTTGCTCATGCGTTGCCTCCCGACGGTGTGGAGGCAATGGCGAAGCCCTCGATATATTTGGTGTATCCCAGCTCAGCTTCAGCTTGGGTCGCACCTGATATCCGAAGTGCGGTACGAATCATCGCCGCTTCGCTCACCGCCAGGGGGATCATTAACTGGCTGGTGATGTCGCCAATGATCGCAGGATCGCTTGTGTAACGGCGCAACACGCCTTCAACTTCACTGAGCCGCTCTGCGATATTTGCGCCCGCGGAGAACGCAACCTGAATGCCGGCCGGGATGTCGGTATGGCGGGCGGCTATGTTGTCGGCTGTAATAAGCGAGCGGATGGCGTCATGGCCATCACAGAAGCGTCCGACCAAATATCCGTGAACCGAGTACGCACCGAAATGCTCATCGCGCTGGATGATCGTGCCGGCGAGTACCGCCTTGTCATAGATATGATGATGGCGGCCGGGCTCAAGCGCATTGTAGGTCTGAGGGAGAGGCTTACCCATTGGCGCCGACCTCTTGACCGAGGCCGGAAAGCCGGCAAATGAGCTCGGCTGTCGCGGGCGCCAGCCGAAAGCGGCGAGCGATGCGACGGGCTGCTGGCGACAGGGAAGGAGAAGGCTGCCAAGCCTCAATTGCGCGCTTGCTGCGCTTAAATTTGTTGATTTTGCCGGTCTTTGACTGCATAAGACTAGTCATTGCGATTGTCCTTGCGAGGGATGGATTGCAGACGAATTGAGACGGCCCGTTGCTCTGATCAGCAGCGGGCTGTTTCCGTCTCAGGACTTCTCGGGAGGGCGGGCCGGGGGCAGCTTGGCTATGTAATCGCGCAGCGCGGCAACCGGAATTAGGGTGCGTCTGCCCATGCGAACGGCATGGAGCTCTCGGCGGCGGATGGCTTCCCAAACGCGGGTTTCGCCAGATCCAATTGCTTTCGCGGCGCCAGGCACGCTGTAAGCAATCTGCTCAGGGTTGATGTTCATGTTCGTCCTCTTGACCTAGGGTGGTCCCTAGTGAGGACATCGTTGCGTGATGCCCGGCGAGTTGGGCAGATTTGGATGAAAATTCTTTTTCTAAAAAATTTATCCGAGCGCTAAACGGTTCTACCGGCTCGTTTTTCTTCTCGCACGTCCTTCGCCTGCGGCGCGAATTTTCGGCAGTGGCTTAATCTTGTGGGTGCCTATTGCGGTGCGGAACGTGTCCAGCTTGTATGTTCCTATTCCCATCTCTACGCAGACGATTTGCCCAAACCGATAGAATTGCTCAGACAGCTCCACCGTGTCGGCCGGCGCCTTCCTCAAGCATTTTCGGTACAGCGACAAAATTTCTTCATTTACCAGCCGTTGAAATGGCGTCCAGTTGCCGGCATCAACTTTAATCTGGCCGTTTATCCCCTCCTTCCACTCGTGGTTCCAGTTCCGGCGGGATAGCGAGGCGGCTGCGGCCGTCTCGATTTCAGCTAGAACTTCCATATCAAAGAGTGCGTTATGAGGGTCGCGCGGCCAATAGGTTTCCATTTCGCGAAGTGTCCAGTCTCGCTCCTCATTAAGAAGTTGCCTCAAGCCGACGACAGTCTTGTGGATCTTCGCCAATCTTTTTTTCCTGTTGCTCCAGAGACCTTTCTTCGTGATAGCTAGCTTTGATCGAACTAACGCAGCCCGCCACCCGAACGGGTTGATAAAATTGCGTATTGCGGTTCTGTCGCAATTATCGGGCATTTCGGCCCCCGCAACGATGCGTTCGACGGCAGCGTTTAGGTCAACGTTGGCGGGATCATCCATCACACCCTCTTGCCGATCGAGACCACGTTTTCCTCAGGTGGCGTGATACAAAAGGCTGCCCAGCTCTCCATCAGCTGGCGACGCCGGTCGAACAAATCGCCACGGCGATAAGCCGCTTCAACCTTATCGCGGACAGCATGCGCCAACGCCATTTCGCTTATTTCGTTGGGCGTCGAAGTGGCTTCTGAGCACCAATCCTTAAACGTGCTCCGGAAGCCATGAGTCGTCACGTCGACTTTCATGCGCCGCAGAAGCATTTCCATGGCTTGATTAGAGAGCGGCCGGCCAGGACGCAGGCCAGGGAAAACGAAAGCCTCTGGCTCCTCGTCCGTTCGCACCTTCGCCGCCTGCTCCAGAATTTCGATTGCACGGCCGCTCAAGGGGACACGGTGCGCGCGTCCAGCCTTCATGCGGCTGCCGGGAATCGACCAGACCTTTGCGGCCGTATCTATCTCTGCCCACGTCGCGCCAGTTATTTCGCCTGTGCGCGCGGCGCAGAGAATGGTCCATTCCAGTGCCAAAGCTGCAACGCCTTCCCGTTTCTGCAGATCCTGCACAAAGGCCGGCAATTTGGCATACGGCAGGGCCGCATGATGACCGCGCGAGAGCTTCCTGGCAGCTGGCAGCAAGTTCTTGAGATTGCCGCGCCAGGCCGCGGGGTTCTCGCCGTTGCGATGCCCAAGGGCCTTGGCCGCGTCGAGGACGCGCTCAATTCGGCCCCGGACTCGGGACGCCGTTTCGGGCTTGTCCACCCAGATGGGCTTCAGCGTACGCAAAACGTCCTCAGTGGTGATGGCATTGACCTTCATGCCGCGCAAAGGCTTGGCATATTCGCGCAAGGTCATGGACCACTGCTCCCGATGCTTCTCGTTGCGCCATTCTGAGGACATCGATTTGATCAGGTCATCGGCCACCTCGCCAAACGTAGGGACCGGCTTTTCAGCCTTTCTCGCGACAATCGGATTCACCCCGTCGGCAACCTGCGCACGAGCATCCGTAGCCAGTTCCCGTGCTCGAGCAAGCGATACTGAAGTCAGACCGCCAAGGCCCATCTCCTTCAGTTTGCCTTCCCATCGGAACAGAAACACCCAGCGCTTGGCGCCGCTGCTATCGACGACAAGGAACAGGTTGCCGCCATCGGCATGGCGCCCCGGCTTTGCGAGCGAAAGAACCGAGCGGGCATTCAGTCGATTTATTTCCCGTGCCATTTCGGCTTACCCTAATTTCTACCCCAACAAGAAACGCGATTTCCTGCGAAGCGCTATGAAGGATAATGACACGGGAGCCTAAATAAGTGAAGATAATCAGGACTCTCTCGACAGTCTAACGAAGGCTGGTGAAGGGTAGTTCAGCGGACGCCCCTTCCGCCATATTTCATTCCCAGACATTCCCAAGCCTGCCCAAATGCCCTGTAAAAGCTTGGCGTATCGGGCTTTATCGTTTCCCAACCTATCCCAGGTCTTCCCATGTAAGCGCACGCAAAACCGGGTATCTAACCGTATATGGCCCTCGGCAAACCGTATATCCTGCTTCGGGAAACCTTATATCAAACGGTGATGAACCAGGTGGCAGGGAATGATCGGCAAACTCACCGACGCACAGATCCGAAAGGCGAAGAAGGCTGAGAGAAGGCCTATCGGCTGTCCGATGGAGGTGGTTTGCACCTAGAAATTTCGACCGCTGGCGGCAAACTTTGGCGCTATCGGTACGAATTTCATGGCAAGGAGCGGATCTTCGCGCTCGCCAGCCTGGCCTTATCCATGCTCGGCAGGGGCCTCTGGATGCTCTTCACGCATTTCTGGGAGGTGCTGGCCTTCGCAAAGAGGCTGATCAGCGGCGGTCCTTGATCGCCGCCTGTCATCGATCTCAGGCAAGCATTGAGCCCGCCGCCCCGAAGGGCAGCGGGCTCATTTGCGTTTTGGCGCCCTTTGACGCAGGCGTGAACCGCATCTAATGATAGTAAAACGGGCGGCTCTTTACAGTGCGATGGGCGAATCCGGCTAGAATCGATCAAACAGAGCGGATTTTGTGTTCGCCATGTAAGTTGGCCAAGATCGCCGTTTCGGGCCGACCGGCCTAATAGCGATAATACATGCGAGGACGATAGCCATAGCCGTAACCGCGATGGCCATAGCCATAGCCGTAACCGCGATAGCCATAGCCGTAACCGCGATAGCCATAGCCGTAACCGCGATAGCCATAGCCATAATACCGATCTCTGATGCAGCCATAGGGGGAGCGGTGCATCCCATAGGGACATAAACGACGAGCTTGCTGGACAAGCCCGTTGTCAGCCTGAGATTGCGCAGATGGTGCTATCGGCATTGCCGAGGCAATCTGCGGAGCAATCGTCATGCTTCCGGCCGCCAGGCAAGCTGCGATAAGCAGATTTCGGGTGAGTTTCATAGCTACCTCCCTCAGTTCCATGCCTCAATGTCTAGCAGGTTGATCTGAATGCAAGATGAACCCAGCACGTCAAGATCAGTTCCTTTGGCCTTCGGGCTGGAGGGGCTTTTTTTACGTTTCTGAGGACCCAAGGGAATCGCCTTGAAGCTAAGGCAGCCGTGGGTTCTGTTGAAAATCTTCCATCGCTTTTTCAAGGAGACCCCACAAGTTCGGTCCCAGCAAATTGAAAGGAAAGGTCAGCGTCTTCACCGCATTCAAATGAGGTCTGGTTCGTCTGTAAAGCCATCCTCTGACGGTGGCGGCGGCCCTGGCCCGTCGATCAGATCTGCCACATCGGGCTGGTTGTAGCTCGGGCTGTTGACCTTGCTCGATATCGGCCACATGGCCATCAACTCCGCGGGATGCGGCACAATAATGCCGGCAATCGACGGGGCAGAATGGGGCGAATGCCTTCATCCAACAATCGCGGGAAATTGAGACCACAAGCCACTTAATGCCGCCAGGAAGGCCAAAACCGCTGCGATTGCAGCCCAGAATGCGGCCGAATAGTTCAATCGGTTTGAAATGTTTGCGGCTTTCATTATCTCAGCCGACTAGGCTTCGTTTCTCTGAGTGGCGCCGACAGGCTCGGACCACCATTGCCAATCTGAAGCGATCGGCACCGTTGTCGATCGTCGCCAATCTCGGGCGGCCTTGAGCCCCGTTAATAGCGTCGCAATGATGAGACAAAGAGTGAGGAGACTTGTCCACACCAGAACCTCCTACGCCGATCTGCCGATATCGACGGCTTGGCGCGCCCACTGGCATGCGCTTCCAGATACATAGGGCGCTCTGGGAATGTTTGTAGTAGTGGTCTTACGACGGCATAGCCCTTGTCCTTGCGAGTGCCCGACGTCTGCGCTTTTGCACTGGCACGAAGAAGGATCTACACGCCCCAAGGCTTGAAGTTGGAAGCGACAGGCCCGCACCTCGCCGAGACAAGGTGCTGCCCAGGGACGCGCCGCGGCCGGTAGGATAGGGTCTTTCGGGGGTATTCGCCAGATTGAGACTTCAAGGTCGACGCAGAACTGGGGGCCGATGGAGAGTGGCGTGGTGCATTAGGAGTAAGCACGTCTTGCCATCGGTATCGCGTCATCAGCGTGCTGAAGTTATGCGCTTTTTCGTGGCGGGAGGTGGAACGAGTGTGGAATCCGCCGAAGGATTATTGCAGGGTACCTCCCTGACTTTGTTGGTATCCCCCTTATTCTTCTACTATTACCGCTATTTGCAGAATTGACGCTTAATGGTAACGTCTACAATATTATATAGATGAGCACGCAGAGTGCGAGCAAACTAGTGGACACTGTTGATTTAGTTAGGCTTATATTTTTACTCCTGGCATGTTTAATCGCAGCTAGTGGAATTGCATCGATATTATTTCGGCGGGACAGTGCCTTTCATTGGCTCATAGTTCTCGTTGCAGTATGGGTTTGTGTTTTAATCTCACCATATGTTGTATCTAATCTTGACTATTAGCCTGATTTGACGGTCCAAGGTGGCGCAGACCTTCCAGGATCGTTTCGGAGGCTTCTGGATCGAGCCGACGGACAAGGCACAGCGCCAGGCAGAGGAGCGGTTGCGCGCCGAGCAGGTCAGGGCGGCCAGCCGTTAGAGAGAGATCTTGCTCCACTTGCTGCGGGTGGTCTTCGCTTTCGTCGCTTTCGGCCCTTTGCGCCGCTGGCGCGCCTCTTCCTCGTAACGCTGGCGCCACTCCTCTCGGAGCCTCTCCAAAGCCATCTGTGGACCATCCGCCTTTATAAGTGACCTGACTGCTGGGGCATCACGACGGACCGCATCCATACGGAGCTGTTCGGCTCGGGACCATCGATTACACCAGGCATCGCCACCTCATCGCATCGTCCCCACCAGCCACCAGGGCCGCCTGGTGCGGGACCGCTGGTGTCATTCGCCCGGAGCGGCCTGAGCGTCCGGTGGGGTTCGGCCTTTCAGACCCTCCTGGAGCTTGCCGAAGCGTGCGACATCCCCACACGATGGTCGTGCCGCTCAGGCATCTGTCACACTTGCGAAACCGGGCTTGTGGCCGGAACAGTCGCCTACCGGCCCTATCCGATCGATCCGCCAGCGGCCGGCAGTGTGCTGGTATGCTGCGCCCAGCCTCAGGGCGACGTCGTGGTCGATCTTTGATGCGTTGGACATGCCACACATCTTGTGTGCAGCTCGCCGGGTGGGATTTTCCGCACTCCGACGCCGGTAGGCGCATTCGGCGGCACCGTATGCTATCCGCCGACATCGCCGAGAACCGCTTCGGTGGTTCGTGACGGCCTACCCGCTTGAAACTGCCGGGGATACTCCAGCGGGGTATGTCAAGGCACGAACTGCTGGCCGCCAT
>NZ_BSPC01000008.1 GCF_030160835.1 Labrys miyagiensis | reverse complement strand
GCTAAATCGGGCGCTTCTTCTGGCGAGTAGTGAACGGGATAGCTAAGGGCTTCTTGATCAATAGTGAAATCAGGCGCCGCGTCGGGGCTATGGTCGACAAGAAGACTTGCCTCGAACCGCAATTCCTGGGCGGCGCCGGAAAAGGACACCTCAGCCACGCAGTTCCCAAAGACGTCGTGGGACCATCGAATCGCGCTTTGGGTCGGCCAGACCTGCAAGGAGGAGGAAATCAGCTTCTGATCGAAGCTGTCACGCGGTCTGAACATCAAGCGATGTTCGGCAAAAGTAACCGGACGCCTGTAGCGGTACGTCGTCGTATGGACAATTCGATATAAGCTCATCGGTCTCGCGATCGTTCAAGAACGGGACTAGCTTCGCAATCCGTTCTGCACCTGGTCAAGGTGAGCCGAGCCTCCCACAGTGTTCGGCCCGTATCCTTGGACTTCCACACTGTCACCCACGGACCTCTATCGGGTATTCCTACGTGTTAATCGGCGTCATAAATTAACCACAGCATCCGTACCAACAGCAGAGCCCTCGCGTCCCGATCGGCATCCAATTCAACTGCCAATTCACATACTGACCACGACAAAGGAGAATGCTGGATCGCACCATTGTGCGTGCGCACCAGTATATGGCCAAGGACCGAGGCGGCGGTCGCCCAGGTCCTTGCCGTTGGCGATTGCGAGCAGCGTCGCAACACTCTTGGTGATCTTGCCGAAGAGGATGGCGGTGGCGAGCGACATGAAGGCGGCTCCCGGAATGGAACCGCAAGGATAGCAGGCGCCGCGGCACAGGTGAAAGATGGGAAGATAGTCGACCGAAGGCGAGATCTTCTGGGTGTTCGCCGAGGCATTGTCACGGGACCTTTGACGCTGTGCGGCGTGCTGCGATAGGGCAAGGGGCATGCAGCCGATTTCCTACGCTCGTCACCAATTCCCGCCCGAGATCATTCGTCATGGTGTGTGGCTCTATCTGCGCTTCACCTTGAGCTATCGAGATGTCGAGGAGCTGCTGGCCGAGCGCGGTCTCGAAGTCTCCTACGAGACAATCCGAAGGTGGGTACTCAAGTTCGGGCCCGCCTTTGCTCGGAACCTGCGTCAACTACGGCCCCAGCCTTCGGCCACATGGCACCTGGACGAAATGGTTGTCTCAATTCAGGGCCGACGCTTGTTCTTGTGGCGAGCCGTCGACTGCGAAGGCGAGATCCTCGACGTGCTGGTGCAATCGACGCGGGACAAGGTTGCTGCCTTGAAGCTTATGCGCAAGCTCCTGAAGAAACAGGGCTTTGCTCCCAAAATGCTTGTGACTGACAAGCTTGCCTCCTACGGAGCCGCACACAGGGAACTGGGCCTTTCGGGGCATCATGAGCTGGGTCTACGCAAGAACAACCGGGCGGAAAACTCGCATCAAGTCGTGCGGCGGCGAGAGCGGAAGATGCAGAGGTTCAAGTCACCCGGGTCCGCCCAACGCTTCCTCTCGATCCACGCCGCCGTCTACAACACCTTTAACCTCCAGCGTCATCTGGTCTCTCGTGCCACGCTGCGGCGCTTACGTGTCGAGGCCGACCAACAGTGGCAGACTGCAGCCGCGGCCGCCTGAGCCTAACGTCCGCTGACTGAACGTGCGCCTCACTTGGGTTCCCGTGACAATGCCCTGCCGGCCATCATGATGGGCGGCCGATGAGCGACGGTCGGATCGGCATTGGTACGCCCGTCAATGGGTGCAGATCATCCGCCGATCGTCTGGCCGTGTTATCGAAATTCATGGATTAGGCGGAATTGTTATCGATTTTCATGGAAAGTTATCGATTTTCATGGCAGTATGGGTTTTAGTATTGTTATTCGACTATAGGTATTGAAATTCATGACCGACGCTCCCCGGAATCGATTTTCAGGAGCTGTTACCGTTTTTCATGACCGGCGGCTGCCTGAAGAGGCGCAGCCGGTGGGCTATGCCGCGCTGATCGACGCTTACGACCTGGCCGTTCCCGTGCCGCTGACGCTCGCCGCCATAGGCCAGCGGTACAAAATCTATGAGGCCGACAATTGGCGGATTTATACACCACGCCACCGTCCCGACGATAGCCTCACTGGCCATCTGACTTTCGCACTTCGTTACGAAGGGCTCGATCTGTGTGCTTTGAAAGCTTTGTTCCGCCAGACAGGACCAGAGCCGATCGCCGCCATGGTGCATGCGGCTCCGACCGGGAGGTTCGCTCGCCGCGTCTGGTTCTTGTATGAGTGGCTCTTGCAGGCGAGTCTCGATCTTCCGGACGCGACGGCCGGTGCCTATGCGCTTGTCGTCGATCCCGACCAGCAATGGGCGGCGGATGGCACCAACTCAACGCGCCACCGCGTCAAAAACAATCTGCCCGGCACGCCCGCCTTCTGCCCGATGATCTTCAGGACGCCGACGCTTGAAGGTTTCGTTGCGCGCAATCTCGCGGACCAGGCGCGGGCGCTTGTCGCCGACGTGCCCGCCGACCTGCTGGCCCGGACTGCCGCCTTTTTGTTGCTGAAAGACTCGCGCTCCAGCTTCCAGATCGAAGGGGAAGACCCGCCGCAGGAGCGTATCCAGCGATGGGGGCAAGCCATTGTCGAAGCCGGACGGCGTCCGATCGACCGAGAGGAATTACTCCGCCTGCAACGGATCGTGATCGGCGACGCGCGCTTCGTTCATCTTGGCCTGCGCACTGAAGGCGGGTTTGTCGGCGAGCACGACAGGGGCACGGGCGCGCCCATACCCGACCATATCAGCGCGCGCCATGAAGATCTGGCGGATCTCGTGGAAGGGTTGATTGTCTTCGACCGCACCGCCGCGCGCGCACTCGATCCCGTGCTGGCGGCGGCGATGCTGGCCTTTGGCTTTGTCTATATTCATCCGTTTGAGGACGGAAACGGCCGTCTGCATCGTTTTCTGATCCACCATGTGTTGGCGGAGCGGGGGTTCAATCCGCCGGGAGTGGTATTTCCCGTCTCTGCCGTCATTCTCGACCGCATCGACGAATACCGCCGAATGCTGGAGAGCTATTCGCAACGCCTGTTGCCGCTTATCCGGTGGCAGCCAACCGACCGCAACAATGTCGTGGTGTTGAATGATACGGCTGATTTTTACAGATATTTCGACGCGACGCAGCATGCTGAGTTTCTGTTTTCATGCGTGGCGCGGACAATCGATGTCGATCTGCCGGCCGAAACCGCGTTTCTGAGAGCGTACGATCAGTTCAAGGCGCGCGTGTCCGCGATTGCGGACATGCCGGACAGGCTGCTCGACCTTCTGTTTCGGTTCCTCCGGCAGAATGGTGGTGTGCTTTCCAAGCGCGCCCGTGAAAAAGAGTTCGCCGCTCTGACGGATGTAGAAGCGGCACAGATCGAAGCGATCTTTGCCGACGTCCAACTATAGGCGGAAGGGGCTGTGTCAGAGCAAATTGCCCAAGGTGGCGGCATAGGGTAGGCAGAGCGGGACGACGGGGTTCGCCCCGGCCCGACGAGCACGGAACAATCGCGGATCCGGGAGCTTGAGCGGGAGAACCGCGAGCTTCGCCAGGCGAACGAGATCCTGCGCAAGGCATCGGCGTATTTTGCCCAGGCCCCTTTCGGCGCATGCAAGCATGCGCCTGTCGGGCAAGGGGAGTTCGACCGCCGGTTCAAGCCATGAAGGCGTTCATCGATGAGCATCGCTCGGAGTATGGGGTCGAGCCGATTTGCAAGGTGTTGCCGATCGCCCCTTCCACCTATTGGGAGCATGCGGCCCGCCAAGCCGATCCGGCTCGCCGGCCGGAGCGTGATCGGCGGGATGACAGGCTTTGCGATGAGATCGAGCGGGTTCATCACGAAAACCTGTCGGTCTACGGCGTGCGCAAGATCTGGCACCAACTGGGCCGGGAGGGGCGTCAGGTGGCGCGCTGCACGGTCGGCCGCTTGATGAAACGCATGGGCTTGCAAGGGGTTATTCGAGGCAAGGGGGTCAAGACGACGGTGAGTTCGCCGGCAACACCTTGCCCGCAGGACAAGGTCAATCGCAACTTCACGGCGAAGCGTCCCAATGCCTTGTGGCTGCCGGATTTTACCTATGTCTCGACCTGGTCGGGCTTCGTTTACGTGGCCTTTGTGATCGATGCCTTTGCCCGCCGCATTGTCGGCTGGAAGGCCTCCACCTCCATGCAGTCCACCTTCGTGCTGGATGCCCTGGAGCAAGCCCTGCATGCCCGCAGGCCTCTCAAGCAAGCAGGGCTCGTCCATCATTCCGATCGGGGCGTGCAGTATGTCTCGATAAAATATACCGATCGATTGAAGGAGGCCGGCGTCGAGCCTTCGGTCGGCAGCGTCGGCGACAGCTACGACAATGCCATGGCGGAGACCATTAATGGTCTTTACAAGGCCGAGGTGATCCATCGACGCTCCTCACGGCGCACCATGAGCGAGGTTGAGATGGCGACATTGGAATGGGTCGACTGGTTCAATAATCGAAGGCTACTCGAGCCGATCGGGAATATCCCGCCGGCCGAGGCTGAAGCGCTCTACTGGGCGCAAGAAGCCGAGTTCGCCGAAGCGGCGTGACTCAAACGAAACTGCCTCCGGCAAACCCGGCGCGGTTCAAGCTCGCTGCGGCTTATGGGTGCCACACGGCACGCCCCAATCGTTTCGCAGAGCCTGAGACGGCTACCACTGCCGCCTTTGCCCCAGACGGCCCGACGCTGATCGAACTCCGCGAGAACGCTGAGTTTCTGGGGTAAACCGGACAGGGGACGTTATGCGACTTCCGATAGGTGACGGAAGTCGCATGGCTCTATCCTGCCCCGCAACCACGCCGCCCATAGGATCGGACACACGTATCTGCGTCGGCCTTCGCTATCGCGACGCGTCACTTTCCTAGAGATGCTATGACGCCCAAGAGTAGGACGCCGTTGCGAGAGTGGCGAATGACGTGTGTCGTGACACGCTCTGCCGCTATCCTGGCCTGGGCTCGACTTGTGGAGGTGTCATCCCCATATGCCAGTGGTGCGCGTATGTGCGCGGGAGATGCTGTCGATGCGCTTGAGTGCCTTCGATTGTCGGCAATTTGTTTCAGTCTTGGCAATTTTGCTGCTGGCGTTGTTTGCAGGGGCCGAGCATGCCGATGCCCGGCGTGCCTCCGGGGGTGGCTTCGGTAGCCGCGGAACACGGACCTTTCAAGCCCCACCAACGACAACGGTGGCCCCCACGCCTGCTGCTCCCATCCAGCGGTCGATGACGCCGCAGCCTCAAATCAACCAGACGACCCCGAACCAACCGCAGGGCACTGCGCCACGCCCCGGCATTTTTAGCAATTTCGGCGGTTCGCTCGTTGGAGGGCTGTTGGTGGGCGGCTTGGTAGGGGCGCTTCTCGGGTATGGTTTCGGCGGAGGAGCGGGCATCCTGGGTATGCTGCTGCAAATCGGAATCATCGTCGGAGCGATAATGCTGGTGATGCGCTTTATCCGGGGGCGCCAAGGACAGGCTTCCTCAGCTTCCGCACCCAATGGGCAAGGCGTGTTCAATGGGTTGGCGGGCTTGGGCTCCTCCCCGGCTCCGGCAAGGCAGGCGGCCTCTGCTCCACCGCGCGGCATCGATGAGATCGGGCTAGCTCGGGATGATTTCGATACTTTCGAAAGACTCCTGGATGAAATCCAGTCTGCCTATGGCCGAGAGGATTATGCGGCGCTTCGAAGCCGAACAACGCCCGAGGCTATGTCATATCTGGCGGAAGAGCTGGGTGAAAACGCGACTCGCGGGGTGCGCAACAGCGTTTCCGATGTCCGCCTTCTGCAAGGCAACCTCGCCGAAGCGTGGCGAGAAGATAACACTGAGTACGCGACTCTCGCGATGCGTTATTCGAGCGTCGATGCAACACTCGATCGTGCGAGTGGGAAAGTAGTCGAGGGCGACACGAAGAATGCCACGGAAGCCACCGAAGTATGGACATTCGCTCGAAGAGCCGGGGCCGATTGGAAGCTCTCTGCAATCCAGTCAACATAAAAATGGCGTTGGTGCCCCGAGTTAAAGGCGTGATGGCCCTGTCAGAGCAAAATTGCCGAGGTGGCGGCGTAGGGTAGGGAGCGGGGATGGCGCGCGCCAAACTCAATCCGTTTCGCTATTTCAATTCGTCGCCAGACGTGATCCGCCTCGCGATAATGATGTACGTTCGCTACCCGTTGTCATTGAGGAATGTGGAGGACCTGCTGCATGAACGGGGCATCGACATCTGCCATGACACGGTGAGATTTTGGTGGGACCGCTTTGGCCCGTTGTTCGCTGGCGAAATCCGCAAAAGGCGGGTGAGGGCTGGAAACTTCAGCCGCTGGCGATGGCACGTCGATGAGGTTTTCGTGAAGGTCAACGGTAAGCCCCACTATCTTTGGCGGGCCGTCGATCACGAAGGCGAGGTCTTGGAGTTCTGCGTCAGCAAGACGCGGGACAAGGCCGGTGCCTTGAAATTCCTCAAGAAAGCGATGAAGCGCTAAGTCCGTCCTGAATTCATCGTCACCGACGGCTTGCACTCCTACGGCGCGGCCATGCGGGAGATCGGCGACCTCAAACGCCGCGAAATCGGTCGCTGGCGGAACAATCGGGCCGAGAATTCCCATCAACCGTTTCGACGACGAGAAGCGGCGATGCTCAAATTCCGCAGGACGACGACGCTTCAGAAATTCGTCGTCGTCCACGGCCAGATCCACAATCATTTTTATTCGGAGCGCCACCTCGTCAGCCGACAAATATACAAACAGAGACGCTCGGCCGCCCTGGCCGAAGGGCGGACCGTCGCGGCCTAAACCGAGCCTCGGTTTGACCTCCGTGCATCTGGCAGAGACAACTTAGGGTTAGTCTGACAACACCCTCGGGAGGTCTTCCTCAGTAGCCATTGCAATATAGTCCCAAAAGTTGGGCGCTAAATCAGGCGCCCGCACTCGAAGCTCGGCTGGACGACGCCGGCCGCATTTGCCGCGACCTTCCACTCGCGTCGGGATCTAGCGCTGCGCTCCGCGAACAGCTCTCCGGCGGCGCCGCCGGGATGAGCCCTAACCTTGGAAAATTCCAGCACCCGCTGGCCTAAAATCGGGGGCACTTTACTGTTCAGCGCGCGATTTCGAACTGCTCTTGTTCTGCCCCTACTTGGGTGCTGCTCCAAGAATATAGCCGCCCTCCCAATGCCAGATCTTCTTGTCGTCGACCGTAACGTTGAGGATAGCCTGGAAACCTGCCAACGACCCACTTCCGGCCGAGAATGCGCAGTGTCCGGTGGGCGGAGTCGCGGTGTCATAGACGATGCAATATCCTATCGTGGAATCACCTGGCGCTACTGCGAGAACAACGGAACTACTGGTAAAGAGGGGGCTGTTGGTTACGGGGCCGTAGTAAAGAACTTTTGTGCCAACTGGTATCTCTTTCAAGGTTGATTCAACAATCGTACAAAAGCTAGGGGTCTCGCCGGAGTAATTGCTGCAGTCTTTGGAGAACTTGAGCGGCTGGAGTTTTGGCTCATCCGCCGCTATCGCAGGTGCACTCAGAGCGGAAATAACAAAGAGACTCGCGACCAGAAAAGTGCTGCTTGCGGACATTTTCGGCTCCTGTGTTTGATTACCCCAACTTGCATATCATTAAGCGTGCGCTTTTTACGTGCACAAGTCCAGACAGGAAATCCGAAGTGTCTGAAAGAGGTCTTGTAAGAAATCCCGGTAACCCGGAGGGTATTTGCGCAATCTTATTCGTGAGGATTGGCGCCGTCAGATCATATTTTCTCGTGACCGATATTTCAGGAGACAGGCCCAATAACTCAAGCAGTCCGCCTGAGCCGGTCAGAGATCAGACCGTGGAACAAGGCATCACGATGAATGGGCTGGCGTTGAACCGACTCCGCATCGATTTATACGACCCGAACGGCCAGGCGGCCGATGTTACTACCGCGACCATGTTATCGGCGGACCAGACGCTTTCTTGGTCATAATCAATATTGCCCATGATTTTGCACGAGCCATCCGGCAAAAGCTTCTGCGCGAAATCGCGGCAAGATAAACCGAGGCAGGCGGCCCTCGTTCAATGAGTGCTGCGAATTCGGAATGGGCAGCTATTGACGCTTCGCCTCATCCCAGGCCGGCTTTGCGAAGTCCTTCGATATAGATGGCCCGGTCCTCCGGACGGACGAGCGGATGGTACTTCTCAACCCAATCGGCAGAGAGCTCAGGCTGGAGCCGTTTTGCTTCGGCGAGCGCCGCCGTAGCGGTGTCAGCATCGCCGGTTTTGCCGGCGGCCGCCGCGAGCGTCCGCCACGCCGATGTGAACCGTGGTCGAAGCTGTACCGCGCGCCGGTTTTGAACGATGCTTTTCTCGTACCGTCCGGTCACGAAGTAGCAAAGCGCACTCGCGGACTGATGAAGCGATTGGTGAGGGTCGCGCGGACTGAGCCGCATTGCCTTGGCAAGATGCTGAAGTCCCTCGTCGCCGGCGCCTGCAAATCCATGAGCCGCACCGAGCACGAGATATCCCAGGGCGAAATTAGGGTTTAGCCAGACGGCCTCTTCCAGCTCATTGACGGCGGCTCTGGATCGCCGCGATAGCATGTGTACAAAGCCAAGCGCCAAGTGCCCCCATGGATCCTCACCGTCGCGTTCCACCGAGCGGCGGGCCGACTCCAAGGCGAGACCAACGCCATCCGCGTGGGGTACCCAGCCCATATGGGCCCCCGTGATGTATGCCCAAGCCAGCAAGCTACGAGCTCGGGCGTAGTCCGGATCAATTGCGATCGCCTGTTTGAGATTGGTCAGCGCCGTCTCGATTTCCCTTTCCCCCCAGGTCCAGAGTTGAGGCATCGCACGCATCACATAGGCCCACGCATCGATGCTCTCGGGCGGCTTGTTTTGGAAGCGCCGGTTCTCCGCTGCGTATAGCTGGGGTTCGATCGAAGCTACGACGTTCTCGGTGATCTCGTCCTGCACCGCGAATATGTCGGTTGCCGCTCGGTCGTAACGATCTGCCCAAACATGAGTGCCAGTGCTCGCATCGATCAACTGGCTCGAGACGCGGAGACGGTCGCCAGCCTTGCGCACGCTGCCCTCCAGGACATAGCGCACACCGAGGTCGGCTGCGACCTGGCGCACATCTGGAGTATCGCCCTTGTATGTGAAGGTAGAATTGCGGGCGATGACGGAAAGCCAGCGGAGCCTGGAGAGCCCTGCGATGATGTCTTCGACCATTCCGTCAGCGAAATATTCCTGTTCCCGATCGTCGCTGAGATTGACAAAGGGGAGGACTGCCAATGAGGGCCCGTTTCCAGCTTCCATGATTGAAGACGCGACCGCGTTCCTGCGCTCGATATCCGTGTTGCCTTCGACAGAGCCCACGAAGCGGTACCCCACCCGTGGTATCGTCGTGATCCACTCTGAACCATCGGGCGACGTCCCGAGATGCTTCCTGAGCGATGCGATCTGAACCGAGAGGTTCGTCTCCTCGACGGCGGAACCTTGCCAGGCGGCATCTATGAGAGCGGACTTGGTGAGCACTTCGCCTGGGCGGCTCAAAAGGGCTTTCAGCAGAAGAAACGCGCGATAGCCGATTGGCACCGGCTCACCATGGCGCAAAAGGGTTCCCGCCCCAGGACGGAGAACAAAGGGACCAAAAGCCAACCGCTGCTCAACCATAGCGGTAATTTACAACTTTTCGCACCTTTTCGGAACCATTAGGGCTCGCTTTAAGACATCGGGCCACGAGTCGCTCATCTTCTTTCGACAGAATAAGGAGGAGCGATCATGTCGGCGATTGCATTTGAAAGGCCGTTTGCCGATGTTGCGGATCCGACGGCGCGACCAGCAAACGAAGCGTGCTCTCGCGAGGAGGAGTTCCGCGCCACTCTTGATAGCTACATCGCTCGCTACGTTGCCGAACAGGCAAAGCGCGCCCCAGTGGTCGGCTGCAGCAATAATCCCTACTCGCTGATATGGCTTCAGCCCTTGCGCCGTCTCCTGGAGGCGATCCGCGAGATTTGGCTGTTTTCGAACGAATTGGGCGATCGGCCGATGCCTGAGCCAGTAGTCGTGTGCGGTGCCAAAGACGAGCCTGGCAGGGGATTCGCATAACGACGTTAATGGCTCTCACATACCGCATTTAATTCTGAGCCCCCACATGCGAGCCCGACGCGCCCAGCTCAGAGGTGGCGGAAGCGATAGACGCGGGCCAACTTGTTTGGCGCCGTCATCAACTCGTCGGCTCGATCGAAGCCTGCGTCAAGACCCATTCCGCTCCATGTCGCTGACGTCTCGGGATAGTCCGAGGCACGATGATGACTATCAAAAGAAGCGAATTCTTCATCGTTGATCGCTGGCCATTGTGGGCGGATCTGACGGAAGCGTTCCATCCAACCCTCCCGATCTTCACCCTCAAAACAGGTCGTCTCCCAAATCAGAAACAGGCCATGACGAGGAAGGAAATTGTGGGCTGTGTCAGAGTAAATTGCCCGAGGCTGGCCCGGAAGGGTAGGGAGCGAGGATGGCGCGCCCCAAACCCAATCTGTTTCGCTATTTCAATTCGTCGCCGGAGGTGATCCGCCTGGCCGTGATGATATACGTGCGTTACCCCTTGTCTTTGAGGAATGTTGAGGACCTGCTGCATGAGCGCGGCATCGACATCTGCCATGTGACGGTGAGATTTTGGTGGAACCGCTTCGGCCTGCTGTTCGCCGGTGCCATCCGCAAGAGGCGGATGAGGGATGGCAACTTAAGCTGTGAACGCTGGCATATCGATGAGGCTTTCGTGAAGGTCAACGGCGAGCTCCCCTATCTTTGGCGGGCCGTCGATCACGAGGGCGAGGTGTTGGAGTTCTTCGTCAGCAAGACCCGGGACAAGACCCAAGCGTTGAAATTCCTTAAGAAAGCCATGAAGCGCTATGGTCGTCCTGAGGTCATCGTCACCGACGGCTTGCGCGGGAAATCGGCAACCTCGAGCGCCGGCAAATCGGCCGCTGGAAGAACAACCGGGCCGAGAATTCTCACCAACCATTTCGACGGCGAGAGGCGGCGATGCTCCTATTCCGGAAGACAAAGAGTCTCCAGAAATTTGTCGCGGTCCATAGCCAGATCCACAACCACTTCAATTCGGAGCGCCACCTCGTCAGCCGAGAAACCTACAAGCAGAGACGCTCGGCCGCCTTGGCAGAGTGGCGAGCCATCGCAGCCTGAACCAAGGTTCGGTTTGGCCTTCTTGCACTTGCTGGAACCAGCCTGCAGTTGCGCCGACAGCGCCCGTTCTTCGAATTCGATCCGATTTTTCCGTTCGGCGGTTACAAACAATCCGGTCTTGGCAGGGAATATGGCGGAGAGTCCGTGGATGCTTATACGCAGATCAAGTTTGTCGTTATGAGGTTCTAAGCGGAAAGGGTGCCTTGGGAAATTTCGAGGCGCCCATGTCGCCGCTCCGTTCCACAGTCATTCGACGTCGACATTCTCGGGTCACTTTGAAATCGGCGACAGAACTGGCTGAAGCCATTGGAGGTCCAAACGCGAGATTGCCGCCTCATCACATCTGTTCAGAAAACCAGCTGCACCTTCATTGCCTGTCGCCGGTCATTCGCCATTTCGAAGGCTTGCTTTGCCTCCTCCAGCCCAAAGCTCGTGGCAAGGAGTGGCTGGAGATCAACCTTGCGCTCATCAATGAGCCGTACGGCCAAAGCAAATTCCGCATGAAAGCGGAAGGAGCCCATGATTGAAATCTCCTTAGCGACGACGAGATTCTGCGGGAGGGATACGTCACCGCCGAGTCCAAGCTGAACGACGATGCCGCGTGGCTGCATGACGTCGAGCCCGGCACGCAAGGCCCGCTCATTGCCGGAACATTCGAACATCACACCGACACTGCCTTTGTCCGCCGCGAGCGCCGCGAGCGTTTCCGGCTCTGTCGCCACATTGATGGTGCAGTCGGCGCCCAGCGTGCGCGCGATAGCCAGCGGCTCGTCTACGACATCCGTCACGATGATCTCGGCTGCTCCATGAAAACGTGCGGCAGCCACGACCAGGGCGCCGATCGGCCCGCAGCCCGTTATCAGGATCCGCTGGCCCAGCAGAGGCCCGGCGCGTGAAATGGCGTGGAGCGCAACCGCGAAAGGCTCGACCAGGGCGAGTTGGGCCGCGGTGGCGTTCATCGCCGCCTCGCATTGCACCGCGTCGCAGACGAGCAGCTCGCGGAAGGCGCCCTGTACGTGGGGCATGCGCATGGCACTGCCATAAAAGCGCATATCTACGCACTGGTTGGGCAATCCTTGCAGGCAATAGCGGCAATGAGCGCATGGCCTGCTGGGATTGACGGCGACCTGATCCCCCAGGCTGAGCGAGCTGACATCCGATGCGATCTCGATGATTTCGCCGGCAACCTCGTGACCGAGGATCATGGGCTCCTGCAGCTTTATGACGCCGAAACCACCATGGTTGAAATAATGCAGGTCCGAACCGCAGATGCCGCCGGCCTTGACCCGCACCATGACCTGTCCTGCGCCAAGGCGACCGGGATCACGGTCTTCCACGCGAAGATCCCTGGCAGCGTGAATTACAAGAGCGCGCATGACGACCTCTCAGGCGACCGGAGTGAGGAGGGGCCGGCCGGCAAAATGGGCCGCAAGATTGTCGCGGACGAGCTGGCCCATCGCCTGCCTGGTTTCCACCGTGCCGCTGGCGTGGTGGGGCTGGAGCACGACGGTATCGATCGCGGCAAAACGCGGATCTATCGATGGTTCGTTCCAGAATACGTCGAGCCCGGCGCCGGCGATGATCTTGCTTTCCAGCGCGTCGAGCAGTGCCGGCTCATCGATCGTGGAGCCACGAGAAACGTTGACGAGAAAGCCCTTTGGCCCGAGCGCCCGGAAAACCTCGGCGCCGACGAGCTTGTGAGTCGATGCGCCGCCGGCCAGGGTTACGATCAGGACGTCCGACCAGGCAGCAAGTGCGAGAATATCGGGGAAGAAAAGGTGCGGCGCATCCGACCGGGCCGATCGGTCAAAGTAGCCGATCTCGACATCGAAGCCGGAGACGCGCCGGGCGATGGTCGAGCCGATACGCCCGAATCCGACAATGCCGACTTTCTTGCCATGAAACCGCGTAACCAGCCCCATGTTTCCCTGTGCCCAAGCACCGGAGCGGACATGGGCGTCCCCCGCCGGAAGGCGCCGCATGGTCGCCAACGCCAGGCCGACGGCAATATCGGCGACGTCGCCGGTCAGGACATCGGGGGTGTTGGTCACCCGGATGCGGCGCTCGCGGGCCGTCGGAAGGTCGATGGCATCGGTGCCGACGCCGTAGCAAGCAATGATCTCAAGATTGGGCAGCGCGTCGATCAGGGCCTTGTTGGCCCCGAGTTCGCCGCGCGTTGCAATGGCACGGACAGAATTGCGGTTCTCGGCGAGCGTGTCGCTCCCCTCTTGCTCCCATAATTTGTGCAGGCGATAGGAGGCTTCCATCGGCAGCATATCCCAGTCGGGATAGGGGCCGAGCATCAAGACGTGGGGCATCGAGAAATAAGATTGCGGTGCCGATACGGGGCCGCTGACATTCACGGGCGTCTCTCCTGATGATTCTTGTGTTATCGATATCATATATTTCGCTCAACACAAGCCGCCTATGTGGCCGATGGTACGAAATCCGGCAGGAATTAGAAAGATTTACCTCCAGGACACGATTGTGTTGACAATAAAATTGTTATCGATATCATTTCCAACACTTCGAGTGTCAGGTATCTCGGCCGCTATGAGGTACCTAAAGGGAGGTTTTCGTGGCGTTGTTCGATCTCAGCGGGCGTAGGGCGCTCATTACCGGTTCCAGCAAAGGCATCGGCTTTGCCGTCGCCGAGGCGTTGGCGTCTGCCGGCGCAGCGATCGTTCTCAATGCCCGCGATCCCGATCGTCTGGAAGTAGCCCGATCAGTCCTGGCCGCCAAGGGCTACGACGCCGTGTCGGCGGCTTTCGACGTCACTGATCCGGACGCCGTGGCGCTGGGCGTAGGCGACATCGAAGATACGTCCGGCCCGATCGACATTCTCATCAACAATGCCGGCATTCAGCATCGTGCTCCCTTGGAAGAGTTTCCGCTCGAGGCCTGGCGGCGTCTCTGCGCTACCAATATCGACAGCGCCTTCCTGATGGGGCAGGCGGTTGCACGACGGATGATTCCGCGCGGCCGCGGCAAGATCATCAACATCTGTTCGGTGCAGAGCGAATTGGCGCGGCCGGGAATCGCGCCCTATACCGCTACCAAGGGGGCCATCAAGATGCTGACCAAGGGCATGGCAACCGACTGGGCGCGTCACGGACTTCAGATCAATGCCATCGGGCCTGGTTATTTCAAGACCGAGCTCAATGCCGCGCTGGTCGCCGACACCGCCTTTTCCGGATGGCTGGAAAAGCGTACTCCGGCCGGCCGCTGGGGCGAGGTGCATGAACTGGCCGGGGCGGCGATCTTTCTGGCGTCCGAGGCATCCAGCTTCGTCAACGGCCATATTCTCTACGTCGACGGCGGCATTACGGCGAGCCTGTGACCATGCGCAGGGCGATCGTTGTGATGGGCGTGAGTGGTTCCGGGAAATCGAGTGTCGGCGCGGCCCTGGCGGCGAGCCTCGCGATCCCGTTTGTCGATGCAGACAGTCTCCATGCACCAGAAAGCATAGCCCGGATGGCTGCTGGTCTGCCGTTGACCGACGACGACCGCTGGCCGTGGCTGTCACGCGTCGGGACGCATCTGGCCGATACGGTCACCTATCCACGCGGCATCGTGATCGCGTGCTCATCCTTGAAGCGCGCATATCGCGACCGCATTCGTGCGGGAGCGGGACGTACTGTGGCCTTCGTCTTCCTCGATATCGAGCCTGAGACGGTGCATACGCGTCTCGCCATGCGCAAGGATCACTTCATGCCCGCCAGTTTGATCGAGAGCCAGTTCGCGACCCTGGAGAATCCCTCAGCGGACGAAAAGGATGTCCTGAGGCTGGCGGTCACGCGTGGTGTCGAAGAGATTGCAGGTCTGGCCTGGATTGCACTTTGCAAACGCGGCACGGATGAGGGCACCGGACAGGAGACCAGCCGATGAGCGTACACGACAGGCCTGCTGTCTCCATTGTCGGAGCGGGAATCATGGGCTCCGCCATCGCCACGCGGTTGCTGGCAAGCGGACATCATGTGACGGTGTTCGATCTCGAGCCGGTCAAGGTTGCGGCTGTTGTCGCAAAGGGTGGCAAGGCAGCGCAAAGCGCGGCTGAGGCGGCGAGGGCGAGCAGCTTCGTCATCACCAGCCTGAACTCGGCCGCCATTGTCCACGCTGCCGTATTCGGGGTAGGCGGCATCGCGGAGGGAGCAGATGCCGAGGGATTATTGATCGATATGTCCTCGATCGATCCGGTCTCGACCCGTTTGTTCGCAGGGGACCTGGCCTCGAGCACAGGCATGCGCTGGGTCGATGCACCGTTGTCAGGCGGAGCGCCGGGAGCGCTGGCGGGGAGACTCACCGTGATGGCCGGCGGAGCGCCGGAAGACGTGCAGCGGGCTCGGTCCGTGATGGACAGCCTTTGTGCCAATTACACCCATATGGGGCCAAGCGGAGCGGGGCAGACCACCAAGCTGGTCAACCAGATACTCTGCGCCATCGGTTTTCAGGCGGTGGCCGAGGCGGTTCGACTGGCGGAAGCGGGTGGTGTGGATGCCACCCGTCTCGCCGAAGCCTTGAAGGGCGGGCGGGCCGACAGCAGCATTCTGCAGGAATTCGGCCCCAAAATGGCTCGCCGCGACTATTCGCCGACCGGGCGCATCGACAACATGATGAAGGATCTTGAGGCCGTGCAGGCGTTTTCCAGCGGCGCGCGCCTGCCTCTGCCGTTAACGGGCCTGATAACGGAGCTGCATCGCTCCTTGTTGGCCGCCGGCCTCGGCCCGGCTGACACAGCCGCTATCATGCTGCAGTTTTCGGGCTTTCGCGAACAGTAGCAGACATGTGAATCGTCGAGGTCGGTAAACGAAAGATAGGCCTGCCTTGCCGGAAGACAAAATGTTATCGATAACATCTTCAAGCGGCGCAGCGCCAAGTTCAGTTCAAAGAGGGCCCTCATGGCCCCAACCTGGGAGGGGAATGTCATGGCAGGGGAGGGAGCTCTGCGCTTCGAGAACGTCGTCAAGACGTTCGGAGGCACACGTGCCCTTAAGGGCGTGAGCCTCGAGGTATCCCGCGGCGAGGTCGTTGCGTTGTTGGGGGAGAACGGCGCCGGCAAATCCACGCTCATCAAGATTTTGGGTGGCATTTTCCGGGCCGACAGCGGCCACATCACCATCGGCGGCGAGCCCTATCGCCATCGAGCCCAAGCCCGCGGCGCGCGCCAAAGCGTTGCCTTCATTCATCAGGATCTCGGCCTGGTCGAGTGGATGACAGTGGCTGAGAATATGAGCCTGCCGCAAGGCTTTTCCGGACGTCGATGGTCCGGTGTCATCGATTGGCGGCAGGCCGAGCGCCGCGCCGAGACGGCACTGAAACTGGTGGGCTGCGATATCGATCCGACCATGCGGGTCCACAGTCTCAGCCGTACGGAAAAATCGCTCGTCGCCATTGCCCGCGCCTTGGTGGTGGATTGCGATTTTCTCGTGCTCGACGAGCCCACCGCCAGTCTTCCCGCCGATGAAGTCGAGCGATTGTTCGAGGCGGTGCGCCGCCTGCGCTCGCGCGGTGTCGGCATGATCTACGTCTCCCATCGCCTCGACGAGATCTTCCGTATCGCCGACCGCGTGGTGGTGATGCGCGACGGCCTCAAGGTCGGCGAGAAGCCGGTGGCGGAAACCACCCCTGATGAGCTCGTCAGCCTCATCGTCGGCCGCTCCACGCTCGATCTCTTCCGCAAGGCCGAATACCACTCCGGACCGGCCCGCGTGGTGTTGCGCGACGTGGTCACGCCGGCCGCCGGCCCCGTGAGTTTCGACGTGCACCAGGGCGAGCTTCTCGGCCTCGTCGGATTGCGCGGAGCGGGCCAGGAGGAAATTGGCCGCACTTTGTTTGGGGCAGCGCCCCACCGCGGCAAGATCACGCTCGACGGCGGGAGCCCGGACCTTTCCTCGCCCAGGGCGGCGCTCAAGGCGGGCATCGGACTTGTCGCCCGAGATCGCATGGAAGAGTCGCTCGCACCAGCGCTCAGCATTCGGGAAAATGCCTTCCTCAATCCCGGTGCGGCAGGGCGGGGCCTGTTCTCGCCGCTCTCTCCTTCGGCAGAGGCGCGCAATGCTGTTCAACTTGGCGAGTCGGTCGGGTTGCGGCCCAATGATCCGGATCTGCCGATCGAAGGACTGTCGGGTGGCAACCAGCAGAAAGTCGTGGTCGGGCGTTGGCTCGCCACCGGGCGCCGCCTTCTCGTGGCAGAGGACCCGACCGCCGGGGTCGATGTCGGTGCCAAGGCAGACATCTACCGCCTTATCGCCCGCGCCCTTGAACAGGGGCTCGCCGTCATCGTGGTCTCCACCGATTTCGAGGAGATCGCCCATATCTGCCACCGCGCCCTGGTGTTCAACCGAGGCAGGATCATCGCGGAACTCGCCGGCGCCGGCCTTACCACCGAGGCGGTGATATCGGCCGCCTCCGCTTCTGAAGCCGCGTGAGCGATACAAGGAGACGTCATGTCAACCAACTCGATCAAATCCGATGCGCTCGAGCCGACGCGCGGCGAACTCAAGAATGCTTCGGGCACCGAGCGCCTGCTTCGGCGCCTGCCGGTCTACGGCTTGCCGATCCTGACGGTTCTGCTGATCATGCTCTTCTCGCTGATCCTCCCGCAGACTTTCCCGACCATGCTCAATGTCCGTTCGATCGTGTCGGACAAGGCGATCATCGCCATGCTGTCCCTGGCAGCCATGATCCCGATGGCGGCCGGCAAGATCGATCTCACCGTCGGCTACGGCATCGTGCTCTGGCACATTCTCGCCATCAGCCTGCAGACGCTGTTCGGCTTGCCCTGGCCGGTCGCCGTGCTGGTGGTGATTCTGCTCGGGGCGCTGGTGGGCCTGCTCAACGGCCTGCTGGTCGAGGTGGCACGTATCGACAGCTTCATCGCAACCCTCGGCACGGGCACGGTGCTTTACGCCGTCGCACTCTGGCACACCGGTGGCCGGCAGGTCGTGGCGACGCTGCCGCAGGGCTTCCTCTCGCTCAACGGCACCATGGTGCTCGGTCTGCCGATCACGGGCTTCTACGTACTCGGCCTTGCCTTCCTGCTGTGGCTCATCCTCGAGCATCTGCCGATCGGCCGCTATCTCTACACCATTGGCGCCAATCCGAAGGCTGCGGCGCTCAACGGCATTCCGGTGCAACGCTACACCATGGGCGCCTTCGTTGCCTCGGGCGCGCTTACCGCTGTGGCGGGCGTGCTACTCGCTTCGAAGCTTCGCATCGGCCAGGCCAGTGTGGGGCTTGAATATCTGCTGCCCGCCCTGGTCGGCGCCTTTCTCGGCTCGACCACCATCAAGCCCGGCCGCGTCAATGTCTGGGGCACCGTGGTTGGCGTTGCCATCCTCGCCGTCGGCATCGCCGGCATCCAGCAATTCGGCGGCTCATTTTGGGTCGAACCCATGTTCAACGGCGTGACCCTGCTCATCGCCATCGGCATTGCCGGCTACGCCCAGCGTCGCCGTGGCTCTGCCATCCGGAACTTCAAGAAGACGGGCGCATGACGAGCCGTCGCAATCAGGAGGGAACTATGTTGAGACGAACTGTACTAATGGCGGCTGCCAGCGCGGCAACGCTCATGCTTGCGCCTCTTGCCGCACATGCCGACGCCTTCGTCGACGAGGCGAAGGCGGTGGTGGCCAAGGCGGGCGCTCGCGCCGACAAATGGGACGGCCCAACCACAGGCCCCAAGGCCGCCGGCAAGAAGATCGTTGTCTATGTGGCAGGCGACATGCGCAATGGCGGCATCCTCGGCGTGGCCCAGGGTGTGAAAGAGGCGGCCGGCGTGATCGGCTGGGATTATCGCGAGATCGACGGGCAGGGCACTGTCTCAGGCCAGGCGACGGCGCTGAGCCAGGCAATCGCGCTCAAGCCCGATGCCATCGTCGTCGGCGGCAGCGATGCGGTGGAGCAGAAGGCAGGTCTCGAGGAAGCGGCCAAGCTGGGCATCACCATCGTCGGTTGGCACTCAGGTCCCAAACCGGGCCCCCTGGATGGCACGCCCGTATTCGCCAATGTCACCACCGATGCCATGGAAGTGGCAAAAGTCGCGGCAATGAAGGCGATCGCCGATTCCGATGGCAAGGCCGGTGTCGTGATCTTCGCCGACTCCACCTACGCGATCGCTATCGCCAAGGGACGCGCGATGGAAGCGGTGATCAAGCAATGCGCGGGCTGCTCGGTATTGTCCTTCCAGGACACGCCGCTTTCGGATGTATCGACCCGCATTCCTCAGCTCACCACCACGCTGCTGCAGCAAAATGGCGCCAAGTGGACGCAGTCACTGGCAATCAACGACCTCTATTATGACTTCATGCCTCCGGCTCTCTCCGCCGCCGGCATTGCCGGTGATGGCGACCCGCAGAACATCTCGGCCGGCGACGGCTCCGAGGCTGCCTACCAGCGTATCCGGGCCAAGGATCATCAGGCTGCGACCGTGCCCGAGCCGCTTTCCATGCAGGGCTGGCAGCTCATCGATGAGCTCAACCGCGCCTTCGCCGGCGAGAAATGGTCGGGCTACGTGCCCGGTGTGCATCTGGTGACGCCGGACAACATCGCCTTCGACGGCGGTCCGAAGAATGTCTTCGACCCCGACAATGGCTATCGCGACGCCTACAAGAAGATTTGGGGCGTGAACTGAGCCGGCTGAAGGCCGAACTAGTCGTAGCTGGCGGCGGTGATTGCCGCCGGCCCCTTCTCTCTCCCGAGGCAGTCTTTTCATGTACATACGTTGCGCCTTTTTCCGCGGCCGTGCGAAGCCCGGCTTCGAGGATGCCTTCACCCATTTCGTCCACGAGAGGCTGGTCCCACTCTGGACCCAGTTTCCGGGTGCCGAGGAGGTGCGCGTGTTGCGTCAGGAGGAGGCCGACGTCATCGAACCACACTACGAAATGGTGCTCGCCATCCGTTATCCCTCCCGAGAGGCCATCGAGCAGGCACTCGCCTCGGACGTGCGGACCCAAAGCCGCTCTGTGACGGCTGATCTCGTCGAGTTGTTCGACGGCGATATCTTCCACACCGTATTTCGAGCCGACCAGTATCCCTTGTTGGTGGTTTGAGGGCGGTGTCCGGAAGATGAGCGATTACGATATCCTCGACGAACGATTTGCAGCCCTGATCATCGGCCACGCCCAGCTGGAAAGACTGTGGACTGGGTGCCGTTGGGCGGAGGGGCCGATCTATGTGCCGGCGGCCAAGTCCGTCTTGTGGTCTGATATTCCCAACGACCGCTTGATGCGCTTGGATGAGACGGATGCCTCCGTCAGTGTTTTCGAGAGCCCCTGTGGCTATCACAACGGTCACGCCCTCGATGCAGCCGGCAGGGTCGTGGCTTGCGAGCATGGTGGAAGACGCATTTCCCGGCTGGAGGCAGATGGGCGATGGACGATGCTCGTCGATCGTCATGAGGGCAAGCGGCTGAACTCCCCCAACGACGTCGTGGTGAAATCGGACAGGTCGATCTGGTTCAGCGATCCGACCTACGGCATCGACAGTCACTATGAGGGCCACGCGGCGCCATCCGAGATTGGCGCATCACAGCTCTATCGTCTCGATGCATCGTCAGGCGAACTGACGGCTGTTGTCACCGATCGCGTCCGCCCGAACGGCCTGGCCTTCTCGCCGGATGAAACAATCCTCTATGTTGCCGACACCGGCGCCACTCATGTTCCAGGCTTGCCCAAGGCCATATATGCCTATGACATTGAGCCAGATGGACAAAGTATCGGCGCGGCCCGGACTTTCGCCATTTGCGATGCCGGCTTCTTCGACGGCTTCCTGGTTGATCGCGACGGCAATCTGTGGACCTCCAGCGCCGATTCGGTGCGCGTCCATGCGCCGGATGGTGTCCTGATCGGCCGTATCCTTGTGCCGGAGATCGTGTCGAACCTGTGTTTCGGCGGGCCCAAGCGCAATCGTCTTTACATCACGGCGCAGACTTCTCTCTACGCTATCTACGTTAACAACCACCCGCCGGGGTGGTAACGCGTTCCGGCGACAAATATCATTGGCCTGAAAAGACCACCACTGGACATCTTGATGGCGAGCGAAACCGACAGACCGCTGAAAAGCCCGCCAACCATGGCTGACGTGGCCGAGCTTGCGGGCGTATCTACCATGACCGTGTCGCGCGCGCTCAAGAAAGGCGGCCCGATCTCCGAGAAGACCCGCCGCAAGATCATGAATGCGGTCGACGAACTGGGCTATGTGCTCGATCAGACGGCCGGAACGCTCTCCTCGAAGCGATCGGGTTTCGTTGTTGCCCTGGTGCCTTCGATCAATAGTTCGAACTTCGCTGATACGGCGCGTGGCATCACCGAGGCGATCGAAAACACCGGCCTTCAGCTTCTTCTCGGCTACACGGATTATCTGATCGAGAAAGAGGAACGGCTGGTCGAGTCAATGCTAACGCGCCGGCCTGAGGGGATCATTGTCACCGGCGGTCGGCATGCCGACAGAACGCGTCGGCTGCTTTCAGCCGCAGGGATCCCGGTGATCGAGACCTGGGATATTCCGGACAATCCGATCGAACATGTGGTGGGGTTTTCCAACGCCGCCGCTACGAATGCACTCGTCCATCACCTGTATGGTCTCGGCTATCGCAATATCGGCTTCGTGGGCGGTACCAGCAACCGCGATACCCGCGGCGCCGATCGGCGGCTTGGCTATGCGCAGGCGATCGAGCAGCTTGGCCTGCCGCGCGGAAGGGTCATCTCCTTCGGCAAGCCGCCCATCTCCATGGAGCAAGGTGGGGAGGCGATTGCGCATCTGATGTCGCAATGGCCAGATGTCGACGCAGCCGTTTGCGTCTCCGATCTTTCGGCCTTCGGGGCACTCATGGAGTGCCACAGGCGCGGCTGGGCCGTCCCCGGCCGTATTGCGATCGCTGGCTTCGGTGACTTCGAGGTGGCGCGTTGTTCCTTTCCGCGCATTACCACCATCTCCGTGGATGCGTTTGAAATCGGCCGTGCTGCCGGGGATCTCCTGCTGAATGCGATCGAGGCGAGCAGGGAAGGGCGGCGCATACCGCCCGAACTTATGCTCATGCCGTTCAAGGTGATCCAGCGCGAGAGTACATAGTGCAGGGCCTGTCGAAAATAGAAGGGAGGCTGACAGCATTAGCCGCCAACCGGCCCTTCATCGTCGATTTTGTCGCGCGCTAGGGCAAGAAACTTGAAGGACCGGGCCTTGAAGTCGGTGTAATAGACCGTCTCGCCATTGCCGTTGGTATATTTGGCCTGGCCCATAGTTCCCTTGGCGTGAACCAGGTCACCAACGCTGCGTTGGGCCTCCACCCAATCCGCTGTGGCACCAAACGCGGTTACCGTGTTCCAAAGGGTTTCTGCCTCGTACTTTCCCTCGGCGATCTTAACGTCAACGTTGGCGCTCAAGTTGACCCTAACCACCTTTCCGTGGCGCGTGATTTTGCCGATCCGGCCTATGATCCTTGTAAATCGGCTTCAAAGATTAGCCCCCGTCGCGCGAACGTTAACCTATTGATATTATGTGCAAAATTCCATGATGGATGGGGACAGGATCGGTGCCGATCGAGACCCCCTCAAATTCCAAATTATCGTGCTTTTTCAGCCGACTATGGTCGCGCCGTTAGGGGTCAACCTTTGGCGCCGATTTACATAAATACCCATCGATCGCGAAACAACAGTCGAGGAGATCCCCAAGGTTGATCGATGGCATCCTTCATCAAACGCAGACTCGTAAAGAGGATGAGTGACCCGTCACCTCAAAATGGTGTCTTCCATCAACTAGGGAGCTCTTGGCGCTCGCGCGAGAAACAAGCTAAGAATCACTGGCGGCGCGCCTCGAGGCAGCACCTTCGTCTCAGCACCTTGTGGGCCAATCGCTCCCAACTTCGAGCCGTGGAGCGGGCCGTGGGGGTGCCAATACTGCGCAGCTAGCGGCAAATGACAGGCACGGGCATGGACACCCCCAACGTAGTAATCTTCAATTTCCTCTCGAAGCTACCAGTTACGATCGCGCGCGATATCCAATTTCAGGTTTTACTTCATGCCTTTGACATGCAGCCAGCGCTGCACCTGGACTTTGTCGCTATCCTGGACAGCAAGCTTGTGAAAAGTACTGGACTTGAAATGTTCAGTTCCACCCTCAAGGTCGTGGGTGTGACCGAATACGTGCTCGGGCGCACAGTCACTGACGGACCCAGGAACGAAGTAAATTTGAAAATACTGGCAGCGCGACTGCCCGACGACCCGATCGCTCAAAAAATAGCACTAGGCCAAGGGCTGCGCGCTCGACACTTCGAGGCTGCATTTCATTCCTGGAGAGGGCTTCGAGATGCTGCGCTATCTCAAATGCAGCTTTCGGACTTTGAAACCAGATGTCTACTGGAACGCCTCAGTTGAGGGTATAGGCGAGACAGGTCAAAGCGGCCGAATTCGGGGTCGAGAAGTTCGTTGGCAATGCCGACCTGAATGTAGTCGTGGAAATCGTCCGCGGAGTGCTCCACCATTTCGGCCTGCATGGCCTGCTTGGGCCGTCCGCAATGAAGGTCAGAGCTTCTCGACGCAGCTTGTCATTGAGGAGACGGGCACTGACCTTGGCATAGTACGGCTCCGTTTCGATAAGGGTGCAGGCGGCGAGGATCGGCGCCAACGCCAACTCTTCCTGGCTGATGCCGTCGTAGAGATTGCGTTGCGTCTCCGAGACCATTGCCTTGGCTTTTCTGTCTGCAAGTTCGGCACAGGCTTTGAGCACAAGGGCCTGCAAGCGAATGAGATCGAGCGGCACAAGCGAGCCATCGCGGGTCTTCATTTGTAGGTCGGCATCGACAGCCGTGTTCACAAGCTCCTTGCCGGCTCCCTCCTCGTCTGCTTGATCGAGGACACGGCTAAAGCATTGTATTTGAGCACCCAGCCAGGCCGGATCGTTGGGCGAAACTCAAAAGGATCTTGGCTTTGTCGAGCTAGTTGGGAACAACGGGGGGAAGTATCGGCCTTCAGCGTCGACCTTCTCGTCTGGCACTTCCTCCTCCGTGTGTAGCTGCGCCGTCACTCCGACCCGACGGATTGAAGCCATCGTGCGCTTAACGCCTGATACAAATACGGTGCCCCCATCCTCGACCTCATAATTGTATACCTTAGCCATCTTGCCGTCCTAAACCTCAGCGTTCATCGTAAAATCTCGTGCGTGTCACCGAATAGATGGCTGGCCCGACAAGGGAAGTAAGGCCGAACGCCAATGGCCGACCACTGGCGTCGATACAGCCGACCTCGGTCATCGAAAGCATGGCTTTTCCCTTTGCGGCGTTGGAGGCCTGGTGCTTGCCTATCAGCAATAAACCCTGCTGATGGTGGCCAATGCGACATCGCATGCGGAATTGGATATTGTCCACAGTCCGTGCCAATCTCAACTCCCGCCTGACAAAGTGGGGACAGAAGGATGGTTGGATAACGGCGAGCGCCGTTGTCAAAGCTTCCTCCCGGAACACCCCGTCCGGTCAACTGATGGTGATGGCAGGTCTCCTGGCTCACGGGTCGTAGCGACATCCGCCTTCCCAGCCTTCGGCCAGTGGCATGGTGGATGTTTGCTTGCCGCTCACAGTTGCGGGGGCAGCCGCGGCTTTGGCACGAATACCTACCGCGTTCCCTTTTCATCCCGAACCTCGCGGTCCAGGAACCATCGCAGTGACCATAGGATGCCTTCGACGCGCTGACAACGGCAACGTAGATGCAGGCCCGCAGAACTGCCGGGTAACGAACGGAGGCGAGGACTTTCATCCCGCCTTATCGAGTCGATCGTCTGGGCAAATCGTGTTGCAGCCTTAGGGAGCGTGGGCGCAGAACAGGCGCCCGTTTAATGGCTCTCAAGATTGGCTTGCTAGCGAACGGCTATTTCCAACCGGTGACGAGGGTCGAACTTTCGAAAATGTTCGGGCGGGAGATATCGCGGGACCTGATCGCCAATCTGCGCAGCGATGGCTTAGTCGGGACCGGGCCACGCAGCCCCCAGCTGGGCGCGCCCTATACCTATGTCACCACGCTGGGGTTCCTGGAGCGTTTTGGCTTCCAGACCCTGCGCGACCTGCCCGACCTCGAAAGGCTGGAGGATGCCGGCCTGCTCAGCAAGGCGCGGCTGCTGGCAGAGAACCTGCCGGCGGTTCCGGGTGAAATGGAGGGCGAGGGCAGCCGGGAGGAGGATGCAATTGAAGAGGTAGAAAGCTCTTCGGGATTCGGCGTTGCTTCATCCGAATGAAGGGTCGCGATCTGCGGTTTTGCCCATGGTTTCGAAGCTAGGAATGCCCTATATGACGGTTATTCCCCTGACCTATGTTGAGGCGCGCGGCGTACATCCATGCCAACAAGCTGATTGCTCGCGCGTATCCCGGATCGATCCAAAAGACCGTCAGATTGGGCGCATTGCGCTGACGGTCTTTTCCGGAGCGTGATTTGTTTCTGAAACGCACTGGAGGGGACTTTTTTGCCCGTACATTGCAGTTTCTCCGACGGAACGACGATGGCGAGTTGGGTTATTGAAATATTAGGATGTGATACAAGGTAGCTGACCGGAACCGATAGGCCCGCACGCATGACTTTTCTCATTCACAATCGCCGTTATGAGGGAAGCAAGCTTCACAGTTCCCTCGAACGGCCGAACATACGGATCGAGCATCGGAGCTTGAATTCGACTGTTCTTCCGCCTGTTACATGCACATGTAATGCTATTTCGAGCGCTCTTGCAGGCCGCACACCTGTCCGTTGGAAGGAGGCAGGCGCCGTCCGGCGAGTAGTGGCGGTTCAGCCCGGCATCGCAAGCATTCTGCCTGTGGGTTTTGACGAAACGGAGACCGAGATCGTTTCCCCGCTCGAATGCCTTTACATTTTCCTCTCCCCTTCGGTGACAGCCGCAAGTTCCTTAGCTGATTTTGACGTCGATCCGCCGAGAGCGGAGCTGGTCCGCGCGCCAAGAGTGTCGGATCCCCTTCTGAAGGAGGTTGCGGCCGCCCTTCATGGCATCATCTCTCGACCGCCCGAGCCCACCGATCGACTGTTCATCGACAGCGCCAGTTCAATGCTCGCGGCGCATCTCGTCTCCAAGTACTCGAACATCTCGCGGCGCGCCGCGCCGCCCTCGCCAAGCCTTTCCTATCAGAAGCTGACGCGGGTGCTGGACCTGGTCGAGTGTCGCTTTGCGGACGCGATCGGGTTGGATGAACTAGCTGCGGAAGCATGCCTTAGCCCGTTCCATTTCTCTCGTATGTTCCAGAAAGCCACAGGTCTCTCACCTCACCGATACGTTGCCGAACGCCGCGTTCAGGAAGCGAAGAGCAAACTCGCGGAGGGGCGCTTGTCGTTGGTTGAGATAGCGCTGGAGGCTGGCTTTGGATCGCAGGGCAATTTCAATCGCATTTTCCGAAAGCACACAGGCCTGACTCCGGGCCAGTTCCGCAACGAGCATCGCGGCTCCCGGACTTGAGCAAGAACAGCCCATAGCTCCGCAAGATCCGCAAATACGCGGGCCGCTCAGACGTCGTTTCTGAAGCTCGACCCTGATCCCGAGGCCGTTGTTGGCGGAAGCAATCAGGCGCAACTTTCGGAGGTATCCATGTCCACCAAGCCAAGCATCGTTTTCTGTCACGGAATCTGGGCCGACGGTTCATGCTTCAACAAGGTGATCCCGGCTTTGCAAGCCGACGGACACGAAGTGATCTCTGTCCAATACGGTCTGACCTCATTCGAATACGATGTGGCGGCCGTGAAGCGCACGCTCAATCGTGTCGGCAATCCGGTCCTTCTTGTGGGCCATTCCTATGGCGGCGCCACCATCACTGCCGCGGGCGTCGACAAACGCGTCGTGGGCCTCGTCTACATCGCGGCGGTTGCCCCAGATGCCGGCGAGACCGTGCAGAACCAGCTCGACAAATTCCCATCGGATATTTTCTCTCGCGTCGAGGTCGCCGATGGGCGCGCCTGGATGTTGCCGAACGGCACCGAGTTCTTCGCCGGCGACCTCTCCGCGGAAGATCAGAAACTCGTCTGGGCCACGCACTACCCGCCGGCATTTGACCTGTTCCATCAGCAGAAGCTCGGGGCGAACGACATTGCGTGGAAGTCGAAGCCGAGCTGGTACGTTCTGGCCACTCGGGACCATACCGTGCATCCCGATCTCCAGCGCTGGGTCTCCAAGCGCATGGGAGCGACGACCACCGAGGTGGAGAGCAGCCACGTCCCGATGCTGTCCCACCCCGATATCGTCATCGACGCAATCCGCAAGGCCGTGGCTGTCGTTAAATAGAGCTGACGGTTGCCGATAACCGCGCGTATCGAAGGGCGAGAGAGACCGTCGCGAAACGGTCTCTCTCGTCTATACGATTTACTGCTGACGGTCCTTTTTCAGGCGCAATGCCGAACGCGTGCGTGCCCGAGAGGCGAATAATCGACCGATCGATGTCGATAGTCGCTGAACCCGAGCAAATCGCGGATGTCGAAATTCTCCTTTGAATTCAAGAGCGCAATTTTTCTGACGGATCACGGAGACGGCTCTTCATCACAGCCAGAAAATGTTTTCCTTGCCAGATCAATACGTTACCATGTCTCAAAACAATCGAGTGGGGACCTTCAATCGGGGTCAACCTAGCGGATTCGCAGAACGGGGTTTATGGCAGGTCGGTGGTCGACCGATCGCGCCTCATGGAAGCGTTGAACAAGCTGTCAATGCCTGAACGACAGACCCTCGTTGCTCACTCCAGATCGGGAAGTGAGGCGCCTACAAGGTTCCAGCAAAGGCGGGAGCGAATTCGATTGCCATGGACCTCGTAACGCGTTACATAACTGTAACGCGTTACGAGACTGAGGTGTCAAGATGACCGCAGCAGAAAGAATGAAGGCGATGCGCGAGCGGCGTCGATCTCGCGACATGCGGGAGGTGCGTCTGAGCCTTCCTGATGCAAGAGTTAGCGCGGTTAGGAAACGTATCGCCGCCCAGGTGGCGCGGCTCGATCGGAAGGCTGAGCACGACGCATTGGACTGGATTGAGGCCGTGTCAGAGTTTGATGACGATGCGGCGCGGTGACGTTGTGACAGTGGCGGCTTCCGGCGATTATGGCAAACCTCGACCAGCGGTTATTGTGCAAACAGATGCATTTCCAGCCGAACACGCATCCGTGGTGATCTGCCAAATGACGTCCGACCTGTTTGACGCTCCGGATTTTCGAGTGACAGTCGAACCCGGACCCGCCAACGGCCTGCGACTGAGATCCCAGATTATGGCCGACAATCCCGTGACGGTTCGTCGGGAGAGGATCGGAAACAGGATAGGTGCTCTGTCGCCATCCGACATGACGCGCCTAAATGCAGCGCTAGCCTTCGTCATGGGCTTGGCTGACTGAGCACGCTAACACAAGAGCCCTCGCAGGTTCCAACAAAGGCAAGATTGCCCTCGGCGAAGCTGAGAGGAGGCGGCCGGCCGATCTGGACAGCGACGGCCGGCCCGTGCATCGATGAGCGCGTGTCGCTCACGGACGAACGCGGATGATCGGCTTCCCCTTGCGTCGTTCGGTCGGGATGAGGGCGGCGACGGCGTCGTCGAGGGTCGCGATGTTGCCGATGTTCGTCCGCAGTCGTCCGTCCCGCACTCGCTGGACGATCTCACTCAGTTGGGCACGATCGGACTCGACAACGAAGTCGACCGCGAGGCCGTCGACGGGCCGCGCCTCGGTCGGCCCGACGATGGACACCAGCGTTCCTCCCGCTCGAATCAGGCCTGCGGACCGCTTCTGGATGTCGCCACCGATGACATCGAACACCAGATCGACGCCGCCGACGTCTTCCAGCGCGTCGTTGTCGAGGTCGACGAACTCCTGCGCGCCGAAGTCGAGCACCTTCTGACGGTCGGCCGCGCGTCCGGTGCCGATGACATACGCGCCAGCCTCGCGCGCGAGTTGCGTCACCATCGTCCCGACTGCGCCCGCCGCGCCGTGCGCGAGGACGCTCTGCCCCGCCTGAAGGCGGCCGCGCTGGAACAGTCCCTGCCACGCGGTGAGGCCCGAGATTGGCAGGCTCGCGCCCACCGTGAAGTCGACGTCGCCTGGCAGGGGCGCGAGGTTGCGTGCCTCGATGGCTACGTACTCCGCCAGGGTGCCGTCACGATACCAATCGGCGAGGCCGAACACTCGCTGTCCTACCGACAGTCCCGTTGTGCCGTAGCCGAGAGCGGTGACCACTCCGGCCAGCTCGTGGCCGGGGATCGACGGTGTTCGGTCACGGTCGCGGCGATCGGTCCAGGTCGAGGGCCACTCCATCTCAGTCGGAACGAACCCCGACGCATGAACCTGAACGACGACGTCGTTTATCGCTGCTTGCGGCTCGGGCCGCTCCGCTAGCTTCATCCCAGCCATTCCCGCAGCCTGGTCCGTCACAATGATTGCTTTCATCGTCCACCTGCCTGTGTGTGTTAGCTCGTCATCTTCCGAATTCCTTTGCAGACGAGCGAAAATGAGAAGGCGAAACTCGATGGGTCCAATGACCAGTGGTAATTGAATCGATGCCATCGACGCGGCGTGCAAAAATCAACGGTGGCAGCGACGATGCGTTCGGATCTTCATCGGCTTCTCCTTCTATCAGCCTGAAGATGCCCCTCATTGGGCCGGAAAAAAGTGCCAAGAACCCGAAGAAATTGTGTACTACGGCCGGATGGGCAGGCCGCTAAACCTGAGTTTAGACCGCACGGCAAAGGTTCCCTTGGCGGAGCAGATCCGAAAGGGGGTGAGCACCGCTATCGAGGATGGAGTGCTCGAGCCCGGTGCGCGGTTGCCTTCATGGCAGGATCTCGCTGCCCAGCTTGGTGTCGCGCGCGGCACCGTGCGGACTGCGTACGAGAAGCTGGCTGCCGCTCAATTGATCGAGGCCTCGCGGGCGACCGGCACGCGCGTCGCCCAGCGTCCTCGCGCCGTCGTAAGGACCGAGCCGCCGCCGGACGCGGGCTCGTTCATGAGTATCTATCAGGAAATGACGCAGGGGCCTGCGTTCTTCCAGATGGGTGTGCCGGCAATCGAGATCTTTCCGGCGACCTTGTTCGCGCGGATCCGCGCGCACGCGGTCCGTGCCGAGGCGAGTGCTTTCCCCCTCTATCCCGATCCTCGCGGCGAGCTCGTGCTAAGGCGTGAGGTCGCGGGCTATCTCGCCGTCGCCCGCGGCATCACTTGCTTGCCATCGCAGGTCATCATCACTGGCGGCTTCAGCGCCGGGCTTGGCCTAACGCTCAGCGTTCTGGGCCTTGGCGGGCAAACGGCCTGGATCGAGAACCCAGGCTTCCCGTGGTCCAGAAAGGGACTTGAGCTCGCACGATTGTCCCTCGCTCCGATCCCGGTTAATTCCGAGGGTATCGATATCGATCATGGCCTGCGCCAGCATCCTGACGCCAAGCTCGTCATCGTGACCCCTGGTCAGCAGGCGCCGCTCGGCCCCGCCTTGTCGCTTGAGCGCCGCATTCGCCTGCTCGAGTGGGCAACTGCTAACAAGGTTTGGGTGATCGAGGACGACTATCTGAGCGAGTTGCAACTGGCGGGTAGGGCCGCGCCAGCGCTCGCATCGCTCGACCGCGACGGACGCGTCATTCACATTGGCTCATTCAGCAAGACGATCAGTCCGACTGTTCGGCTCGGCTTTCTGATCGCGCCCCTCGATCTGATCTCTCGGTTCGCGGAGGTGGCAGCGTGTCTCGCGCCGCCGCCTTGCCCCGCGGTACAACTCGCAATCGCCGCGTTCATGCGCGAGGGCCACTATATGCGCCATCTCCGACGCACTAAGCACGCTTATGCTGCCAAGCGACAGGCGTTGCTAGACTGCCTTGAATCATCCGTCAGCACTGATCGTCTTGCCGCACCCGGTCTGGCCGTGCTGCTGAAATTGCCGAAAGGAACATCGGATGTGGCCGTGGCACGCGAAGCCTTGACGTACGGTATGTCTCCGTCGCCACTTTCAGCCTGGTATGCGTCGCCTGACAGCGCCGATTCCGGGCTTCTGCTGGGTGTTGCCACCGCGCCAACGAGGAACCTTGCTCCAATCTGTGATCAGCTCCTCGATCTAATCCGTCGGTCCACCGACCGGCAGACATAACCTCAGAATCTTGATTTCAAGGACCGGACGAAGATGTTGGCCTCGCTATTCCAAATACGGCGTCAGCACATCTTCGATCCATTTCATGAATGCGCGGACTCGGCGCGACAGATTGCTCCTATGTGCCACGACGAGGGACACGGCGAGCGCCCGGCGACGAAAATCGGGTATGATCTCCACAAGCGCTCCACTCTCCAAGTATCGGCCAATCCCCAAGAGTGGCGCCTGAATCAGGCCAAGGCCGGCGAGGGCAGCGGCTTCGTAGGTCTGCGCGCTGTTGACATGTAGCGCACCTGGCAACTGAAGCGTCGCGTAGCTGTCGCCGTCCGGATATTCCCATCCGTAGGGTCTTGCGCCCAGCATCGTCGAAAAATGAATTGTCCGATGTTCCTGGCGCTGGAGATCTTCCAGCGATCGAGGGACGCCATAGCGCGCCAGATAGGCGGGACTGGCGGCGTTGACCATGCGCAACAGGCCCAGCGGGCGGGCAATCAGCGTCTCGTCGCCGATGGGACCAAGTCGCAATACGCAGTCAAACCCCTCTTGAACCAGATCAACTTGCCGATCCGTACTCGACACCTCCAGCTCCAACTCGGGGTGAGCCGCCATGAAATCCGGCAAGGCCGGCACGATTGTTGTGCGCGCCACCTCGGTTGGAAGATCGACGCGCAATCGCCCGCGAAGCGCCACGCGATCGCTCGCGAACATTGAGTGCAGATCATCAACTTCAGCAAGCAGATCGCGGGCACGGGCATGGAATGCACGTCCGTCCTCCGTCAACCGCACGCTGCGCGTCGTCCGGTGCAGGAGCCTGACACCGACATCTTCCTCCAGCTTCCGGACCGCCGTTGAGGCCCTCCCCTTTTGGATGCCCAGGCTATCGGCCGCGTGGGTGAAGCTCCCCATTTCCGCGACCGTTATGAAAATGAGGATGGGCTCGAGATTCTGCATTTTCATGCCTCGGCATTGTTCATCACAGGGAGAACAGTGAGTGCAGTCTGCGTGCTGCAAACGAGTGGGGGTCAAAATTGGACGCCGATCCCCCGCTCTACGGGGTCAAATTTGCACGCCGAATAACAGCGCGATGAAGCCCCGTTGCGCCAAGGTCAGGATGCGATCCCGGTCCCGGGAAGGCCAGAAAGACAAGTCGAGCCGCCCCATCGCGTACTAAGTTCTTGCGAGTGACAGTCCTTGAAGAATTCCTTCATTCTTGCCCGCAGCTTTTTGCAGTGGGACAAGGCCATGACAAGACAGATCGGATCGGATCGTCATCGGTGCTTCAACGGCAGCAAGAACTCACCGGGCGTGGGTTACGCGAAGGCTATTGCCCACCACGGCGAGTTGCTCCAAGGCGTCTTTGAGGGCCAGGACGGTCGACTTCACAGAGGGTTGTTAACGCTCCCAATGTCTTTGCGGCATTCGCAGGCGACATTCTGGCCGAGCAAGGAGGTGGGCGTCCGGACACGTCCGGGGGACCGGCTGAAAGCCAGCCGGGCTGCGTTAGCCACGCTTGAGTATCTCGGACTTAACGGATGCGGTGCCGACCTCACGCTCGAGAGCGACATTCCGGTTGGACATGGCTATGGCTCTTCGACCGCGGACGTTGTCGCCGCTATTCGGGCAACGGCTACGGCGTTAGACACCGAACTCCGGCGTTCGACGATCTGCAGACTTGCGATCGCTTCTGAAGCTGCAAGCGATGCCATCGTCTATGCAGATCAGGCCGTCCTGTTCGCGCATCGCGAGGGTTTTGTGCTCGAGCATTTCGGGGACGAATATCCCCCGCTTGTCGTAGTTGGATTTCAAGATCTCCAGGCCGTTCCCATCGATACCCTCAGCACCCGCCGTGCCAGATTTGACATAGAAGAAATCGAGATTTTTCGTGTACTTCGTGGCTTGACCTCCCGCTCTATCCGGTACCAGGACCCACGACTTCTGGGGCAGCTTGCCACCATGAGCGCACGTATCAATCAACGCTATCTTCCGAAGGCCGGATGGGATCGCGCGTTAGAACTTGCACGGCGCTCGCAAGCCTGCGGCATACAAGTTGCCCACAGCGGCACTCTCTTCGGCATCTTGCTGGATGGAATGGACCCAGCCGCAGCGACGCGGGCAAATGCTCTTGCTGATCAGGCAGCTCAGGCCGGCTTCAGTGCTATCCAGGTCTTCGCAATCAATACGGAAAGGAGGATGTTTGCATGAACGGTGCAGCCGATTATTTGCGCGCATTCGAGACACCTCGCTTTGCCTGCCTGTCGCCCAATCTCTACGCCGCCAGCTTTTCCCTGATGAAACTTCTTCCCGCTCGCTACATGGTTGACCGAGCCGCGGCCTCCGGTCGCCTGGAACGCGGAGGCCACATCATCGAGACGACCTCGGGCACATTCGGTCTAGCGATGGCGATGGTATGTGCGATCCGCCAGTATCAGCTCACCTTGGTGACGGCCTCAACGCTTACCGAGCCCCGATTTACGCGCAGGCTCGAGCAACTCGGCGCCAAGCAAGTCATCATCGAAGATCCAGTTGGGGATGGCAATCAGAGCGGTAGGCTCGAACATCTGCGCGAGATGCTTCATGGCCATGAAAGCGCCTATTGGCCAAGGCAATATGATTGTGCCGACAATCGGCTCGCTTATAGCCGGCTCGCGGACCTTGCAATTCGCTCCTTCGGCCAAATTGATTGCCTCGTCGGCTGTGTCGGCACCGGCGGGTCCCTGTGCGGAACTGGCCAGTTCTTGCGCAATCTGTTTCCAGATCTTTCGATCCTTGCGGTTGATACACATCGTAGCGTCTTGTTCGGACACCCTGCCGGCAAGCGCATGTTGCGTGGCCTCGGAAACAGCATTCTGCCCGAAAATGTACTTCACCAGTTGATCGATGAAGTCCATTGGGTGGGCGCGCTGCCAGCCTATGCCATGGCCCACGCTCTCGTACGCGAACACGCTCTGTTCGTTGGTCCATCCAGTGGCGCCGCGGCGCTTGTGGCAAGCTGGTATGCCAAACGAAATCCGGATGCGAAGACCTTGGTCATCATGGCCGATGAGGGCCATCGCTATCAGGACACGATCCACAACAATATCTGGTTAGCTAGCCTTCCGGGGTGGCCTTGCCAAATCCCTTCGGAACCCGTCCGGCTCGATCGAATAGCGCCTGCTGAGGAAACGGCTTGGACCACCTATCCGTGGGGACGAAGAGCGCTGAATGAAATCGTGCAAAGCTGATTCCAAAGATGATTGGGCGTCAAACCTGGGTTCGTTCGCTGGCCACCGGGAAGCGGACTTCAGACAGGGTGCGTGACACGTCGCAGAAAATCGCGCGTGCGCTCCTTTTGCGGATTGTTCAGCATTTGCGTGGCATCGCCCTGTTCAACGATCCGGCCGCCGTCGAGGAAGAGAACCGTGTCAGCCACCTCCCGCGCAAACTGGATTTCATGGGTCACAATCAGCATCGTCATATGCTCTTCCGCCAGGCTCCGCATAACCGCCAGGACTTCGCCGACCATCTCCGGATCCAGCGCAGATGTCGGTTCGTCGAAAAGGATCAGCTCTGGGCGCATAGCAAGAGCCCGGGCGATTGCCACGCGCTGCTGTTGCCCCCCTGAAAGGGAGGCGGGATAGGCGTCCGATTTTTCTCCAAGGCCCACGCGTCGGAGGAGACTGAGGCTTCGCTCACAGACTTCATCCCGCCCTTCCTTGAGAACATAGAGCGGTCCCTCCATGACATTTTCAAGGGCGGTGCGATGGGGGAACAGATTGAAGCGCTGGAAGACCATTGATGCGCGCATGCGCACGTCGTGGATAGTCCTCGAGCGTGCGTCGACGACCACACCGCCGACCCTAATAAGGCCGCGCTGGTAGCACTCCAGCCCATTAATGCAGCGTAAGAGCGTGGACTTGCCCGAGCCCGACGGCCCAATCAGGCAAACGACCTGGCCCTTGGCGATCCGGGCGTCGATCCCCTTCAGGACTTGGAACTCGCCGAACGACTTATGGACATCCTCGAAGATGATCATCGCCCCTCCGAGAAAGAAGCTTCCACTCGGTGCATCAGAAAATTCAAAGGAATGGTCAGGGATAAGTAGAGGAGGGCGACGAGCGTGAACACCGTCATGCTGTCGAAGGTCGAGGAAGCAAGCATCTTACCATGCATGGTCAGGTCAGCGACCGAAATCGTCGACACTAGCGAAGAGTCTTTCAAGAGCAGCACGATATTGCTGGCGTAGGGCGCCAACGTGATCCTGAAGGCCTGGGGAAGAATGACGCGGCGCATCATCAATGGCCGTCTCATGCCAATCGACTGCGCTGCCTCGAACTGCCCTCGATCCACGGCCTGTATCCCCGCCCGGAAAGTCTCGGCAAGATAACAAGAGTGGGCAATTGCTAGACCCAAGATCCCGGCCTGGAGCGCCGACAAATCGATGCCGAGATCGGGTGCAGCGAAGTAGACATAGAGAAGAATGACCAAAAGCGGGATACCGCGGACAAACTCAATCAGCAGTCGTGTAGATACTTCGAAGACACGTATACCGGAGGTTCGCAGAAGAGCCCAGACCAGGCCCATGCCCGACGCCAGTACAAGGGCGAGAACCGTGACCAGAACTGTCAGACCCAACCCATGAAGAAGAAACGGAAGATAGTCGGCAGACTTTCTCAGAAACGAGTTCATACACGCACTCCGAAATCTGTACGAAGGGCAGCAGTCAGCATCAACGACCACTCTAGGCGACCCGCACCTAAGCAAAGTCCCGGCTCAACCACAGGCAAACACCTCTCAAAGGCCGTAGTGAGCGAAGATCTTCGATAGGTCGCCATTTTGCTTGAGCTTGGCGATGGTGGCATTGACACGGGCAAGCAAGGTCTCATTGCCTTTGTCAACCGCGAGCGCGACCTGCCCAATATGCATTGCCTGGTAGCCTGGGACTAGGCGCACGCCCAGTTCCGGCCTCTGCGCCAGCTCATAGGCGACAATCGGTCTATCCGCGAAACCAGCCTTGAGGCGACCGAGCTTTACGTCATGCATAATATCGCCGATCGACTCATACTCTCTGACCTCACCGAACAAATGCGTCGCCTTCAAATCGTCAGCAATGGCTGAACCGATCGGAGCGCCGACAATTTCGCCCCTCAAGGCTTGCATAGAATAGTTGGTTGGGTCGTCCGCCCTGACGAACATCGCCTCACCGTATTCGTAGACAGGTACGCTGAAATCGAGGACCTCCTTGCGCTTTTCGGTTACGAACATGGCAGCAGAAATCAGATTAATCTTGCCCGTAGTCAGGGCCGGAATAAGCGCTGGAAACGCTGAGATCTGGAAGTCTGGCCGCATGCCATTCTCGGTGGCAATCTTCGTCGCCAGGTCGACCATTGCACCCGTCGGCGCTAGCGACTTCGTATCAACAAACGTGAAAGGAACGCCAGTCGTGGTAATACCGACTGTCAGAGTGTCCTGAGCATTGGCGCGAGCGGCCACGAGCGCAGCGGCAGTCACCAGGCAGGCGACTATGTTTTTCCTAGGCATTACAAGTCCCCTTGGATTTACGTAGACCGGCAGCCGGATCCAACTGCGGTCAAGGCTTCAGCGGCCCCCACCGCCCCAACTTCAAACGACTTCGCCGTCCCGCAGATGGGCTAACGCTTCGTCCTGAGAATGGAATACGGCTTGCCGATGCTCATTACGGACTACTCGATCCAAATCTTTCAAGCCGCTCCCCGTGACCACCGCGACGACACTTTGTCCGTCTTTGATGATCGCTTGCCGCCTGAGCATCGCAATGGCGGCGAAGGGCGTTACAGAGGCAAGCTCTGCAAGAATACCCTCTCTTCGGGCGAGTTCTTCCTGAAGTTCGATTAGGCCTTGATTGCTCACGGGAACTGCGGCTCCCCCGGATGCGCGCAGGGCATTCACCGCCTGAAATGTACTTCGCGTTGTACCGATCGAAACCGCGAGTGTGTCGAAGGCTGCTGGCATCTCGGCCACGAGATCCGTTCCTTCCGCCAGCGCCCTTGCCAGGGAGCCGTGAACCTCGGCAGCAACCAACCGGGGCGATCGCTCGATCACGCCCCGAAGACGCAAATCCTCAAAACCTTGCCAGACGCCAGCCAGGGCGTCGCCGTAGCAGACCGGCAAGACACACCAGTCCAGTGCCTTCCCGTTCATTTGCTCCACCAGCTCGTAGGCTATTGTCTTGTACCCTTCGATGCCCAAGGGATGGCTGCCGATAACCGGCGCTCGAAACGGGGAGGTCACGAACCAGCCGAACTCTTTGGCGCAGGTGTCCAACAGCGGCCAGCGTTGAGATTTGTCGAGGAGTGGCAGGACCGTCGCCCCATATTTCTCAGCCTGGGCCAGCATGGCACCGGTTGTCCCGGCGAACGTCACCACGACGCATTTTAGGCGAGCGCGAGCCGCGTAGGCGGCCAGGGACGCGCCGGCATTGCCCGATGAGGCGGTAGCAACCACCTGGGCTCCCAGAAGACGGGCCATGGAAACCGCCACTGTTGAGAAACGATCCTTATGTGACCAGGTCGGGTTCTCGGACTCGTCCTTGATGAAAAGGTCGGATATCCCGAGGCTTGCTCCCAAGGCGCGGGCAGGCAAGAGAGTAGTCAGTCCTTCCCCAAGACTGATTGCATCCTCAATCGAACAAGGCAGAGAGTCTGCATACCGCCACAAAGAAGGCACTCTATCCTGCGCTATCGGCGTGTTGGCCCGCGGGCGTATGTTTTCGTCATAGACGACCTTAAGATTGGTGGGAGCCTCCTCAAGGCAATGGGGACATCCGCTCGGAACGATTTTCATCGTTGCGGAAAAAAAGCGGCGACACCGCAGGCACGAAAAGCCCGATACGCGCATCATGGCAGCACCTCGATCAACTCACCCGTGGTGCTCATGAGCCGTTCCGCGCCATTGGCGCGAACCACTATCATGTCCTCGACTTGCAATCCCCAGCGCCCCAGTTCGTAATAGGGAGTCTCGACGCACAGGACCATGCCTTCCTCGATCGGGTCCCTGCTTGAACCAGTGAGCGAGGGCGCATCATAGCCATCGAGCCCGATGCCATGCCCGACGTGATCTCGCCTGTAATGAGGAATGCCTTCTTTGCGGACCACGTTGACGACTTCATCAAAGATCTGGCAGGCGGCCATACCAGGTCGGATGGTGTCGCAGGCATGCTCGACGCCCCGCAGCAAGGCATGATGAAGGCGCTTTGCTTCTGGAGGCGCGCGGCCGAAGACAGCGTTGCGTGCGATGTCGGCGCGATAGTGGCTAAAACGGCCGCCCACATCGAAGCGAATGATCTCGCCAATGCGGAGTTTGCGCTGGGACGGCTGGACATTGGCTAGGGCGCTACGTTCCCCAAAGCCAATGCATCCTAGGACCGGCATGCCGCCTGACTTGATGGTCTCGGTGTGAAAGGCGTAGGCGAGTTCCTGTTCCGTTGCTCCCTCCTTGGCCACAGCGAGAGCTGCCTCGATCGAGCGTTCGGCAATATGGGCGACTTGTCTAAGGCGTTCGATCTCGTGAGGAGTTTTCACGGACCTAACAAAACGAAGCAGCTCCGATCCTGAGAGCCACGTTACCTTCGGCAATGTCTCCTTGAGCCGATTGAAATAGCCCGATTCAAGGCCTGCTTCCTCGATAGCTATTCTGGCCGTGGATAGTCCCTTGTCCTTGATCGCCGTGATTAGCGCAGCAAGGGCGTCGGCAGCGGAGGGTCTTTGCTTGAGCTTGAAATAGCGTTGATCGACAGGATCACGAATGAGGGCGCGATCGATCTCGAGCTGGAATTCGCCATAGGGGCGCACATCTGCCACACACGGCGACTGGTCGGCAAACAGGTCAAGTGAACTGGAGCTGGTAACAACCGCCGGGCGAATACCGGCGTCCAAGGGCCAGAGCACATAAGCCTGCGGGCCGCGCCGTATCCATTGGGAAAGAGCCCAGAATCCGCTCGTGTAAGTGACATTTTCGGCGCTGGTTGCAATGACTGCGTCAAGGCGAAGTTCAGCCATGCGTTCGACAAGACGACGTTCATTCAGCAACATCACTCGGATCCTTCCCAAACGGGTCTGTTTTTTCCCGATAGCCAAGGCTGGTCGAAATGCGCGCCGCAGCAGCGATGATCATCTCGCCGACCTCAGCGATTTCGATCTGGGGACCGACGGCCTTCGGATAGGCCACGCTGATAGCGCCGATAATTCTGGCGCTTGCGTCAAGAACCGGAGCCCCGACGGCAATGAGTCCAACGAAGTTCTCGTCAAGCGATGTCGTATATCCAGCCGCTCTCGCAGCTCGGATATGGCCATGCAGCTTGCCGACGTCCGTAGCCGTTCTGTGTGTATGTTGCTTGAAAGGTCCGCTTCCGAGGATCTCGACAATCTGCTCAGGCGTGAGATTGAGCAGAAGGGCCTTACCCATCGCCGTGGAGTGGAGCGAAAACGTCTCGCCCGGGGAGGAGCGGATGACAACGGGGCTCTTGCTTTGCACAGCGAGCAAATAGATGCCCTGATCCCCTCGGCGTATCCCCAAAAACGCATTCAGACACGCCGCCTCAGCCAGCAGTTCAAGCTCCCCCTGCGAGGCGCGGACTAATCGATCCTCGCGCAGCATGTTTTGTGCCAAGGAAAGCAGGGAAGGACCGAGCCGGTAGCGCCTGGAGGGTGGGTCCTGTTCGACATAAGCCACTTGCGCCAACGTATTGAGGATACGCTGCACAGCGGGAGCACTCAGGTCGAGGCGGCGTGCCAGTTCCCTGACGCCCAAAGGTTCGTCAGAAACTCTAAGTAATTGCAGCACGGACAGCCCACGTTCCAGTGATAGGTTTCCGGTCATCGTGTTCCTATATACGGAATAATGTTCCTTATTTTGATGATAAGATCATGGGTGATATCCGCCTGTCAATGCGAATGTTCACTATAGTGTGTCGTCTAAAGTGAACGTCGTGACGACCATGGCCCAATGGATGTCCACGCCAGGGTCGGCCTCAATGTTCAGCGCTTGCGTCGCGAGCGCCGGTTTTCGCAGGAGGAACTGGCGTTCCATTCTGGTCTGACACGTGGTTATTTGAGTGCGATTGAGGCGGGTCAGCGCAACGCGACCTTGCGCATTTTGGACAAGCTAACCCAGGCTCTTGGCGTCGATATCAGCGAATTATTTGTCAGGCCACCTGGGGATTTCCCAATCGAAGTGCCGAAGAGCAAAAAGATCAACAACTCAGCCCCTTAGACCCTCCAGCGGATTTATGCCTTTAAGCCTCATTAACATGGTGGGGCAAAGTATGGTCGAGCAACATTTCAACCTCTACTTGTAATGAAATGGCGATCGTCTCGATTGTATCGAGGGTCGGTGAATTCGCCTCTCGCTCAAGCTTTCCGATATAATTGCGATCCAATCCCGCGAGGTCAGCCAGCTGCTCCTGGGTGAGCCCAGCCCTATTGCGCAGAAGCCTTAAATTTCGCGAAAACACAGCCGTCAATTTCATGCCATGAGGCAGCCATAGAGCTCCTCACGCCTCCACCTACTATAGTAATCATTCGTATTCTGTGTTCTTGCTGTAACCGCTGGTTCGGACTTATGCTCCCAATATAGCTGGGGTGAGTAGATCTGATAAAGTTTACCTATGCGAGAACAATAATGCAAGGAACGATTATTGATATATTAAGTGCGATACATTGTATCGACCACGCGCCTTCATCAGCTGCTATCGTTAAGGAGCTTCAGGCTTATACAGCGCATTACGGCTTTACGGCTTGCCTCATTGCGCGCCTTCCCGCTTCGCACAGCGGCCACTGGCAAGACCTGATCCTTTGCAATGGGTGGCCGATTGATTGGTATGCTCACTACCTTCGCAAGAAGTTTTACCGGCACGATCCCTGCATAGAGCGCTGCCGAACGACTTCCGAACCATTTTTCTGGCGCGACCTCGATCAGCATTCATTGTCGCGGCCGGCACTGAACGTCATGAAAGCAGCGTCGATATTTGGCCTATGCGATGGAATCTGCATCCCATTTCATGCCGCTTTATCCGAACCGGGCACCGTCAGCTTTGCCGGAAAACGCCTCGACCTACCACCGCACGCCCTTCTTGTTCTCCACGCGCTGTCTCATCACGCCTTCTATTCCGCACTGAGATTGGCAGGTCAGACCAGACGCGCCGAGCCACCCGCATTGTCGGAGCGCGAAAGAGAAATCCTGCAATGGACCGCGGCGGGCAAGACAGCTTGGGAGGCCTCCCAAATACTTGGAATCTCCGCGCATACCATCAACACGCATAGAAGAAACATACGCCAGAAATACCACACCTCCAACAACGCCCAGACTGTCATCGAAGCGATCCGGCGTCATCAGATCCATTTATAATCGATCTTCAGACATGGGAGCAGTCGACATGAGCGAAACTGCCTGGGAAGACGCTCTGGATATTTCTGCGTTTAGCGCGGAGGCCAGCGGTGCGTTAACAAAATTACTTTGGGCTATGGGCGAGTGCTCTCTCACTGGCAGTGATGTTGCCGACCAGCGCGCAGTATGGGAGGGTTTCAAGACATGGGAACTGCTTCTTCTCGAATGCTCGCGGCATACCATCGAGCGCGTACGCGACTATCTGCTCATGAAATGCGGTCCTGCGGACCAATGAAGGTAATTTTTATAGAGTCACCGTTCAAGGTCGCCTGCTTATCTACAACTCTAGCAGAAACCTATGCGAAACGTCCCGACGCGATCGTGCCGGGCATTGGTCATGTGAGGGACTTGCCGAGAAGGGCCGACCGAGGCGAGGCACGTCGGAAGCCGCAGCCGTTCAAACCGCAGCACGTCCTTATGCATGGGACAGAATGTTTCCTGCGAAGGGCTAAGGGCCAATTCGAGCCTGGCAGTCGGATATGGCTAAGCGCGGAGCTGAATCGCCAGGGAGCGTCGATCAGACAGTACACCATTAAAGCGCCTGAGCTTCATACTCGCACAACTGGGCATCCTGCCTTTTCAGCGCTGGCCGCAGCCGCGATTGGAAAGGCGACAGCCAGCCCGCGCACATTCGATGGCTGTGCGACGGGCCACTTATGGTTCCTGCCGCACCGCTCTAAGGCCAATCTCGCCAAGAAATTGGAGGCAGAAGCGCTCGTCGCACGGGCGAATTGTGCTGCGATCATGCAAATCGTGCTCGATCGCGACGATACAATAAAGATCGGATGTCACCGATCCCCTGCCGAGGGAGGTAGTGGGCTGCACGAAATTTTAAATGGCCGGTCCCGCTTCTTCGAAGGGCGATTCACGTGCGAACTCCCAGAGCGGCCCGATGGGATAGCAGCTCGCGCACAGCGTCACGAGCAAGTGGGTGGAAAGGCTTACGATCATCCGATTGGCGCGCCAGCGACCCTGGCGCACGAAATCCTCGTTCCGCCGTCCACAGCAATGCAGCAAGCAGAAGAACGGACGGCGAGGAGGAATGGCATGCCTCTTCCTCAAGGCGCCAAGGACAGGATTAAGATCCGCGCGGCCTTTCTCTGGGTGCAAGCCGATCGCCTGGGGAGCGTAGCCGCCCTTGCCAGCGAGGCTCAACTTGCTGCCTTGCGGATCTACACAGCAAACGAGTACTTGGCGCCGATACAGGACAAGCTTCTGGCGGCTCTCAATCGCGTCTTTCAAAAGCGCCCAGAAAAGGCAGCAGGGGCGTGATGGAAGGCAGGATCGACACACGAATTCTCGACGACATTCGGAGCAGAATCCGACTCTCCGATTTGATCGGGAATGATGTGAAATTGGCGCGGTATGGCACTGAATTTCGGGGCCTGTCGCCGTTTCAGGATGAAAATACGCCAAGTTTTACAGTGAATGATACCAAGGGATTTTGGCATTGCTTCTCGTCGAAGAAGCACGGCGATCATTTCCAGTGGCTGCAGGACTACAAGGGCATGGCTTTTCGCGACGCTGTGAAGGCACTAGCGGATGTGGCACGTATTGCCTTGCCGGAGCCGACTGCGGTGTCGACGGGTCGACTGCCGTGCAGGGCGGCGGCTAGTGCTGCCTGCGCGGCGGCTGCTTCCTACTGGCGGGGACAGTTGTCAGCCCAGGTTGAGGGTAGGGCGGCTCGCGACTATCTGGCTGGGCGCGGCCTAGACCAGGCCGAGGTCTCCGCTCTCGGCTTGGGTTGGGCGCCACATTCATCGAGGGGACTGTTCGAAGCTCTTCGAAAAAAGGGGGTTGGCCGCAAAGCCATGTCTGATGCCGGCCTGCTCTCCCTCGTTCACGATGGCGCTGGCTTCTTTCGGGAACGGATCATATTCCCGATCACGGATCAGCGTGGGACGGTCATCGGCTTTGGCGGAAGACGAATTGGTGTGGGTACGGGCGACGGTCCGAAATACCTAAACAGCCGCGAAACGGTCCTATTCAAGAAGCGGGAAGCCTTATACGGCCTCGACGTCGCTATGCCGGCAGCCGCACGGCGTGGCCGCATAATCGTTGTCGAGGGTTATACAGATAGAATCGCCATGGCGCGTGCCGGCTTCGCTGAGACGATCGCGGTGCAGGGATCGACGGTCGATTTCGCGGTACTTCGGCGGCTCCTGCCGAAGGTTGCCCAGCGCGTCATTCTGTTCGACGGTGATAGGGCAGGGAAGGCGGCTTATGATCGGATGATAGACCACGCCTTGTTAGACGCGGCCCCCGGATGCGTCACCAAGTTTGCGAACCTAACCACGGGGGAGGACCCCGACAGCTATCTGAAGGGCCATGGCTCGGCTGAAATGGAAACCATCATCGCCGGTGCAATCGGGCTCGAGGAAGCGTTGTGGCGGCGAACCATCGCGCGGTGTGGCGGTGATCTCGGCCCGGAGGGGCGGAGCGCCGTCGTCGGCGAACTTATCCGATGTGCCGATATGATCGTCCACAGCGAAACCAAGGCTTGGTTTCACACCACGCTTGCGTCACGCGTCGTTTCAGAATTCGGCGCGCGCCGGCATCTTAGGGAAGTGCTTTGACGTCAGTCGCTGGCACGCCGGCCGGGGCCGATCCCGGGGATGGAGGGTTCTCTGACATATCCAGGCGCTCGCCGGTGGTTTGCATTTGAGCCCGGCAAAGAGCTTCAACGGCATCTGCCTTGATGACGTAGCTCTTGCCGCTGCGGGCGCCGTTCGCTCCTGGCGTGAGTTGGGTCTGGACGACGCCACGCGCTATCAACTTCTGCCCGATCAAACCAACGGCCGACCGCTGGGCTTCGACGAACTTGGCGATGGAGGTCTGGGTCGCCCCTCGACCCTGGAGGGCTTCGCTTGCTACGACATTCAGAAATGCGAGCTGCTGGAAGCGGGCATTTCCCGTATCGCCGGGAAACCGGCTGCGCAAAATGGCGCGAGCCAACAGCGGCAGGTCAATGTGGGGAGGCGGAGGAGACGGCGGTGCCAACGCCGTAGCCGGTACATGGTCGTCCACGACATCCAGGCCGATTCTGACCAGGCGCGCGATCATCGTCGGAACGCGCAACTTGTTCTCCCGAGCGAGCTCGGTGACGCGCGCGTGGTCATCCTTCGGCAGATGAGCGAAGGTGTTCACGAGCTCCCCGAGCAAGCGCTCCGACCAAGCACGCCTATATTCGTTCAGGCGTCGTTTTTTTGATTCATCGGTCGACATAGCTCGTCATTTAGACGCGTTCACCGCATTGAACAAGATTGCGTTTGGATCCTGCAGGTCCTGCGCTGCCCAGAGCCCCACCTTGGCATTCTTCGCCGCTGCTTCTGCAACAATATATGGCGTGTAGACTGGCTTTCCCGCGAGAGTGAAAGCCGCGAAAGCGTAGCCCTGCGTGATCATGATGGTCCCAAGATCGAGATTGTTGGCCCCGACATGCGCGGTACAAACCACGAGAATAGTGGCCGGCTCGCTCTCAGCCGTGCCGTTGATCTGGGCGATCGGCGTGCAGGCCGGACGGGTGTCTTTTATAAGCGCACCCAGCATGACGGCTGAAGCCTCCCCGCAATCCAGCCTTGCGCCGGCGGGGTTGGTGTACTGCGTCCCTCGAATGCAAGACTGCACGCCATAGAGGCGCATTTGCAGACCATTTTGCTGCCAGGTGTCGCCCGTGATGAGCGTGACGCCGCTCTGCGGTACCGCGAAGGGCTGAGCCGGTTCACCCTGGGCCTGCATCGGCATACCGGCGATCAAGCCAAGGCATGCAAGCAAAGTGGGCAGGGCAGGGGGACGGACATGCGTGAAATCCATGGAAACGTCCGACAAAAACGTGGCGTGGTCAGTCGACAGGGGGAAGGGCTAGACGGCATCAGCAGTCAGACCGTTCCAACTGGAACAATCATGTCACTGGAGCTGACTGCGGGGATGTTGCCGGTGGGAGTGGTGGTCGTGCTCGTCGCAAGATCGCCGCCACCGACCATGCAAGCGCCACCGTCAGCGGTCTGCGCAGTGAAGCAACTGACGTCGTAACCGGAACCGGATATTAGATAGCTGCAAACGCTCGTACCGTTGCCGTCCCTGGTGCCGGGAGCATTGCAGTTGAAGTCCGAATTCACGAAATTCGCGAGCTTACCATTGGAGGCGCACCCGAACTGGCAAGCCTTCAAAATCGAGGATTGGGTTAGCGTGGCGCACTGGCCGCCGTAACAAACTTGCTGGCCCACCGCTGATGTCAGACCGTTCTTCGAGGCTTGGTTCCAATTGTTTTGCTCATATTGGGTCCACGCAGCAACCTGTGCGGAGGGATCGCTCTCGAACTGTTGGGGCGTACCGCTGTAATACTGGCTAAAGGTGCCCCCTGTCACTGACCCCTTGGCTGAGCAGAATTGAAAGGCCCCATAGCACGTTACACCGTTGACCGTGGGCGAGGTGCTGTTGAAATTGCCCTCGCTCTTGCTCACCGCGGCGGCGTAATCGGCGCAGTTCGCTGGCATGCCGGCCTCGGCAATGCTCGTCGCGCTCTGGCCGGCCCATGCCGTCGTCGCGAGGAACATCGATGCGAGTGCCAGCGCGTCAAAGATGACGCGCACAGATTGATGGAGACGACGCATTTCAAGGGGCTCCCACATCATACTTGCCGGTGAAACCGTTGGCGGAGTCGTCGACTTCCTCGGTCGTGATCGTCTTGAAGGTCGCTGAGAGGGTCGCCGTGCCGCCCATGACGAGCGACGGGTTCGCGACAATCTTCCAGCCGCCATCCTTGCTCTTGAAGGCGAGCACCGCCTGGCAGTCACTCTGCGGCGAGCACTGGTTGTCGAGCATGGAGAGAATCCACTCGCCCGTGGGAGTCTTGAGCGTCGCGGTGTAGATGCTGGGAAGGTGCGGAGGGTTACCGAACGGGGAGAAGTCGCTTGGCTTCCAAAGGCCGTCAGGATCGTGGCTGACATTGGCGTGAGCGAGCGTCGGCGTCAGGTGAAAGGCTTTGCTCTCCGCGGCCTGGGTCGGCGTGAAACCGCACAAGGTGGCCGCAAAGGCGAGGGCAGGGGGGATACAGCGCATGGGTTAACTCCTTGGAATTGCCTAAGTGGCGCCGACTGGCGTTACGGCACCAACTGTTTGTCGAGGGAGATGATCTCAGAACAGCCGGGCACCGGCTCGTGGTTGACGATCACACCGGTTTTGAAGGATCGCGCGCCGATGTCGTATGTCGCATAGCTCACGCTATTCGAAGGGTCGCCACTCGTGGGGGCGTTCAACTCGAGGAAGCATCCCATACGGCCCGCCGCCGTGGTGACCGCACCTGCCTCATAGATGGCGATCTTGAGAGGACAGAATTTTATGGAGGCGTTGTCCGCGGCAATGTCTGTCTTCGCGGTGCAGCCGGTCGAGGTGTCCAGCAGCGAGAGCACCGCGACGCGCTGAGTGTCGCGTACCACGAAGTGGACTTCGGTGGCGGGCGCATGTCCGCCGGTGTATTGCGTGTCGCCTTGATCCGAATAGGCCTTGTCGTTGGCAGCAATTTCATTGTGCCAGAGCTCGGCATAAGGAGCCGCGTCTGGTGCTGGAGGCGACTCTCCAAGGTTCGAGTAGATCATGGGGCGCCAGTCATCGGGCCGCGACGAATTCTGCGCCCGGGCATGCGTCGATGCGAGCAAGAGGCCGGCAATCAAAGGGAGAGTCAAACGTCTTGGCAAGGCTATCCCCTCAGCTATTGCGCCGCGGACCTGCGACCGCGCGGATGAGGCGAAACACGATCTGGGAGACGAGCCAGCCTGTGATGGCCGTGATCAGGACGGACCAGCCCAGGTGCTGCCATGTCGCCTTGGCGCGATACCCCGCGATGACCCAATCCACGCCCGCGAAGATAAAGAAAATCGCAAGACCAACGAGCAGGACCGCCATGATGACCATGACGAGCCAGTCGCCTTCATTGACGAGACGAACGTTCTGGGCCGGGCGAAACATCATCGACATCTCCTTTTGAAGTGGGTGAACGGTAAGGTCCGTCCCGTCCCTCGTTCGCGGGCGAGCCAATCTCAAGGGCGACACGGTCTTGAAATTATTGCCGAGTGTGGTCGAGACGACCGCCAAGCACCTTTGCGCACGGCCATGCGTTTTCAGGATCCGTGCAGGGCAAACCAGAAGGTGAAAGGGGCCCGCCCCGGCGTTGAGATCTCAACGTTGTAAGGATCGGACCGCGTCGGTCTTGCTGTCGCGCTGACAGCTACCGTCGGTCCCTCATTTCGGAAGCCACCGACGATTGTCGTAACTTGCCCACACAGATTGCCGTTTCCATTGGGCTGCCATTCCTCGCCGCCGCTCGAGGAGTTATCGACCATGGTCCCCGCGACAGTGCCTTCGGGGCAGGGCAGATAGGGCTGATAGTTAAGGCCCCCGACCTCGCCGCCCTCGGGACAAGACGGCCACGGGTCGCCCTTGCCGAGCATCTCGAACAGCTTTTCCATCTTCGGCACGCAGGCGGGAATGCCCGACCAACTCGGATTCACGGCCGCGGCACATAGGAGGACATAGCACCCAAGGGAGGCATCCTGCGCATTCACAGGGGCGGGCGCGACGCCAATCAGGAAGGCCATTCCGATTCCTGTAAGGAGGCTTGGAACGGGCTTAAGATCGCGCGGGGATCGGTGGTTGAGGCGAGGAAAATTCACGGTGTGAACTCCGCAATTTCACTTGATCATCAATCATAACGTCATATATGTTGCGACACAATCATTTTTGCAGTGCTTCGGACCGTATCACCGTGACGATTTTAATCACGAAGCACTTTATATGACGCGTTGGAGCTTGGGGTACATGGGAAGTCGGTATGCCGCAATGTTGTCGGGGGTGGCGCTCTTGGGGGCTGCCGCGATGCAGTCCGCATCGGCGGATGAAGCAAACCCACCGGTGGCAGCGCTTGGCCCCGTCAATGTGACGGTAGTCGAAGGTGCAAGTGAAACCACACGAGAAACAGCGCGAGCGAATGTTGCCGCTCAGAACGACCAGAATGGCATCAGTAAGGCAATTCTCGGGTCCGATACGCGGAGGCAATTGGGCTCAAGCCCGCTTGTGGTGGACATCAAATATCGCGCCCCGGATGGCCCGCGCTGCCCGGATGGCAACGTCCCCGCCGATACCATCAAGGAGATGATCCAGTCGGAGGCACAAGCGCAGGGCGTTGACGCCAAGCTCGCGCTGGCCATCGCCGAAAAGGAAAGCGATTGGGGTCAAAACAACAATTCGGATGCTGGCGCGCGCGGCCCCATGCAGCTGATGCCGGACACGGCCGCGCAATATCGCGTGAGCGATATTTGCGACGCGGCGCGGAACATCAAGGGCGGGATCACCTTCCTCAAGGATCTCGACACGGAGTTCGGCGGCAACGTGTTTCTAATACTGGCAGCCTATAACGCCGGGCAAGAGGCCGTCTATAAGGCGCGAGGCGTGCCCGCCTACCGCGAAACCGTCAATTACGTCGCGACCGTGGCCAATGCTTACTATGGCTACGACAATGCTTTGCAGCGCGGCAAAGGAGTACCGGTGGGCTCGGGCCATGTCGTGCCGATCTCCGATACGCAAGGAGCCAAAGCCGAGAGCCAAGGCATCCTCCTCATCAACCAGCCATCGACCGAAAAGCCGACCAATCCATGGATTGGCGGAACGGTCCTCTACGTAGGTAACACCGGAGACGGAAACTGATGAAGTTGAAAGATAAATTGGTGAAGGCGATTGCACGGCCCCGCCAGGCGGCCATCTTGCCGCTAGCTTTGGCCGGGACGCTGTTGACGTTTCAGGTGAACAGCGCCCTGGCGCAGACGGTCGGCGGCGGGGCGGCAGGCATCGCCCAACCGATCATCACCATCCTCCAACAAATCCAATCCGTCATGCTGGGCCCGCTGGGGGTCTCGGTATTTGTCATAGGCCTGATTGCGATCGGCATGGCTTGTTTGCGCAGCGTGATCCCGTGGGGATGGCTCGTCGCCTATTTCGTCGGCTCGGCCATCGCGTTCGGCGCGCCCGAGATCGTGAGCACCATTCAATCCGCCGTCGGCGGCGGCTGACGGTCATGGCTTACCAACCGGACGCCGTCCTCAAGATCTCGCCGCTTGTCGTCCCACTGACAAGGCCGACGATGATGTGGGGTGTTCCCAGAGGTGCCTTCATCGCACAGGGGATGGGTGTCACCACGGTCTTCGTGGTCTCCCATCACCTTGCGATGTTCCTCTGGTTCATCATCACTCACCCCATTTTGTACATGCTGACCATTCGTGATCCGTATTTCGTCGAAATACTGAGGGTGAAGCTCACGAAAACGATGCCTGTCCGGAACAAAGCGTTCTGGGGCGCGAACTCCTTCTCTCCTGACTAGGCTTGCTTCTATGACGCTTGCAAAGAACGTTCGAACCTCATTGGCCTATGGCGCGGAGCTTGGCCGCGAGGCGAAAGTCGCCGACCACGTACCTTATACGCGCCATGTCGATGAGAGGACGTTGCGCACCAAAGACGGCATGCTTGTTCAAATCCTGAAGATCGAAGGCTTTTGCCACGACACGGCGGACTACTCGACGATCGACCAGATGGCGGAGTACCGCAACACCTTCCTCCGGGCGCTCGGTGACAGCCGGTATGCGGTTTATGCGCATATCATTCGTCGTAGTGTTCCCACGCACATGCCAGGCGAATTCAAGAATCCCTTCGCCAGGTTGGTGAACGAGCGCTACATGGATTCACTCAAGGACAAGCGCCTTTACATCAACGATCTCTATTTCACGGTGCTCCGAAAACCCAGCTTCCGCGGCAAGGTGGGCTTTGCCGACAACATTTTTCGGTTCTTCGGCCGCCATTCTGGCGCCACCGGGGACAATGAAGAGGCTGAAGCCCTCAAGGAACTGACGCAGCACGTTGCCGCATTCGAAACCGACATGCGCCGGATTGGCGCCCGCGTGCTGAGAATCATCAAGGAAGTCAGCATCGAGCGCGTCGGCTTAGTCGAGTTCATCGACGTGAAGGATCTGGAGGAAGTTGAAGGAGAGGCGACCGCCAGCCGCGAAACGGGCGGTGAAAAGCGCCTTTACCGTTTCCGATCCGAGCCTGTGGAGTTCCTGGCGCAGCTCCTCAACGGCGGCGTGCCGATGGTCATGCGCTTGCCGCGCATGCCGCTCAACGAATATATTCCAACCAGGCGTGTGACTTTTGGCAAGCGGGAACTGGAACTCCGCGGCCCAGCCGACACGGGCACGCGGTTCGGCGGCTTCATCGGCGTGCGTGAGCTACGCGGCGAGACCTTTGCCGGCGTCTTTGACGCCATGCTGAAAATCCCCGGTGAATTCATCGCAACCCAGTCCTTTGCCCTGAGCGACCGCGCGGAGGCGATCCAGCACATCAACCTCGTCGAGAGGCAGCTCGCCTCATCCGACGAACGCGACACCGTGTTGGTGAGCCACATGCGCACCGCCCGTGACGAAGTGGCGAAAGGCGAAGGGGTCAACGGCTTGTACCACCTGACGGTGATGGGACTGGGGAACACGCGCGCCGAGCTGGAAAAGGCAGTCCAGCTGCTGACGAAGGTCGTGACGAACCAAGGCGTCGTGCCCGTGCGCGAGGACCTTAATCAAGAGGGGTGCTTTTGGGCTCAATTGCCGGGCAACTTCGAATATATCGCGCGCCGAATGACGATTTCGTCAGCCAATTTCGTCGGGTTCGCTTCATTCCACAACTACGCGGTCGGCAAGCGTGAGGGCAATCACTGGGGACCGGCGATATCGCTCCTCATGTCGAAGAGCCAATCGCCCTACTACTTCAATTTCCACGTTCGCCAGCTCGGCAACTTTTCGGTCATTGGGCCATCCGGCTCGGGCAAAACCGTGGCGCTCTCCTTTCTCTCGTCGCAGGCGATGCGGGTCAATCCGCGCCTCGCCTTCTTCGACAAGGATAGGGGCGGGGAGGTCTTCATCCGAGCCATGGGCGGCCAATATGAAGTCTTGCAGCCGGGCAAGCCCACCGGCTTCAATCCCCTTCAGGTCGATGACACGCCAGCCGACCGGGATTTCGTGACGCAGCTGATCAAGCTCTTGGTCCGTCCCCGCAACGAGGGACGGCTGACGGTCGAAGAGGAACGCATCGTCGAGCGAGCGGTGGATCAGCTCTTTCAATATCCCAGGCGTGAGCGGCGCATGGACATGGTGCCGGAACTGCTGAGTGGCAGCCAGAAGGCGCACAGCGACGACATCGCGGCCCGCTTCGAGATCTGGCTCACCGACAGGGGCTGGCTGTTCAACAACGACGTTGACAGATGGGACAACGAGAACGGCATTGTGGGCTTCGACCTCACGACGATTCTAGATGACGAGGACACCCGATCGGCGGCGCTGTTCTACATCTTCCATCGCCTGGAAGGCATGGTCGACGGTAAGCGTCCCTTCATGCTCTTCATTGACGAGGGCTGGAAAGTCCTCGGCGATGAGCGCTTCTCGGCCAAGCTGAACGATAAGCTCAAGACCATTCGTAAGCTTGTCGGCTTGGTTGGGTTTGGCACGCAGTCGGCCAAGGACGTCATCAGCGCGAAGATCGCTCACACCCTGTTGGAACAGACCTCCGTCAACATATTCTTCCCAAACGTCAAAGCCGATGCGTCGAGCTACCAATCCTCGCGCGATGCCAATGGGCAAGAAAACGGGGGGTTCAAGCTTACGGACACCGAATTCAACTGGGTTCGGACGGCGCTGCCGGAGTCCCGCGAGTTCCTGATCCGATCCGAGCATGACTCGGTCATCGCCAAGCTCGATCTTTCGATGATGCCCGACCTGGTCAAGGTCATGTCGGGAACGGTTGAGTCAGTGGAGGAGTGCGCTCGCCTGCGCGCCCGGTACGGCGAACAGCCCGATCAATGGCTTCCCTATTTCTGCGGCTGGAAAAAGGAGGCTACTCCATGAGAACGCTTCTCGTTGCGCTCGCGACCACGACATTGTTGGCCGCACCGGCATTCGCTCAGGGTGTACCTATCAGCGACGCGCAGCGGCTCACCAAGGAAGTCGGCATCGCCAACTGCATGCGGAAGGCAGCATCCGCCAACCAGTCCACTGTGTCGCCCTCGCAGGGCACGACCCGCAGCTTGACCACGCCAGGAGCGGCAGGGCAGTCGGCTCAAGTCGGCACGCAATCGGTCGCCGGAAGTGCGGTTGATGGCTCCGGCGCGGCCTTGGGAGTGAATACCACGTCGGTAGGCGGCCTCGACCTCGCCTCGCTGCTGCAGGTCCCGAACAGCATCAGCTCCCTGCAGACTGGCACCTTCGCCCAGGTGCTGAACGCGACGGACCTCGTAGCGACAGCGCTGCAGAGCAACGCCTCGACTGAGCAACAGGTTCAGGGCGTAATCGGCTCTGCCCAGGGCGAACAGGCCGCTTTCGACCAGAATACCGCGGCACGCATCGCCTCCGCCTCGGTCTGGAATCAGGCGATCCAGACCGCAAACAACATGCTCGCCCTCCAGACCATGAGGCTGAACGGGGAACTTGCCGCGCGGGCCAAGGCAGCCACCGTGACGTCGTTCACGCCGCCAACGAGCGCATCAAAAGGCACTCCTGGCACAGGTAGCATCGGCCTGCAGGCCCCGGGCAACTCCTTCAGCCCGCCCGGCCTGACCACTGCGGTAAATCCGAATGACACGACAACCGCGGATCTTCCCGACAACGTCATCGTGAACGGCAACTAGGGGGCACACCTATGAACCAACGAGAAGTCAATTGCCTCTCGCTCGGCCTGGCGATCGGTCTTTCTAAGTCGGGCGCAGAGGTTTTTGCCCAAGGCATCCCTATCATGGACGTAACCCACCCGCGACAGGATCCAGACAAGCCAGCACCCGCGCGGGGTGGGCGCGCCTTTCCAACCAAGGCGACAGCCCGATGGCAGCCAGAAGTCCAAGCCATGAAATCTTTGAAAAGGGCCTTCCTCCGCCTAAGCGTTGCGATCGGCGCATTCTTGATCACCGCCGGGGCTGCGTTTGCCCAGGGTGTGCCCGTCATCGACAACGCTGTGCTCACCCAGGCGACGCAGACGGCGGGCAACACGTCGCAGATCATGAACTCGAACCAGCAGATTCTGCAGACCGTCAATAAGACGCTTGCGGCTCTGACGGGGAACCGCGCGACCGGCGATCTGTCTCAAGCGGCGCTCGGCTCCGGCTTTAATTTGGGAGGGGCCCCGAGCTTTAGCGCGCTGCTGCAGGGCGGCATGTCCTGGGGCAATCTTGGCCAATATGGTACGCAGGCGACCACCATCTTGAATGCACTTAATCTCGTGAAGAGCTTGAGCGGCAATATCGGCAACCCTACCGGCCAGGACAAGGCCTATTCGGCCGCTGTGAATACAGCCGCGGCGTTGACCGCGATGATTTCCGGCTCGCAAGCCAGCGCGGCATCCCGTACACAATCCTTCCAGGCGGCTGCGCAGCAGATCGGCACCGCCATCGACGTCAAAGGCAGTGTCGATCAGAATTCGCAGCTGCAGGTGCAAACCGGCCTCACGATCAACGAGTTGATCGGCGTCCTGAATGCCAACAACGCCGCGATTAATGCCCAGCAAGCGCAAGATCTCGCCGCGCAGGCGGCACAGGCCCGCGTCAACAACTTCACGCCGTACAATGGTGGCGCCCAGTAATGCGGCGTCTCTTTGTCACAATCGCAGTCGCAGCGCCGCTCATGTCGCTCGGGGCCTGCTCGCATGCCGATCTCACTGCACCCTGCTCAGCTTCGATCGCCTCCGTGCGGTTTGCGTCTATCTCGAACAGCGGCGCGAAGGGGCAGTTTGGCCACCGATGCGGGCCGATGCGTCCGATCAACTGGTAACCAAAGGCTCGACCCGTGAACGCATCGGATATCTTCGGCACGATTTTCGGACAGGTCGACGCCCTTGGCCTGGCGATTGTGCAATCGCTCTATCAGGCACTTGCCGGCCAGCTTGGCCAGGCGTTCTGGGCAGCTGCGACGCTATGGATCATCTGGTGGGGCTACGAGATGATGTGGGGCAAGGTCGGCGTCACCGCTGGCGTTTTCATGACACGTGTTCTGAAGCTGATGGCGATCTACACCATGGCGTTCCAATGGGCGACCTACAGCACCCTTGTCGCCACAGCCTTCGAGAAATTACCCGACAGCATTGCCAACGCCGTCTGCTCAGCCTCCGGAAGCACGGCATGCGGCAACGGCGCCTCGGGTGTCGCGGGCAATCTCGATGCGATCTGGTCGGCGGCGGAAGCGGCAAATCTGTCCATCAGCTCACAGGCGAGTTATCTGAGCGGCTGGGGCTTGATCATTCTGGGCTACATCATCCTGATCGTGACCGGCCTGATGTTGGTCGTCGCCGCCGGCCTGATCATCCTGACAAAGATCGCCTTGTATCTGTTACTGGCGCTCGCGCCGATCTACGTTTCGATGGCCCTGTTCCAAATGACCTCTTCGATGTTCAACGGGTGGATGACGCTGCTCTTTCAAACGGGCTTGGTCTTGCCGTCGATCGTCTACGGGATCCTCGGCGTCATGATCAAGGTTGACCAATCCTTTCTCGCCAATCTCCAACAGGGGTCGGCGAACGGGGCCACTCCGAACATGGACTTGATCGGCCCCTTCCTGTTGGTGGCCGGCGCCTCGGCCTACCTGTTGGTGCGTTCCGAAAGCATTTCTCACGCTATCGCCGGCGGCGCCCGCCTCGATGCGACGGGCTTCGTCAATTACTTCAAGCGCGCGGCGGCGACGGCCGCCGGCCTCGGCGCAGTTGCGGCGGTCAGCGGTGTGGGCATCGCGGCGGCGGCATACCGAAACCACCCGAACAACCCAAACAATCAGACAAGTCCCTACGCTGGCAATCGAAGCGCGGCCCTGGAGTCCGCCGTTCGAGAAGCGCGCTCCTAGCCCACCCGTTCTGAGGCAAAATTGAATGTTCAAGGCGTCCGCGAAATCGGCGCAGGGGTCGCTCATTGACTCGCGCTACTACACCCAAGGTGAAGCCTGGGAGAAATCCACCTATCGCATGATCAAGGCGCGAGGCGCGGTCTGGCGGCTCACGGCCCTGTTGAGCATGGTGGCCAATATCCTCCTCGGCCTTGCGTTGATGCTGCTGATCCCCACGCAGCACACCGAGGTCACGGTGTTCGAAGTCGACCACACCACCGGCTATCTTCATCTCGTTCAGCCGCTCGAGGAGACCCGGGCGCTGAAAGACAACGAAGCTGTCACGGCCTCGAACATCGTCCAATTCATCAACGCGCGGGAGACTTATGACCCCCACCAGATCGCGTTCAACAACAACAAGGCGTTGCTGTTCTCGTCGGCGGGCGCGGCAGCCGACATCAAGGCCTTGTGGGACAGCACCAATCCCAAGAATCCACAGAGGCTGTACGGGCAAAGTGGTTCCGTCACTGTGGGAATCGAGAGTCTCAATTTTCTGAACGCGGAAACGGCCCTGGTGCGCTTCACCACGACGGTGATCACGCAAGGCGGACCCCCGGCTGGCCTCACATACTACTGGTCCGCGAACGTCCGCTTCAGGACGACAAACGCCCCAATGCGCATGGACTACCGCATGGTCAATCCCACCGGCTTCCAGGTCACCGATTATCGCCGCGACCAGGAGCGTGTCGCGCCCGTCGTGAACAAGGATGCCGCCCCGTGAAACCCGCGTTGAGACTTGCAACGGGAATCATCGTCGCCAGCGTGAGCTTGAGCCTACTGCTCTGCGGTGCCGCCCTGGCAGAGTCGGATCCCCGTTCTGTCCGAGCCGATCCACGCATACGAACAGTGGCCTTTCAAAAGGACAACGTCGTCCAGGTCCTAGGGATGATGGGCGTCGCCACCATGATCGAGTTCAACGCAGACGAGCGGATCGCCACCGTCAGCATGGGCGACACCGTTGCCTGGCAGGCGGTGCCGGACCAGACCCACGAATTCCTGTTCATCAAGCCGCTGCGAGCCAACGCCGTCACCAATCTGAACGTCGTGACCACGAAGCGGGTCTACACCTTCATGCTGCATGGCGACCCACCCGGCAACACGCGGCGCGCGGTGATCAAGCTGCGCTTCAACTACCCCGAGGAAGCCAGCGACGCCCAATTGCTCCCGAAAGCAGAGGCGATGGCCGCCAACCCCAATCTGGCGGCAGCGCAGTCCGATCCGAGCAAGCTGAACTACGACTACGGCTACAAGGGCAGCTTGGAAAACAAGCCAACCGCCGTCTTCGACAACGGCGTGAAGACGTTCTTCCAATTCCAGACGGGCAAGGACAGCCCTGGCATCTTCCTGGTCAAGGGCGACAATTCCGAGACCCTGATCAACTATCACCGGGAAGGCGACTACGTCGTCGTCGACAGGGTCAACAAGCAATGGACCCTGCGCAACGGCTCGGTGACGACCTGCGTCTTCAATCAAAAAATCGATCGCTAGCGGCGAGTAGGGCAGTTCCTCAAATGACGAACAATATGGATTTTGAGCACGAGGCCGGCATCGACGAGAGCGTGGTTCCGGCGCACGGAAATCGGCGCAACAGGCGCTTCCAGATGACGCTTATTGCTGTTGTCCTGGGCGTCCTGGCCGCGGTCTATTATTTCTCCTACCTCAAGCAAGGCTTCAATTCGCAAGCTCCAAAGCAGGAAGAATTCAAGACAACGCAGCTCGATCAGGATTATTCCTTCAATAATCCTTCGGGCAAATCGGACAACAGGCTGGTGATCGCGCCGCCCCCGCCCGAGCCGCCCAAGCCTGTCGTATCCGTGGTCGCGCCCGCGGCTCCGGTTGTGGTTGCTCCTGTCCCGCCGGTCGACGATGGCACCGCCAAGCGCAGAGCGGAGGAAGAAGCGGAGATGAAGCGCCGGCTGGAATCGCCGATGATCGTTGTGGGCGGGCAGGGCGGTGTAAGTGCGGCGCCCGAAGGAGCCGGTGGTCTCGGTAATACTAGTGGCGATGGGAGTGGCGGCGTCTCGGACTACAAGGAAGACGATCCGAATAGGCGCTTTGTGAGCGCCATGTCCTCGCAGGCCGTCGAAACGGTGCAGGCGTCGCAGAACAAGCGCATCGACGCGCTTATCCCGCAAGGGACGATCATCCGTGGCGTGTTGGAAACCGCCATCCAATCGGATCTGCCGGGCATGGTCCGGGCGAAGCTGTCAGAGGACGTTTATTCCTTCGACGGGCGCCGCGTGCTGCTCCCACGCGATACCATGCTCACCGGCACTTACCGGTCCGGCATAGCGCGAGGGCAAACTCGGATCCTGATTATTTGGACGCGAGCGCTGCGGGCTGACGGCACGTCCGTCGCGTTGGGATCCTACGGCACCGACGATCTCGGTCGCTCGGGCCTGTCGGGTGAGGTTGACAACCACTATCTTGAGCGGTTCGGCTCCGCCGCCGCGCTCTCGATCATCGGCGGCGTCAGTTCCTTCATCGCCGGGCTTAACATTCATGGCCAGAGTGAGAGCGGCTCCTCGAGCAACTCCCCAGGCTACCAAGCCCAATCTCAGGCTCAGCAGTCCATTTCGCAGACCATGAGCGACATGGCGAATACGGCGCTGCGCGATTCCATCAACATCCCTCCCACCATCAACGTCGACCAGGGCACGCCGATCGCCGTCTTCATTCAGCGCGATCTCGTCTTCTCAAGTCTTTACGAAAGTCCGGTCAAGGAAGCGCTCGATGAGCTGCGTCGAAACAAGTACGCCCGCTCCAAGTGAATATCCCTGGAACGACATGGCACCCGGCCTGCGCGCTGCTGCCGAACCTATCCGGCAGTGGCTCGAAGATCCGGATGTCCTCGAAATCATGTGTAATCGGCCTGGCGAGATTTTCGTTGAAAAGCTCGGCGCCGAGCAGATGCTTCGCTTCGAGATCCCGGCGCTCACCAGGGAAGCCATCGAGAAACTTGCCCACCGCGTTGCCCACCACAGCAGCCAGCATGTGAACAACGAGACGCCGCTGCTGTCGTCGGACATGCCCAATGGCGAACGATTTCAGGCCGTGTTGTGGCCGGCAGCGCCGCGCGGCGGGGCGTTCACGATCCGCAAGCAAGTCATCAGGGAGATGAGACTTGAGGAATACCTCGACCGCGGCGGCTTCGACAATGTGAAGATCACCGGCCCCCACCACGTCATTGCCGAAACCATCACACCGCAGGATCGTGAATTCATAGCGATTCTGAAGGGTGATCGTCCCCGCGACCGGCTGGAAGCCGTGCGCTACGCCTTCAACCAGGGCATCACCAATATCATCAGCGGGGGCACGTCGAGCGGTAAGACGACCCTCTTTAATGCAGCCATGAAGGAGATTCCTCAATGGGAGCGTTTCGTAACCATGGAAGACACGCCCGAGCTGAGGCCTTGGCAGCCCAATTGGGTTCAGTTGATTGCATCGAAAGGCGACCAGGGCCGCGCGAAAGTTCAGATGCCCCAGCTCCTCGAGACAGCGATGCGATTGAGGCCTGACCGGCTTTTCATGGGGGAAGTCCGCGGCGCCGAAGCTTTTACTTATCTCCAGGCGCTGAACACCGGTCATTCGGGGTCCTCCGGGACCACTCATGCGAACAATCCGTGGGGGGCTTACGAACGCCTGGCAATGGCGGCGCTCATGGCGAACATGAACATGCCGAAGGCTGACCTGATCGAATTCGCGCGATCCGTCATTCCGCTGGTGTTCCAGATCAATCGCTCGCCCGCCGGTAGGCGAGGCATGACGGAAATCTATTTCAGCAAGTGGGAAATGGCCGCATGAGCAGGCTGTTGATAATCCTGGGACTGGTCGCTGGCGCCGTCGTGCTTGCCGCGATCGGGGTCTTCCTCGGCAGTCTATGGTCGCTCAATTACGCCGTCGCCTATTACGCCACTTTCAGATCATGGGCGGTCTATACCGCTTATGCCCATGGCGACTATCTGCTGCCAATAAGGCAAGCTGAACAATACGGCTCGGATGCGCGCATCCATCACATTGTGGGGGTGGCTTGCCTTACCCTGGCCGTCGAACTGGGGGCCATAAGCCTGTTTGCAATCATCCTCCTCTTCCGTCCCTTCAATGCAAAGCCGCCGGCGGGCGGTGCTCGTATGGCCTCGCGCAATGATCTGCGGAGGGCCGGGTTGCTCGACGGCATTCGAGGAAAAAGCATCCTGCTCGGCCGGATCGGCAGGCAGGACGTGCGCTACTCGGGTGACAGCCACTTTTTTGTCAATGGTCCCACCCGGACCGGTAAGGGCCGCGGCTTCGTGCTGACCAACCTTCTCGAATGGGACGGATCCGCGATCGTCCTCGATGTGAAGCAGGAAAATTGGCTTCTCACCGGTCCCGCGCGCGTGGCGATGAACCAGAAGGTCTATCTGTTTGCGCCGGGCACGGCGGAATCTCACCGCTGGAACCCGCTCGACTTTATCCGCCCCTGGCCAGAGCGCGCCACTGATCTGACCAACCTTTCCAAGACGATCGTGCCGTTGCCGGCGAAGGAATCGCAAACCATCTGGAAGGAGACTGCGCAGGGGTTGTTTGCCAGTGTCGTCGGTTACGTCCTTGACAGCAAGACCATGGCGGGTCGGAGGCATCTGCGCTCAGTGCTTCGCCTGTTCACCGGGGAGGATAAATTCTCCGACGTCTTGCGCAGGATCCTCAAGGAGGAGCCGGACCTAAACCCCTTCATCCTTGACGGCTTCCGGTTGCACCTGGCGCGGGAGGCAGAGCAGCGGCTTTCCTTCGAAGGCAATATCGTCACGCCGATGTCGCCATGGAAAAACGCGCTGATTGCCGCGGCGACGAGTGCCAGCGATTTTGACATTCGCGAGCTGCGACGCAAGCCCTTTTCGATCTTCATTGGCGTGCCCGTGAGCGACTTTGGCACGGCCGAGCCGATCATCCGGCTCATGATCCAGCAGATCCACGACATCATGCTCGCGCGTCTGCCCGATCCGGTAGAAGAGCCGCACAAGGTTCTGCTCATGCTCGATGAGTTCTATCAGTTCGAGCAGCTGCCGGAAATCGTCAAGCGGGCGCCGCTGGTTGCAGGTTTTGGCATCATCATCGTGGTGATCGCTCAAGGCATAACGCAAATCGACGATCGATACACCGCTGCTACCCGCAAAGCCTTCCTCGGCAATATGGAGGTCCGCCTCTACATCGGCGTGGGCGACGTGGAAACCGCCGATATCGTCTCCAAGGAAATCGGCAACCATTACGTGGAACGGGAAGGGTGGAGCAAACAACAAGGTGGCCGCTCTTCGTCAAGCGGGCGCTTTGAGTTTGTGCCGCTTCGGACCGTCGCCCAGATCACCGGCCTGTCTGATAAAAAGACGCTGCTCTATATTCGTAGCGTCGCCACAGCGGAATTGGCGAAGCTCAATTTTTATACCGACAAGGACTTTCTGAAGCGTCGCAAGGCAATCGAGGCTCGAAACCTCACATTGCCGGAGCCTAGCCTTGAGCTCCTGGGCGAGTGGCCCCTGTTCGAGGAACAGCCCGCTCCGCACGAAATGGAGCGCCTCCGCCCGGCCGCGGCGGCGCCGGGGGCCGCCGGAGCAGCTCAAGAGGGTCTGTCGCCCGATATCGTCAGCCGAGCCAGCGCGGTGTTTCGGCGCCCTGACAAATTTTTCAACTACGCGCGGCTGGCCCTGGCGGCGGCCGACCACCACCTCGTTGTTGCTCTCCTGAAGGGCCTGCGCACCAACCCGAGCGTTTATGGAGAATTGGCGCCCAGCCAACAGCGCGGAATGTTCAGGAAGGCCATTGAGCCCGGGACCGCGGCGGTCCAGGCCCTGCGCGAAGCGGTGATCGCGGCGCGACGCGCTGTCGTAGACGATCGCGCGCGACGCTACGCAACGGGAGAGATCCTGCAATCCGTGCCGGCTGTAGAGCCAATTGCATTGGCTGCTTCACCTAGCATTCAAGTGGGCGGCTCGGCTGCGGCGTCGCCGGCGCAGAGCACCATTGTCGCTCCCGACGCGCCCACAAGGAGGGCACCAGAGGGCGATGACGCGTTCGGCGGCTTGCCGGTCATGATCGAGGGAGCAGCCATTGTGGCGAGGCCGGCGACACTCTCTGAGGATACCGACACAGGCGCGATGCGAGCCGCGCTCCCAAGCGGCCCGGTTCCAGAGAGTCACCGCGATGAGGAAGCGATGAATATACATGAGATTGCAAGTAGCGCCTCTGAATTGTCCGCTATGGAGAGCATTGTTGATAGCGTTTCTGTGAATATGCGGGGCGACGCCGAAGGTTCCGACACCGAGAGTATCCAGCGTATACGCAGTTCCATTGCCTCCGTCCGCCGACTTATCGACACTGGACTGTCAGACGAGCCACGAATAGGGAGCATCGAGCCTGCGGGAGCTCTGTCTTAGCCTCTGTCTTAGCTCGATAGAGAAGTCCTTTTTTGTCCCCGTTAGAAATGTCACTTCGAGC
>NZ_BSPC01000007.1:87721-154732 GCF_030160835.1 Labrys miyagiensis | reverse complement strand
TGGGCTCGTCGCTTCTATCGTGCATCAAATCATTCCTGCAGATACAAGGGGCAGCGCAAACCTCAAAAGTAATTGTTTAATATCTTATTACCTCAGGTCCCCAATGCGCATCTTCACCGCTTCCTTCGCCACCGAGACCAACACCTTCTCCCCCGTCCCCACTGACCGGGCGAGCTTCGAGATGGCCTTCTATGCCGGCCCCGGCCAGCATCCCGAGACGCCGACGCTCTGCTCTTCGCCCATGGTGGCGCTGCGCAAGCGCGCTGCGGCCGAGGGCTTCACCTTGATCGAGGGCACCGGCACCTGGGCCGAGCCCGGGGGCCTGCTGCAGCGCCAGACCTATGAAGGCCTGCGCGACGAGATCCTGGCCCAGCTCTGTGCCGCGCTGCCGGTCGATGCCGTCATCCTCGGCCTGCATGGCGCCATGGTCGCGCAGGGCTATGACGACTGCGAGGGCGACCTGCTCGAGCATATACGCGCCATCGTCGGGCCGGACGTGCTTGTGGCCAGCGAGCTCGACCCGCACAGCCATTTGACGAAGAAGCGCGTCGCCAACGTCGACATCCTGGCCGCCTTCCTCGAATTTCCGCACACCGATTTCTACGAGCGCGGCGAGCATGTCGTCGACCTCGCCTTGCGCACCCTCAAGGGCGAGATCAAGCCGGTGATCTCCACCTTCGACTGCCGCATGATCGGCGTCTTCCCCACCAGCCGCGAGCCGATGCGCTCCTTCGTCGACCGTATCAAGGCGATGCAGGGCAAGGATGGTATCCTGTCCATCTCGCTGATCCACGGCTTCATGGCCGCGGACGTGCCGGAGCTGGGCACGCAGATCATGGTGGTCACCGACAATGACAAGGCCAAGGGCGATGCGCTTGCCCGCGAGCTCGGCATGGAGATCTTCGGCCTGCGTGGCAGGACGGCCATGCCGATGGTCGGCATCGACGAAGGCCTCGACCAGGCGCTGGCTCTGGTGGCGGGCAGGCCCGGCAAGCCGGTGGTGATCGCCGATGTCTGGGACAATCCGGGTGGCGGTGTCGCCGGCGACGGCACGCTGATCCTCTCCCGCATATTGGAGCGCAAGCGAGCAGGAGAGCGTTTAAATCGCATCGGCCTCGCCACCATCTGGGACCCGATCGCCGTGACCTTCTGTCTCGCGGCAGGGGAGGGCGCCAGGCTGATGCTGCGCTTCGGCGGCAAGGCCGGCCCGGCTTCCGGGGGGCAGCCCATCGACGCCATGGTGGAGGTACGCCGCGCCGTGACCGAAGGCTGGCAGAGCTTCGGCAAGAGCCGCGTCACCCTGGGCCCGGCCGCCGTGGTGCGCATCGAGGGCACCGAGATCGACATCATCCTCAACACCAATCGCACCCAGACCTTCGAGCCCGACATCTTCACCAATCTCGGCGTGGATTACGGGGCCAAGGACATCCTGCTGGTGAAATCCACCAACCATTTCCACGCCGGCTTTGCCCCGATCGCGGCCGAGATCATCTATATCGACGCCGGTGCGCCCTATCCCTCCGATCCGCGCGTGACGGACTACAAGAAGCTCTCGCGCGAGATCTGGCCACGGGTGGAAAACCCGCACGGATAGGTTGGGACCGCCGGCTTTCCAGCCGGCTCTGCTTTTCCGACGGGCGACGCGGTTCGAGGAAAGCCGGGACTTCCCTCTCGACAAAACCACCCCAATCGCTTACTCCTTCCCTGAACAAACAGGGAACATACTCATGAAGCTCGGCTATGTCATCCACTACGTCCCCGATGTCGGCGCCACCTGCGCTTACTACAAGGCGGCCTTCGGGCTGGAGACGCGCTTCATTGCCGATGGCGAATTTGCCGAGCTGGTCACTGGCGACACGGCGCTCGGCTTTGCCGACGAGAAATTCGTCGAGACCATGCTCGGCCCCGTCCAGCGCAACCGCCCCGACACCCCGCCCGCCGGCATCGAAATCGCCTTCGTGGTCGGCGATGTCGAGATCGCCTATCGCAAGGCCCTCCTCCACGGCGCCGCCGTCGTCGCCCCACCGACCCAGAAGCCCTGGGGCCAGGTGGTGGCCTATGTCAGGGACAACAACGGCGCGCTGGTCGAGCTCTGCACCAAGGCGCGGTAGCCGGGACTGCGGGCCGCTGGAGGTGGTACCAAAGCGAGCGTGAAGAATGTCAGTCGTCCAGGCTCGGCGCCTCCGCAAGAAAATGACGCCACAGGAGGTGAAACTTTGGAAGCATTTGCGCCAACTGCGGCTGCAGGGGTACCATCTCCGCCGTCAGATTTCGATCGGCCGTTTCGTGGCCGATTTTGCCTGCAAGCGCCGTCGTCTCGTCATCGAAGTGGATGGCAATCAGCATGGTTATGCCAAAGGCCTCGCACATGACGCGACCCGAGATGCTTTTCTCGAAAAGTTGGGTTACCGGGTCATGCGTTTTTCCAACCATGACGTGGACAGATCGCTGCCCGAGGTGATGGATACCATCTTCCACGCGCTCGAAACCAGATGGGCCAGGGAGGAGTAAGGCGCGGATCATCCTTCCCCGACTGCGGGGAAGGTGGACCGGCGTAGCCGGGCCGGAAGGGGTAGGGTGGCGCCTGCCTATCCAAAAAATCGGCTATGTCGCGCCGCTCTCCCCCTTCCGTCATTGCTTCGCAATGCCACCTTCCCCGCAGTCGGGCAAGGATTCCTGTGCCCCAGTCGTTATGTGCGGCGTTCCCCGTGACGCAGCCTTGAAAGATCGCACCAAGTGCTACATTTACTCCGGATGGAGATCTGTCATGGCCAAGGCCAAGCATAAGAGCGATGCCTTCGAGGCGATCCATGGCGCCGTCGCTGGCATGTATCGGGCCGGCACCCTCGACAAGGCCACGATGCGGCACTTCGATGAACTCAGCCTCATCGAGCCGCCGCGACTCGATCCCCTCGAAATCAAGGCCCTGCGCGAACGCAATCATGTCAGCCAGCCAGTGTTCGCGCGCTATCTCAACACCAGCGAGAGCACGGTGGAGAAATGGGAAACCGGCGCGAAACGGCCGAGCGGCATGGCGCTGAAGCTTCTCTCGCTTATCCAGAAGCACGGTTTGCGGATACTGGCGTGACCGTGATGCCGGGACCGCCGGCTTTCCAGCCGACTGTTCCCTTCACCCACGTACGACGGCTCCAAGAGCCGGCTGGAAAGCCGGCGATCCCAGCCTAGTGCGTCTTACCTTCAGATCGAATCACCAAGAATCGCAAAATGCTTTTTACGCCAATGCGCTAATTTGAAAATCCGCTCCTGCCCGAACGCATTTTGCTTTAGTGCCGGAAGTGCCGCGTTCCCGTGAACACCATCGCCAGCCCTGCGGCGTCCGCCGCCGCGATGACTTCGGCGTCGCGCTGCGAGCCGCCCGGCTGGATCACTGCCGTGGCTCCGGCCGCCACTGCGGCCTCCAGCCCGTCGGCGAAGGGGAAGAAGGCGTCGGAGGCGACCACCGAGCCCTGGGTCAGTGTCTCCCGCAGCCCGGCGGCCTTCGCCGCGTCGGTGGCCTTGGCGGCGGCGATGCGCGCGGAGTCGACGCGGCTCATCTGGCCGGCGCCGACGCCTACCGTCGCCCCGTCCTTCGCATAGACGATGGCGTTCGACTTCACATGCTTGGCGACGCGGAAAGCAAAGCGCATGTCCGCCATCTCCTGCTCGCTCGGCGCGCGCCTGGTCACTACCTTCAGCGTCATGTCGTCGACCACGGCATTGTCCCGGCCCTGCACCAGCAGGCCGCCCGCCAGCGTCTTGGCCGTCAGGCCCTCGGCGCGCGGATCCGGCAGGCCGCCGGTGACGAGCAGCCGCAGGTTCTTCTTGGCCGAGATGATGGCGATCGCCGCCGCGCTCGCGGCCGGGGCGACGATCACCTCGGTGAAGATCTCGACGATCCTCGATGCCGTGTCGGCGTCGAGCTCGCGATTGACGGCGATGATGCCGCCGAAGGCCGAGACTGGGTCGCAGGCGAGCGCCTTCTCATAGGCCTGCGCCAGCGTCGGCGCCTCGGCGACGCCGCAGGGATTGGCATGCTTGACGATCACCACCGCCGCCGACCGGGCCGGATCGAACTCGGCCACGCATTCGAAGGCGGCGTCGGTGTCGTTGAGATTGTTGTAGGAGAGCGCCTTGCCCTGCAGCTGCGCGGCGGTGGCGACGCCGAAGCGCTTCTCGGGCGTGACATAGAAGGCCGCGCTCTGATGCGGGTTCTCGCCATAGCGCAAGGCCTCGGCCAGCGTGCCGCCGATGGCGCGAAAGGCAGGCGTATCGATCTCCAGCGTTCCGGCGAACCAGTTGGAGATCGCCGCATCATAGGCGCCGGTGCGTGCATAGGCCTTGGCGGCGAGGCGGCGGCGGAAGGCGAGGGTGGTAGCGCCGTCATTCTCCGCCAACTCGGCCAGCACCTCGTCATAATCGGCGACATCGACGATCACAGTGACATCGTCATGGTTCTTGGCGGCGGCGCGGATCATGGCGGGGCCACCGATGTCGATGTTTTCGATCAGGTCCTCGAAGGAGCCGCCACGCGCCAGCGTCGCCTCGAAGGGATAGAGATTGACGACGAGAAGATCGATCGGGGCAATATCGTGCACCGTCATGGCGGCGCGGTGCTCGGCGTTGTTGCGGATGGCGAGCAGGCCGCCATGCACCTTGGGATGCAGCGTCTTGACGCGCCCGTCCATCATCTCGGGAAAACCGGTGAGCTCGGAGACCTCCTTCACCGTCAGGCCACCCTCCACCAATGCCTTGTAAGTGCCCCCGGTGGAGACCAGCTCCACACCATGGCTCGCCAGCGCCCTGGCGAAATCGACCACGCCAGTCTTGTCGGAAACGGAGAGCAAAGCGCGGGTGATGGGGGCGGCAGCGATCAAGGCGGGAATCTCCGAAGGCAGGGTTTGCGCGGCTTGATAGCGCAAGATGGCGCGGAGGGGGAGAGAAAGTGGCTAGCTGTTCGACAAGCCACGGATCATCAGGCGCCCGACAGCATATTCGCTGCGCCAATAGCCGCTGATCTTGGGCAGTGCGTCATCCACCTCCGCAACTCTGCGATGGTAGAAAATACGCAACTGCAGCGGTGGCAGAAGATAAGGCTTCTCAAAGGAGCGTGACGCAACGAAGGCGAGCGCGAGGGCTGATGGCCCGGGCGTGAGACCCAGCACCGGCGATCCGCACGCCCTGCACAGGCCGCGGTTCAGGGCAGGGGGGATCTATAGCGCCGGAAGTTCATCTTGTGCACCGCCCGGATGGTCACGGACCGTGCGCGCACGACGGTCACGTCGGCATATGGCTCCTTGTAAAGCGACCGGTAGATCGTGCAATGACAGAAGAAGCGCCCGATGACCGGCCCCTGAACGTGGATGCTCGACCGGCCACAACGGCATCTGCCTGTTTGATTGATCGTCGTCATGATTCAGGGAGAACCTTCCTTGACCAGTGCCGGTTCCCCCAGCAGCTTGACCACCGCTTTCGCGATTGCCTTGCTCGAGCCCGGGTTCTGCCCTGTCGCGATCCGCCCGTCGACCACGACGAAGGACGTGAACGGCAGCAACGCCTTGCTGTAGCGGGCGCCTTTGGCAATCAGCTCGTCTTCGAGAAGGAACGGCACCTGGCCCTTGAGCCCCGAAAGCCATTCCTCCCTGGTGGAAAATCCCGTGACTTTGCGCCCGGCAACCAGCGGTCGGCCATTCCTGTCCTGCAGGTCGAGCAGTGCGGCAACGCCGTGGCAGACAGCCGACACCACGCCGCCCTGTCGATAGATGCGCTCGCCGAGGTTCCTGAGAGCAGCGCTGTCGCGGAAATCCCACATCGTGCCGTGTCCGCCCGCATAATAGATGGCGGCGTAATCCGTCGGATCGACGTCCGTGGCCGCCTTGGTGTTCTTCAGGCTGGACATGAAGGCTGGATTTTTCAGGTACTTGCGCGTCTCGCTGTTCAGATAAAGCCAGCCGAGGCTGCGTTCATCCAGCGGCACCGGCCCGCCACCCGGGCTGACGAAATCGGCCTCGTAGCCGGCCGCGTCGACGACATCGAGGAAATGGGTCAACTCGGCCAGCCACAGCCCGGTCTTGTCGGGCCGGCTCGGATAGGCCGAATGGTTGGTCAGGACGACCAGGATCCTGGCACGGTCGGGCATCGGGTCACCCTGGCATCTTCAGCCTCGCCGCGCCGCCTCGATCGCGGCGACGTCGATTTTCTTCATCTTCATCATCGCCTCGAACGCGCGCTTTGCTTCGGCGCCGCCGGCGGCCATCGCCTCGGTCAACGCGCGCGGCGTGATCTGCCAGGAGATGCCCCATTTGTCCTTGCACCAGCCGCAGGCGCTTTCCTGGCCGCCATTGCCGACGATGGCGTTCCAGTAGCGGTCGGTTTCCTGCTGATCGTCGGTGGCGATCTGGAACGAGAAGGCTTCGTTATGCTTGAACATGGGCCCGCCATTGAGGCCGAGGCAGGGGATGCCGGCGACGGTGAAGTCGACCGTCAGCACGTCGCCCTCCTTGCCGGACGGATAGTCGCCGGGCGCACGGTGGACGGCACTCACGCGGCTGTCGGGAAAAGTCTCGGCGTAAAAGCGGGCGGCAGCCTCGGCGTCCTTGTCGTACCAGATGCAGATCGTGTTCTTGGCGATGGCCATGGCTTGTCCTTTCACTCGTGAAGCCGATACCGGTCCGGTTTCCTGGGCATTCGGGGCGGTTCACAGCCAGCCTCGACCGTTCGCCACACACATAGAATGCGCTCGTGCCGCCTGGCGTTCCGCCAGCAGGCCGGAAAGGTTATAGCCGTATCGGCGCTGCCAGGGCCAGCTCGTCGCTCAACCTATGCGGGAGGAAGCGCGCCCCGCCTCACCCTTCCACCGGCCCCTCCGCGTTCTTCCAGGCCGCGATGCCGCCCTGAATATGCAGCGCCGCGGTGATGCCGGCGTCCTGGGCGGCTTGCACCGCCATGGCGGAGCGCTCGCCATAGGCGCAGAAGAACACCAGCCGGCGGTTGCGTGCGAGTTCGTGCAGCAGGCCGGCGCCGGCGAGTTCGGCGGCGAGCGTCGGATAGGGGCAGTGGACCGCGCCGGGGATGCGGCCATGGCGCTCGCGTTCGCGCTGCTCCCTGAGATCGATGAGCACGGCCTCCTGCCTGCCGAGCAGTGCCATGCCCTGCTCGGGCGAGAGGGCCCAGCCCCGGGCCGCGACGGCCTCCTGGTGAAAGCCGATATGCATGTTGGCCGGCACCGCCACATCCATCATCTTCGGATTGGGCAGGTTCAGATTGTTCATGAGTTCGACATAGGCGTCGGCATCCTTGACCTGCAGGCGCGGATTGTTGCGCCTCTCCTCGCCGATCGTGCTCACCGTGTCGCCCTTGTAGTCGTGGGCGGGGTAGACGAGCATGGTGTCGGGCAGGCGTAGCAGCCGCCCGAAGATGCTCTCATATTGCTGGCGCGGGTCGCCGTTCTGGAAATCGGTGCGGCCGGTGCCGCGGATCAGCAGCGTGTCGCCGGTGAACACCCTGTCCGCCATGGCGAAGGAGTAGCTGTCGTCGGTGTGGCCGGGCGTGTAGATCACGTCGAGGCCGATGCCTTCGATCTCGAGCCGGTCCCCGTCCGACAGGCGCATCGAGACCACGTCCGCCTTGCTCTGCTCGCCCATCACGGTGATGCAGCGCGTGCGGTCGCGCAGCGCGCCGAGGCCGGTGACGTGGTCGGCATGCAGATGCGTGTCCACCGCCTTGACCAGCCGCAGGTCGAGCTCCTGCATCAGCTTGACATAGCGATCCACCTTTTCGAGGACAGGATCGATGATCAGGGCCTCCGCGCCTTGCCGGCTGGCGATGAGATAGCTGTAGGTGCCCGAAACACTGTCGAAGAGCTGGCGAAAGATCATCGGACTTCTCCTCTGGTGCCCATCGGCGCGCACTTAAGATGCACGGGCGCGACTATCCTTCCCCGACTGCGGGGAAGGTGTCAGTGCAAAGCACTGACGGAAGGGGGAGAGTGGCGCGACAAAGCAGAAATAAGCAGATGTCGCGCCACTCTCCCCCACCCGTCCCGGCTGCGCCGGTCCACCCTCCCCGAAGTCGGGGAGGGATTCCCGCTGCTTCATCGCTTTAAGTCAGTGCCTGGGATGCCGAGAAACCCAGATCGGCCTCTCCACTGATGGCACCTCACCCCCTCACTTCGGCTGCGCAGTTGTACGCAGATAGGGCTTCACACGCGTGAAATTGGGGAACATCCGCTCGGCGTCCTCGTCGCTCACCGCCGTGGTGATGATGACGTCTTCGCCGTGCTTCCAGTTGACGGGCGTCGCCACCTTGTGGCGGGCAGTCAGCTGCATCGAATCGATGACGCGGAGGATCTCGTCGAAGTTGCGGCCGGTGGTCATCGGGTAGACGATCACCAGCTTCACCTTCTTGTCCGGGCCGATGACATAGACATTGCGCACCGTCTGGTTGTCCGCCGCCGTCCGCCCTTCCGCGGTATCGCCCGCGCCTGCCGGCAGCATGTCGTAGAGCTTGGAGATTTCGAGCGTGGTATCGCCGATCATCGGATAGTTCGGCGCCATTCCCTGCGTGTCCTCGATATCCTTTGCCCAGACCGAATGCTTGGCCACGGGATCGACGCTCAGGCCGATGACCTTGACATTGCGCATATCGAACTCGGGCTTCAGCTTCGCCATGTACCCCAGTTCCGTAGTACAGACCGGCGTGAAGTCTTTGGGATGCGAGAATAGAATTCCCCAGGCATCGCCAAGCCAAGCATGGAAATCGACGGGACCATGCGTCGTTTCTGCCTGGAAGTTCGGTGCGAGATCCCCAATACGGAGTGACATTTTCCGTCTCCTGTTGTGTTATGACGATGCGACTTTAGCGGAGTAGTGTTCCCTCGCCGTTCCCCGCGGCGATGAGCCGTGAGACGGCTCCCCTTATTCTAGCATTGATAATCCTGGCAGTGATGATCTTGGAGCGATTCCATGGACGTTGACGTTCAGCTTCTCGGCCGTTTCCGCGTCACCGTCGACGGGCGGACCACCACGGAGACGGATTGGCGGCGCTCCCGCAGTGTCACGCTGGTCAAGCTGCTGGCGCTTGCCCCCCGGCATCGTCTTCACCGCGAGCAGGTGATGGAGGCGCTCTGGCCAGACCTTGCCCCGGAAGCCGCGGCCGCCAATCTGCGCAAGGCCGTGCATTTCGCGCGGCAGACGCTGCAGGCCAGCGAAGTGATCGGGCTGAACGGCGAGGCGCTGTCGCTCGCGCCGGACGCGAAGCTGACGATCGATCTCGAGCGCTACGAGGCGGCCGCGACGGCGGCGCTGAAGAACAAGGATGCGGCCGCCTGCGCCGCGCTCGCGCCTCAGTATGGCGGCGAGCTCCTGCCCGACGATCGCTATGCGGAGTGGACCCAGGAGCCGCGCGAGAGGCTGCAGGCGCTGCATGTCCAGGTGCTCAAGGGCGCCGGGCTCTGGCAGGAGGTGCTCAAGGTCGACCCGATCGACCAGGAAGCGGCGCGCGCCTTGATGCAGGCGGCACTCGAGGCGGGCAATCGCGGCGAGGCGATCCGCCTGTTCCAGGCCCTGCGCGAGAGGCTGCGCATCGACATGGGCCTCGGCCCGGACCGCGCCACCGTGGCGCTTTACGAGAAGGCCGTGACCCCCGGCGATACCGCGCCGAAGAGCATCGATGAGCATGTGCGCGGGCTGATGGCCTGGGGCATCATCCATCTTCACAGCGGCGATTTCCGGGAGGCCGAGCGCAAGGCCCAGGAGGCCCGTTCCCTGGCGCTGGCGGGCGAGCTCGGCCGCGAGATCGGCGAGGCCAGCGCGCTGGTCGGGCTGGTCGCCCACATGCAGGGGCAGTGGCAGACCCTGTTCCGCTCCGAATTCGTGAAATGGGTGCGCCAGCCGCTTCCCGCCGCCGGCAACGTCTTCGACGGCCATCTGTGCCTGGCCGAATTCTGCCTGTGCAACGCCCGCGGCCATGCCGACATGGCCAATCTCTCGCGCGAGCTGCTGACGATCGCCGAGGATGTCGGTTCGGTGCACGGCCGGGCGCTGGCGACCCTGATCCTCGGCAAGGCGGCGCTGTTCTCCGGCCGTCTCGACGAGGCGGAGGAGCTCCTGACCCGGGCGGACGAGCTTCATGCGCAGGCCGGCGCCCTGGTCGGCCGCGCTTTGGCGCTGCATCGCCTGGCCGAAGTGGCGCTGGCCCGTGGCCAACGGTGGAAGGCCGGCCGCCTCCTGCAGAAGGGGCTGAACATCGCCGAGCAGACCTGGCTCACGCCGCATCTGCTCATCCGCTACACGGCGCTGGCCGTGGAAGCCGCCACCGATATCGACCAGGTGGCCGAGGCGATCCGGCATGGCGACCGCCTCATTGCGGAAGAGAGCACCTGCCAGCCCTGCTCCATGGGTTTCCGGGTCGCCTCCGCGATCGCCCTGGCGGAAGCCGGCGAGATCGACCAGGCCGGCCGGCGCATCGACGAGGCGGAGCGCATCGCCGGCATGTGGCAGGGCGGCCCCTGGGTCGCCGCCGTGTGGGAGGCGCGCGGGGTGCTCCGCCGCGCCCAGGGCAACAACGGGCTGGCCTCGGCGCTGCTGCACGAAGCCGCCGCGCGATTCGGCGACCTGGCCAGGATACGCGACCAGGAGCGCTGCCTGGCCAGGGCGCAGGGGCTCTGAGGCGTCTCCCTCTCGGGCTGAGCGCATCGTCATTCCGGGCGACCAAAGGGAGACCCGGAATCCATGAACACCGTCCTTCGAGGTTGGTGTTCATGGATTCCGGCGTTTCGCTTCGCTCCCCGACCAAACCAGAGGTTTGGTCGTGGGAATGACGTCGCGCGCCATTTTGATCGGACATCCCCCCACCGCGTCACGCCCGTATCCGACGCGTGCCTTAACCTGCCCCTCATATCGAAGGTCCCCGGCCTTGCAGGGGATGACGGGCTCTCCGTGGTTGGAGCGTCAATCATCCGCGCCGGTGGGCAAGTGCCGCTTTACGCCTGCGGAATCGCAGTCGAACCCGGCAAATGCCTAGTTTTTGCCCTTCCGCCGCGTTTCACGCCCATTTTTTGTACCATCAGTTAAGACTTAGGACGAGATGCTAACGACCAGTCCAACCCGCTCGTGTATTACACTGCTCATGATCGGCGGAAGACAAAACTAAGTCATACCGCCAAAGCCTACATTTCAGACATTGTTATTCTTGGCATATATGAACTGTTGGGTGAGTACGGGTCGCGTAGATAGTATAAAGATCATACTCGATATTTATATTTACAAGCCCGCTGTAAAATTCGTCGAGTAAGGTCGCAAAACAACTCTCCGTAGAGGATACGAAGGTGGCAACTGAAACTGTTGGCGTGACTTCTGACGCCGGTATTGCTGGTACCCGGAACGCAAGTTCCGGCCGTGTCGAGATCAGGACGATCGTTTCCCGCAAGGTCGCGCAACTCAGCAAGCGCGGATTCGATGTCGCGGTGTCCTCGGCTGCCCTGATCTTCCTGCTGCCTTTGATCGCCGCCATGGCGGGGGCTCTGCTGATCCTCCAGGGCCGCCCTCTCTTCATCCGTCACAACCGCGTGGGCCTCGGCGGCAAGAGCTTTCCCTGTCTCAAGTTCCGCAGCATGGTCGTCAACGCCGATCTCACCCTGCGCGCTCATCTGCGGGACAACGCCGCCGCCCGTGAGGAGTGGGAGGAGACGCACAAGCTCAAGAACGATCCGCGCATCACGCCGATCGGCAAGTTCCTGCGCAAGTCGAGCGTGGACGAGCTGCCCCAGCTCATCAACATCATCCTCGGCGACATGAGCCTGGTCGGCCCGCGGCCGATCGTACGGGACGAGATCGTGCGCTACGGCCTGCATATCGAGGACTACAAGCGCGTCCGCCCCGGCCTGACGGGCCTGTGGCAGATCAGCGGCCGCAACGACACCTCCTATCACGACCGCGTGGCCCTCGATGTGCGCTATGTCCGGGAGTGGAGCTTCTGGCGCGACCTCTCGATCATCGCCAAGACCGTGCCGGCCGTGCTGAAGTCCTCGGGTTCGTATTGAGGGTGGCGGCGGCCTGCGGGAGGCGCAGGCTTGGAGTGTCGATCCCCGATCGACATTCTTGGAAACGAGGCGCTTGCCGGCAAGGTAGCTGGCGATCGGAGATCGCCACTCCGCGTTTGGCGCGCCTGAGCCCGCAAAGTCAGCGCTCGGGCCGTTGCCACCACGGCCCTGGCGTTGCCCGTTGAAGATGTTTTCCAGCCCGACTTTCAAAAATCCATAAATTTATCGAGCCCGAAATGCCTGAGTGATTTTTGCTCGATTTCGTTGAAATCCCGGAAGGGATTATATTCGGGTTGCTGCAAAACGGCGGCTGCTGCCGCCAGGGGCTCGTATTGCAGAACATGTTTCAAGGCCATGACAAGTTCCGCGTCTTCTATAAGATATTTGTACATGTCCTCCTTGTTCCGGTATCCGCCGAGATAGGTGCTGTAAATATCCGACCGGCGGCGGGCAGCGTGAAAGACGTTCTCAAACTGCGTCGCAACAAATTCTTCCAGGCTGTTGTTGAAATTCTTGTTCAGCAGCGACCTCTGGCTTTTTCTATTCTGAGATAGCCGCATCGCATGGACCAGCTCGTGAAATAAGGTATCCTCCGCCTCGTCGGCTGGCGGGCGCCCCGCGACGAAAACGTGCCGGAAGGCAGCGGGTTTGAAGTAGATCCGGATACCGCCCCCCTCCGCGTCCGTCTTCAGCAGGGTCTGCGCCGTCGGCTCATCCCATGTCGGAGGAATGATGTATATTTTCGGATCCGGCTTCATCATGCCCAGCAGCTTGTTTCCGATGCTGGTATGCGAAATTATTCTCAAAATATGGTCGACGGTCGATTCGTATTGGTGGATTTCCTTCCGGTATTTCGGATCCAGGTCCTCGATGAGCTGCCATTGCATAATGGCACTGATCTGATCGTCCTTCTGCTGCGCGATCTGCTGGAATCTCTTCATAGCCTCCAAATGGTGTTTCTGAAGCTGATCTTTGGCATTGTCCTGCGCCCTTTTCATTTCCGAATAATATTGGCTCCACAGGGGATCGACGGCCTTCTGCCGGTGCAGGGAATACAGGATGTAGATTGGGAATTTCTGGAACTGAAGCATGAACGAGAGCTTCCTTGCTAAAGCGTTTTGCGATTTGCCGGACTTGGCAAGAATCGCAAAGACGCGTCGAAACAATGAGTTAGAGCAAGGCAGCGTTTGCGCCTAAACGCGCTTTGCTCTAGCGATCAAATCCGGCCAACGGTTACCAGAGGCGCCCTGCAGCCCTACGGTTGGAGCTGGCCCGATAAACCGCGCCGTGCGACGCGGCCGCCCAGCTTGCATAGGGGCCGTAGAGCCGTTGTGACGCCGCAGGCTTACCATGCGGGCCCTGCCGGCGGCGACAGCATGCGTCGCTAAAGCATTGTCAACGCGCTCTGAAAGTACTACTGGACATTAAAACTTGCGAGTTCCCCATGTCGAAAGCTATTGGTCACCTCATTGTCCAGCCTAACGATGGTATCGCGCCCGTCGTCGACCTCATTAGTCGCGCCAATCGCTCACTTTACATCAAGCAATTCAGCTTTACCGCGCCCTCGATTCAGCAAGCGGTGATCGCCCGCGCCAAGGCAGGCGTCGATGTTCGCGTGATGCTGAATCCGCAGCGATCGTCGGGCAGCCGCGCCAATGACGAGGCCTTCAAGCTCCTGGAGGCCGCCGGCATATCGGTGCGCTGGGCGAGCCCGCATTTTGCGGTCACGCACGAGAAATCGATCGTCGTGGACGAGGCCGTGGCGCTCGTCGCCACCTTCAACCTGTGCGAAAAATACTTCACGCTGACGCGCGACTATGGCGTGATCGTCGAGAATGCCGCCCAGGTCGCGCAGATCGTCGAAGGCTTCAACGCCGACTGGGAGCAGAAGATCTGGCACCCGGCGCCCGACACCGGGCTCCTGTGGAGCAATACCAATTCCCGCCAGCTGATGTCGGACTTCATCGATGGGGCGGAGGAAACGCTGGACATCCAGCATCCCAAATTCGTCGACGCCACCGTCACCGAGCGCATTGCGGCTGCCGCGCAGCGCGGTGTGCATGTGCGCGTGCTCTGCGGCGGCAAGCACGGCATCAGCGAATGGGACATTCTCGATACGTTTTCATCGCTCCGCCTCCTGCATTATCTCGGCGTGCACGTGCACAAGCAGAAGGACCTGCGGCTCCACGCCAAGCTGATCCTGGTCGATGGCAAGCGCGCCCTCGTCGGCTCGATGAATATCGACCGCAGCGCCTTCGACCTGCGCCGCGAACTCGGAACCACGCTGGCCGACCGCGAGATCATCGCCGGGCTTTCGCAGGTCTTCGAATCGGATTGGGCCCTTTCGCACAAATACGAGCCTCCTTTGCCGTTGAGCGCGTTCCACCACGTGGAGGACGACTTCCCGCACGATCCGGACCTGGACCATGAGTGACGAGGCAGCCCAGGAGCGGCCCGGGTTGCTGGAACTGGCCTTGACCTTCAACAAGATTGCCCTGGCGAGTTTTGGCGGCGGGCTCTCGGCCTGGTCGCGCGAGATCGTGGTCGTCGAGCGCAAATGGATGACCGAGGAGGAATTCCTCAGCGCGCTCACCATCTGCCGCATCCTGCCGGGTGCGAACCAGATCAACCTCGCGGTGTTCGTCGGTGTGAAATTTCGCGGCATCGCGGGCGCGGTCGTCTCCTGCCTCGGCCTCATCTTCGTTCCCCTGCTCATCGTGCTGGCCATGGGCTGGTTCTATTTCGCCTACAGCAAGGTGCCGGCGATGAAGGACGTGCTGCATGGCGTGACGCCGGCCGCGGTCGCCATGACCTTTGCCATGGCCATCAAGACCGGCCAGAAATGCCTGCGGGCCCCGATGGCGATCGCCCTGTTCGTGGCGATCTTCGTGCTCAGCGCGATCCTGCGCATGCCGCTCCTGGCGGCGCTGGCAATCTGCGGCCCCGTCGCCTTCTGGTGGGGCTGGCCGCGCAAGCCCAGGGAGCCGGCATGAGCCTGGACAATCTGTGGAAGATCGTCTCGCTGTTCGGCATGCTCTCGATCCTGTCGATCGGCGGCGGCAACACCGTGGTCCCCGAAATGCACCGCCAGGCCGTGAGCTATGGCTGGCTCGACGGCAAGCAGTTCGCGGATCTCTTCGCGATCGCGCAGGCCGCGCCGGGACCGAGCGTGCTGCTCGTCAGCCTCGTCGGCTACAAGGCCGGCGGCGAAGGCCTGGGCGGCATCATCGGGGCGCTTCTCGCCACCATCGCGATGGTGGCGCCGGCCGGCCTCCTGGTCTATTTCACCGCGCGCTTCTGGACGGCGGCGAAAGAGGCGCCCTGGCGCCGCGCCATCGAAGTCGGCTTCGCGCCGCTCACCGTCGGCCTCGTGCTGGCGAGCGGCGTGATCGTGGCAAAGTCCGCCGACCACGGCTATCGGGAGTGGGCCCTCACGGCCGTGGCGACGATCATCTTCACCGCCACGAAGATCAATCCCCTCATCGTGGTCGGCATCGCGGGCGTGATCGGCTGGCTGGGCTGGCTGGGTCCGGTGCCGATGTGAGGCGGGGTCGGCGGTGATGGCAGGTCAATGACGAAGGACCGGGCCATCTGCCGATCCGCGAGATCAGAACCTGTAGCTCACGCCCAGCGTCGCATTGACGGAATCAAAGCTGGTTTTGACCCTCACTGCCCCCGGAACGATCGAGCCCTTCTCTCCAAGATCGACGTAGCGCACTTCGCCGCGTACCAGCCAATTCTGGTCGATGGCATATTCGAGACCGCCACCGACCGTCCAGCCGACGCGGGTGTCGCTGATCGCAGTAACGCCATTGCTGACGAATTTCACGTCACCAAACGCAACGCCGCCTGTCACATAGGGTAGAAGATTGCCGAAGGCATAGCCGGCACGAGCGCGGACAGAGCCCTGCCACTCGTTTTTGAAATTGACCCTCGACCCGATATTCCTGGTTTTCGACAGGCTTGAATAATCGATGTCCCCCTCGACACCGAGAACAAAATCCCCGTCGAATTGTTGATTATATCCAACATGGGCGCCGCCGAGGAAACCCGTTCCACTGAACGTGGCATGAATCGGGACGATAGGCACTTTGACCTTGGCCGAGCCGAAATCGGCCCCGGCATGGAGGCCGACATAAAAGCCGGTCCAGCTGAATGGCAGGACCACCGGGGCAGCCGGTTCGGCGGCCTGCGGTGCCAAGTCAGCGGCAAATGAACTGGAAGATATTGCGAAGAAAGCAGCAGCAAGCAGAAGATTTTTCACAAGCACTCCCCCCGAGTGAGCGAATCAGTATTGATATACCCAACCGCCCAATAAAGCTGTTACTGCCTGGCAACACGTTCAATATATTTTGATTGTTCGTCGAGGCGCAGGGAATGGCGACGTTCAAACCTGGCGATGCGGAAATAGTAGAAAGCCAAAGACAATTGCGATCTGCCCCGTGGAATTACGGCGACAGTTTACCAATTGCATGCTGCCCCTATGTTCCCGCGCATGCTGCTGAGGTGGCTTTGATTCCACATCCTGCCGATCAAGTTATTCCGTGGAGGAAGGCATGGTTAAGTAGACTGTCGCCGTAATGCCGTAATTCAAAATTCCAAGCCGGCAGCGGACCTCGCCATCACCCGACGATGTTGGACACCGCGCGTCCATCAAGAAATTCTCCGATTGAGCGCATGGCATAAAGCTGCGCTTGGAGGTCCGCCTCGAAGGTCCGCCAGCCAATATGGGCCGTGGTCAAAAACCTGTCAGGACCAAGCTCGAGGATGCTGCGTTCCACGGAGCTCAACTGGCGCGTGCCATCGCCATAAAATCCATCGAAGGCCGCATAGGCCAGCCGGCCCGAAGATAGCGCCCAATATAGCGCCTCCGCATCGACGAGTTGCGAACGCGCCGTGTTGATGAGAATCGCACCCGGCTTCATTCGCTCGAATTCGGATCGATGGAGTATGACGCCCGCGTCCTGTGGAAGGTGAAGAGAGATCAGGTCGGATTCTGCGATTAGATCTGCTTTGTCCACATAGCGAATTCCAAGTGTCTGTTCGAACCCTGGCTTGCTACTCCGCGACCAGTAGTTCACCTCGGCGTCAAACCCGAGCCGCAGGAAGCTCGCAACAAGTTGGCCAATGTGGCCCATGCCAATCAAGGAATTGCGGTGACAGTTTACCAATTGCCTGCAGCTCCATATGTTCCCGCGCATGTTGCTGAGGTCGCTTCGATTCCTCATCCCGTCGACCGTGTTACTCTGTACGGGAAGGCATGGTTAAGTAAACTGTCGCCATAATTCAGGAAGGAGATCGTGGCCGCATACTTGCGTGCGGTCTCCACCTACGCGAAGCACCTGGCCCGGGCCGTCGACCCACGCCTGGACGCTCTACCTCCACGTTAATGACACCAACGTCCGAAGACGATCATGGCCGAATACAACGTCATCCTGAAAGATCGCGACGGCTATGAAACCGTAAACTACCCAATTGGTGGGATGTCAGCCTCGAGAAAGCATGCGAAATACCTGCTGAGTGAAGAATTCGCCAAAAGCTTCGGGTTCAGACCATGACACACGCCGCATCCATAAGGTCGAAGTCCAGGCCGTCCACACAGGCGAGGGCCTATGGGACGCTTTGCGCCAATTCCGCCAACCTCCCCACCGGTAAAGTCTGCAATGCCCAAGACATCATCTCAAACCGACCTGCTGCTCCGTAAAGGCACCCTGGCGTTGAAGGCAATCGGTGGCGCACTCGACAGCGTCGCCCATGCGTTATCTCCAACGACGGGCCCTAATGCAGCCGGCGCGTTCCTTGACGGCGCCGAGCTGTCGCTCAAGCGCGCAATCTCACTGATCGCAGAGGCTGACGATCTCGCTCCTCATAAGCGACTTGATGACGATCACGCCTGCCCGATGACAGAGGCGTTGAATTGCGTTGAACATAGAATGAACAGATCTTGATTTTTATTCGGTCCCATGCTTTGATCCCTCTTGGAACGAAGCGTCAGCGGCCGGCGAAGGAACAACCCGGCTCCGAACGCCTCCATCCACCCCGAGAGCCTATCCAAGCGATAGGTGCGCGGCGGTCCTGCTTCTCTCGAAGCCGGCTGCCAGGGTGACGAGCGGGACAGACGGGATCGGCACCCCATGGAAGTGCCCTATGATCCCTGGACGGAGCGTGAAGGGCTTGAGCCCGGCAGCGCCTTCGTCCCATCTCCCGCCGATGCGGTGAAGACGGTTCATGCCACTGTCCGGCCAGGACTGCAGCGCTGAGCCCCTTGACCGAGCCGGCTGGTCAGGTTCGGATGGTCCGTGCCGTCCGCTCCCGGCCCGCCTCCGCCCTTCAATAGGCGGAAAAACAGGTGGCCTTGCGCGCCTTGTCAGCGCGCCAGGCAACCGGAACGGGGCGATGGCGGCCTGCACCGACAGTGCGGCCTGCATCTTCCATGATCCTGCTTTCACGGCTGCTCCGCAGCCGCCATCGCCCGGTTTCTCCTCATCAACCCAGCCGGAAAGGGCGTGGGAACGAGAGCGTTTGCGCATTGTGGTGAGAAGGCGGTGCAGGCGAGAGAGCCTGGCGCTGGGGGCGCTGAGAAATCAGTGCTTGAAGCGCGACGCGAGCATCTTCCCTCTCCTTGCGGCTATCGGGTTCACATATCCCAGCTCGAGAAGAATAGACGCAAGTCATTCGGCTGAGCGAGATGAGACGGTTGAGGATAGAACGCGCCGTCGAAGTCCCCTCGCCCCGTTCTTACGGGGAGAGGATAGAGGTGAGGGGCTGCGCAACGATCTGAGATCAGCGTTCTACAAGCCACGACGATCTGGGTGGCGGTTCGTTGTCTTACTGTATCCATTTGATTTATTTAAGAAAATAGTCCTGTCCAAGTCGCGCTGCCCCTCACCTCTATCCTCTCCCCGTAAGAACGGGGCGAGGGGGCGCAATCGGCTCTTCCTTTTCTCAAACCGACTCTTCTCGCCCGACTGCCGAGTGTAATCCGCTCAATACCGAAATGTGTGGATCATACACCCGTCTGCGGGGAAGGATACGCGCGCCCATCCAAGCAGCCCCGCACCTCACACCGGATCCGCCGGCAGGAAGGCCCAGCTCATCGTGTGCTCCCCATCCGGCAGCGTCATCACGATCTGCACCGAGCGCCGCGGCCCTTCCGGGTTCGCCAGATGCGCCGTCTCCGCCAGCGTGAAGGGCACGTCCGCCAGGAACAGCCATTCCTTGCCGTTGGGCAGGGTGATCACGATCTGGGTGTCGCCATTGGCGGGGCGCGCGGCCACCGCCGGGTGGAGGTGGAAGCGCAGCAGCGCGGGGTAACGGCCGAGCCAGGGTTCGTTCCTGGAGTCGAGGAAGCTGTCGCGGCCTTCCAGGGCGCCCGTGATCTGGCTCAGCGTCAGCTCGCGCTTGTGGATCAGGCCGAAATCGTGGCGGTAGCCGTCATGGCTCGCCGTCAGCGTCACGGCGGTGGGCGTGGTGTCGCGTGCTACCTCCACATGCTTGGGGCCGGAGAGGATGGCCCGTCCCCCCATGCCGGGCTTGCGGGTGCCGCCGGCGAAATGGCTGGAGGAGGCGTCGTTGACGATCGCGGTGGAATGGGCGCCGGTGGAGCGGGCGAGGTGGCGCCAGTTCTCGCGGCCGGCCGCGGGGGCGCCGCAATTGACCACGATGCGGAAATTGTCGGCCGAGAACTCGAAGGAGAGCGTGCCAGCATGGGCTTCCTGCGAGACGCTGATCGGCGGCGGCGTGCCGGTATCGACCAGCAGCACGGCGCCATGGCCCTCGACGCGCTGGTAGCCGCCATGGGGGGCGTTCTGCACCGGCTTGCCGCGGGCATCGTCATAGGCGAGCAGGGTGGCGATCAGATGGCTCTGCGTGTAGCCCATACCGTTGAAGGCGGCGAAGGCGCCGTCCGCGTGGCGGAAGAAGCGCAGCATCGGCATCATGCGGTCGATGGCGCCGAGAAGTTCGGGCGGGGCCACGGCGTTGCGTGCCGAGAAGGATTGGCGCAGCGGCAAGAGGTCGAGCAGCAGCTCGATATTGGCCTGCGGGTTGCGGCTGATATGGATGCCGTCCGAGAGGATCTGGCGGGTGAGCTCGCTGATCAGCCAGCGCTGGGCCGGGCGGCGCAGACTGACCTTGTCCGTCAGGCACAGGCTCACCTGCATCACCGCCACGGCGCAGAGCAGGCGGGGCATGCCGTCGGTGGTGTTGCGCCCGGCATGCAGGAGATAGCTCGCCTGCCAGGCGATGGCGCGGATGAAGGCCTTGTAGAAGCCGCGGTCAGCGCCATCCAGCACCATCGGCGCCATGCTCACCCAGGAGAGCAGGCGGCGGGCCGTGAGCAGCGGGTCGAGCGCCTCGGGCTGGAAGCGCAGGTTCGAGCGCACGAAATCGGAGACCAGACGGCGCGCCGCCTGCTTGCCGGCCAGGCCGTCGGCGGCGCGCAGGTGCCTGAGCCAGGTGAAACCGAGCAGCGTCTCGCGCCAGGCCGGGGAGGGCGGGGCCACCGCGAAGGGCGAGACCTCGTTGAGCACGATGGTCTTGCCGGCGAAGGTGTAGCGGCCCGCGACGAACTCAGCGGCGCGGGTGGGATCGGAGGCGCGCAGGTCCTGCGGCGCCAGCACGAGCTTTTCCGGCTCGCTGCGCCCGAAGCGCCAGCGCATGAAGGGCGAGAGGTAGACACGCGTCAGCAAGGCGCGGCCGGTTTCGCCGGCTGCATGCATGGAGAGACGGAGCTTGGGGCCCAGAGTGCCTCGGCTCATCCTTGATGCATACCTCCAGGAAAGAGACGGGGCAGGCGCCCGCCTGTCTACAACTGCCCCTTGTTGAACGTTGCACGAGCTTCGCGCAAGCCTTTGGCGGTGAAAACGGGCGGTTGGGTTAAGTTTTGGGGGGAGGGAGAGGGGGGACGTATGGGGAACTGCCAAGCGGAGCAGAGCGCGACAACCTCCCCCACGAAGCTGGGGGAGGTGGCCGAACGAAGTGAGGTCGGAGGGGGTGTGGGCGGAGTGGAGCGCGAGAAACGGGTTCAAAAGCTATGGTTCCGGTACTTTATCCTGACCACACCCCCTCCGTTACGACTTCGTCGTGCCACCTCCCCCAGCTTCGTGGGGGAGGCTGGCGCCGCGCTCTTCACCTACCCCAGATACCGCAGCCGCGCGGCGAAGAATCCGTCCATCCCCGCCATCGCCGGATCCTCGTCCGGCAGCAGGCTCGGCAGCGTGCGCAGCGCGCCCTCCGGCGTTACCGCGCCCTCGAGCCCGCCGATCTCCGCCGCCGTCACCGGCTCCAGGCGGAAGCGGTCGTTCCTTTCCAGGAACTGCGCGATCTGCTGCTCGCCTTCCTCCGCTTCCAGCGAGCAGGTGCAGTAGACCAGCAGGCCGCCGGGCTTCAGCAGTCCCGCCATGCGGGAGAGCATGCGGCGCTGCAGGTCGGCCACCGCGCCGATGTCGTGGGCCGACTTGCTCCAGGCCACGTCCGGATGGCGGCGGATGGTGCCGGTGGCGCTGCAGGGGGCGTCGAGCAGGATGGCGTCGAAGGGCTCCGCCTTCCAGGCGAGCACGTCCGACACCACCACCTCGGCGGAAAGATCGAGACGCTTGAGATTCTCGGTGAGGCGCTGCAGGCGGGCCTCCGACCTGTCGACGGCCGTGACCCTCGCGCCGGCCGCGGCAAGCTGCGCCGTCTTGCCACCCGGCGCGGCGCACAGATCCGCGACGCGCAGGCCCTCGACCGTGCCGAGCAGGCGCGCGGGCAGGGCTGCGGCGGCGTCCTGCACCCACCAGGCGCCCTCCTCATAACCCTCCAGCGCCCGGATCGGGCCGGCATGGGACAGGCGCAGCGACTCCGTCGGCAGCACGCGACCGCCGAGACGCGCGGCCCAGCCGGCGGCATCGGCCTTCACGGTGAGGTCGAGAGCCGGCTCGACGCGCTGGACGGCGATGATGGCCTGCGCCGTCGCCTCGCCATAGTGCCGGCGCCAGCGCTCGAACAGCCAGGCGGGGGTGTCGGCCTCCGCCGGCAGCGCGGCGAGGCGCTCCTCCTTGCTCGCCGAGACCTTGCGCAGCACCGCATTGGCGAGGCCCGAAAAGGCCTGGGCCCGGTCGTCCTGGCGGGCGAGGCGCACGGCAAGATCGACGGCGGCATGGTCGGGCACGTCGAGGAAGAGGATCTGCGCCGCGGCGGTGATCAGGATCGCCTCCAGCGGCCCGGATTTGCGCGGCATGCCCCGGGCGAGCAGGCTGTCGAGGATGGTGCCGATGCTGCCATAGCGGCGCATGGAGACGCCGGCGATCATGCGCGCCAGCGCCAGGTCGCGCGGCTCCAGGCTGGCGCCCTCGAAGGCGTCTTCCAGCGCGATGTCCTGGCCGAGCACGCCGTCGACGGCCTTGACGGCAAGCGCGCGGGCGGCAAGGCCGGGGGCTTCGAGGCGGGCGGCCGCGGCGCCGCGGCGCGTGGGAATGGGAGGTGTGTTCAAGGTTTCAGCAATCCAATGTCGCCGCCTGCATAAAGGATTTTGCCATAAGCGGGGAATTGTTTTTGGGAAAGTGCTGCCATGCGCCTGCGCCGCGAGGGCTCGCTTCCAGCGTGCCGATGCGCTATCGCCTCGCCATGACCATCGAAATCTTCGTCGACGCCGACGCCTGCCCCGTCAAGGACGAGGTCTACCGCGTGGCCGGGCGGCACGGGCTGAAGACCCATGTCGTCGCCAACAGTTTCATGCGCGTGCCGCGCGACCCCCTGGTGGAATTCGTGCTGGTGAGCGCCGGCCCGGATATCGCCGATGACTGGATCGCCGAACGCGCCTCGCCCGCCGGCGTGGTCGTCACCAACGACATCCCGCTCGCCGCCCGCTGCGTGAAGGCCGGTGCGAGCGTGATCTCGGCCACCGGCAAGCCCTTCACCGAAGCCTCGATCGGCATGGCGCTCGCCACCCGCAACCTGATGGACGAGCTGCGCTCCACCGGCGAGATCACCGGCGGTCCCCGGCCGTTTTCCCAGAAGGACCGCTCGGCCTTCCTGCAGGCGCTGGAGACGGTGATCGTCAGGCTGAAGCGGGCGGGGATGTAGCCTGGGAGCGCAGGCGGCATTCGGTGTGCCGGCGCCGGATAACCAACCGCTTCCAAGAGCGGACGGGACGTCCGCGCTCCCAGGTGCGCCACCGCGCCGCTTTGCACTTCGCCCGCGCCGCCCTATCTACAGTGCGCAACCAGGGCGTTCTAGCGTCGGATCAAAGCGCCGGGAATCGCAAAATGCCACCGCATTTTGCTTGAGGGAGTGCAGCATGGCCGAGCGTGATGATGAGGCGAACCGGCTTTCGGCGCGGGCCAGGCGGTATGCCAAGGTGGGCGTGAATGTCGGCGGCGTGGCGGCGCGCATGGCCGGCGCAAGGCTGGTGGGAGGCGGCTCCTCCGGTTCCAACGCGGCGGCGCTGGCGCAGGCGCTCGGCGGGCTCAAGGGGCCGCTGATGAAGGTCGGCCAGCTCTTGTCCACCATTCCCGATGCCCTGCCGCCCGATTATGCCGCCGAGCTCTCCAAACTGCAGAGCCAGGCCCCGCCGATGGGCTGGGCCTTCGTCAAGCGGCGCATGATCGCCGAGCTCGGTCCCGCCTGGGCGGAGCGCTTCGGCAGCTTCGAGCACGAGCCGGCGGCGGCCGCCTCGCTCGGCCAGGTGCACCGCGCCACCGCCAAGGATGGCACGCCGCTCGCCTGCAAGCTGCAATATGCCGACATGCAGTCCGCCGTGGAGGCGGATCTTTCCCAGCTCCAGGTGCTGTTCGCGCTGCACCGGCGCTTCGATGCGGCCATCGACACCCGCGAGATCTATCACGAGATCAGCGAGCGCGTGCGCGAGGAGGTCGATTATCGGCGCGAGGCCAAGCACACCGCGCTCTACCGCAACGCCTTCGCCACGCTCGGCATTTCGGACGTGCGCGCGCCGCGCGTGTGGCCGGAGCTTTCCACCGGGCGCCTGCTCATCATGGACTGGCTTACCGGCGAGCGCATCCTCGCTTTCAAGGATGCGGAGCTCGCCGTGCGCAACCGCCTCGCGGCAGCGATGTTCGGCGCCTGGTGGCAGCCCTATGCCCATGTCGGCATCATCCATGGCGACCCGCATCTGGGCAATTACACGGTGTTCAGCGAGGGCGGCGAGGCGGCGGGCATCAATCTCCTGGATTATGGTTGCATCCGCATCTTCCCGCCCGCCTTTGTCGGCGGCGTGGTCGATCTCTACCGCGGGCTGTTGCAGGGCGAGCCGGAGCGCATCGTCTCCGCGTATGAGACCTGGGGCTTCCACAACCTCTCGAAGGATTTGATCGAGACGCTGAATGTGTGGGCGCGCTTCATCTTCGGCCCCCTGCTCGACGACCGCGTGCGCACCATCGCCGACGGCGTTTCGCCGGCGGAATATGGCAGACGTGAGGCGTACACCGTGCACCAGGCGCTGAAGGCGAAGGGCCCGGTGACCGTGCCGCGCGAATTCGTCTTCATGGACCGCGCCGCCATCGGCCTCGGCGGCGTGTTCCTGCATCTCAAGGCCGAGCTCAACTTCCACCACCTGTTCGAGGCGGCGATCGAGAATTTCTCGACCGAAGAGGTGGCCCGGCGGCAGAAGGCAGCGCTGGCGGAGGTGGGATTGGAGTAGGGGAATGCGCTCTGGATTGCCCGCGCCTCCTCTTGCCGGTGTTCGACGGCTGCCCCATGGACAAGATTTCCGTGTCATGCCTTCCATAGCAAATGTGGCCCCGCTCCCCACAAAAAAGCGCCCCGCAGGGCGCTTCATTTTGCTCAACAAAAAGGGGCGGCACAAGTCTCCGCCCCCCCAAGCTCCATGAGGCTCGATATCAGCCGTGGGTCGGCTCGATCACCTTGCCGTGGCGGGTGTGGCGCAGGGTGGCGTGGTGAATGGTGGTGGGCTGGGCGGCCGTAGCGGGCGTCGGCTCCGGGCCGAGCCACTTCTGATAGAGCGGCCAGCCGGCGGGCGCGGCAGGGGTGGTGGCGGAGTCGTAGCCATAGCCCTTCTGGAGCGACCAGAAATCGGTGATGCCATCGGCATAGGCGCTGGAAGCGGCAATAACCAAACCAGCGGCGGCAATGGCTGTCGTGATCAAAATTCTCATGAGCAGTTCCTCTAATATAACTAGCCCCTCCGATGCCACGATGGCGCTCTGATTTTGCCGAAATTATGAAAATTAGACCTGGTAAAGCGTTCGTGATAAGTCGTGAAGTAACGAATACTCGTGAGTCTTATGGCAAAATACTGATTAATTTATGCAACTAACGCGTGAGATGGTAGGCGCTCCGGTAGATTGTTTTTTGAGAATACTACACGAATGGCGTGTCGCTCCCGAGCGTTGCAAACCGTTACTTTAAGATTGGGCAATCCGCTACCTATGCGCGAAGGTTGCCATCCCCTGCCTTGCCGCCTATGACAGGCTCCCCGCATCCGATCTCCCGATTGCAGCCATGACACAGACGCCTGCGCCCAGCCTTGCCGATCTCCGCCAAGAAATCGATCGCATCGACGCGGGCATGCACAAGCTCCTGATGGAGCGGGGCGATATCATCGACAAGCTCATCGCCATCAAGCGTTCGCAAGCGTCGGGTTCCGCTTTCCGGCCCGGGCGCGAGGCCTCGATGATGCGCGAGATCGTCGGCCGCCATCACGGCATCCTGCCTGTCGATATCGTGGAATCGATCTGGCGGGTGATCATCGCCACCTTCACCCATGTGCAGGCGCCCTACACGGTGCATGGCGACATTTCGCTCGGCAATGCGGCGATGCGCGACGTGGCGCGCTTCCATTTCGGTTTCGTGGTGCCCTATGAGACGCATGACGATGCCGGCGACGTGATCCACGCGCTCAGCCATTCGCGCGGCGATCTCGGCCTGGTGCCGGTGGCCGCTCCCGGCGCCTGGTGGCGGGCGCTGGAGGGCGAGACGGCGCCGAAGATCATCGCGCGCCTGCCCTTCGTCGAGCGTGCCGACCATCCCGCCGCCCTGCCGACTTATGTGCTGTCGAAGCCGATCGACGAGCCCCCTTCGTCGAGCGACGTGCGTCTCGTTTCCGCCGTGCTGCCTGTGGCGCCGGCCAAGCTGCCGCAAGGCTGGAGCGTTCCCGCCCATGCCGGCGCGGCGCTGCTGGTGGCACTCCATCCCGGGCAGACCGCGGTGGCGCTCGCCGAAGCCCTGCCGGCCGGCACCAGCCTCGAGCCCATCGGCTCGCATGCGCTGGCCTTCGTGTTGCCGAAGGCGGGGGGGTGATCATCGTGCGGCGAAGGGCGCGACGCGAGCGCACACAAGTTGTGTGCGCGGCCTCCCCCACGAAGCTGGGGGAGGTGTCATTGCGACGCAATGACGGAGGGGGTGTGATCAGGATAGAGCGCGGGAAGCGCGGTCCTGGGTTTCCGCTTCAAGCACCTCATCTTGACCACACCCCCTCCGAGCCGGCTTCGCCGGCCCACCTCCCCCAGCTTCGTGGGGGAGGCTTCCCGCGCCCATCCATCTCCACTTGCGGAACATCCCCATGAACGGTCCTGTCCCCCGCCCCGGCGTGCTTACCATCGATGCCTATGTGCCGGGCAAGTCGAGTGCGCCCGAGGGCGTCAAGGTCTGGAAGCTCTCCTCCAACGAGACGCCGCTCGGCGCCAGCCCCAAGGCCAAGGCGGCTTATGTCGCCGCCGGCGAAAAGCTGGAGCTCTATCCGGAAGGCTCTTCCAGCGCTTTGCGCGCCGCCATCGCCGGCCGCTACGGGCTCGATCCGGCGCGCCTGCTCTGTGGCGCCGGTTCGGACGAATTGCTCTCCCTCCTCGCCTATGCCTATCTCGGTCCCGGCGACGAGGCCCTCTATAGCGAGCACGGCTTCCTGGTCTACAAGATCGCCACGCTCGCCGCCGGCGCCACGCCCGTCGCCGCGCCCGAGACCAATCACACGGCCGATGTCGATGCCCTGCTTGCCAAGGTGACGGACAAGACCAAGCTCGTCTTCCTTGCCAATCCTAACAACCCCACCGGCACCTATCTGCCCTTCGACGAGGTCAAGCGCCTGCATGCGGGGCTGCGGCCCGACATCCTGCTCGTGCTCGATGCCGCCTATGCCGAATATGTGCGCGCCAACGACTACGAATCCGGCCTCGAATTGGTGGCGACATCGGCCAATGTCGTGATGTGCCGCACCTTCTCGAAGATCCATGGCCTGGCCAATCTGCGCCTCGGCTGGATGGTCGGCCCGCCCGCGGTGATCGAGGCGCTGAACCGCATCCGCGGCCCTTTCAACGTCTCCGGCCCCGCCATGGCCGCCGGCATCGCGGCGATCGGGGACGAGGCGCATGTCGCCGCCGCCATCGCCCATAACGACAGATGGCTGGCGTGGCTGATGCAGGAACTCACAGCCCTCGGGCTGACGGTGACGCCCTCCGTCGGCAATTTCGTGATGGTGAGCTTCCCGCCGGAGCCCGGACGGAGCGCCAAGGATGCCGACGCCTTTCTCACTCAGCGCGGCCTGGTGCTGCGCCGCATCGACGCCTATGGCCTGCCCAACGCCCTGCGCCTCACCGTCGGCCCGGAAGAGGCGAACCGGCTGGTGGTGGAAACGCTGAAGGAATTCTTGACCCGTTAGTCTGTGTATCACCCCCTTATCCGTCATTGCTTGGCTCCGCTCGCAACGACGGCACCGTTGATTTTTCGAGGAAATAAGCATGTCCGATCTGTCCGCTTTCCCCGTTGCCAGCCGCTGGCCGGCCAAGAATCCCGACATCATCCAGCTCTATTCCCTGCCGACGCCAAATGGCGTGAAGGTCTCGATCATGCTGGAGGAGACAGGCCTGCCTTACGAGCCGCATCTCATCGATATCGGCAAGAACGAGAGCTGGACACCGGAATATCTGGCGCTCAACCCGAATGGCAAGATCCCGGCGATCATCGATCCGCATGGTCCCGACGGCAAGCCCTTCGGCCTGTTCGAATCCGGCGCCATCCTGCTCTATCTCGCCGAGAAGACCGGCAAGCTCATCCCCGCCGACGCGGCGGGGCGCTACGAGACCATCGAGTGGGTGTTCTTCCAGATGGCGTTCATCGGCCCGATGTTCGGCCAGCTCGGCTTCTTCCACAAATTCGCCGGCAAGGACATCGAGGACAAGCGCCCGCTGGAGCGCTACCGCGCCGAATCCAAGCGCCTGCTCGGCGTGATCGAGACGCGCCTCGAAGGCCGCGACTATATCATGGGCGCCGACTACACCATCGCCGACATCTCCATGCTCGGCTGGGTGCGCAATCTCATCGGCTTCTATGGCGCGGGCGAATTGGTGGACTATGCCAGCTTCAGGCGCGTGCCCGGCTGGCTGGAACGCTGCCTCCGGCGGCCGGCGGTACAGCGCGGGCTGGAGATCCCGAAGCGGGGATAGGCTGGGAGCGCGGACATCCTGTCCGCTCTTGAAACATATGCGATGCGGATTGAACGACGCGGTTGGGAACAGCCGTGTCGTTTTCTTTTCGGAGGTCGAGGTTCCAAGAGCGGATCGTCCGACACTCACTTGAGTGTCGTAGGACGTCCGCGCTCCCAGGTTGCCTTCCCCCGCCCCATCGTGCACAGAAGGCTGGATACCCAAGGGTTCCCATGTCTGACGCCTCCATCCTCTTCGACCGTCTCTGCGTGATCGGCATCGGCCTGATCGGCTCTTCCATCCTGCGCGCTGCCCGCGAGCGGGGGCTGGCGCGTACGCTGGTGGCGGCCGATCTCAGCGAGAAGGTGGTGAAGCGCGTCGAGGAACTCGACATCGCCGATATGGTCACGCGGGATCTTGCCGCCGCCGTGGAAGGCGCTGATTGCGTCATCCTCTGCGTGCCCTCGGGCGCCTTCGGGTCCGTCGCCGAGGTGATCGGGGCGCATCTGAAAGCGGGTGCCGTGATCTCCGACACCGGTTCGGTGAAGGGTGCGGTGGTGGCGCAGATGACGCCCTTCCTGCCGCAGGGCGTGCATTTCATCCCCGCCCATCCGGTGGCCGGCACCGAGCATTCCGGCCCCGATGCCGGCTTTGCCGCCCTGTTCGGCAATCGCTGGTGCATCTTCACCCCGGCCGAGGATATCGACCCGGCCAAGCTCACGCTCTACCGCGAGTTCTGGGAGAAGCTCGGCTCCAAGGTCGAATGCATGACGCCCGAGCACCATGATCTGGTGCTCGCCGTCACCAGCCATGTGCCGCATCTCATCGCCTACAACATCGTCGGCACGGCGGATGACCTCGAGACGGTGACGGAATCGGAGGTGATCAAGTTCTCCGCGGGCGGCTTTCGCGACTTCACGCGCATCGCCGCCTCCGATCCCACCATGTGGCGCGACGTCTTCCTCAACAACCGGAAGGCCGTGCTGGAGGTGCTGGGGCGCTTCTCGGAGGACCTCGCCTATCTGCAGCGGGCGATCCGCTGGGGGGAGGGCGACAAGCTGTTCGAGCTGTTCACCCGCACGCGGGCGGTGCGCCGCTCGATCATCGATCTCGGCCAGGAGACGGCGGAACCGGATTTCGGGCGCAAGCACGGGGAGTAGCCTGGGAGTCCCTGGGAGCGCGGACATGCTGTCCGCTCTTGGAAACGTCACGCTCTACGACGAGGGCAAGAGCGGACAGGATGTCCGCGCTCCCAGCAGCGCCAAATCCTGTCGCTTGCAGGCTAGCGGCTATCGTTTCAGCGACCCTAATTAGACGATCACAATTCCTCTGGGCGGAACGGACAGACCATGACCGAAACGGTTATCACTTCGGACAAGAAAAAGGTGGTGTTGGGCTTTGACAAGCGCTTCGTGATGATCGGCGAGCGCATCAACCCCACCGGCCGCAAGCTCCTTGCCGCCGAGATGGCCGCCGGCGATTATTCGCGCGTGGTTTCCGACGCGCTGGCCCAGGTCGAGGCCGGTGCCCAGATGCTTGACGTCAATGCCGGCATTCCGCTCGCCGATGAGCCGAAAATCCTGGCCGAATGCATCAAGCTGGTGCAGGACACCGTCGACGTACCGCTGTCGATCGACTCATCCATCGTCGAGGCGCTCGAGGCGGGCCTTGCCGTTTACAAGGGCAAGCCCCTGGTCAACTCCGTCACCGGCGAGGAAGAGCGCCTGGAGCGCGTGCTGCCGCTGGTGAAGAAGTATGGCGCGGCCGTCGTTGCCATCTCCAATGACGAGACCGGCATTTCCGAAGATCCCGATGTCCGCTACGAGGTCGCCAAGAAGATCGTCGAGCGCGCCGCCGATTACGGCATTCCGCGCGAGGACATCGTGGTCGATCCGCTGGTCATGCCGGTCGGCGCCATCAACGATGCCGGCCTGAAGCTGATGCATCTGCTGCGTCGTCTGCAGGGCGAGCTCAAGGTCAACACCACCTGCGGCGCCTCCAACTTCTCCTTCGGCCTGCCGAACCGCCGCGGCCTCAACGCCTCCTTCCTGCCGATGATGATCGGCGCCGGCATGACTTCGGCGATCATGAACCCGCTGCACCTCGAAGACATCCAGGCGATCCTGGGTGCCGACGTGGTAATGGGCCACGACCCGAACTGCATGAGCTGGATCAAGAAGTTCCGCGAGCCGCAGCCGGAGGCCGCCGAAGGCGCTGCCGGTGCCGGCCGCCGCGAACGCCGCCGCGCGCGCGGGTAAGTTGCCGGGTGCGCGGACATCACAGCGACATGCAAGCATGTCGCGATGTCCGCATCTTGGAAACGACTCGCTTATAGGATGGGGAAGTGCGGACAAGATGTCCGCGCACCCGGGAATACCTGCCGATGACCAACCCTCTCGTCTTCTTCGCTCCCTCCGGTAAACGCGGCCGTTTCCCGGAAGGCACCTCCGTACTCGAAGCCGCGCGCAAGCTCGGCGTCGACCTTGATTCGGTCTGCGGTGGGCGCGGCATCTGCGGGCGCTGCCAGATCGAGGTGGGCGAGGGCAAATTTCCCAAGCTGGGCATTGTCTCGGCGCCTGACAATGTCACCGAGTGGAATGCGGTGGAGGCGCGCTACGTCTCCAAGCGCGGGCCGCTGCAGGAGGGCAGGCGCCTCGGCTGCCAGGCCAGGGTCTGCAACGACGTCGTCATCGACGTGCCGCCCGACAGCCAGGTCCATCGCCAGGTGGTGCGCAAGAGCGCCGCGATCCGCGACATCGCCATCGAGCCGGTCGTGGCGCTGCATTATGTCGAGGTGCGCGAACCCGACATGCACGATCCCTCCAGCGACTTCCGCCGCCTGCAGGAGGCGCTGGAGGAGCAATGGCAGCTGAAAGACGTCACCGCGCCGCTGGAATCGCTACGCCTCCTGCAGAAGGCCCTGCGCGACGGCAAATGGTCGGTGACCGTGGCCATCCGCCACAAGCGCGAGATCGTCGGCGTCTGGCCGGGCCTGCATGAGCAGGGTGTCGGCCTTGCCGTCGACATCGGCTCCACCACCATCGCCGCGCATCTGTGCGACCTTGCCAGCGGCGAGGTGCTGGCCTCCTCCGGCATCATGAACCCGCAGATCCGCTTCGGCGAAGACGTGATGAGCCGCGTCTCCTATGTGATGATGAATCCGGGCGGCGATGTCGAGCTCACCAATGCCGTGCGCGAGGCGATCGGCGAGATCGCCACCGCGGTGACGAAAGAGGTCGGGCTGATCTCGAACGACATCCTCGAGATGACCGTGGTCGCCAACCCGATCATGCACCATCTCTTCCTCGGTCTCGACCCGACCGAGCTCGGCGGCGCGCCCTTCGCGCTCACCATCGATGGCGCCTACCAGACCCGTGCGGCCCACCTCAACCTGCCGCTCTCGAGCGGCGCCTATGTCTATGTGCTGCCCTGCATCGCCGGCCATGTCGGCGCCGACACGGCAGGCGTGGTGCTCTCCGAAGGGCCTTATCTGAAGCCCGAAGTCTCGCTGCTCGTCGATGTCGGCACCAATGCCGAGATCGTGCTCGGCAATCGCGAGCGCCTGCTTGCCTGCTCCTCGCCCACCGGCCCGGCCTTCGAGGGCGGCCAGATCTCCTCCGGCCAGCGCGCCGCGCCCGGCGCCATCGAGCGCGTGCGCATCGATCCCGCGACGCTGGAACCGCGCTTCAAGGTGATCGGTTGCGACCTCTGGTCGGACGAGCCGGGCTTTGCCGAGGAAACCGCCAGCCTCGGCGTCACCGGCATCTGCGGCTCCGGTATCATCGAGGCCATCGCCGAGATGCTGCTCGCCGGCCTGATCACGCCCGATGGCGTGGTGGATGGCGCCTTGGCCGCCCGCTCGCCGCGCGTCGAAGAAGATGGGCGCACCTTCCGCTATCTCATCCGCGAGGGCGAGCCGCGCATCTCCATCACCCAGAACGACGTGCGCGCCATCCAGCTCGGCAAGGCCGCGCTCTATGCCGGCGTGCGCCTGCTGATGGACCATTACGGTGTGGCTACGGTCGATCGCATCACGCTGGCCGGGGCCTTCGGCAGCCATATCGACGTCAAGCACGCCATGATCCTCGGCCTGGTGCCGGATTGCGAGCTCGACAAGGTCGGCTCGGCCGGCAACGCCGCCGGCACGGGTGCCCGCATCGCCCTGCTCAATTCCTCGGCCCGCAAGGAGATCGAGGAGGTGGTGCGCAAGATCGAGAAGATCGAGACGGCGATCGAGCCCTCCTTCCAGGCGCATTTCGTCGGCGCCATGGCGATACCGCACAAATCCGACCCCTTTCCGCATCTGGAGGCCGAATTGGGCATTACCTTCAAGCGCGGCGGGGACGGAGAGACGGGCCGTGGGGGTCGGGAGAGACGGCGGAGGGGGTAATCTCCCTGCGATCCCAGGGCTACCCCCGCATCGCCCTCAGCAGCGCCTCATGGTCGATCGCCTCGACCACGCGCCCCTGTCGGCCCTTCATCGTCTCGGCTGCCAGCATGGCGTTCACCACCGCCTCCTCCACGCCCTCGACCACCGCGAGGAACAGCCCGTCGAGGAGATCGTTCGACACGGCTGCGAAGCTCATCCGCGCCGGTTCCGGCAGCTTGCCCTGACCGTTGGCGGTGGTGAAGGCGAGGAAGATGTCGCCCGAAGAATTGCTTGCCGGCGTGCCGCCCCGCCCGACCCCGAGGCCCGCGCGACGGGCGAGGCGCTTCAATTGCGTGGGAAGCAAGGGTGCGTCGGTGGCGATGACCACGATGATCGAGCCCTGCTCGCGCGTGCGGAAGGCGCCTTCGGGCAGGCGTTCGCCGACCGGCACGCCGGCGATGCGGAACCAGGGCCGGCGGCCGTGATTGGCCTGCACGAGCACGCCCACGGTGAAGACGTCGACGCCGATCGTGACCAACCGCGAGGCGGTGCCCGTGCCGCCCTTCCACTCATAGGCGATCATGCCGGTGCCGCCGCCGGCATTGCCCTCGGGCACCGGGCCGGAGGCGGCACCATCGAGCGCCGCGGTGACATCGGCCTGCGTCACCGCAAGCCTAGCGATGTCGTTGAGATAGCCGTCATAGGTCTCGGCCACCACCGGCAGCGGCCAGAAATCATCGGCGAGCTCGGCCGGAAAGCGCCGGGCCAGCCAATGCACCATGCCGTGATGGGCCATGCCAACCGACATGGTGTTGGTGATCAGCACGGGCCCGGCGAAGCAGCCGGCTTCCTCGATCCAATGCGAGCCCGTCATCTCGCCATTGCCGTTGAGGGCGAAGAAGCCGGCCCAGACCGGCTCCATCAGATCTGCCGCCGGGCGGGGCAGCACGGCCGTAACGCCGGTGCGGATGCTCTGGCCCTGGATCAGCGTACTCATGCCGACAGCGATCCCTGGTACGTCGGTGATGGCATTGCACGGTCCAGTCGGGCTCACGAACGGCAATCCAAGCCCGCGCGCCCGCGCCTTGCCGCTGGGGCCGTGGGTGATCGGATCAAGGGACATGGCGCACACCTGATGCTGAGGGATGCTCCTCTATAGCGGGATTCTGTGTCGGGCAGGATGCGGCATACTTCCTGGGAGCAGGCGGACAAGATGCCATCAGTCCCGGAGCGGACGTCCGCGCGCCAGGCCCCCGTGACGCAGAGACGCGCGCATGCAATCTAGAACCTGCAAACCTTACGCTGATTCGCCCTGGTATCTCCCATGTCCAAGCCCGCCTCCTCCTTCACTGGCTTCGGCGACAAGGCGCTGCCCTTTTTCCGAGCGCTCGATTTCCACCAGGACCGGGCCTGGTTCCAGGAGAACCGGGACCTCTATGAGGCCCATGTGCTCGGTCCGCTCGGTGCCTTCATCGCCGCGCTGAACGAGGCCTGCATCGCCCAGGGACTGCCGATGCGCGGCACGCCCAAGAGCTCGATCTTCCGCATCCATCGCGATGTGCGCTTTGCCAAGGACAAGCGCCCCTTCAAGACCCATGCGGGTGCGGTGATGACGCGGTCCGGCACCAAGAGCGATCCCGGCCTCTTCTACATCCATATCGCCCCGGAGGGCTGCTTTGCCGCTGCCGGCTTCTACGATCTCGAGCCGAAGCAACTCGCCGCCTTCCGGCAGGCCATCATCGCTGCGCCCGAACGCTTCCGCGCCATGAGCGCCAGTCTCTCCGAGGCAGATCTGGCCTTCGACCCGCAATGGAGCCTCAAACGGCCGCCGCGCGAGGCGGTCGGCATCGACGATGCCGATCTGCTTGCCGCGTTGAAGCTCAAATCCATCGTGGTACGGCACCCTCTGACGGAGACCTCCATCCATGGTCCAGGCCTGGTAAGCGAATGCACCGGCTTCATCGCATCGGCGCTGCCGCTGCTCGACTTCGGCTGGGCGGCCCTGGCGGCGCTGGAGCCAGAACGTAGTTGACGCGTGCGTCAACTCATATTGGAGAATCGGCGATTGCGTAACCGTTATCGGGTTAACGCCTGTGTCGGAGGCCTCTCGGACCGATGCGAATCATGTCTGCAAGCAAGCTTCCTTCCGCAACGGAATATATTCGGCATGTCGTAAAGACGACAGAAGACGGCGGAAACGCCAAAGAGGAGAGTCGCTTGCCGAAACGCCAGACAACCTTGCGCAAAGGCCGATAATCGCTTTCCGATTTCGGACTATGTAGTCGATCCAGCGGCCGCCGAGGCGGTGCGCATTTGCACCAGATGAATGTAAATGACACCAGCGTACCTTACGTTAAGGTCAAGCAAAGCATTTTTTACCCGACGGTATAATTTGCAGGACTGAATTAGCCAAACCTCACAACGCTTAGTATAAATATTGAATATTGAAGTTTCTATTGTCGTTAATTTATCTATATCGAGGCGTGAAACCGGTTTCTTGGAGTTTTCCTATCCGTTTTCCTGAGTGGTTTACCATATATTGCGGCGCAATAGGCGGAACGGGTAAATCGTTTTATCACCTTAACAAGTGTTGCCCCAGATATCGACCGGCGCTACGGACTATGATACCTTACGTAAGTACTGGTGATCAGTTCAGGCAACGAGAGACAAGAATGAGTTTCGAACAAGTTGGAATTGCCGATTCGGCCCCCCCTGCCGCCTCGGCAGAAGAGTTGGAACGCAACGTAACGGCGCGCCTGCGCCCGAGCATGAAATCGAAGGAGCGCATTACGCTCCAGCTCGATATCGACGTCATCTCCATGTTCCGCGCCACCGGCCGCGGTTGGCAGACCCGCATGAACGCGGCGCTGCGCGAATGGCTGGGCCCGCCGTGGGCGGTGTGAGCCGCGTCCGCAGGCCAGAGCTTCGGGAGCGAGCCTGGCGCCGTCTCCCGTTTCGGGAAAGAAAGCCCTTCCCGGATATCATGACGACAAAACCCCTTGACCTTTCCACCCCGAACAGGCTTTCGTCCTCCCTGGCCTGTCCCGGTAGCTCAGCAGGATAGAGCAACGGTTTCCTAAACCGTAGGTCAGGGGTTCGAATCCCTTCCGGGACGCCAGTTTTCCGCCACTGCAGAACAGAGCGGGCATCCGCGCGAGAGACTACGGTCAGATACGCAGCGCTTCGATGATTGCGCGCAGGCCTGCCGAGAGATATTTCCGCGTGGGGTAGTAGAGATAGAGCCAGTCCTCCGGCGCGCGCCACGACGCCAGACATTCGACGAGCCGTCCGTTCTCCAGGTATGGGCGGGCCCGATCCTCCCAGACATAGGCGAGTGTTATGCCGGACAGGGCAGCTCCGACCATCAATTCGTGGTCGTCGAGGGATAGGGGCCCTGTCGGCTCGAACTCTATCGCTTTGCCATGGTGACGGAACTCCCACGGATAGGCCGCGCCACTGGGATAGATATTCCGAATGCACACGTGATCCTGCAGGTCTGCAGGTTTCATGGGCTGGGGATGTTTCTCGAAATATGCCGGCGACCCAACGACCACGAGCCGCAGGCTTGGCTTGATCTTCACCGCGGTCATGCCGTCCCGCAGGCTTTCGCCCAGACGGATACCGGCGTCGAAGCCTTCGTCGACAATATCGACGAGGCGATCTGTCGCGACGATTTCCAGTTCCAGATTGGGATTCGCCTCGATGAGCTGCCCCATTACCGGCCCGAACACGAAAGGCGCGACGGAATTGGGTGCATTGATCCGCACCTTGCCGAAAGGCGTGTCACGAAACTGGTTGAGCGCGTCAAGCGCGGAACCGATGTCGCCAAAGGCCGGCGACAAACGGGCGAGCAGCATCGCGCCCGCATCGGTTAGGGACACGCTTCGCGTTGTGCGGTTCAGCAGGCGAATACCGATCCGCGCTTCAAGATTGCTGACCGCGTGGCTGATCGCCGATGCGGTGACACCCCGCTCATCGCCGGCACGTCGAAAGCTGCGATGCCGCGCGACCGCATCGAAGGCCGCGAGTTCTGACAGATCGGTGGTGCGCATTACTGAATTACACTCATTATTAAATGAAGCATTCCGCCGCTTATCCCATCAATATAAAAAGCGCAGTCTTGCCCTCAGGGACTAACGCCGGTGCCGATCCCCTGAACCAGCGAACCCTGGAGCAAAGCGCGTTCAAGCGTGAACGCGTCCTTGCTCTCACTCTTTGTATCGACGCGTCTTTGCGATTCTTGCCGATGCCGGCAAATCGCAAGACACTTAAGGAGAGACCCGTGGCTGATTTCATTGCGCCCCCTCAGAACAGCGCTTCCCCCTTTGCCGATATGCGCGGCCACCATGTCGCCGTGCGTACTCCCGACCTCGACACCGCCAAGCGGTGGTATGTCGAAAAGCTCGACTTCCGCGTCATTGCCGAATGGGATTATGCCGACGAGAAGCTCGCCTATCTAGCACCAGCAACCGACGACCATTTCTATGTGGAGGTCCTTGGCGGTGGCGAGTCCGCCCCGAAGGAAGTGCGGCCCTACACCGATCTTGGCGATAGCCTGAAATATCGCGGCTACCACCATTTCTGCCTCAACGTGACCAGTGTTGACGAGACAGTCGAGAAGCTGCGGTCGCGCGACGTGACCATCGTGACCGAGCCGTTCGAGCTTGCCGCAATCAGCCGACGTCTGGCCTTCTTCAGCGATCCGTTCGGTAATTTGATCGAACTCGCTGAAGTGCTGGCCTAAGGATTCCCCCGAGCCGCCACAGTTTTGATCTGGAGGAATGTGTCATGAAGACCTGGTTCGTTACCGGTGCATCACGCGGTTTCGGCGCCCTGATAACCGAACGCGCGCTCGCCAAGGGCGCCGCGGTTGTTGCGACAGCAAGGGATCCGCAAGCGGTGACCGATCGTTTCGGCAGTCACGCCAATTTGCTTGCTGTAGCCCTCGATGTCTCGAACGAGGATCAGGCCGCTGCCGCTGCCAAGGCTGCGATCGATCGCTTCGGTCGGATCGATATTCTGCTCAACAATGCAGGGTTTGGATTGATGGGGGCTGTGGAAGAGGCATCCGCGGCCGAGGTCGAGGCGGTCTACCGCACCAACGTCTTTGGGCTGCTGACTGTCACCCGAGCCGTATTGCCTTACATGCGCAAAGCGCGGTCTGGACGTATCCTGAACATCTCGTCGATCGGCGGATATCGTGCTGGTGCCGGGTTCGGCATCTACTCCTCGACCAAGTTTGCGGTCGAGGGGCTGAGTGAATCGCTTCACGCCGAACTCGAACCTCTGGGTATCCACGTCACCGTGGTCGAGCCTGGCTATTTCAGGACGGACTTTTTGGACTCCTCCTCCCTGTCGGTCAGCCCGACGCGGATCGCCGACTATGACGGAACGGCCGGCAAAGTCCGGACGATCGCTGCCGGTCTCAGCCACAATCAGCCGGGCGATCCCGCGAAGCTGGCGGATGTGCTGATCGCATTCGTTGATGCGCCCAATCCGCCAGTGCGCCTGCCGCTTGGCAGCGATACCGTTGCTGCAATTGAAGCGAAGCATGTGTCTGATGCCGCCATCTTGTCTGAATGGCGCGCGGTGTCAGTCTCGACCGATTTCCCTGCGAAGTGACGATCAAGGCGAGCAGCATGCTGGTTCAGTCGGGGGTCGGCAGGCTGCTTCACGCAAAGTGATTTCCAAAAGAAAATGGGTACTGCTGGGCACCAGAATCCGCATTTGATTCAAAGCGGCCCTCCCGGCCTGTGCGAAAGTCACGGAGTATGCCCGAGCCAGATTCACGCAGCTATCCGGGTTCGCCGAACCATCGCGATGCGGCCTGAGCGGCTTCCTTGAGGTTAGGGGCAGCGTCAGCAGCCCAGGCGACGAAGCCATCGGGACGTATGAGTACGGCGCTCAAACCCAACGGTTCCTTGGCGTCGCCTGCACTATAAGGAATTCGCCCACCCCAGCGGCTTGCAAGTGCTCGAAGGGGAGAGCGAGGGTCAAAGTCCAGAACTAGGCCTCGCCCTTTCCTGAGGAGTTCGCCGAGCTTCGTCCCATCGGCCAACTCGAAGTCGGGAGCGCTGCGGCCCACCAGCGGATGACTGCCGCCGAGGTCATAGCGGAGAGAAACACCCCACACGCGCTCGGCGAAATATGTCGCGCCGTCGCGTGTGTCGATGAGATCACGGATGATGGCTTCGAGCGCGCGCGAACTCCGGCTCGGCCGCATGAGTGCGACCTGGGCGCGCGACCAGTCAAGGATCTGCGCTCCCACCGGATGCCGTTCGCTAAAATAGCTGTCGAGCAGATCAGCCGGCGCGTCGCCACGGATGGTGGCGGCGAGCTTCCATCCCAGGTTCATCGCGTCGCCAAGCCCGAGATTGAGCCCCTGGCCGCCCAAGGGAGAGTGGATGTGCGCGGCGTCGCCGGCGAGCAGCACCCGCCCCTTGCGGTATGCGGTCGCCTGATAGGCGCGATCCGTCCAGGTCGTGGCAAGCTGGAGAGCTGTCAAGGTGACGTCGGCACCGGAGACGCGGCGCAATACCGCCTGCACGTGCTCAAGCGTGATTGGCCGGGTTCTGTGGAAAGCGCCCCCGTCGAACTCGACCATCGCGATCGTCCCGGGCCGTGAGTAAGTATACATGCCTGTCGGCGTGTAGTGGCGACCCAGGCGCAGGCTATTCGGATCGGCCATGGCGACTTCAACGGAATAGCCGGTGAACTCGGCATCGGTGCCGACGAATTCAAAGCCGCCAGCCTTGCGAACCGTACTGCGGCCGCCATCACATCCAACGAGCCAGCGTCCGCGAAAGGTCTCACCATCAGCGCGAAGGGTCACGCCGTCGTCCGACGGGTCGAGGTCTTCGACGCCGAAGCCGCGCCTGATCTCGACCCCCATCGCGCTGGCGCGAGCGGCCAAGGCGGATTCAAGGTGCTCCATCTCGACCACCATGCTGTTGCCGGCTGGACCGGGCAGGCGATATGGCCACGTCGAGGCGTCGATGTTGTCGTGGTAGAACTGGATGCCGGCGAAATGGCCGCCCGGGCGGCGCGCCTGTTGCATCCAATGCGGGGTAGCTGAAGCGCTGCTGCTATCGGGATCATCGTTCGCGCGTTGCGGCGCCGCGATGTCGTCCAGCAGCCCGCGACGGTAAAGGGCCTCGATGGTGGGCACCGAAAGGCCGCGCATGCCGAAGGGTAGCCGCTTCAACGCAGAGCACGGGTCCTCCGCCTGCTCCAGCACCAGGACCGAGAGGTCTGCGAGGCGCAGCTCACAGGCGAGAAACAAGCCGACGGGGCCGGCGCCGGCAATCACGACATCATAGAAAGACGGGTGGCGGTTGTGCACGAACTACTCCTGTGTCGATGTTCGACCGGAGCGTTCCTCAAGTTTGAGAACCACACGGACGAACAATTGGACGCCCGGGGGCGTCCGATGTTCGTCGTGGGGATCTCATGCACGAGGCCAGAGACCAGAGCTTTCGTTACCGAAAGGACTTGGGCTTACCAAACCAAGTCTGCCTTTTCCGACGCGGGCTCAGTAGCATTGTGGCGATTGGTCCGCAACCGCTCCTCGTCAGGTCAAGCTGGTAACCCGGCCATCTCAAGACATTCGGCGATGTGCGCGGCGTCGGCAGGGTTCTTGAAGGGCTCCTTTGCCAGCAGCATGCTGATACGGAATCCGGGCCGCAAGGCCAAGCATTCCCCGATGAGGGCTGCCGCCTGCTTCGCATCTCCCAGCCGGGCATGGCAACCGGCCATGAGCGCCGCTCTTCTATAGGTGCGAATCGGGGATCGATCGAAGGCAATGATGGCCTCTCGGTAGCGATGCAAGAGCATGTTGGCCATGCCAACGCCGAACCAATACCATGGCGGATCGAGATAGGGGTCGATCTGCCTCGCCCGATCGAAATATACCAAGGCAGCCTCGGGCTGCTCGGAATGCATGAGAAGGGTGCCCATATCCGCGGTATTCCACTGATTGTTTGGATTTAGCTCGAGGGCTCTCCGCAAATGCTGCAGGGCAATGTCGAACGACCGCTTGAACAGGCAGACTATGCCAAGAGTGGCAAAACAAGTACTCTCACTGTTGTCAAGCTCCACGGCCTTTCTTGCGAGACGGTAGGCTTCGTTCAGGCTCGCGTCGTCCTCTCCGGGCTCGTTTTTCCACCACTTCAAGCGGATGCACGCCAGCAGGGCATGGGCAAGTCCATAGCCGGGATCGATTTCGATCGCCTTCGAGAACAGGCGAATTGCTTCGGCGGCGCCCGTGGGATCGTCCCACGGCAAGGCATTGCCTTGCAGGACACATTCATGTGCAGCCAGGCTTGCTGGCGCTCGGCGGTTCGCGCGCTCGGCGGCTGCGACTTCGGTCCGGCCGACCAGCGTACCGACAATTCTGCTCACGAGCTGGTCATGGGCCCTTGAAACGTCAGCCGTTCCGCAATCGAAATGCTCGGCCCACACGTGATGCCCGGCCTCGGTATCGATCAGCTTCACCGCGATACGAATGAAGCCGTCCATCCGCCGCACGCTGCCCTCTACGATGTATCGCGCCTTCGGATTCACCTCGATGGATTGCCCGAGGGTCTCCGTACCGTTCGCCTGGAGCGACGCGGTGCGCGATTGAACAGAAAACAGCTGCCAATGTGTAAGCGTGGCAATGATATCCTCGGACAGCATGCGGCTCAGGCAGTCCAGTTCGGCATCGCCGTTCAGGCTGACAAAGGGAGGAACGGCAATCGTGAGCCTCTCTCCATGTGCTGGCCCGGCCAAGGCCGAATCTTTGAGAGTGAGCGCGCCTTCAGCCTTGTCCTGATCCACGCCGGAGGGCGCTTCCCTCCGCGTTGCCAGCCGCCGCGCCCGTACCTCCGAGGCCAGTTTCCGGGTTTGCATGTCCGGCTCGATGCCAAGCTCCCTGGCCAGGATTTTTTGGCATCGTTCATACTGCGAGAGGGCCTCGTCCGCTCGGCCCTGCGCGACCAGAGCCTGCATCAGATCCCGGTGCATTTTTTCCTGAAGCGGATCCATCGCAAGCGCTGCGGATAGATGCGCAGCCGCGGCCGAGTATTGACCCTGTTCGGAGGCGCTGCCAGCCGCTTGTTCCAGTCGCGATATCAGCCGCGACTGAATCATGCTGCGCTGGGAAATCATCCAGTTCTCGAATTCCGGCGCCGATACGAAAAACCCCTCGAGGAATGCCGGCCTGGCTGCCAGCGCACCCAATTCCTGATCGCCCAGGCCATTCAGGACGGCGCGGGCGTCAATCTGGATGCCTTCGGAATGCAGAACGACCTTGTCGAACGGGACCATGATGGGGTCTCGCCCCGCGTCCTGGAACAGCTTTCGAAGCTGGCTGAGCGTTTGACGCAGGTTTGCGCGCGCCTGCTCTTCGCCACTATCGCCCCAGAGGAGGGTGGCCAGATGTCCGCGGGAGATGTGTTCGTCCGCGCGCATGGCGAGATAGGCGAGCAGCGCCATCGCCTTGCGCGAGGGATGTTCCAACCGCCGGTCTCCAGCCAGTATTGCCGGCGAACCGAGGAGCCGAATTTGCATGCCCGCCGCTTCCCTCTGGCTGGTTACCAACGGAATTACGATTTTATCACGCTTTGACCTACGCGTCGTGAGCGGTCGGCGTGCTTGGTAAGAGCGCACAAGACGTCAGTCCAAAGCGACTGCGCTCAAGAAAAGGACACCGGAACATGAAACGCTATCTTATCGAGCGCGATATCCCGGCGGTGGGAACATTCGAGAAAGAGCAACTCAGGGACGCCTCGAGAACTTCGAACAACGCCCTGTTGCAGCTCGCTCCGCGTGTCCAGTGGGATCACTCCTACGTCGCCGATAACAAGACGTTCTGCATCTACTTGGCGGAAGACGAAGCAGCCATTCGTAAGCATGCCGAGCTCAGCGGGTTTCCGGCAAACGTCATAACCGAAATCTCGACGATCATTGATCCGACGACCGCCGGCTGACGGTTCTGAACCGGTCGACCGCGAATTCTGACGTTCGGCCGAAGGAGCGCTCCCGGCGCCAGGACCGGTAGGCATTATTCGACATCATCATGAAACACGGTGCGGAGCCGGCGGCTGCCGTCTCGCCGGACGGACGGGCTTTTCCTCAGAACGGAGATCACCATGAACACCTAGCTTGCAGGCCCGAGGACGTGTCGCAGAGATCCATCAGGACGTTTCATAGGGAGCAGAAAATGCGTACGATCGCGAAAACGTTGGCTGCGTTGACACTGGCCATGTTCACCATCCCCGCTTTGGCTGACACAGCACCGGAGATGAGCGGGATGCCAAGACTGGCAATAGGCGGCTATGACTCTGTTGCCTACTTTACCGCTGGAAAGGCAGTGCCAGGCAGGCTTGAATATCAGACCGTCTGGCACGACGCGCGCTGGCAGTTTGCCAGCAAGGAGGATCTCGATCTCTTCACCGCAAATCCGGAGAAATATGCGGCCCAATATGATGGCCATTGCGCGATGGGCGTTGCCTACGAGAACGGCCACAAGGATACGGTCGATCCCGAGGCTTTCACGATCGTCAACGGCAAACTGTATGTAAATCATACGAAATACTGGACGACGGAGTGGCGAAAGAATGAGCTCGAAAATATCGGTCGAGCCGACAAGAATTGGCCGACGGTAAAGGACGAACCCGAGCCAACAAAGTAAAGCGCAAGAAGGCGACGAAGCGCGATCAACAAGTTCGGCGGGTTTGTTTGTCCAGCCCGATCCCGCCGATCAGGGCATGGGGGCGCCGTCTCAGTTGGGTTCGTCATCGGGTGCGCTGAGGCGCTATCTATCGCGATTGCCGTTGACAGGTCCACCCGCCTCAAGCCCATCGCCGGATTCCGCCGCAGCAATGGCAATAGCCCGGCGATCGCGGCTGTGTGCCGCCAGTTTTATCGAGCTTTAGACGGGGCGAGACCAATTGGACCGGTGCCACTCGTTGGAGGACCTCGCATGTACGTCTTCGTGCTGATCACGATGTTCAGCGGGCACGCTGTCATTCCCGAGCCCTTGCCACGCTTCGATACCGAGCAGCAGTGCCATGCTTTTGGCGACCCACTGTTGGAGAAACTCCGGAAACGTTGGGGCGCGGTTGTTGGCCAGTGCGTCAAGCTGCGCGAACGCATCGAGGGCATCCCAAGCTAAAGCGTTTTGCTCTTATAGGGAGGGGTCGTGAGCAGGGCGTTATATTTGCGTCAATCGGATTGCAGCCAGGCCCGGATCGCTGTCCGTCTGCGGCGAGGCGGGACACTCTTCCCATCTTATCGTCGGCACTTGATGTCTCTAGACTGGCGCCGAATGGTGGCCCACCGGGCGCCCGCGCAGTCGAGGAGAATGGCCATGAAGATCACCAGGAACGGTTCCCAGCCTTCGGCCAAGGGGCCGGTTGATTATTTCACCGGCACGGTGCGTCTCGACATGCCGTTCAAGGCCAGCGAGCCGGCTCGGGTGGGTGGGGCGATCGTCACCTTCGAGCCGGGCGCGCGCACGGCATGGCACACCCATCCGCTCGGCCAAACGCTGATCGTCACCGCCGGCTGCGGGCGGACCCAGCGCGAGGGCGGGCCGGTGCAGGAGATCCGGGCCGGCGACATCGTCTGGTTCGAGCCCGGCGAGAGGCATTGGCACGGCGCCGCGCCGACCACGGCCATGACCCATATCGCCATCGCCGAGGCGCTTGATGGCAAGGTCGTCGACTGGCTGGAAAAGGTGAGCGAGGAGGACTACCAGGCGGCGCCGCAGGAAGGGTGAGTTGGAGTGGTGGAGACCGCCACTCCGCATCCGGTCATTGGCTACTGGTGCAACCGCGCCATGGTGAAGGCGTCGACGTAAGTGCCGGCCCGGAAGGCGTAGTCCCGGAGAATGCCCTCTCGCACGAAGCCGGACTTCTCGTAGAGATGGATGGCCGCGGCGTTGTCGGTATAGACCGTCAGCTCCAGCCGCCGGATCGCCAGCCAATTGTCGGCGGCATCGATGAGGGCGGCGAGAAGGGCCGTGCCTATGCCCTTGCCGACATGCTGGTCATGCACGCCCATGCCGAAATGCGCGGCGTGCCGGCGGCGTCCCTTGTCGCGGAACAAGCCGAGATTGCCGACGATCGCCCCGTCCAGCACGGCGACCAGGCTGAGGCCGTCATCCCCCTGCTGTTCCAGCCATTTGCGCGTGCCCTGGACGCTCTGGAAGGGCAGGCGCAGGGTCCCGAAACGATAGCCAGGCAGGTTGACGAGCGCCGTGACAGCGTCGGTGTCGTCGACCCGCGTTGTCCGGATGAGGAGCTCGGACAGGCCGCCTTCGGGAAGCGATAGGATCGGGGATCGGGTGGCTTCGCTCATGATGCTCTCCACGGGATGCGAGAAGAGCAGTTTCGGTGCGAACCCTGCTCACCTCGGCAGGGTTTGGGTATGATCAGCGCGTTACCGCGGCGCCATGCTCCCGCACCCTCGTGGAAGTTCCACGACAAGCATGGTGCAGGTTGAGGCGGCGCTGGTCATGGCAGGACGTTACCACAGCATCCCCTTGGGTCAAGGCAGTCGAGGCAGAAGCCCTAGAGCAAAGCGCGTTCAAGCGTGAACGCTTCTTTGCTCTAACTCTTTGTTTCGACGCGTCTTTGCGATTCTTGCCGAGTCCGTCAAATCGCAAAACGCTTTAACGGGTGTCTTTCGCCGCTCGCTGTTTGATCTGCTCTGTCGCCGGGCCGGTCGCAAAAAATTCGCCTTTGCCGCCGAGGATGGCGGCATCGATTCCCTTCTCTCAGGGAGGTGTTGATGGCTGTGAACTTCAAGATGGCAGCGGCTACCGTCGTCGCGGTGGCCGCCTATCTGGCGCTGGCCGTGCTGGGGGAAGGCGGCTGGCGGAGCTATACCGCCCATCCCGCCTTGATCGCTCTCGCGCTGGTGACGATCGCCCTCGGTATCGCCGCGCTGTTCACCAAGGGCAATCTGAGTTCCGGCGAGCGGGAGGACCGCGGCAATCGCTGGGTGCTGGCCGTGTTCGGCGTGGTGGGCCTGCTGCTTGGCTATGTGCCGGCGCTGACGGACCGGCTCGGCTTTCTCACCTTCGGCGGCGAAGGCGTGCGCTGGCTCGGTGTGCTCCTCTTCGCGCTGGGCGGGGCGCTCCGCATCGCGCCGGTCTTCACGCTGGGTGAGCGCTTCAGCGGCCTGGTGGCGATCCAGCCGGACCATGAACTCGTGACGGACGGGCTCTATGGCGTGGTGCGCAACCCCAGCTATCTCGGCCTCCTCGTCTCCACGCTGGGCTGGGCGCTGGCCTTCCGCTCCGGCGTCGGCATCCTGCTCGCGGCCTGCATGGTGCCACCGCTGATCGCGCGCATCCATTCGGAGGAGGCGCTGCTCGGCGAACGCTTCGGCACGCAATACCAAGCCTATCGCGCCCGCACCTGGCGGCTCTTTCCCGGGCTTTATTGACACGTCCCAGTGCTTGGCTGGTGCCTTGTCCTGCACTATAGGTTTGATCAAATCACATCAAACTGCTGGAGCCTGCCATCGCCAGGACCACGTTCAAGCATATTGCCGACAAGGCCGGCGTTGGCACCGCCACCGTCGAGCGGGTGCTGAACGGGCGGGGTGGTGTGCGGCCGCAGACCGTCGAGAAGGTGATTCTGGCGGCCCGGGCGCTTGGCTATCCGCGCGAGATGCCTGAGGTTCATCGCGGGCTGATCCGCATCGAGGTCATGCTGGTGCGGCCGGAGACGACCTTCTTCTCCCGCCTGTCACAGGCCTTCGAGCGCATCGCCGCCACGCTCGACCCCAGCATCACCCTGCACCGCACCTTCCTGGACGAGGCGCGGCCCGAGGCCATAGCGTCGCGCATAGCCCGCCCACCGGCGCGACGCTCCGCGCTGATCTGCGCCATCCCGGATCATGGCGCTATCCGTGCGGCGCTGACGCAGATCACCGATGCCGGTATCCCCGTCGTGCAGGCGGTCAGCCGGGCGCCCGTGAGGGCCGATTATGTCGGCATCGACAATCTGGCAGCCGGCCGCACCGCCGCGCTCCTGCTCGCCCGCATGCAGCCGCACGGCGGGAGGGTGGTCGCACTCTGCCACAGCGGTATCTACCAGGTGCACCGCGAGCGCATTCGCGGCTTTTCCGAAGGTCTCGCCCGGCAGGGACGCGCGGATTTCCGCTTCGATGCGGTGCTGTTCCACCACGACGACGCGCTGGCGGCCAGCGAGGCGCTGGGCGACGCCCTGGCCCGCTGGCCGGATCTCGTCGGGCTCTACAATGCAGGCGGCGCCAATGCCTCTCTCGCGGCGGTTCTGCGCGGGCCGGGACGTGGCCGCGGCATCTTCTTCGTCGGCCATGAACTCACCGAGCGCAGCGCCGCCGCCTTGCGCGAGGGCGTGATGTCGATCGTGCTCGACCAGGCGCCGGAGGAACAGGCGCGCCGGGCCGTCGATCTGGCTTTGTCGCGGCTCGGCATTCTCACTACCCCGGTTGCCAATCCGCCGATCCGCTTCACCACCATCACCGCCGAGAATATCTGATCAAATCTGATCAAGAATGCCGTGGCTCCCGAGCACGCTCTCGCCTAACCCTTGTCGGATAGAGGGAGCAACGGGTCATGAGCCGCAGGACGAGTGTCTACGATCTCGCGAGCCGCAAGGGGCAGCGCAAATGGCTGCAGCTCCATGTCGACAACGCTGCCGAGGCAGCGGCGGCCGTCGAAGCCGGCATCGAGATCCTGTCCTGCGAGCCGGACCACCATCTCGAGTTCATCCGCAAGGCCGCACCCATGGCTTTTCTCTCAGTCGGCATGCCGCATGGCGCCGTCGCTTCACGGGAGGAGGCCATCCGCCTCGGCTTTCGCATGCTGGAGCGCGGCGCCGACGCCGTCTATTGCTCGCATTCCCCGCGTTTCATCGAGGCGATGGCGCGAGAGGGCATTCCGGTCACCGGCCATGTCGGGCTGGTGCCGAACCGCGCGACCTGGACCAATTTCCGCGCCGTCGGCCGCAAGCCGGAGGAGGCGGTTGCGGTGATGCGCGCCGTGAAGGCGCTGGAGAACGCCGGCGCTGCCGCCATCGAGGTGGAGGTGGTGCCTGTTGAGCTGGCCGACCACATCACCCGCAACACGCCGATGATCACCATGGGCATGGGCTGCGGCTCGGCCTGCGACACGCAATATCTGTTCTCGTCCGACGTGCTCGGCACGCATGCCGGCCATTATCCGCGCCACGCCAAACGCTATGCCGATTTCATGGCCCTGGAAGCGGCTTTGCAGGAAAGGCGCGTGGAGGCCTTCCGCGCCTTCGCCGCCGACGTCGCCAGCGGCGCCTATCCCGAGGCCGGCCACCAGGTCGCGATGGGCGAGGCCGATTTCGAGCGTTTCCTCACGCTCAGCCAAGCGCCCTGAAGGAGGCCGCCATGGACGATCTGCAGTTTGGAAAGCGCAACAAGCGGGGCGACTGGGCCCCCAATGCCCGCCTCGAGATCGCCCCAGTCTTCACTTTGCCGCCGAAGCCGGCTGCCTTCCTGAAATGGCTGCCGCATTATTTCCTGCCCTGGAACCTGCTGTTTGCTCTTTCTGCCGTGCTCTACTGGCGCTTCGTCATTCCCGATGAGGCCGTGCTGCAGACGCTGGAATGGGGCTGGGTGCTGCGATTGCTGGCAGTGAACGCCGTCGCCGTCTTCCTGTTCTATGGGGCCTTCGAGCTGCGCCTCTATATCCTGCGCGCCCAGGGCAACCGTTTCAAATATAACGGCAAATTCCCGGCCGAGCACAAGAGCCCGGCCTTCCTGTTCGGGCGTCAGAACCTCGACAACATCCTGCGCACCTTCGGCACCGGCCTGCCGATCTGGACCGCCATCGAGGTGCTCTTCCTCTACGCCTCCGCCCATGGCTATGGACCCTGGCTAGCGCTCGCCGACCATCCGTTCTACCTCCTGGCGGTCGCGCTCCTGGTGCCCATCCTGCATGAGGCGCATTTCTTCATGATCCATCGCCTCATCCATTGGGGTCCGCTCTACAAATGGATCCATTCGGTTCACCACAATTCAGTGAACCCCTCGCCCTGGTCGTCGCTGTCGATGCACCCGGTCGAGCAGTTCCTCTATTTCAGCGTGGCGCTCTATCATTTCATCATCCCCTCCCATCCGCTGATTGCGCTCTACCAGCTCAACTATGCCGGGTTCGGCGCGGTGGTCGGCCATATCGGCTTCGACAAGATCGAGATGGGCGAGGAGGCTGGTCTCGATAGCCACGCCTACACCCACTACCTGCACCACAAATATTTCGAGGTGAATTACGGCGACGGCCTCGTGCCGCTCGATCAATGGCTCGGCACCTGGCACGACGGCACCGCCGAGGGCGAGGCCCGCATGCAGGCCCGTTATGAGAAGCGCCGGGCGCGCGCCAATGCAGCCGCAGCGGCAAAATAAGGAGGAGAGGATGGGCAACTGGATCGAGGCCTGTAAGCTCGACGATATCGAACAGGAGGGTGCCATCCGCTTCGACCATGGCGGACGCAGTTATGCGATCTATCGCTCGCCGGTGGACGAGGTGTTCTGCACCGACGGATTGTGCACGCATGAGGCCGTCCATCTCGCCGACGGCCTGGTGATGGACTACGAGATCGAATGTCCCAAGCACAACGGCGCGTTCGACTATCGTACCGGCGCAGCCAAGCGCCTGCCGGCTTGCAAGGACCTCAGGGCCTATGCCGCCCGGGTGGACGCCGGCACCGTGCTGGTTGAGGTCGGCTAGGGGAGAAGCCTCGACACTGCTGACAGAAGGCTGTCAGCAGGGGAGGTCTATGTTGCTTCCCATCGGTCCTCGACCGTTGCGCGAGCGCAAGGCGGCAGCATGTCCAGCATCGAATTTCAGGACGACCCCTGGGGCCGGCGTTGGTGCCAGGCACCCCTGCGGCGCGGAGGCTCTACTGGCGATAAGACCGCCCGTTCTCGTGCTGGGCGGGGCACGCTGGCCGGTGTGCTCTGCATGGTGCTGGCAGCGTTGCTCTTCGCTTTAGGTGCCAGCGCGGCACGCTTTGCGTCCCAGGGGCTCGATGCCTTCGCGCTCGTGTTCTGGACCAATCTGTGCTGTTTCCTCATCATGGCGGCCTGGGTGGCGTTGCGACGTCCGGCCGGCGGCCTTGGCACGAGGAGGCTCGGCCTGCATCTGTTGCGCGCGGTCTTCACCTATGCCGCGCTGCTCACCTATTTCTACGCGATCGCCCATATTCCCTTCGCCAATGCCGTGGTGCTGCAATCGCTCGGCCCGGTCTTCGTGCCGGTGCTGGTCCTGCTCGCACTTCGCCGCCTTGCCGAGCGACGGGTCTGGCTGGGCGTGCTGATCGGCTTTGCCGGCGTGGTGCTGATCGTGCGGCCCACCGGTCTCAGCCTCTCCTTCGGCGAGACCGCGGCCGTGCTGGCAGCCCTCGGTGGCGCGGCGGCCACGCTCGTCATCTGGTCGCTGTCGACGAGCGAGCCGGCACAGCGCCAGATGTTCTATTTCTCGCTCTTCGCCCTGGTGCTCTCGGCCCTGCCGCTGCCCTGGACCTGGCAGGTGCCGGGCGCAGACCAGATTCTGCCCATCGCCCTCACAGCCGCCTTCACCATCGCCGGCCAATATTTCTACGCCCGGGCCTTCGCTTTGGCGCCCGGCGACAGGGTGAACAGCTGGAGCTACATGGCCATTGTCTTTGCCGCCTTGATCGGCTTCATCGCCTGGGGCGAACCCATCCTCCCGCTCACCGCGTTGGGCGCCGCCCTGGTGGTGGTGGGCGCGCATCTAGCGTCGAGGCAAAGGGCGATCCGGCTCTTGATTTGACCAAGCAGCTTCTTCTTGCAACGCAAAAAAGACCCCTCCGGCCCGCAGGCCGGAGGGGTACTCTGTTTCTCCCGCTCACCGCGCCCGTGCCATCATCATGGCGTTGAGCATGCCTTTCAGCTCGGAGAGGGCGCGGGCGTTGGCCGCCGCCTTGTCGTCGAGGTCGGCGAGGCGGGTGATGATTTCCTCGCTGATGCGGGGGATGTCCTTGTTTACGTCCTTCACATGCTGGGCGAAGGCGTCGGAGAGGGCCTCCACCTTGTCGCCAAGGTCCTCCACCGCGCCCGGCAGATTGGCATGGGCGATGGCGGGGCGGTTTTGGCGGCGGCCATAAATCAAGGCGCCGAGGCCGCTCAGCGTGGCGGTGATCAGGCCTGCCGCGCCTGCCCAGAGGACCTGGCTATCCCACCACATGGCGCGCCGCCTCCTTCCTGCCGGCCAGCTTGCGTCGCGTCATCAGCGATTTCGCCGCATCCGCCCCGCAGCGGGCGCAGGCGAGCAGCGAGAAGGCGATGATCACGCCGTAAAGCGATAGGCTCGCCGTAGCGCCCGACAAGGCGATGCCGGCAAACAGGTAACCCCACACGCCCGAACCGAGGATGGCGCAGGCGAGGCGTATCCAGGGTGTGCCGCCCGGCCAGCTGCCATTCACCTTCAGCCCTGCCGTCCACAGCATGCCGACACAGGCCATGCCGGTGCCGAGCGGATCCTCCGGGATGCCCTGGCCGGAATAGCCGGCAAAGAAGGGTGCGAGGAAAGCGTGCGGCAGCAGCACGATGGTGAGGCCGAGGGCGAGGAGGAGCGTCGCCAGCAGCCATTCGATGTCCCGGTTGCGGCTCATCGGCACGCTCCTTTCATGCTCACGGCGCCACCACCTTGGGGGAGGGCTGCGCCTCGGCGGCCGCCCGGCTGGTCATCACCACCTGGGCGACGTCAGGAAGGGCGGCGACCTTGACCGGATTGGAAGCGTAGGTGGAAGCGAGCGACTGGCGGTAATTGTTGGCCGAGAAGGGCAGGTTCGGCGAGTCGCGCCCCATGGTGCGGGCGGCGCCGGCGGTGCCGATGAGCAGGTCCGATCCCTCGGCGATCCACTGGATCTCGTTGACGTCGGTGAGCGTGAAGGAGATGGCGTCGTCGTCCTGCACCGGCACTGTGGTCGAGAAGTCCAGCATCGTGCCGTATCCGCCGCTCTTCGTGCCCCAGATGCCGCTGGGCTGGGCATTGGTGCGGGCATAGATCTTGCGCCCCTCGAAGGTGCAGACATGGGCGGGCCAGCCGGGTGTCGCGCCCCAGGCGCCGAGACGCCATTGCAACGTGCTCTGCACGGTTGGAAGCGGCGCGTCGTCGAGTTTGGCCTGCACGACCGTCGACGAAACGACCGCCGTGATGGCAAAGGCGCGATAGACCGCGTTGGAGCCTAGAACGGCGATGATGCGGCCGACATCACTGGACGAGAAGCCAGCGCCCCCATTGATGCCCACGGTCGACGAGGCCGTCAGCGTCACGGCGGGCGCCGTGTTCGTGTCCTCGGTGAAGGCCATCTCCGCAATGGCGATATAGGCGCCGCCATTGTTTGAAGAGACGTTGATCCGATAGCCGATATAGGCTGTGGGATTGATGAAGCGGAAGAAGCGGATTTCGTTGTCGCTCCAGCTCGTCTGTCCGAACTGGCTGTCGAGCACGATCCAATTGGTTCCGTCAAAGCCTTCGAACGTCCAGGTCCTGGGCGCGCGGTTGGTGTAGAGATCGCCACCGATCGCGCCGGTGCCGCACTGCACGGAATAGCCGGTGATGACCTTGGCGATCGGGAAGGTGTAGGACAGCCACTCCGTGGCCTTGCTGGCGGCTGTCCAGGTTGTGGTGCCATCCCTGTCGAAGGCGCCCCAGGCCGGATAGGTATTGACGGACGAGGCGGCCGCCGTGCCGCTCGGCGCGGTGTTGCCCGTCATCTGCGGGATAGCATTGCCGGTCGCGCTCGGAGTGAGCGAAGTGGCAGTGACGTTCACGGGCAGGTGGGGCCCGAAGCGGAATTGAACCGTGTTGATCGACCAAGACGTATCGCTCTGGCGTGCAATGCGGCGCGGCGCATAGTTCTTGTGCGCCAGGTCCAGCACATCGTTGGTCTGGTCGTAGTCGATCTGGAAGAGATCGGCATCGGCATAGGGGTGCGCCACCTCCACGCCGGCCACGCGGCCGCCCAGGGCATAGGCGCGGAAGACACCGTCGTTGAGCACCAGCACATAGGTCTGGGCGTTGGGGCCGGAATTGTAGATGAAGGGGATCAGCCGCGCCGGCCTGTCCTGGTTGCGCACGGCATCGATATATTGCGTGCCCGGCCGCCTTGCCGCACCGCCCTGGCGCAGCACGGTGAAGTTGAGGCAGGTCTTGAGGCCCATCTTCCACAAATCGAGATCGGCCCGGCTGTGCAGCTTGGGCGTGAGTTCGCCGCGGCCGAAAGTGGCCTGGATCGTGTAAACAGCCATCAGGCGCGCCTCGCATCCAGCCAGAAATCATCGATCGGACCGTCGGGTGCGCCTTCGAGCGCATCGATCATCTGCGCCTCGGCCAGCAACCCGGCGGCCATCTGGCCCAGGGCCTGCGCATAGGATTGCTTGCCCGTGATGAAATGCGCCGCCTTCTGCGCCAGCGTGGCGGCGAGCACGTCGACGAATTGGGCGTCGAACAGGCCTGGCGTGTCGATGCGCCGGATATAGCGCACCGGCCGCGGCGGCGGCTCGTTGGTGAGGATCTGTTGGCCCTCGGCCTTGTACCAGACCTCGCGACCATCCTCGCGGCCGTCGGCGGAAAGCGGCAGCACGCGCAGGCAATCGGGCGGGATGGGATAGGCATATTGCGCACCGAACACCGGAACAGCGGCGTCGGCGGCCAGGTTGGCGCGGGCGAGGGCGAAGTTCCAGGGATGCTTGCGCATCAGGCTCCAGGCCACCGGCCAGAAATTGCGTCGGAACCAGCGCGCGACATGGCCGGTGTCCGTATCGAAGGAGGTCAGCGGCGCCTCGTCGAGAAGATCGAGCGCCAGATTGCTGACCTGGGTGATGTCGAGGGGAGAGGACATGGGGGACTTTCAGAAAAAGGCGGGGCTCCCTCCGCACCAATCGGGGAGGTTGCGCATGAACTCGTCTGCGCTGAGCCGGGAAGGGGATAGGACGGCAGAGGGGTGCCATGCTGTCAGGGCAAGGGCCTCGCCTCACGCGGCGCACCCCACCCGTCGTTCGTCAGCGCTCGACCTGCGTTCGGGCTGAGCGGCGCTGACGCTCGGCGGCACGACTCTGGCGTTTGGCTTTCAGGCGCTCAATGCCGCGGGCGAGTGTCAGTTCGCGATAACGCGGATCGAGCCGGACGTCATCGTGGAAGGCCTCGACGATTTCGAGAGGATCGCAGCCCAGTTCCTCATGCACGCGCCGGCCGAGCGGATTCTTGCCGAGATAGACAAGAATTTGGCTGAGGCATTCCTGCGCTTCCTTGATATCTCCATCCGCCAGAGCGTCCTCGATATAGAGGCGCGCCACAATCAAGGAGGCTGATAGTTGCTTGAAAGCGGTGGCATCGCGTCGCCGGGTTGCACGGTGGAGCATATTGGCGGCCCGGCTGATCATGCACGGGACAGGATGCATGACCTTGAGCTCCAGGCTTGTCGGCCCGGCCGTGGTATCTGCCATGACCGTAATGCCCGAGACGCCGGTTTCCAATTCTTCCCGGCTCACGCCAAGGATGGTGTGAAGAAAATCGACGGTAATGCGGCGGCCATGCAATTCCAGCCGAACCACGGCCGAGTTTGGGGAGTTCATATCCCCAGCCTGGGGCAGGAACAGATCGCCTCCGGCTCTGGCTACAAAGCGCCGGGCGACTTGCGGAAGACCGTAATAGTCGACATCCTGGCTGGTGAAGGGTTCGGCGTCCTTCAGGTGCCGATCGCGATCGCGGTAGAACCAGGCCCAAAGGTTCGTCGCCTGGCCGCCGACGATGAAAGTGTCGTCGTCATGCGCCAGATGCCCGGCCAGCGGGATGACCTCGTCGACACCGAGGGGACGATCGCTTTCATTCACCCGATCTTGACGCGGATCCTGCGCCTCGAAATCTTCATCCTGGCGGGGTCGAAAGCCGAGAACAGGCCATTGCGGCGCTGCAGGTCGTGCACGCTGATCTCGCCGCTGCGCAGGCGCGCCTCGTCCCGCTCGCGTGCTTCTTGCTTCTCGCGGACGAGATCCTCGAACTTGAAATGGGAGATCTTCGGAGCACTCATTGGCCGGTTCGCCTAGGCCGTTTGCCTGAGCCAGCATCTTTGAAAGGCAGGCTTGAGATTTATATGTGGCCAACCACCAGAGCTGTCAACTTTTGGCTCGGATAGATCGGGATGTGGAGGGCGAGGCGCCATCTCCGGCGGCGCCCCGCCCTGCAGTCTAGCCCGTCTGCCGCGCCTTTACCGCCGCGATGGCGAGTTGCAGGCTCTCCAGGCTCTCGCTGCCGTCGACCGGCTGGTCGGTGGGCTTGCCGTCGGCGTCGAGGCGGGTGGCCTTGAGGGTCTTGGCTTCGGTGGCGAGGGCGGCCTTCACCGTGGCGTTGGCGGCCGCCCTCGTCTTGTCATTGTCCTCGACCAGCGTGAGATTGGGGCCGGGCACGCCGGTGAACTCGACCTCCTGGCCCGGTTCCAGCAGCCGCTCGTCGATATAGGAGAGTTCGGTCACGCGGTAACGGGCCATGTCAGAAGCCCGCGGTGTTGAGGCCGGAGGGGTAGACGGCGAGGCCTTCCCGGTCGAGCGTCAGGCCGGCCGTCACCGTGCCGACGGTGAAGGTGCCGTTGATGGTGTATTGGACGCCGATATAGCGCTGGCGGCTGGTGGTGTCGGACAGGGCCGGCACCTGCACGCGCAGCCATTCGGAACCGGCGACCAGGCTGGCGGCCGGTACCGGCGGGGTCTGCACGATGATGCTCGGCGAGGAGAGATCCGCATTGGCCGAGGTGACATAGGCAAACTGCACCGAGGTGCCGCCCGTGAGTGGGGCGATGACGCGGATGAAGAGTTCGAGATTGTCGCCGATGCCGATGTCGCGGGCGCTGGCGAGGTCGATCGTGTTGGTGGAAAAGACAGTGCCCGTGGTCAACGCCTGGGCGTTGGACAGGAGCAGTTGACGGTCGAGGATCATGACCGGGGGTCTCCAAAGGGGGAAAGAGAAAGAACGGTTGGGCGAGACACATGAGCCGAGAATGAGACGCGGCGGTCGCGCCCCCTCTCCCCGCTCTTGCGGGGAGAGGATAGAGGTGAGGGGCAGCTCAGACTTTCGATTTTGATATTGATTCAAGAAAAACTTTAATAATATCAAATATTAAGCTGCTCTCGCCGTTGATGTTGCGCAGCCCCTCACCTGCACCCTCTCCCCGCAAGAGCGGGGAGAGGGGACTTCGAGGGCGAGACTTGCCGTGCGAGGGAGCGTCTCGCCCAACGGGTGTGGGGTTCGAGCGGCTTAGACCACGCGCAGTTCCGTGTTCAGCAGCTGGTCCGTCAGTCGCACGGGAATGCCCCGGAAGCTCAGGAAAGGCTGGCCCTGGGCGTCGTTGATGGTCTGGAAGGCGAGGGTCGGCTTTTCCATGGCCTGGATGTCGGCCCAGGTCTTCACGGCGCGGTTCACGTAGAAGGCGGCCTTGCCCATCTTCATGGAGGGGATCTTGTTCATCGCCCGGACCATGAAGCGGTAGAGGTTGGGCGGCGTCGAGGACTGCAGGCCGCCGGCATTGGCCGTGGTGTCGATATTGGCGATGCGCACGGCATAGCGCCAGTCACGCAGGGTGAGGCCGCATTTCCACTGATATTTGGTCTGGTAGGCCTGGTAGAGGCCGCCATTGCCGTCGGAGATCGGGGCCGGCGTGGTGACGTCCTGATGCGTGAGGCCCGCCGTCGAGCCCTTGGGATAGATGCCGTGGATGGTGTTGGGGCCCCAGACCACCAGCCAGATCGAGGTGTTGTTCGAGCCCGTGCCGCCGGCGTCGATGATGTTGGTGGCATTGCCCGCCGAGAGCGAGGAATAGCGCGGGGAGAGGCCGGTGATGCGTTCGGGATTGGCTGCGGCGGAGGCGTAGAACAAAGCCTGAGTGAACTGCTGGTTCATGCCCTCGATGAAGGCGGTGTCCTCGGTCAGGCGGAAGGCGGCGGTGTTGCCGTTGAGATCGGCCAGGTCCTTGTCGATCACCGAATAGGTTTCCAGCATGCCGCAGACATCGGTGATCTGTGCCGTGGTGCTCTTGCCGGGGATGGCGCCGTAATTGAGCAGGCGCCAGGTCGCCGCCGGGATGCCGGTGCGCACCGTGGTCTTGTGGCCGGTGGGGAGATTCCCTTCGATCCAGGGAATGTCGAGCAGGGGTTCGTTGAGCTGGGAGAGCAGCTCGGCGACGATCGCCGGCTTGCCGTTCGGGTCGAGGCGCTTGGTGACATCCACCAGCGTCGGGTAGTTGTTGCCAATGGTGGCCATTGGGTCTTTCCTTGTGGAGAGAAGTTACCCCCGCGAAGCGAAGGGGTCGTTCGGGTAGAGGGTCCGGGCGGGGTCCTTGGCCGGGTTGGCGTGGCCGCCGGAGACGAACTCGGCCTCGGCGTAGAGGGCGCGCCCCGCCCTCGCCATCGCCTGGGCGAGGACGGGCGAGAGCACGGCGCCGCTCTGGGCGACGAGGCCGCTCGCCTTCAGCTCCGCCATCAGGGCGTCGCCGCCATTGGAGCGGATGAAGCGGTCGGCATGTTGCAGGTTCTCGCTATAGCCGGCCGAGCCCCGGTCGCCCCAAACGCGGGTGAGCGCGTCATGGGCCGCTTGCGAACGCTGTGCGAGAGCCTGGCTTGCGGCCGCATATTGGCCGGCCTGGTGGCGCACGAATTCGTCATGCATGCCCTGCGCCTGGCGCGGGGTGAGCCCGTAGCGATGGGCCCAGCCCTTGTAGGCGGTGGCGGCCTGCCCGTCATAGGGCATGGTTTCCGGCAGGCCTTCCGGCATGCGGAACTCATAGCCCTCGGCCCTGTCGGGTCGGCCGAGGCGGGCATGAAAGGCCTCCCACTCCTCGGCCGTGGCATTGGCCCCGGGCGGGGTGAGCGCCCGGGACCTGAGATCCGCGATTTCCGATTGCAGCCGGTCCGCATGGCGGGCGGATTCGACCAGGGGATCGAGGGCCTTGTAGCCCTTGCTTTCGACCCATTGCCGGCTTTCTGCATTCTGCAGGCCAGCAAAGATGTCGGACGACGGGGCCGCCTGTGACCCGTTGGCGGCGGCGCCGGCGCTGGCTCCCACCGGGGTTCCCGCCGAGGTATTAGCCCCTTCGGCCCCGGCTATTGCCTGATCTGTCATCAGATGATGCCTTCATTGGCGCTGACGAGGGTCTCGGCGCGCGCGGCTTCCACCAGCGCGGCCTTCTCCTCGTCAGTCAGGTTGAGGAAACGAAAAAGCCGCCCGAAAGCGGCGCGCATGCCATCCGAAAACGCACGGTCATCGGGTGGAATTCCAGGGCCGTTCACGCGGTAGAAGCCGGTGAAATCGGCGAGATCAGCCAGCACGAGCTGCGCATCGGCGTGTCTGCTGGCGAAGAGATTGTCATAGGCGAGCGCAAGGCGAAGCTCCGCCTCCTTGCTGCGCGCCTGGCTGCCGAAATGGCGGGAGAGGGAGAGCCAGCGCATGAGGGCCTATCACAGGCCGCCGGCATGGCACTCGCATACCCGCGGATCGGGCCGGGAAGGACCGCAGCCCGGACCCGGGCAGGGGTTGAGGATGACATCGTAGGGCGAGCGGAAATAAGTGGGATCGCTCGCCCAGGAGAGCGCCTGCAGCGCGACATAGAGCTCGCGGCGGCGCTGGGGCGAAGCCTCGGGCATGGCATTGCGGATACGGGTGAGTTCACGGTCGAGATAGGTCATGGCATTTCTCCTTTGGGTTGAGGCATTACAATCGAGAATGAGGCACGGATAACCCCTGGCCCCCTCTCTCAACTCACGAGAGGGGAATCTGCGTTCAATATTCGAACGGGTCGTACGGCACTTCCGGTGCGAACTTCGCCATGGCGTCCGGCGCGATCGCCGCATGGCGCAGCATCATCAGGCCGTAGCGGGTGGCGCTCATCAGATCGTCGCGTTCCTTCACCACCTTGCCGTCCTTGCGGTGATAGAGGCGGAACTCCTCGACCCATTCGACGAGCGTGCGGAACACCTTCAGCCGGCCCGTCTGCATGCGGTCCAGCATCAGCATCAGCCCGGCTTCGACGCCGTTCGTGCCGTCCTCGAACTGGGCGCGCTCCTCCAGCATCCGCAGGCCCTGGCGGCGATATTGTTCGGCGAGCTGCTCGCCCGAGCCCTTGTCGTGCTGCAGCCCGTCATGCGGCCAGGCCCAGGGCAGCCAACTGCCCCAGTCGCGCAGCGCTCCCGCATGCAGGATCCCCGCCATGGCGTTCGGAGAGCTGCAGCACGAGGCGCACGCCGCGCTTGAACTGCGGGCCCGGCGCTTCCGGCCAGTCCTGTCCGAGCGGGAAGAGGCGCATGTCCGGCGGCGTGCCGTGGGCGAAGGCCATCCAGCCGACCTCGATCGCCTCCATGTCGAACACGGCGGCGAAATTGTCGGTGATGTCGGTGGCGCTGACGCTGCGCGCCGAGCGGTCGATGCGCAGGAACTGCGCCTCGCGGGCATGATATTTCACGATGGGCAACTGCACGGCGGCAGGCCTGTAGTCGAAACCGAGAGCCATGGAAACGTCCTGGAACTGGGGAGGGAAAAGCGCGGGACGCGCAGGAGACGCCCTTGCCGGAAAGGCGAAGAGCCGCTGATCCAGACCGTGCCGGTGTGAGCCGGAGCCCAAAAAGCAAGACCCGCCGCGGCAGGGCCGGGCGGGTGACAGGAGTGCGATGGGCCGATGTAGAGGGCTGGCAAAGCGCCGGCCCCGGAATCAAAAAGCCCGAAGCGGCAAGCTCCGGGCACAACAATCCACGGTGGATATGTGACGTTTATGCCAGGGCCGGGAGGGGGCGTCAACAAAGGGGAATGGGGCGGAGGAGTGGGCTGGGGAGTGCGGGGGAGAGAGGTCGGATTTATGAGCCTTAACAGTATGTTGGGCAGGTCGACGCCGAGCGCGTGGCGGTGCTTGTGAGGGCGCAGTGGCTGGGACCGCGGACGTCCTCGTCCGCCTCTCGGAAACGACACGCTTTAGGACAAGGGAAGAGGCGGACGAGGACGTCCGCGGTCCCAGCCACACCGCTTCCCGCGGAAAATCTTCTCAGGCCGTCGGGGCGTCCAAGGGCAGCCAGAAATCCCCACGATCCCAGGCGACCACATTTTCAGCACTCTTCCCCACCGTCACGGCATGGCTCTTCGCCCCCTGCCGTCCTAACCTCCCTCGCGTCCCCGAAGCGAAGGAGCTGATCCCATGACGAATGTTGCCGAACAATTCGCCGAGACCCTGGCTGCCGCCGGCGTGAAGCGCATCTACGGCATTGTGGGCGACAGCCTCAACGGCCTCACGGATGCCATCCGCCGGCAGGGCAAGATCGAGTGGCTGCATGTCCGGCATGAGGAGGTCGCCGCCTTTGCCGCCGGTGCGGAGGCGCAACTCACCGGCACCATCGCCGTGTGCGCCGGCAGCTGCGGGCCGGGCAATCTGCACCTCATCAACGGCCTGTTCGACTGCCAGCGCTCGCGGGTGCCGGTGCTGGCGATCGCGGCGCATATCCCCTCGGCCGAGATCGGCTCGGGCTATTTCCAGGAGACGCATCCCGAGAACCTTTTCCAGGAATGCAGCCATTATTGCGAGCTCGTCTCCAGCCCGCGCCAGATGCCGCGCGTGCTGGAGATCGCCATACGCGAGGCGGTGGGCAAGCGCGGCGTCTCGGTGATCGTGATCTCCGGCGACGTCGCCCTGCAGCCGGCCGAATCCGCCCCCGTGCCGAAGGCCGAGGCGCTGCTGCCTCCCGTGCCCGTGGTGACGCCGGCGCCCGACACGCTCGAAAAGCTCGCCGCTTTGCTGAACGGGGCCGAACGCGTCACGCTGATGTGCGGGGCGGGCTGTGCCGGCGCCCATGCCGAGCTCCTTGCCCTCGGCGACAGGCTCAAGGCGCCGATGGTGCATTCCATGCGCGGCAAGGAGCATGTCGAGGGCAACAACCCCTACGATGTCGGCATGACCGGGCTGATCGGCTTCTCCTCCGGCTATTACGCCATGCTGGATTGCGACGTGCTGCTGATGCTCGGCACGGATTTCCCCTACCGGCAATTCTACCCCAAAGGCTCCAAGACGCGCATCGCGCAGATCGACATCAGCGCCGGGCAGATCGGCCGTCGCGCGCCGGTGGACCTGCCGGTGGTGGGCGACGTCAAGCAGACGATCGCAGCTCTGTTGCCGCTGCTGAAGGAGGGCCGGAGCGGAGCCTTCCTCAGCAAGGCCCAGGAGCACTATGCCCAGGCCCGCAAGGATCTCGACCGCCTCGCCGAAGGCAAGCCCGGCCGCGGCCTTATTCATCCCCAGCAGGTGGCGAAGGCGATCGGGGATCTTGCTGCCGGCGATGCCGTATTCACCTGCGACGTCGGCCTGCCCACCGTGTGGGCCGCGCGCTATCTGGCGATGAATGGCCGGCGGCGCCTGCTCGGCTCGTTCTGGCACGGCTCGATGGCCAATGCGATGGCGCAGGCCATCGGCGCCCAGGCCGCCGCGCCGGGCCGCCAGGTGGTCTCGCTCTCGGGCGATGGCGGCTTCACCATGCTGATGGGCGATCTCATCAGCCTCAAGCAGCTGAAGCTGCCGGTGAAGGTGGTGGTGTTCAACAATGGCGCCCTCGGCTTCATCGAGCTCGAACAGAAATCCACCGGCTTCCTCAGTTTCGGCACGGAGCTGGAGAATCCCAATTTCGCGGCCATGGCCGAGGCGATCGGCATCCGCGGCATTCGCATCGAGGATCCGGGCGAGGTGGAGAGCGCCATCGCAGCCGCCCTTGCCCATGACGGGCCGGTCGTGGTGGACGCGGTGGTCAACCGCACGGAGCTGGCCATGCCGCCCTCGATCACCGCCGAGATGGCGAAAGGCTTCTCCCTCTACATGGTCAAGGCGGTGATGAACGGGCGGGCAGACGAGGTGATCGACCTGGCGAAAAGCAATTTGTGGCGGTAAGCGGGACCCTCTTCGAATTCTTCGACGTCGATACGGCACGCGCCTGAAAGGTGGGCGCTTGCCGGCCTGCGACAACGCCGGCGGCAGCGAGGAAGAGGTCAAGTAGGAGGCTCAATCCGCGGCACAGTTCTCGTCGATGCGCTACTCAGGACCTCCGGCGTGGTTGCGATTCGGCTCGGCAGGGGAGGGTTCCAGCTTGCGTATCATGTGCCTCAACGGCTGGGGCGGGAAGCTTCACGACCGCCTCGTTCCCTATCTCGCCTCGGCCTCCCCCGACATCCTCTGCCTGCAGGAGGTGGTGCACAGCCCTGCCACGGGCAAGGACTGGCTCGACTATCGCGATGGCGACCACCAGCTCCCGCAGCGCGCCAACTTCTTTCGCGATGTCTGCGCGGCCCTGCCGGACCATGCCGCGATCTTCTGCCCGGCGGCGCAGGGCGTGTTGTGGGATGGCGCCGAGGCCGTTCCCTCGCAATGGGGGCTGGCGACTTTCGTGCGCCGCTCGCTCCCGATCATCGGTCAGGCCCAGCTCTTCGTTCACAAGGACTTCTCGCCGGACGGCTATGGCGAGCATCCCCGCTCGCGCAATGCGCATGCCGTGCGGGTTCATGATTTCGAAAAGGGGCGGACGGTCATCGTGGCGCATATGCATGGCCTGCGTGATCTTTCCGGCAAGCAGGATACGCCGGAACGGCTGGCGCAGGCCCACCAGTTCGCCGGGCTCTGCAGCCGGTTCGCCGAACCCGGCGATCGGGTGGTCGCCTGCGGAGACTTCAACGTCGAGCCCGGGAGCGCGACCTTCGGCATCCTGGCCGGGATCGGGCTGTCGGATCTCGTCACCGGGCGCGGCTTTGCCGATACGCGCACCTCGCATTACGCAAAGCCCGGCCGCTTTGCCGACTACATGCTCGTCAGCGGCAATGTCGATGTCCTCGGCTTCGATGTTGTGGCGCAGCCGGAGGTCTCGGACCACCGGCCGCTCCTTCTGGAGATCTGATCCGTCGCTGCGGGAGGCCGCGGCCCGAAGGCGGAATGATCTCTCAGGGCTTCACGGTGAAGCCGTAGCTGCCATGGGTGGCATGCCCGTCCCTGGCGAGGGCGTGCCAGTCCACCTTGTAGCTGCCGGGTTTGAGGCCTGCGGGCAGCGCGACCATCAGCGTGGTGTCGGCGTTCATGAGCATGGCGCCGGTGGTGGCGACGGCGCCGCCGTCGGGCCCGGTGACCTTGACGCCGGAGAGCTTCAGGTTGATGGCCTCGCTGAAGGTGAGATCGAGCTCGCTCGGGGCTGCTGCCACCGTGCCGTCGACGGCGGGCACTGCCGATTTGAGATGGGCATGAGCGAAGGCCGGTCCGGCGAGCCCGAGTGCGAGGAGGACGGCGATGGCGGTCCTGGAGAGGAGGGTCCTGGTCATGGAAATGTCCTGTCATGCCTGCGCCGAGGCGCGCGCATGGTGCAACGCTCTGGCGAGGCTCGTGAAATAATCCGGAAGGTCTGGCGTTCAGGCAAGGGTGCCGATGGCCGGCGGGCCCTGCGCGAGGCGCGGCGTGTGTTGCCGGGGCAGGGCGGGCGCCGGAGCCATGGCCGGGGCGGGCGCCAGGATGTGGATGGCGGGAAGCCGACGCGCCAGCGCCTGGACGGGCGGCAGGATCACCGGTGCATGCAGGGTGCAGAGGTCGCAGCAATCATGAACAGGCTTGCCGGGCTGGCGGCCCGAGCCGTCATCGGTATGGCAGATCGAGATGGCCACGCCGCCGATGACGATCGCAGGCACAGCACCGTCAGTGGTGTTCGCCAGGCCGCGCGCCATGCCCGCCAGGCAAAGCGTCAGCATCACCAGGGCGGCGACGGCGCGTCGGAGAACGGTGCGGTCCATCCAGCTCATGCCTGTCATGCCAGGGTCAGGAAGGCGCCGATGTCAAGCCCGGCGACTTGTCGCATAAGGCTCCGCAAGTGTTAACCCGAGTGCGGCCACCTGTCCTGGCGCCTACGTCATTTGCCGGTGGTGGCGTGATCACTTCCATGGAAAAGTGCATGCGCCCAACCGGAGGCCGTCCGTGCTGCCCAATCCCTTCGACGATGCGCGCTCCGCCGTCCGCACCAAGGCGGCGACGACCTTCGTCCTGCTGGTGGCCGCCAATCTTGCCGCCTGGCTCTGGGCCTGGACGGCCTTTGCCGAGCGGCCGGCGCTGCTCGGCACGGCGTTCCTCGCCTATATGTTCGGCCTGCGCCACGCCTTCGACGCCGACCACATCGCCGCCATCGACAATGTCGTGCGCAAGCTGATGCAGGACGGCAAGGCGCCCTTTTCGGTGGGCTTCTTCTTCTCCCTCGGCCATTCCACCATCGTGGTAGCAGCCTCCGTCGTCATCGCTGCCACGGCGACGGCGATGCAGGGCCGGCTCGAGGCGTTCCACGACATCGGCGGGGTGATCGGCACCGCCGTGTCGACGCTCTTCCTTCTCGCCATCGGCCTCGCCAATCTCCTCATCCTCAAGGGCATCTGGGCCGCCTTCCAGCGTGCTCGGCGCGGCGAGAAGATCGTCGATGAGGATCTCGATGCGCTGCTGGCCGGCCGCGGCCTGATCGCGCGCATCTTCAGGCCCTTGTTCAGCGTGGTCTCGCGCTCCTGGCATATGTATCCGATCGGCTTCCTGTTCGGCCTCGGCTTCGACACCGCCACCGAGATCGGCCTTCTCGGCATTTCGGCCGCCCAGGCGGCGCAGGGCCTGTCGTTCTGGACTATCCTGGTCTTTCCGGCCCTGTTCACCGCCGGCATGTCGCTGATGGACACGGCCGACAGCGTGCTGATGACGCGCGCCTATGGCTGGGCCTTCATCAATCCCATGCGCAAGCTCTGGTACAACCTAACGATCACCGCTGCCTCCGTGGTTGTCGCCGTCTTCATCGGCGGTATCGAGGCGCTCGGCCTGATTGCCGACAAGCTTGGCCTTGACGGCGGCATCTGGGCGGCGATCGCAGCCATGAACGACAACCTCGCCAATTTCGGCTTTGCCGTCGTCGGCATCTTCATCGCAAGCTGGATCGTTTCCGCCCTGGTCTATCGCAGCAGAGGCTATGACCGCCTGCCGGCGAGTCAGTCCTGAAGGGCTGCCGGCGCACCCTACGAATTGGAGGGCTGGCCGCCGGTCGCGCCCTTCCAGGCGGCGAGGCAGTCGGGAGCAGTGTCGCCCTGTCCCGCAGTCGGCACACGGACCACGGCGTTGTGCAGGCCGGGATCGGCGGGGCGTGGCGCATAGGTCACGCCGATGAGCCCGGCGGCGTGGCTTGCCTGTTCGGGCGTCCTGGCGAGGACGAGGGCATATTGCCCCTTCTGCCACGCCGCCGGATCCGGCAGGCCGACGGGCGTTCCGTTCGCGGAGGTGGCCCTTTCAGCATGGCGCGGATAGACGGCAATCACGCCGGGGGCGGCCTGGGCCGCCGCGAGATCCAGCGTGGCGATCCTGCCGGCGGACGGCGCTGAAGCCGCGAACACGCCATAGACGAGGCCGCCGTCGCCGCGACCCATGGCGCGAGGCGTATCGCTCCGTCCCGCGGGCGGCGTGGCCTCGACGACATTCGCGGCGTGGAGGGAGAGCGCCGGCAGGGGTGCAATGCCCTCCATGAAGGAGAGTGTGGCAAGTCCCACGGCCCAGGCGGCCAGGACGATCCCTCTCAGCGCGTCGCGTCGTCCGATCTTGGTTTCCAGCATGTCATGGTCTCCGGCAGCAAACGGGGTCCATAGGGCAGTCTGTGCTCCACTCTCATTTCGGGAAGGCAGGGCTTGCCCGGCCAACCCGTCATTGTCTGCGACCCCCCAATCGCCGCACCCGCATCCCGAACCAGACAGGCGTCGATGAAGCAACTGTACGGGAACTTTCGGTAACCGTCGGCACACGAATGCGTGTGTCATGCGTGAAGAAAGCCGCACCGTTGCCTTCCCGCCTGGGAGATGACGCGGCAGTCATGCCCTTGATTGGGCGGCGTCTGCCCGCCATCCGGCCGCAGAAACGGCTGCCGGCGTCTTCAGTTTGCAGGAACGGGGTGGGGCGGGTTCGTGCAATCATGCTGAATAAAGTCTTACTAGGCCTGGTCGTAGCTTGGCATGAAAAGGCGCTACCGAAAGCTCCACAGGGATCGAATCCAGGGGCTTCCACCGCCACGATCAAGCAGGAATGGAGGTGCTGAGATTGCGTAACGTTTCCCGCGCCATGCTAACGGCACGAAGATTGGCTCGGTCGTACTGTCGCCGAGGTTGCTTCTGCCCCAAAGACAATTCGAAGACGCGACATTCCTTTGATCTGCGATCTGATTGGACGTTAGCGACTTCAATGCAGGCAGTCCGCCGCTTATTATTTGTAATACAAATACCATGTCGATGATATTCTACAATAAAAATATCATAACTCTGGTATAAGTTTCGCTTAGATCGATCGTCATAAATAATCTATCGTCGAGGAAACGCCAACTTAAATCCAGTAAATATATGGAAATTCAATTTCTTATCGCACCAATATCGCTCTTTGTGTTATAAATGGGTTGTAATACGGTGCAAAGAATGGCGACATTCCAATGGAATCAACGGTCGTCTTTAAGGAGGAGGATGGAATGAAGTATTTACTTTTGGCGTTTGGGCTTATCGCTGCCGCCTGGGCGTTTGCACCCACCAAGGCGGATGCCTTCGTTTGCGCTCGTGGCGTCTATCGCGCCGGCTGTGCGGGCCCTAATGGCGCGGTGGTCCGGCGTTATCCTCATGCCTATGTTGCGCCCCGGGCGGTATATGTGGCTCCCGCGAGGCGCTGTGTCTACCGCTGGGTCAACGGCGTGCGTATCTGCCGCTACTACTAGAGCAAAGCGCGTTTAAGCGTAAACGCTGCTTTACTCTAACTCTTTGTTTCGACGCGTCTTTGCGATTCTTGGCGATTTCGTCAAATCGCAAAACGCTTTAGAAGGATTTGGGACACCCGGCATTCTGCCGGATCGGCGCTGCTCAAGGGGTTGTGGCTGGTATCGCGCCGCAGCCCCTTTCTCGTTGGATGGGGCTTTGGCGATTGGGCTTTTTGACCACGTCTTAAAACACGGAACCTAACGTCCGGAGGTCAGGACCTGCTGGCAGGAGGGCGACAGGCGCGCAGCGTTCCGGCGCAGGCAGGCGATGCCGCGACCACCACCGAGGGGAACGGCACCACAATACGCCCGGAAGTCGGGGCCACAGGATTGGCGCACGATGAAGATTTCCTCACGCGGCGAGAAGACCCGCATGGGCATGGCGGGCGCCGCGGCTGGCGCGG
>NZ_BSPC01000007.1:0-87686 GCF_030160835.1 Labrys miyagiensis | reverse complement strand
CTGTGCTCGGCGCGGCGGCACTGGCGGGGGCGCCGCCGCTGATCGCGGCGACGGCCTGCTGGCAGGAGGCCGACAGCGAGGCGTTATGCTGCTGGAGGCAGGAGAGCGCCGCCGTGCCGCCCGGCGTCACGCCGGAGCATTGCGCCATGAAGTCGGACCGGCAGGCTGCCTTGATGGCGTTGCGCTGGGCCGTCGTCGGGGCAGCCTTGGGGGCCGCCGCCGCAGGGGCGGCGGCAGCGGGTTGGGGCGCCGGCGTCATCGGCGCGGCGGATGAGGACTTGCCGCCCTTCAGCGCGCCTATCGCCTTCTGGCAGGCCGGAGAGAGGCTGTCATTGTGCTTCTGGAGGCATTGCAGGGCAGGCATCCCGCCAGGCGTCACGCCCGAGCAGTTCGCAATGAAATCCCCGCGGCAGGCCGACTTGATGGCGTTGCGCTGGGCCGTCGTCGGCTGCTGTGCCATGGCCGCCCCGGCGCCGACCGTCACGGCGCAGAGCACCGACACAATCGCGAAGAACGCCCGCAGGGCGCGCCACGGTGCCGCGCTTTGAGCCAAGAAAGATGTGTGGTTTTGCATGAATTCTATCCCTCGCATAGCTTTCAGGCCCACTGGCGCATGATTGCGCTCGTGATTGCTGGGCCAAGTATTTGACGGAGCGGCAGGCTTCTTGGTTTGGTTGAAGTCGATCCAGTATTCTGGACGCTTTGATTGCTCTCGCCGTTGGAGCATAGCACGTCTTCTTTGCTGCGACAGGGAGAATATCTCTGGGGCGTGCGCTCGTCTGTGGTCGAAACCGCCTCGTCCGAAAATATTCGCAGCCTCCAGCATGCCCTTGCGGCAATTGCGCGTGTCATAACTCTTGCGGGACAGAGGACAGTCGATAGAACTCCCACTCGTTTACTCGACAAATCATTATATCATGATGACAGTCGCTGCTCTGATGTTGCCCGCCTCCCGAAATCCGCTGCGGGGCGTGGATCAAAGCGGAGGAGGGGAGAGGCTCATCAGTTGACATGAAATGGACGGTGCCCACGCCGAACAATCCGCCACAAGGCAGGCTTGCGGAACGTGGCAAAGCAGATAGAGATGGCGGGAGAAGTATTTCCATTCAGCCGGGTGTCATTCATGGAGAGTGGGCTGTGAACGGACCTTCTCCTGCCGGGGCAAGCACGCGGGCAGGGCGCTGCCGGCCTGCGCCGGCCTTGAACGAGCGCGGCGCTTGCCATGTCCACCTTTGACGTCGCCCCCATTATCTTTCTCTTCGCGGCGCTGGTAAGCCTCGCCAATGAGCGCTTCATCAAGCTGCCGCGCAGCATCGCGCTGCTGCTCGCTTCGCTCCTGGTCTCGCTGGGGATCGCGGCCGCCGGCCACATTTGGCCAGCGTCCTGGTTTCCCCAGGCATACCAGCAGCGCGTGGAGCATGCCAATCTTCCGCATACCCTGCTCGACGGCATGCTGGCGCTGCTGCTCTTCGCCGCCACCTGGCATGCCGACATCAAGGGCCTCAGACGCGAGGGCGTGCTGGTCTTCATTCTCGCGACCATCGGGGTGCTGATAGCCACCTTCGTCTTCGCCTTCGGCTTCTGGCTGCTCGCCAGCCTGTGCGGCACGCCGGTTCCGTTCCCCTGGTGTTTCCTGCTCGGGGCGATCCTGGCTCCCACCGATGCCGTGGCTGTCGATGAGCTCCTGAAACGCGTCGCCCTTCCCGCCGGTCTCAGGGACATCATCGCCGGTGAGAGCTTGTTCAACGATGGCGCTGCCGTGGTGATGTTCCTGGCGGCGGTGGCGCTGATTGGGGGGCAGAGCGGCGTCATCGGCAATGGGCGGCTGATGAGCGCGTTGATGATCGAATGCGCCGGCGGGGCCGCTATCGGCGCGGTCGCTGGCTATGCGGCGCGGCTCCTCGTCGAGCATAGCGAGGACGAGATCGTCCGGCTGACCCTGTCGATCGCGCTGGCCCTGGCGACGTATCGCATCGCCCTGCAGTTTCACGTCTCCGGGCCGATCGCGGTGGTCGTCGCCGGGCTCGTCATGGTCAATGCCGGGCCGCGGACATCCCGCCAGACTGCCTGGCGACCTCACCTTGCGACCTTCTGGTCGCTCGTCGACGACCTCGTCAACACCCTGCTGTTCCTGCTGATGGGCGCGGAGTTCTTCAACCTCGACTTCACCGCTTTCACCCAGGCCATCGTCTTTGCGGCGATTCCGCTGGCGATCCTGTCGCGTCTCGTCAGCATTGCGATTCCCATCGGTCTTTCCCGCGCCGATTGGCCGAAGAAGGCAAGGATGATCTCGACGCTGACCTGGGTGGGCTTGCGCGGCGCGATTTCGATCGCGCTCGTCCTGACCATTCCGGACGGCCCTTACGGACCGACACTTGCGGCCGCCTGCTATGTGGTGGTGATCTTCACGATCGTGGTCCAGGGCCTGTCGACACCCGCCATTCTCAGCCGCATCTACAAGGGCGAAGTGCCGGTGCCGGCTGGCGGCCACGCTTCGGACCATGACACAGTCCCGGAAGCAAGCGGGCACGCCAAGCCATCCTGAAAGCCAGCCGTCGCAGCCTTCGGTCACCGCGTCAATTCGGCAATGACGCGGTCGAGCGGGGCATCCGAGACCTGGATCAGTCCGCTGAACGGCCCGTCCATGTCGAGGATGAGGTAGACCGTGCCGGCGATCAGGGCCGCGGCCAGCACCAGCGAGCAGACGACCACGCGATTGTTCGGTGCGCGATAGCCCAGGCTGGCGAAGACGAGCATGAGCCAGGCCACCAGCATCACCAGCAAGGGCAAGGGCAGCGTTCCTTCCGCCTGTTCGACCAGTTCCCAGCGCAACTCGTAGATGGCCTGGTAGATCGTATGGGCATCCTGAGCGAGGTTGGTCTGCTCGGTATCTGCAGGTTTCAGGGTCTTGAGATCGTCGCCCGTGGCAGTCAGCAATTGCTCGGAAAGCGGATCGCCCATGATGAGGGGATCGCTCTTGGGCCTGGTGCTGTCTCGGGCGTGGCGCACATAGGCGAGCAGGCGCGCGCGCATGTCGTCGGCCTCGGGGCCGTAACGGCGTAGCGTCCGGTCGAGGAGGATCATGTCGGTGGCGATCACATGCGCATTGTGGTCGACGCCGTCAAAGGTATTGCGGGCCGAATTGATCATCAGGCCGAGCACCAGCGATGTCATCACGATGAAGACATTGCCGATGAGCCGGATGATGGCGACGGTCTCTTCGTGCTGGTAGCGCTCCGGCAGCCTGGAATAGAGCAGCAGCGCGCCGAGCGACGCCGCAAGGAGGCAGCAGAAGGTCAAGATGCAGATGACGACTTCATAGCTGGCCATTGCGGGCTCCCGAAAAGGACGGCCCGGCAAGGATCGCATCGAAGCACGCGGCTGAGCAATGGCGGGCATATCCATGGGGCCGGATCGGGCGATGCCATCCCCGTACCGGCATCGCTGCCAAACCGCGGCCCGCTTTGTCCCGATCTTTCCTTGCCAATCGGCAGACCATCGATTCTCTATGCTTTATATTCGGCTGCAGCGCCGGCATCTAAAACGCCGCCCTCGCTGAAATTATACTTTCATCAATTTACGCTTAGTGTAATTTTCTGAAATCAAAGGGTGCGTTCCCAGTCCATGTGCGGCGGCAGCTGTTCATTGCGTGCTGGCTAGGGCGTGAGGCTGGTGCCTGGATGAGCAGAATTGCTGTCGCAATAGTAGCGAGATCACGGCGTCTGCTGGGAATTGCGCCGCGGTCATCTTCCGCAGCGACATCGCGGACCTGTTGCAACAACATCCAAGCAGACAGTGCCAGCAGCGCTGGGCATCGCCGGATGCGTCGGCCAGGTCTTGGCGGCAGGTCGTCCGTGACGGCGCCGATATGCTGTCGTCGGCATGGCGATTATTGTCCAGATTTTTCCGTTGACCGGGCGCTGCGGGGCCTGAGCTTGATGGCGCGGCCGTTCCAGGCCGGCGTTGCGGCTGTCCCCTCCGGCCGCCGATCTTCCTAGACTTTCTCGCTTTTCTTCGTCCGGCCACCGGCCGTCAGCACTGCAAAAGGGTATGACAAGATGATTTGCTCTCGCGCCCTCTTCCCTCCGAATGCGCTGACAGAAAGAAGGCTGGCTCTGCCTTGGATGCTGGCTGCCGTCCTGGCCATCGCCCTCGCCGGCTGCGGCCAGCAGAACACCTACGTCCCACCGCCGCCGCCCAAGGTGGGCGTCGCGACGCCGGTGAAAAAGACGGTCACCAATTATCTGCTGGCGACGGGCAATGCGGCGGCGATCAATTCGAGCAACCTAGTGGCGCGCGTGGCGGGCTTCGTCGACGCCATCAGCTACAAGGACGGCGACTTCGCGAAGACGGGCACCTCGCTCTTCACCATCGAGCCGCAGCCCTACCAGCTTGCGCTTGAAAACGCGCAGGCTTCGCTGTCGAGCGCCGAGGCAAACTACGCCCAGCAGCTCGCCAACTACAAGCGCCAGGCCAGCCTGCAGGTGCAGAACTTCGCCTCGCAGGCGACGTTGGAACAGGCGACGGCCAGCCGCGACTCGGCGCAAGCGGGCGTGGACCAGGCCAAGGTCGCGATCGAGCAGGCCCAGCTCAATCTGGGCTATACCGATGTGAAGGCGCCATTCGACGGCATCGTCACGCAGAGGCAGGTCTCGCTGGGCGACTATGTCGGCAACGGCACGGCCACCGTCCTCGCCACGATCGTGCAGCTCGATCCCATCTATGTCGAGTTCAATGTCAGCGAGACCGATGTCCTCAACATCCGCGCCAACATGAAGAAAAACGGCGTGACGCTGGCCAACCTGAAGAAGGTGCCTGTCGAGGTTGGCCTGCAGAACGAGGACGGCTATCCCCGCCAGGGCACCCTCAACTATGTCGCCCCGACCCTGACGGCCAATACCGGCACTCTTGCCGTGCGGGCCCAGTTCGACAATCCTGGTTATGGCATCCTGCCCGGCTATTTCGTGCGGGTGCGGGTGCCGCTCGCCAGCCAGGGCGACAGCCTGCTGGTGCCTGATACCGCCATCGGCAGCGACCAGGGCGGGCGCTATGTCCTCCTCGTCGGCAACGACAATGTGGTCGAGCAGCGCAAGGTCGAGATCGGCCAGCTGGACGGGGATATGCGGGTCATCACCAGCGGTCTCGATCCCACCGACAAGGTGGTGGTGGACGGCATCCTGCGCGCGGTACCCGGGCAGAAGGTCGATCCGCAGGATGCGTCACAGTCGGCCGGCCAGGGCGCCAATGCGAAGGCGTCCCAGCCATGATCTCGAAATTCTTCATCGAACGGCCGGTTCTGGCCAACGTCATCGCCATCCTGATGGTCGTGATCGGTGGCGTGGCGCTGTTCGCCCTGCCGGTGGCGCAATACCCCGACGTGGTGCCGCCCACCGTGCAGGTGACCACGCGCTATCCCGGCGCCAGCGCCCAGGCCGTGATCGACACGGTGGCGCTGCCCATCGAGCAGCAGGTGAACGGCGTCGAGGACATGATCTACATGCAGTCCTATGCCGGCGCCGACGGCACCTACACGCTCACCGTCACCTTCAAGATCGGCACCGATCTCAACTTCGCGCAGGTGCTGGTGCAGAACCGTGTCTCCGCCGCCATGGCTTCCCTGCCGCAATCGGTGCAGATCCAGGGCGTCACGGTGCAGAAGAAGTCGACCTCGATCCTGCAGATCGTCACCCTTACCTCGCCGGATGCCAGCCGCGACAGCCTTTATCTCAGCAATTTCGCCACGCTCAGGATGAAGGACGAGATCTCCCGCCTGCCTGGCGTCGGCAACGTGACAGTGTTCGGCGCGGGCCAATATTCGATGCGCATCTGGCTCGATCCGCAGAAGATGCAGGCGCGCGGCCTGCAGGCGCAGGATGTCATCAACGCCCTGCAGCAGCAGAGCCAGCAGGTCAGCGCCGGCCAGCTCGGCGCCCCGCCGGTGTCGACAGGCCAGGACTTCCAGTACACGCTCGATGTCTCCGGGCGGCTCGAGGATGCGGCCCAGTTCGCCAATGTGGTGATCAAGGCAGGTACCACGGCGGGTGACGTCACCCGCGTGCGCGATGTCGGGCGCGTCGAATTGGGCGCGCAGACCTACAGCCAGGTCTTCACGCTCAACAACAAGCAGGCTGCGGGCCTTGCCATCTTCCAGTCGCCCGGCGCCAATGCGCTCAACACGGCCGCCGGAGTCGATGCCAAGATGAAGGAACTCGCCGCGAACTTCCCGCCGGGCGTGACCTACTCCATTCCCTTCGACACCACGCTTTTCGTCAACCAGTCGGTGCATGAGGTCTACAAGACGCTGATCGAGGCGGGCATCCTCGTGCTCATCGTCATCCTCGTCTTCCTGCAGGACTGGCGCGCCACCTTGATTCCGGCGACCACCGTGCCGGTGACCATCATCGGCGCCTTCGCGGCCATGGCGGCGATGGGCTTTACCATCAACCTCTCGACGCTGTTCGCCATCGTGCTGGCCATCGGCATCGTGGTCGACGACGCGATCGTGGTGGTGGAGGGCGCGGCCCACAACATCGACAAGGGCATGTCGGGGCATGATGCGGCAATCGCCGCGATGAACGCGCTGTTTGGCCCGATCATCGGCATCACCCTGGTGCTGATGGCGGTGTTCCTGCCGGCGTCCTTCCTGCCCGGCCTGACGGGGCGGATGTATGCCCAGTTCGCGCTCGTCATCGCTGCGACCGCCCTGATCAGCGCCGTCAATGCCGCCACGCTGAAGCCCACCCAGGCCGCGCTCTGGCTGCGGCCGACCGTGCCTGTCGAGAAGCGCAACTTCTTCTACCGGGGTTTCGATGCCGGCTATGTCTGGCTCGAGCACCGCTATGCGGCGCTCATCGGCTGGATGACCCGCTACGCCGCCCTGATGACGGTGTTCGCGCTGCTCATCATCGCCGGAGCAGGCTATGGCTTCTCCCGCGTCGCCACCGGCTTCCTGCCGATCGAGGACCAGGGTTATTTCCTGGCTGCTGTGCAACTGCCCGACGGCGCCTCGCTCGAACGCACGCAGAAGGTGCTGGTCGAGGCCTCCGACGCGGTGCGCAAGGTTCCCGGCGTCTCCGAGGCCATCGCGATCGCGGGCGTCTCCCCGCTCGACAACAGCGCGTCATTGGCCAATGCCGGCGTCGTCTACGTCATGCTCGACGACTGGAGCAAACGCGGCAAGGGCGAGACCCTGCTGCCGCTCTATACCAAGCTGAACCAGGCGCTGTCGCAGATCCGTGAAGCCAGTATCCTGGTGGTGCCGCCGCCTCCGATCCAGGGTATCGGCAATGCCGGCGGCTTCACCATGCAGATCGAATTGCGGGATGGCAGCTCCGACCTCGCCAAGCTGCAGGCCTCCGTCAACGCGGTGGTTGCCGCAGCCTCTACGCAGTCCGGGATCCAGCGCGTCTCGTCCTCGTTCCGGGCGGGCGTGCCGCAATACAAGGTCGATATCGACCGCACCAAGACCGAAGGCCTCAAGCTCACCGTCGACCAGGTCTTCTCGGCGCTGGCGAGCTATGTCGGTTCCAGCTATGTCGACCAGTTCAACCGCTTCGGACGGGTCTATCAGATCTATATTCAGGGCGAGTCCGATGCGCGCAAGCGCCTCGAGGACATCGACCAGCTCACCGTTCGCAATCAGGACGGTGCGATGATCCCGATCAACACCCTCCTGAAGATCACCCCGATCGTCGGCCCCTCGCTGATCAGCCTCTACAATCTCTACCCCTCGGCGACGATCACCGGCGTGTCCCGGCCCGGCTTTTCCTCCGGCCAGACCATCAAGCTGATGGAAGAGATCGCGGCCAAGACCCTGCCGCCGGGCGTCGGTTATGAGTGGACGGCGATGTCCTACCAGGAGAAGATCGTCGGCAACCAGATGTACATGGTGTTCGCCCTGGCCATCCTGCTCGTCTACCTCGTGCTCGCTGGCCAATATGAAAGTTGGTACGCGCCGATCTCGGTCATCCTCGCCGTGCCGCTGTCGCTGCTCGGGCCGGTGCTGGTGCTCAACGGCCTGCGCATCGACAACAATCTCTATGTGCAGATCGGCCTGGTGCTGCTGATCGCCCTGTCGGCGAAGAACGCCATCCTGATCGTGGAAGTGGCGCGCGAGATGCGGGCCGAGGGCAAGCCGATCCTGGAATCGGCGGTGGAGGCCGCGCGCGCCCGCTTCCGCCCGATCCTGATGACCTCCTTCGCCTTCATCCTGGGCGTGGCGCCGCTGGTGTTTGCCACCGGCGCTGGCGCCAGCGCAAGATCCTCCATCGGCATCACCGTGTTCAGCGGCATGATCGCCTCGACCTGCCTTGCCGTGCTGTTCGTGCCGGCCTTCTTCGTGATGGTCCAGCGCTTCGAGGAATGGCGCTCGCGCGGCAAGAAGAAACCAGCGCCCGTGGCGGCGGAAGGGGCGGGTGCCACGGGATAGATGCGGCGCGCGCGCCCTGGCAATATGGGCGTGCAAACTTCACCACGCGAGTATAGCGTGGGTGCAGAGGGGCAAGGAGCGCTGCGATCGCGGATAGCGCTGAGGGTTCGATTTGGCACAAAATCGGAACCATACAAGGGTTGTCGGCGCCGTCGTGGTTCTCCGGTGCGCCTTGACCTGTGCGATTGCAATCGCCGTGGCTCTGCTTGGGGGCTGCGCCTCGCGGCCTGAAAGTGGATTTCTCAGCGCCGTTTCGCAACCCGCCACGGGTGCGAACGAGCATACGCTGCTCGTTGCGACAACCCGCGAGCGCGACTCCAGGCCGGGAACCCTTTTCAATGGCGAGCGATCGGGGGCACTCGATTACGCGACGATTACCGTGTCCGTTCCGCCCAGGCATGCGGATGGGCAGGTCGAATGGCCCTCGTCGCCCCCCGGGAATCCCCAAACCGATTTTGTGGTACGACAGGCGGCCTATATCGACGGTGAAAAGGCTTTCGTCCGCACGCTGAATAGCCGGCTATCCGCCCAGCCGCGCGGCAAGCGCAAGGTGCTGGTCTTCATCCACGGCTACAACACGATGTTTGCCGAGGGACTCTACCGCTTCACGCAAATCGTCCAGGACTCCGGCTCACCCGCCGTGCCGGTGTTGTTTACCTGGGCATCGCAGGGAAGCCTCACCGGTTATGTCTACGATACCAACAGTGCGACGGTCGCGCGCGATGACCTGGAACACACCCTTCGCCTCATCGCCGCCAGTGACGCCGACGAGATCAACATCGTCGCCCATTCGATGGGCAACTGGGTGACGGTGGAGGCGATACGACAAATCAAGATATCCGGCGATACGAGAGGAGCGCATAAGGTTGGAGTTGTGGTTCTGGCAGCGCCAGACATCGATATCGACGTGTTCAAGTCGCAGATGCGGCGTATCGGACGGCCCCGCAAGCCCTTCTTCATCGTCATATCGAAGGATGATCAGGCCTTGCGCATTTCAAGGTTCATCGCAGGCGACAAGGGCAGGCTCGGCGCAGACAGCAATGTGCAGGAACTGGCCGCGATGGGGGCGATCGTGGTGGATTTGACGACCCTGAAGGGGACCGACTCCTTGAGTCATGGCAAGTTCGCGCAGCTTGCCAGCGTGGCACCACAGCTTGAGCGGGTTTTGCAGGCGGGGATAGAGGCAGATCGCGGCGCGACACCCAGAAGCCAGACCGCAGTGGGTGGAACACTCGCCTCCTTCATCACCCTTCCGATCAGGATCATCAATGCGCCTCGACAGATCGTCGCAGGGCAATAGCGGCGGCTCCCCAGACAGTTGAGCCCAACCGACAGAGCACCTCGCTTGCGACAATCAAGCCGGTCGTTCTGCGTCCTGGCCAAGGCCGTCGACCAGCTTCCTCAGAACCGCCCTGGCCTGCGCGGGTTCGCTCCGAATCTGGCCGTCGAGTGCCAGGGTGGCGAGTCCGTGCACCAGGGCCCAGCAGGCCAGGGTTGCAGTGTCGGCCGTGGCCGGGACGAGATCAGCGACGCGCTGCGAGAGAACATCATAGGCCGTGCGGCCGGCGCCGCTGTCGCGGGGCGTTTTCTGGTCGCTGGCGAACATCAGCCTGAAGAGGGCGGGATGGCGCTCGGCAAAGGCAAGGTAGGCGAGGCCTTGGGCGATCAGCGCCTCCTCGCCGTCGGCAGTGCGGTCTGCTTCCTCGAGATCGGCGCGGAGCATGGTGAAGCCGTGATCGGCGACGGCCTGCAGCAGCGCGACCTTATCCTGGAAGTGGCGATAGGGGGCCATCGCCGATACGCCGGCGGCGCGTGCCACGGCGCGCAGGCTGATCTCTCCGGCTCCCTGGTTGAGCATTGCAACCGCCGTCCGGACAAGGGTGGCCTGCAAGCTGCCGTGCTGATCGTTCATCTGTTTACAGTGTACACATTATCGGGTATGTTTACAGTGTAAACAGAGGAGATCGGCCATGCAAGCGGATGCACGCAGACAGACAGTCGATTTGTCCGGCTATCCCGACCTCGTGGTGGTGCTGCTCGGCTTCCGGGTCGGGAGTTTGCGGGTCTTGCCGGCGCTCTTCGGCATCGGCCGCGGCCTGGCCCGGCTTTCCCGCGAGCGACCGGAGGGGTTGTTGGGGCACCAGACGTTTCTGTTCGGCTGGAACCATCTCGGCATACGCCAATATTGGCGCGACCAGGAGAGTCTCACCCGGTTCACGCGCGAGGCCCCGCACGCCGTCTGGTGGCGCGATTTCCTGCGCGATACAAAAGGCAGCGGCTTCTGGCATGAGGCCTATAGCGCCCGCGGCGGTGTGGAGGCCGTGTATGTCAGCATGCCCGAACTCCCGGGCCTGGGTGCCTTTGCGCCTGTCCGGGAGGCGAAGGGCCCGTTCATGTCGAGCGAGGGCCGGCTGAGCGCCGACAGGCAGGCGCGGGCGAGCTGAGAGCAAGCCGGGAGCGCGCGCTTCCAAGTCACGGCATGGTGACACTCTCGCGCGGCTTGGAACCCGTCCCGAATACCAGTCGATCGACCGCCAGCGGACCCGCTCCTCCCAGCACCAGCGCCATGAGGCCGGCGAGGTAGAGCAGGTCCGTCTCATAGCCCGGCGGGCCGAAATGGGCGCCGCCTGCATCCACCGACAGGAGCTTGATCGAGCTGAAGCCGTTGGGCAGGTGCACGGTGACAACAGCCACCAGCAGCACCACCGCCATCGGCAGGCTCGCCAGCGGCACGAGCAGGCCGATGAGCACGGCGAGGCCGCCGAGGAGCTCGATCAGGATGGTCGCCCAGGCGAGGAAGGCCGGGAACGGCATGCCGAGCGCATGCAGGATGGCGATGAAGGAATCCGGCCCGTGTGTAAGCTTGGCATAGCCATGCTCCATGAAACCGTAGCCGACGATCAGCCGCAGCGGCAGTGCGTACCAGGATTGAAAACGGGGGGAAGCAAGGCGGTGATAGAAATCGAGGAGAGTGTTCATATCGGCCAATCAGAGACGAACTTATGCTCCCTCTACGCCGCCCGACAGGCCGATGTTACAGGCGTGCAATCTTGTCATCGGCGGGCCGCGTCTTGTCTTTGCTCTTGCGCCGGACAAGCATTTGCTGGCTATAGAAGGCTGGCTCACAACTGTCTCAACCGGGGGAAAAATGCCTGCTGCTCTGAGGAAGGTCCGTGCATCGATGTCCGGCAGGGTTTCCTACGATGTTCTGCTGAACACCAGCGAGCGGGCGCTGGAGAGCAAGCTCGACCGCCGACCGGATGTGATCATCCCGCCGCCGGGCGGCGGGATCGCGGGCGAGCCCGAGAGGGTGATGAGCGGTGTGTATTATCTCGGCCATCCCGGCATAACGACGACCATATCCACGACGGCCGAGTGAGTTGGGGAGGTGTGCCACGCCTCTACACAAAGTTGGCGCCCAGAACTGTGCCCTTACCCCGCCCATTTCTCCAGCGCGGAGAGGATGCCGTAGGCTGCGGTCACCCGCGCCTCGTTGGGGTAGCTGCGGTTCGCCAGCATCGCCACGCCCAGAGCCTTGGACGGCACGAAGGCGGCGTAGGCGCCGAAGCCGTTGGTGGAACCGGTCTTGTTGGCGAGCAGGGGCCGTCGCGCAGGCAGCGGCGGGTCGAGCGGCGCAACCGTGTTGGCGTTGCGCGCCATTTCGGCCGAATTGCCCGCCAGCAACCGGTCGAGGCCGACGGGGTCGTCATACATCTCCCATCCCAGGCCCTGCACCATGCCGCCGATGCGGTCATAGCCGCTCTGCGTGACGGCAATCGCGCGCCGGAAGTTGTCGTCGAGGCCCGCGCCGTCGATGACCGCCTCGAGATAGCGCGCCATCTCCGCCGCCGAAATCTTGACGCCATAGGCCTCCGAATCCAGGGCGCCCGGCCCGACGCGGATCGGCTTGTTGGCCTTGGCATAGCCCCAGGCATAGCTCTCCATCTCCGTTGCACGCACCGTGATGAAGGCGCGTTTCAGGCCAAGTCCGGGAAAGATCGTGCCTTGCATCAGCGCGTCAAAGGGCTGGCCGAGGCTGCGGGCGGCGAGATAGCCGAACAGGCCGATGCTCGGGTTCGAATAGAGCCGCCGGGTTCCGGGGGCAAAGGCCGGGCGCCAGCTCCGGAAATAGCCGAGCATGCTGGCTTCGTCCTTCACCCCTGCCGGGAACTGCAGCGGCAGGCCGCCCGCCGTGTAGGTGCCGAGATCGATGAGGCTGATCTCGTCGAAGCTGCTGCCGGCGAGAGCCGGCCAGTGGTGGCTCGCCTTGTCGCCGAAAGCGAGGGCGCCGCGCGCCTGCGCCCAGCCGCCGAGGATGGCGGTGAAGGTCTTCGAGAGGGAGCCGAGCTCGAACAGCGTGTCTTCGCCGACCTTCTGCCCGCTCTCGCGGGAGGCGACGCCATAATTGAAGAAGGAACGCTTGCCGCCGATTGTAACGGCCACCGCCATGCCGGGCACGTCGTGCGCCTGCATCAGCGGCACGATCGCGGCATCGACGGCCTGCCGCAGCGATGGCCGGGCAGTCTGTGCCGTCGCGGACCGGCCGGATAGCAGCGGGAGGGCGAGCAGAGAGCCGGCAAGGGCCTGCCGGCGCGAGAGCAACAAGGTCATGCCTGTCTCCATGGCGGGGCCTTCGCCTAAAGCATTTTCCAGAAAAGTTGATAGACTTTCCGGTTAAGAAAATGCGTAAAAACAAAGAGTTGGAGAAAAATCGCGATTCGGAGAAATCGCGATTTGCTCTAGGACAGTATTTTGGCCGAAAGTCGGCGATGGATCAGCGATGGCCGCTTACGGCGTCAGGTCCTCCTCCGTCAGCGCCAGCATCTTCATGCTGCGCTCGATATTCGTGCGCCATTTCGGCCCGCTGGTGCGCGCCTCTTCCCAGATGTCGTGCAGCAGGAAGGGGTCGTTGGCATGGAGGATCGCGATCAGCGCGCCGGCCTGGGCGAGATCCTTGTCGCGCTTGGCCACGCCAATCGAACGTTCCTGCGCCACGATCAGCTTGTGTATGGCATAGCGGGCCGGATTGGGGATCGTCACCTTGATGCCGTCATTGTAGAGCGCCACCGCCTTGATCGCGTCCTGGATCAGGAATTCCATGAAGTGCAGCGGCGTTGCACCGGCGCCAAGCCCCGCAATATTGACGACACCGTCGTCCTCCCGGTTTCGGACGGGCGTAAGGATCTCCACTTCGAAGCCAGTCGAAGCCCGGAATTTTCGCGGCAGATCGGTTCTATGCAAGCCGGGGGCCGACTGAAAGCTCGGATCGGCGCGACGCAGCACCGTCGTGAGGTCGGCGTCGCCCCTTGTATCGGCAACAGAGGCCACGGCGAAATCGGCATCCTGCGTCATCGAAAAGGCAGCGGAGGGGATAGCGCCCACGATGGGCGCATAGAGCGAGAAGGCGACGGTGCCGACCAGCACCAGGCCGCTCTCGAACAGGCCGGCGCGCGACACGGCCTCAAGCAGCCGGCCGACCTCGAGCGAGGGGCCGGGCAGGCCCGCCCGCTTGAGCATGGAGACCTGCGTGCGGCGGCTCCTGGCATGCTGCGCTTCGGCCTGGATCAGCGTAGATTCTTCAACGGCCTGCTCGTTCTCGGCCGGACCGAGATAGCGCTGGATACGGGTCTGGCCGTGTTTTTCAACCACGTAGAGATAGGTATCGCCCCGCACCTTCTTGCGCGAGATAGATCCGGGCTGTCGCTGCACGGCCTCGACCTTTTGCAGGAGATCGGCATAGAGTGTGAGGGCTGTGGGTGAAATCGAGCCGTGGGGAGGTGCCGAGAGCGCTGCCATGGAGAACTCGTCTGCTGGATGGACGTTGAGCGGAACGGGCCGCAGGGGGTGTATACACGATTTTCAATAATTGTGTATAGCAAGGTCAACGATCGGTACGGCCCCGGCGCTCGCGTCAGAGCAGCATTGGGCCCGGCTTGTTATCAAACCAGGCCCGGCGTCCACAGGAACGGCACCAGCATCGCTACGTGCCGGGCATAGGCGCCATCGCGGCCGAGTGCCTCGCGCCTACGCCGCGGAGCCCCTTGCCTGTCACGCAGAAATACCGCCTCTGCGTCATAAAGGACTGGCGGAGCGGGGAAATTCAGTGCAGCACACGATCATCGACATCCTGCCCAATCCAACCCGCCGCCAGGTCGCGGCGCTGCCCTTGCGCGAGCGCGACGGGCGCGTGGAGGTCTGCCTCATCACCACCCGCACCAGCCATCGCTGGACTGTGCCGAAGGGCTGGCCGATCAAGGGCTGCAAGGACCATGTCGCCGCGCGCATCGAGGCCGAGCAGGAGGCTGGCCTGACCGGGCGCCCGCACAAGAAGGCGCTCGGCTCCTTCCTCTACTGGAAGCGCTGGGCCGACCGTTTCGAGCGCGTGGAAGTGAGCCTCTATCCGCTACGGGTGACCGGCGTCCTGCGCGCCTGGAAGGAACAGGCCGAACGCAGCGTGCAATGGATGAGCCTGACCGACGCCGCCATCATCGTCGACGACCCCGGCCTCGCCAGCCTGCTCGGGAGGCTGTCGGGCAGGGTCGCGGGAGACGAAGGCGCTATTGGCTCTTATCCGCTCCGGTCTTGACCGCCTTCACCAGAGCAAAGCGCGTTTAGGCGCAAACGCTGCTTTGCTCTCACTCTTTGTTTCGACGCGTCTTTGCGATTCTTGCCGATGCCGTCAAATCGCAAAACGCTTTAGATCGACATCCGCGCCATAGCGATGAAAGCCGTCGAAATCGCCCTTGCCAACCGGGCAGCCGGCCTCGCGCAGGATCGCGTAGGCCATGGCGAGGTGGAAGAAGAAGTTCGGCAGTGCATAGCAGGTGACGAATTCCAGCGCCGGCCGTTCGAACACCGCCTGGCCGGCCTTCTCGCTCACGGGCTTGCCCTCGGCATCGGCGAGCGCCTCCCGCGAGATGGCGGCCAGCGCAGCGCGGGTGCGGCGTGCGAGGATGCGAACATCTTCGATGCTGTCGAGAGCCCCATCGGGGAGCGCCAGCGGCACCGGGAGCAGCGGGTTCACCGTGCGCAGCGCAAAGCCGATGGCGATCTTCAACTGCCATTTCAGCGGAAACATGCCCTCCCGCAACGCTCGGTCCAGAAGCGCTGCTTCGTCCGCGCCGCTGTCGCGCAGATGCGTCCCGGCCTTGGCAAGGAGCCCGTCGAGATTGTCGAGGTAGCGCAGGAGGACGGGCAAGGTGATGTCGTAAAGCTCGGCCATGGTCCCTCGGCGCTTTTCGCATGATCCCGCTTGGTACAGCCAGAACGCAGGAGGAGGCAAACGCTGCGGCGAGGAACGACAGTCCCTGCGCCCCGATACAACGCTCTGCCCGCCGAATTCAGCGTTTCCTCCAACGCTGGCGCAGACGCGGGCGCGGCAGAAGGGTAGTGCGCCGATGGTGGCGCAATGGCGAAGGAGGTTGCCATGTCATCCGTTATCGATGAGCTCTACGATCCGCCCCGGCCCCGCCGGGCCTTTTCCATCCACGCGCTGTTCAGCGCCCTGTCATGGCCCGCCCGCCGCTGGCTGGCCCGGCACGTCGAGGCCGTCGCCGGCGAGCGGGCGCTGCTCGAAATGCCCGATCATCTGCTCAAGGATATCGGCCTGTCGCGCTGCGAGGTGAGCTATGCCATCCGCCACGGCCGCGAAGGGCTGGAGGCTTGAGCGGCCCCGCGCCCCGGTGCAGGGCCGTGCTGCGTCGCGGCGGCCGGGCGGTCAGCTCGTAGCGTCCACGAAGGCCCGAAAATGGCGGACGAACTGCCCGAAGGCCGGTTCGTTCTCGGTAAGAATGTGGTTGCCGGAATCAAGCTCGATGAAGCGGGCATTGGCGATCTCGGCCGCGAAGGTCCGGCCCGAGGACACCGGCGCCACCGCATCATCCCGCGCATGCAGCACCAGGGTCGGCACCTTCACCTGGGCCAGGAGATCGCTGACGTCGATATCCCCGAAGCTGTTCTGCAGCCGCCAGGCATTGTCAGGCGAAATGGTGCGGCTCTGCAGCGCGTCCAATGCAGCGATGTGCTCCTCGGTGGCGTCCTGGATGAACATCGAGGTGAAGAGCTGACGGAAGCGCGCATTGTTCTGGCCCCAGCCCTCGCGCATCAAGGTCGCCAGGGCTTCGCGCATCGCCACCTCGCGCGGATTGCCGCGCTTGCGCCAACCCTTGACATAGCCACCATAGAGCACCAGCCCGGAGATACGCTCGGGATGGCGGGTGGCATAGGCCACCGAAATGGCGCAGCTCTGCGAAATGCCCAGCAAGGTGAAGCGCTCCAGGCCCGCCGCCTCGACCACGCACTCCAGATCCTCCACCATGGCGTCGAAGGAAAGGTCCTCCGCTTCGCAGTCGGACAGGCCGTTGCAGCGCTCGTCATAGCGTACCAACTGATTGCGCTCGGAAAGGGCATGCATCCAGTGCCGCCATACCGGGCTTTCCCAATCATATTGCAGATGCGACATCCAGTGCGCCGCCCGCAGCACGGGCTTGCCCCGGCCGGCAATGGCATAGGCGATGCGAACGCCGCCGGCCCCACGGCAGAAGCGCACCTCCTGGTGGGCGAGATCCCGCGCGGGCCTGGTCACCGGCGCCGGAACAGGCGGAACGTCCGCGCACGGCGTCGCGGCGGCCTGCGCCAGGGCCGAACGGTTCAGCCGTTCGACCTGCCGGCCGATTTCCTCATTGCCGGGCAGGGCGCTTGCCATGGCATGGGCGTAGCGCAGGGCCCTGGCCGGCTCTCCCTCCAGCCGCGAGACCAGTTCGCGCAAGAGGTTGAGCCGGCCGATCTCGAGCTGGTCGCACAGGGCCGTGCGCCAGGCCTCGAAATCGGGGCAGCGCGGCAGGCTGACATCGGCGAGAAAGGGGCCGGCCATCAGGGCGTAGGTCGCCTCCAGTTCCTCGGTGGAGCGGTTGGCAAGCGCGGAACGCTCAAGCGGGCCGAGGCGCTCGAGGTCGAGCCGGCGGCCCGGCTGCATCTGCACCACGCTGCGGTCGGCCTGCAGCATGTCGGCCGCCTCCTCCGGCAGGAGCTGGCGGATCTTCGACAGGCTCCAGCGCAGGCTCGCCTTTGGATCGTCGGGGATGTCCCAGAACATCTCGCAGAGCCGCTCGCGCTGATGCGGCTTTCCGGTCACCGCCAGGAAGGCGAGCAGCGCTTTGGTCTTCTTCGAAGGCGGAAAGCCCACGGGGGCTCCCTCGCTCAATAGCTGGAAATCCCCGAGCACACGTATCTCGAGCATATCTGCAGTCATCGTCCCGAACCTCCGGTTTTCGCGCTCGCGGCGCCCGAAAACCGCCCCAGATTGATAATAACACGCCAGCCGCCGGTAATTCCACGATTGCTTCAACGCTGGCCTATACGTCGGTGCTGTTGAAGGGACTGAGCACAGCGGGGTGAAGGATATCTACCCCAAGCTCAGGAGACGCCCGTGACACGCATTCTCAAGGCTGGTTTCGGCCTCATATCCTATCTCATCTTCTTTCTGACCTTCCTTTACGCCGTCGGCTTCACCGCAGGGGCCTTCGTGCCCAAGGGCATCGATGACGGCGAGGCCGGCCCCCTGCTGCCGGCGCTGGCAGTGAACCTCGTCCTGCTCGGCCTGTTCGCCGTGCAGCACAGCGTGATGGCGCGGCCCGGCTTCAAGGCGCTGTTGACGCGCATCGTGCCCAAGGCGATCGAGCGCAGCCTCTTCGTGCTGCTGGCGAGCCTGGTGCTCGACTTGCTCTATTGGCAATGGCAGCCGCTCCCCGGCGTTGTCTGGTCGCTGGAGGGCACGCCCGCCACCCTGGTCTGGTGCCTGTTCTGGTTGGGCTGGGGGCTGGTGCTGCTCAGCACCTTCCTGATCAGCCACACCGAACTCTTCGGCCTGCGCCAGGTTCTGGATGACTGGGCCGGCCGCAGCCCGGCGGCGATGATGTTCAAGACGCCCTTGCTGTATCGCCTGGTGCGCCACCCGATCTATCTCGGCTTCATCATCGCCTTCTGGTCGGCGCCGGTGATGTCAGCGGGCCATCTGATGTTTGCGACGGTGACCACGGCCTATATCCTGGTCGGCATCCAGCTCGAGGAACGCGACCTGCTGCGCCTCTTCGGCGCCCGCTATGCCGCCTACCGCCAGCAGGTCTCGATGCTGCTGCCGCTGCCGCGCCGCCATCCCAGCCTGCGCCGGCACACCCTCGGGCAGGAGTGAGCGGCCTGGGGTGTGCCGGTCTCATGGCCGGCACACGCCGCCTACGTTCGCAGGAAGGCGGGGCACGATCATCCCTCAGCGCGGGATGGCGAAGCCTTCCACGTCCCGGAGATCGGTCAGGGCCTTGCGGATGAAGTCCTCAGCTTCCTCGCGGCTCTCCACGGCCTGGCCATGCACCACCATGCCGTCATCGTCGAAGATCACCGCCACGATCTTGAAGTCGGCCACATCCGACTCATAGACGAAACCCTTGTTCATGCCTCTCTCCACTCCTCATCATGCGGCAATGCCGCCTCAAGCGATCGACAGGAGGCCCAACATCACCAGCAGGAACACCACCAGCACCACCCCGATCAGGATACGCGCCCCGGCCGCCGCCGTGCCCGCCAGCCGCGGCATCCCGAGCACGCTCGCCACCGCGGCGATGATGAAAAGAATGAGGATCCACTTGATCATGACGGCCCACTCCGCGCTTGGCTTCCATAGCAGGAAGCAAACCCGGCTCGGGGAAGGTTTGTTCCGGGGCGATGTCCCTCGCTCCTCAGGCCGCCACCTTCTCCGCCACGCGCCGGCCGGCTCTCAACGTGCTCACGGCGGCGGCGAGGACCGCCAGCACGGCGCCGATGGCAAGGCCGGCGCGGGGGGCCGTGTCGGCCGGGGCGAGGGTGAAGAGCAGCGTCATGATGACGGAGCCCGCCGTCTGGCCTGCCAGGCGCGCGGTGCCCTGCATGCCGCCGGCCGCGCCGCTGCGGGCGCGGGGAGCCGAGAGCAGCATGTTGCGGTTGTTGGGCGTCTGGAAGAAGCCGAAGCCCAGTCCGCTTGCAATGGTGAAGGGAATCAGCAGCAGCGGGTTGCCCTGCAGCGGCCACAGCGCTGCGCCGGCAAGGCCGACGGCGAGGCAGGCTCCCCCGGCCGCGCACAGCCAGGCCGAGGAGACCCGGTCCGCGATGCGCCCTGAGACCGGGCCAGCGATCGCCGTGGCGAGCGGCCATGGCGTCATGAAGAGGCCGGTCATGAAGGCGTCCTGGCCGAGGCCGTGATGCAGGTAGAAGGGCAGCGCCACCATGCCCGCCATCTGCCCGGCGAAGCAGCAGATGGAGGCCATCACGGAAATCCGGAAGGACCCGTCGCGCAGCAGGTCGAGCGGGATCAGCGGGGCGGTGCGGGGCAGCTCGCGCCGGATCAACGCCGTGAGACTGAGAGCGGCAGCGGCGAGGAGCCCGGTTGCGAGTGCGGGCCGCGTGACCAGGAGGTCGACGCCGACCACCAGGGGCGCGAAGGTGCCGGCATTGAGCAGCACGCTGAGGCCATCGATCCTGCGCCCCGTGCCGCCCGTGCGGGGCAGGGCCCGCGCCGCCAGCAGCACGACGGCTCCAACCGGCAGATTGACGGCGAACAGCCAGGGCCAGGTGGCGACCGACAGGATCGCGGCGCCGATCGTGGGACCGGCCGCCGCGGACAGCGCGATGACGAGGGCGTTCCAGCCAAGCACCGCACCCAGCAGCCTTAGCGGCGTCGCGAACCGCAGCAGGGCCACGGCGAGCGCCATCACGCCTGCCCCGCCGATGCCCTGGACGAAGCGCGCCGCCACCAGCCAGGGCAGCGAGGGGGACAGGGCGCACAGGGCGGAGGCGGCGGTGAATACGACGACGCCGGCGATGAACACGCGGCGGTAGCCCCGGCTTTCGCCCAGGGCCGCGGCGGGCAGCAGCGTCATCACCAGGGCCATCTGGTAGGCGGTGACCACCCAGATCGACTGGGAGGAGGAAACCCGCAGCGCGGCGGCCATCGTCGGCAGGGCGACATTGGCGATCGCGCCGTCGAGCACGACCAGGACGACGGCCGCCAGGACGGCGGCCACGACATAGTGGCGCTGCGGGGTGGGCAGTCCGTCCTCCGCGGCATCGGGATCTTCCTTGCCGTCGGCAGTGGAGGCTTTCATGGCGTTCAACATGGTCGTGATCTTTCCGGATGAAGGTGTCCGGGACAGGATAGTGCCGGCCAGCCATGGCGGAAGGCGCAGGGGATGCATTGAATAGCTGCATGCAACGCCATGTCAGGGATGAAGACACCCATCGACTGTGCTAGCCTCGCGCATGCCCGAGACCGACCTCAACCTCCTGACCGCCCTCGACGCCCTGCTCGCGGAAGGCAGCGTCGCCGGCGCGGCCCGCCGGCTGGGTCTCAGCGCTTCCGCCATGAGCCGGACGCTCGCCCGCCTGCGCGCCGCCACCGGCGATCCCCTGCTAGTCCGCGCCGGACGCGGCCTCGTGCCGACGCCCCATGCCGCCCTGCTGCAGGCGCGCGTGGGAGAGCTGGCGCATGAAGTGCGGGCGGTGCTGCAGCCGGTGGCCGAGGGGTTGGACCTTACCAGCCTCGAGCGCGTCTTCACCATCCGTGCCAATGAGGGCTTCGTCGATGCGCTCGCCGGCCGGCTCGTTGCCGCCGCCAGGCTGGCGGCACCCGGGGTGCGCCTGCGTTTTGCGCCGAAGCCGGACAAGGATGTCCGCCCGCTGCGCGAGGGACTGATCGACCTCGAGATCGGCGTGCTCGGCGCCAGCGGGCCGGAGGTGCGCGTGCAGGCGCTGTTCCGCGACCATTTCGTCGGCGTGGTGCGGCGCGGGCATGCGCTGATGGCGGGCGAGATCACGCCCGAGCGCTATGCCGCCTGTTCCCATGTGGTGACCTCTCGGCGCGGGCGCTGGGATGGCCCGGTCGACGAGGCGCTGGCGGCGCTCGGCCTCAGGCGCCATGTCGTGGTCATGGTTCCCGGCTTTCCCGCCGCGATGGCGGTGGCCTGCACCACCGACCTGGTGGCACTGGTGACGCATTCCTTCATCCGCGCCGAGCAGGAGCGTTGGCTCGAAACGGCGCAGGCGCCGGTCGAATCCTTTCCCCTGCCAGTGCGGACCGCGGCGATCACGATATCGCAGCTCTGGCATCCGCGTCTCGATGCCGATCCGGCCCATCGCTGGCTGCGCGGCCTGCTGCTCTCCACCTGCCGTGCCTGGCACCATGGCCTGGAGGAAAGCCGCGAGGGCGAATGATCGTCCCGCTTGCCTGCCGGCCGATCCGATGCCTATGCTTTGCCGCGCCGGCTCCCTTGTGTGGCCTTGACACTATCCAGGGACGACAGCATGTCCGAGCCGCATCGCGCCCAACCATCCGCCGGCACGGCGCCGGATGCTCTGCTCGCCCGGCTGCTCGGCGAGATCGGCCGCCTCCTCGGCGGCGAGGCCGAATTCGCCCGCCCCTTCCTGGCCGCCCTGCCGCGGGAACCCTTCCACCGCCAGCCGGGCGATGGCGAGGCGTTTCTGCCCGTGCTGCGCGACTGGTCCGATTGCCTCGCGCGTGCGCCGAAGGAGCAGGCGGCCCTTGCGCCCGTGGCCGAGGTTCTTGCGGCCCTCTCGCCCTTTCTGCGCTGGCGGCAGAATCCCAACTACCGGGTGAGCCCGCCCGATCCCGGCTTTCTCGACGGCTATGGCTATAGCGAGATCGCCGGCCCCTATGGCCTCGTCGCAGCCGGCATCCGTTGCGGCGTGCTGTTGCTCGGCCCGCACATCTTCTATCCCGCGCACCGCCACCCGGCGGAGGAGATCTACATTCCTCTCACGTTCGGCGACTGGCAGCGGGGGGAGGCGGAGATCGCCGTGGGCGGGTGGACCGAAAGGCCTGCCGGCGCGGTGATCCATCACCCACCCAAGGCGCCGCACGCCATGCGCGCCGGCGAACAGGCCCTGGCGGCGCTCTATCTCTGGCGCGGGGATCTTGCCACGGAGGCGAGGCTCGATGTGGCAGGGAAGGCTATGCCGTCCTGACGCCAGCCGCCCCCTCCGCCAGATAGAGTTGGATGATCCGCGCGAGTTCGCCCCGGATCGCCGCGTCTCCCAGCCTGCCGCGGCGGGCGGCGTTGTGGATCACGCCGTCGATGGTGTCCGAGATGATCGCGCCCATGGTCTCGTCATCGACACCGCCACGGCGCCCGCGATAGGCCGCGGCGATATCGGTGAAGCAGGCCATGTAGTCGGCCTCGACCCGGGCGTTCTGCTCCCAGAATTCGTCCATGCCCGGCGCCTCGTCGAGCAGCACGCGCTGCAGGCCGGGATGGAGGCGGTGGGCGGCGATGAGGTTGTCGACGAGACCGGCCACGAAGTCCTCCAGCGGCATGTCGCCCGCTCCGGCCCGCTTCACCGCGGCGAGGCTGTCGTCGAGATGCCGACGCCGGATGGCGCCGACCAGCGAGACCTTGTCGGGGAAATATTGATAGAGCGAGCCGATGCTCACCCCGGCCGCCTCCGCCACCTTGTTGGTGGTGAAGCCGGCCCAGCCCTCGGCGCTCAGAATGCGAGCCCCGGCCTCGATCACCGCCTCTACCGTGGCCCGCGAACGGGCCTGGCGCGGTTCTTTGCGCAGGGCGGCGCGGGGCCTGACAATGCGAGTAGACAATTTTCCGCTCCCGCTCAGAATATGGAGAACTTACTCACATTTTCGCGGGAACGGGAGTATCGGCGATGAGCACCCTGCTGCGCACCCTCTATGGCTATCACGCCTGGGCGAATGCCGAGCTCATCGGCAAGCTCGCGCTGGTCGATCCGGTGGCGCGGGCCGAGGCCCTCAAGACGGCGCTGCGCCTCGTCAACCACTATCACGTGGTCGCCCGCATCTTCGCGGCGCATCTCACCGGCGGCGCGCATCCCTATGCCTCGGACAACACGGTCGAGACGCCGGCGCTGGCGGACCTTGGCGCCAGTCTCGCCGCGATCGACCGCTGGTATCTCGATTATATCGGCGAGGCCTTGCCCGAGACGCTGGGGGAGCCCGTCTCCTTCGCCTTCACCGATGGCGACAGAGGCTGCATGACGCGGGAAGAGATGCTCCTGCATGTGGCTGTGCACGCCACCATCCACCGCGGCGAGGCCTGCCGCATCCTGGCGCAACTCGGCATCACGCCGCCCTGGGACACGCTGGCGGTCTATCTGCACCAGACGGAGCCGGGGCGGAGGGAGCTGGGGAGGGGAAGAGGCGCGTCGCGAGCCTCCCCCACGAAGCTGGGGGAGGTGGCACGACGTAGTCGTGACGGAGGGGGTGTGGCCCAACGGGCTCGACAAAGAAGAAAAGGCGGAGCTTCTTCCCGGGAGTGATTTCAGCACTTCCTTTTTTGGGTCGAGCCCGTCGGGCCACACCCCCTCCGTCATTGCTTCGCAATGCCACCTCCCCCAGCTTCGTGGGGGAGGCTTTTCGCGTCGCGCCTCTTTCACAACTCCCAATCACTGTTGACAAACTCATGTCAGCAGCATGCCTCTAAGCTCTTCTCCCCCGGAGCCCCACGCATGAAATCCATCCAGGCCGGCGTCCTCGATATCGCCTATCTCGAAACCGGGCCTGCCGATGGGCCGCCCGTCATCCTGCTGCACGGCTTTCCCTATGATATCCATGCCTATGACGCGGTGTCCGATCTCCTTGCCGCCTCGGGCCTGCGCTGTCTCGTGCCCTTTCTGCGCGGCTACGGGCCGACACGCTTTCTCTTGGCTGAGACTCCGCGCTCCGGCGAGCAGGCGGCGCTCGGGGCCGATCTCCTCGCCTTCATGGATGCGCTCGGCATTCCCCGCGCGCTCCTCGGCGGCTATGACTGGGGCGGGCGGGCCGCCTCGATCGTCGCGGCGTTGTGGCCGGAGCGCGTGCGGGGCCTGGTGAGCTGTGGCACCGGCTACAACATCCAGGACATCGCCCGCGCCGGCATTCCAGCCGAGCCGGAGGAAGAGGCGCGCTTCTGGTACCAGTATTACTTCCATTCCGAGCGTGGCCGGGCCGGCCTCGCGCAAAAGCGCCGCGCGCTCTGCCATCTCCTGTGGAAGCTGTGGTCGCCGAGCTGGGCCTTCGACGAGGAAACCTTCGCGCGTAGCGCCGCCGCCTTCGACAATCCGGATTTCGTCGACATCGTCATCCATTCCTACCGCCATCGCTATGGCGGCATCCCCGGCGATCCCGCCTATGCCAGCATCGAGGCGCGCCTCGCAGCGCAGCCCGCCATCACCGTGCCGGCAATCGTGCTGCAGGGCGCCGACGACGGCGTCGACCCGCCTGCCCCCGAAGACCGCGACGCCCCCCATTTCACCGCCGCCTATGACCGCCGCATCCTCCCGGGCATCGGCCACAACCTGCCCCAGGAGGCACCAGAGGCGTTCGCGCTGGCGATGCGGGAGCTGGGTTGAGGAATGCTCCCAGTCCCTGGTAATCACGCCCCGTTAGTCCACGGGTGCTAACTTTGTGGGCAGAGGCGGAATCCAGCTCGTCATTGCGAGCGCAGCGAAGCAACCCAGGGGCAGCAGACACCGCACTTTGGCCCCTGGATTGCTTCGCTGCGCTCGCAATGACGGTCTTTCGCCTTTATCGACCAAAGTAGCGCCTATGCCCCGTGAGCTGCATCGCCGTGGCACCTCTCCCAAACACAATCGCGATAAAAGCGTCACGCCTGGGAGTGGAAACTTTACGCCTCGGCTTGTTACGCCTCGCTCGGGCGTTGGATAGTCTGCACTGACCCCGCGATTCCATTCTTCACGGCCGCGCCTCAAACCAAGATCGTGCAAGCCAAGCGAACCGACCCGATGCTCAAGATCCGCCCCTTTGCTCCGGATGATATTCCCCAGCTCGTCTTGCTGCTCCAGGAGATGCAGCGCCATTACGGCGTCCCGGTGCCGGCCGCCGATGCGATCCGTGCCTCCCTGAATGCACTGCCGGCGGGAGCCGGAATCCTGCTGGCCGAGACGGATGCCATCATGGGCTTCGTGGCCTTCTCGTCGCTCTATCCCGGCCCGGGGCTGAAGCCCGGCCTGTTCATGAAGGAGCTCTTCGTCTCGGAGCGGGCGCGGGGCCAGGGCGTCGGCAAGGCGTTGCTGCGCGCGCTTGCGCGCCTCGCCCTCGAGCGTGGCTTCGCTCGGATCGACTGGACCGCCGACCGGCGCAACGAAAGGCTGCAGCGCTTCTATGCCGAGCTCGGCGCGCAGGCACAGGAGGACAGGGTCTTCTTCCGCCTCTCCGCCGATGCGCTCGTCGAGGTTGCCGGCGCGACGCTGGAGCAGCGGGCAGGGGGATCGTGACGAACGCTGCCATCGCCGGATGAGGCGCCCTCCCTCCCCAGCTTCGTGGGGAGCCCCCGCGCCTTTCCTGGGACGGGTTCTGCGGCTTGTTCCGTCGTAACAACATGGCACCACGCTCCGTAAAGCTTGGCATACGCGTTCCTTGCGCCAGGAGGCAGCCATGACATCCGACAGCGATCAGCACGCCATCCGCAGCCTGATCGAGGCCTGGTGCGACGCCGTGCGCCGACGCGATTATGAGGGCATCCTGAAGAGCCATTCGCCCGGCATGCTGATGTTCGACGTGCCCGGGCCGTTCCAGAGCGAGGGCCTTGCAGCCTATCGGGCGACGTGGGATCTCTTCCTCGGCTGGTCCACCGGCCCCGTGAAGTTCGAGTTCTCCGACATCCGGATCACCGCCGGCGAAGATGTCGCCTTCGCCACCGCCCACGGCCATTGCTACGGCCCCGACGACAATGGCCAGCCCGCCGATCTCGACTTCCGCTTGACCATGGGCCTGCGCAAGATCGCCGGCGAATGGATCATCGAGCACGAACATCATTCGGTGCCCGCGCCCTGAGAAGGGTGGCGCCTCTCCGCTGATCCCAAGGCGCTATCCGCCCCGCCGCCAGCGATAGAGCACGTCAGGCTCGCGCTCCTCATTGCCGCTGCCATCGGTCTCCCGCACTGCCACGAAGCCCTGCCGCTCATAGAAGCGGCGGGCGGGGAGGTTCCTCTGGAAGGTCCAGAGTTGCAGCTCCGCCGAGGCCGCCTTGGCGAGCGCCAGCAGCACCGCGCCCGCGCCCTTGCCCTGATGCTGGGGAAGCACATAGAGCTGGTCGACCCAACCCTCCCAGAAGGCGATGAAGCCGACGATCTCCTCTGCCAACGCTCCCCAGACTTGGCATTCGGCAAAGACCTGATTGCGGAAGAAGGCCCGGTCCTCCTCCGGCGTATGCAATCCCGCCAGCCAGGGCAGCCGCTGGTCGAACGCCGTGCGATGGATGAGGGCGGCGCGATCCATGTCATCGAGGCTGAGGCGGCGCAGGGTGAAGGGAGCGGGCATCGGAGCTTGCGGGGAAGGGGTTTCCGTCATGGGGAGAGTGCCTGTGCAGTTCCGGTCCACCTCTATCCTCCCTCCCCGTAAACGAGGCGAGAGGGCGCAATCGGCGAGCTTTATGCTTGGATGCGTCGTCGCGCCCAAGCGGGTGCGATAGTTGACGCAACGTCGCTTCCGCGCAAGTCTCAGTCTTTGCCCGGGAATCACTCATGCGTATCGCTGTCATCGCCGACATTCACGGCAACGCCCTCGCCCTCGAGGCGGTGCTTGCGGACCTTGAGCGGCGCGGTGGGGCGGACCGGATCGTCGACCTCGGCGATTGCGCCTCCGGGCCGCTCTGGCCGGCGGAGACCATGGCGCGGCTGGAAGGGCTGGGGGCGCTGACGGTGCGCGGCAATCATGACCGCTGGGTGGGGATGCTGGCGCCGGAGGCGATGTCGCCGGTCGACCGCTTCACGCATGATGCGCTGACGCCGGCCCAGCACAGCCGCCTCGGTGCCCTGCCCATCATCGCCGACGTGGCGCCCGGGATCCTCGCCTTCCATGCCGGGCCGGAGGACGATTGCCTCTATCTCATCGACAAGGTGGTGGAGGGCGAACTGGTGCGCGACCGGCCCGAGGCGATCGCGTCGCGGCTCGGCCGGCTCGATCCTGCGGTGCGTCTCGTGCTCTGCGGCCACAGCCACCGGCCGGATTGCGCGCAGCTCGGCGATGTGCTGGTGGTCAATCCCGGCAGCGTCGGCCTGCCGGCCTACAAGGTGACGGAAGCGCCGGCGCATGTCTCCGAATCCGGCGCGCCGTTTGCCCGCTATGTGATCCTCGACTGGGACGGCGCGACGCCCCGCCTCGATTTCATCGCGGTGCCCTACGCCCATGAGGAAGCCGCCCGCCAGGCCGAGGCCCATCGCAGCCCCGGCTGGGCCGAGGCTCTGCGCACCGGGAGGCGGAAATAAGGGGCGAGGGGGGTGGCCCTGCCATGGGGGCAGACATTTTCCTTTCAGAACGGTCCACGACGTCATTCCGATCGGATATCACTCTAACCGTTCCCCGACCACAGACACCAGATGGCGAAGAGCGGGCGTTCGTCCGAGGCCATGGCGTGCAGGATGCCCGGCGGGTTGTGGAAGGTGCCGCCGATGCCGGGTTCCTGCCAGGGCTCGCCGCCATGGCTGAAGCGGCCGGGCGAGAGCACCAGATAGACTTCCTCAGGCGGGTGGTCGTGATCCGGATAGCGCACGCCGGGCGCCAGCAGCGAGACGCCGATGCGCAGATCCTCGCGCTCCTCCAGCCCGCCGCGGCCGATGATGGTGGCATTGGCATGCCCGTCGGCGAAGCGCTCATTGGCGTTGGGTCTCTCGCCGCCGCGCTGGATCCAGTGCAGCGAGGGTGCCAAGGTGGCGAGAGCCTGGCCCACCGTCTCCAGCACGGCCGCGCTGCCCTTGAGCTCGTCGAGCGCCGGCTCGAGCTGGTCGCAAACCGGCAGCCGCGCCGGCGTGCTGGTGCCCTTCGGCCCGGCTTCCTCCAGCGCCGCGAAGACCTTCGCCTGCATGGCATCGGCCTGCGCGCTCTTCTCCGCGTATCGGAGCGCCGTGCGCAGGGCCGTCACGAAGCGCTGCAGATCAGGGTCCCGCTCGCTCACCTCGAACCTCTCTTCTGGCTTGAGCCCTCCGCAGGCTTATCCGATTCTTCAGACGCGGCGGCAAGAATAGGCACGGGAGTCGTTCTTCGACTGTGGCTATCTGATTTACAGATCGTAATATTGATCAGCCCGGGCTCTGCGATTGGGCGAGATGAAACGGTTTAGAACGAGGCGAGCCGATTGCGTCCCCTCGCCCCGTTTTTACGGGGAGAGGATAGAGGTGAGGGGCTGCGTAACATTTACAGGACTGTTTTCTTAAATGAATCAGTGGGATACGTAGAAGGGATGCGCCGCCCGATCGCCACGCTTTGCAGAACGCAAATCTCACGAGCCTGTGCAGCCCCTCACCTCTATCCTCTCCCCGTAAGAACGGGGCGAGGGGACTTCGAGGGCGCGTTCCATGTTCTACCGTCTCATCTCGCCCCACCGCAGAGACCGGCCCGCTCCCCTCAATCCCGCCGTGGCCTGCGCAGCGTGAAGCTCTCGAAGGGCGCGATCTGGCCGTCCGGGCCCACCACGTCGTAATAGGTCACCTTGATGGTGGTCATGTCGCCCGGGCCCTTGCCCGGGTCGAGCTCGAAACCGGCGAAGCCATAGGCGTGGGCGGCGTTGCGCACGGCCGACCAGGGCGCCACCTCCGTCACATAGATCGGCGTGCGCTTGTGGGTGGCGGGGTTCTTGTCGCCCACGCTCGTGATCACGCGGCAGCAGGGCGGGGTGAAGAAGAGTTCGTTGGAAGGCACCGAGGTGCCGCCGCCGCCGATCACCATATGCACCGTGCCCTTGGTGGTGTCGATCACGTCGGTGGCGGTGCCGACCGGAATCGGCGTCAGCGTGGCGTTGTTCTGCTGGCCGCGGATGGGGTGGGAGCGCTCGTAATGGTGCTCGTGGCCGCACACCACCAGGTCCACGCCATATCTGTCGAACAACGGCAGCCATTCCTGGCGGATGCCGAGGTCGGCGCCGTTGAACTTGTCGGCGGTGGAGATGGCGACCTGGTGCATGCACACCACCAGCCAGTCGATTGCCTTGTCGTCGCGGGCGGCCGCGAGCTCCTTCTCGAGCCAGGCCTTCTGGGCGCCGTTCGAATAGCCGCGCACATAGGAATCGCCGCCATCCTGGTAGACGATGTCGTCATTGGCGATGGCGACCACCCGCACCGAGCCGGCGGTGAAGCTGTACCACAGGCCATGCGTTACCTCCGTCTGGCCCTCGGCCGGCGGCAGGGAGAAATAGGTCTGGTAGGCCCTGTAGCCGATCGGCCCGTTGCCGAGCTCGTTCTCGTGATTGCCGGGCGAGGGCATCCAGGGGCGATTGCGGGCGCTGCGGCTGTTGTTGTTCCAGAAGTCCCACCAGGTGCGCACGCGGTCCTGCGCGAGATTGGCGTAGCACAGGTCGCCGTTGAAGAGGTGGAAGAGCGGGCGCAGCCGCTCGACGCCGAGCGTGGTGTCGCCGGCGGCGGGCGAGCCGAGATTGTCGTTGATATAGGTGGTGCCCTGCAGCGTCACGCCCGCCGGCGGGGTGAAGACCTTGCCGAGGGTGGGCGTGCCCTGGTCGCCGAAACTGGTGAAAGTGAGGGGCCGGCGCCCGCGCGGGGCGGTGCGGAAGGTGCCGAATTGCGGCTCGGCGCCCTCATGCAGCGCGGCGTAGAGATAGGCGGCATCGGCGTCGAGGCCGCCGACCTTGGCGTGATAGGCATAGACTGTCTGCTTCGACTTGCCGTCGATATAGCTGGCTTCATCCGCCGCCACCGTCTGCTCCAGTCTGCCGTCGGGCCGGCCGATCAGCACGCGCGGCTGCTTCACCGGCTGCAGCGTGTGCCAGGAGACCACCATCTCAGCCGAAGCGTCGGCGCCGAATTGCAGATGCAGCCCGGCCACCGGAGGCGTCGCCAGCGGATCGGCCGCGCCGGCGCCGATCGCGGCCGGGGCCGCCTCCTCGGCCTTGGCAAGGGAGGCCGTCAGCAGCACCCCGGCGCCGAGTCCCGCGGCGGCGAGGAGCTTGCGGCGGCTGATGTCGAGGCTGGTGTCGCTGTCGGGTGCGTTCATGGCGGGCGCTCACGCAAGGGGAGGAAATCTCAACGCTAGCGCGATTTTATGACAGTTGCGCGGTGGCGCGCACTAAAGATCGCGCCTGATCAAGTGGCCGCCAAGAATATCGGTTGCACTATTAGAATTAATTCTATCAATGGTTGTGTATTGTATAATCCGGGCAAGGTGCCGTCGGCTCGCTACTGGGTCGCGATCCACCAGATATTGCCGCTGCCATCGCTCACCCCGGCGCGGCGGTCGTCGTCGGCGCGCTTGCGCACGGGCTCCTGCACGCTGGTGCCGCCGGCCTTGAGGGCGCGTTCATAGACGGCCTCGACATCGCGCACATAGACATGGATGTGCACCCCCTCGGACAGCTCCGTCCTGGCGCCGCCGCCGAGCATGACGATGCTGTCGTCGATGCGCAGCTCGGCATGCATCAGCGAGCCGTCGGGCCGGTCGAAGCGGCGCAGCAGCTCCGCCTTGAAGGCGGCGGTGAGGAAGGCGATCACCCCCTCGGCATCCCGGCAGATCAGATAGGGGCTGACGGAATTGTAATTTGCCGGCTTCCAATCCTTCATGGGGCCTCCCGGTGTGTTTGACGATTGGAACGCCCGGGATGGCGGCGTGGTTCCGCGGGGAGGCACATGAGCGAATCGATCTTCAGCTCTCAACGCCGTCATGCGGCTCCAATAAGCCCCGGAAGTTCATCCATGGTGCGGAATGGGATTGCGCCCACAGCCTGCATGCTCGCTACTTTTTCTTCATCCACGCAATACGCAAACACTGTCATACCTGCCGCAACGCCCGCATGAACACCGGTGGCAGAATCTTCGATGACCGCACATCGGCCTGCTTCAACATTGTTGGTTCGGGCAGCGTGAAGAAATAAATCCGGTGCTGGTTTTGGTCTTGCAACAGCCCTGGCAGAATATGCCCGCCCAATAAAATGCTCCCAAAGCCCAGCACTTCTCAAAGACGCTTCGATCTTGGCGATGGGACCTTGCGATGCGACACAAATTGGCATTTGGACGTGTTCGAGATGCTCGATAACCCCTTCAATGCCTTTGCTGGGCCTTGCGCGCTTGCCTAATGTGTCGATGAGCAAGGCGTAGTATTTGGCGGTCCAGTCCTCTCGCATTTTTACGCCATAAGCGTTTTCTACCGCCAGACGGATGTCGCCAACCGACATACCTTCATATCTCCTCCGAGCCGTCGTCGCATCGATGGCGATGCCATACTCGCCCAAGACGATAGACAGAACTTCGCTCCCGATTTATTCACTGTCCACGAGAACGCCGTCGCAATCGAAAATCACCAGATCAAATGACTTCATGATCCTCTAGATTCCGGGAGACTCATTGTCTTCCAACAGTGTCGAGCGGAGGAGATGGCCTGCCACAAATATCCTTATTCCGGCAGGTGATTTTTGCAGAGTGGCTGCGATGAGGACTTGCATGCGCACACCGTCAATTCCTCGTTGCGAGTGCCAGGCGCCAGGCCAATCCGGCGAACACGCTTGCAAGCAGATATTGCGGGAGCCTGGGGAAATGGCGCATGGCCGTAAGACGGCTGCGGATATGGCTTCCCAGCAGGATGACCGTACCATTCACCACAAGACCGATCCCATTCAGGACCGTGGCCAGCAGCACCATCTGCAAGAGCAGCGAACCGCCTGTCGGGTCGACGAATTGCGGAAAGAGGGCCAGCACGAAAAGCGCCATTTTCGGGTTGAGAAGATTTGTGGCGAGGCCCGCCGCGAGAATCCTTCTGCCGGATAGTCGCTTCAGTGCGGGTGACGGGGAGAAGGCGGAGCCCTCCGTCCGGATCGTCTTCCAGGCAAGGTAAAGCAGGTAGATGCAACCCGCCCAGCGCACCACGTCATAGGCGATGGGAACCGTGAGAAAGAGCCGGGACAGCCCGAGTCCAGCCGCGATGGCGTGGCAATAGGTGCCGAGAGCGATGCCTGCATAGGTGAGGAAACCGGCAGATCGCCCCTGGCTGACACTGCGGGAGGCAATGAGAAGCATATCCGGGCCGGGCGTCGCCGTGAGAACCAGCGAGGCGGCCGCAAAGAGCACGAAGGTGGAAAAATCCGGCATGAAGGTTTCCTTTGGGAACAGAGCCGGAATTCCCGTTTATCATCGTCGCCGCGAATAGCAACCGCTTCGCCGCCGGTTGTCCGAGATATCCGGCCTTCCGGGGCATCCTTCGCGCCTGACGGGGTTGGCCGGTGGATGCGCCGCGTGCCACAGTAAGGGCATGCTCATCCGACGCGCCTCCCCCACAGATGCACCCGAAATCTCCCGACTCATGGCCCAACTGGGCTACGAAGCCCCGGCCGACCTCATCACACGAAAGATCGAGCTGCTGCAGGCCTCGAGCGACGACGCCGTGTTTGTCGCGGTGCTCGATACGGCCATCGCCGGCTGCCTCAGCGCGCATGCCTTCGAATTGTTCCACGCCGAGGGGCGCTTCGGGCGGATCACCTCGCTCGTCGCCGACGAGGATGTCCGCGGCGCCGGCGTCGGCAGGGCGCTGGTGGAACGCGCGCTCGTCTTCTTTCGCGAGGCCGGCTGCATTCGGGCGGAGGTGACGAGCGGGGATCACAGGGCCGGCGCCCATGCCTTCTACAAGTCCGTCGGCTTCAAAGAGGACAACCGGCGTTTCATCCAGGCGCTTTGACGCGATGGACCGAGGCTGCCGTGACAGCTCCCGAAGACCAGATCCGTGGACGACAATCTGCGTCCACATGGCGTCAAGTGCAGCAATAAACTGCAAATGCTGCGTCTTTCGCCTGCTGCGGAGGACGGTATCCTGAGTGAACTTCTCCACAAGGGACGAATGAAATGCCCACACCCTCTTCCGACAAGACCCTGCTTCTCATCGGCGCCTCGCGTGGCCTGGGCTATGCCTTGGCCGTCGAATACCTGCAGCGGGGCTGGCGTGTCGTCGCCACCGAACGGGCCGGCTCCAGGTCAAGGCTGCATGATCTCGCCGAGGCGTCTGACGGGCGGCTGGAGGTCGAGACCGTCGACATCAACGATCCCGTCCTGGTCGGCGCCTTGCGGGCGCGGCTCTCGTCGTGGACCTTCGATCTGCTGTTCATCAATGCCGGCGTCACCAACAACCCGCGGGAGACGATCGCCGAGGTTGCGACGCAAGAGTTCATCCGGGTGATGGTGACGAACGCCCTGAGCCCGATGCGCGTTCTGGAAAGCCTGCAGGATCTCGTGGTCCCGACCGGCACGCTGGGGATCATGTCATCCGGGCAGGGGAGCGTCGCCGACAACGAGGCCGGCTCCAGGGAGGTGTATCGCGCCAGCAAGGCGGCCCTGAACACCCTGATGCGCAGCTTCGCCGCCCGTCACCGTGACGACCCCAGGGCCATGCTGCTCATCGCCCCGGGTTGGGTCCGCACCGACATGGGCGGACCCGAGGGCCGGCTGAGCATCGAGGAGAGCATCCCCAAGGTGGCGGACACCATCGACGCACAGAGCGGCAAGGCGGGCTTGCAGTACCTCGACTATCTCGGCCGCACGGTTCGGTGGTGAGATCTGGGCGAAGCGTGCGATGCATCATTTCGCAACGAAGAGGGAGGTTTGCGAAAGCCTCGTCCTTGGCTGGGGCCGTCAGAGGCCGACGCGCCGCATATGCTCTTCGGGGTAACGATTGCCCTGGACGGGCATCGTCGCCCGGCTCTCGTCCAGCTCCCGCATGTCGTCCGCCGTCAGGTGCACGGACAGCGCCCCGATATTCTCTTCGAACCGCTCAAGCCTGCGGGTGCCGAACAGGGGCACGATCCAGGGCTTGCGAGCGAGAAGCCAGGCGAGCGCTACCTGCGCCGGGCTTGCCTTGTGCCGCTCGCCGACTTTGCGCAACAGGTCGATGAGACGCTGATTGGCGTCACGCGCCTCGGTCGCAAAGCGTGGAACGCCGCGACGCATGTCGGTATCGCTGAACTTCGTGCTGGCGTCGATCGTGCCAGTGAGGAAGCCTTTGCCGAGCGGGCTGAAGGGAACCATGCCAATGCCAAGTTCTTCGAGCGTCGGAATGATCTCGTCCTCGGGCTCGCGCGTCCAAAGCGAGTATTCGCTTTGAAGCGCCGCCACTGGCTGCACAGCATGTGCGCGGCGAATGGAGTTCGCCCCGGCTTCCGAGAGGCCGAAGAAGCGAACCTTGCCCTGCTGAATCAGGTCCTTGACCGCGCCGGCAACCTCCTCCATCGGCACCTCGGGATCGACGCGGTGCTGATAATAGAGGTCGATGTAGTCCGTGCCGAGCCGCTTCAAGCTGCCTTCGGCCGCGCTGCGAATTTGCGCGGGCTTGCTGTTGACGTTGCCTCGATGCTCGCCGGTCTGCTGATCGATATCCCAGCCGAACTTTGTCGCGATCTTCACCTTGTCGCGCATTCCGCGAAAGGCCTCGCCCACCATGACCTCGTTCGTCCACGGGCCATAGACTTCGGCGGTGTCGAAGAAATCCATGCCGAGATCGGCGGCTTTGCGCAGCAGCGCAATCATCTCGGGACGATCGGGAATGTCGCGTGATTTGCCGTAGCCCATCGCGCCGAGCGATAGGGCTGTGACTTCCAATCCCTGGCTTAGCATGCGCTTTTCCATTGTTCGGCTCCTTTGGCTGTTGTTCAGAAGGGCTTGTAACCAGGCCGCTTGTAGAGCTTGCCGGGACTATTGATTATGTCGGGCGTGTAGACCTTTTCGGTCCACTCGGATGGCGCGATCTCTTCAAGACTGACCGAAACGGCATCCTCACCCACGCCGAGGCTCGTCATGACCGCTTGTGTCACGCTTTCGGCGAGCTGCTGCTTGTGCTGCTCCGACCTGCCGAGCGCGAGTTTGACGATGATATGTGGCATGGCTCCTCCTCTCAGGCGCGAAGGTCAATCCTGATCGTGGTGGTCCGCGCGCGCGTGCTGATCATTGGATCGAGGTAGCGGCTACCGCGATATTTCGTCCGGTAAGCGTCATCGATACGGTCGTCGAGCGAGCCTTCGGCTTGCTCAAAGGCAACTTCCCGCGTCATGCCGGCAGCGGTAATCCGTCCCGCTTTTTGCCGTACAGCGGCCTGGTACCAATGTGAGGCTTGTCCATTGTAAGCGCGCACGTAGAGGGCATCATCGACCACAACCGACCAAATCCACGCGAGGGTACCGTAGGTGGTCCCGTCCTCACGAAACGGTGCGATACGAAGGTCGTCCGTCTCAGCGATCTTTCTCAGTTCCACAGCGGGCCACGGCATCGCGTTCCTCATATCCAGGGTGAAGGGCGACAACCCGACTTATCTGCCGGTCTCTTCGAACACCTTGCGCGCGATCTGGAGCGAGGTCATCGCCGGCGGCCACCCTGCATAAAAGGCGAGATGGCTGATGGTTTCGATGATCTCGTCGCGCGTAACACCGTTTTCCAAAGCCCTTATCAGGTGGAAGGGCATTTCATTCATGCGGTAGAGTGAGATCAGGCAGGTGATCGTTACCAGGCTACGGTCGCGCGGCGACAAGGTTAGATTTTCCCAGACATCGCCAAACAGCACCTTGTCGGTGATGTCGGCAAGATGAGGCGCGATATCGCCAAAATTCTTTCGTGCGTTTGTCGGTTCGTCGGCCATGGTCAGACCTCCTGGAGTGAGCGGCGAGGCTGCAAGGATTGTCAATGAAGCGAGGATGGTCGGGCCTCAGCCGCCATATTGCTCGTCGGTGACCTTTTCCATCCAATCGACGTTCTTGCCGTCGAGCTTTTCCTGAATTGCCATATGGCTCATGGCCGTGGTCGCGCCCGCGCCATGCCAGTGCTTTTCGCCGGGCGGAAACCATACGACATCGCCTGGGTGAACGAGTTCGATCGGACCACCTTCGCGCTGTACCTGTCCGCAGCCGACCGTAACGATCAGCGTCTGCCCGAGCGGGTGGGTATGCCAGGCCGTGCGCGCGCCTGGCTCGAATGTCACAAGCGCGCCGGAAACACGGGCGGGCTCAGGCGGGCTGAACAGCGGATCGACGCGCACTATACCGGTAAACCAGTCGGCGGGACCTTTGCCGGACGGCTGCGCGCCACTGCGTTTGATCTCCATGACCCAATTCCTGTCGAGAAAGGAAGGGCGACGCCGCGCCCTCGTATTTCTCAAAAATAACAAGCGCCATTGCTCGCGATAATGGGATATAATCCGCATAAACTTATTAGTGAGACTTCTTAATGCGGAAGGAAACGGCTGCCGATCTGGTCGCCTTTCTCGTGGTGGCCCGGGAGCAAAGCTTCACACGCGCGGCGGCGCAGCTTGGCGTGTCACAGTCCGCATTGAGCCAGACCATGCGCGGCCTCGAAGCGCGGCTCGGGGTGCGGCTCCTGGCGAGAACGACGCGCCGTGTGTCGGCGACGGAGGCCGGCGAACGCCTGCTGCGTGCGGTCGGCCCGCGTTTTGCGGAAGTTGATGCCGAGCTGGAAGCGGTGATGGCGTTGCGTGACAAGCCGGCAGGCACGATCCGCTTGACCGCGAGCGAAAACGCCGCAGCTTCGGTTCTCCTTCCGGCATTGGAAGGCTTCCTGCCGAAGTACCCCGATATCAAAGTTGAAATCATTACCGATGTCGGGCTGACGGACATTGTGGCTGAGCGGTTCGATGCCGGTGTGCGGTTCGGTGAGATGGTCGCGAGCGGCATGATTTCGGTCCGCATTGCGCCGGATGCACGCATGGCTGTGGTCGGCGCCCCCTCATATTTCACCGAACGCAAGCCGCCGATAACGCCGCAGGACCTGACAGAGCATGACTGCATCAATCTGCGCCTGCCAACCCATGGCGGGCTCTACAGCTGGGAATTCGAAAAATCTGGGCGCGAGCTGAATGTGCGAGTCGAAGGCCAGCTCGTTTTTGGAACGGCCGGGCTCATTCTCGACGCTGCGCGGGCAGGCCTAGGCCTCGCTTACCTGACAGAAGAACAGGTGAGCGGCGATCTCAAAAGCGGTCGCCTGGTTCGCGTGCTCGGCGACTGGTGCGCGCCCTTCTCAGGCTACCATCTCTACTACCCGAGCCGCCGCCAGCCGACACAGGCTTTTGCGCTACTGGTCGAGGCGCTGCGCTATCGAGGTTCTGCAAATTTGTCGCGAAACGCCCGCAGACCGCGTGAAAACTGAGCTTGGGGGATTCCTGCGGTGTGCGGTGCGGGCTAGAATCGCATCCCTAGTGGTTTTCGGCTGCCAATACTCGCCGGTCAGTAGGATAGGATACCGCAAAAGGGAGCACCCATGCTGGACCATATGTTTCTGACGGTGAGCGACATCGAGCGCTCGATCGCCTTCTATGAGGCCGTGCTTCCGCATATCGGCATGACGGTTCGCTACGATTACGACGGCAAGGACGGGCCAGCGGGGCATCCCGACCTGAAGGGCTTTGGCGCGGATGGGCGGATACCATTCTGGCTCAGGCATGGCACGCCCGCTCCCGGCGCTGTCCATGTGGGCTTTATCGCCCATTCCGAAGCCGAGGTGCGGAGCGCCCATGAAGCTGCCTTGCAGGCCGGCGCTGCCAACAAGATCACGCCGGGACCGCAGGCCTACTACGATCCCCGCTATTACGCCGGGCAAGTAACCGATCCTGACGGCTACACGCTGGAATTCGTCTACAAGCCTTGGCAGCACTGATTGTCGTGGACCCCAAAGCGTTTTGCGACAAGACCGATCCCTACAATCGCTGCGGTATCGCCTTCGCGAAGAAGTCGGTCGCGCGGCGCACGCGGGCGGGGATGAAGCGGCGTTTCGGCCAGACGAGGCTTACGTCCCGGACATCGCTTATGAACTCGTCGAGGATCGTGATCACGTCCGGATGCCCAAGGTCATCGGCAAGCGAGACCTTGGCAAACAGGCCGATGCCAACGCCGGCCAGAACACCCGCCCGGATGGTTTCGACGCTGTTGGATGAAAGATTTCCACGAACGGACACACTGAAACGGCCCTCCGGTCCCACAAAGGGCCAATTCGCCGACTCCACCAGACCGCCATAGACGAGGCAGTTGTGATCGACGAGCTCGGCGGGGTTCCTGGGCATCCCGTGCTGCTCGAAGTAGTGGCGGGAACCGACGCAGACGAGCGGCGTCGCGGCCACGCGCCGGACGACCGCGTCCGGCAAGTCGACGGGCCCCACGCGTATCGCCAGATCGATCCGGTCTTCCACCATGTCCCGCACGAAATCCGAGAGCACGAGATCGACCTGGAGGCCGGGATTGGCTGACAGCAGTTCCGGGATCAGCGGCAGGATATGCAGGCGGCCGAAGGTGGCGGCGGCAGCGATCCTGATCAGGCCCGAGGCATCGAGTCTGCTGCTTGTCAGTTCGCTGTCGGCCTCGTCCATCTCGTCGACGAGCGGTTTCGTCCGCTCATAATATCGCTGTCCCTGATCGGTCAGGGTCACGCTGCGCGTGCTGCGGTTGAAGAGCGCCACGCCGAGGCGTTTTTCCAGCGCGCCGATGGCCTTGCTGACGGCCGGCTGCGACTCGCCGGTTCTCCGTGCCGCCGCGGAAAAACCGCCTGCTTCAACGACGGCGATAAAGGCATTCAATTCGTGAAATCGATCCATCTTATTCTCTATTAGAATTAATCTTATGGAGTTTTATATCATTATCTTTGGATTTGACATGACCTAGCTAAGAACCCTCAGCCCCGGGATGAGCCGGGACCGCAAATTGAAGGGAAGCACCATGTCTGGATTGACAGGCAAAATTGCCGTGATCAGCGGCGGCACCAGCGGCATCGGGCTCGCCATTGCCCAGCGTTTCGTGACGGAGGGCGCGCATGTCTTCATCTTCGGCCGGCGCCAGGATACGCTCGACGAGGCGGCGCAGGTCATCGGCGCCAACGTCACCGCCATCCGGGCGGACGCGTCCAGGCTCGAGGATCTCGACCGCGTCGCCGACGCCGTCCGCAGTACCAAGGGCAGGGTGGACGTGGTCGTGTCCAACGCCGGCTTCACCGAACAGGTGCCGCTGCGCGACATCACGGAGGAGCACTACGACCGCACGTTCAACCTGATGGCCAAGGGGCCGCTGTTCCTCGTGCAGAAGATGCTGCCGATGATGGGTCGCGGAGGATCGATCATCCTGGTGTCCTCGGCCATGCACTATATGGGCCTGGCGAACCACTCGACCTATGCTGCCACCAAGGCGGCGGTGCGTTCATACGTCCGGACCTGGGCGGCCGAATTCAAGGACAGCGGCATCCGCGCGAACCTCCTGAGCCCGGGGCCCGTCGACACGCCGATCATGGACGCGCAGGCGACGACGCCCGAGGAGGCTGCCGCACTTCGCAAGATGTACGCCACCTACACGCCCATGCTGAGGCTCGGGCGTCCCGAGGAGCTCGCCAACGCCGCCCTCTTCCTCGCCTCGGACGAGAGCTCGTTCATGACGGGCTCCGACATGGTCGTCGACGGCGGCGTCAGCAACGTCTGACGGCGCTCGTCCGAGTGGAGGCGCCGGTCATTCAAGGCCGGCGCCCCTCGGAGATCACGGCGCATATTAATCGCCCCCTACGCCCCGCGGCCGCGATCAGCGTCCCCGCAAATCCCGTCACACTTGTAACTCCCGCCCTTCGCGGCCCGGTGACACACTCGCCTCACGGTCAACAACCGCTGACCAGCAGCGCGTGGGCTCGCCCTCCGGCATTGGGGTGCGAGGGCCCGCCAGGAATTCGGAGGTTACAAAGCCATGACGACAGTACAGCAGAACGGACAGGAAGGCGGTCTATCCGCCATGAAGACGCCACCCGTCGTATCGCCGCAGGCCTGGGAAGCCGCTCGCCAGCGCCTGCTGGTGAAGGAGAAGCAGCAGACCCGGGCTCGCGACGCCCTGGCGGCCGAGCGGCGGCGGATGCCGTGGCTGGCGGTCGAGAAGGACTATGTGTTCGACGGGCCGCAGGGCAAGGCGAGCTTTACCGATCTGTTCGAGGGGCGGCGCCAGTTGATCGTCTACCGCGCCTTCTACGAGCCCGGCGTGTTCGGCTGGCCCGAGCGTGCCTGCCGCGGTTGCTCGATGGTGGCGGACCAGGTCGCACACGTCGCCCATCTCAACGCCCGCGACACCACCCTCGTCTTCGTCTCGCGGGCCCCGCAGGACAAGATTGCGGACCTCAAGGCGCGGATGGGCTGGACGATGCCGTGGTACACGATCACGGATGGCTTCGACAAAGACTTCGGCGTGGACGAATGGCACGGCACGAATGTGTTCATCCGCGACGGCGGTCGCGTGTTCCGCACCTACTACATCAACAATCGCGGCGATGAGCAGATGGGCGGCACCTGGAACTATCTCGACATTACGCCGCTGGGCCGGCAGGAGGTCTGGGAGAACTCGCCCGAAGGCTACCCGCAGACCCCGACCTACAAATGGTGGAACTGGCACGACAGCTATGTTCCGGAAGCCGCGCCGGACAAGGAGTGGGTCAAGGTCTCGGACGTCGGCGAGGCGGCTTTCCGGGAGCAGCAGGCGGGCACCAAGCCATGAGCGAGGCATGTTCCAGCGGGCCCGGCGGCGCCATCCGCCGGAACCCCGCCGCCTTCGGCGCGGCGGACTGGCTGGCCCTGGCGGCATCGCCGACTTTCGCGCTGATGGCCGTGCTCACCACGGTGCTGGGCGGAGAGTCGATGAGCATGCCCTGCTCGGCAAGCCCTGCATCGCCGCTGAGCGGCATGGCGATGATGTATCTCCTGATGAGCGCCTTCCACCTGGCGCCATGGCTGAGGCTGATCCGTGGCGTGCGCTGATCGGTCGTCCTTCTACAACGCCTCAAATTGTTGACTGATCGGCACAAAATGGGGTGCAAGAAAGCGGTTGGGCGAGATGAGGCGTTTGAAAAGAAGGCTCGCCGTCGAAGCCCCCTCTCCCCGTAAACGGGGCGAGGGGGCGCAAACGGCGCGCCTTGTTTCGAGATGCCTCATCTCGCCCAACCGTGGAGCGTATTCACTCCAATACAGAATCAGTGAATCGCTGGGGATGGCTGCGCATTCTGGGTTGGTCAAAGCGCCCGATCGACAGTGCTACTTCGACCCGAATTTATCGAACGTGCCGCCCCAGCTCAGCGTCAGCGTCTGCTGGCCGTCGTGCCAGTAGTAGTTGGCCTGCACGGTCGAGTTCTTGAAGTGCCACAGGTCAGCCGTCAGGCCGATGGGCAGGAACGTCTTGCCGATATCCTCGACGTCATTGATGCCCTTGATGCGGTTCACCTTGCCTTCCAGGCCGGCGAAGCCGTTCTCGGCGTCGGGAAATCGCAGCGACAGGTGGTTGACCACTTCCACGACGAGCGCTCCGATGACATTGTCGCCGATCTTGCGGTTGAGCCAGTCGCGGAACTTGGTCTTGAGCAGCAGTTCGTTCGCCAGATGCCCCCAGAAGGTGGGCGTGACGATGGCGCCATCGGGTGCGTTCACCACGAAGCCGCGCTCGTCGATGTGGACGTTGCACTTCCTCTTGGAAACGGAGGCGTGAAGGGCGGTGAAGGTCAGCCTTTTGCCGGTCTCGCCGAAGCCCAGCGAGATGCGCTTGCTGCCATATTGGGTCTGCGGCAGCAGCGCTGGCCGGGGCTGCGGCGGGGGCCGCCACTGCTCGCGGAAGCCCACGCCCTCGGTCGCGCCCAACGAGGCCTCCAGGGCCCAGTTGGTGGGATCGTCCCTCATGCCGATCATCGAGGCGTTGGCTGAACGGGGCGTGCGCGTGGCGTCGAAGGAGGTGCCGCACTCGCCGGGCTTGGGCAATTCACCGGCGTCGGGACGTTTCGCCCGCCCGCTCAGCTCGGCCTCGAAATCGGCGGGATCGTTCGCCCAGAAGTCGATGCCGTCCAGCGTGCTGTGGGACACCACCAGCGTGCCGTGCTTGATGTGCTTGTGGAGGTCGAGAGGCGGGATCAGGTCCTTGCAGCGGGCCAGAATCGCGTCGTATGTCCATTGCTGTCGGTCGTCCATGATCGATTTCCAAAGGCCCCGGCGGATGGCGGGGCGACGGTAAGAACAAGGGGCGGCACTGCCCCGCATGGACCGTCATATGGCCGATTGCTTGTGCCCGACATTTGCCGGGCGCGCGGCTCATCCCAGCAAGATTGATCCCAAAGGCCGCCATTGGCAAGGTGCAAATCCGCCCCAGCCGCCGCGGCGAGGGCGAGTTCAGGCCTCGGACAGCAGCTCTCGCTTCGGCACGCCGAACCATTGCATGGCTGTCCGCCGGAAGACCTGGTTTTTCTCGTCTTCCGAAAATCCGGCCAGAATGGCTTCGTAACCGTCGTAGAGCGGGCCGAAGCCGTGTGAAAGCCCGGTGATAGGCAGATGGCTGCCGAACATGGCTCGCCCGGGCCCGAATGCCTCCACCATGGACAGCACCCAGGGCTTCACTTGCTCCGGCCGCCAGGACATTCCGAAGATGCACTCCACCGCCGAGATGCTCACCACGGTGTTGTGGCATCGGGCGATGGCCGTGAGATCGGACCGCCAGCGCCTGTAGCCCTCGGCCGAGAGGTCGGTCGGCCAGCCCATGACGGCGACCGTGAAGCCGATGTCCGGAAACTGCCTGACGACGTCGAGCAAATCGGGCAATTGCGGGGAGAAGACCTCCAAGCCGCAGCGCAGCCTTCCATGGCGCAACCGCTTCAATCCTTCCCGCCACTTGCCGTCCGAAAGGAAGTCGGGGCGCGTGGCAAAACATCGGAGCGGATTGTTCTCGTCCCAGCCCAGATGCTGCCGAACGCCTGTAACAGCCGGTAGGGAACCATAGAACTCCAGCCGTTCCATCAGGCCTGGGTCGAGGAAGTCGACAAGGCCGACCAGGGCCATGGGAAGCTGCGACGCAGACGCGAGTTGTTGGCCCCATGCCATTTCCCGGTCGGCATCCCGGGAGATGAATTCATGCCAGACGATGCCTTCGACATCCCTCGAAGCGCTGTCGCGAAGATAGGCGTCGAGGAGATAGGTCCTGGGCAGGGCCGCATAGTCGCCGACCAGGGCCTCAAGGCCGGGTTGCCTCTGTTCGAAGATGGCAAAGGCATTGGCATGGCTGTCATAAAGATGCAGATGCGCATCAACAATCGCCCGCCGCCGAGGCTTTGAGTGGTCGGTCATGAAAGCTGCTCCGCCCGTGGATGGCCAGATATACGACGTCGGCATCTCGCAAAAAAGGGTCGGCATTTCTGCGGCTTCGTCACGCGACGAGATCGATGTCGGCATCGCTGAAGCCGTATCCTTTCATCATCGCACGATGTTGCAGGGAGCCGAGGTAAGCCCCAAGCGCCTCGTCGACCGCCTGCCTGAAGGCATCGTCGTCCAGGTTGAAGGCGAAGGCGCCGAAGGCTGGCTCCTTTTCAGCCGCGCCGATAGTCACCACCTCGAGATCCAGTGCTCCCGCCCCATCGATGAAGCCGCCATGCGCCCGTGCCACGCTCGCATAGGCCTGGGCTCGGCCGTTCAGGATGGCGCTGGCGGCGCTGGCGTAGGTCTCGAAGACCTGGATGCGATCTTGGGGGACGCCGAGCGCCACGGCGGAGCGGTGCTGGATCTGGTCGCGGACCACGGCGAGGATAGATCCGGGCGTGCGGGCGAGGGAGCGGTAGCCCGTCAGCCGCAGGGGATTGCCCTTGCGCACCAGCAGCCCGTCCGGCAGCGCCCAGATCGGCCGGCTGAAGGCGGCAAGCCTGCGGCGCTCCGCAGTGGCGAACAAGCCTGTCGTCATCCGCCAGCGGCCATCGACGAGGCCCGGCAGGAGCTGCGCGAATTCGGTCTCGGCGGGCTGGAAATCCTCGGCGCCGGCCAAAGCAAGGACCGTCCGCGCCAACTCGACGTCGCAGCCCGTGACGGTGCCGTCGGACATGCGGTCGCAGAAGGGAGGCTCGATCAGAAAAGCGAAACGGGTCATTCTGTCTTTCTATGAGGGGGGACCAAGATCACGCGAACGCTAGATGATCGGCCGATGCGGCGCATTGGCAATCTCCCGTTGCATCCACGTGACCGCAGCCGGAGGGTCGGACCGCAAGAGGTCCACCAGCGATCGAACCGCGTCCAGGCCTTTTCTGGCATAGACCTGCTCGATCACCGCAGCCCCGGCATAGGGCCAGGTCGGATATTCGCCGAAATTGATGTAGTCCCAGACCTTCGCGGACAGATCCGGCAGGTCGCGTGCCAGATGCACCTGCATCCAGGTGGCGAGCGCTTCATTGACCGGAATCGCATCTTGCCAGACCTGCTCGAAGCCGGGGCCTGCCGGCGGGTGCCCGTCCTCCGTGGGGGACGTCGCCGCATAGGCGTGGAAATGTTCATGGACGAGAATGCTGCGCAGAAACAGCCGGGCCAGGTTTGGCGCGGCCCGCTCGGTCTCCACGGCGGCGCGGAAGTCATCGAGAGCATCGCTGCAGAGTAGCACCCGAGCCGTGCCGGGCAGCACCAGACCTAGAGGCACCGCCCAATTCCGGGCCTTGTCGAACAGATGCGCGTCCACCTCGCTGGCGCGCGCCGGGGCAAAAATGCCGTAGGTGGGGGCGTCCACCACAGCGAGGGTCGAAGACTTGCGATGTTGCGCCGAGGTCAACAAGGCTCTTGCCTGAGCCCAGGCCCGCTCCACCGCCTGCGCAAATGCGCTCACGGGTCCCACCCTATAGACCTTGGGTGTCTGATCCTGGCCGTAGCTCGGTGCTGCCACGGTCTCGAGACCCGCCGTGACGCCTGTCGGCACGAGCCGCTCCCAGATCTCCAAATCCAGGGCATATCCGCTGGTAAACGGCCCAGCGCCGATTTCACGCGCGCGCGCGTGAAGGATGCGCGCTACCGCGCCAAAATAGGCGTCGGCAAACTCGATGAAGGGTTGCGCCGGGCGCAGACCGGGAAGCCCGGCGGCCAGCAGAATCCCATGGGCCGCACGCCAGCCGCCTTCGGGCTCAACTTCTCCACGAACGAATCCCAGCCCGTGGGATGGCTCGCCTTTGCTCTTCATCAGAAGGCCGTCGCAGAGGGCATCGGCGAGCCTCAGCGACGCATCGAACCCCTCAGGGAGTGCCGGCCGTTCGCCAAAGCGATCCTTGCAGGCCACAAGTGCAGGCTCCATGTCGGCCCACAGCAGGCCGAGGCCTTGGCGAAACGCAGCCCGGCTTCCGCTGATCGTCGTGGCATAGGAATGGCCGGCAAGCGTCAGGCCGAGCGGTTCGAGCCGGTCCCGCCATGCGGGCCAGACTTTATCGAGCTCGTAGCGCCCTATCTGCAAGTCGGCGCCGTCGCCGGTCTCCTTCAGGGCAGAGGCCACCACGCGGGCCGCCGCATCCCGCACAGTTGCGCAATCGGCGAGGCCGGCAGGATGGTCCCTCCACGGGGGAAGGAGCCATGAGGCAGGGTCGAATTCACACCAATACCTCAACTGCTCGAAGGCGGTGGCGGACACACCGGCATGCTGCGCGGTCGCCGTCGCAGCGGCCTTGGCGATCTCCCAGTCGGCATCCTTCCAAAACCTGCCGACATGGAGATCAAGACAAACGACTTGGAGCAGTTCGGCCAGGTCGTGCAGCGTGCCTTGGCGAGCCTGTTCATACGGTCCGAGATCGACGGTTTCCGTCTTGCGCACTGCCCGGACGGTGAAGCGATCGACCAGCAGGGTCGGCACGGGATAGTAGCGGACACCGAGGGTCTGCTCGATGAAGCGGACGGCAAAGGCGGTATCGGCGGCTATCTCGCGGTTGGCGGTGGCAGAGGAATCCGGCATGAGCGGCAACACTGTCACCGGGATGGGACTTGCGCCTTCCAGAGGGATGTCGCGGCCGCGAGGGGGCGGCAGGACCTGCGCCGGCGATGCTCCCAGGCCTTTCAGATCCAGGAATGCGAAATTCAGATGGCTGAGATTGGCTGGCAGTGTCGGGGGAGGCTCTTGCCAATAGGTGGGGCGGATAAAGCCGACACCGCGATTGCTCTGAATGGCCAAACCGTCCACTATTTCATCCTTGACATTGTCCGATACGCTGCTCGCGGGTGACCAGAAGAGCTGAAAGGCATCGGATTTTGCAATCAGCAACTTGATCGCGCTTCGCCACGCCTCTCCGGCCAGCAGTTCCTGCTTGTCCACGATCACATAGATACCGAGACCCCTGTAGACCTTGGCGCAGGCTTCCACGACCGGCAGATCGGTCCGCGCATAGGAGGCGAAAACCGTGCGAAAGGCGCTCGCGCTGTTCAGCGTCGGCTGGCTGTCCGAGGGCCGCGGCTCCTTCGGCGACCGAACCTGAATCGAGAGGGGGATGCGGGCGATGGCAAGGCCTTGTACCGTGACCTCCACTTCGCCAACCACAGGTCCCGGCGGGGCATTGGTTGGCCGGATGCGGAACTCGCTCTTGCTGATATCCTCCAACCAGGTTGTGGGCACGAATCTCGGGTTCACGTCGAAGCCCGGGATCTTGGGCGTGAGCACCACATCCGTGCCTCGCGACAGCCGCGTTGAAGCAACCGGGGCGCTCAGGACATCGGCTCCCTTGAGCCTGCCGGTGCTGAGCGCATCGCCGCGCACCTGATCCGTCAGACTCGCCAGGTGCATGAAGACCAGCAGCGACGCCCAGGCATCCTGGGCGAGCTCTCCAGGCGATGCGAGGGTGAACCCGACATCGTCCTTGGTCGGCGTCGGAGCGGATTGCGCCACCGCCTTCTGCAGGTTTTGCAGCGCCGTCTCCGTGGCCGCCAACTCCGCCGCGAAGTCGTTGCCGACCGACTCGAGCGCCGCTTTCATACCCGGCTCCGAGGTGACGCTCGTCACGCTGCCGCTGGCGCCAACGACGCGTCGTATCAGGTCGATGCCTGCTTCCGCTGTATCGATCAGAATGGCGTCGATCGGAATTCGTCCGCGCTGCAGTTCCGCAGCAGCCTCGGCGGCCTCCGTCGCATCGGAAAGCCCATCCGAGATCAGCAGGATCCTTGCCAGCAGATCGGCCGGATGGGCGTCCAGCCGTGTCTTGGCGGCCCGCAGGGCGGCTGCGATGTCGGTGCCTCCCTTCGGCTCGACGCCGGCCAAGGCCGCGCGAATGGCTGCGATGTCGGTGCTCGCGCCTTCGAAGATGGGCTCTGCGGTGGTCGTGAAGGCGAGGATCGTCACCTGCGTTGCCCGGCCGAGGCTCTCGAGATGAAGCAGAAGGGCTTCCCTTGCAGCCTCGATCTTGGTCTTGGCCTGTGTCGTTCGCTGGCGGCCGCCGGTAATGATCGTTCCGCTGAAGGGGTCGGCCATCGAGCCCGATATGTCCAACAGGATCAGCCACATCGCTTCCCGCCCCCCGGTCGCGTGGTTTGCTCGCGAGCAATAGTGTCGGCAAAGCCCCGCTCAAGCCAGCGCTTTTTGCCCTGGATTACTGGCATCGTCGTATCGCGATGCGGGGATTATTGGACGTGCGAGATATAGATCTGTCGCGTGCCAGTGCAGGAAGGCGGATGTATCGGCCGAATCTCGCCGCAGGAAGGCGATTACGGGAAGGGTTTACTTGATTGCTGGGATCGAGCCTCGCGCCAGGCTCCTGCTCGTCGCAGGATTGGCGCGGCCGATGGTGTATGAGCGGGCTCAGGCCTTGACGCCGCCTTCAGGGGCGGCAGCCCTCACTGCCCCGCGCAGATCGGCGTCGGCCGTTGTGGTCCCGGCGGATGGGCCGCCTTGTATTGGGCGATGAGCGGCTCCAGCGTCTGCCTTGGCCAGAAATGCGGCGCGCCGATGGCCCTCAGGCACGAGGCGTTCCAGTAGAGGCCGGCGCGCGCCGGCGACTGGCCCGAGGCCACGGCCCGCGCCACCGCGTCGACATCGGCGGCGCCGGGATAGATATACAGCGTCGTCGGATTGCCCTTCACCATCGCGAGGATCTGCTGGATATTGCCGGGCGACCAGCTGGTGCAACCGTCGCTGCGCCCGCCGGTGTAATCGACGAGGTTGCCGAACGGCACATAGCCGTTGCTGTCGGCATAGGGGCTGCCCGGTTCCTTGCGCAGGCACACGCCTTTCAGCGCCGCGGCCTCATGGCCGCCGATGGCGCGCTGGCGGGCATTGGCGGTCTCGCCCTCGCCGTCGAACTGCAGGAAGGTTCGCATAAAGATGGCGTCCTGCTTGCCCGAGGTGCGGTAATAGCCCTTGAAGGAGGTCTTGGTCTCGCCCGTCACATAGGGGCCGCCGGCCGTCAGGTCCGAATCCAGGGCATTGCCGAAATTCTTGGCGCACGCCCTGCCATTGGCGAAATTCGCGGCGCCCGGCAGGCTGCGCCCACTGCCATGGCCCGCCGCAATCGCGCGGAACGCGTGAGCGGATTCGCAGATGATGTAGAAGCGCCCCGCGCCGGGATCGTTGGGACGGGTGGCGTCCATGGCGAAGTAGCAGGCATTCCGCACCGCCCCGGAACTCAGCTTCTGCATGTAGAGCGAGCGCGCCCGCAGCAGCACCGGCTGGGCGATCTGGCCCGGGCCTTCGCCGACATGGGCGGCCAGCCAGCCCGGAATGCTCGACGATTGCGCCGCCGCCTGCGCTGGCGGCGTGGCCGACAGCGCAAGGGTGGCAAGGCCGAGGACAGTGGCGATGTTGAGAAGGGCAGATCTTAGCCGCACCGGACCGGTTCTCCTGTCGAAGCGTCCCGTCAACGCCCGCGGCGCCAGCAGCGGGAACTGACTCACGAGGGCCACCGCACGAATCGGCGACGCCTTCATTCTAGCCCGGCCCTGTAACGAATCTTGCACGAAGAACGATGAAGCGGAAGCTAATGCGTGAGGGGAGGCGCGATAAAACGGTGGGGCGAGGGCGGCTGGGCGAGATGGGACGTGTGAGGAATAGGCGCGCCCTCGAAGTCCCCTCGCCCCGTCCTTACGGGGAGAGGATAGAGGTGAGGGGCAGCGCGAACTTTGGCAGGAAGGTTGCGATCAGCGGGCGCGCGATTCAAGCAGCTCAGTTTCCCTGCTTTTCGAGCAATAGACCAAGCTTTCAGAGGTCCCGCTGCCCCTCACCTTTATCCTCTCCCCGTAAGAACGGGGCGAGGGGGCGCAACCGTTGCGCCACGTCTTCAACCGCCTCATCTCGCCCAACCAAGCTTAACCCAACCACCGTCCCCTCACACCGCACGCGTGAGCCCGCCATCCACCCGGATGTTCTGCCCCGTGATGTAGGCTGCCCCGTCCGAGGCCAGGAAGGCGATGGTGGCGGCGATCTCCTCGCTGGTGCCGTAGCGCTGGAGCGGCACGCCCTGGCGGCGCTCCTCCGTGGCGGGCAGGCTGTCGATCCAGCCGGGCAGCACATTGTTCATGCGGATATTCTCGCCCGCATAGGTGTCGGCGAAGATCTTGGTGAAGGAGGCGAGGCCCGCCCGGAACACCGCCGAGGTCGGGAACATTGCGCTCGGCTCGAAGATCCAGGCGGTGGAGATGTTGATGATGACGCCGGCCTTCTGCTTCTGCATCACCGGCGTCACCAGCCGGGTGGGCCTGATGACGTTGAGGAGATAGGTGTCGAGACCGCGATGCCAGTCCTCGTCGGAGATCTCGAGGATTGGCGCGCGCGGGCCATGGCCGGCGCTGTTGACCAGCACGTCGATGCGGCCCCAGCGCGCGACGGCAAGGTCCACCAGCCGGCCGAGATCCTCGTTCGACTGGTTCGATCCGGTCACACCGACACCGCCGAGCTCGCCGGCCAGCGCCTCGCCCTTGCCTGAGGAGGAGAGGATGCCGACCTTGAAGCCCGTCTCCGCGAGCTTGCGCGCCGCAGCCGCTCCCATGCCGCTGCCGCCCGCCGTGACCAATGCTACTTTTTCTACTGCCATGTCTGCCTCGGGATTCGCTGTGGGTGAAGAAACTTGCCGCTGCTGCATGAATATGATCTAGCTATAGCATCCCGGTGCTGCAATCGCGAACCAGTTCCCGGCGCATCATCCAGTAGAAAATCTATCGATGCCAGAGAGTGTCCGCCGCCTTCCTTCCCTCAACGGGCTGCGCGTGTTCGAGGTCGCCGCGCGCCAGCTCAACTTTCGCGTCGCGGCGGAGGAACTCGGTGTCACCCAGGGCGCCGTCGCCCAGCAGGTCCGGGGCCTGGAGGCCGAGCTCGGCGTGAAGCTGTTTGAGCGGCTGCCGCGCACCTTGGCCCTGACCGAGGCGGGGCGCAGCTATGTCGCCCATATCCGCCGCGCCTTCGAGCTCATCGCGGAAGCGACCGGGACGTTGCGGCCGGAGCCGCAGCACCTCACCATCAGCGTGACGCCGACCTTCGCCTCCCGATGGCTGATCCCGCGCCTGCCCGACTTCACGGCCGCCCATCCCGATATCGACCTCAGGATCGTCGCCAATGACCGTATCGCCAATTTCCAGACCGACGGCGTCGATCTCGCCGTTCGCCATGGCCGCCCGCCTTTCGGGCCGGGGCTGCATGCGGAGCTTCTCTTCGAGCACGTCCTCGTCGCCGTCGCCAGCCCGCTGCTGATCGAGAAGCTCGGCCGGCCGGAGGAAGGCGCCAATCTCGGGCGCTATCCCCTCCTGCACGATGCCCATGATCTCTGGCCGCCCTTCCTGGAGCAGGCCTTTCGCATGGGTCCGCCGGCGGCGGCCAAGAACATCCGCTTCAACCAGACCTCGCTCGCCATCGAGGCCGCCATCGCCGGCCAGGGCCTGGCGCTCGCGAGCCGCCTCTTCATCGAGGGCGACCTCGCGGCCGGCCGGCTGGTGCCTCTGTTCGGGAGGGAGTTGCGCGGCGGCTCGGACTTCTACCTGGTCTCGCCCCGCAAGCCCCGCCATGCGGCGAGCGTGAACGACGTACGGCAGTGGCTGGTATCCGCGGCGGGCAGGGGGCAGGCGCTGGCATGAGCTTGGAGAGGCGCGCGGAGTCCTTCTCCACAGTGGCTGCCGGATTCACGCATTTCGACATTAAGCGCATTGCGCTCGACGGTGGGGCGAGATGACTCGGTTTGGAAAAGGGCGAGGGGACTTCGACGGCGCATTCTATCCTCTATCCTCTCATCTCGCTTTGCCGAATGACTTGCGTCTATTTTTTCAGGCTGCTCCCGGAGTTGTGGAGGGGGTGGCGGAGCGGAAATCGGATGCTGCACTTGCTGCATACCAGCTCTGGGTCGATCTCCAACCCCATGGCGGCCCGTGATCCCCCGCCTGGGGCATGGGCAGCCAGTCTGACGGGGCACGCCTCGCGAGACAAGCCGTCAGCGGGCAAATCGGCCTCGCTGACGCTTCTGCTTCCTCAGAAGGCCTTGCGGCTGTCGCTTCTCGGATCGCTGCTGACCTGATGCGGCATGTAAAGATCGGAGCGCGCCAGGCGCCGCCACGGCCGCGCCGGATGGTGCGGATCCGTCCTGATGTCCGCGACTGCCAGAGACGGCGTGCCGTCCCTCGAGCATTGGGCGGCCCATTGGCCGTCGGGGGAGGCTATGCCCGAAGGCGCCGTCACGCTTTGCCGGGCGTGGGCGGAGAAGCTCACCCAGTAGGAATTGCTGGCCGCGTGTCCCAGCACCTCCGCCGGGAAGGCCGGCACCGGGAAAGGCGACCCGCCCGTGGTGGAGAACAACACGCAATCGACGCCCAGCTCTTCATATTCGGTGAAGATTTCCGGGTAGTGCGCCTCCATGCCGAGCGCGCAACCGAAGCGGACACCGTCGACCTCGAAGGTGATCGGAATCCGTCCCGGCGCGTACATGAACGAAATCTTGGTGTTCGACAGCATGCGCTCGTCATAGCGCGTCGCCAGGGTCCCGCGATCGGAGACGACATAGAGGCTGTTATGGGGCCGGTGCGGCGGGGTGAGCTGATGCACCGAGCCGAACACCGTCCAGAGCCCGAGATCCCGCGCCAGCCTGCTGGTGGCGTCCAGTTCCTCGCGCAGGATGGCCCATTCGAACCGGGACCAGTCGGACAGGCCGACGTCCTCGGGGCCGGTTTCGGACATGATGCGCTTGTTGGGGGAGCAGGTTGCGCCCTCGGGGAAATGGATGAGGCGCGCCCCGGCTTCATGGGCCTCGCGCATCAGGCGGCGCATTTCCATTCCGCTGGCCCGAAGCCCCGCAATGTCGCGGGGGTCGTTGAACAGCGAGGTTTGCGTGACGGCCAGCCGCACCGACCTGGCATCGGGATGCTCGGGCGGGGACTCGCGAACATGTCTGAGAGCCGCGGTGTAGGACTCGCCCGTCTTGGCGGCGCGAGCGCGTACACGGCGCTTGAGGTTTCCGTTTTGCGTCATGGTCAGGCCTTTCACGCCCGGACGCAAGTTCCCCAGCAACCACGCCCGAAGCGATCGGACCCGGACAGCGACCTGAGACTGAAGTCCCTTTGCCTCCGTTGAAGACCGTGCTGGGGAGGGTCTTGGGAGGTTGGGCGTAGGTCACGCCACAATGAAAGATGTCGCTGGCGCCTCGATTTGTCAATCGGCCACAACCACCCCGCGACCGTGTAAAAGACCCGGCGCGACCTTTGGTAAAGCGGCGATCTCAGGAAGGCGTGTACTTGCCCTTTCCACCGCCCGAGGCGGCCGTCAGCCTCTCTGCAAGGCGAGGTGCGCACCCAGGCCGATCAGGAGCGTTCCGCCTGTCCGGCGCATGAGGGCCTGCACCCCGCTGGAGCGCTTCAGCCGGTTCACGATGGAGGCGGCGAGAAACACCACCACGATGTCGCCGAAGCTGAAGATCGCATTGGCCGCCGTGCCGAGGATCGCCAATTGCAGCCAGATCGGCAGGGTTGCGGCACCCACGACGAATTGCGGAAGGAAGGCCACGAAGAACAGCGCCGTCTTCGGGTTGAGAACCTCGACGGTGATGCTCTGCACGAAGGCCTGGCGGGCCGACCTTGCACCGTTTCCGGCGATCTCGCCCTCCTGCGCTGGTCTGGAGCGTACAAGGGAGATGCCGAGCCAGATCAGATAGAGGGCACCGGCGAGCTTGACGGCGGCATAGGCAATCGGAATGGCATGGAACAGCACGGAAAGCCCCGCCGCCGCTGCAGCGACATGGACATAGGCGCCCAGGTGAAGACCCAGCGCCGCCATCAATCCCGCCTGGCGCCCGCCCGCCATCGTCCGGGCCGCGGCATAGAGCATCGACGGGCCAGGGAGGAGAGCGAAGAGCGCCGTGGTGACGACGAAGGCAAGCAGCACATCAAAAGGGGGCATCGGTCCATTCTTCCGCTCGGCAGCAGGGCTTCTCATTCAACACGAGCGGGGCGCGTTCCACCAGCGGAACATCGATGGGGGGCTGCGTGATCGCTGCAAGAGCCGGACGAGGTGTCCGCAGGGGCTAACCTGAGCCGGAGAGGGCGCGGCCAATCCTTCCCCGACTTCGGGGATATCGCGCACACAGAGTGTGCGCTGGGACCGGCGCAGCCGGGCCGGAAGGGGTAGGGTGGCGCTGCCTATCCAAAAAAACCGGCCATGTCGCGTCGCTCTCCCCTTTCCGTCATTGCTTCGCAATGCCACCTTCCCCGCAGTCGGGGAAGGATGACCCGCGCCCTTTCATGTCGATACTGCGATGCGCGATTCCGACAGCCGCAGTCGGGGAAGGATTGGTCGCCCATGCGCCTTAATTTGGCGCCCATGGACCACCTGTCTGCGTCGATGAGTGGCAGGAGAAAGCGTCGAAACTCCGATCATGGAAATGATCAAGCGAAGCCTTCCTCCGGCCAAGACGAAAAAGGCCCGTCCCACGTCATTCGCAGGACAGGCCCCGTCATTGAGAATACCGCTTAGGCGGCGGCAGCCATCTTGTTCGACATCTTGGAGAGACCGGTCAAAAGCTTGTCGGTGGCCTCTTCCTCGCTGAGGGTTTCTTCAAAAAGCTTCGCGGCTTCCTTCAGGCCGAGCTCGCCGGCCCATGCCTTGAGGGCGCCATAGCGGGCAATTTCGTAGTGCTCCACGGCCTGGGCGGCGGCAATCAAGCCAGCGTCGAGCGCCGAACCGCCCTCGAATTCTTCGCCGACTTCGTTGCCTTCCTTGAGAATGCCCTTGATCGCCTCGCAGGGCACGCCTTCCGGCTTCAGCTTCAAGAGCTTGAAGACGGATTCGAGACGGGCGACATGCCCCTCGGTCTGCTTGAGATGGGTTTGAAAGGCCTTCTGCAACGCGCGCTCCTTGGCGGCCTTGGCCATCTTCGGAAGCGCCTTCAGAATGGCGTTCTCGGCAAAATACACGTCCTTGAGGGTATGCACGAGAAGTCGATCGAGGTTCTTATCAGACATGACAGTCTCCTTTTCGTCCGGCACAGCCGGACGGGTTCTTGATTGCATCGAAATTGCAGGTAGGTAGGGAGGTCTCGGCCTATCGCGGTTACCGCGATAGGCGTCGACGGTTTGCGCTGACCTGGCGTTGGAACACGGCGATAGCGCGGCCAGGCGCAAGAAGGCCTTGCCCGGTCGCAATGTCCGTCAGCATACCGATCTGAGCTTCAGCCAGAGCCGCAAGTTTTTCAGATATCATACGTTGAGATTCGATCTCGGAACGCCTTCCGCCATGGGCCAGTTTCATGACTCTGAGACTAATGACCTGTTGCGCCTCGACATTTAACTTCAAGATGGAATTGTAATTGTCGAGCCAGGGGCCAAAGAATGCGTTCACTGAATCTCCGATCTCTTGAGGCTCAGTATTATTTCTTGCGGCCTCAGGCAGATCAACTGTGTGGAGAGGGAATGGTTCCGTACACTCCCATCCCAGGATGCCGGCCTATCGGTCGCGCCGTGTCAAAAGCCCGCGACGCCGTGGATACCGAGAAGCAGCAGTCACGCGGCGGAAAGGACCGGCCAGCGTTTTCAAGACCGTGCGAAACTACCTCCATGGCCTTCTGGCCCTGCTGCGCTCAGGTGTCCCTGTCGGCATGCTGCTGATCGCGTATATCTTCGATCTCCTCGATCGTGGATTTCTCAATTCCGACCAATTGATTATGTGAATCCCCTGACAAGATCAAATGGTTCAGCTTGGCCTGGATAGCATTCGTATCCCGTTTCTGTGCAACCAGGATAGTCGCTGCTATGACAATAGCAACGACGGAGAGATACATATTGAATAGAAGGGACCAACTCTCTCCGAACCTTGAGATTATGCCGATCAGGAACCCCAATAACAGTGTCAGCATAATTCCCAGGAAGCCGAGGGAGGTGGCCAGGGTCGCTGCAAACCAATGAATAAGCGCGTCGATCTGTTTCATCATGGCGATACCCCTTGGAATTGGACCAACCTGCGCATCCCTTTCACCCGGTTCACAATTGGCGGAAGCGCACGAATGAAATTGAACGCGATGTTCGGCCAAGCCGCCGGCAAGGGTTCCAAAGCTACCTGTCACCCTGTCACATTCGTGCTGTGCTGTCTCGTGATCGAAATCTTGCCCGAACGGGCGGCGGCCCTGTGGGTCCCTATAGCGTTTTGCGATTTGACTGAATCGGCAAGAATCGCAAAGACGCGCTAAAACAAGGAGTTAGAGCAGGAGGCGTTTACGTGTAAACGCGCTTTGCTCCTGGCGTCACTTCACGGTGACGACGACTTTGCCCTTCGCACGACCCGTTTCGACATAGGCCAGCGCCTCGTTGGTCCTCTCGAACGGGAAGACCCGGTCCATCACCGGGCGTATGTCGCCTGCCTCGATCAGGGAGGTGATCTTTGCGAGCTGGCCGCCATTCGCCGTCATGAAGTGAAACGAATAGCGGATCCCCCGGCGTTTCGATTTTCTCCTGATGCCGGAACTCAGCAAGCGCATGACCTGTTGCAGCAGCCAGCCGGAGCCGTTCTGCCTCGCGAAGTCCGGATCGGGTGGACCGGAAATCGAGATCAGCTTCCCGCCCGGCTTCAGCACGGCAAGGGATTTCTCCAGCGTATCTTTCCCGAGGCTGTTCAGCACGACGTCATAGCCCTGCAGCACTTTCTCGAAGTCTTCCTCCTTGTAGTCGACCACGACGTCCGCGCCGAGACCTTTCACCAGAGCGATGTTTGCCGTGCTCGTGGTCGTGGCCACATGGGCGCCGAGATGCTTGGCAAGCTGGATCGCGATCGTGCCCACGCCGCCCGAGCCGGCGTGGATCAGGACCTTCTGCCCCGTCTGCAAGTTGGCCCGCTCGACAAGCACCTGCCATGCCGTCAGCCCGACAAGCGGAATGGAGGCGGCCTCCTCCATGGTCAGATTGTTCGGCTTCATCGCCACATCGGCCTCGTCCATGGCGATGTACTGGGCGAATGTGCCGATGCGATCCTGGGCCGGACGCGCATAGACCTCGTCTCCGGGCTTGAAACGCCGGACATTGGCCCCGACGCGGACCACGACGCCCGCCACATCGTTGCCCAGCACCAGCGGCAGCCGGTAGGGCAGGATGAGTTTGAACTCGCCATCCCTGATCTTGCTGTCGAGGAGGTTTACGCCGGCGCCGTGAACCGCAACCATGACGTCGTTTTCGCGCAACGCCGGCTCGGGACTTTCGCCAAGCCGCAGCGCCCCGCCCTTCCTGTAGCGATCGATCAGGAATGATTTCATTAGATTGACTTTCGTTTCTATGGCGAGCAGGCAGACCGAGCGATGCCGTCAGACCGGCAAGCGGAACTGCTTTCGCAAGATCTTGTCGAATATCTCTGCGGGGGCAAACCGGCGCAGCATGCCGATCTGCTGCGCTACCTTGCCAGCGGTATAGCGCCGTCGCGGATGGGCATCGGTCGCGGCCTTGACGACCACCGCGGCCACGACATCTGGCAGATCGGCCTTAGGCATCACATCGCGAAGGAGCGCGTCGAGGTTAGCTCGAGCTCCGTCATATTCATTCAAGATGGAATCCGGCTTAATCCCATTCTGGTCGAAGATAGTACGGACAAACGCAGGCTCGATAACCGAGACGCGAATATTGAAGGCACGAACCTCGTGATCCAGCGATTCCGAGTAGCCCTCGATTGCGTGTTTTGCCGCTGAATAGTGAGCCGAATATGGCGCGGGTATGAGGCCTAAGATCGAGCCGATGTTGATGATGCGCCCTTTGCCGCGCCGCCGCATCGAAGGCAACACCGCATTGGTCATGCGGATGGCGCCGAACAGATTGACGTCGAACAGGGCTTGCACCTGTGCGACCGAGGATTCCTCAGCGCCCCCAAAGAGAGCGAGACCGGCGTTGTTGACGAGAAGATTGATCCCCCCTGCGCGGCTTAGAACCTCGTCGACGACACTCTGAACGGATGCATCGTCGATTACGTCGCAGATCAGCATCGTGATGCCATCCGAGGTATCGGGCATCGATTTTCGGCTGGTGCCGAAGACACGATAGCCATCGCGCCGCAGCGCTCGCGCCGTCGCCAGCCCGATGCCCGAGGAAGCACCCGTGACCAGGGCAATGCCGCGTTCTGTCTTGCTCATCCGCTTTGGCTCTCATTTTGTCGTGGAACATCGTTGCGAAGTCAGTTACTATCAATTTAATAGTAAGTCACTACTAAAAAGATACCGACATGAAAAATCTTTCGGACCAGCCATGCCTGATCGCCCGGAGCCTGGCGCTCGTGGGGGACGCGTGGAGCATGCTGATCCTGCGCGACGCCCATGCGGGGCTGACCCGCTTCGATGATTTTCGCAAGAGCCTGGGTATCGCGCCGACGATGCTGACGGGGCGGCTGTCATCCCTGACCGAGGACGGGCTGCTGGAGAAACGCCGCTATTCCGATCGTCCGCCACGGGACGAATATGTGCTGACGGAGGCCGGCCGCGACTTCCTGCCGGTTCTGTTTGCGATCGGTGCGTGGGGACGCAAGCATCGCGCCGGAGGCAAGGTGACCCGGTTCTTCGACGCGGAGACCGGAACGGAGATCGATCCCGTCACCATCGACCGCGCAACCGGCGCCCCGGTCGGGACGCGTCCCATTCGCATCGCCGCACCGTAATCAGCAGCTTCCAACGCGAATTCGCCTATCGGAGACGGTCTGTCGAGCGGCAGACTCATGGCCTACGGCTGGCAAGGATGGCGACGGCCTAATCGAGTAATTGCGGGGGGCAGTTGCTGGCGGGCGGGCATGGTCATGCCTCGGCTTTCCACAGCACAGGCCCTGATTTCGGAACCGGATCCGATGCTGCAGATCCTTGTTGTCGCGTCGTGCCGAAAGCCGGGATCCGTCTTCCGGCACGACGCTTCGGCGGGACTCGTCGGGAAGTCCGCCGATTCCTATGGCCAGGCCGATGGCAGGATGACCAGTTCATCCGTCGGCACCAGGGTCGTGAGCGACAGATGGGGCCAGGTCAGGCCGGCAAACTCGCTCGGTGGCTTGGGCGGCAGTGGGTTGACGGCGGCCGGGAAGGTTGTGGACGTGGGCGCGTCGCTGTTCGGCCGGAAGATCAGGTTGAGGCCAGGCCCCGAAAAGGTTCCGGTGAAATTGGCCACGACGCCCAGCGGCGGCGTCGGCAGGGCGTGTACCGTAGGCGCGGCATTGCGATAAACGTGCTCGGCGCTGCGATAGGGCGTGATCGCGTCGATCTTGAAATCAACCGGTATAGAGATCTTGGCATGCGGAATCGTATCGTCAGCCATGACGCTTTCCCTATCGCTTGGAAGCCCCCACAGCCCCAAACCTACCATCAATATTGAAATGGCCAGTAGATTTTGAAATTGAGTTAAAAATATAATTATAGTTTTGAAAATTTTTTTGAAAACAACGGTGTGTAAATTCTTAGATGTGCACTCTATATTCAAATAATACATAGCCGCCGTGACTCGTTGGTGACTCCGGTCCGCAGGCCGAAATAGAGAATGGCTGTCTGGGGGCTTCGTCTGGCATGCAACCCCCTTCTCGCGCTGCTGCTCCCAAAGCGGAAGGGCGATTTGCGATGCACTTCTTGGGGAGGGGTCGGGGTCGCTCGGGCGGCTGCGACGAGGAAGGTGTGAAGTTGAAGCTTCCCTCCCAGTCATAAGCAAAGCTTGTGACGCGCTCGCCGGGGATGACGGCTCCAAGTCGATTCACTTGGTCTCGGGAGTCTCCTAATTCCTCCCTAAGTCTGCCTTCCTATCGTGTCCTTCGCGGAGTTCCGGTTCTGGTACGAGTTCGCCATGAAGGGGGAAGCCGCGGGGATTTCTCTCGATCGCGTCTGGTTCCCGGCATGGCTGTCGCTGTTCTGATGCTCGCGGTGGAAACGGTTATGGCCGCCGGAAAGCCGGCGTGGCCCGAGCACAGCCCGTCTGGCAACATTCCCGACAAACAGGTCTTCATGCCCCACGATTCCCCGGATGGCCGTGAGCCCCAGGCTCCGGCGGGATGGGCGCGGCGTGCTCTCCCGTATCACCGCCAGTCTGCCGGCAAATATGAAACCGCTGCCGCGGGACAGATCGTTGCCAGGCTTCAGAGGGAGGGCAGGGCGGTCGAGCATTAAAGGCGTGAGCAAGAGTCATATAAAATATAAAATTGGGAGTGCCCATGGGGAACGATCCGCCGACGAGACTTGGCGATGTCAAAGCTGGTCATGTCAGGTTTGAAGGCGTCACCAAACGGTTTGTATCTCCGGTGGGGCAGACGATGACGGCGCTCCACGACGTCAATCTCGAAATATTGCCGGGGCAATTCTGTGCGATCGTCGGACCTACGGGGTGCGGTAAATCCACGACCCTGACAATGCTGGCCGGCCTTGACCGACCGAGCGCCGGCAAAGTGACCGTTTCGGACCAGATCGTCTCCGGAATCACCAAAGGCGTGAGCTTCATGTTTCAGGCGGACGCCCTGCTGCCCTGGCGATCGGTCGTGACCAATGTGTCGCTCGGGCCCATCTTCAACAAGGTCCCGCAAAAGGACGCGCTGGAGATGGCGCGCAATTGGCTGCGCATCGTCGGATTGTCCGGATTCGAGCAGCATTATCCGCATCAATTGTCCGGGGGCATGCGCAAGCGCGCGAGTCTGGCCGCCGCCCTCATCAACAAGCCCTCGATCCTCTTGATGGACGAGCCCTTCTCCGCGCTCGACGTTCAGACCCGTTCGATCATGTCGAATGAATTGCTCACGCTCTGGGAGCGGGATCGGCCCACGGTCCTGTTCGTCACCCATGATCTGGAGGAGGCGATCGGTCTCGCCGACAAGGTGGTCGTCATCACCGCGGGGCCGGGAACGGTCAAGGCGATTTTCGACATCGATCTGCCTCGCCCGCGCGGCGCCTTGCAGGAAATCCGTTTCCAGCCGCGGTTTCTCCAATTGCATCAGCAGATCTGGGAGGCGTTGCGTGACGAAGTGCAGCGAACCTATGCCCGTCAAGGCGCGCCGGTAGCGGCCAAGGAGACCATCGCATGACGGATGCCCCTGTTTCGACGGGTTTTCGCGCCGCCGCCAGGCGCCGCCGTCTCCTGGTCTTGCTGGGCCAACTCGTCATTCTGGTCGGTTTTATCGGAACCTGGCAAATTGCGTCCGACACAGGTGTCGTCGATCCGCTGTTTTTTGGTTCGCCGACCGGCGTCGTCACCCGGCTGGCGGACTGGTTCGTCAACGGCACGGCCTATGGCTCGTTCTGGTTTCAGATCTTCGTGACCCTGGAAGAGGCGGCAATCGGGTTCGTCGTCGGCGTCGCCAGCGGTGTTTTCATGGGCATCCTGCTCGGCCAGGTCGATTATCTGTCCGATGTCATGAACCCCTATATCAAGTTTCTGAATGCCATCCCGCGCATCGTGCTCGGCTCGATTTTCGTGATGTGGCTGGGGCTGGGGCTCGCGGCCAAAGCCATTCTGGCCGCTGTCCTCGTCTTCTTCGTGGTGTTTTTCAACGCCTACCAGGGCGTGCGCAGCGTCGACCCGAATCTGGTGGCGAATATTCGCATCCTGGGCGGCTCCCGAGCGGATGTCATCCGCCAGGTGATCATTCCCTCGGCCATGACATGGATTGTCGCAAGTCTGCATGTCGCGCTCGGGTTTTCGATCATCGGCGCCATCGTTGGTGAAATCCTGGGGGCGCAGCACGGCCTCGGCCTGGTGATCAAGACGGCGCAGAACACCTTCGATTCCGACGGCGTTTTCGGCTGCATGTTCGTGATCGGCATGATCGTCCTGGGCGTGGAAATGCTGATGGCGAGGATCGAAAAGCGCCTGCTGGCCTGGCGCAAACCCACCTCGGCCGAAAACATTCAGGACGTATGACAATCAACACCAAGGGAGGACTATAAGTTGAAGCAAATCATGCAACGCGTGGCGCTCGGCGCTCTCGTGGCAGCAACGCTCAGCCTTGCGGGGGGTATGGCGGCGCGTGCGGACGACATGAAAGTGACGATGATGGTCGGGGGCATCGACAAGCAGATCTATCTGCCCTACCAGCTCGCGCAAAATCTCGGCTTTTTCAAAAAGCACGGGATCGACATTGAGCTTTCGACCGAAAACGATGCGGTCGGAGCCGAAGACGCGATGATTTCGGGCCAGGTCGATATGGCTGGCGCCTGGTACAATCACACCATTGATTTTCAGCTCCATGGCAAGAAGGTCATCGATATCGTGCAATTGAGCGGCGCTCCGGGCGAACGCGAAATGTGCGCCAAGGATTCCAACATCAAGAGCCCCGCCGACTGGGCCGGCAAGACTGTCGGCGTGACCGATATCGGCTCCGGCACGGACGCGCTGACGCTCTACCTTGCCGCCCATAGCGGTCTCACATCCGATAAATTCTCGCGCGTGGGCGTCGGCGCCGGTGCGACATTGATCGCGGGCCTCATTCACGGCGAGATCGTCTGCGGCATGACCACCCAGCCGACCGTGAGCGCGATCGAAAAGAAGGGCATCGGCTATTCGGCCTTCGATCTTGCAACGACCGAGGGCGTCAAGAAGTGGCTTGGCGGAACCTGGCCGACTGCCTCGATCATCGTACGCGCCGACTGGGTCGAAAAGCACCCGGAGGAAACCCAGCGTGTGGTATCGGCCATGGTCGAGACCATGCATTGGATCAACACCCACAGCGCCGCCGACATTGCCGATAATTTGCCCAAGGATTTCGTCAGCAACCAGCTCACCAGCCGGCAGGATTACATCGACGCGCTCAACAAGGATAAGGGGCAGTTCCTGCCTGATGGCATGATGCCGGCAGACGGCCCTGCGACCGTGTTGGAGGTGCTGAAAAAGGCGGGCAAGGTCAAGGGGCCTGTCGATCTCGCCTCCACCTATACGAACGACTACGTGATCAAGGCCAACAAAGAACTCGGCTTTACCAAGTAGGGTAGGGCAGACCCGGATATCGTCTCGCTCGCCGTCAACTGCGCCAAAGCGTTTTGCGATTTGCCGGAATCGGCAAGAATCGCAAAGACGCGTCGAAACAAAGAGCTAGAGCAAAGCAGCGTTTACGCTTAAACGCGCTTTGCTCTAGGGCATGGTTGATGGCGAGCAGCGGAGTATTGCACGCCTGCATTGTCATCAACGCCGTCTCTCTTCATCCTTGCGATTCGAGCGACACGGCGGCATTCCTGTTGTGCCCCGTCATTTCTGGTGAAGCAATTGCCAGATATCCAAACCCAGCCCGACGCCGACTTGCGGCGAGATCGGTTGTCCTTCTCCCGTATGCAGATCCCAGGCCTTGACGGCCTGGAGGTTGAGCGAGAGCGTCAGGATGGGGTCGTCACCCGTGCCCTTGATCAGGGAAAGGCTTGGCTGCCAGCCCACGCCGCCGCCTGATTGAAAATTGTTGGAGTTCTCGTTTCGCTGCACGAAGGCCGTGACGAAAACCGAGGTCAGGTCGAGGCGCTCGTCGAAGAATTTCAGGTTCCTGTCCAGCCATGGTGCGAGGGGCTGAAGCTGGATCCCGCCCTGCCCCGTCCATTTGCCGTTCGGCGAGTGGAGCGAATTGACCGAAAACTGGCCTTGGCCGCTGAGTTTCAGGCCGCTGACGCCCGCATCGCCCCAGCGAATGACGAATGTGCCCGTCACGCCCGCCACGAAGGGTGAGGGCGCCCAGGGGTTCCAGGCGAACTGATTGCCGCCCTGCACGATCAGATTCTGGAAATTGATGCTGGGCGTGGAAGGAGGAGCAGCAGTAGGAGCAGGCGTAGGCGTAGGCGTCGGAGGGGAAGCAGTCGCAGGAGAGGTTGGCGGGGGCGGCGGCGCTGCCGTGACATTCGCGGTCTGAATCTTTGGGAGGGTCTGCGCCACCAGCGACGATTGCGCCATGGCCCTCGCAAACAACGGCCGGAGGTCGATCCCGAGAGGTGAAAGGTAATACACAGAGTCGATCTGCAGCGACGGGAACAGAGCGAGCTTGGTGAGAGGGCCGACGATGCCATCCTGGTTTATCGTGGCGGCGCCTTGAAGGCGCCGGACTTCCCGCAAGGTCAGCGGCCCGAAAATGCCGTCCGGTATAAGTTTGCTGCCATGAAAATTCAGCATTTTCTGCAGGTTTCGGACGTCCGGTCCTGTATTTCCGAGACAAAGGTTACGGCTCATCTATGCCTCCGGTCGACCAGATGGACGTCGCGCCAGTGTGCAATATATCAGCTCTTCCGGCCGGGCCGTAGGCCTTTCATGGAAAGCAGAGAGCATTCAGCATCGAGTTTTGGTTTACTACAACCATTGCGCGTTCATACCGAGTTTTACATCCAGGGGTGCGCGCCCTTGCGCATCACCCCCAGATGCACCGCCAGCGCCATCAGCCCCTCCACCGCCGGCCCGTCCTGGTCCATGCCGAGTTCGTTCCCATCCAGCGTGAGTTGCTTCACCGCCAGCAGTGCCTTCAGACCCGCCTCCATCATCGCCCGTTCCATCGCCAGCATCTGGCGTTGCCAGATGGCGACGGTGGCGTCGGCGGCGCCACGGCCGGAGCCGGAGGCTTCGTTGTGGAAGGGTGTGGGGACGCCCTTGGCGGCGCGCCAGCGCTTGACGGTGGCGGCGTATTCCTCGCCGGCCTCGGTGAGCTCCTGGCGCAGCTTCAGGCGCAGGCAGAAGCGGCCGAACACGCTGGCGCAGCGCCGGTCGGTGCTGCCGCGGCGGTGAGGCTGGGCGAGCACCACCGCCTCCATGGCTTCGACGGGGTGCTGGGCGCGGCTGGGGCGTCCGTTCTTCTCGCGCGCGACGATCGCACGCTTGCGGCCTGGGCGGGACATTATTCGGGGCTCCGGGTGGGGGTGGGGGATGGGGAGAGCTGTTCGGCTAGCGTCGCGGCGGAGCGAGGCCGGTTCGCCGGACCGAGCTCTGCAGGGTGGGCGCGGATCGCGGGAGCTTCCAGGGCCTCGGGCGAGGGGTGCAGGAATTCTTCCCCGACTGCGGGGAAGGTGTCGGCGCGTAGCGGCGACGGAAGGGGGAGGGTGGCTCTGTCGGTAGCTTGATCGAAAGTTAGCGCCACGCTACCCCTTCCGACCTCACTTCGTTCGGCCACCTTCCCCGCAGTCGGGGAAGGATTGGCTGCGCCCGTGTCGGCATGGCTGTATCCCTCGTTCCAGGTGCCTCCCAACCTCTCCGCCTGCAACGGTGTGCGGGAGAAAAAATCTGCGCTCTCCTGGTTGACCGCCGCCACCGCCGCCGCACGCCCCGGTTCCACCCTCAGCGCACGCAGCTTCTCCAGCGTCGCGGCCCTGGCCCCCGCGCTCGCTGTCGGCCTCGCCGCTTCCGCTTCGCGCCTGGCCCTTTCCTCCAGCAGGTAGCGGGCGCGCCAGGCGACGGCGTTGCGGCGGCACTGGGCGGCGTCGAGGGCTTCGCGCACTTCGGCCAGCGCCGGCGGGAATTTCTGCCGGGCCGGCAGGCCGCGCACCGGGTCCACCACCTGCCGGCCGAGGCTGGCCGGATAGGCGGCGAACAAGGCGGCGAGGCCGGTGCAGAACAGCGCCGCATCCTCGAATTCGGCGCGGCGGTAGAGGCCGGTCAGCGTGCGGGCGAGGGCGAGCGCCTCCTCCGGCGCCGCGGGCACGTTGTCAGAGGCAGCCGCCTCGATCAGGGCCCGGCAGTCCGCTTCCGGGATCGGCAGGCCGGCCGCCTCCTCGTAGCGGGAAGGGGCCATGATCGTCTGCGTCAGCAAGGCGAGCTTCGAGGCGATCGAAGACAGTGGCGAGGCCGGCAGGCCGTGCCCGTTCCGGAGCTCCGTCGCGGCGGGAAGGTCTATCCCGCTCTGGCGCGTGGTGGGGGAGGGGATCGGGTTCATCGTTCCAGCGTCCTGCTTGCAGCCAACTGGCCGGGTGGGGGGTGAAGCGCGGTTCGGGTGGGTTCCTGGCAAAGCGCCGCGTGGCGGCCATCAGCTCGGGCCAGGGCACGGATCCGGCCCGCTGCAGGGCCTCGAAAACCTGACGGGCCTTCTCCTTGGCCTTCTTGCTGGGATAGAGCGCGTACCAGGCCTCGAACGCATCAGCCGGCCAGTCATCGTCATGCAATGAAGCGGCCTGGGCCGGCGCAGAGGCAGGCGAAATATCTGTTCTTGTCTGTGCTGCGTCTGCCTCTGGTTCTGGCTCTGGCTCTGGCTCTGGCTCTGGCTCTGGTTCTGTATCTGTCTCTGGGGCCGTTTCTGTAACGGTGCATTGGCCGTTACGGTAACGTTTCACGCGTTCGGCGGAGCGGTCGCTCTTGTATTGGCGCTTCGCCCAGCCATGCGGGACGAACTCATCGCCTTGCCTGTCCAAGAGGCCGCGGGCGATGAGATCGGCGAGGAGGGCGGCAACCTCGTCCTCCCCCTGGCGCAGCACGAAGGTGAGGGTGTCGAGATCGGGCAGCATGCCGTCATGCTTGCTGGCGATGCAGAGCAGGTTGATCCAACCCTTGAAGACGGCTGGCGGCAGGCGCTGCACCTTCGGGTCCTCGAGGATCTCCTCGTAAAGGCGAAACCAGCGGCTCATGAGCGCGCCACCGGGGGCAGGCCCGTCAGTACAGCGTGACGATGGGCGGCATAGTAGATGGTGGTGTGGTCCTTGTTCAGGAGCACGCCGATGCTGCCATAGGAGAGCTCGGGATGGCGCATCACCAGTGCGTAGCAGGCTGCGCGCCTGGCGAGGCGTACGGCCGGCGCACGGCCGGTGCCGCGAATGTCGGCCAGGCTGACGCGATGGGCGGCGGCGATGCAGGCGACCTCTTTCGCGAGCGCGGCGAATTTGCGCTTGCTGGGGCCGTGGGGCCCGGCAGGCTCGGCAGCGGCGCCGCATTTCGCCGGCTGGCCCGGGAGGAGGAGCATCATCGCCGGCGGCTCATAGGCATAGACGAGGCGGTAGAGCGCCACGGCATCAGACTTGGGCGGCATTGAGTTAGCCGGCAAAGGAGGTGGTGGGGGCTGGGCGCCCCACAGCCGCTCGCGGCGGGCGCGGATCTCCCGGGCGGAGACCAGGCGTATTTCGGGATCGCGGATGGACAGGCTGGTCATGGCAGAACCTCAGGCCGCTCGCGCGCGGATGAGCCGCGCTTCGGCCTTGATCGCTTCGATATGCCGGCACAGCCGCGCCTCGCGGGCATCGGGCGTGCCGGGAAGGTCGCGCATCGCCTCGGCAATGGCGCGGGTGTCGTAGCCGGCAGCCCAGAGCCGGGCGGCCTGGCGAATCTGCGAGGCAGTCATGCGGAGTCCTTTCGGGTGTTTATTCGGCCTAGGTCGCGCAGAACGGCTGGGCGAGATGAGGCGCCGGAGAACAAGGCGATTCGGTTGCGCCCCCTCGCCCCGTTTACGGGGAGAGGATAGAGGTGAGGGGCTACGCCACACCGGTCGAATTGCATTTTATAAAACGATTTCAATAACATAGGTCTACGTTGCCCCTCACCTGCATCCTCTCCCCGTAAGATCGGGGCGAGGGGACTTCGAGGGCGCGCCTTGTTCTGAGGTGCCTCATCTCGCCCCACCGTCAGCGCCAGCCGTCCGGCACATGTTCGTGGCGCTCCTCCTCCCGGCTGATCCGTCCCGCCAGCAGCACGCCGCCGGCGAGGGCGGTGATGCCGATGACGCAGAGGGGAAAGGCGAGGAGGCCGAGGGCTACATAGACAATTGTGATCCAGTTCATGCCGCTTGCTCCGTCCGGCTATGAGGGGGGATGGGCCTCCTGGCCTCCAGGCGATCGCACGCCACGCGGAAGGCATCGGCGGCGACAGGGAAGGTGGTGATGAGGTCCATGGAAGAATTTTAAGGGAAACATCCCGCGTCGTCAAAGGGAAAAATCCCTCTTCCCTTATGCGGGAAATGCGGGCATGATCCCGCGTATGAGCGATATCATCACTTTGATCGACAAGCGGCTGGCCGAACTCGGCAAGAGCCGCCGCAAGGCCAGCCTGGAAGCCGGGCTTGGCGCCGATGCCATCCGCGATCTCGAGCGCAAGGGCGGCTCGCCCACCTTGCGCACGGCGGTCAAGCTCGCCAAGGTGCTGGGCATCCCGGCAAGCCGCCTGGCCGAGAGCGACGCCTTGGGGCGGGTGGAGGCCGGGGCTTCAGGCGCCGGCGCGGCGGGCGGCTTCAAGGAAGAGGAGCGTCCCTTCGCGGTCGCTACCTATGATCCCGATGCGCCCGATCCCGTGGCCGCCTTCGAGCCGGAGGCGCCGGATCCGGCCGATCCCGAGCAGCCGCCCTCGATCCCGCCCAACGGCGTGGTGGAGGCCGATACGCGCTTCGCCATGGGCGCCGGCGGCCATGCCAACGCCGCCACCTTCGTCTACAACCGCAATGGCGATCCCGTGCAGTCGGTCGATGCCATCAAGCCGGACGCCTGGATCTTCCCGCCCTGGTTCCTGCGCGCCATGGGCGCCCGGCCGGGGGATCTGATGGTGGCCGAATCCATCGGCGATTCCATGCGCCCCACCATCGAGCCGAGCATGCCGCTGATCATCGACCTCCGCCACAAGGTGCCCTCGCCCGACGGCATCTACGCCATTCGCGACCGCTGGGGCGCCCTGCAGTTCAAGCGCCTGGAAACCTCGAAGATCCTGGGCGACCAGACCATCCGTGTGATCAGCGACAATGGCGGCCACGTCCAGGTGGCGCAGACGGAGGACGACCTGAACATCGTGGGAAGGGTCGTGGGGGGGTGGAAGTTTTTCTGAGACTGGGAGCGCGGACATCTTGTCCGCTCTTCCTCCATCGTAGGTCGCTTCGTTTGCGGCATTCGCTGACAGCCGCGACCGCCAGCCGGCGCCCCCTGAAAAGCGCCAGCGACCCCGCGATGTGCCAAATCGGGACGCGTCTCTCCTCTCTTTTCAAGGGATTTTTCCCTCATTCATCTCTTGACACGGGAAATATCCCTTAATACACTTCTCCCATCCTCTCCACCGGAATCCCCGCGATGCCAGACCTCACCGTGCAGTTCGATGACCTCCCGCTCATCCACATCAACGGCATGACGGCGGCCACCGTCGACGGGGCTGCGGATATCGAGATGCGCTCGTCCCCGCGCGACTGGGAGGTGGTGGCCATCCGCCTCAATGGCTGGCTGCCGGGCCTGCGCAAGGGCGCGTTCGCTGCCATCGGTCAGGCCGATCCCTGGTTTTTCGAGATCGCCAACGCCATCGGCGTGAACCTGGCTCTGTCGGGTGCCATCGAGCGCGGATTGGCGGGGGCGCTGGCCCGCCCGAGCGCCTATGACCGCGCGCGCGACCTGCGCGAGGCGGCGTGATGGCGCGCGGGCCTTCGATCAGCGAGCTGCTTGCCATGCGCAGCTGGTGCTGCCGGCAGGGACGTCCGGCCGATCACTGGAACGCCCGGCTGAAGGCGCAGCTCGCCGAGGCCAAGGAGGCGGTGCGCGAGAGCCGGCGGCAGGAGCGGGGAAGGAAAACGCAAGCTTAGCCGGCTATTCCGCTGCAAGCGCCGTGGCTGGGAGCGCGGACGTCCCTACGACGCTCAAGAGAGTGTCGGACGATCCGCTCTTCCTCCATCGTGGGGCGTGTCGTTTCCAAGAGCGGACGAGGACGTCCGCGGTCCCAGCCACGGCGCCTTGTCCGGTGGACGACAAGCCTTTGCATTCCAAATCACAGAGCGTGTCGGTTCCAGGAAGGGCCCGCGCTCCCAGCACCAGGAGCCCTGCCATGACCACGCCCTCCCTTCTCGCCACCTGGACCGGCCAGGCTTTCACCCCATCGCCCCGTGCGACCGCGGCCTCCGCCGGCCTGTTCGATGTCGGGCAGCGCTACCGCGTGGCGGTGGTGGCGGAGCGTTCGAAGCGGGCGCACAAGGCCTATTTCGCCGCGCTTCACGCCGCCTTCGCCGCTTTGCCCGAGGGGCGCTTCCATTCGGTGGAGCAACTGCGCAAGACGGCGCTGTGCGCCACCGGCTTCTGCAACGAGATTCGCATCGCCTGCGCCTCCCGCGCCGAGGCCCTGCGCACGGTGGCTGGCATCGCCGCACTCGATCCCCATGCGCTATGCACGGTGCGCGAGCGCACGGTGGTGGTGCGCACCGCCCACAGCCAGTCCCGCCGGGCCATGGGCCGGGAACGGTTCGAGGCGAGCCGCAAGGCGGTGCTGGACTATGTGGCGGGGCTGTGAGCGGATAGGCGCCGTGGCTGGGAGCGCGGACGTCCCGTCCGCTCTTGGAAACGAGGCGTTCTACGATTAAGGAAGAGCGGATCGTCCGACACTCTCTTCGAGTGTCACAGGGACGTCCGCGCTCCCAGGTTCTCTACATACCAGCGATGGGTCTCCCTCAACCCTTCCTCCAGGCCAATCCTCGGTTCCCATCCCAGTTCCCGCATTCTGGACGAGTCCATCAACTTCGCCGGCGTGCCGTCCGGCTTGGAGCGGTCATGCGTGGTGGCGCCCTCATAGCCCACCACCCGCTTGATGGTCTCCAGGAGCTCCAGGATGGTGATGTCCTGGCCGGCGCCGATATTGATCAGGCGTTCATCCGAATAGGTTTCCGACAGGCGCACCAGGGCGTCGGCGGCATCGTCGACATGCAGGAATTCTCGGCGCGGCGTGCCCGTGCCCCAGATCTCGATCGAGGCATCGCCGCGCAGCTTCGTCTCGTGCACGCGCCGCAGCAGGGCGGCCAGGACGTGGCTGGACTTCGGATCGAAATTGTCGCGCGGGCCGTAGAGGTTGCAGGGCATGGCCGCGATGAAGTCGCAGCCATGCTGGCGTCGATAGGCCTGCACCAGCTTGACGCCCGCGATCTTGGCGATGGCATACCATTCATTGGTGGGCTCGAGCGGGCCGGTGAGCAGCGCCGTTTCGCTGATGGGCTGGGGCGCCTCCCGCGGATAGATGCAGCTGGAACCCAGCAGCACCAGCTTGGCGACCCCGGTACGCGCCGCCGCATGGATGACGTTCGCCTCCATCATCAGATTGTCGTAGAGAAAATCGGCCGGGAAGCGGTCATTGGCGAGGATGCCGCCGACCTTGGCCGCGGCAAGGAAGATCGCGTCGGGCCGCGCCTTGTCGAGCCAGGCCTCGGTGTCGGCCTGGCGGCGCAGGTCGAGCTCGGCCTTGGCGGCGGTGAGCAGCGTGCAGTCCTCGCTCGCGAGCCGGCGCAGCAGCGCCGAACCCACCATGCCGCGATGGCCGGCCACCCAGACCTTCGCTCCCGCCAGAGAACCCACAGAGTGCCTCCCCTTGTGCATGCCCTTTGTGAGGGGGAATCGGGTCAAGCTCAAGGCGACCGGGAGCGCCGGTGTACCCAGCCGGCCGGAAACGCCGCGTTCAACCACAAATGGTGGAAGGGTGTCCCCTCCGCAGCCTCATTCCTCGTCCTTGTCGGCCTCCTCGGCATGCCTTTGCGCGACCGGCCGGACCTTCTCGAAATCGGTAGGGGCCATCAGGAAGGCACGGATGCGGGCGCGACCGAGTTCCTCGCAGCGCCGGCGCAGCTCGGAAGTCGGCACGTCATGCACGCTGTCATCGTCCAGCACCACGGCGACGGAGCCGGGTGCGACGAGTTCGTTCTGGCCGACCAGCACGCCATCGAGGAAGAGCTGATCCGGCAGTTCCGTGGACAAGGCGGTCTCCTTCAGGCTGCGAGATGCTCCCTTTGTGTCATCCCTCGCGGAAGGCCACAAGCCCGGAACGCTCCCTCATACCGCCAGCGGGATCAGCGTGACCTTCGCCCCATCCGCCTCGCCCTTGCGCTGCAGCGCGGCGCGGCGCCTTGCGTGAGGGGTCGGGATCACCGTGCGGGCGAGCACGCGGTCGCGCCAGGCGTCGGCGATGTCGCTGTCCGCGACACTGCCGGCGGGGTTGCCCGATTCGGCGGGCATGACCAGGCCCGGCACGGCCTGCGCCACCGCGAGGCGATGGAACACCGGCTCGTCCGGGTCGAACAGGATGCGGTCGAGCGGCACGTCGAGCGGCACCGAGCGGGCCAGGAGCTTGCGGGCACCAGCCTGGGAGAGCAGATAGCCGCCACCGCCGGCGGCGAAGCTGTAGGGCCGGTGCAGGCCGATGCCGGGCATCAATTCGCCTGCCTGCCGGCCGATATTGGCAATCTGGTCGCGCTGCTCGATCTTGACGAGGTCGAAGCCGGCGAGGTCTGTCACGGTCGCGATCAGGCCGGCAAAGGCGGGCGAAAGCCAGGCGTCGTCCTCGAGGATGCAGGCGACAGACAGATCGCGCTCGACGATCTGCCGCCAGGCCTTGCGATGGCTGAAGGTGCAGGCGAGCTCCGGCGGGCTGACATGGCGCGGGCGTACCGGATCGGTCCAGCGGGCGAGCGAGGCCACCGGCACGGCCTCGGGCGTGAACGCCTCCACCCGTTCGGCGGAAAGCGCCAGGGCGGCAAATTGTGCTGCCATGAACCGGCGCCGGTCGGTGCGGCGGTCAAGATTGAGATAAAAAAGGCAAAGCGGCATGGGCTCAATGAATCATCTGAAACCGGCCCACCCTGAAAATTGTCTCCTCCAAAATATCGGCACCGTCTACCCATCTGGGGTTGAACGGCGTGTGGAGACGCGTGGGACACGGAAGTGGTAGGGATCGACTTTTATCAAATCAACTCAGCATCATAGCTCGCGCGATCGAATATTTCGCGCGCATCTTCCTCCTTTCCGGGCACGACAACTATAACGCGGCCTGGGCGAATACTTCAATCCCGTGTTGTCCGCCAGTCGGAGAGTCCCGTATACAAGTACGGGAGACGGCGAACGCCTTCAGCTCATGGTATTGCCATCCCTGGCGATGGATTCGTGGTTCCTGACCACCAGCTCGCTCAGCCCATGCTTGGCGGCCAGGCGGTCGAGATTGGCGCGTCTGGCCTGCGCGTTCCCGTCCGCCGAGACGCTGTCGCCGCGGGCCGAGATGCGCACGGCCTCGCTCAGCGGCCCGACGAAGTCCACGTCCGCGGCGAAGAGGCGCAGATACCAGTCCCAGTCCCAGTAGAAAGGCAGGCTGTCGTCGAAGGGGCCGAGATTGCCATGCAGCGCGCGTGGATAGATCACGCCGGGAATGAGCAGGCGGTTGTCGCGGCGGATCGCCTGCGCATCGGCGTGGGCGACGAAGGGCATTTCCGTCCCGGCATCGGGCCGCTCTCCTTCGGCGACGATGCGGCCGGAGGCATAGAGCAAAGCGTGGCGCGGGCCGCCCGCCAGCATGGCGGCGAGATGCCCGGGCTCTGCCCACCAGTCGTCGTCGTCGAGAAAGGCGATACGCTCGCCCCGCGCCAGGCTGACGCCGAGATTGCGCGCCGGTACCTGCCCGGCGCCCCCGGTCGCCAGCGTGCGGATGACAGGATCGAAGGCTTCGGCCGCCGCGCTCCCGCTGCCGTCGCCATCGTCGACGACGAGGATCTCATGGTCGCCGAACGTCTGTGCCGCCACGGAGCGCAACGCCCGTACAAGCAGCTCCGGCCGGTCCTTGGTGGGGATGATGATGCTGAGCGCGGGGAAATCGGGCAAGAGGTGGACTCCGGTGCGGTGACGCGGAGACTAGGAGGTACAACGGAAATAGCGTCATGGAAACAAGGAGATAATATGACGTAAGGGAAGGCCTGGGACCGCCGGCTTTCCAGCCGGCTCTTGAACCGCTGGTGGTGGTCGAAAGGGCGTGAGCCGTGCGGCGGACGCTCTTTCTTGGCAGCTCCTCGTTTCCAGGAGCCGGCTTGGAAAGCCGGCGTTCCCAGCCTATTTCGCCGGCACGCCCTTGATCAGCCTGGGCAGCATGCCCTTCCGCTTCGCCTCGTAATAATAGCCGCCGGAATAGAGGCTCACCGCCCGGTCAGGATTGCCGCCGGAGACGCGCCAGGCATTGGCGAGGTAAGCCGCGCCATAGGTGAGGCTGGTGTCGGCGTCGAGCAGGCCCTCGGCGCCGCCGTTGTAGCCCATGCCGCGGGCCGTATCGAGGCGCATCTGCATCAGGCCGAGATAGGGCCCGTGGCGCAGGTGCGGATTGCCGCCGCTCTCGCGCTTCACCACCCGCCGCAGCAGGCTCTCGGGCAGTCCATAGCGCTGGGCATGCTTGCTGATCAGCGCATCGACGGGGTCGCCCGTGCCTGGGCCCTGTCTGGTCAGTGTCTCGGCCGAGACGCGCACGCCCAGCGGCCCGGAGACCGGGATGCTAGCCGTCTGCAGGTCGTCCTCCGTGGGGGACATCTGGCCAGCGCGGTCGAGCTTCACCAGCTCCAGAGGGCGGGAGGGGGGCAGGGGCGTGGCAGCGACGGAAGAGCCCGAGCTTGCCGGGCTTGCGTCCGCGGCAACCGGCATCGTGGTGGCGGAAGGCTTCGTCGCGGGTGGCTTGGCTGCGAAGGGCTTGCCAGCGGCAGACTTTGCGGCGGTGGGCGTTGCCGCCAAGCCCGCGTCCATCGGCTCAGGCTGCGGCAGCAGCAGGGTGCCGGCGCCTGCGGGCTTGGCGGCCTTCGTGGCCGTGGCCTTCGCCCTGAGCAGTGGTTTCGCCTTGGGCTTCGCGGCCGCTTTCGCTGGCGGGACCGGCACCGTGTCATCAGCGCTGGCGAGGCCCGGCGCGGCCATCAGGCCGAGCGCCACGCAGCCCACCAGCAGGCGTTTGAGCGGCGCCTTCAAGCGTCCGCCTCCATAGCTCCATCGCCGTGCGATGGAGCGTCGGCCTCGACGTCGAACTTCACGCCCTGCGCCAGCGGCAGGGTGCGGCCGTAATTGATGGCGCTGGTCTGGCGGCGCATATAGGCCTTCCAGGCGTCCGAGCCGCTCTCACGCCCGCCGCCGGTCTCCTTCTCGCCGCCGAAGGCCCCGCCGATCTCGGCGCCCGAGGGGCCCATATTGACGTTGGCGATGCCGCAATCCGAGCCCTGCCCGGAGACGAAGCGCTCGACCTCGCGCATATCGGTGGCGAAGATCGAGGACGACAGGCCTTGCGGCACGCCGTTCTGCAGCGCCAGCGCCTCGTCGAAATCGCCATATTTCAGCACATAGAGGATGGGCGCGAAGGTCTCGTGCACCACCGGGCCCTTCTGCTCCGGCATTTCCACCAGAGCAGGCCGGACATAATAGGCTTCGGCCGGGCCGGCCTCGGCGACGCGGGCGCCGCCATGCACGGTGCCGCCAGCCTTCTTCGCCTCGTCCAGGGCCTTCTGCATACCCTCATAGGCCTGGCCGTCGATCAGCGGACCGACCAGCGCGTCGGTGGCGACGGGATTGCCGACCTTGATGGTGGCATAGACCTGTCTCAGCTTGCCGACGAGGGCGTCATAGACGCTCTCATGCACGATCAGCCGGCGTAGCGAGGTGCAGCGCTGGCCCGCCGTGCCCATGGCGGCGAAGGCGATCGCCCGCAGCGCGAGATCGAGATCCGCCGAGGGCGTGACGATCGAGGCGTTGTTGCCGCCGAGCTCGAGGATCGACTTGCCGAAGCGCCGCGCCACCCGCTCGCCGACGATGCGGCCCATGGCGGTGGAGCCGGTGGCCGAGACCACGGGCACGCGGGCATCGTCGACCAGCGCGGCACCGACCTCGCGGGCGCCGAGCACCACCGTCATCAGCCCGTCGGGCACGCCGCCGAAGCGCTTGGCGGCCTTGTCGAAGATCGCCTCTACCGCGAGCGCGGTGAGCGGGGTCTTCTCGGAGGGCTTCCAGACGACGCTGTCGCCGCAGACGAAAGCGAGGGCGGCATTCCAGCTCCACACCGCCACGGGGAAGTTGAAGGCCGAGATCACGCCGACCACGCCGGCCGGGTGCCACTGCTCCATCATGCGATGGTCGCCCCGCTCGGTGGCGATGGTGAGGCCGTAGAGCTGGCGGGAGAGGCCGGTGGCGAAGTCGCAGATGTCGATCATCTCCTGCACTTCGCCCAGGCCCTCCGAGACGATCTTGCCGACTTCGAGGGAAACGAGCCGGCCGAGTTCGGTCTTGGCGGCGCGCAGCTCCTCGCCGAGCAGGCGCACCAGTTCGCCGCGCTGCGGTCCCGGCACCTTGCGCCAGGCCTCGAAGGCGGCATGTGCCTTGCCGATGGCGGCAGTGGTCGATTCTGGCGTATCGTCCTGAACCCGGCCGATGATTTCGCCGGTCAGGGGCGTGCGGACGATGCGGTTGCCGCCGGAAAAACGGCTGGCCGGAACGCCGAGCGCCTCGAGAAGCTCACGGGTTTCGGCAACGGGACTGGTCATGATGGCTCGCTGTGATGGCTGCGATTTTGGCATGCTCATAGCGTTTTTGAAGGCCGGGGGGAAGCCTGGGAGCGCGGACGTCTTACGACACTCACTTCAGAGTCGTAGGACCTCCGCGCTCCCGGCGCCATCTTGTTCCCGCTATGGGAATTTGCTAGCATGTCCCATGCAGGTGATCGCCAGGCGTACGCTCAAGCTGTTTTGGGAGGATTACCCTCACGCGAAGGCACCGTTGGAAGCTTGGCATGCGGAAGTGTCGCGAGCGATTTGGACGGGTCCGGCCGATGTGAAGCGACAATTCGGGACGACCATCGATTTCGTGGCGGACAACCGCATTATCTTCGATATCGGCGGCAATGAGTTCCGCCTCGTCGTTCATGTGGCGTATCTGTATAAAAGCGTTCTGATCAAGTTCGTAGGCACACACAGGGACTACGACAAGATCGATCCGGAGACGATATGAAGGACATCCGCCCTCTTCGCACCGAAGCGGACTACGACTGGGCGCTTGCCGAGGTCGAACATTATTTCAACCGTCAGCCGGAGCCGGGAACGCCGGATGGCGACCGCTTCGCCGTACTTGCCGATCTGATCGAGGCCTATGAGGCTCATCACTGGCCGGTGGGACCCGTCGATCCGATCGAGGCCATCCGCTATCGCATGGAGATCGGCGGCAAGACCCGCAGGGATCTTGCCGCATTGCTCGGCTCGCGCTCCCGCGCCTCCGAGATCCTGCGGCGCAGGCGCGCGCTCACCCTGCCGATGATCCACAAGCTCAACCGTGAATGGGGCATCCCGGCCGAGGTGCTGATCACGCCCTATCATCTGGACAAGGCGGCTTGACCTTCCCTGCGGATGCCGTACGTTGTGTTCACCTGTATGCGAAGGTGTTGCGATGCCCAGTAAGGCCGATACATTTTCTATCCGTCTGCCCGACGACCTCAAGCGGGATGTTGCCCGCCTCGCCACGGCAACGCGGCGGTCCCGGGCCTTCATCGTCAAGGAGGCGGTTGCCGCCTATGTCGAGGACCAGCGCGATTATCTGGCTGCGCTCGACGAGGCGGCTGAAGAGGCAGACAAGGGCATATTCGTTTCCGAAGACAGGGCGCTTTCCTGGCTGAGGAGCCTCGGCACGGAGGACGAGAAGCCCCTTCCCGAGGCGGATATCGGCCCCGATGCCCGGACATGAGTTGCGCCTCCTCCGGCGCGCCCTCAATGATATCGCCGAGCTTCACAAGCATATCGCCAAGGAAGACAAGATCGTGGCCCGCAACGTGGTCGAGCGCATCGACAAGGCGCTGATCGCGATCCGCAACAATCCGAATATCGGGCGGCCGACCCAACGCCCGCCCATTCGCGAATGGTCGGTTCCCGGCCTGTCGCTGGTGATTCCCTATCGCGTGAAGGGCACAAGGGTCGAGATCCTGCGCGTGTATCACACGAGGCGCCGCCGGCCATTGAGGTGGGAGTAGTCGGTCTCCGGGTGCACGGGCATCCTGCCCGTTCTTCCCTTGCTACCGGCGTGCCGCTTCAAGAACGGGCAGGATGCCCGTGCACCCGGAAATCACGCAAAGCTCATCGGATCGATATCCACTTCCACCGTGAGCTGCCCGTTCGCCTTGGGCCCTGCCGCCAGCCACGCCCTGATATAGTCCTGCAGCGCGAATTCCCGCGGCGCCTGCAGGATCAGCCGCATGCGGTGGCGGCCGCGGATCACCGCGATGGGGGCTTCCGCCGGGCCGAGCACGCGCAATGCGGCGTCGAAGGGCGCCACCTTCACCAGCGCCCGCGCAAAGCTCTCCGCCTTGCCCCGATCCTCGTCCGAGATGGTCAGTGCCGCCATGCGGCCATAGGGCGGCAGGCCGGCCTTGGCGCGGATGGCGATCTCGCGGGTGTAGAAGCTCTCCTTGTCGCCGGACATCAGCGCCTGCATCACCGGATGGCCGGGATCGTAGCTCTGCAGCAGGGCGCGGCCCGGCCTGTCGCCGCGGCCGGCGCGGCCGGTGACCTGGCCGAGGAGCTGGAAGGTGCGCTCGGCGGCGCGCGGATCGCCGGTGCCGAGGCCGAGATCGGCATCGACCACGCCCACCAGCGTGAGATGCGGGAAGTTGTGGCCCTTGGCGACGAGCTGCGTGCCGATCACGAGGTTCGCCTCGCCCTTCGCCACGGTGTCGAGCTCCTGCTTCAACCGCTCGGCGCTGCCATGGATATCGGAGGAGAGGATCACCGTATGCGCGTCCGGGAACAGGCCGGCGACCTCCTCGGCGATGCGCTCGACGCCCGGCCCGCAGGGGGTGAGCGTGTCCTCGCCCTCGCAGCTCGGGCAGTGCCTCGGCACCGGCGCGGTGTGGCCGCAATGGTGGCAGACCAGGCTCTTGCGGAAGCGGTGCTCCACCAGCCAGGCCGTGCAGTTCGGGCACTGGAAGCGGTGGCCGCATTTGCGGCAGAGGGTGAGGGGGGCATAGCCGCGCCGGTTGAGGAAGAGGAGCGCCTGCTCGCCCGCCTCCAGCGCCTGCCTCACCGCGGTGGCAAGGCCGGGGGCGATGAACTTGCCGCGCTCGGGCCCGCCGGTGCGCATGTCGATGGCCGAGATCGCCGGCAGCGCCCGCCCGCCGAAGCGCTCGGGCAAGGTGATATGGCCGTAGCGGCCGCGATCGGCATTGACGCGGCTTTCGATCGAGGGCGTGGCTGAGGCGAGCACCGCCGGCGCGTCGACGAGGCGGGCGCGCACCACCGCCATGTCGCGGGCATTGTAGCGCGGGCCGTCCTCCTGCTTGTAGGCGCTGTCATGCTCCTCGTCGACGATGATGAGCCTGAGATCCGCGAAGGGCAGGAACAAAGCCGAGCGCGCCCCCGCCACCACCGCCACCTCGCCCTTGGCAATGCCGTGCCAGAGCCGGGCACGCTTGCCCGGGTTGACGCCGGAATGCCATTCGGCCGGGCGTACGCCGAAGCGCTGGGCGAAACGGTCGAGGAACTGGTTGGTGAGGGCGATCTCGGGCAGCATGATCAGCGCCTGCCCGCCCTGGCGCACGGCCTCCGCCACCGCCTCGAAATAGACCTCCGTCTTGCCCGATCCGGTGACGCCTTCGAGCAGCGTCGCCGAAAAGCGCCTGGCCGAGACGGCCTGCTGCAGGGAGGTGGCCGCCAGCGCCTGCGCCTCGTTGAGGCTGGCGGCGGAAAAATCGAGGTCGGGCATCAGCGCCGGCGGCTCGGGCGGCAGCGCCACGGGCTCGACCGCGCCGGCATCGACCAGGCCGTCGATCACGCCGGGCGAGACGCCGGTCGCCTCGATGAGAGCGCGCTTTTCATGCACGAAGCCATCGGCGAGATGGGCGAGCACGCGTCGGCGCGCGGGAGTGATGCGCTCCGGCTCATGCTTGTAGCGATAGCCGAGGCGCGGCTTTTCCGGTGGCAGCTCCGGCGCGCGCAGGGCCATGCGCATGATCATGCCGCGCGGGGTGAGCGTCCAGTTCGCCACCCATTCGATGAAGCGGCGCATGTGATCGGAGACCGGCGGCAAAGCCAGGCGCTCCTCGACATATTTCAGCCGGTTGGAGGAAGCGGGCAGCACGCCGTCGCCGTCCCAGACCACGCCGACCACCTCGCGCGGTCCGAGCGTCACGCGCACGACATCGCCCGGCATCAGCACGATGCCGAAGGGCACGCGATAGCTGTAGGTGCGCTCCAGCGCCACCGGCAGCAGAATCTCGACGACATCGCCCGGGTTAGCCATGCTGGGAGCGCGGACGTCCTACGACACTCAAGTGAGTGTCGGACGATCCGCTCTTGGAAACGCAACGGAGATAAGGGAAGTGATGCCCTTTTCCCGCATTCGCCCGCGATGATTTGGCCGTGCTCATCGCTGACAGGTCGGGGAGGGGGATGAGTCTGTCAAGACGCCTGTCTGCGGCGATGGCTGAAATGGGTGCGCCCTCTCTGGCATACGCATTGTTTCCAAGAGCCGCCCGGGAGGCCAGCGGTCCCAGGGCACACCAGGGCTGCGCCTCTCCGCTGCACACTCCGTTTCCAAGGAGCAGGCGTCTCGCCTGTCTCTTCCCCTCCAGCACGCGCCGTCCGCCACCGTGGCACTAAACATACCCGTATAATCTATGAACTTATACCGGTTTCGATTTGCCGCAGGATGGCCCCAGACCAAGCACCTTGCACCATCCCGCGCGCTCGTCTAATCACCCGCCAATCCCCAACTTCGAGGCCCGCATCATCATGGCGACGCAAAAGCTCCTCCTTCTTCCCGGCGACGGCATCGGTGTCGAGGTGATGGCGGAGGTCAGGCGACTGATCGCCTTCCTCAACAAATCAGGCCTCGCCTCGTTCGAGACCGAGGAGGACCTGGTCGGCGGTTCGGCCTATGACGCGCATGGCAAGGCCATCTCGGAAGACGCCATGAAGCGCGCCCAGGAGGCCGATGCGGTGATGTTCGGCGCGGTGGGTGGCCCGAAATGGGCCGACGTGCCCTACGAGGCCCGCCCCGAGGCCGGCCTCTTGCGCCTGCGCAAGGATCTCGGCCTGTTCGCGAACCTGCGCCCCGCCGTGTGCTATCCGGCGCTGGCCGATGCCTCCTCGCTCAAGCGCGAGCTGGTCGAGGGTCTCGACATCATGATCGTGCGCGAGCTCACCGGCGGCGTCTATTTCGGCGAGCCGAAGGAGATCGTCACGCTGGAGAACGGGCAGAAGCGCGCGGTGGATACCCAGGTCTACACCACCCATGAGATCGAGCGCATCGCTCGCGTCGCCTTCGACCTCGCCAAGGTGCGCAAGGGCTTGCTGCATTCCTCCGAGAAGCACAATGTCATGAAGTCGGGCGTGCTCTGGAAGCAGGTCGTGACTTCAGTGCACAAGGCCGAATATCCGGAACTGAAGCTCGAGCACATCCTGGCCGACAATTGCGGCATGCAGCTTGTGCGCACGCCCAAGCAGTTCGACGTCATCGTCTGCGACAATTTGTTCGGCGACATGCTCTCGGACGTGGCGGCCATGCTCACGGGTTCACTCGGCATGCTGCCCTCCGCCTCACTCGGCGCCGCCGATGCCAGGACCGGCAAGCGCAAGGCCATGTATGAACCGGTGCATGGCTCGGCTCCCGACATCGCCGGCAAGGGCCTCGCCAACCCGATCGCGACGCTCGCCTCCTTCGGCATGGCGCTGCGCTACTCCTTCGGCCTCAGCGAAGCCGCCGACCGGCTCGATGCGGCGATTGCCGACGTGCTGGGCGAAGGCCTGCGCACCAAGGACATCGCGGCGCCGGGCCAGAACGCGGTCTCGACCAGCGACATGGGCGGCGCGGTGATCAAGGCGATGGAACGGGCCAGGTAAGGCGCCGCTTCCATCTGGAGGCAAGGCGCGACGCAAAAAGCCTCCCCCCACGAAGCTGGGGGAGGTGGCCCGACGAAGTCGGGTCGGAGGGGGTGTGGCCAGGATAGAGCGCGGGAAGCGGCCTCCCAGGTTTCGTTTCCCGCGCCTTTTCCGGACCACACCCCCTCCGTCATTGCTTCGCAATGCCACCTCCCCCAGCTTCGTGGGGGAGGCTAATCGCGCCTTGCTTTCCTCGGATTGCTTCGGCGACTCGGGACAGGCACAACCCCCGCCTTTATTCTTTCGCCTTCACGCTCTACACTGTCCCGAGGCCGGCACGCGACTTGCATCGGCATCTCGATCGGGGCGCGCCATGATCATTCCGCTCTACGACGACAATCCCCACCGGCGCATCTCCCAGGCCTGGGTGAACTGGGCGCTGGTGGCGACCAATGTCGCAGTGTTCTTCTTCTTCCAGTCGGGCTATGTGCCCGGCACCTTCGTGGCGGATACGGCAGGCTTCACCTATTCCTACGGCACCATCCCGGTGGTGCTGTTCGAGAAGATGAACCTGCCGCCGGAATATCTGCGCGTGCCGGAATGGCTGACGCCGATCACCTCCGCGTTCGTGCACGGCTCCTGGATGCACCTCACCGGCAACATGCTGTTCCTGTGGGTGTTCGGCGACAATGTCGAGGACGATCTCGGCCATTTCAAATATCTGTTCTTCTATCTCGCCTGCGCCGTGCTCTCGACCTTCGCCTACGCCCTTACGGCGCCGGATTCCACCAGCCCGCTGATCGGGGCGTCGGGGGCGATCTCGGGCGTGGTGGCGGCCTATGTGCTGCTGCATCCCAATGTGAAGATCTGGGTGCTGGTGCTCTTCCGCATCCCCTTGAAGCTGCCGGCCTATTGGGCCATCGGCGCCTGGATCCTCTACCAGGCCTATTTCGCCATCTATGCCTATTTCGTCAGCTCCACCAGCGATGTCGCCTGGTTCGCCCATATCGGCGGCCTCCTCGCCGGCGCCGTGCTGGTGCTGCCGCTGAAGAGCTCGGACGCGCCCTTGTTCGACAGGGCGCCGCCGCCGGCGAAGAACGACTGGCGCGATACGTTCGATTGAGGGGAGTGCCTGGGAGCGCGGACGTCTCGTCCGCTCTTGGAAACGGCACGCCTGCCGGACGACATGCATAGGCGGCGTGTACTCTCTCAGCTATCGTTATCGTTTCAAGAGCGGACGGGACGTCCGCGCTCCCAGCAGGTCCCCGCTAGTGTCGCATTGACACAAATGCCCGCGCCCATTAGCTGAAATCCGTCATCGAATTGCCATGGCGGCGGCTTTGGCGCGACGCGAGTTGTCGGTTCATCGATAGCGTGTCGCCTCCAGGGTCGCTATGCCGCCGTAAATCACCCGGTTCCCGTCTGGAGAAGCCCCATGAAAGTGCTCGTGCCCGTGAAGCGGGTCGTCGATTACAATGTGAAGATCCGCGTCAAGGCCGACGGTTCGGGCGTCGATCTGAACAACGTCAAGATGTCGATGAACCCCTTCGACGAGATCGGCGTCGAGGAAGCGCTGCGCCTGAAGGAAGCCGGCAAGGCCACCGAAGTGGTGGTCGTCTCCATCGGGCCCGCGCAGGCTGCCGAGACGCTGCGCTCGGGCCTCGCCATGGGCGCCGATCGCGGCATCCTGGTCAAGACCGACTCGACCGTCGAGCCCCTCGCCGTCGCCAAGCTGCTCAAGGCCGTGATCGGCAACGAGGCCCCCGGCCTCGTCATCCTCGGCAAGCAGGCCATCGACGACGACATGGGCGCCACCGGCCAGATGCTGGCCGCGCTGCTCGGCTGGCCGCAGGGCACCTTCGCCTCCAAGGTCGAGCTGGCCGGCGACAAGGTCGAGGTGGTCAGGGAGGTCGACGGCGGCTCGCAGACCGTCAGCCTCAACCTGCCCGCCATCGTCACCACCGACCTGCGCCTCAACGAGCCGCGCTATGCTTCGCTGCCCAACATCATGAAGGCCAAGAAGAAGCCGATCGACGAGACCAGCCCCGAGGCCCTCGGCGTCGACATCGCCCCGCGCCTCACCGTGCTGAAGACGGTGGAGCCGGCGGCGCGCCAGGCCGGCAAGAAGGTCACCTCGGTGGCCGAGCTGGTCGACAAGCTCAAGAACGAAGCCGGCGTCATCTGAGAAGCGAAGGAAACCAAACAATGACCACACTTCTCATCGCCGAGATCGACGCCACAGGCCTCAAGGACGTCACCAACCGCGCTTTGACGGCGGCCGCCGAACTCGGCGCGCCCGTGCATGTGCTGGTGGCCGGCGCCGGCGCGGATGCCGCCGCCCAGGCCGCCGCCAGGCTCTCGGGCGTCGACAAGGTCCTGGTGGCCGATGCCTCCTACGAGCATCGCCTGGCCGAGCCGACCGCCGCGCTGATCGTCGGCCTCGCCGGCAACTATGACGCCATCGTCGCCCCCTCGACGCCGGCCTGGAAGAATGTGCTGCCGCGCGTCGCCGCGCTGCTCGACGTCATGCAGATCTCGGACATCGTGAAGGTGGTCTCCCCCGACACCTTCGAGCGGCCGATCTATGCCGGCAATGCCGTGCAGACCGTGAAGTCGGCCGACGCCAAGAAGGTGATCACCGTGCGCACTGCCTCCTTCGCCGCCACCGGCGAGGGTGGTTCGGCCGCCGTCGAGCCGGTCTCCGCCGCAGCCGATCCTGGCATCTCCTCGTTCAAGGGCGAGGCGCTGGCCAAGTCCGACCGGCCTGAGCTGGCTTCGGCCAAGATCATCATCTCCGGCGGCCGCGCCATGCAGAACCGCGAGAACTTCACCACCTATATCGAGCCCATCGCCGACAAGCTCGGCGCCGCCATGGGCGCCTCGCGCGCCGCGGTCGACGCCGGCTACGCCCCGAACGACTGGCAGGTCGGCCAGACCGGCAAGGTGGTCGCCCCCGACCTCTACATCGCCGTCGGCATTTCCGGCGCCATCCAGCATCTGGCCGGCATGAAGGATAGCAAGGTCATCGTCGCCATCAACAAGGACGAGGAAGCCCCGATCTTCCAGGTGGCGGATTACGGCCTGGTGGCCGACCTCTATACCGCGCTGCCGGAACTCAAGGACGAGCTCGCCAAGCTCGGGAAGTAAGCCGGGGGCGCGGACTTCCAGTCCGCCTCTTGGAACCATTGCCATAGAAAGAAGGGGCGCTGACCTTGCCGGTCGCGCCCCTTTTCGTGTCGTACCGTTTCAAGAGCGGACAGGATGTCCGCGCTCCCAGTGAACACTGTTCATTTCTCCACAAATCCGCCTCACTCCCATGCGGAAGTCCCTCGCTCCCGAGGTGCCTCCATGCTGGCGCGGCGTCTGTCGAAACTCCTGCTCATCTGTGCCGGTGCGCTGGTTTTCCTGTACCTCGCTGTTCTCACGACCCTCGCCCTCGCCCAGCGCTCCTTCCTCTATTTTCCCGCCGGCATCGTCGAGGCGCCTGTGATCAAGGGCGCCCAGGTGCTGCACCTCGACACCGCCGATGGCGAGCGTCTGCTCGCCTGGTATGTGCCGCCGGCCGCCGGCAAGCCGCTGCTGCTGTTCTTCCACGGCAATGGCGGCAACCTCGCCACGGTGGAAGATACGCTCGCCGATCTCGCGAGGCCGGGCAACGGCGTGCTGGCGGTCGAGTATCGCGGCTATCCCGGCTCCAGCGGCACACCCTCTGAAGGTGGACTGATCGCCGATGCCCAGGCGGGCTACGACAAGGCCCGGGCGCTGGGCATCGCGCCGCAGCGCATCATCGCGTTCGGCGAGTCGCTGGGCACCGGCGTCGCGGTAGCGCTGGCGGCGAAGAACAAGATCGGCGGCGTCGTCCTGATCTCGCCCCACAGCTCCGTGGCCGATGTCGCCGCGGCGGAATATTGGATGTTTCCCACCCGCTACCTGATCTGGGACAGCTTCCATTCCGACCAGCGCATCGCCGGGATCAAGGCGCCGCTCCTGATCGTGCACGGCACGGATGACGACGCCATCCCGATCCGTTTCGCACGCAAGCTCTTCGACCTCGCCAGCCAGCCCAAGCGCTTCATCGCCATCGAAGAGGGCGGCCACCGGCCGACGCAGGAAGCCATGCCGCAGGTGCTGGCCTGGATCAGGGAGAGGTGAGGCTCCCAGCCTCCCGATACATCAGCACCCGTCCCGCCGGGAACAGCTGCAGCAGATAGTCGAAATCCCGCACATTGCGCGTCAGCACGGTGAAGCCGAGGCGTTGGGCTTGCAGGAAGAGCACGCAATCATGCTGGGCCCTGAGCCTTTCGTCCTTGGCATAGCCCTGGAGGCGACAGAGCATGCCGGCGAGCAGGGCGGCGCGGCCGAGGGTCTCTGCATCGGGAGCGAAGAGACGGTGCGGCGGCATGCTGCGGATAAGCAGGCCGATCTGGGAGATGACCTTCGGCATGCCCGGATGGTCCGGGTTGAGCACGCCGACGGTATGCATCAATTCCTGAATGGCCACCGTCGAGTGATTGGTATAGCCGCCCGTCACAAGATTTTCGACGAGATCGGGCAGTCTGTCCTGGAGCGTATCGATATAGACGTTGGTGTCGAGCAGAAGCGTTCCATCGGCCCGCGTCTGCGCGTCGACGAAGGGCAACTCGGCATCCTCGCGCCGCGCCGGGGCGTGACGGGGATCGAAACGCGCCCAGCGCAAGGCAGCGTCGAAATCGAAGCGAGCCACGTCAGTAGCCGAGCTTCAGCGTCGGATCGACGGTCCCCTTCACTTTCTTCAAGGCTTCGATGAACTCGTCCTCCAGGGCGATGCTGGCGAGGGCGAATTTCATCAGCTCGGTATCGGAGGCCAGGCCCGTGCGTGCCCGCGCCTTCTCGATCAGCACCTTGCTGACCCGCGCACCGATACGCCCGCTTTCCTTGTCGAACAGGCCTGCACGCTCGGCATGCGACATCACGGAGGCGACGCGCTCCTGCAGAGGGGGACGGGTAGAGGCCTTGGGCATGGATGGCTGTCCAACAGGATTTGATTTTGTCCAACATATGCTGTCGGGGAGCGGGGTGCAAGGGCCGAGCGCGAACCGCCCTCCCGCAAAGACAACTTGCAGCCGCCAAACTATCTTCCCTACCGCACTGCACATCGATAAGATCGCGCACAAAGCGCAAGGACTGGGAAATGACGGTGGATATCAGGACGGTCGGGATCATCGGCGCCGGGCAGATGGGCAGCGGCATCGCGCATGTCGCCGCGCTGGCCGGATTGAACGTGGTGCTGAACGACATCTCGGCCGAGCAGGTCAACAACGGCCTGGCCACCGTCAACGGCAATCTCAAGCGCCAGATCGCCAAGGGCACGATCACGCAGGCCCAGGGCGACGAGGCCCTGTCGCGCATCAAGGCCGCGCCGGATCTCGAGCCGCTGGGGGCCTGCGACCTCGTCATCGAGGCGGCCACGGAGGCCGAGGCGGTCAAGGTGAAGATCTATGGCGCGGTCTGCCCGCATCTCAAGCCCGAGGCGATCCTGGCCACCAACACCTCCTCGATCTCGATCACGCGCCTGGCCGCCGCCACCGACCGTCCCGAGCGCTTCATCGGCATCCATTTCATGAACCCGGTGCCGGTGATGCAGCTGGTGGAGGTGATCCGCGGCATCGCCACCGACGACGGCACCTTCGAATCCGCCAAGAACTTCATCCACAAGCTCGAGCGCGAGATCGCGGTCGCCGAGGATTTCCCGGCCTTCATCGTCAACCGCATCCTCCTGCCGATGATCAACGAGGCGATCTATACGCTCTATGAGGGCGTGGGCACGGTGGAATCGATCGACACCGCCATGCGGCTCGGCGCCAACCACCCGATGGGCCCGCTGCAGCTCGCCGACTTCATCGGCCTGGATACCTGCCTGTCCATCATGCAGGTGCTGCATGAGGGCCTGGCGGACTCCAAGTACCGGCCCTGCCCGCTGCTGGTGAAATATGTCGAGGCCGGCTGGCTGGGACGCAAGACCAAGCGCGGCTTCTACGACTATCGCGGCGAGAAGCCAGTGGCGACAAGGTAGCTGGGAGCGCTTTCCTGGGATCGCAGGCATCCCTGCCTGCTCTTGGAAATGATGTGCGTGCAAGCAAGGGCGCCACACTCACGGGGGTGCCCTTTTCTATTCGTCTGTCGCTTCCCAGAGCAGGCAGGGATGCCTGCGATCCCAGGAACGCCTTCGATGCCACGCTCCCAGGACATCCCGTTAACCCTGCCGCGGTAAGATCTTGCCGAGTGCCCCGATGTGGCCGCAAGCGGCTGGTATATGCGCCGTTGTGGTTAATCGGACACGCCGCCCGGCTTTTCGTGCGGCGAGAATGTGGCGGCCATACCGCGTGGAGCGCCCGCGTGATAGAGGACCGCTTATGATCCCTTTTTGTGCTGGCGCTGCCTCCCGCCGGCGAGCCCGGAAGTTTCAGGAATGAAGCAGTTCGTCCATATTGCCCTCGCGGCCGTTTCCGTTCTGGCCCTGGCCGCCGCCGTTCCGGCGATGGCGCAGGATGCCTCGGCGCCCGCTCCTGCCGCCGACGCCCCCGTCGTCACGCCTGCTCCCGCCGCCCCGGCTGAGCCCGCGCCGGCCGCCGCCG
>NZ_BSPC01000006.1 GCF_030160835.1 Labrys miyagiensis | reverse complement strand
ATCACGACTTCGACCCTGTCGACCGGAAGTCACACCATAACTGCGAAAGCAACCGACGCGGCAGGGAACGTCAGCGCGGCATCGGCGGGCTATGCGATCACGGTGACCACTACACCCGCCGGCACCTATGATCACATCGTTGTAGTGGTTGAGGAAAATAAGGACTACACGGACATCATCGGCAATTCCGCCGCTCCCTATCTCAATTCGCTCGCCACCCAAGGATTGTCCTTCACCGATTTCCACGGGGAGGCGCACCCGAGCCAGCCAAACTATCTGGCGCTGTTTTCCGGCACCACACAAGGCGTGACGGATGACAATTCTGTATTCTTCCCGACGGCACCCACACTGGCAGGTGAATTGCTAAATGCGGGTTACAGTTTCACGGGCTACGCCGAAGCTTCCAAGACGGGATATCACGATGCATGGGAGCAGTTTGGTGAATCGCAAAATCTCGGGAAGGATTTCAGCCAGTTTCCGACCGACTTCACCCAGCTGCCGACGGTATCGTTCGTCATCCCGAATGTGAATGATGATATGCACGATGGCACCATCGCACAGGGCGATCAGTGGCTGAGCACAAACCTCACCGCCTATGCCAATTGGGCGACGACCCATAACAGCCTGCTGGTCGTGACGTGGGATGAGGATGACGGCAGCAGCAGCAACCAGATTCCGACCATAATCGTAGGCGCGGGCATTTCGGCCGGGCAGAACAACCAAACCGTCAATCATTACAGTCTTCTCCACACGATCGAAAACGCCTATGGCCTTCCAGGCCTTACGTCCAACGATATCAATGCGCCTCTCTTGAATCTCAGCGGGTCATCGCCGCCTCCCGCTCCCAATTCGGAAGTCGAAACCCAGTTTTCGGGAATCTCTGATACCTCAGATTATCCACCACATAACGCGTTGGCGGTCGGTCCGAACAACGTCCTGATGGCGGAAGCCGGAAAAATCGAGTGGACGAACCTGTCCGGCGGCTCCCCGACAGTGCAGTCGAAATATCAATTCTTCAGTTCGCTGGGTTCGGCCGCGACCAATTCCCTGTTCGATCCGCGCGCCGTCTATGACCCGATCAATCAGCGCTATGTCGTGACCATGGATAATCTTGGGCCCGGCGGCGCAACCAGCAATATCGACATCGCGGTTTCAAAAACGTCCAATCCGAACGATGGCTGGTATTTTGCTTCGCTGAACACGTCGCTCACGATCAACGGGCAAGCGACTGTCTCCGATACTCCGGTGGTATCGGTCGATGGCACCAACATCTATATCACGGCACCGCAGTACAATGTCAGCGGCGGAGGGAGGCAAGGAACGGCAGTCTGGGTCATCGGCGATACCGCCGGCTCGGGCGGCGGAATCTACAATGGCGGCGCGCTCACGACCGTTGCCAATGAGATCACGTCGTCGAACCAGGGCATCTACAGGGTCGTCGCCGGTAGCAATGGAAAGACTTACTACGCCTCAACGTTTGCCACTGGCAGCCAAGTCGCCCTGACCGTGCAGATCTATGACGTCGCCAGCAAGACGTTCGGGCCGGTCAGCACCATCGGGCTCGGCAACATAGACCAGGGCGGATCCTATACTGCCCAGCAACAAGGAACGAGCCTCCTGCTGGACGCCGGGGACAGGCGGGTCCAAAATCTCGCCTACTCCAATGGCTTCCTTTACGGCGTCACCGAGGAGAAGCCCATTGGCTCGAGCGTGCCGTTGTTGCACTGGTTCAAGGTCAATGTCAGCAATCCCAACAGCCCAACCCTCGTGGCACAAGGCGACATTTCCGGCGCGTCTATCGGCAGCAACGTGGCGACCTTCAACGGATCGATTGCCGTCGACGCCGCTGGGGACGCCCTCATCAACTTCACCGCCAGCGGCCCCAATATGTATCCGAGTGACTACTACGTCTTCCATGCGGCGAGTGACACTTCGAACACGTTCAGCGCACCCATCCTCTATCAGGCCAGCAGCGGCTTCTTCAATTCCGGCAACGGATCAAGTACCCAGCGTTGGGGCATCAACTCCACGACGATTGCTGATCCTGCCGACCCGCACTCATTCTGGATGTCGAATGAATATGTCGCCAATGGCTGGTGGCAGACCACCGTCGCACAGGTGGACGTCAACCCGTCGCTTGAGGCGCCGACCCTCTCGTTGAACAATACAGCCCTTACCGTTCCCGCGGGAGGATCGGTCTCACTGGGTGTCCAAGTCACGCCGTTCGATGCCGACGATACGGTGTCCGTAACCATCAACGGGCTAACCAGCTACGAAACAATCACCGATAGTTTCGATCAGTCCACCTTCAGCGGCAGTTCGGTCACCCTGAGTGCCGCCGAAGTGGACAGCGGGCTGACGTTGCATTCATCCTATACGGGTTTGGACCATCCGGTGAACACCCTTACTCTCACGGCAAGCAACACGACCTCCGGTGAGGCGGCGACGACGACGGCGCAAACGATCGTCGTTACCGACCCACCGGTGCAATCGACCACGACCAGCCCCCGTGTCCCATCGATCGTGTCGCAAAACCACTCGTCGGCATTTCCGCCAATTCCGTCTTTGGCCCACACGATGGGCGCTCCGTCACATGGGCCGGCGAGCGCCCGGTACGAGAAGCTCGCGAGCCTGTTCGACCAGTATATGGCCGCTGCCGTACCGCCCTCCAATGCGCCCGGTATCTCCCAGCTCCATCGGATGATTTCGCCGTCCGCATTGTTCAACGAGCATTCGGTGCTCGGCATATCCCAGGGCTGACGCGTAGAAGTGGGCGGGGCAGGGGAGGATCCGGGCCGGAATCGGACGCAATGGATCACGCGAAGTTCGCGTCACGACAGACAGGGTGCCTGATAAATGACGTCGTCAGCGGAAACTGGACTTTTCGCCCTTGTGCTGTTGCTCAGGCTGCACGGCGTCGCGGCCGAGGAGGAGCAGCTCTGTCATCGACTAGGCACGCGGCGCGTCGGTGTCACGGACATGCTGCGATGCGCGAAGGCTTTTGGGCTGAAAGCGCGCACGATCAAAACGAATTGGGCACGTCTCGCCCGCACGCCATTACCTGGAATCGCCATCCTCAATGACGGCGGCTTTCTCCTGATTGGCAACGCCATAGGCGACGACGTGTTGGCACAGCGTTCCTCCGAGCCCCTCCCGCATAAGCTGACTCGAGCGGAATTCGAGGCGCTGTGGGACGGTCGACTGATCCTAATGGCGCGCCGTGCGTCACTGTCTGATCTATCTCGCCGGTTCGACATTACCTGGTTCCTTGGCGCCATCCAGAAGTATCGCTACCTGCTGGCGGAAGTACTGATCGCGTCTTTCTTCCTCCAGATGTTCGCGCTCGTCAGTCCGCTATTTTTTCAGGTTGTTATCGACAAGGTGCTCGTTCATCGTGGAATCAGCACGCTGCAAGTTCTGGTGATCGGTCTGGCCGTGATCTCAGTCTTTGAAGCAATCCTTGGAGCTTTGCGTACCTACCTTTTTTCTCACACGACCAATCGTATCGACGTCGAGCTTGGCGCTCGTCTATACCGCCATCTAGTAGGGTTGCCGCTGACGTATTTTCAAACGCGCCGGGTCGGCGACTCGGTCGCCCGTGTTCAAGAACTGGAAAATATCCGTAACTTCCTGACGAGTTCGGCGCTGACGTTCGTCATCGACTTTCTATTTGCGGCGATCTTCATTGCCGTAATGTTCGTGTACTCGCCGGTGCTCACGCTGATCGTTCTGGCCGCCTTCCCATTTTACATAGCCATTTCGGCGATTGCAACGCCACTATTCCGCCGACGGCTGGATGAAAAGTTCCGCCGGGGGGCGGAGAACCAAGCGTTCCTGGTCGAGAGCATAACCGGCGTGCAGACTCTGAAGGCGCTGGCGGTCGAGCCACAGATGAACAGACGTTGGGAGGAGCAGCTTGCCGGGTACGTCTCCGCAAGCTTTCGCGTCGTCAGCCTTGGCAACATCGCAAGTCAGGCTGTGCAATTGGTGAGCCATCTGGTTACTGTTGCCATCTTGTTTTTTGGCGCGGAGCTAGTGATCGAAGGCAACCTGACGGTCGGCGAATTGGTTGCCTTCAACATGCTGGCCAACCGCGTGAACCAGCCGGTGCTGCGCGTCGCCCAGATCTGGCAAGACTTCCATCAAGCCCGTCTTTCGATCGAGAGACTGGGCGACATCCTCAATACCCGACCGGAGCCGACGATCAGCGTCGGCCGCGCCGTGCTTCCGCCGATCCGTGGTGCGATCACATTTGATCACGTTGGATTTCGCTATCGGGTCGATGGGCCCGAAATACTGCACGACATCAGTCTTCATGTCCCGGCGGGCCAGGTCATCGGTGTCGTCGGCCCGTCGGGCTCGGGTAAGAGCACGTTGGCCAAGCTCCTGGAGCGGCTCTACGTGCCGGAGACCGGCCGCGTTCTTATCGATGGTGTCGATCTCGCCATGACCGATGCCGCCTGGTTGCGGCGACAGGTGGGCGTTGTTCTGCAGGAGGACGTGCTTTTCAATCGCACCGTCGCCGAGAATATCGCGCTCGCCGATCCCGCCATGCCGATGCAGCGGATCGTGGATGCAGCCGCTCTGGCGGGTGCACATGACTTCATACTCGAACTTCCCGAAGGATACGATACGGTCGTCGGTGAGCGCGGCTGCAGCCTCTCGGGCGGCCAACGACAGCGCGTCGCGATTGCCCGCGCTCTCGTCACTGATCCCCGTATTCTAATCTTCGACGAGGCGACCAGCGCCCTCGATTACGAGAGCGAGCGCATCATTCAGGACAACATGCGCCGGATTTGTGAGGGGCGCACCGTTTTTGTTATCGCCCACCGGCTTTCCACGGTGCGACGAGCGAACCGCATCGTCACCATCGATCACGGCCGGATCGTCGAAGACGGCACCCACGACGAGTTGATCCGCTCGAACGGACGCTATGCGAATCTCCACTTGCTCCAGGCAGGCGTCAATGACGGCCGATAAAACAATTATCCAGTTTCCGGATCGGCGGCGCCGCCGCGATGACGAAACCGCTTTTCTCCCAGCCGCGCTGGAGGTCGTCGAGACGCCGCCATCGCCAATCGGTCGTGCGGTTGGCGGGACCATCATCATGTTGTTTTGCGCCGCGCTGGCGTGGGCGTCGCTTGGAAAGGTCGATGTTGTTGCGACAGCGCCGGGCAAGATCGTCGTGAACGGCCGGACCAAGGTAATCCAGCCTGCGGAAACGGGGGTCGTGCGCGCGATCCACGTCGGGGACGGCGCAAGGGTCAAGGCGGGTGATGTGCTGATCGAACTGGATCCGACAATCAATGCAGCCGAACTTGACCATGTAAAAAGCGATCTGGCTGTGAGCCAGCTCGACGTCGCTAGGTTGCGGGCGGCGCTTTCGCCAGGCGACCCGATCGCCCAATTCACGCCGCCAGCCGGCGCTAGCCGGCAGGCGATCGAAATGAATCGTCAGTTTCTGACGAGCCAGACGGCAGAGCATATCGCAATGCTGTCGGAGATTGACAAACAGCTGGCGCAGAAGGAGGCGGAGCGCGAGACAATCGCAGCGACGATCTCCAAACTCGATGCAACGATCCCGCTGCTCGAGGAACGTGTGAACATTCGCAAATATCTCTATGACAAGGCCATCGGCTCCGGGATCACCTATCTCACCGAGGCTCAGGATTTAGTCGGCCAACAGCATGACGTCCTTATTGAGCAAAGCCGGATGCGAGAGGCGGAGGCCGCGGTCGCGGGTCTCGCCCAGGGCAGGTCCAAGGTGGAAGCGGAGTATCGCCGCACGCTCTATGACGATCTCTCCAAGGCCGAGCAGCGGGCCGCGGGTCTTGCTCAGGACGTGATCAAGGCAGAGCAGAAGGTGAAGTTGCAGATTCTCACCGCGCCGATCGACGGCGTCGTGCAACAGTTGGCGGTTCACACGATCGGTGGGGTGGTCACGCCGGCGCAAACCCTGGCGGCTGTGGTTTCGCTTGATCCCGATTTTGAGATTGAAGCGATGATATCGAACCGAGATATCGGCTTTGTTGTTCCCGGGCAGAGTGTCGCGATCAAGATCGATACATTCAATTTTACCCGCTATGGGCTGCTGCACGGCCGCGTGCTCAGCATTTCGCGCGATGCCATCACACGCGATCGGCGCGAGGAAGGGGCGAGAGACCAACCGAGTGGCGCGGAAACTGCGTCGAGCGAACCGATAGGGCAGGAACTGGTTTATGCTGCGCGCGTCAGCCTCGACCGCACCGATATGGAGATCGATGGGCGGACCGTTCAGCTGTCGCCCGGAATGGCGGTGACCGTCGAGATCAGGACAGGTTCACGACGGATCATCAGCTACCTGCTTTCGCCGCTCATGCGATACAATCAGGAAGTTTTGCGCGAGAGATGATCAGCGCGGCCGCTTTGCAGATTGAGCTGAATGCTTATACTAAGTCTCGAAGATGCTGACGTACCCGAGACTTGAACACCTGACGATTTTCGATACCAAATCAAAGATTTGGCGAAAATCGTCAGACGGAACCAAGCGTTATTGAAATTGCCTCTTGGTATTGGGAGATCTGTGCGCAGATATGCCTTGTTGCAACGAGGCTTGGGAGGCGGCCTTTTAAGAAGGGTCGGCTCAGATTGCTTACGATTTTTGTGTTCGGAGCCGATCATGCCTTTCAAACTTCATTCGAAGGGTAGACGACACATTCCTCGACGGCGCCATCGGGTGAGAAGCTGACGCGAATATCACGCGACACCTCGTAATCGCGGAAGTCTGACCATCTAGTTTACGCCGGATGCGAACACCGGTTGGAAGGCGCAACTTCGAACAACGCCAGGCGGTCAGCGTCACTATTCGGATCTCGCCATCGAACCGCCCTAACTTTGCGAGCCGTGTTTCGGTTGGCACTGCACCAGAGCGCGGGTTTGATTGGCTCAATCAAGGGATTGCTGGAGATCGACTTGCCTGTTCCCGATCATATGACGCTGAGCCAGCAGGCATGTGGATTGCTGGTTCAAATGCCCCGGAGAGACAGGACTGGCGACCTTCACTTGATCGTCGATAGCACCAGACTGAATTTGTGCAGCGTGGGTGAACGGTTGTTTGAAAAACACGGCACGGCGAAGCGGCGCGCTGGTGCAAGTTACAGATCGGCATTGAGGTCGCCAGCGGTGAAATCGTTGCCCTTGACCTGACGGACAGGGATGCCGACGACGCCTCCCATCTACCAGCGCTATTGGATCAACTGAAGCAGGCTCCCGCTTCCTTCATCGCCGATGGCGCATGCGACGGGGCTGCAACTTATGATGCCATCCTTGCCCGAAATCCGTCCGCCCGTTTCGTCGTACCGCCCTGCAAGGGGGCGGTGCCGGGGCCGACTGCTACCATCTCGCCAACCCAGCACGATTTGCATATACTTGCCGTGGACGAATATGGGCGGATGAATTGGCAGAAGGCGCCCGGCTACAATCAAGCGCTCAAAGGTGGAGGCCGCCATAAGCCACTACAAGCGCCTCATCGGCGACACACTGAGATCCCGCCATGACGCCCGCCGCGCTACGGAAGCCGCAATTGCGGTCAAATCGCCCAACCGGATGAACCAACTCGGGCGAGCGAAATTCGTCCGAGAGGCGTGGTCAAAGCCCCCGCAGCGGCCTGACACGTCTTGCGATGCCTCCATGCAGCAAGCTCGCGGTGCTCACCGGAAGACTAGATCCGTCTATCTCTCAAAGCGATTTTTTGAGGCAACGGGCGGCGGACCAGCACCCGCTGTGATCGAAGCAGCTTCCACATGAGAGGAGGTCGACTGACTTGATCGCGACCTCTGTCCGGTTCTTCACACGCAGCTTCTTCATGATTTGGCGAACATGGACCTTGACCGTGCTTTCGCACAGGTTGAGTTCATAGGCGATTGTTTTATTGGGCTTGCCCTGCTGGATCGCCTTGATCACTGTAAGTTCGCGCTGCGTAATTCCACCGCCCACGGCGTGCGGGGGGGGCGGTGCAGCCGAACCCCCCGCAGCTAGAAGAAATTCCGCGGGAACATAGGTTCCACCGGCCAGAACAAAACGCACCACTTCGATTGCAGTCCCAAAGCCCATGTTCATCGGGATATATGCCTTGGCGCCGTAGGACATCACCGCCCGCATCATCGCGAGATCATGCCTTGAGGAAAGAATGACGCTCGGAATCAAGCGGGCGAAGTTCGCGAGTATGTCGAGCGCGCGAGCAGTTTCTTTTGGATCGCCGTCGGCGAGGAAGATCATGAGCAGCCTGATCACGCCGCTAGCAATAGCCTCTTCCGAGAGTTCAGAGATAGAGGAGAAGACCTGGACAGGGAGCGTCAGCGCTGTTTCCAGATACCTCTGGATGCACTCGTGAAAGAAAGCCTGGCTATCGACGACGATCAGTCGCTTTTCCGAGGCGGGCGGCCCCACGTCCAGAGTGAGATTTTCGCGATTTGGTAACGGCTCGACATTGGACTCAAGATAGAACGGGCGCGCCGTTGCTACAGAACTGTCCGCAACGGGTCGAGCGTGTTGTGCGTAACGAGCAAGCTTATTCTCGAGGAGTGTCATGGAACACCACCAAACCAGCGCGAAATAACTACGCGCTCCCCCAATAGTCACCCATCATGACGAGGCGCGGTAAGACCGCACTCAGGTACAACTGCACCATCGTCGGAAACCTCAGGAGACCGAAATCCCAAAGGTAGCTATAATAGATGGAACCTTTTCAGGATGAAGGAAGCCGCCTATCTTTACGAAATCTGTCCACGGCCCCTGAGCGGTTAGCCCTCCCACTCTCAAGGTCGAGTATCCCACCAGGCGATATGCGTTCCATCAACCGCCTCCCAGGTCTTTCGCCAAAAGCCCGTTTAGGATCAAAATGTTAAGCCGGCTCTTCTTTTCCAGTCATAGACATTATGACAAAAATGTAAAGGTCAATTACGTAGCTTTCCAGAGGGGCACGGCTGCGTAAAAGAACAATCGCACGCATTATTGCGCCGTATATCTTCCTCTCGAGTTCTACTTCAAAAGTTCTATGCCAAGGAGGCAGTCACTCAGTTGAATCGACGAGCGCCAGCTTAACAATTTGCTGCTTTTGCAAGCAGTTAAATTCATCCAGACGTCGCGGGAAACGTTATTGCGCGCCTATGGTGTAGCGGTTCTGAAGTACATCCCACCACCTACCTCTTTAGACACCAGCGAAGAGTAGCGTCGTTTCTAAAGTGGTATTTATTTTACCTCTGGGCCTATCTAGCTCGGCTTCACCTTCAGCCGAATTAATTTCATCTACTCAACTCGTTGTGTTGACTTGATTGGCCAAGACACGGACCATTTCACCATCTGTTGTGGCGTTCTCAAATCAACCATTGGCGGAGAAGTGATTGTGAGCGTACATTTGCTCTTCGTCGGCGGGGAAGATCAAAACCTCCGAATCCCGTTTATGATAAAGCTACGGGATCGTGGATTCAATGTAACTGTGGCCGCAAGCGGCGATCCCGAGCCGTTCCTGCGTGCCGACTTCAGATTTCATCAATTCCAGTTCAATCGTTTCTTTGATCCGACGTCCGACATACGGACGAGAGGCGTCCTTGCGCGCCTGCTGCGCGACGTTGACGCCGACGTGGCGCACGCCTTCGATACGAAGCTGGCGCTACTTATGCCGCTCGCCGCACACAGCAATGCGCGCACCGCGATCGTTCGGACGATCAACGGAAGAGGATGGACCTTTTCATCCCGTTCGCCCGCTGCGCTCGCGCTTCGAATTGCCTATCTCCCACTTCAGCGCATCGCTTCGGTCTTTACGGACGCGACCGTTTTCGAACACAGCGGCGATCAAGCGTTCTTCATGCGAAACCATTTGCTTGGCCAGAGCGAGGCGGTGCTTATTCCAGGTGCCGGAATCGACGTCGAAGGTTTTGAGCACGCGCAGCGGTCGGGCCTGGCACCGAGCGAGCTTCGGAGCATTATGGGCCTCGAAGGCGCCGAGATCGTTACAACTGTCACTCGTGTCACGAGGCAGAAGGGAGTTCCCGTCCTTCTTAAGGCGGCCGATATCGTCAACAAGATCCGGCCTCGGGTCCGCTTCCTTGTCGTCGGGCCACGCGAAAGCGAAGGCCCGTTCGCGGTCAGCGAAGATGAGTTTCAAAAGCGAGTTCCCTATGTCATTGCGACAGGTGTGCGCTCGGACGTCCCGTCGCTTCTCGCGATGTCAGATGTCTTCGCATTCCCCAGCGAGTACGCGGAAGGAGTCCCCCGGGCACTTATGGAGGCGGCGCTCTGCTCGCGGCCTATCGTAGCAACCGATCTCGCAGGATGCCGCGAGGTGGTGCGTGACGGATGGAACGGCATCATAACGCCGCTGCGTGATCCGCAGAAACTTGCGCAAAACATCGTCACCCTTCTCGACTCACCGGCTAGAGCTGCGGAACTGGCGGCCCGTGGCCCGAAAGTGATCAAGAGCCGGTTCTCTCTCGACGATGTTGTATCTGGTCACGCGGAACTCTATCAGCGTCTTGCATCAAAGCCGCGCATAATGCCGCATAAAGATGTCGGCTATTTTCGCGAGGACAACAGGGGAGGAGAATCCACCCATCGCAGGCCAATCGATGCGGCCGCTTCCAGAGGAGGTCGCCTGCGGTGAAGTCTTCACGCTGGACGACCACATTGTGGGACTCGCTTGCAGCGCTCGCGGTGTTGCTTGCCCTCGAGACGCAGCTACGCTTCTCCCATGGTCCCATGGGGCCAGGCGAATTCCTGCTCTCTTTGTGGCTTGCTCCACCAATCGTAATAGCGGTGCTCCGGCGACCCCGAGTGCTTCCCTGGCCCTTCTGGGAGATTCTGCGGTTCTGGAGCACTTTAGCGGCGGCGCTATGCCTCGGCGTCATGGCGACATACATTCGCAATGTTCCCGTGGACTGGTCGCTCGTCGTTCACGACATCATCGCGTACGCGTTTCTCGCCGCCATGACGGCTGCACTGACTATCCTGCCTGACGGTCCTATCCGGCTTTACCGGATGCTTTGGATGATCGTTTTGATTGGGACCTTGCTTCTCCTGCTGCAGCTTGCGAACGCACAAGGCCTATTCAAGTACGGTACCATGGATCCGTGGTACTGGGATCGCATGCGCGGCTGGTCGGACAATCCCAATCAGTTTGCGCTAATGTGCCTTCTGATTGGGTTCTTTGCGCTCGCACTCGCCGAGCGGACGCCAAAGGTCTGGGCGAAGTCGCTTGCGACGGCTTGTGCGGGGGTTGGACTTGGAATCGGGCTTCTCGCCAAAAGCAACGCTTTCTCCGCGGTCGTCGTCGCGATCCTTGCCTTCTTCACCTTGGCAAAGCTTGCCCGCGCGTTCGCGCGTGCCGAGAAGCAGGGCGTGCCCTTAGCGTCGTTGAGCCTGGCGATCATGGCACTGGTAGGTTGGATCGCCTGTGTAGAGGCCTATGTTTCGGACATTCGGATTGATGCCATCAAGGCTTCGAGCGCGATAGCGCGCGATGATGAGGCAAATGAAGATGCAGCGCTTCGAGTGCATCTCTGGGAGCAGGCTATCAAGGTCGGGACAGAATCGATGGGATTGGGCCTCGGCCCCGGCCCACACCTCGAGATTCCGCCTAGCATTCTTGCCGGTCGGCGCGATTCCGATACGCCAGTCAATATCCAGCATCCGAAGCCAGGCCTCGCGCCAAACTTCGAGGCTCACAACACGGTGCTTGAACTCTTCGTTCAGGGCGGAGTGATGGCAGTCCTAGCCTTCGGCTCCGTCATCGCTTTGGGCGTCTACAGGTCTTGGAAAGCGGGCTTCGATGGCACGACCGCTCTACTTTTCGCCATCCTGATTTTCGGCAGCTTTCATGTTGTCTTTCGCCATCCAAGCGTATGGTTCGCGATCAGCTTTGCTCTTGTCGGCCGTCCCCGGTCGGCCGGTGAAGTTGCCGCGTCGCCATCTTTGTGGCCCACCGAAGAAAGAGTTACGCAGCGGCGTGCCGTGATTACATCGTGATCTTGGCTATGCACGATTCAAGGAGCGCCTCCCATGGATATGACCCCAAACCTCACGCGCTCAGATCGTGTCATGATCTTCAACACGCTGTCGGAGGCCCGTCAAGAGGCCTCTCCTCTCGATGTTACGCTTCGCTACGATCTTCGGAGAGCGGTGCGTCATGTGCGACGTCGGGTTGGCCTGATTGCCGCCTGCCTTGTCATCGGAAGCTTCATTGCCGCGACGGTTAGCACCATCCACAAGCCCAATTATACAGCCGCCGCCATACTATCCGCGAACCAAATGGACGACGATGGCCGCAACGGTGACACCTCGGTCGATACGCAGATCGCTATGCTTCAATCGCAGGCCTTCATTGAGCGTGCCTTCGATCTCCTTTCGCAAGATCCGGCCTTCAGAGAGGTCCTGCTCACGCCGGATGATTTAGAACGCCGGCTCAAGGTCAGCCAAGTGATGCGCTCCCGGCTGATCTCGATCGATTTCACAGCAAATTCATCCAAGACGGCCGCCGATATTGCAAACCGGATCGCCCGGATTTATGTGGAAAGCCCGCGTCTGCAGGGCGTGCAGAGCCTCGATAATTCAAGCGATACCTTCAACGCTCGAATCATCGCGCTGCAGACCGAGCTCGCGCGAATTGAAGCCGAGCCTGCAGATGCGCCGGCGGGCGTGAATGCCTCGGATCTTCGAACGCAGATTGCGTCGCTGAAGCTCGGCGAGTCGTTGACTCGACGAAGCGAGGAGGCGCGTCAGCAAAGCCTCGCGCTCTCGCCGCCGGTTCAGCTTGTGGCCCTGGCGAGTCCCCCCGGGCGTCCGAGCTCCCTGAATCCGATCTTCATGATCGTTCCTGCGTTTATCTTTTCGGGGATTTTCGGCGTTGCGCTGGCCCTTTTCCTCGGCTCACTCGATCAGCGCATTTACCTGCCTTCAGATATTGTAGAGAGTTTCACACTCTCCGGAGTTGTCGGAATTCCAGACCGGCGACGCTGGTTCAGGCCGCGCTCCGGGCGCTCTTCGACGCGCACCGCCGGTTACATGAGGGCCGTCGACTCAGTGCTTGCCTCGACGCTTCTTATGCAAAAGGTCCTGCGAAGCACACTTCTCCTCACCGCGAGCGAGGACAATGACAAGGCTTTTGATTTTGCATTGAACTTCGCCACCGCTGCCTCGCGAATCCGCAGCACGTTGTTGGTCGACATGGACGCGACAAAAATACGTAAGCACCCAATTTGCCTTCACAGTCTCGAGCGAAAGTTTGGCGTTTTCGACGTTCTGGCTGGGGCCTGCCACGTGCGCGAAGCGATCTGTACTGTTCCGGAGACGAGACTCGACTATATGGCTGGTGGTCGCGAGAGCGCACCAGACGCGCTTGCGCTCATCGCAGGCGATAGGCTGAAGCACTTCCTCGCCGAACTGCGACCTAGCTACGACTGGATAGTCATACTCGCCCCTCCGATCGTAGGAAGAAGCGAGACCCGGCTCGTCGCGGGAGCCGTCGATCGCACGATACTTCTTACGAGAGCCGAAGTTTCCAAGTTTTCAACGGTCGCCGCGGCACTGCGCGATCTGGCTTCGTCGATGCCTTCCGGCACCTGTGACGAGGGATTGGCGCCGGTCTCTGCCGTACTCATTGATACGCCGGCTCGCCTGCTACCCCGGAGTTTCCGCGACAAACGCTTCGTGAAGTCGAGCGCGAGGGAAAGCGACTCGCTTCCTTTAGCTGACGCCAAGGGCAGAAACGCGAGGCGGCCTGGGGGTAGGAAGCCGCATTCGACCATTTCGCACAGCTTGGAGGATCCCCAGCCATGACGATCGCCGAGCGTTTGCCCCTTCCATCCCCTAGCGCTGCCATTGGGATCGCAGTTGCCGACACTCAAGAGTCCGCTGGACTGCTCCTTGCGCTTTGCATGGCGCTCGAGATGAAGGGCGTCTCCTACTGCTATTGGAAGAGCTCGCGCCGTCTTCCGGTCTTGCTTGAAGGCACCTCCGATCTCGACCTCTTGGTAGCGCGGGCGGACCGGCAACGTGCAACTGCAATCCTTACGGAGCTGGGATTCAAGCCATGGCTCGATAGCCCAGGGCGGGATCACCCGGCACTCATGAGCTTCCTGGGATATGATGAGGCCCAGGGCGCAATTCGTCACATCCACGTCCATTTTCGGCTTGTTCTAGGCCATTCACTGCTCAAGAGCTTCCGCCTGCCGATCGAGGAGCGACTCCTTGCGCGCAGCGTCATGCACGCTTCGCTGCCGATCCGCATACTGCATCCCGCAGACGAGGCCCTGCTTTTGATTGTCCGCGCGAATCTTGACATGCAAGTCGCTGATCAAATCGTGCTTCGCCGATGGCGGAGCCTCAAAGCCAAGTACGCCGAGGACCTCGTCTTCCTTCGCGATCGGACAGAGGCGCATACGATCAATGTCCGCGCCGTCGAATTCTTTTCGCCGGCAGTCGCAGAATCGATTGCTAGTCGTTTCGATGCCCGTTCCTTGCGCAACGGGGGACTAAGGCGTTCGATCGCTCGCGAGCTTTCCATTTTCCGCTGCTATGGCGATGTCGAGATGACATTTCGTAGCGCGTGGCGGTCTCTGGCGCTTGTCACGAGCGCGACGAATCGGCGGTTGTTCGGAGTGCCGCGGCTGCCGCGGCGCCGGGCTCCAGGGGGAGGGATCATCATTGCCTTCGTTGGCGTCGATGGAAGCGGGAAAAGCACCCAGGTGTCGGGAGCGCGGAAGTGGCTCGGCTCGGAGATCGATGTCTTTCCACTCTATTTTGGCACGGGCGACGGTGCGCCCTCTTTGTTCTTTCGGCCGTTCAAAGCGGTGGCCCGACTCGCGGCGCGGCTGATCAAGGTCAAGCCGAAAGGGGCCTCGCACGGAAACGTGTCGGATCGTCCACCAGCTCCTCTCTATTCCCTGCTTTTTGCGATCTGGGCAATCGCGGTTGCACTCGACAAGAAACACAAACTCGCGACTGCGCAGCGGGCTATCGCTCGCGGCTTCGTCGTGATCGCAGATCGCTACCCTCAGGATGAAAACTCGCGGTTCAATGACGGCCCGCTGCTGCACAGGCTGACATGGGTGCCCGGATGGCTGCGCCAGCTCGAAATGTCGGTCTATTCGGCTGCCAGGTGCGCAGCGCCCGATCTCATCATTAAGTTGCGGGTCGGGCCTGACGCCGTTGCGAAACGCGAACCAGATATGCGCCACGATGTCATCCTGCAGAGGGTCGCCTGGTTCGATGACTTGACCTTTCATGGAGCGAGTGTCGTCACCATCGATGGAGCGAGGCCGTTGCCCGAGGTGACGCAGATCGCGAGGCGCGCAATCTGGGCTGTACTCTGACTGGAGTGCGAAGGGTGATCGTCGAGCTTTTTGGGCCGCCTGGAGCGGGCAAGACAACGTTTGCGATGGCTCTCGATGTGCGCTTGCGGGAGCGAGGCAACGCCACGAAGATGCACCTGAGTTTGCGGCCGGGCGAAGACCGGTCGCAGTTCGGACTCCCACATCATAACGTGAGTTGGCATACATTCTCGGATCCATTGCTGCGGATCACGCGCCCGATCTTGCAATTGATCGTCGCCAAGGCGGCGAGCAATGGAGACACGAGCATACGAAGTCTGGTTGCAAAGCTTCCAAAAAATCATCAGGTCACCGCCCTGCGCATGAGGCAATATTTAATTCGCCTGTCGTCAGCATGGCGGGAGGCGCAACACTCGAATAGCGTCGCTATCTTCGATCAAGCCTATGTGCAGGCGATTGTGTCAATCCTTATCGCCTCCAAACAGCTTGAGGACGGGGACATCATAGACCTCATCGCCATTACGCCACGCTGCGACCTCGCGATCAGGGTCGAAGCACCACTCGGAGAGGTCGGGACCCGTCTCACGGCACGCGCACAGGCAATCGGTCGGATCGGTAGGTTTTTAGAGTCCAAGTCAGGTGCACCCATTGATTGGGCGCAGACCTGTGAGCGCGTGAAGACCGGATTGCAACGCTATGGTCGCACCGCGGTCGACGTCCATTCCACGGATAGGGACACACTTTTGGTCGAGGTTGAGCGAATCTGCTCTAAAATCGAACAAATTCATTGTCTTGAGGCACGGAAATGATTGAGCGTAACGATTCATCCCTACGGGATAAGCGATGGCGCGCACGTTTCGTGCTCAGCGGAATGTTGATTGGTATTGTTGCAAATGTGCTTCCGGCGGTCATCGGCATCGAGGCGAGGGAGATCCCGCAGCTTTGGCATTTTTCACCCAATACAAATTTTACTGCGGACCTAACGTTCGCACCGGCGCGTGCAGGGTTCAATCTTGCGGACGTTTCGAGCAAGCAGGAGCTCGACGCTTTGTCGGAGGGGACAAAGGGGCTTGTGTGGCTCGGACAGTGCGAAGGCGTCACACCACGTTTCGAGAGCGTCGTTAGTGCCGTGATCGACCATCCCAAGACGTTCGGCTTCTATCTTGTAGACGACCCGGACCCTTCTGGCCGCTGGCGTTCCCGCTGCAAGGCCTCAGATCTGCGCGCCGAATCCGACTGGATTCACAATCGCCGGTCAGACGCGGTCACCTTTGTTGCACTGATGAACGTCGGCACCTCGGCGACACCGCAGTTCAGTTCGGAATACCGCCCGGAGGCCTCGCACATCGATCTATTCGGTATCGCGCCGTACCCTTGCCGGACAGAATGGTCGCAGTGCGACTATGAAATGATCGACCGCTATGTCGCAGCGATTAAGACGGCCGGCATATCCGTTGATCGCGTCGTCCCGACATTCCAGACCTTCGGAGGGGGAGAGTGGCAGACCGACAGCGGCGGCAAATACCGCCTGCCGACCTTCAGCGAAATGGAGTCGATGCTTGAACGGTGGCAGAGGTTCGTCCCAAATCCGGTTTTCGACTACGCCTTTTCCTGGGGCCCGCAACGGGCGGACCAGTCGCTCGCGTCGTCGCTGGAGCTTCAGAGGGTTTTTATGCGCCACAACCGGCAATCGCGTAGGAGTGAATCGTATCATCCTTAAGTTCCGTGGCGAAGACGACATCCGCATGTTGGCCCAGTCGGCCCGAAGCTGCGATTTTGGCCAGGTTGAAGAACGTTGATGAGGAGGAGCTTCGAGCGGAGGGCTCGCAGCTAGTCTGATGCGAATCGGTAAGGGGTAGAGCGTATGTGCGGCATTGTCGGTCTTCTCGGAAAAGAAGCGGTTGCGTTGCCCATGGTCGATGCGCTGCGGCGTCTTGAATATCGCGGTTACGATTCGGCCGGCATCGCCACCCTCGAGGACGGCGCGATCACCCGCCGGCGTGCCGAGGGCAAGCTTCGCAACCTCGAAAGCAAGCTCGACCGCGAACCGCTCGAAGGCCTCATCGGCATCGGGCACACCCGCTGGGCCACCCACGGCAAGCCGACGGAGGGCAATGCCCATCCCCATGCCACCAGCAGGGTGGCGGTGGTCCATAATGGCATCATCGAGAATTTCCGGGAACTGCGCGAAGAGCTGATCGCTGAAGGCGCGCGGTTCCAGAGCGAGACGGATACCGAGGTCGTCGCCCATCTCGTCACGCGCGAGCTCGATCGCGGCAAGACGCCGATCAAAGCGGTGCATGCAAGTCTGCGGCGGCTGCGCGGCGCTTTCTCGCTCGGTTTCCTGTTCTCGGGCGAGGACAATCTGCTCATCGGCGCCCGCCTCGGCTCGCCGCTGGCGGTGGGCTATGGCGAAGGGGAGATGTTCCTGGGTTCGGACGCCATTGCGCTGGCTCCTTTCACCAACACCATCGCCTATCTCGATGATGGAGACAGCGTCGCGCTGACGCGCAGCTCAGCCACCATCTATGACGCCGCCTTCAAGCGTGTGCATCGCACGATCCAGAAATCGCAGGCTTCCGCCACCATCGTCGACAAGGGCAATCACCGGCACTTCATGGCGAAGGAGATCCATGAGCAGCCGGAAGTGGTTTCGCATACGCTGACTTCCTTCATCGACGTGGTGGGCGAGACCATTCGCCTGCCGGAGGACCTTCCCTTCGACTGGAAGGATCTCAACCGCCTCACCATTTCGGCCTGCGGCACGGCCTCCTACGCCAGCATGATCGCCAAATACTGGTTCGAGCGCTATGCGCGCCTGCCGGTCGAAGTCGATATCGCCTCCGAGTTCCGCTACCGCGAAGCACCGCTCGACAAGGGTGGGCTGTCGATCTTCGTCTCGCAGTCGGGCGAGACGGCCGACACGCTGGCGGCCCTGCGCTACTGCAAGGAGCAGGGGCAGCACACGCTCGCCGTGGTCAACGTGCCGACCTCGACCATCGCGCGCGAGGCCGAGGTGATGGTGCGGACGCTGGCCGGCCCGGAGATCGGCGTCGCCTCCACCAAGGCCTTCACCTGCCAGCTCGCCGCCTTGGCGGGGCTTGCCATCGGCGCCGGCAAGGCGCGCGGCACGCTATCGGCCGCGGAGGAGAGGGAACTCGTGCATGCGCTCATCGAAGCACCGCGCCTGATGGCCGAAGCGCTGCGCCTGGAGCATGAGATCGAGACCTTCTCGCGTGACCTTGCCAAGGCCTCGGACGTGCTCTATCTCGGCCGCGGCACGAGCTACCCGCTGTCGCTCGAAGGTGCGCTGAAACTCAAGGAAATCAGCTACATCCACGCCGAAGGTTATGCGGCAGGCGAACTCAAGCACGGCCCGATCGCCCTGATCGACGAGACCATGCCGGTCGTCGTGATCGCTCCCTTCGACGCCATTTTCGAGAAGACAGTCTCGAACATGCAGGAAGTGGCCGCGCGCGGCGGCCGCATCATCCTGATCACCGATGCGAAGGGGGCCGAAGCCGCCGCCATGGCAACGCTTAAGACCATCGTCCTGCCCGAAATGCCGGCGGTGGTCACACCCATCGTCTATTCCGTCCCGATCCAGCTCCTGGCTTACCACACGGCCGTGATCATCGGCACCGACGTCGACCAGCCGCGCAACCTCGCCAAGAGTGTCACCGTCGAGTGAGGGCGGAGGTCTCACATTCGCTGTCGGGAGAACCAATTTCGAGCCTTGATGGCGCGAAGCAGAATGTCCGGTACCAAGCGTGCTACCAATGCCAGCTCTTGTGAAGGTTTTCGGATGGCTTGCCGCACATTGATGTCCGTCTGCGCCCTGTCGATGTCGCCGACGGTCAGGGTGGTGAGTTCCGATACGCGCAGGCCCGCGGCCTAGATGGTCATGAAGGCCGCGCGCATCTTCATTGTCTTGAGGGCCTTGACCAAACGCTCGACTTCCTCGCGCGAAAGAGCCGTGGGCAAGGTATCGGCCTTGCGTACCATGAGAAGATGTTTTTGCCCAAGGGTCGTCGCGTAAAAGAGCCGCAGGCCGGACATGGACATATTGATCGAGGCCGGCTTGAGACCGCGTGTCACCAAATGGCCTCGATAATCACGCACGTCTTCGAGGGCGAGCTTGTCGGCCGACCGGCCGTGAAAGGCGCTGAGGCCGACGACGGCTCGGAGGTGGATCTTCTGGGTGTTCGCCGACATGTAGCGGATCGTCATGTCGTCGATCATGCGTTGGCGTAGCGGTGAGACGGGCTTAGTCATTGCTAAACTCCCGTCACTTGGACACGTGAACGTGCCAATCTGACGGGGGCGGACAGCCCCAGGGAAGGGGCGGGACCTAACAGCGAACCCGGGACCGCGCGAACCCGCCGCGCCAAGGCATTCACGGTCACCGACGAAATGCCGGAAAAGACGCCATGAGGGGCCACAGTCGTTGCGTGTGAGAGTAACCCATCAATGCACCATTTGGATCGTTGGAAGGCTCGCGCAGAACTTTTCCCGTCGTGGGATCAATCCGGAAGCGGAACACGTGCCGGGTGTCCGGATTGTTGGCGCAGTCGTCGCGTTTCGCTGAATGCGAGCCGGTCACAGAGACGAATTGCCCATGGGTTGCCGCCGCTTCGGCGTCGAGTCCGGCATCGGGCGCCACGGAGGCAGTAGGAGGATACGCTCGCTTTCGATCGAGCAGTCACCATTGTGCAGGATCACCGTGCGCGCCGCGTACCTTCATCGAATGCAACTACGCAGCGATGCTGTTTGCCGTCGGTTAGGCAGCCGATTCCACTCACCGATTTGCGCGTCTTCGTCGGCTTGGCATCGAAACTGAAGCCGTCGCCAGCGTCCCATGGTTTGTCATTGGGACGCAATAAGTCCGCAAACGCGGCGCTCCCACACAGTACCGCCGGCATGGCGCAGATTGCGACCAACACGACGGCTCCGATGGATCGGCGCCAGGACGCCGCGCTAGCGGGAACGGAACATTGAGTCTCGATCATGGTGCACCCCAGATTCCCGAGATCGCGGCTCTAGCGGTACTGGTGCCGAGCGGAGGCATGCCTTCGATATCCTCGATCGTCCGCAACACGCTGTAATGGTCGATCCTTTCTGCGTATTGGCCTGGCACTATGCCTGCTCCGCCGAACAACGTGAAGATTTGGTTGCCCGCGTGGTTATCATCCTCGTCGAACGTGATGATCAGCAAGCTTCTATGGCTCTTGGCCCAAGTGGCATAGTCACCGAGATGCTGTTGCAGCCACTCGTCGGCCTGTTCGATGGGGCCGTCGTGCATGTCGTTTGACAGGTTCGGAATAACGAAACCGACTGCTGGCAACAAGGCAAAGTTGCCGGGGAATGCCGTCAACGGTTGTTCGACACCCTTGGCGTTGGCGAAGGATTCCCACGGATTGTGTTTCCTGGGTGAGCCGGCCTCGATGTAGCCGACGAAATGCTTGCCGGCGGCATTGAGTTCTGTAGCCAGGTTCGGTTTGTCAAAGTCGTAATTTAAGTCATTTTTGACGCCCTGCGTCGATCCGCTGAACAGTGCCAAATAGTTCGGCTGGCTCGGGTGGGCGACCGCATATGAGTTGGTGAAAACCGCACTCTCCTTGGCCAAGCTTCGCAAGTAAGGCGCCTTGCCGCCGTTGAAGATCTGATCAAACGAGTGGTTTTCCATCATCACGACCAGGATATGGTCATATTTTGGAAGCGGGGCGGCAGCTGACGCAGCGGCGATGCCCGTCGCCAAAATGGCCACACCGGCGCGCAAAAGCCAAATAGCCGCGCCTTTGCAAGGATTGGAGATTCGTCTGGTGCTGGTAGGCATTAAGGCCTCCCGGGTAAAACGAAAGAGGCGGAAGGACGTAGGGGTGATCAGGGAATAACGGCATTCGGAAAGCGGGCCTTGACACGATCAATGCCACACCACGCCTTGAAGCGGTCGGACGCAACCGAATGCGAGAACATGGGCCTTCAGGCTTTCGAGATCAGGGTAGCGGAAGGCCTTTATCGTTGCATCCTTGATAGTCCGGTTCATTCTCTCCGCTTGGCCGTTCGTCCAAGGGTGATACGGCTTGGTGAGTTTGTGTTGGATGTTGTTTTCCTGGCAGACGCCATCGAAGAGATGTCCGCCAAAAAAGAGGATCGTTGGGTTGTCGCAATTCTTGGGCAGATCAGCGAAGGCGACACCCTTATCCGTGAGCACGGTGTGGATTTTGTAGGGAAAGGACGCCACGGCATTCCTCAGGAAGTCGGCGGCGTTCATTTGGTCGGCTTTGTCGTAGAACTCGACGAAGGTGAATTTAGAAACACGATCGATGGCAAGAAACATGTTGATCTTGCCTTCGGCCACACGCTGTTCACATGAAGCGATATGAACATAGCCAATGGCGGTCTCCGCGAACTTGCCTCGCTTTGAGGCCTTTTCCTCGCTCTGAGGGAGGCGAGATATGCCATGCCGTTCGAGACATCGATGCAGACTTGATCGTGTCAGCTTCGGAATAATGTCCTCCAGACACCCCATGACATCGTCGAGCGGCAAGAGCGTTCTGCGCCGGAATCCGATGATCATGGCCTCCTCGACAGCGGTGAGAAGCGTGTTCTTGGGGTGGCGAGGTCCCATGGGCGCATCGCCAGTAGAGGTTCGGGAGCACCACTTTGCAATCGTTGTCCGGCTTAGCCGAGATCGGTGGGCGAGGACGCCTGTCTTCTCTTGCGACGCTTGGAGTTCGGCTCGAATTCTCGGCGTTGTGCGGGCGCTGCCGTGAAGAAAAACTGCCATCGCGCATCTTCCGTCTCTCGCGTCAGAATAGTGCCACAACTCCCCGGGACCAAAACCCCGTGTCACGGAGTGTATGGCCGGCCCCTACTTGCCCGTTCCTGCTGGGCGCAGGCATATGCGCCTGTACCGACGATCAGATCTGGCTAACGGATCTCTGTCATTTGCGTCGGCGAGTCAATCTGCGTCCCTGTCCGAGTCCCATCGTCTTGGCGAGTTCGGAACGCTGCTTGGCATAGTTTGGTGCGACCATGGGGTAATCGGCCGGAAGGCCCCATTTTGCTCGGTAGTCTTCGGGCGTCATGCCATAGCTGCTCGACAAATGCCGCTTCAATGATTTGTATTTCTTGCCGTCCTCGAGCGAAATGAGGAAGTCGGGCGTTACGGACTTCTTGATCGGCACGGCGGGAACTGGCTTAGCAGCCTCGACTTCCTGAGAGATTTCTCCCTTCTCAATGCGTGCCAACGCTGCGTGGACCTCCGCGATGAGCCGCGGAAGATCGGCAGAGGAAACAGAATTGTTTGCGACATAAGCCGCAACGACATCGGCAGCAATTCTCGTTAGATCAGCATTCGCCGATAGACCCTGGTTCATTTTATAGTGTTCTCCGGTAGATATTGGGCGCCCCGCAGCTGTCTATTTCATGCGCCAAGCGGGTAGTAAGGTTCAAGTTATCAATCGCTATAGAATCATAGCACTTTGGGGTTAAGCGGATGAATGGTCCAAGATGACGATGCGAGGGTTACGGACAAGCCGCCAGCGGCGACCGCAAAAGCCGCGGTGAAGACGACCACGACTGTACTGCGTTTCGGATACATTGTTTCACCAGGGAGCGGGTTTAGTTCAACGAACAGTTCAGTTGGGAAGTCGGGGCAACGCTACTACTCCGGATGGTCGTCCCTGGAACAGTCTCTAGATTCTGCATAATTGCGTCTTGAACGGAACCGGCGATCGACTTCTTCAGATCGCGTTGCGCCCTGGTCCGAGAGCGGTTATTCGACTTGACCTCGTCGATGGGTTTCTCCACCAGCGGCAATGCCAAGGCGTAGAACTTGGACGTTAGCTTCGATCCACCAAGGCTCGTGAAGAAGTCATCATAGGCAGCAACGAAAACTGATGGTTGTCCGTCGTAGTAACATACCTGGGCCTCGGCGGAGACGCCCAGAATTGTCACTAAGCCCAAGCCGTCCGCAAGGCCGTGGAGCGCAGCGATCAGGACAGCCGGAGCGGAGAGGCCGCGCAACGACTTCATGGCGGTTCGGAGTAGTTCGAAATCGCTCTTGGTGCCTTGAAGGCGGGTCAGCAAGACCACCGTTTCTGCCGGCAGGCCCGCAAGCGACCCAGGCGCAAAACTGAATGATAGAAGATAAATCAAAACGCCTTCGAATTGATATTCGAAGGTCAGCTCGCCCTCATTGTCAGTAGGATCCGAAAATTTGAGAACAACGCGATGGCGGCCAGCCTCGGTTGGATAGTCCCAAAGACAGGCTTCTTTATCGAGAACTGTTGCGACAAACGCGGAAGCGAATTTAGCTCCGAGGAAATCATAATGATGGATCATGGTCGCGGCACGTTCGTCGGTCGATATCCCCCTCACCAAATGCCGATAGTGCAAATATTTTATAGTAAGCTGCGGCTGTCGCTTCAGAATGTTACGAAAAACGGGTTTGCTCAATGCCTTAGCGACCCGCCTGTGACGTACGGGATGAGAAAATAGATCGCACACTCGCTTGATCCGTCCGACGATCTTGCGCTCGCCCTGGCCTTGGTTGTTGAGCAGCGCTACATCGCGGAGTTTCTGCGTCAAAGATTTGCTTTTCGCCCGCATTGAAATCTACCCCCCGATAGATCATGAATAAATTAGCACACAACACCAGCCTATATTTGGAGTGCACTTGTAGTTCATGAGAAGAGCCAATTCTGGAAGTATACAGCCATTTGGTGCTCTTTGCGTACATCCTCGCTCTTGACAATATACTAAAGTGTTAGGAAGCAAGCCCCTCTCAAGCTTGGCTTTCTTCGAAAGAGGGTCGTCGACTAAGGCAAATCTGGTCCTCATATCCTTAAACCAGTCCCCTCATGCCAATAAACTAGGAGGCATTCATTGAAATGAGGGTTTGAATATCGAAGTCAATTTCTTTAGGACGAGACTATCGCTACCCTCCAGCCCACGAGTTCAACCATTTTGCGTTGTGGGAGTATGCATCACGAGAGCTATGTCATGCTTTCCAGCGGAGGCGGAACGTTAGGTCTGTACCAGGAGGCGCTCACATTTGGGGCCAACAAGTCCACTTGCAGGTGCTCTTTCTTAAACGCCTTCAACGCAATTTTGGTGGCCGTTTGGACGACGGTCTCATCCATGAGATCGAGCACCAAAATCGCCTTGCGGAAGATGAGCTTTCTATTTTCGAAGACGCGATATTCGCTGACCATCGCCACGGTCCTCAGTCGGTGCTTTTGGTGACCAGAGTTCCAAATAAGGACCGGCCTAGGTTCTATCTGTCCATAGGGGTGTTTTGACCTGATCTGGTCGCCATGCTTGCCTAAAATAGCTGCACCCGAAGCCCGACGGGTGCGGCGCGCGGCCACGATCCCTGCTAGGATCCCTGCTAGATCTTTTGCTTAATTAGGTACATGTATAATTAGGAGGCTATTAGAAGCCAAGTCGCCTTTAGCAATTTGCGATGCAAATGAGAACCGGTAGGATTCAAAGGCCCTCTATTTTCTCCATACATTAAGCATAAGCATGGCGAGCCACAGGATGCCGGTCGCACTATTCCACAGGGGAATATGGCCTTTGGTTCGCCGCCTCGAAATGTAGCGATGTCGGCGCAATGGCAATTCTCTTATGATGCGATGATACAGATTTTGCGCAATTTTCATGATCACTATTCCCGCAACGCCGCGATCCATGGTGGCACTCCCTGGAGAGAGGCGACCGTGACGTCGCCCGCCAAGCTGAAGATCGCCATTGCGATCGCCACAGCCGGCCGCCGGGAGGTGCTTGCCGATACCGTGCTCTTCATGCGCAACCAGGAACGCCCGCCAGAGGAGTTCCTGATCTGCCCGGCGAGGCCCGAGGATGCCGATGTAGAGACGCTCCGACAGGCGCATCCCCAACTCGCCACGGTGTCGAGCCCGGTAGGCTTGTGCCGTCAGCGCAATGCGCTGATGGCAGCCAGCAATGCCGATGTGATGGTGTTCTTCGACGACGACTTCCTGCCCGATGCCGATTTCCTGGTGGAGATCGAGAAGCTCTTCCATGCCAATCCGGACGTGGCAATCGCCACGGGCTGCGTGCTGGCCGATGGCATTCGTGGCGCCGGGATCGATATGAACACCGGGTTGAAAGCCCTCTCTGACGCGGGGCCGAACCGGGCGCCGGACCGGCTCAGCGAGGTGTATAATGCCTATGGTTGCAACATGGCCGTCAGACTCGACCTTGCGCGCCGCCACGGTCTCACCTTCGACGAAAGGTTGCCGCTCTATTCCTGGCTGGAGGATGTCGACTTCTCTCGCGCCATCGCGCGCTACGGCCGCGTGGTGAGGAGCGAGCGCCTGCGCGGCGTTCATCTCGGCACCAAGAAGGCCGGCCGCAGCCCGGGCCGGCGCCTGGGTTATTCGCAGATTGCTAACCGCGTCTATATCTCGCGCAAGGGAAATATGAGCCTGCGCGGTGCCCTGGAAGGCGGCGTGTGGAACCTCTCCTCGAACTTCCTCAAGAGCTTCAATCCCGAGCCCTGGGCCGATCGGCGCGGCCGGCTTGTCGGCAATCTGCTGGCTCTGTGGGATCTGGTGAGAGGCAGGCTCGATCCTGGCAAGATCGAGAAGATGTAGGAAGGTGCTTCAGGCGGGGAACAGGTTCGCCGCCATGAAGTCCACGAACACCCGCAGCTTGGGCGAAAGGTGGCGGCTCGAGGGCCGGTGCGACGCGCTGGGTCGACGAGTTTTATAGCCCTTCCCGGAACTACACTGCCCTGAAAACGTTGCAATTTGTCCGTGATATTTTGAGCTGTCAGCGGTGGGAATTCCAACATGAAGGGGTAAGGTCATGGTTCTTCATTATGCCGCTTAGGATGTACGTCTGGCCGCTTGTCCTTTTGGGCATTTTATGTGGCACGAGACGCTAGCACTTGAGACACGATATCGTGCCCGAGATTGCGGCATTATTGCTAACGTCGTTTCTTCCGGAGAATTCTCTTACGGGGACGCGATGTTATGCGACGAACTGGCAAAAATAATGGTACGGCCGGTCATCGCAGCCGATCCGGATTGAGGAGCAGGCGGCGGCGTAATCTTCCCGGATGCGCGGACATCTTGTCCGCCCCTTGAACCGGGACGATTGACGAAAAGGGCGAAGCCTCGCGAATTCGCCCTTCGCTTTTCTTTGAGATGTCGAGGTTCAAGGTGCGGACAAGATGTCCGCGCTCCCAGCTACGCCGCCGTGGAGATCGCCTCGATGACATCGTCCACCGCACTCTCCACGCGCTTCCTGTCATCGCCCTCGGCCATCACGCGGATCATCGGCTCGGTGCCGGAGGGGCGGATGACCAGGCGGCCGCTGTCGCCGAGTTGCTTGCGGGCGCCGTCGATGGCGGTGACGACCTTGGGATCATCCAGCACCTTGCCGCCGTGCGTGCGCACACTCTTGAGGATCTGCGGCAGCGGGTCGAAGCGGTGGCAGACTTCGCTCACCGGCTTGTCGGCCTTCTTGAGCACCGCCAGCACCTGCAGCGCGGCGACCAGGCCATCACCGGTGGTGGCGAAGTCGGAAAGGATGATGTGGCCGGACTGCTCGCCGCCGACATTGTAGCCCTGCGCCCGCATGCGTTCGAGCACGTAGCGGTCGCCGACGGCGGTGCGCTCCAGCATCAGGCCGAGGCCGCCGAGATAGCGCTCGAGGCCGAGATTGGACATCACGGTGGCAACGATGCCGGGCTGAGTGAGGCGCCCGTCATCCTGCCAGGCCGAGGCGACCACGGCCATCAGCTGATCGCCATCGACGACATGGCCCTTCTCGTCGACGATCACCACGCGGTCGGCGTCGCCGTCGAGGGCAATGCCGATATCGGCGCGCAATTCGCGCACCTTGCGGAACAGAGCATCCGGTGCGGTGGAGCCGACGTCCTTGTTGATGTTGAAACCATCAGGCTCGACGCCGATCGGGATTACGTCGGCGCCAAGCTCCCACAGCGCCTCGGGGGCGACCTTGTAGGCGGCGCCGTTGGCGCAGTCGACCACGACGCGCAGCCCGTTGAAGCGCATCTGGCGGGGGAGGGTGCGCTTGGCGAATTCGATATAGCGGGCACGCACGTCGTCGATGCGGCGGGCGCCGCCGAGATCGCGCGAGCCGGCGAGCCTGGCGGAAAGATCGGTGTCGATCAGGGCCTCGATCGAGCGTTCGGTCTCGTCCGAGAGCTTGAAGCCGTCGGGGCCGAACAGCTTGATGCCGTTGTCGTCATAGGCGTTGTGGGAGGCGGAGATCATCACGCCGATGTCACAGCGCAGCGAATTGGTGAGCATGGCGACGGCCGGCGTCGGCATCGGGCCGAGCAGCATCACGTCGACGCCGACGGCAGTGAAGCCGGCGACCAGGGCATTCTCGATCATATAGCCGGAGAGGCGGGTATCCTTGCCGATGACGACGCGATGGCGATGCTCGCCGCGCTGGAAGGCGAGGCCGGTGGCCATGCCGACCTTCATGGCGAGTTCAGGCGTGATGAAACTGTTGGCTCGGCCACGGATACCGTCCGTGCCGAAATATTTGCGACTCATCGATCAACCTCGAGGTTTCCTGAACCAATTATGCCAATAGATCGCACACTCGCTTGATCCGTCCTACGATCTTGCGCTCGCCTTGCCCTTGCTTGTTGAACAGCTCTACATCGCGGAATTTCTGCGTTAAAGATTTGTTTTTCGCCCGCATTGAAATCCACTCCCCGATAGATCATGAACAAATTAGCACGCAGCACCAGTCTATATTTGGAGTGCACTTGTAGTTCATGAGAAGAGTCAATTCTGGAAGTATACAGCCATTTGGCGCTCTTTGCGTACGTCCTCGCTGACAACAATATACAAAAGTATTAGGGGACAAGCCCTCCTTAAGCTCGGCGTTCTTCGAAATTGGGTCGTCGACTCAGGCAAATCTAGTCCTCGTATCCTCAAACGAGTCCCCCCATGCCAATAAACTCTGAGCCATTCATTGAAATAAGGGTCTGAATATCGAACTCAACTTCTTTGGGACGAGACTATCGCTACCCTCCAACCCACGAGTTCAACCATTTTGCGTCGTGGGAGTATGCATCACGAGACCTATGTCATGCTTTCCAGCGGAGGCGGAACGTTAGGTCTGTACCAGGAGGTGCTCACATTTGAGGCCGACAAGTTCACTTGCGGGTGCTCTTCCTTAAATGCCGTCGGCGCAATTTTGGTGGACGTTTGGACGACTGTCTCATCCATGAGATCGAGCACCACAATCGCCTTGCGGAAGATGAGCCTTCTATTTTCGAAGACGCGATATTCAATGACCATCGCCACGGTCCTCAGTCGGTGCTTTTGATGACCAGAGTTCCAAATAAGGACCGGCCCACCTTCTATCTCGCCATAGGTGTGTGATTCAGCGCCGAAGTTTGACCCCGTGGCAAATAATCAGAGGTTCTTGAGGCATAATGGACCGACCAAGCAAGGCTGGGTCGACCTTCCGTCAAGATTGGCACCCGCGGAGCTCGTTCCCTTTGGAGGGAAGCTGCCGGCACCCCTACTAAGCAGCGAGCCTGGGAATATGCCGCTCGACCAATCGCAAGAATCGGGTGTTGCGAGCCCCCGCAACCAACGATCCTTGCAAAACCCCCGCCCCTGAAAAGGCGGGGGTTTTTGCGTTTGGGCGCTGGGCTACGACCGCCTTGCTCGCTGGACCAAGCAGGCGGTCGAGGGCCTCGAACTCCTGCAGCGCGGCCGGGTTCTGCTTGGCCGTGGCCAGGCGCAGCATGGCGGCGAGATCGCCGCGCAGCACGATGGCGAGCGTGCCCGCCTCCGGGACCAGGGTGATGCTCTCGACCAGGGGGCGCAGGATCGCCGCTGCTTCAGCGATGACGGATTGGTCCTGCAGGCTCTCATGCAGAGCGGCGATGCGCTGGCGATAGAGGTGCGCCATGTTCGGATGAAGCAGGGGTGGCGGGTCCTCGGTCGTCGTCAACAAGCTGGTCAACTCGGCCTTGCGCTGCTCCAGGGCAGCGATCCTGTCTTGAGGTTGGCTGGAGGTTGCCCGGATGCCAATTTAGAGTCCCCTCTTGGAGATCCGTAACCCCCCGCCTTAAGGCGGCAGGGATGAGATGCTAACGTGGGAGCATGCGCGATCCTAAGAGTGGAAGTCACACGGTATGGGACTGCAAATACCACGTGGTGTGGGTAACGAAGTATCGTTACCCGATCCTAGGGGGTGATGTTGGGCAGCGCTGTCGTGAGCTGCTGCGCGAGATATCGCGCGGCCATGAGATGACGATCTCTGCCGGGGCTATCAACCGCGACCATGTTCACATGCTGATCGGCATTCCGGCGCAACTATCGGTGTCGCGAGCAGTGCAGTTCCTCAAGGGCAAGAGTTCGCACAAGCTGCTGTCAGAGTTTGCCGGCCTGCGGCGGCGCTACTGGGGGCAGCATCTTTGGGGCAGAGGGTACTGGGTTGCATCGAGCGGCAACGTCACAGACGAAGTCTGGAAGCGTTATATCGAGGATCAGCAGCCAGCAACTCCGGACGATGACTTTGAGGTGCTGTAGTCGACAACTGTCGACGAGATGGCTTCAGACATCAAATCATGAAGCCACCGGCTTTAGCCGGTGGAGCATTCACGCCGGGAGGAAAGTCTGTAGCGCCTATTTATGAAGTGACCTAACATCCTGACAGGAGTCGTCGAACTTCAAGCATGTCAATTTCCCTCGTCCTGTTCGACATGAATGACGTGCTCTGCCGCTATGACAGAGCCACGCGGATCGCAGGGCTTTCAGCAATTGCGGGCCGAGAGCCTGAGGTCATCAAAGCAGCGATCTGGGACTCGGGATATGAGGACAGTGCCGACATCGGGGCAATGGGGGCGGACGACTATCTCAGCGGTTTCGGCGAGCGCATCGGGTACCCCCTAACGCTCAACGATTGGGTGGGGCCGCTCCGGGGATCTATGACGCCGCTGCCGGCAGCGCTTGCCCTTGCACAGCAAGTGGGCCGAACCGTTCGAATAGCCGCGCTGACGAACAATAATTTCCTGGTTGCGCGGGAGATCGGCGCCATCTTTCCAACCATGCCGCTGATCTTCGGCAGTGCCTTTAATGTCTCGGCGGAATTTGGGTCGCGAAAACCAGATCCTGAGGTCTATCGCCGATGCATCGCGCGGCACGATGTGCAGCCTGCGGCAACCCTATTCATCGACGACAATGCTGCGAACGTCGCTGGCGCAGAGGCGGCGGGATTGCTGGCGTATCGGCACACCTCGGTCGAGGCCCTGGCTGGTCTGCTGCGGCAACATGGGCTTCTGCCTGGGACACGGTCAACTTAGGTGGCTGGCGGCCCACTCTTGCAATTTCTTGTCGAATCTTCGCCTCAATGCGATCTAAAATGCCGAAATGAGGCGGCCTATGCCAAATGAAGTTGCCAAATTTCTTACTGGGACTGGTTAAGTTGACAATGCCCGAGGACGGATTGCTGGACCGATCCCGCCGCCCGCTGAAACCAATCCATCCATCAGAGCCAATGCCTCAACAGCCGCAACGAGTAGGGCTTTGAGATAGTGCGCAGAGTGCTGGGTCTGTCAGGCCAAATTGCCGAAGCTGGCAGGGAGGGTATTGAGCGCATCGCTCGACGACCGCCACTTTGTTAGAATGGTCTGGGAGGCTCAGGCTTCTCCGCGTTTTTTATCAACGACGCCCTCAGTATAGGGTGAGTGTCTGACGAGAAGGGTAAAAACTTGAGCGACGCGTCGCTGCGCTGCTCTTGAACCGCACGATTCAGATGGATGATTTTGTAAAGCACACCCGAGTGAGTGTACCCGTCTCGGGGGGCAGATTCGACGATCCCGTCAGAAACCATGAGCTTGCCTAAGCCAATATAATAGTCCTCGAAAGCTTTTATCATACGTTTGGTCTGCGGGCCGAAATAGCCGTCGATCTTGATCGATGCGCTGTTTTCGACGGGGCCGAGCGCCGGCGTGAATCTCGTGAAATTGGCGAGCTTCATGAGAGTCTGCACCAACAACACGTCATCGCGATTATTTGGCATACCCAGCCCAACAGGGTAGCTTACATTGTAGACCTGCTGCATTCCCGTCAGATTGATCTTCATCGTATAAGCCATGGACTGTTGCTCCGTCGCGATCAGATGCATATTGTTGCCGAAAGCGACGGAACGAGCCACGCGTCCGCCGGCAAGAAGCAGTCGGCGCAGCCTTTGCGATCCTGCTTGGCACGTCTGGATCAATCGAGTTCGGCGCCTGCTAAGTCGTCATATCTCCCTCGCTAAGCTAGGCGACGAGCTCCGACTGTAGGAGATGGAGGGGCCACGAACTAGCGGCCACGATGATCTGTTTGGTACTCATTTTGATCTCATTCAGGGAGAAAGCAGCATGGATGTCATAATTGAGCGCGACAGATATCCCGGATCCTTCAACCCGCCAGCAGCGGAGCCAAGACGCGGGATTATCGGTGAGTCTGCGACCACCCCGTGATGCTTCATCTAGCGAAATGAAGCTTTCACCTTAACATTTCCTCGGCAGCCGGCGTCGTTGGAATTTGGATGCGCCTGTAGAGCTCTGTCACCCAGTCTACAAATACCTGCACCTTGGTGCTGAGTTGGCGGCTTGGCGCATAAGAGATGTAGACGTCCAGGGGCGCAGGCGCCACGGCCGGCCTGAGCGCATTGTCATTGATGGCAGCCAGACAAACCGGGAGGCCATCATTGCCTGTGACAGCGAGAGCCGGTTGCTGGACCGATCCTGCCGCCCGCTGAAACCAATTCGTATCCGCCGGAGCCAATACCTCAACAACCGGATCGAGCAGGATCATCGGCGCATCAAAGGCCGAATTGGACCCATGCTCGGGTTCAAATCACCCGCCTGCGCAGAAACGATCCTGTCCGGCATCGAGATGGTCCATATGATGCGCAAACGGCAGGCGAGGTACGCCTATAATCCGGCGCCGTCGTTGGCCGAGCAGTTTAAGATCCTAGCCGCATGAACATCGGTTCCTTGGCCCTTTCGCGGCGCTACTCCACGGTTGCGACAGAACCACTCTGCAAGACCGCGCACCGAAATCCCAAACCTCCGAACACCTCCATCATCACAGGGCACAGCGAACGTTCCCAGTTATCCTGACAACACCCACCCGCAACTGGAAACGATGGCGGGCGTTGCTGCGACCAACGGGATATAAGGCTGTCTGTGGCAGCAAGCCTGGTTGAGGAAAGCCCGTCCGTAATGAAGCCAATGACCGAAGAGCATCTCGCGGTCCTACGCAGGCACATGGTCGAGATGATTGCAATCCATACCGACCTTGCAAGCGAAGAACTTGGCAAGGCGGCGCTCGATGCGCGGGTAATGGCGGCGATGAGGCGGATGCCGCGGCATCTCTTCGTCCCAGCATTGGTTGCGCCTTATGCCTACCAGGACATGCCGCTGCCGATCGGCTTTGATAAAACCGTCTCGCAGCCCTTCATCGTTGCGCTCATGACCGATCTCCTTGCACCGCAACCGCACGAGGCGGTACTCGAGATCGGCACCGGCCTGGGCTACCAAACCGCAATTCTCGCGGAGCTCGCCGGGCAAGTTTGGAGCGTCGAAATCATCGAGGAATTCGCAAGCCGTGCGGAGGCTCTCCTGCAGGGCCTCGGCTTATCCAATGTCGGCATTCGTGTCGGAGACGGGTCTCGCGGCTGGGCCGAGCACGCCCCATTCGACAAGATCCTGGTCACGGCGGCGGCTGAGCAGACACCGCCGGCTTTACTGAAGCAACTCAAGCCGGGGGGACGCCTGGTTCTGCCTTTGGGATCTGAAGAAGCACAGTTTCTGACTGTCATCGGCAAGGATGAGGCAGGGCAACTCGAGACTCGGCAGCTCATCCCAGTTCGGTTCAGCCGGCTCGAAACGGCCTAATACAGGAGTATGAGGATTTGTAGGGCGGTTTGGACGGCGTTGTCACATTAACTTTGGCGTGGCGGCAGATGAGGTAGAGGCCTTGGCATGAGCCAGCCCGCTGTCAGCTACAAGCGCCATCGGTTTCCGCCAACGGTCATCGCCCATGCGGTTTGGCCTTCTTGCACTTGCGGGAACCAGCCTGCAGTTGCGCTGACAGCGCCTGCGCCGCTGTTGTTTGAAGGACAGGGGCAGGCTGTCGGTTTGGCTCGAAGTGACCAGGCCGCCTGAACTTTGATAGCCGGGGCATTCCACCCAGTAAATCGGTCAATCAGCTAGCTGCGGCTGCGTTGCAGAGAAACCAAATTCCTCAACTGTCGTTTTCCGCTTTCAGGAGGGCGCGGACAGTGATCAATGTCACCGCTGCTCTCCTAAGGTTCGACTCAAACCGTTACTGCGGCCTTGGAGCTGCTGATGGCTGACCCAACCATTCGAAAGGGGCGGACGTGCGCCTCGTGATTGGATCTGACCATGCGGGCTTCGTCCTTAAGCCAACGATCATCGACCATATAAGGATTCTTGACCACACGGTCATTGACGTCGGCTCGTCTGATGAGCAGCCAGCTGATTTTCCCGACATCGGTCGCAGGATCGCTCAGGCGATCAACTTCGGACACGCAGATCGTGGTCTTATGCGTGGGCAGGTTGCGATGACACATGCGCTTTCGCTCGCCCTGTCAGAGCAAATTGCCGAAGGTGGCGGCGTGGGGTAGGGAGCGAGGATGGCGCGCCCCAAACTCAATCCGTTTCGCTATTTCAATTCGTCGCCAGAGGTCATCCGCTTCGCGGTAATGATGTACGTGCGCTACCCGTTGTCATGGAGGAATGTGGAGGACCTGCTGCATGAACGGGGCATCGACATCTGCCATGACACCGTGAGATTTTGGTGGAACCGCTTTGGTCCGTTGTTCGCTGGCGAAATCCGCAAAAGGCGGGTGAGGGCTGGAAATTTCAGCCGCTGGCGCTGGCACGTCGATGAGGTTTTCGTGAAGGTCAACGGTAAGCCCCACTATCTCTGGCGGGCCGTCGATCACGAAGGCGAGGTCTTGGCGTTCTGCGTCAGCAAGACGCGGGACAAGGCCGTCGCCTTGAAATTCCTCAAGAAAGCCATGAAGCGCTACGGCCGCCTCGAGATCATCGTCACCGACGGGTTGCACTCCTATGGTGCGGCCATGCGGGAGATCGGCAACCTCGAACGCCGCGAAATCGGTCGCTGGGGGAACAATCGGGTCGAGAATTCCCACCAACCCTTTCGACGACGAGAGGCGGCGATGCTCCAATTCCGCAGGACGACGACGCTTCAGAAATTCGTCGTCGTCCACAGTCAGATCCACAACCACTTTAATTCGGAGCGCCACCTCGTCAGCCGACAAATATACAAACAGAGACGCTCGGTCGCCTTGGCCGAGTGGCGGGGCGTCGCGGGCTAACCAAGGTTCAGATGGGCCTTCGTGCACCTGGCGGGGACAACTTAGGGTTAGTCTGACAACAACGCGAAACATGCAGTCAGCAGGTTCGGAGCAGTCGAGTATCGCCATGGTCGAATTCTCCAGTGACATCCCATACCAAGCCGAGAAGAGACGTCCGAAACGAGGGGGAATCGAGCCCCGGCAAGGACGGCCGGCGTGATGAGGATCTAATCGCCGAGATCTCAACCGAGGATGCCTGGAGTTCAAAAAGAGCCATCTTCGAACGCCAGATTGAAAGCGCAAAGGAACCATGACCCACTTCTCAACCATGAACGCGTGCTCGAACGGAAGGGCAGGGTGCGGTGAGAGCGGGCTGACTGAGATGTGCAGGCAAAGCGGGCGTCCCTAGGGGCCAGGTCGAGGCGGCGTGACGCCGCCAGGACCGCGGAAATCCTGAAATACGCAGTTGTCTGCGAAATTCGCCAACTCGCTGTAAAAACGCACGAGATGGGCCGCATCGGTGGAAAACCACCCGGCAAGCCACTGGTGATAGGCATCCCCCGCGTCCTCGGGCGGTGCCTTGCCCCGGAGGACGGCGGCGATCAGATGGCCGGCGGCCATGCCGGTCATGACCGCCTTCAGGACGCCATGCGACGAAGTCGGATCGAGCGACGCCGCGGCATCGCCCACCATAAACCAACCTGGGCCCGCGGCCTTCGCGGCCATGCGCCAGGTCACGTCCGCCCCGCGGCTGCGTCCCCGCGGTGTCAAGCCAAGGAGATGCGGAGGAACCCAGTCGGACGGCGGCGGACCGCCGAACGAAACTCTTGTCCATTGGTAGAGCCTCGGGCGAACGCGCGCGGTCCATGTCCAGCCGGACGCGTCCCCGACAAGCGAGGGCGCATCGTCATAGGCCGGGCACGAACCTTCCCCATAGCCGTAGCGCGCGATCAGGCGGGGCGACCGCGGCGGGCTGGACACGTCGAGGGCACGACCGAGCCAGCGCGCAGCTCCGGAGGCATCAACCACCATTCGCGCCGATATCGGCCCCGCCGCCGTCTCGATACCCTCGACTATTCCCTCGCTCATCAGAACGCCAGCGGCGGCACAGGGTTGGTGAACCTCGACCCCAGTCTCCCCGGCACGCGTCAGAAGGAGGGCATCGAAATCAGCGCGCCAGAACTGAGACCCGTGCCAAGGCCCGCCCGCATCGCCGCCGAAGGCTTCGAAACGGCGCGGTCCGCCCCACTCGATCCAGATGCCCGGATGGCGGGCCCCTGTCACGCCGGCCAGGCGATCCGCGACGCCGAGCTGGTGCAGCAACGGTTCGATACCTGGATGCATCGTTTCCCCTGGCCGGTCACGGCCAGGTCGTTCGCGCTCGCACAGGATGGTGCGAAGCCCGCGCGTCGCGCAGGCGATCGCGGCGGCGCTGCCGGCCGGGCCGCCGCCGACGACCACTACGTCGGCATCGAGCGATCGACTTGCCATGACTTGCCATCGCGCTTGATCAACGCCGTATTGCCGGAAACGTATGCGAACGCCTGCTCCAGCATGTCGATATAGACGACACGCATGTTGTCCGGGTCATGTGTGAGCTCGCCCCAGCGATAGACGTGGAAGAAATAGCGCCTTGGTCCCAACAGCTTGGCGCCCGCCGCCTGCTCAGCCGCGACGAGACCTGAATCATCGGCCAGCACGACCTTGAACGATACGACGGCCCACGCTGCCTTTTGCTGCACCACCTTGTAGGTCGGCGTGATATCCGGATCGTGGATGCCGAGCCCCCAATAGACGGCCTCCATCGCAAGGATGCGCGCAACATACTCCTCCGTGTCGATGCGCGACGTCAGCGCTGCCGTCATGGTACCGACCAGGTCGATATAGTCCACGCGGGTGGCATCCGTATAGGCTACGACAGGGCGATCCTTGAACGTCGTCGCACTTGGCCCACGCACGCCGTCCCAGGACATGAACGCAACCTCGCGTCCATCGACCGTTGTCGGGCGCGGACCGTGTATGCCGTCGCGCGGCACGAACTGGTCGTCCGCAATGGGGGCGCTCCCAATCTCTTCGTCCGTGAGCGGCGCGATGGTCGGATAGGGGTAGACCGCCCCGCCGATCATTTTGTCCGGCTGATACTGACGGGTGGAATCCGGCGCCACACCGGGCCAATAGGCCCCGAGTGCGGCGCAGAGCTTCGCATCCTCGATGAAGGGAGATCCCAGCCCATAGCCTGCCAGGAACTTCTGCAGCGGCAGCTCCGGCCCCTGGTAGTAAATGCCCTGGCTGGTCTCCCAGCCGGGATCAAACATGCCGATGGCACCGTCCGGCATACCGGCCTTCTCGATACTCCATGGGCCATTAGGCGTCTGCACAGGCCCATCATCGGAGACCGGATGCGATACGATGGCGGTGATGGTGGTGTCCGTGAGGCTGAAACCCGCTGGCAGGGCGATATTGCCGGCGATGCGCGTTTGCGACAAGGCCAGTGGATCGATGGCCCAGATCGCGTCCCGGATTGGCTTGGGAACCTTGTCGCGCGACCACGCCATCAGTTCTCGCTGTGTCACCTTTGGGAAAAAGTCCGGCAATCCGACCATGCAATAGGCGGGCAGATTGTCCTCGACGACGCTCTTGAGTTGAGGGCAGTGCGCGGCGATCCAACCATCGCCGGCGCCGTCGATATAGTGGAGGGCCTGATAGCCTCCCGTGCTCATGATCTCGTTCATTTCGGGGCGCAAATTCAGGTCATCGATCTCCCCGTTCGGCAGCACGCGATGGCGGATATTGATGTATTCGGGCGCAGCGCGTTGCGTCGTCTGGGCGGCGTCGTACATATAGCGCGGCTCGATGGTGGGTTCGGCACCCGGCAGGATCTGCATCGACGAAAGCTGCATGTTTGCTCGGTCCGACGTATAGCTCCCGTCGACGGGAAAGGTGAGCGGGCGTCCTTCGTATTGGGCCGGCGTTGCCATAGGCGAAGGGCGCGGCTCCAGCACGCCGTGGCCGAAGTCGGGCTGCTGCGAGATCGATCCGATGAACTCGTCCCTAATGGTGAAGGGGAACTGTTCCAGAACTTCTCCAGACCAATTGTTCTTGAGGCCCTGATTATCAAGGAAACGGTGGAACTGGGCCAGCTCGTCGTTGCGCAGTCCGCGCTCCAGGCCGACCTGAAGATTGAGGCCCGCGATACATTCGGTTCCGTTGAAGAGCTTGTGAACCGGCATCCAGAAATTCAGTTTGTCGTCGCCGGACAACGGATCCTGAGGTCCGAACGCGCCTGGGCCTTTGAACTGTGCGGCGAGATAGACCGCGAAACGACGCGGCACGACCCGAAAATCGAAGGGACGTGCCGGATCCAACCCCACAAAATTACGCGCACGTCCGTCGTAGAGGGGCTCGATCGTCCCAAGCCTGGCAACGCCCGATCGAGCAAAGCACAGTTCGGCATGACGACCATGCACAGACATCGGCGCATTGCGATATTGCAGGGCGTACACCACGAGCCCGAGTTTTCGATGCTTCGTACCCCCTAGAAGCAAGGGTGACATTGCGTCGACACGGGCTTGCAGTTCACCCATGGTGGGCGGCTCGACGCCATAGATGTAACTTTCGATCGCGTCTATTTCCGCGAGGGTCGGGAAGCCGCCGAGCTCCGTCCCGTTCCTGTCTGCCACCACCGTCGGCGAGGCGAACGCGTGGTAGAGCAGGCTCAGGTCCGGACTGCCTGGCTCGATCGCCCGCGTGGCTGAGTTTGCAAAGTCGCCAAAGCCCGGATAGCCGCGATCGATATGGCCGAGGGACTTGCCCAGTTCACTCCGCAGGTCCGTCGCCGAAATGTCGAGAGTACCGCCTGTGAGGTCCAGCAACATCTGCCGCCATCCGAGCGGTGCCAGACGCCGACATGCCTCGGAGACCCCGTCGAGCAGGGGGCGAGTGTCTGCTGCGAAGGCGCCGAGCTCCGGCCCCAAAGCAAAAGCGCCGATGCTTAGCGCGGTGTATTTCAGAAATGCCCTGCGAGTTGTCATAAGATTTCCCCCGGATTTTTTTATCGATACTAGCTAGCATCCTGCGAAAAGCGAATGTCGCAAGTCGATGCTACTTTGTGGCCACTTAAAATGCGATTCAGGGCGAAGGTCTTGCTGGACAGCGAAGTTTCCAAGACTCTAAGTATCTCGACTCGTTGCATTTCGAAGCAATCTCCTCGATGGAGCGAGGCGGCAATCAGGTTGCGATTTTCGAAAGCGACGGTAACGGCGCTTCCAAGAGTATCACGACGAGCGCTGGAGCAGCGTTGCAGGTCAAATAAATGAAAGGAAACTATCGAGCAGCAGATCTCTACTACCGTTGAGGCTCTTCCGCCACTAATTCCAAACCACCTCGCTAAAATGGCGAGCATCTTCCCTTCTTGCGACAGCAACAGAGCGCGTGTCGCATTCATTGGGCAGGAGCAACCCCAGCACGGCAGGAGCCATGTACTCCGCCTGCACGCTCTGCTTGGATTGGTGGACATGGCACCGAGCCGTAGGAACAGAAGACACAGCAGTCGCCCTGCTTTGGTTTGAGCCGCAAGCCGCATGCCTGGCACTCGTAGAAGTATTGGCACGCATCTGTCGGCATGGTTTCGATCGCCACATGACGGCAAACGGGACAGGTCAGGATTGATTTAAGCTCGATCATGATGCGAGCATCAGTTTCAGGAGAGGCACTTCGATATAGTCCCATCCCGCAGCCGTCGCGAGCATTGCGGTTGCGATCAATAGAATCGGCAGGGTAACTCGCGACCGAGGGCGTCTCACGCAGGCCGATCCAATTTCGCATGCGGCCAACGGCGCGCGCCACCACATAAGCCACGCTATGGCGACCACGAAACCGCTTGCCACCAAAAGAGGAACTCGCCAGGACGCGAGGTCTTCGAGTGCTCCGAAGACGCCCGCTCCCGCGCCGAGCGACGCAAGTGCCAGTGGTATGGCACAGCAAGAAGATGCCGCGATGGCACTCAGGCCAGTGAGGACCCCGGCGACGGGCAGGGCGTTACCTCCCGTTTTCGCCACTCGCGGCGAGGCATCAGCGGGAGGCGGAGCGGTGACGATTTCGTGAAGTGCCATGAGTGCTTTTCCTTTCGACCTAGAAATATGCTGCACTCCGTACCCACTACGGGCTCAAGCGAAAAAGTGACGAGGCCATGAAAGGGCTGACGACGGGCAAACTCGCAGATGCCGCAGGCGTTCATCTGGAGACGGTACGCTACTATGAGCGCATTGGCCTAATGCCCGAACCCGGTCGGACCGGAGGCGGATATCGGAGCTATGGAACCGAACACGTCCGGCGCCTGTCGTTCATCAGAAGGGCGCGAGAACTTGGCTTCAGCATCGATGAAATCAGGACACTTCTGGCTATGACACAACCAGGGCATGCCTCATGCGCGGATGCTCGAGCACTCACGATGACCCATCTGGATGACGTGCGCGCTAAAATCTCAGATCTTCTAAAGCTCGAACGCATCTTGGCGGCGACCGTGGAGATGTGCTCCGGGGATGTTACGCCAGCGTGTCCAGTCCTCGATATGCTGGCAAGCGACGCAGGTTTCTAATCGACGAAATTCGCCCTCGCGCGGGCAGAAGCCCCCGAGAGGCCCTGGCCGCCTTCGATCGTTTTCCCGTTCGGCACTATCTGTGATTCAACGCCGACGTTTGACCCCATGGAAAATTATCAGAAGTCCTAGAGGTATAATGGATTTGCCAAACAAGGTGGGGTCGTGATCGGCGCCGATCGTGACGCCACCCTCAGGCTAGATTCGATTGCACGTTCAGCGTATTAGGTCCGCATTGCCCGAGGGCAAACTTGAGCGCTGAAACACAGTCCATGCCGCCAATTTCAAGACGAATGAAGAGCATTCGTCAAAACCGCCTCCTCTCGGCTGCGACCCTCCAACACTGCCGCCAGTGACAACAGCCGGCGGCTCTGATTGGCATGCTTGGAGCTGGCTGCCAGTCGCCGGAGATCGGCTGGCGTGAAATCGGAGCTTCACCGCTGAGGGCATGGCGCGGAACCTCCCGGCGCCATGGCATCAGATCAATCTGATTTGGGGAATCCCCTTGAGTCAGAAATCGAGACCCTCAATATAATCTCTTTCGGTAACCTACGGAAGATAGACGATGTCTATTGGCCTGCACCCGTGGCGGTAGCCCTTACCAAGCTGACGCAAATTCACTCAATTGCGAACCGAACAGAAGGATTCATAGAGTTGGCTGGCTCATCGACAACAAATAACTTCGCTCCGGCATAGCCAACCCTGCCAAAACAGAGGTTTCATTGAGCCCTCTATAATATATATCCGGCTAAGGCGTGGCATGCGCCTGTAACCCCCGGTACCCCCAGCGTTTCTGCAGGCGCTTCGTGATGGCCTTTCTGAGCGGCTCATCAAAGTAGATTAGAAAAGCTGCAGCCGCCGTAAAACAACATATCACCCCAAATAATGCCATCATCACATTTTCAAACGGCAATCCACGGTGGAAACTAGCAATGAGCCGAAGGATGGGGAAGTGCGTAATATACAAAGGATACGAAATACGGCCAGACCACAACCAGATAGGTTTCTCCGCGTTTGTATTGAGACCTACCATAAGTAAAATAGGAAATACGATAACGACAATAAACAATTCAATTTCTGGAAAATATTGCCTTGTTGGAATGCATAGTACACTCAGCATGATACTCGACAGAAGCCACATTGGCATGCGCCATCTCGGCAGGCGATTAGCGTGGTGAAGCCGATTTAGAACCATTCCGGCAACAAAGCCATACCATATACGCGGGATACCGCCCCAAATATTGGACTCGTCGTATCCAAGACGCAAGGTCCCATAATAATAAGCTACTATAACCAACAATGGGAAAGCTGCACCCAACAACCGCCACAGCCAACGCGTAGGCACACGATAAAGAAAATATGCAAAGGCTATATTGCTAAGTACTTCAAAAAATAAAGACCATAACGGTGGATCGATCTTCCAAAGGTCTCTTATGCCGCCCGCATCGTCAAACCAGGGAAACGGGATAAGGAAGAGGCTTGAGATGGTGGCCAAGGCAATCGTTTGGGCTGGGCCATCCATAACAACGGCGGAGACGCCACCGGCAAGAGCCGCACCAATTACTACCATGGGGAATAGCCGAGTGGCGCGAACAATGAAGAATCGCTCTGCTGACAAAGTGCCCTGTTTTAGCTTTTCCCCATACGCTTCAGTGATTACAAAGCCGCTCAGCAAAAAGAAAAAGTCAACGGCAAGGTGCCCGTGCCAAAATATGGTGTGGCCCGTTATTTGGTGCGTATGCGTAATCATGACCACGAAGGCAAGGACGCCACGCAGGCCATCAAGCGCACGGATATGCTTCGTCATATCAAATCACTCCGAGCGAATTTTGCTCTGCATTAAGCACCAAGCTTGGAGAATCGTTTTTTTCATTGTACTCTTACAGTAATCTCTACGTTTCCTCTAGAGCGTGATAGCTCACATGAAAGCAGTCTGCGCCTCGAAGTATTAAATGAAGTCGAACACATATTCGATTATCTTTGCGCAATGGGCAATACCTCCTTTCGGAGGTACGCCTGTCGCCGTAAGGATTCCATAAGGATAGAAAACATATCGGTTGGTGTAGGTCACGATGCGCTCGTCGCACCAGCAAGCCCAGAACCTCGCCTTCGCCGTCAACCGCACGCCAGAGCCGGAAGCGCTTGCCCGCGATCGTCACGACCATCTCGTCCAGGTACCAGCGACCCGTCGGGCGCGCTCGGCCCGGCGCTGAACTTTCACCTGCCGGGCCAGGGACAGGCTCAGCCCGAAGGCAACCTGCAGTTCCGGCCGATCCGCGATCTTGCGGGTGATGTTACGGATGGTCGCCCCAACATGGTGCGGATGCGCCTCAACGCCTTGTTGGCTCGCTTGAACTGTTTGGCATGCGTATAACGCTGCTGCTTGATCAGGATCTGCTTGCCGATCCGCTCATAGGACTGGCGCAGCTTGACCCTGTACCTCTTGGCCAGCTTCACCAGCCGCTCCCGGGCTCGATGCATCAGCTTGGCATCGGAGGGGAACGCAATCGCCTTTTCCTGAACGGTGGTGTCGGCAATCACGCCTTGAAATCGGCTGGCTTGGCCGCCTCCACCCGTACCGCCGTGGCCAAGCTCTCCTGCATCAGCGCGGTAAGCTTGTCCTCGCCCATGCGGTGGCGCCAGCGCGTCAGGGAGGAGCGATCAAGCGGCAGAGCGTGCTGGAAGAACTCTTCGCCGCAGAACAGCTGGTAATAGGGGTTCTCCGCCCAGCGTTCGCACAGCACTTCATCCGACAGATTGTGCGTGTACTTAAGGATCGCTAGCCCCGCCATCAGCCGGGTCGGCAAGGGCGATCGGCCCGGATCGTCGTCGTAGACCGCCCCGAACTTCTTCTCCAGAAAATCCCAATCGATCTGCTTCGACAGTTTCACCAGCACGTGGTCCAGGTTGACGATCTGATCAAGCCGCGACTTGAACAGATCCTTCTGGCCACCGTCCCGCCTCTCCTTCGGCCGCATCCAAAACCCCGCGTATTTTGCAGGAAATCCCCGCATAAGCGGGTGGGAACTTGCAAAGTACTATACTTGCCAACCTGATATATTCAAGCAATATCAATGGCTTGTAGGTTCTGCGCGGACGACTGTTGCCGACACCGGCGCCAATCCCAGACTCTGATCTACACCGAATTCGCATAGCGGGGTTTATGTCAGTTGGCGATCGCCTGATTGATTAGGCCGTCGATCTGAACATGAAATCGGACAGCGCATATGGGGCATCGCGTATCTCGGTGACCGTGTAGCGTGCGGGCAGTTGCGAAAGCGCGATATGGAAAAGGCACGAACATCCCGGTCTGTTTCGCCGCGGCAGATCAGATCCGCCGTGATACGGCCGACCAGGGGACCGAGTGTGTCGCCGTTCGATCCTTTACTCGTCGAGCACCATTCTGTCTCGACGCAGGCTCTTCAAGATATCGTAGTCGTATGGACGCCGCCTTCCTTTCAGAATGTCAGCCGCCTTCTGGAAGCGTATTGAAGTATGCCACTCCCCGCATTTCACCACCTGTCGCGGTTGTGTCGCAAATGCTGACACGGGTTAATGGGAGCCATTGACGGGGCTCGCAAGGCGGCAAGGATATCGAACTGCCCGGCGAGTGAAGGTGCCGGATTGTAGGCATACCTCGCCTGCTGCTTACCCATCATGTGAATCATCTCGATGCCGGAGAGGATGATCTCAGCGGCGGTCTCGGGAGACATCAAGCGAGTTGTTGGGCTTCACGACGCCATATGCCACCTGCGCACTCACTGTCTTCTCCTCGGCGGATGATTTCGAACCCTACTTTCTTTGCCCACCCCCTGTGCTCGCCAAAGAAGCGGCTTCTGCCACCATTTTCACCACGGCACGATCCAGGCGGCACTTGACAGAAAGAATAGTGGACGATTACCATCATTAGGCGTTGTCTAAAGTATAGACTCGACGAAATTTGAGAATGATGGGTCGTCAAATTATGTAATTTGACACTGAGTGATTATTTTGTCTCAACGAAAACGCCAGAAAGCGAGGCGAGTCGGGTGAGAATTCAAGATGCACCTATTGAGGCTTCGCTTTGGCATGCAACCGCAGCGCCCGCTCCTGACACCTTCGAGGTGGAGGGTCGCGAAACCGCCGACGTCTGCATCATCGGTGGTGGCTATACAGGCCTCTCGTCAGCCCTCCACTTGGCTGAGCAGGGGGTAGACGTCGTTCTTCTCGAGGCCAAACAGATTGGCAATGGCGGGTCCGGTCGCAATGCGGGCCACTGCACGCCGACATTCCATTTCTATGAGATACCGACCATCCGGAAGATGCTTGGGGACCCCTACGCCTCCCGGCTGATTCAGCGGCAGACCGATGCCGCCAATCTCGTCTTTGATATCATCCACCGTTTCGACATCGACTGCGAAGGCGTGCAGACGGGCTATGTCCAAAGCGCTCACGCGCCGGGCCTGCTGCCCAAGATGGAGCAGCGTTGCGGTTATTATCAGTCGCTTGGTAAGGCGACCCGCATGCTCGACCGCGAGGAGGTTGCGCGGTTGACAGGGTCACCCCGCTACTATGGCGGCTGGTTTCACCCCGAAGGCGGTCATCTCAATCCATTGGGCTATTCGCGCGGGTTGGCACGGGCAGCAATTTCGCTCGGAGCGCGCGTGTTCACGCAGTCCGCGGTCACCGCGATCAAGGCCGAAGGCACGCGCTGGCGCGTCGAGACGGCGAAGGGCTCGGTTACCGCCGACAAGGTGATCTGCGGGACCGGTGCCTACACCAACGGGTTCTGGCCGGGGCTGGAAGGCAGCTTCAGCCGTTTGGGCGTAGCCGTAATGGCGACGCAACCCCTTGGTGATAACCTGCGCAAGATCATTGCACCCAACAACAACACCGTGGTCGACAGTCGCGGCGATGCGATGATCTACAAATACAACAAGGAGGGCCGGCTAGTAACGTCCGCCTTCGTCGAGGGCCGGCGCGGCGGCGACATGGCCTACACCAAGGTGCTGATGGCCAAGAAGCTGCAATGGCTGCTGCCGGATGTGCCAGAAGTTGATTGGCACTATTACTGGCTGGGTGTGCTGGACATGCAGCCAAAGACGATTCCGCGGCTATTCAATCTTGCGCCTGGCATCGTCGCGTCGCTCGGCTATTCGGGCCGCGGTGTTCCGACGGGAACCATGATGGGAACCGTTCTGGCCGAATGGGCGCTGGGCGCCAAGCCCGAGGATCTGGCGTTGCCGCTCGAGCCGCTGCGCGCGGCTCCATTCTACATGAACTTCGTGCCGCGGCTTTTTCTGGCCTGGTATCGCTTCAATGACCAGCGCCTGGCGCGGGCAGGCGGCGCAGCGCCGCCGCCTTTTTGAGGGGACTGTGCGTCGATGCAGCAGGCTGGAAAGGAGTTGCGTGTGCGATGACCGGATGCCATCAGCAACCACAAGGACAGTTTCACCAGGGGAGTGGGCGTTGCGATGAGTTCCGGCGATCTGACACGGCGTCGGCGCGAGGCGCAGCAGCGCAATCCGGCGAAAGTTCCCAAGACTATCGATTACCAGAACATCGATTTCGATGTGTTCGGTTCCCTGCTCAGCTTCTACATCCGATCGGTCAATATCGTGGTCAGCAAGGACCTCGATGGCCAGATGGAGAGTTTCGGCCTGGCGGGCGGTACGGGAAAGATCTCGACGATCCTGCTGACGGGAGCCAATCCGGGCCTGCGTCCATCGGTGCTAGCGCACTTCATCCGCAAAGACCGTTCGGCCATGGGCAAGCTGCTCGAGCAGATGGAAACCGACGGTTTTATCGAGCAGAGGGTCTCGCGGGTCGAGCGCCGGGCACGCGAACTCTATCTGACGGACAAGGGACGCAATGTCGTCCAGAAGATCCGCGAAGTGATCAAGCGCCAGGACGACGACTTTTTTGCCGTCCTCAGCCCAGCCGAGCGCGCGACCCTGCTCAGCCTGCTGCGCAAGGTCTACGAGACCTATATCGATATGGTGCCAAGCGCCGATTGACGACAGGTGCCACGTGGGAGAGGGGAGGGGGCCATGGCTGACCTTTCATCCCGTGTTGCCATGATATCGGGAGCCAATCGCGGCATCGGTGCCGCTATTGCCGACCATCTGTCCAAGCAGGGCTGGCGGCTGAGCCTGGGGGTGCGCGATCCCTCCCGGCTTTCGGCCCCGGCCGACAAGGCGCGAACTCTCGTCCACGACTTCGATGCTCGACGTTCCAGCAGCGAAAAGGCGTGGGTGCAGGCGACGGCCGATCATTTCGGCCGCATCGATGCTGTCATCGCCAATGCCGGCGTCGCCGCCGCCAAGACAGTGATCGAGGCCGAGGATGAGGAACTCGAGGATCTCTTCCAGGTGAATGTGCGCTCGCCCCTGCGCCTCGTCCGCGCAGCGTGGCCCTGGCTCGTTCGACCTGGGCGAGGGCGAGTGATCACCATCGTCTCGCTTTCCGGGTTGCGGGTGAAGGCAGCAAAGGCCGGGCTTTATGCCACCAGCAAATTCGCGGCCCTGGCGATGACGCATGCCGTCCGGCATGCGGGGTGGGACGACGGCATCCGAGCGACGGCGGTCTGCCCCGGTTTCGTGGCCACCGATATGGCCATCGGCCTGACGGCCAGGCCCCCCGAGGACATGACCCAGCCTGCCGATATCGCCCGCCTCGTAGGCGTCATTCTTGACCTGCCCAACACCGCCAGCGTTGCGGAAATCCCTATCAATTCAACATTGGAAGAAATGCTATGACTGCGATAGGTATCTCCTGCCCGGGTCCGGCTTGACATGGGGCCGCAAGTCGACACCCTCGCGCCAGATCCTGACATTCCCGCGCAAGCTGACGTCGTCATCGTCGGTGGCGGCATCATCGGCGTGAGCGCCGCGCTCTTCCTGGCACAGCGCGGCGTTTCCGTGGTGCTCTGCGAGAAGGGCCACATTGCCGGCGAGCAGTCGAGCCGCAATTGGGGCTGGGTGCGCAAGGCGCGGCGCGATCCACGCGAAATCCCCTTGATCGTCGAGAGTCTGCGGCTGTGGGAGGGCATGAACGAGACCGTCGAGGCCGAGACCGGCTTTCGCCGCACCGGCATCGTATTCGCGGCCGATAACGAAGAGGACGTCGCGCGCTACGAGACCTGGCTCGACCATGCGCGGCCCTACCAGATCGATGCCAGGTTGATTTCCGGCTCGGAACTCGATCAGCAGATGCCGGGAGCCGGCTCGCGCTGGAAGGCGGCCCTGTTTTGCGGGACCGATGGAAGGGCCGAACCGCAGAAGGCGGCGCCTGCCATCGCGGCGGCGGCGCGGCGCCGCGGCGCCGTCATTCTCACCGATTGTGCCGTTCGGGGACTGGACCGGCAGGGCGGCAGGATTGTCGCCGCCGTGACCGAGCGCGGATACATTCGCTGCAAAAGCGTGGTGGTGGCCGGCGGCGCCTGGTCGCGGCGCTTCCTCAAGGATCTCGGCCTGACCTTGCCGCAACTCAAGGTGCGGTCGAGCGTCATGCGCACGGCGCCCCTGGAAGGGGTGCCGGAGACAGCGCTGTGGTGCAAGGACTTCGCATTTCGCAGGCGCCTCGATGGCGGCTACAACATTGCCAACGGCAATGTGAATGTCGTCCCGATCGTCCCTGACAGCTTCCGCTTCTTTGCCGATTTCCTGCCGGCGCTGCGGTCGGACCACAAGAGCCTCAAACTTCGACCGGACGGCCGTTTCGTGCAGGAATGGCGCGAGGCGGCGCCAGTGCCGCTGGACCAGATCTCTCCCTATGAGAAGACTCGGGTGCTCGATCCCGCGCCGGACCGGCGCTACCTGCGCAAGGCGCTGGCGAGTCTGTCCAGCATGTATCCGGCCTTTGCCGGGACGAGGGTCGTGCAGGAATGGGCCGGCCTCATCGACGTCATGCCCGACGCCATCCCGGTGATCTCGCCGGTCGAGGACGTTCCCGGCCTTGTCGTCGCGACCGGCTTTTCCGGGCACGGCTTCGGCATCGGCCCGGGGGCGGGGCGGCTGATCGCCGACCTCGTGACCGGAGCAACGCCGGTCGTCGACCCCCGCGAGTTCCGTTTCTCGCGTTTCAGTGACGGTTCGAAACCCCGCCCGATTGCGGGGATCTAGGAAATATCGGGGCCCAAGGCGCGGCGGGTCATGGCACAGGCTGCGAAAAACCAGAAAAACAGAGGACCATCCATCATGACTGAGCATAGCAAGGACAAGACGGGTCTTCGAGGCACGTCAATTCTCAATCCCTCACGCCGCCAGCTTCTCGCGCTGGGAGCGTCCGCCGGTTTTCTCACGTGGCTGGGCCCGCAGCGGGGCTGGGTCGAGACCGCCAATGCCGCCACCCCTCCGGCCAAGCCGAGCGGCCAGGTGATCGTCGGCCTCTCGCAGGAGCCGACGGTCTTTCATCCCCTCCTCGTGCATATCGAGGTGGACGAGGCCGTCTACTTCAACCTGTTCAGCGCCTTGTGGCGCGTCGATCCCAAGGGCGCCTTCCAGCCCGATCTCGTCGCCGAAATTCCCACGGTAGAGAATGGCGGCATCTCTGCCGACGGTCTCAACTGGCACATCAAGCTCAGGGACAACGTGAAATGGCATGACGGCACGCCGTTTACCGCCGATGACGTGAAGTTCAACATCGAGCTGATCCAGAATCCCAAGTTCATCGCAGGCCGTCGCGCTGGCCACGAACTGGTCCGCGACATCAAGGTCGTCAGTCCGACGGAGCTGACCTGGCGCATGGAAAAGGCCTATGCGCCCTATCCGGCCATCCTGTCCTGGACCTTCCTGGTGCCCAAGCATATCCTGGAAAAGGAAACCGATATCAACAAGCCAGCCTTCACCACCAGCCCGGTGGGGACCGGCCCGTTCAAATGGGTCGAGCGCGTGCCGGGCGACCACATCACACTGGCCGCCCATGACGGCTATCACGGCGAAGGGCCGCATCTGGAACGGCTGATCGTGAAGTATATTCCCGATCTGACTGTGCTCTACACCCAGTTCCAGACTGGCGACATCGACTATATCGGCCTGCAGGGCATCACCCCCGATCACTACGACGAAGCCAAGGGCCTGGCCGACCGCACCGTCATGCCGGTGCCGCAGCCCTTCATCGAGAACATCGCCGTCAACACCGGCCTGCCGGTGTTCAAGGACAAGGCCGTGCGCGAGGCGCTCTACTACGGCATGGACAAGAAGAGCGTCATCGAGCAGATCTATTACGGCCTGCCGAGCGAGACGGAGTCCTTCTTGCCCAAGCAGTCCTGGGCTTTCAACCCCGACCTGCCCAAGCATGAATTCGACCCGGAGAAGGCCAAGAAGATCCTCGACGACGCCGGCTGGGCGCTGGGTTCGGACGGGGTGCGGGCCAAGGACGGCGTCCGTCTCGAATTCGTCAACTCAACCACGGCCGGCAACCACGTCCGCGAGCAGGCGCAGCAATTGCTGCAGCAGAACTGGGCCGATATCGGGGCCAAGATGACCATCAACAATCTGCCCCCAGCGGTGATGTGGGGCGATTACTGGATGCAGTCCAAGTTCGAAAGTGCGATGGTGGGCATCGGCTTCATGATCGGCCCCGATCCCGACGCCACCGATTTCTTCGCCAGCCGCTCCATCGGTGCGAAAGGGGGCGCCGGGCAGAATACCACGCAATTCGAGAATGCCGAGGTCGATGGCCTGCTTGCCGAGGGCGCCAAGACCGTCGACATCGAAAAGCGCAAGGCGGCTTACAAGAAGATGCAGGAAGTGACACGCACCGAACTGCCTTACCTACCGATCTTCCAATATGCGATGGTCTCGGGGGTGAAGTCCAAGCTCGAAGGCTTCACCCCCAACGTCAACGTGCAGGAGAATTGCTGGAACGCCAACACCTGGTACTGGGCGGCCTGATTCCCCCGGCAATCCGGCGAGGCGGAGGATCACTCCGCCTCGCTCTGCTGCAATCGGCTGGGAGCATCGCAGATGGTCCGTTTCCTTATCGGTCGCCTCGTGCAGAGCTTGGTCCTGCTGGTGATCGTCTCCGTCATCGGCTTTGCCGTGCTGCACCTGGCGCCAGGCGGGCCGCTGTCGCAATTCGCGCTCGTGCCCGGCATGTCCCAGGCCGATATTGCACGCATTGCCCATGAGATGGGGCTCGATCGGCCGCTTCCGATCCAATATTGGGAATGGTTCTCGAGGTTGTTGGCCGGGGATTGGGGGCAGTCCTATCGCGACAGCCAGCCTGTCCTCGCCGTCATCGGCTCACGCCTGCCGGCCACGCTGGAACTGATGACCACGGCCATCCTGATTGCCGTGGTCGTCGGCATATCCATCGGTATTATGGGCGCGGTCCGGCGCTATTCGATATTCGACACGCTGGCGACCGTCGGTGCGATGATCGCGCTTTCGATCCCCACCTTCTGGTTCGGCCTGATCACCATCTATGTCTTCGCCGTCAAACTGCAGTGGCTGCCGGCGGGAAACCGCACGACCATCGGCGGCAGCGGGTCATTCCTGGACTACCTGCATCATCTCATCGCGCCGGCCCTGGTGCTGGCGCTTGTCGAAGTGGCGGTCTGGAGCCGCTACATGCGCTCCTCCATGCTCGATGTGATCAACCAGGACTACATCCGCACCGCGCGGGCGAAGGGGTTACCGGAACGGACCATCCTGCTGCACCATGCCTTCCGCAATGCGCTCTTGCCGATGATCACGCTGGCAGGGCTGGAATTGCCGACCTTGCTCGGCGGCGCGCTGGTTGCCGAGACGGTGTTCACCTGGCCCGGCATGGGGCGGCTCTTCCTCGATTCGCTGGGATATCGCGACTATCCGGTGGTGATGGGCGTGCTGATGTTCTCGGCCATGCTGGTTCTTCTCGGCAATCTGCTGGCAGACCTGTTCTGCGCCGTTGCCGATCCGCGCATCCGGCTCACATGAGGAGGCCCTGATGGCGACGCCAGCCGTGACCTTGCCGTCCACGCCCTCTTTGCGAGTGGCGCGTCCGCGAAGCCGCGCCCTGCGGCGCTTCCTGCGCCATCGGCTCGCGGTGTTCGGCGCCTGTGCGATTGCTCTCCTGGTCCTGGCGACGATCGCAGGGCCCTGGGTCATTCCCTTCGACCAACTCCATATCGACCTGCGCTACCGCTTCGCGCCTCCACCAGCCGGAGGACACCTGTTCGGCACCGACCAGCTTGGCCGCGACCTTCTCGTCCGGCTTTTGATGGCGGGACGAATTTCTCTCACCATCGGCTTTGCGGCCATGCTCGTCAGCACCGCGATCGGCATCCTGGTCGGCGTGACGGCGGGGTATTACGGGCGATGGGTCGGCATCGCGTTGATGCGCTTTGTCGATGCAATGCTTTGTTTCCCTTCGATCTTCCTGCTCCTGGTGCTCGCCGCCTTCATTCATCCCAATGTGGTGACGCTGACCCTGATCATCGCCACGACTAGCTGGATGGAAGTGGCGCGCGTGGTCGAAAGCCAGATCCGCACCTTGCGCGAACGCGATTTCACCGCAGCGGCCGAGCTGCTCGGGGCTTCCGGCCGCTATGTGATGTTCAATGAATTGCTGCGCAACGCGGTGGGGCCGATCATCGTCGCAGCCACGCTGACTGTGGCGCGGGCGATCCTGATGGAGGCCTATGTGAGTTTCCTCGGCTATGGCATCCAGCCGCCAACCGCAAGCTGGGGCAACATGCTCAACAATGCGCAGCAATATCTTGGCTCCGCCCCCTGGCTCGCCATCTTCCCGGGCCTAATGATCACGCTGGCGGTGACCAGCTTCAACTTTGTCGGCGACGGCCTGCGCGATGCGCTCGACGCTCGCTTCGACCTGGCATGAGAGGCGGGACGGCGGGCATGATGTCGGAAACCGAACCTACCGCTGCGATTTCGATCCCGGGCCCGACCGCGGACGTCACGGCGGCTGGCGAGCCTCCGATCCTCGATGTGCGCAAGCTCTCCGTTACCTTCCAGACCGAGAACGGCCCCGTGTGTGCCGTGCAGGACGTCTCCTTCGCCCTGAGACCGCGGCAGACTCTGGCATTGGTCGGCGAATCCGGGTCGGGCAAGAGCGTCACCAGCCTGGCGATCATGCGCCTGACGCCGCCGGCGCCCAAGGTCAGGCTGGGCGGTTCCGTGCTCCTGCAGGGCAGCGGAGCACCGCGCGATCTCGCCACGCTCGATAGCCAGGCCATGCGCCTGGTGCGCGGCAACGAGATCTCGATGATTTTCCAGGAGCCGATGACCTCGCTCAACCCCGTTCACCGCATCGGTGACCAGATTGCTGAGGCGGTGATGTTCCATCGCGGCATCGGCCGCCGTGCCGCCCTGGCGCGTGCCGAGGAACTGCTCGATCGGGTGGGCATCCCTGAAGCCCGGCACCGCCTGTCGTCCTATCCCCATCATCTGTCCGGCGGCATGCGCCAGCGCGTGATGATCGCGATAGCTCTGGCCTGCGATCCTCGCATCCTCATCGCCGACGAACCGACCACCGCGCTCGACGTCACCGTGCAGGCGCAGATCCTGGAACTATTGAAAGAGCTGCAGGCCGCCACCGGCATGGCGATCATCTTCATCACCCACAATCTCGGCGTGGTCGCCGAGATCGCCGACCAGGTCATGGTGATGTATGCCGGCCGCATCGTCGAGCAGGGCGGCGTCGTGCCGGTGATGAAACAGCCGCGCATGCCCTATACGCAAGGACTGCTGCGATCCGTGCCGCGCATGGATTTCGCCGGGCTGGGAAGCCGCCCGCTGGAGGCAATTCCCGGCAGCGTGCCCGACCCTCTGAACCCGCCGCCGGGCTGCGCATTCGAGCCGCGCTGCGCCCATGCCGAACCGGGCATCTGCGACAGCGCGATTCCGCCGTTGGAACCGGTGGCGGCCGGCCATCTGGTTCGCTGTGCCCGGTGGCAGGCTGTTGCGGGGGAAGCATGACGATGGCAGCGGCCTTTGACTCCTCGACGACAGCCGGGAAAGCGGACCCGCTTCTGCGGGTGGAAAACCTGCGGCAGTGGTACCGTATCGGTTCGGGCTTTCTCGGCCGCAGGGATCTCGTCCGCGCCGTCGAGGACGTGTCCTTCGATATCAGGCGCGGTGAGGTGCTAGGGCTCGTCGGCGAGTCAGGGTCGGGCAAGAGCACGCTCGGAAAAGCCGTGCTTCGCATGACCCATCCGACTGGAGGCCGCATCTTTCTTGACGGGCAGGACATCACGGACCTGGGCCGGCGCCAGTTGCGGCCCTTGCGCCCGCGCATGCAGCTGATCTTCCAGGACCCGTTCTCCTCGCTCAATCCGCGTATGACAGTCCGCCAGATCGTGGCCGCCCCGCTCGTGATCCAGCGGGCGGATCTGGACGAGGCGGCACGCCAGGCGCGCGTCCTTGAGGCGCTGGAACTGGTCGGTCTGTCCAACCAGTATGCCGATCGCTATCCGCATGAATTTTCGGGAGGACAGCGCCAGCGCATCGGCATTGCGCGCGCCTTCATCACCGAACCCAGCCTGCTTGTCGCTGACGAACCTGTTTCGGCCCTTGATGTCTCCATCCAAGCCCAGATCGTCAACCTGCTGATCGACATCAGGAAGAGGCTCAACCTCACGGTTCTGTTCATCAGCCATGACCTCGCGGTGGTCGGACATCTGTGCGACCGGGTGGCGGTGATATATCTTGGCCGCATCGTCGAGATCGCCGAAACCAACGCCCTGTTCCGGCAGCCGCGCCATCCCTATACGCAGGCCCTGTTCTCGGCTGTTCCGGTTCCCGATCCGACGCTGCGGCGCGAGCGCATCATCTTGAAGGGCGACATGCCCAGCCCGATCAATCCGCCCTCGGGGTGCGCCTTTCGCACGCGGTGCCGCTATGCCCTGCCGGCCTGTGCCGAAGCCGTGCCGCCGCTGAGGCAGGTCGCCGACGGCCACATGATCCGTTGCATTCGCGATGATCTCGGTCCGATTGCAAAGTTCGGCATTGTCACGGAAACAGCCGGGCTTGGGATAGGTAGGAAATGACGTCGACCCTCACACCCGCCATCGTTTCCAGCTCACGGTCACTCAAGGCGTCATTTGGCTGTACTATAGATCAGCGCATCTTTTTGCCCGCTTACGCTGCGTCCACAGCCTTCAACGTCGAACGTCACCTCATCCTGCGCTGAACCTTTACGACCTGCCGAGCCACTGCTCGGGCATGCGTCTAAACGATCCAGCCGAAGGTCAGGTTGATTTGGAAAAGCGCCCAGGCCGAAAGGGCGCAAGAAGGGGGTGGGGCTCTCCACTGGCAATTTCGCCTGCCAGCAACTCGCCGGCGATAAGACCAAGGGTCGCGCCACTGTGGCTGAAGGCGACGTGATAGCCCGGAATGCCTTCCAACTGTCCAAATACCGGCTCGCCGTCGCCCGGGATAGGTTTCGGGCCTGCCCCGTAAGAGTCCAGCTCAAGGCTGGGATTTCCTTCCAGGACATTTGAGGCTTCTTCGAGCAACCCGCGCACCGTTGAATCCTTGATCTCGAAGCCGCCGCCTGGGTGAAGGACAATTTCCTCCTCCGACCAGGCCGAGTCGAGAACCAATGCTCCCGTGGGAGTCGGCCGGATTGCGACACGGGGTGTGTTCAAGACAGCACGCAGCGCATGATCCACCGGCTTGGTGCGAACGAGCAATGCGATTGGCGTGCCATCGGCGATGTGGTGTCCATCCCGGGCGACAATGGCGGGCACGTCGGCACCGGTGGCCAGAAGAACCGCGTCTGCATCGAAATGTCGGCCGTCAGCCGTCAGAACACCGGTAGCGCGTCCCCCTGTGAGCGAGACCGTCGCCTTGCCCGCATTGGTGACCAGTTCACCACCCCTTTGCTGGAACTCCCCAAGCAGCACGCCGATCAGGGAAGGAAGATCGACCCAGCCTTCGCCCGGATTGAAGATTGCACCTTGGGCAGTAATCGAACGGGCGTCGACACCTGGCGTAACCGCGCCGACTTCCTTGGGCGACAGGAGCTGGGCATCATATCCAAGTGTCTTTTCATGGGCAAAAACCCCGGAAATGTCGTTCTTGTCATCGTCGGCGTCCCAGGTCAGACCTCCGTCGAAACGGAGCCAGCTGGCATCCGGATACTTCGCCGCCAAAGTGCGATAGCGGTCGATGCCGATCATCCGCAGGCGGTGATAGGCGTCGGAGCGCCTGCGCGACGAGTTCAGCCAGGCAAGCGACCGTCCCGATGCACCATTCGCCGGTTGTCCGTCCGTAACCAGGACTGTCGAAACGCCAAGACGGGCCAGATGAACGGCGGATGAGACGCCAAAAATGCCGGCGCCAACAACAATGGCGCGTGAAACGGGAGAGCATGCAGTCATTTCAAAAACTTTCAGGCATTTGGAAAAACACGAGGGTGATAGCGCTCGCGGTCAGAGCATCTCTGAAAGGAAGCGCTGGAGTCGCAGACTCTGTGGATTGCCGAAGATCGCTTCCGGCGGCCCGGCCTCGACGACCTTTCCTTCATCCATGAACACCACCTGGTCGGCGACGCGCCGCGCGAAATTCATTTCATGGGTAACCACCACCATGGTCATACCGCTCTTGCCGAGGCCCGCCATCAGATTGAGGACGCCCTTGACGAGTTCTGGATCGAGAGCACTCGTCACCTCATCGAAGAGCATCAGCTCCGGCTTCAGGGCAAGCGCCCGGGCGATAGCGACGCGTTGCTGCTGGCCACCGGAGAGATCGATCGGGCGGTGGCTCATGCGGCCAGCGAGCCCGACTTCGGCAAGACGCTCCTCAGCGATCCGCTTGGCCTCGGCGGCCGGAAGTCCCTGGACCTTGCGCAAGGCGAGCTGGACGTTACCGATCGCAGTATGATCGGGGAACAGGTTGAACTGCTGGAATACCATGCCGACGCGGCGGCGCAACAGATCGGCCCTGGTGCGCAGGATGCTTTTTCCATCGAGACGGATGTCGCCCGCCACGGGCTCGGCGAGGCGATTGAGACAGCGGAGCAGCGTCGACTTGCCTGACCCTGAAGGTCCGATCACGCAGGTGATGGTGCCCGCTTCGGCCTTCAGGCTCACGCCCCGCAACACCTTGAAATCGCCATAGGCCATATCGAGAGCGACGACGTCCAGCGCGGCGCCCTTGAGCTTTGCAGAGGGACTGATGGCTCTTTCGGGCATGACCGTGCCGGCTTCATCGAGGCCGCGGGTAGCGTCGGCGAGTTCTTTCACCTCGTCGAGCCCGCTGGTTACTGTCGAGATCTTGCGGCCCGTGCGCAGCTGACGATCGATGGCATTGACGACATGCGTCAGCGGCACCGTGATGAGGAGATAGAAAATTCCAGCCAGCATCAAGGGCGAGAGATTGCCTGATACCACGGCCTGGTCCTGTCCGACCCGGAACAGCTCCCGCTCGGAAGCCAGGAGGCCGAGAAAGTAGACAAGGCTGGAGTCCTTGATATTGCCAATGAACTGGTTGACGAGCGCCGGCAAGACGCGACGCACGCCTTGGGGGATGACGATCAGGCGCATGCCTTTGGGATAGGTCATCCCGAGGGCCCGGCAGGCTTCCAGCTGGCCGCGCTCGACGCTCTGGATACCGGCGCGGAAGATTTCACCGATATAGGCACCCGCGATCAGGCTCAGCGCCAGGATGCCGAGAGGATAGGGCGAAGGGCCAAAGACTTGCCGCCCGATGCCGGCGAGGCCCTGGCCGATCAAGAGGATCGTGACGATGGCCGGGAGGCCCCGGAAGATGTCGGTGTAGACGCGGGCAGGGGTTCGGATCCAGATGGAGCGGGAAATGCCCATGACCGCGAGGATCATGCCGATGACAATGCCCAGGAACGTGGAGGCGACGGCCAGCAGCAACGTGTTTTTGAGGCCGACCATCAGCATGTTCGGCAGCACGGCGGCCATAGAATCCCAATCGAAGAAGCTGCGTTGGATGATTTCGAACCAGCTCATGCAGCTGTCTTTCCCGGCATGCTTGAAAATGAGGGACGGTGGCCAGACGGTCCAGCAGCGGGCACACGACCTGGCCGGTGTCCGCTGGTGTTTGGTCGAGAAGTCCTTGCTTGGGTGCGCTTACTTGGGAAGATATTGCTCAGGCATCGGGGAGCCCGGAAACCATTTGGTATAAAGTGTCTTCCAGGTGCCATCCTGCATGGCTTCATGCAGCGCCTTGTTCAGGGCCTCGCGGAAGGCATCGTTGCCTTTCTTGACGACGAAGCCCGCCGGGGCATCGAAAGAGGGAATATTGATGGCGAGGTGGAGTCCGTTGAAGCGCTCGCCATATTGCTTGGCTGCTTCGTAGTCGAGGAAATGTGCGTCCACGGTCCCGCTATTGAGGGCCGAGATGGCCGAATTATTGTCAGGGAAGTTGACGATGTCGGACTTTGTGAAATGGGTCTTGGCATAGGTTTCCTGCAGCGTGCCCTGCACGGTGCCGACACGCTTTCCGGCCAGGTCGTCTGCGCTCTTGATCGCAGCGTCGGACGTTATGACGGTCAAGTAGCCGGCAAGATAACCGTCCGAGAAGTCCACCGTCTTCTTGCGCGCGTCGGTGGTACCGATCGCAGCAACCGCGACATCGAAGCGTCCATTCGCGACTGAAGGCAGCAAGGCCGAGAAGTCCTGCCCGGTGAATGTCACATGCTCCTTGTCGAAGCCGATACGGCGCGCAACGTCCAGGAAAAGCTCGACATCGAAGCCGTCGAACTGTCCGTTGGCATCCGTGAAAGTATAAGGCTTGGCATCCCCCATGCTGCCGACGCTGATCGTCGTTGGGTCGATGAGATTGTAAGGATTGTCGGTTGTCGCTGCGAAGCCACGCCCCGTCATTGCTAATGTCAGCGCACCGAACGCCGTCGCGGTGATCAACTCGCGACGATTGAGCCTTTTCATTGCGTTATCCCCTGGCATGTTGTTGAGACCGGTCTCATAGCATAATGAGACCGGTCTCTTCAATCGTAAATCTACATTGACGCCCCTATGGCAAAGGAGATAGTGGCGAGCTATGAACAACGATATCATCGCTAGACGGGCGGTCACCGTGGCCGATGTGGCGCGGGCCGCGCAGGTGTCGAAGGCGACGGCAGCCCGGGCATTGGGAGGTTATGGCTCGGTCAGTGCTGCCGTAACGCAGAGAGTCCTCGAGACCGCCCGTCGTCTCGACTACCGCCCGAATGAACTCGCGCGAACCATGGCAACGGGGCGCTCTGGTACCATCGGCGTGATTATCGGCGACATCGAGAACCCTTTCTTCGGCCTCGCTGTGCGTGGGATCAGTGATCTTGCGGCCGAAGCCGGCTTCGACGTCATTCTGTCCAATTCCAGTGAAACGCTCGCCGCCGAACAGTCTGCCACACGGGTCTTCCTGACCAAACGCGTCGACGGTTTGATCGTTGCTCCGGCAACAATGCATGACGGCGCTCATCTGAAGGACGCGCTGGCGCAGGGATGTCCGCTCGTACTGCTCGACCGCGACGTGCCGGGCCTGCCCGTCGACGTCGCGTTCATCGACGATCAGGCGGCCGCGCGGGAGGCAACAGACCTTCTGCTCGCGTCGGGCCATCGACGCCTGGCGTATATAACCGCGACGTCCGCTTCCGACACGCGATACTACGGCTCAGAACAGATCGCCCTGACAACCGTCCAGAACCGTATCGCCGGGTTTCTCGAAGCCGCGACAGCGGCAGGATTGACCGAATCCGAGCGGCAGATCCGCCTCGGTGCATCCACGACTACTCGGTCGCAGGCGATCCTCCTGGAACTCCTGCGCCAGCCCGACAGGCCGACCGCCGTACTTTCGTCCGACAGCAAGATCGCGCTTGAAGTCTTTCGTGCGGCAAGGGCTCTTGGTCTACGCGTGCCCCAGGATCTGTCGCTCATCACATTTGACGACGCGGACTGGACGAGCGCCGTATCACCGACAGTGACGGTGGTGTCTCAACCTTCCTACCAACTTGGTCACACGGCTGCGCGTATGCTGATCGACCGGATCAGTGGCGATACGGTGGCACCGCGACGCTGCGTTCTGGAAACAGCCTTGATTAATCGAGAGTCCGTATCTGTCTGGCCGGCTTTGCACGTCAAGAATCGGCTGTGACGTTGGAGCTAACTCTCCCTACGGGAGCCTGCCGCAAATTGGTGCTACACAATTGCGGAGCGAACACACAAAGGTGCGGTCGCAATCACAGACGAGCACCGTCTGTCGAATACGCGCTGGATTCGCAAAACGCCGTTTACGGTCCTCTTCGCTGAGTTCTTTGCCAGTTCTCGCGCTGATTTTCCCCGGCACGGCGCCGAATTGACAGCTGCCGCTCTCCCGCCCATCGCCAGTGAGGGCTCTGTCAGAGCAAATTGCAGAAGGTGGCCTGGAAGGGTAGGGAGCGAGGATGGTGAGCCCCAAACCCAATCCGTTTCGCCATTTCAATTCGTCGCCGGAGGTGATCCGCCTCGCTGTGATGATGTATGTGCGTTACCCATTGTCATTGAGGAATATGGAGGATCTGCTGCATGAGCGCGGCATCGACATCTGCGATGAGACGGTGAGGTTTTGGTGGAACCGTTTTGGCCCATTGTTCGCTGGCGATATCCGCAAGAGGCGAGTGAGAGCTAGAAACTTCAGCCGCTGGCGCTGGCACGTCGATGAGTTTTGTGAAGGTCGGCGGTAAGCTCCACTATCTTTGGCGGGCCGTCGATCACGAGGGCGAGGCGATATTTCCAGGCTACTTGACCGAGCCAGCTGTCATGCCAGCGAGGAAGAAGCGCTGGGCCAAGAGGTAAATGAGCAAGAGCGGTAGGGAGCCAAGAACGCTCATCGCCATCATCTGATTCCATTCGAAGGCGTGCTGCCCCATCAAAAGCTGAATGCCAATCGGGACAGTGCGCATGGACGTGGACTTGGTCAGGGTCAGGGCGAAAAGGAACTCATTCCAGCACAAAAGGAAGGTGTAGACCGAAGTGGCCACAATGCCAGGCAGTGAAATTGGGACGATCACCCGCCAGAGCGCCGTCCAGCTTGTGCCGCCGTCGACAGCGACCGCTTCGTCCAGATCACGAGGCAAAGTATTCAAATATCCTGTCATCAACAGGATCGCGTAAGGCAGCGTAAAGACCAGGTAGGTCAGGATGAGGGCGGCATAGGTGTCGAAGATGCCATATGAGACCACCAGCCCGAAGAAAGGGATAAGAAGCGTGATTGGGGGTATCGTCTGGGTACTGATGATCAGTGTGTTCAGACTGCCCTTGCCCCGGAAGTTGAAACGGCTGAATCCATAGGCTGCCAGCAAAGCGATCAGTACGGTGAGGACGGTCACCACCCCCGCCACAAAGTAGCTGTTGAAGAAAAAGCGCAGCTTTACCGGGTCGGTGAAGATGGTTGCATAGGCCTCCAGCGTGAAGGCCTTCGGCAAAATGGTTGGGGGCAGCGCAAAGATTTCGGTATTCGACTTAAACGAACTGCCTAGCATCCAATAAATCGGGAAGGCTGCGAAGAAGAGTCCCCCGGCAAGAGCTATGTGGAGCGCGAGGGTGATCAATCTGTCTTTGGGCGTGGTCCTTTTCCTCATGGTGTCCTACCGAGCCCTCTGATAGCGAATATAGAAAAGGGTGAGGCCGAGAGAGAGCAGCAAGATGACCACGGCGCTGGCTGACGCTTGTGACAGGTTGTAGCTCGAAAAGGCCAGCTTGTACGTGTAGGTGCTGAGCACCTCGGTCGCGTAGATCGGACCGCCGCCTGTCGTTATCCAAATCAGCGGGAAGACCTGCATCGTCCAGATGAAGTCGAGCAGTGAAATGCTGATGATAATCGGCATGAGTTGTGGGATGGTGATGAAGATCAGCTTTTGGTAGGCTTTAGCGCCATCGATATCGGCCGCTTCATAAAAATCCCTGGGAATGCCCTGCAAGCCAGCAAGCAAGCTGACCATGAACAGAGGGTATCCCGCCCAGATATTGGCGAAGGTGACGGCATGCAGCGCGGTTTCAGGCGAGGAAAACCACTCGATCTTGGAACCGATAATGCCGAGTTGCATGAGAATACTATTCACGACGCCGTTTGGCTCTAAAAGAAGCCGCCAAATCACCGCTATGATTACCGCGGTAAATAGCCAAGGCAATATATAGAGCACGCGAAGAACGTTGCGCAGCGTCGGATTGATCCGATCACTATTCAGCATAAGAGCAAAGACCATGCCGATGATCATGTGGAAGATGACGCTCATGCATGTGAAGTAAAGTGTGTGGCCCAGCGAGGCCCAGAATACGGGATCGTTAAAGATCGCCTGGTAGTGTTTTAACCCAGCAAAGGATGGATCGCGACGGAGTATGGCACTATTCTGAAAAGAATAGGTGATCACCGTCACCATTGGCAGCAACATTAGGAGGCCGAGTATGAGCAGCGAGGGCGAAAGATAAAGATACGGTGCGGCCGCTCGTTTCAGCTTGTAATAGGGGCGTTTCTGCCGGGTCATGTGTCAGCCTTAGGGTACGCCTTCAAGGGATGAGGCAAGCTTCGGAACCCTGCCGTCTGGCGTTGCAGATCTGTTGTTGCCGGGTGGCCCGCCCAAAGGCAGACCACCCGATACAAGCGGATCGCAAAAATGCCTAACGCCATTCAGAAATGCTTCATCCAGTTCGTTTGGGCGGCGCCCGCAGCCTGTTCGGGCGTTTGCTCGCCGGCGAGCATCTTCTGGGCTTCCACGTCGAACTGGGTCATAAGGTCTTCGGCGACGGGCAGGCCGGTAAACTCGTTGGCGAGATAGCCCGTCTTGAAGATGTCGAACGCCTTGCCGAATGCCTTGTCGGACGTCACGAAGTCAGGCTTGGCATTCACGTTCCCCGGGAAAGCATTAGCAAGGGATACGAGCCGGGCGTTCACCTTTTCACTCATCAGATACTGGACGAGTTTCCAGGCTTCCTCCTGGTGCTTCGAGGCCGAAGAGATGCCGATGCCCCATGAGGCATAGGGAAGGCCGCGCTTTCCGGTGTATCCTTCCACGACCGGGATCGGAATGATGTCGAAATTGAGTTTGGGATTGCGTTTGCGGATGAGGTTCACATGCGCAAGCGAGTCGATCATCATTCCGACCCGGTCGTTTACAAATTCCTCGACCTTCTCCTGTTCGCTCTTGTTGGCGATGCCTGGAGAGATGACGCCTGCGTCATTGAGTGACTTGACGTAGGTGAGCATATCGACGACCGGTTTGCCCTCCAGGCTGGGTTTGCCGTTCGTCATCATCGATTGACCGGATGCCCAAACCCAGGACATCATGTCGTTCTGGACACCAGACGGAGACTGCAGCGAGAGGGGAAGCACCCAGCCATACTGGTTCTTGTCGGCATGAGTCATCTTCTTGGCAGCTTCGAGAAAGTCGGAGCGGGTCGACGGCAGCTTGGTCACGCCTGCCTGGGTGGCAAGATCCAAGTTCACGAAGACCGGATAGACGAACGAAGCCACGGGAAACATGACCGCTTTGCCGTCTACCTTGATAATATCCGCGACCTGGCTCTTGTCGAACTTGCTCGCATCCATCATTGGATTCATGTCGGCGAGCGCATTCTGGGCATTCAGATTGTTCACCCAGGCGCCGTCAAGACCGACGACGTCGCTGAGGGTCCCAGTAGCGGCGCCGACCGAAATCTGGTCCCGCGTGGTCGCGTAAGGACCGCTGACCAACGTCACCTTGATTCCAGGGTTCGCGGCCTCGAAGTCATCCATGATCGCCCGCAGGGAGCCAGGCGGCAGCTCGGGTTCCCACCATTGGGTGAACTCCAGTGTGGTTTGCGCCATGGCGCCTGTTGCGCCGAGCAACCAGGCGGCGGCCGCCAGTTTTAGCGTTGCGGGATGTACCCGAAATGTCATTTTTTCCTCCCTCTTCAAGACGGCACGCCCAGTGCGGCCGACATCTGGTTAATTTAGAAGCTCAATTGCGACATCTCTCGATATTTGGTTGGCATTTTGGTAACTAGTATCTCCAAACTTGAAACTTCTGCCTGCTACAGCATTGTTAATTAACGAGATTCTTCAATTACGCTCTTGACACTTGCAAACGGATACGACGTAAAGGCACAACACGCCTTCCCTCACTGGATGCCCAACCATCAAACAGGCATTGGGCAGTTCCTTCTGCGAGACCTTCTGACAGGCCGGCCTTCGCGAATGAAACGTCAACTTGGACTTATCCTGGAGTCACTGTCCTTCCGGCCGGGACCCCAGCGTAAAGTCAGATCGCCAAATGCGTCTCGGGATCAAAGAAATGAAGCTTGGCATTGTCCAGGGCCAGCCGGATTTCCGAGCCCGCCCGAACAACACTAACGGGTTCGAATTTCGCCACCGCGTTTGACGTCAAGCCGAAATCGTCAACCGCGTCCGGATCTCCCGAGTCCACCCGGACTGCATCAATATTGAGATGGACGATATGTTCAGACCCGAGCTCCTCCATCGAAGTCACCTTAGCCGGTATCGTCTGATACTTGCGGCCCGACTCGAGATCGCTGTCATAAAGATCCTCCGGTCGGATGCCGAACACGACCTTGCGCCCTTCATATGACTTCAAGCCTGGCCGACGATCGAAGGCTGTGTCCTGTAGCCGGATGGCACACTCACGAAACAAGAGTTCACCGCTCCTCAGCGTCGCTTCGAAAAGATTCATCGAAGGGGAACCGATGAAGCCCGCAACGAAAGCATTCACTGGCGACTCGTAGAGTTTCTTGGGCGTGTCGACCTGCTGGAGCACGCCTCCCTTCATGACCGCGACCCTGTCCCCCATTGTCATTGCTTCGACTTGATCGTGGGTCACATAGATCGTTGTTACGCCAAGTTGCTTTTGGAGGCTGGTGATTTCCGCGCGCATTTGGACGCGCAGTTTCGCGTCAAGGTTGGACAGAGGTTCATCCATGAGAAAGGCGGCGGGCTCGCGTACCATCGCGCGACCCATGGCGACCCGCTGACGCTGCCCGCCGGACAGGTTCGCGGGCTTGCTATCCAGAAGCGAGGTCAGTTGCAGGGTTTTGGCAATCTCATCCACACGCCTTTTACGTTCGGCCTTTGACTTGCCCGCCAGCCGCATCGAAAAGGCAATGTTTTCGGACACCGTCATATGCGGATAGAGCGCATAGCTCTGGAAAACCATTGCGATGTCGCGGTCCTTGGGAGGCATGTCGGCCACGTCGACACCGCCGATGCGCAGGCTACCAGTGGTGATGTCCTCCAACCCCGCAATCATCCGCAGGGCGGTGGATTTGCCGCAGCCGGATGGCCCGACGAGAATCAAGAATTCACCATCCCTCACCGAGAGATTCAATTCCTTGATCGCGTGGAATTTGTTTCCGTAGGTCTTGTAGATATTCTCCAGAATGACTTCCGCCATATCCTCCCTCCACAAGCGTTACGGGTGCCACTGCGGTGGCAACTCCATTTTGCTCGGAACTCGCGGAAGAGTGTTCCGCGTCCCGTGCCTCCCTTATTTTTTCCTATTGCACAAATATTACAGAAAGTAAAATATTAATTACATATCAGAAATTTTTTTGATGACGACGGCAGAGCGTCCCTTATTTCAATTCGGCTGCGGACGGAGCGTCAGCGGATGCGAGGAGCTGCGCGACCTCATCGCAGGTCGGAAGTGCCTCGCGCCCGCCGCGCCCCTTTATCGACAGGGCCGCAGCAGCAGCTGCGAAGGCGACCCGGCCTGCACTGTCGGCTCCGCGGGTCAATGCATGGGCATAGGCACCGTGGAAGCAGTCCCCCGCGCCGGTCGTGTCAACGACAGGGACGCAGTGAGCCGGTAGGTGCCAGAGTTTTGTCTCGTCGCGCCCGCGAAAATAGACGCCCCTCTCGCCATCGGTCAGAACCACATCGGCCCGCGATGGCGACCAGAGTGCATCAAGTATCTCGGTGGGCGACCAACAGCCTGTCGCGAGCCGTGCAAAGCCCAGAGGAAGGATCAGGTGATCACAGAGCCCAATTAGCCTGTCCGTGGCTGGACCGCTGCCCCATTCGATATCGCCCAGGATTGCTACGCCAAGATTTCGAGCCCGAGCCACGACGTCCAACGACTGCGTCGCATAGCTATCGATGATCAGAACCGCAGCGCTACCCAGGACTTCGTCTGGCAGATCTGAGGCGGTGCCCAGCATTGCGTCGTCATCATAGGCGATAAATCGGTCTCCGTCTGGGCCGACGATAATTCGCGACCGGATCGGACGGGCGCCGGGGTGGCGTGGCGCGAATGCCGTTTCGACACCGCTAGCGGCGAGATCGCACAGTACAAGGTCATCCGTCGCGTTGCCGAGCCACCCTACGAACCCCGCGGTTCCCCCGAGACGCGCGACGGCGGCAAGGGCCGTCGCGACATTACCACCGAAAGCCTGGGTGCTATGCAGCACCTTCCCCTTGCCCGCCGACAACGACTGATCAACGTAGATAAGTTCGTCGATGGCAATGGAGCCGAAGCCCAGAATTGAAGGCACCGCCGGCATGTTCAGGCGCCTGCCTTCGCGATGGCATCTGCCGCCGAAAGGCCGTCGTGTATGACGCTCCGAAAGGCATGTGCTGCCTTGGCTGGATCGCCATGCCCCCAGAGATTGCGGCCCACTACCGCACCGCGAGCTCCGGCCCGAAGGGCATCTGCAGTCTGTTGAAGCGCACCGAGCAGGGACTCGGTTCTTGGGCCACCGGCGATCACAACCGGTACAGGGCAGGTCCGCACTGTCTCCTTGAAGGACTCAAAATCCCCTGTGTAGCCGATCTTGATCACGTCCACGCCCGTTTCATAGCCGATGCGCGCGGCATAGGCGATCTCCTCTGGCGTGAACACGATCTTTGCTCCATCGGTGAAATCGCGAGGATAGATATGTGCCACCACCGGCATCCCGTAGCGGGCCGCCGCATTCACCGAATCGGTCAGCCAGCGGATGTACTTACCTTCAGTCGCGCCCCGCACCGGAATGGCCACGGCCAATGCATCGGCCCCAGCACGCACCGCATCCTCAGGCGTGGCAATCAACTCGCTAATCCGATCGTCCGCCGTGAAGCACCCCGCCTGGATTACTAAGGAAGCCTTGCCCGCATATTGCGGCCACAGGTGGCGCGCCGCGCCAGGCTGGATACTGACGTAGTCGGGTTTGCCCGCCATTACTCGTGCCAGAGCGCCGGGTAGATCGGCAAGGCCGCCCTTGCGCACGTCGCCATAGCCGACGAAGTGATCGACCGCACCACCAAAAAGGTTCCCCGATGGATGCGAAAAGAGGCGCGCAAGGCGCACTTTGGTTCCCAAACTCATGAGTGACGAATTCCTTATTCGAAGGATTTGAAATCCATGATCAGTCTTGTGCGAAAGGAAAGAAAAATGCAATATTTCGAAATCTTTCGAATTTGCTTATTTGGGCTGTTCGGGTTGAGGTCACAAACGGACGCTTGGCACGGGACGGTTCGGCCAGGACGTGGAGGTGTAAGCCGGCAATGTTGACCGAGCAGAGAAGACAGCTGATTTTGAATGAAGTGCAGCGCAATGGACAGGTTCGCACGAAGGACCTGTCAGATGGTTTTGGCGTTTCGGAAGTCACTGTGCGTGCGGATCTGGAGATGTTGGACCGCAAAGGGCTGCTGACCAAGATCCACGGGGGGGCGGTAACTCGGACCACCGACTCGACCTCGGCCGCCTTTGCCACGCGGATGCAGACAAATCTCGAGGCAAAGAAGCGCATCGCCCGGGCAGCGGTCGAGTTTTTCGAGGATAACCAGTCGGTGATCTTCGACGGAGGCTCGACGTTGTTGCAGGTGGCAATGCAGTTGCCTCCGGTCAACAATGTTGTGCTTGCGACCACTGCCATGAACGTCGTGCAGCATCTCATGCATCGTCCAGGGCTCGACGTGCATATGATCGGTGGCCGGGTCTATCCCGACACGATAAGCACACTGATCACCGACGCCGAGGCAGCCCTCGGCGGGCTTGTCGCCCATCAGGTCTTCGTCGGGGCGCATGCCATAGATTCGTCATTGGATGTGGTCGACGTAAGTGAGGATGTGGCGCGAACGAAGCGGAACCTCGTTCGCATGGCCCGGCGTGTTGTCCTCCTTGCCGATTCGAGCAAGTGGGGCATCAGCGCGACTTCCAAGGCATTTTCGCTTTCATCCGTCGATCTTGTCATCACCGACGACGGTCTTCCGGATACAATACGAAGCCAGTTGGATCGGATAGGGACCCAGGTCATCTATGCCTGAAGCCACCGGGGTTGCCGGCCCTTCAGACAAAATTCAATGCGCGCAAGGTCCGAAGATTTGCGCTGACCGCTGCGGCAGGGTCGTTTCTGGCGCTGTCGGACTCCTCCTCGATCACTACCCAGCCGTTGAACTCCGGCGCATGGCAGACCCTATCGAGGACCAAAGCCAGGTCGCAGACCCCTTCGCCCAGCATCGTCCAGTTTCCAGCGGCATCCACATCCTTCAGGTGCACGTAACGGATGCGCTCCGCGAATGCGGTCAGTGTCTCGGCCATGCTTTGACCACCGCGCAGGATGTGACCGGTATCCGGCACCCAGCCTAAGCCCTCATCCAACAGGGAAAACATGAGATCGTAGTCCGCCTTGTCGAACAAAAGTGTGTTGTGGTGCGAGGAGGGGTGAAGTGCCACCGTCACACCCACACCACGCCCGATCTCGGCGGACCGATTATAGATTTCGGCGGCGGTTTCGAACTTATCATTCCGCGAACCGGCGGATATCACCGTCGCCGATCCCATTGACAACAGGGCGCCGGGAAAATGCGAGGCGAAGTCGGCCCATTTTCTGCAGGTATCAAGATCGGACAAGAACCGGCTTGGCTCAGTGAAGCCGCCATCCGAACCATAGGCGAAGGAGACGAGCCTGAGACCGGCATCTGCCAGCCGGGTTGAGAAGTCCGCCGGACGGTGGGCATAGTCTCCGATCATTTTGTCAGTGATTTCGATGCCCTCGTAGCCCCCGGCGCTAATGGCCTGAACGAGATCATCCGGGCTGCCCGTCCAATTGCTGCCCAACATTTCCCAAGTGAACGTCTGGCAACCGTATTTTAAAGCGTTTTTACTCATCATCGTCCTCCTGCGCGACGCGCGTCCATGGTCGGCGTTCAATCGCCACTCCGAACGAGGCTTTCAGCGCGTTTCCTATTATCCTTTTTCTTGCATAATGTAATTTAGAATTTTACAATCTGTCAATTAATTTGGTCAAACGGCGAAAGAGTGTCATCTGCCGACAAGGGGGCACGGAAAAGACAATGTCAAAAGGAACGAGCGACCAGTTGCGGATCGGCGTCGTCGGGTGCGGAAGTATCTCGCTCGCCTACCTGCGGAATGCACCTCTTTTTCACGGCGTCAGGATCGTTGCCTGTGCCGATCTGAACCCTGCGGCGGCGAAAGAGAAGGCTGAGGCTTTCGGACTGCAGGCGTTGGACAGCGATCAGTTGATCAAGTCGCCCAGCGTCGATCTGGTACTGAACCTGACGGTCCCGAGCGCGCATTTCGAAATATCAATGCGGGCCCTCAATGAGGGCAAGCATGTGTTTACCGAAAAGCCCCTGAGTGCCACGGCGAAGGAAGGGCGGATGCTCGTGGAGACTGCCGAAAAATATGGGCTGGTCATTGGCTCCGCTCCTGATACGTTTTTGGGTGCTGCCGGGCGTCATGCGCGCATGCTTGTCGAGAGCGGCAAAATCGGGATGCCGGTTATCGGCACCGCGTTCATGATGGGCCGGGGCATGGAGCACTGGCACCCCGATCCTGGTTTCTACTACCAGCCAGGCGGTGGCCCTGTGCTGGATATGGGTCCCTATTACCTGAGCATGCTTGTCAATCTGATTGGCCCGATCCGTCGCGTCCACGCCATCGCGACCAGCGCATACCCTGAACGGTTGATTACCGCTGAGGGCCCACGCAAAGGCACTCGCGTCCCGGTTGCTACGCCCACGAGCTTATTGTCACTCTTGGAATTCGCCTCCGGCGTAAAGATCACGTTTGGCGCGTCCTGGGATGTGTTCCGTCATAGCAACCGGCCCATTGAATTGCATGGGACGGAGGGCTCAATAGGGCTACCAGATCCTGACAATTTCAGCGGCATCGTCAGCCTGTCGGACCATGGCGGGCCGTGGTCGAACGTGGACACCAGCGCTCTGCCGTTCGGCGCGCTGAACTGGCCGGCCGAGGCGCCAGATCGGGGAAACTACCGCATGCTGGGGCTCGCCGATCTTGCCGCCGGCTTGCGCGAGGGACGCAAGCCACGCGTATCCGGCGACCTTGCGCTCCACGTCCTTGAAGTCATGGAGGCGATCCTGACCGCAGGCGAGTCCGGAGGACCACAAGATATCGCCCCTACGTCATGCCGGCCGGAGGCTTTGCCGGAAGAAGATGCGCGGAAGTTGCTGGCATGAGCAAGCTCGACCCTTCGGCCGCGACATTTCTGAAACGAGCAGAGGCGGCGCGACTTCCTTCGCTTGTCGAATTTTCAGCGGCGGCGGCGCGGAAGCGCTTTCATGATGGATTTGCGCTGGATCAGGCGCCCCTCCAGCCCGTCGCCGAAATCGAAGAGATCCGGTGCGGCACGGTACGCTTGAAATGTTGGCGCGGGATTTCGGCTCCGGTGGCTGGTGCTCCCTCGCTGATGTATCTGCATGGGGGTGGATGGCTGTTCGGTTCGCCCGAAACGCATGAGGAAATTTGCCGCCGGATCGCCAATCTTGCAGGGGCCGTCGTCGCGGCGCCGGACTACCGTCTGGCCCCGGAGGCGCCTTTCCCGTCAGGTCTCGAGGATTGTGCGGATGCGCTGCGGTATCTCCATCGAAATGCATCAAGGCTCGGGCTCGATCCGAGGCGGATCGCGGTAGGCGGGGACAGCTCCGGCGGAAACCTTGCTGCCGTACTTGCTCTAATGGCTAGGTGTGAGCTTTCAGGAGGTTGTCCATTCGGAAGCGACCGGGAAGATTGAGGTTGTCGA
>NZ_BSPC01000005.1 GCF_030160835.1 Labrys miyagiensis | reverse complement strand
TTTGCCAATGCAACTTGACAGCTCAGATAGTCGCTCACCTCTATCCTCTCCCCGTAAACGGGGCGAGGGGACTTCAAAGGCGCGCTTCCACTTGTGACGTCTCATCTCGCCCAACCGGATGGGCGAGATGAGACGCCAAAGAATAAAACTCGCCAGTTGCGCCCCCTCGTCCCGTTTACGGGGAGAGGATAGAGGTGAGGGGTGGCGCGACATGTGTGAGCAAGGCAGTCGTTTCCAAGAGCGGACGGGACGTCCGCGCTCCCAGCTTAAGGCTTATACGCCACGGCCTCGATCTCGACCTTGATATCGATCATCAGCCGGGCCTCCAGCGTGGTGCGGGCGGGTGGGTTTGTCGGGAAATAGCTGCCATAGACCTTGTTGAAGGCCCCGAAATCGCGCGCGTCGACCAGGATCACCGTGGTCTTCACCACATCCTCGAGCCCGGCGCCGGCCAGCGCCAGGGCCTTGGCGAGATTGTCCATCACCGCGCGCGTCTGCTCCTCGATGCCGCCCTGCACCACGGAGCCGTCCGGCAAGGTCGGCACCTGACCGGAGATGTAGATGCTGTCGCCCGCCCGCACGGCGGGAGAGAGGGGGACGTGGGCAGAGCCGAAATGCTGCTTGGTCATACCGGGATCGCCGGCTTTCCAGCCGGCCCTTTACTTCAATAAGATCGGCAATGCCGCTTGAACTGGATGGAAGAGCCGGCTCGAGAGTCGGCGATCCCAGCTATTTCACCGCCCCCAATGCCAGCCCGCGCATCAGATAGCGCTGCAGCCACATGAACATGATGGCGATGGGGATGGTGGCGACGAAGGCGGCCGCCATCACATAGTTCCATTCGATGGTATAGCGCCCCGCCACCTGGTTCACGATCTGGATCGGCAAGGTGTAGCTGTCCTGCTGGCGCAGCATCGAGAGGGCGAGCGGAAACTCGTTCCAGGCGAAGATGAAGGTGAAGATCGCCGTCACCACGATAGCCGGCACGGCGAGCGGCAGGAACACCTTCACCAGCGTCTTGAAGGGGCTGGCGCCCTCGATCCAGGCAGCCTCCTCGAGGTCGCGCGGGATGGTGGTGAAATAGCTCTGCAACATCCACACCGCGAAGGCGAGGTTGAAGCCGATATAGACGAAGACGAGGCCGCTGAGCTTGTCGATCAAGCCGAGATAGACGATCAGCCGGAACAGGCCGATCACCAGAACGATCGGCGAGAGCATCTGCGAGATCAGCAGGAATTGGCGGAAGGCCCCGCGCGCGGCGAAGCGGTAGCGGCTGAGCGCATAGGCGGCGGGAATGGCGATGAGGATGACGAGCGCCGTCGTCGCCAGCGCCACGATCAGCGTATTCAGCAGCGCCGGGCCGAAACCGGTCTCGCTCCACATGTCGATGAAATTGCGCCAGGTCGGTTCGCTCGGCCACCAGGTCGGCGACAGCATCTCGCTGGTGGGCTTGAGTGCCGTGATGAACATCACCGCGAAGGGAAAGAGGGCCATCACCACCATGGGCGACAGCAGGATCCAGTAGAGGATGGAGCGCTTGAGCTTGCTCATGTCGTCTTCTCCTCCCGCATCGCCAGCCTGACATAGATGATGGTGAAGACCAGCAGCAGCGCGAACATGATGATCGACACCGCCGAGGCCTCGCCCAGCTTCCCGAAGCGAAAGCCGACCTTGTAGAGATAGGTCACCAGGATGTCGGTCGAGTTGGCGGGGCCACCCTGCGTCGTCACCCAGATGATCGGGAAGGAGTTGAACACGTTGATGGTGTTCATCACGAAGGCGATGTTGATGAAGGGCCGCAGCAAAGGCAGCGTGATGTAGCGGAATTGCTGCCAGTGGCTCGCGCCCTCCACCGAGGCGGCGTCATAGAGATCGTCGGGCACCGAGGAGAGGCCGCCGAGGAAGATCGTCACCGTGAAGGGGATGGAGACGAGGATGCCGATCAGGATCTGCATCGGGAAGGCGGTGGAGGCCTGCGCCAGCCATTCGATATTGGTGTTGATCAGGCTGAGCCCTTTCAGGCCCGAATTGAGCAGACCGCTCTCCCCGTTCAGCGCCCAGCGCCAGACGATGGCCATCATGGCGAGCGATACCGCCCAGGGCAGCATGACGATGACGCGCGCCAGGCTCCGGCCGTGGAAATCATCGTTCAGGATGAGCGCTATGGGGACCGAGACGACCAGCGTGCCGATCACCACGCCCGCCGTCCACACCAAGGTGCGCCAGAGCGCGGCGATGAAGTCGGGATCGTTGAACAACGCCTGGAAATTGGCGATGCCCGAGAAATCGCGAAGCATGCCGAAGCGGTTGACGTCATGAACCGAGATCGTCCCGATCTGGTAGAGCGGCCACAGGATGATGAAGGCCGCCATCAGGAAGCTTGGCAGGATGAGTAAGTAGGGTGTCGCCCGCCCCATCAGAAAGGCTCTCCGGGTGGTGGGGTGATAACAGCCGATCTTGAACGGAAGACCGCGGCGTGGAGCCTTCCCCACGAAGCTGGGGAAGGTGGCCTTGCGAAGCAAGGTCGGATGGGGTGTGGCCCGACGGGCTCAACTTCACAAAAAGACGCTCAGCTTCGTTCTACGACTGAGCAGAGCCCTATTTGTTAAACGGGAGCTAGCGGCCCACACCCCCTCCGAGCCGACCACGTCGGCCCACCTCCCCCAGCTTCGTGGGGGAGGCTCACGTCGCGCTCTTGCGGGCCGCTGAAGCCGCAAGCCGCTCCTCACATCCTCACTTCTTGTTCAGGATGTCGTTTGCCTGCGCAGCCGTGGCCTTCAGCGTGGCGTCGATGTCGTCGGCCTTGCCCAGATAGATCTTCTGGATCGCATTCGAGGTGATCTGCGCGATTTCCTCCCAGCCCGGGATCACCGGGGCGAAGTGGGCGTTCGGCAGCAGCGAAGCGAAGACCTTCAGGTCCGGATCGTTGGCGAACAGCGGATCCTGCGCTTCCTTGGCATTCACCGGCAGGAACCCTTCGACCTTGTCGAACTTGGTGCGCTGGTCGGTGGTGAACAGGAAGTCGAGGAACTTGAAGGCCTCGTCCTTCACCTTGGAGTTCTGGAACAGCACGATGGAGTCGGTCACACCATAGGTGCTGGTCTTGCCGGAAGGGCCGGTGGGAATCGGCGCCACGCCATAATTGAGGTTCGGCGCTTCCTTCTTGATCTGGCCCGACAGGAAGGGCGCGGTGATCACGGTGGCGACCTTGCCCTGCTTGAACAGGTTCTGCACGTCCTCACGGGCGTAGGAGGTCACGCCCGGCTCGGTGAGGCCACCGTCGATGAAGCTCTTGTACATCTTGGCGGCATCGCTGGCCGCCTGGGCGTCAAGACCGGACTTGCCATCCTTGACGATATCGCCACCCATCGCCCACAGGCCGTAATAGAAATAGACGTCCGTCTCGATTTCCTTGCCCTGCAGGCCGAAGGGCGCGACGTCCGGCGTGGCGGCCTTGATCTTGGCGGCGGCGGCCTTGAAGTCATCCCAGGTCTTCGGCGGCTCGGTGATGCCGGCCTTGGCGAAGACGTCCTTGTTGTAATACATCGCGCGGGCGGAGGCGGCGATCGGCAGGCCATAGGTCTTGCCGTTCAGCACCGAGGGGGAGAGGAAGGTGTCGATGAAGCGCCCTTTGATCTCGGGCGTCATATAGCTGTCGAGCGGGGCGACGATGCCATTCGAGACATAGTCGAGCAGCCAGCGCGTGCCGATGATCGACAGATCGGCATTGGTGCCGGCCGAGATGTCGGTGGTCAGCTTCTGCTGCAGGTTGTCCCAGGGAACGACCTCGATCTGGATGGTGGTGCCGGGATTGGCCGCCTCAAAGGCCTTGGCCGCTTCCTCGAAATAGGGGCCCGTGCCCTTGGAATATTGGGCGATGGTCACACGCACGGTGCCGGCCTGCGCCGCGGAGGCATAAGCCAAGAGTGAGGCGCCTGCCATCAGCATCGCCATCCGTCCGATCATCTTCATGAAACGTCCCCATCTTTCTGACTGCTGCGGTTCCTACGGCGCCCAGCGCCTGTCGCCCGCATGACGGGCGCTACTCTTCCCCGTAATCGGCTGGCTGGCAAGAGGCTTTGGCGGACGGAGTGTAATCGGTTCCACAGAGGGATGGCTGTATCGATTTACCGCAACATCCCTTCTCCGCAATTGGAAGCGGGATGGGTCAGCTATGCTCCAACTCGTGGGGCTCGACCCGATGAATGCTCAGCCCGAAGCCGAGCGCCGCGAGGACACTCGTCAGAGTCGACAACCGGGGATCGCCTTCCCGGGTGAGGCTGGAATAGATGGTCTCGCGGCTCACGCCAGCCTTGCGTGCAATCTGCGCCACGCCACTGGAACGGGCGACAGCACCGAGCATTGCCGCGATGGTCGCCGGATCGCCGCTTTCGAACGCAGCTTCAAGGTGCGCGATCACGTCCCCCTCATCCTTGATATAGTCGGCCGGGTCCCAATTGCTGAGCTTGATGGCCATGATCACACCTCCTTTGCCAGCCTGACGGCCTTGTCAATGTCCTTACTCTGCGTGCGCTTGTCTCCACCACATAGGAGCACGACGATCAGGTCACCCCTTCGCGTCAAGTACACCCTGTAGCCAGGGCCATGATCGATCCTGATTTCACTGACGCCTTCGCGCAGATATTTGACCTTGCCAAATTTGCCCAGCGACACGTCTATGATCGCTGTCTGGATACGAGCGACTGCTTGTTTGTCCCTTAGATCGCCTAACCACTCGTTGAATTCGTCAGTGCGCAGGACGTCGACCATGTGTCAGTTATACCTGACATAGTGGTATGTGCCAAGTTTTCCTTCTGGGGAGTGCGGTTGTCTTGTGCGCTTCTCCTTTCTCATCGAGCACATCGTTTCCACAAGGGGACATCGCGACATGCACGCATGTCGCGATGTCCGCGCTCCCGGATTTCCTTCTCCGGCGAACCGTGCATAGATGCGCCGTCCTGCCTGCAGCGAGTCTCCCCATGCCCGATAATCCGCCCCATCCCCTCGGCCTTGCCGGGCGCCATGTGCTGATCACCGGGGCGGGTGGCGGCATCGGCCGGGCGATGGTCGCGGCCTTTGCCGGAGCCGGCGCCATGGTCTCCGGGGCGGATCGGGATGCCGCCACGATGGCGGAACTGCCGCTTGCCCATCGCCTCGCCTTCGACCTCACCGACGCCAAGGCCTGCGCCGATGCCTGCGCCGATCTTGCCGGGGCCGGTGCGGCGCCCGAGGTGCTCGTCAACAATGCCGGCTTCACGCGCGCCGAAACCATCGGCCAGGTGGATGAGACGGTGTGGGAGCGCGAGATCGCCATCAACCTCACCGGCGCCTTCCACATCACCCGGCCCGTGGTCGAGGCGATGGCGAAGCGCGGCGGCGGCGCCGTGGTCTTCGTCGCCTCGGTGAACGCCCTCGGCCATTACGGCAATCCCGCCTATTCCGCCGCCAAGGCGGGGCTGGTCGCCTATGCCAAGGCGATCGCCGTCGAGATGGGCGAGAAAGGCATCCGCGCCAATGTCGTCTGCCCCGGCTCGGTGCGCACGCCGGCCTGGGACCACCGCCTTGCCAAGGACCCGGCGATCTTCGAAGATGTGGTTTCCCATTACCCGCTCGGGCGGATGGTGAGTCCGGAGGATGTGGCCAACGCCACCCTCTTCCTGGCCTCCCCGCTCGCCGCCGGCGTGACGGGAGCGGTCCTGCCGGTGGATGGCGGCCTCACGGCCGGCAATCTGCGCTTCGTGCGGGACATCATCGAGAGGAGAAAGTGATATGGCGGGCCTGCAGGTCAAATCCTTGGAGAAGCGCTACGGTACCGCCAGCGTGCTGCATGGCATCGACCTCGATGTGAAGGACGGCGAATTCGTCGTGCTGGTCGGCCCCTCCGGCTGCGGCAAGTCCACCCTGCTGCGCATGATCGCCGGCCTCGACGAGATCTCCGGCGGTGAATTGTGGATCGGCCCCAGGCTCGCCAACAAGCTCTCGCCCCAGCAGCGCAACATCTCCATGGTGTTCCAGTCCTATGCGCTGTTCCCGCACATGACCACGCGCGCCAATATCGGCTTCGGGCCGCGCATGCGCGGGGAAAGCGCCCAGTCGATCGAGCCGCGCGTGCAGAAGGCGGCGGGCGTGCTCAACCTGAACAGCTACCTCGACCGCTATCCGCGCCAGCTCTCCGGTGGCCAGCGCCAGCGCGTCGCCATGGGCCGCACCATCGTGCGCCAACCCGAGCTCTTCTTGTTCGACGAGCCGCTCTCCAACCTCGACGCCAAGCTGCGCGTACAGATGCGCACGGAGATCAAGGCCCTGCACCAGGACCTCAAGACCACCATCGTCTACGTCACCCACGACCAGATCGAGGCCATGACCATGGCCGACCGCATCGTGGTGATGAATGCGGGCCAGATCGAGCAGGTGGGTTCGCCCCTCGAACTCTATGACCGCCCGGGCAATCGCTTCGTGGCGAGCTTTCTCGGCTCACCCTCGATGGACTTCATTCCCGGCACGGTCGAGAAGGGCGACGGGGCGCCGAAGCTGCGCACCAGGGGCGGGCTGCTGCTGCCGATGAGCGAGAGTAGCGCTTCCTCGGGCCAGGCGGTGGAAATCGGCATCAGGCCGGAGCATTTCCTGCTCTCGGACATCAAGAACGGCTTCCCCTTCCTGGTCAGCGTGGTCGAGCCGACGGGGGCGGAGACGCATCTGTTCGGCAGCATCGACGGCACCCAGATCCGCACCGTCTTCCGCGAACGCCTGTCGCCGCAGCCAGGCGAGACGCTGTACCTGACGGTGGTGCCGGGCAATGTGCATGTGTTCGACCCGAAGAGCGGGGTGCGGCTGTAGGGCGGCAGCGCCAGCGAATCCTGAATAAAGCAATTGCTCAAACTGTCTAATTTGTCTATTTTGGATAAAACTGGACAGCGCTATGAAATCCTTTGCCTCCACTGAGTTCAAACAGCATCTCGGCGACGTCCTCGCGGCCGCCGAGCGGGAACCAATTGCCATCACCAGACATCGCAAGACCCGCTATGTGCTGATGGACATCGAAACCTATGAACGTCGCTTCAGGAACAATCCGCGGCGGAGCTATGCCATCGAAGAAATGCCGCCCGAGCATTTGGCCTTGCTGGAAGAAGCGCTCGCCGATCTGAAGTGAGGTTGCTGCCGTGCCCGCTCCAAAGTCCGGCGATGTCTGGCGCTACGATTATCTCTGGCGGTGGCAACACGATGCAGGCGAGACCGAAGGCCGGAAGAGCCGCCCTGTCTCCCTCGTGGCGGTCGTGATCGACAAGGATGGCAAGACCAACCTCTTCATTCTCCCGATTACCTCGTCGCCACCTTCGTCAGATAGGCTGGCCCTGGAGGTACCGGAAATCGAGCGGCGCAGGGCCGGTCTTAACGATATGCCGCTCTGGATCATCCTCGACGAGTACAATCACGACCTCTTCGAAGGATCCTTCTACCTCGATCCCTCTGCCTGTATCGGCCGGTTCAGCGAGGCTTTCCAACGAACGACCCTGAACGCCTTTCTCACGGCTGCCAAAAGCCAAAAGACTCGAAGGGTGCCTCGTACCGATTAGACCGAACGCTGCCGAGCAGGCCTTGGCTTTTAGAAATGTCTCCGTCAGGCGAGTTGTGCGGCTCGTCTTCCCGAGTATTCCACATCCGCCACCGCAAAGCTCCCCCGCTCCGCCCGCACCCTCGCCGTGATGTGCTCGGCCACCGCCTTCACGCGCCGCGTATGATGCGTGTCCGGGTGGGAGACCAGCCAATAGCTGCGGGTGAAGTGGATGTGCGGCAGCAGGCGACGGAGTTCCGGGAAGCGGCGGGCGGCGTAGTCGTGCAGGATGCCGATGCCGTGGCCAGCGCGCACCGCCTCCATCTGGGCGACCACGCTGCCGCATTCGAAGCGCCGGCTCATCAGGCGGCCGAGCGTCTCGGCGTAATCGAGCGCGCGGCTGTAGACGAGGTCATCGACATGGGTGACGAACAGCCGGCCCTCCAGATCCGCCTCGCGGGCGATCGGGCCGGTGCGTTCCAGATAGCTTTCGGAGGCGTAGACGCTGAGCGTATAATCTGTGAGCTTCTTCACCAGGAGCTTGCCCTGCGCCGGGCGCTCGAGCGTCACCACGATGTCGGCCTCGCGGCGCGAGAGCGAAAAGGTGCGCGGCAGCGGCACGAGTTGCACGACAAGCTCGGGATGCAGTGCCGCAAGCGCGCCGAGCTCCTGCGACAGAAAGTAATTGCCGAGGCCATCAGGCGCGCCCACGCGCACGATGCCGCTGATCGAAGCCGCCGTGCCGGAGAGGTCGGCGCTGACGCGCAGGAACTCGGACTCCGCCCTCTCCGCTGCCACCAGCAGCGCCTCGCCGGCAGCCGTGAGGGCGCAACCCTGGTTCTGCCGGTCGATCAGCCGCGTGCCCATCGCCTCCTCCAGCGCCGTGAGCTGGCGGCCGACGGTGGCATGGTTGAGCTTCAGGCGGCGCGCGGCGCCGAGGATCTGGCCGCTGCGGGCGACGGCGAGGAAGATGCGGACGTGATCCCAGTTCATGGAGGGTGACTATAATTTTCGCACATCGGGAGTGCAAGACATCTCATTGATGTGCACGGTCGCAAGTCGCATAAGGGCAGCAGTCATCCCGGACGCATTGCGGCACGAAGTGCTGCGACGCAGATCCGGGATCGCAAGCAGAATGAGACTCGCAAATTTGGATGGCGGTCCCGTGTCTGCGAAGCTGCACTTCGTGCCGCATCACGCACGCACGGGATGACGTCTCGCCCCAAGGAGGAAACCATGGCCCAGGAAATTTCCCATTTCATCGGCGGGCGCATCGTCGCCGGCAAGAGCGGCCGCAGCGCGCCGGTCTACAATCCCGCCACTGGCGAGAGCAGCGCGACTGTCGCCCTCGCCTCAACGGCGGAAGTGCGCAGCGCCGTGGAAGCCGCCAAGGCCGCGGCGCCAGGCTGGGCCGCTACCACGCCGCTGCGCCGCGCCCGCATCCTCAACCGCTTCCTCGCCATTCTCGAGCAGCGGATCGACACACTCGCCGCGGTGATCACCGCCGAGCACGGCAAGGTGCTCTCCGACGCGAAGGGCGAGATCCAGCGCGGCATGGAAGTGGTGGAGTTCGCCACCGCCGCCCCGCAGCTCCTCAAGGGCGAGGTGACGGAGAATGTCGGCACACGCGTGGACAGCCATTCGCTGCGGCAGCCGCTCGGCGTGGTCGCCGGCATCACGCCGTTCAACTTCCCGGCCATGGTGCCGATGTGGATGTTCCCGGTGGCGCTCGCCTGCGGCAACTGCTTCATCCTCAAGCCCTCCGAACGCGATCCCTCCGCCTCGCTGCTGCTGGCCGAATGGCTCAAGGAAGCCGGCCTGCCAGACGGTGTCTTCAGCGTGGTGCAGGGCGACAAGGAAGCGGTCGACGCCATCCTGACCGATCCCGACATCAACGCCGTCAGCTTCGTCGGCTCGACCCCGATCGCCCGCTACATCTATGAAACCGCCACCCGGCACGGCAAGCGCTGCCAGGCGCTGGGCGGGGCGAAGAACCACATGATCGTCATGCCCGACGCCGACATGGACCAGGCGGTCGACGCCCTGATGGGCGCCGCCTATGGCTCGGCCGGCGAGCGCTGCATGGCGATCTCGGTGGCCGTGCCGATCGGCGACAAGACCGCGGACGCCCTGGTCGCCAAGCTCGAGCCCAAGATCCGCGCGCTCAAGATCGGCCCCGGCACCGATCCGGAGGCGGAGATGGGCCCGCTGGTCACCAAGCAGCATTACGACAAGGTGCGCGGCTATATCGACGCCGGCGAGGCGGAAGGCGCCAAGCTGGTTGTCGACGGCCGCAGCTTCAGGATGCAGGGCTATGAGGACGGCTATTTCGTCGGCGGCACGCTGTTCGACAACGTCACCACCGACATGAAGATCTACAAGGAAGAGATCTTCGGCCCCGTGCTCGCCGTCGCCCGCGCCCCGGACTACGCCACCGCCGCCCGCATGATCAACGAGCACGAATTCGGCAACGGCACCGCCATCTTCACCCGCGACGGCGATGCGGCGCGCGAATTCGCGCATCAGATCCAGGTCGGCATGGTGGGCATCAACGTGCCGATCCCGGTTCCGATGGCGTTCCACTCCTTCGGCGGCTGGAAGGCCTCGCTGTTCGGCGACCACCACATGCATGGCCCGGAAGGCGTGCGCTTCTACACCAAGCTCAAGACCATCACGAGCCGCTGGCCGACGGGCATCCGCTCCGGCGCCGACTTCGTGATGCCGACGATGAAGTAGACCGGGAGCGCCGGCTTTCCAGCCGGCCTCTTTCCCTGGGATCGCAGGCGTCTCGCCTGCTCTTGGAAACGAAGCGTTTGCAGGAGAGGAAGAGCAGGCGAGACGCCTGCGGTCCCAGGGGATCCCGCACCCCCCTTCCGACAGGGCGTGGTTCCAGAAATTACCCCATCGGGTTCGGCAGATATCCCACGAACCCGATGATCTTCCACACCCCATCCACCCGCGCGCACAGATACAGCGTCTGCCAGTTGATGACATCGACGCTGCCATCCGCCTTGCGGATCGTCCCATCGAATTTCTTGTGCGCCACCACGCGCTCGCCGCTGATCTCGATCTCGGTGAGCGAAGTCGCGCGATAGAGCGCCTCGCGCCGCGGCTCGGCATAAGCGGTCTCGGCGGAGAGCCTGGCCTGCGCGAGCCAGCGGTCGCGGTAATCCTCGAGGCGCGGGAAGACCATGCGCCATTCGTCGGGATTGGCGGATTTCATGCCGCTGAGGCCGAAGAAACGGTCGGCCAGGAAATCGCCGGCGATCGCCTCCCAGTCCGCGGTAAGGAACGCCTCGATATCGCGGCGCACGAGCATCTCCCACAGGCCATGGCGCTCGGGATCGTGGGGAAAGGGATTGGTGTCGGGAGAGGGCATGGGGGGCCGTTCGATTTGATCGTATTCTTGAGATGTCGCGCAGCCCCTCACCTCTATCCTCTCCCCGCAAGCGGGGCGAGGGGACTTCGAGGGCGCGCTCTATCCTCAAACGCTTCATCTCGCACAACTGTTGGGCGAGATGGGACGTCTATGGAAAAGTCATCACGATTGCGCCCCCTCGCCCCGCTTGCGGGGAGAGGATAGAGGTGAGGGGCTGCGCGACATCTCAGAAAGAGGCGCCGCAAACCAGGACCCCTCGTCTCTACTTATACCGCCCGCCCCTTTGCAGCACCTCGATCTTGTAACCATCCGGGTCGGCGATGAAGAAGAATCGCGCCTCCCCTCCCCCCGGCAAGACGAGCAGCTTGAGATCGCCGGGCTCCAAGCCCAGCGTCTTCATCTGGCCATGCGCGGCGGCGAGATCCGCGACAGAAACCGCAAGGTGGCCATAGCCATTGCCGAGGTCATAGGGCTCGGCGCGGCCCTTGTTGACCGTCAGTTCCAGCTCGAAGCCCTGCTCGTCGGCGAGATAGATCAGCACGAAGCTCTCGAACTCGTAGCGTCCGGCGATCTGCAGGCCGAAGGCGTTGCGGTAGAACTCGACCGAGCGTGTCTCGTCGAGAACGCGGATCATGCTGTGGATCATGGCCATGGCGCCGGACCTGCCGTTCGAGGAGAAGGAGCTTGCCAGGGTAGAGGCGCCGGCTTCGAACCAGGTAGTAATCTTGCATTACACGCCGACTATTTCGCGCCCGCCCGCTTGATCTTGAGCTCGTTGCCGGCGCGCGCGTCGAGGCCGAGTATGTCGAGGATGGCGGCGAAGGCGAGCAGGCCGATAAAGGCGAAGGCGATCTGGAAGTCGATGAGCGGCAGCTTGCCCGGCGCGCCCGGGAACCAGAGTTCGGCGAGCCTGAGCGCCGCCGCGCCGACGCCAATGCCGATGCCGAACGACATCTGGAACGCCACGTTGAACAGCGTGTTGGCCCCGCTCATGCGCGCCTCCGGCACCTCGGCGAAGGCGATGGTGTTGAGGGCGGTGAATTGCATCGAGCGCGTCAGGCCACTGGCGAAGAGCAGCGCGCAGATCACCGGCACCGGCGTCGCCGGGGTCAGCAGGGCGCAGGCGGAAACCAGGATGGCGTTGAGCAGCCCGTTGCCGATCAGCACCTGGCGGAAGGAGAAGCGCCGCAGCACGGCCGTGGTGAAGGGCTTCATGGTGATGTTGCCGGCGAAGACCCAGAGCACCAGCAGGCCCGCCTGGTAGGCATCGAGCCCGAAGGCGAGCTGGAACATCAGCGGCGCCAGGAAAGGCACGGCGCCGATGGCGATGCGAAACAGCGAGCCGCCCCAGATGGTGATGGCGAAGGAGCGGATGCCGAGCGCCGAGACATCGACCAGCGGGTGCGCGGCGCGCAGCACATGCCGGGCCGCAAGGCCGGCGATGACGGCGCTCGCCGCCAGCCACAGCGCCGCCAGCGGCATCGAGGAATTCTGGCGCGAGATGAGGTCGAGCCCATAGATCAGGCCGAAGCAGGCAGCGCCGACCAGCACGAAGCCGAGCCAGTCGAAAGGCTTGGCGCCATCGGCCTGGCCCGGCGGAATCAGCTTCATGGTGAGCAGGAAGCCGACGAGGCCGAGCGGCACATTGAGGAAGAAGATCCAGTGCCAGCTCGCATAGGTGGCGAGGAAGCCGCCGACCGGTGGCCCCAGCACCGGCGCGGCGAGGCCGGGCCAGGTGATCACCGCGATGGCGCGGATCAGATCGGCCTTCGCGGTGCTGCGCAGCACGATCAGCCGCCCCACCGGCACCATCAGCGCCCCGCCGACGCCCTGCAGGATGCGCGCGGCGGTGAAGAACCACAGATTGGTGCTGAGGCCACACAGGATCGAGGCGGCGGTGAAGATCACGATGGCCCAGCCGAATACGCTGCGCGGCCCGTAGCGATCGGCCACCCAGCCGCTGGCCGGGATCAGCACCGCCAGGGTGAGCAGATAGGCGGAGATGCCGATATTGAGGTCGATCGGCGCCACGCCGAAGGAATCCGCCATCTGCGGCAGGGCGCTGACGACGACCGTGCCGTCCAGCATCTCCATGAAAAAGGCGCCGGCCACGAGAAAAGCGAGGACATTGCTTCGCGTGGCGCTGCTCTGTGCCGGAGCGATGGTCATGAGGGTGGTTCCGAACTCGACAAGGCCGCGCGAGACTCATGGGCCTCCGGCAATGGTCGGACCATAGAAAAAGAGCGGGGGCGTGGGAAGAGAAAGGTGGCAGGACAACTGCGGTCCAGCGACCCAGTGCGGACTGCCAGGTCCTGGTTGGCCGCGATGGTGGAGCCGATAGTGTCGAGCCGCCGGTCGACTGCCGGTCGACTGCCGGTAGAGATCGCCCGCCCCAGCGACCGTGCCGAGGATGTTGAGATCGCCGGAGACCTGGAGGGCGAGCTTCTGTCCACCTCCAGCGTCTTGCCGGCGTCGATGGTCAGGCCCGAGGCGGTGAGTGACAGAGAGCCGAGCAACCGCGTTCTCACGCCCTCTCGGGCTGAGTCATGCAGCGGGCGCCTCACCTCGTTCTAGCGGATTGCCCCGCACCCAATACACTTCACAGTTTCTTCGTAACGACATAGGCTACGCCAAGCTCCTCCTGCAACCGTTGAGCCAAGGCCTTGCCTTCCTTCCGGAACTCGCTAGCCGCCTGCTCAGGATGTTCACATCGCCCATCAGCGACTGCAGCGTGATGGTGCCCGAGGCCGCCATCGAGCCGCCGGCGACATCGAGATCGCCCAGCGTGAGGATGCCGATATCGGCGGCCTTGATCGAGCCGCCGTCCTGCAGATGGGCATCCCAGCCGTCATAGACGGCGCGCTGGTTGTCGAGGAAGCCGCCGGCGCTGATCAGCACCTTGTCGGAGGCGATCAGGTTGCCGGTGTTGGTGACGGCATCGCCGGAGATGGCAATGTCCTGGCCCAGCACCATGCCGCCCATCTGCTTGGTGAGGGCGTCGACCTGGGATGGCGGCAGCAGGAGCTCAGGCGTCAGCACGCCGTTGTCGTTGGTGTACCAGAGGATCGGCTGGGTGATCGAAGCCTTCTGGGCCTCGGTGAGGGTGTCGCCGAGATGGATGTCCGGATTGGCCTTGAGGAAGTCGACCGTGCCCTGCCAGAGCGCCTGCTGCTGGCCCGCCGGATCCTTGTATTTGGGATCGAGCAGCGCGCGCCCGGTCTCACTGATGATCGCCTTCTCGATCAGGTTCTGCTCGGTCAGGGGATCGGCGAAGAAGGTGAGGTTGCCCCTGCTATCGCCGACCTGGCCCAGGATCCAGGAGGGATCGCGCTGGCCGGCCGGGGTGAGGGGCGCGCCGTGCAGATAGGTGATGCCGTTCTCGGTGACGGGCGTGGGCGCGGCCGCGCCCGTGCCGCTGGCATTCACCGCCCCGGCGCTGACGAAGTAGAAAAATAAGCTCCAGTGTTAGACAAAAACCATGTTCTATAAAACCGGGTCAGAATACAATTACATTAGATGATTACCTCAACTAAGAAAGAATATTTAATTTATTTAATTTTAGTATAGCTAGAAATCTCTCCACAATTTCTTGAAATCTTCTGAATTATCCGCATTTAATTTATCCATAAACCCATAAGCGGTCTTGTATTCGTTCAAGGGCTTCACCGGAAGCCATGCACATGGAACATAAGAGGATTCTAAATTGACGCAAAACCCATGGCGCCACGCGATCTTCGCGTACATTGTCGCGGGTGTTGACACTAAGTCTCGCGTAAAGCCACCCTCCATCGCATTACGTTGCTTCAGCAATTTTGATGAAGTAAATTCCATCAGAATTTCTTCCATCATTGATGAGTTACCATTTGCGAGAGCTAAAAAATAACGAAAATCTGGAATAAATTTTTTGAGGGCACTCGGGTGATTTGCAAGAAAAGCCTCACTTCTTTCCTTTAAAAGCCAAAATTCTCCACGTATAGCTAATTTTGTCTGGTAAAATAGATAATCCAAAGTTTTAATATTATCGGAATCTTTCTCTGAGACATTTTCATCATTGTTGCAGAACCATGTAACCACCCCCTCGTCATCTGACAATAAAGGCGCAAGCAGCTCTGCCCACTTAAGTAGAGGCCCTGAAATAGAAGGCTTGAGAAGATAATTAATTTTCAAAAGACATGCACTATTGAAATACCAGGCCTTGAAATCATGTAAAGATCGGCGATCAAACCACGAAGACAAAGCCGATGCCGCAGCATGGTCAGCCAACGAGCCGGCACACGCTGCTGGATTGCCCCTCTTTGCTTCAATTAGTGCTAACGCTTCCTTATCGTTCTCATCAAAAACAGCATGCTTCTTGACATGTTGTATCCGAGCGTTTGCTTCAGGTTGAAAATCCACCATTATCTCTTCCATAAAATATCTCCGCTGCATTCATGGCACGTGAACTGGGACAAAAACCAAGTTTCCTGTGACACGATTTACCCCTGTGACAGCTGTTATGAGGGTGCCAGTGTTGAGAGCTCTTTGAACGGCCATTGCAGCCGGAGAGTCTGGTTCTAAGTTAGCGAGTACCCCTCGCACCCAAGCGTCCGACAACTGCACACCACTCTGGCTTGATCCAAGTTGTAGAGCGCCGTTTGCCAACTGCTTCGAGTCAACGATTATGATGGTTCCATCCGCCATCTCAAGAACGTGGTCAAATCCATTTATGAGACCTGGTCCGTAGGCTCCTCCCGCAAGTAAGGTGGCTCCCCGATCACTGGCCGCGATCAGATTAAACAATTGTTCTGTCAAAGCACCGCTGGCATCACCGTTTCTCATGATCTGTTGGAGAATGGCCTGTTCAGTTACATCCAACGCGATAGTCGTTCCGTTGATGGATATTTTCGTCGCACTTATGAAGCCGTTTGTAGTAGCGGTAGCGGTACCACCACTTTCGGCCCAAGCTTGAGCGACTCTTCCCAGAGCGGCCTCGGCCTCCTCTGCAGCAGGCAGAGATCCGACCAAACTCGAACAATCCATATTGACCGCGCAACCGGCAGCCTCTGCTACCTGCGCACAACTCAACGGGTTCAAAGTACAGTAGGCGTAGACCTCTGGACCAGCAGCGACACCTGTTATGACCGCTAACGCCGTCAGGCCAACCGCAGCCGTAAGAGCCTGATCCTTCTTCAACTCGGAAATGTAAGCTTGGGAAAGCTGGCTTGCGGTTATCGCACCGCCGTCGACGTCATCCAAGACCTTGGAAAGCAAGACATCGCCTTGGTTTACAAGTGGCGTGCCCAAAATTGAGGACTGAAGACCGGCACCTTCGCCAATGGCCTCATCGAGTTGCTTGCGGCCGGATAAGGGCATCGGGCGCCTGGCGCTGCGAGCCTGATATCGCACCTTCAAGATTGATATCGCCGTCATTGGCGAGCAGCGTCACACTCCCAGACTGCGAAGCGAGCGTAGCCTGGGCGGTTGGTCCATTGCGGATGTCGATCGATCGTGCCTTGATCTTGAGCACGGTCTCGGCCTTGATCTGGGCGGCTTTGGTCTTGGTGTCTGCTGGGATCCTGGCGTCCGGTGGCGCGCCAATGATTGTGACTTTGCCGTCATTTGTGATGGTGAAGTTGCCCAGCGAGGCATTGCCGGTGCCGGCATAGGAGACGCCGGCGCCCCTGGCATTGACGGCGATCTGGATGCTGCTTGCGGAAAGCGAGCCCTGAGGAGTGACATCGACCAGAATCTCATTGGAATTGCCGTTGCCGGATCTCGTTTTGGTCGCCCAGCCCGTGGCCAATCCCAAGGGGGAAACCTTGGAATCAAGCGTCAGATCGGCATCACCCGCATTGATGCCGATATCTCCCGACGCATTGAATTTTTTGTCTCCGGTGGTTTGGTCTGTGGTGAATGTTCCATTGGTGACAGGCCCATCGATCCTGATCTTGCTGGCCAGCAACTGCAGCGTCGGCATGACGCCGGCCAAACCCTTGCCCGTGACCTCGATGTCCGAGCCCGAGCTGACGATCGCGTTGACCATGCCCGGCGACGTCAGGGAGGGCGCATAGCTCACCGTGCCGCCGGACAGCACCACGCCACCGGTGTTGATGAAGGAGCCGCCATCCACCGTGATGCCATTGGGGTTGGCGATGATGATATGGGCGCTGGACCCCAATACCTCGATTGGACCGCCAATCGTCGACCGGCGCGAAGAGGTGACCTCATTCACGATGGTGCTGGCGAAAGGAGAGCCCTTGAGATTGGGATTAGCCGTGCTGTTGTCGAGATTGAGGCCGGCGGCACCCACCGAGAAGTCGGTATAGGTGTTGTGGCTGATGCCGCTGGCGTTGGGCGTGGCGATCTCGACCGTCGGACGGCCGACAGCGGTCGGCGTGCCCATCTGGGTGGCTGTTCCGCCGTCGGGAATGACTTGCTGGGCGAGCGCCGGCATGCCGGCCAGCAGGGCAGACGTGCTGGCGGTGATCAGGCCGAGACTCAGCCGGAACAGAGACTTGAGACGTAGAACTGGCATGTCACATCCCGCCCTTGGTGATCGCGGCGAGCGCGTCGGGCAAGCCCTTCAGGGAAACGGAAACGTCGGCGGGCTTGGTCTTGGTGGTCCACAAGCGGAAGGAAGCGGCCTTGCCCTTCCTGAACGAAGCAAGCACGGCGCCCGTGATCGGAAAGCCCGCGTGGCAGCCGGCCTGGTTGCAGGTCTCGAACAGGATCTTGTAGGCCTTGCCCTTGTCGATCGAGAGCTGCATGCCGGGTGCGAGGTAACCGCCAAGCGGCACCGAAACGATGCCGATGAAAGCCTCGCCTTGCTTGGCCTTCGCGTTCGGCAGGATGGTGGTGGCAAACACGGTCTCGCCGCTTTCCTTCACCACCAGGCGCTGGATGGCGCGGCAATCGGCCTTTGAAGCGGGGGAAGCTGCGGGTGCCTCAGATGTCGGCCCGTCCTGCGCTGATGCCGAGGAGGGCGGCGTTGCAACGACAGCCGATCCACAAGAAACCTCCCAGTCCCCAAACTGCGTAATCCTGGGCCCGGGTAGGGATGTTTTCGAAGGCGTCGCGGTTGTTTTGTCGTCTTGCGCAATCGGCCGTGTTGCCTTGGGCCCGGACGGACTGACGTCATCAGCCAAAAGCTTGGCACTAGAAGTTAAAAGGACAAAGAAAATACCTATGGATATTAATAATACACGGACACCGAGATATATGCGCGCCAATGCCGTAGGTGAGTTCAAATTTCTATTATTCTTGTAGGGCAAGGAGGCACATCGAGTTACAGGTTTTCAACATTACAACGCGTTAACAAATGACTTACCTAAAGTCAATCGTGGATTTCTCTGGGAAATGTCCACCCGATGGTTAACCAATTAGCGAAATAATGAAGTGAATAAAAATAAACTATCAATATAAATGTAAAATAGACATATATTTATCTGATTCTTATAAATAAATCATAAGAAATAATCGCATACTTAGGTATTATTGTAGGTTATATCGTTGTCATAAAATACAAATATGTCCCAATATACATAACGACCACTGCGAAGTTGGCCCCCAAGCCAGTGCACCCGCGAGTGAATAATCGCGAGACTGCCGGAGAAAGGCGCTCGAATTCGGTCGGGCTCCTTTGAAGATCGCTGCAAAAGACAAAGGACGGCGGTCACCAACGCCGCGACGACATCAGGTGATGGGCGCTCACGGACGACTGTGCCTGGAACGTTTTACCTTCAAATCGAATCGTCAAGAACCAAAAATCCCTTTTATATCAATAAATTAATCTATAAACCTGCTTCTGCCTGAATGCATATTACTCGAGTGGATCGCCTGCCATGACCGTCCCCTATCCATAAGCCCGCGCGAAAAATACCACCGTCATCCCAGCCGCGATCAGCAAGGTCGCCGCCCTTACCGCGACCGGCGGCAAGCGCTTGCCGAGATAGGCGCCGAGGTAACCTCCGAGGAGGGCGCCGGCGCCCACCAGCAATGTCGCGACCCAGTACACGGTGCCGGCGGCGATGAAGCAGAGTGCGGCAGCGGTGTTGGCCGCCGTCACCATCAGCGTGCGCGGCGGATTGAGCGCCTTGATGTCGGCATCGGCGAGCAAGCTCCAGGCCGCGATCATCATCAGCCCCACGGCGCCGCCAAAATAGCCGCCATAGAGGCCGAGCGCGAACTGCACCGCCAGCACCGCGCCGGCTGCGGCAAGCCAGCGGGCGCGCAGGGCCGTGCCAAGGCGAGGACCCAACGCCAGCATCAATGTCGCGATGAACAGCAGCCAGGGCAGCACCCGGTCGAACAGGGCGATCGGCGTCCACAGCAGCAGCAGGGCGCCGGCCAGGCCGCCCGCCAGCGTCACGCCCAGCATGCGTCCTGCCGACACGCCGCAGACGGGCGCAAGGCCGTTGCGATAGACCAGGGCGCTGGCCGCGCCGCCGGGATAGAGCGCCACCGTGCTCGAAGCATTCGCCGCGACCGAAGGTACGCCGGCGGCGATCAGAGCCGGCAAGGCTACGAAGGAGCCGCCGCCCGCCAGGGCATTCATGAAGCCGGCAAGCAGTCCGGCAAGGGTGAGCAGCAGGATATGGGACATGACGCAGCGAGGGCGAGTGACGGAGAACACCCTAGAACTGTCGCACCTCCGCCGGCTTGACAATCGGGAAGATCCGAGCTGTTCCTTCGGAAAAACCGAAGGAAAGGCCGATGCGCTTCGATCTCACCGATCTGCGCCTGTTCGAAGCCGTGGCACAGGCCGGCTCCATCTCGGGCGGGGCGGAGCGCATGCACATGGCGCTCGCCTCCGCCAGCGCCCGGATCAGTGGCATGGAGGCGGTACTCGGCACCGCCCTGCTCGTCCGCGCCCGCCGCGGCGTGGCACCCACGGCCGCCGGCCGCACTTTGCTGCATCATGCCAGGGCGATCCTCGCGCAGGCCGAGCAGATGCGGGGCGCGTTGCGCGCCTTCGCCACCGGGCTCAAGGGCGAGATCCGCATGCTCTCCAACACGGCCGGGCTGGTCGAGCTCGTGCCCAACGCCTTGCGCAGCTTCCTCGCGGCCAATCCCGGCGTCGACATCGATCTCGAGGAGCGGACGAGCCTGGAAATCGTCGAGTCCGTGGCGGCGGGACAGGCCGAATTCGGGGTGATCGCCGCCACCGCCGATCTCGCCAGCCTGGAGCTACGCCCGCTCGGCATCGACCGCCTTACCGCCATCACCGCCGCCACCAGCGCCCTCGCGCTGAGGCAGGATATCAGCTTTGCCGAGCTCCTGGACGAGCCCTTCGTCGGTCTCACCGCGGGCGCCTTGCACGACCACCTCGCCCGCAACGCCGCCCGACTCGGCCGGCACATCGCCTATCGCGTGCGCCTGCGCAATTTCGACGCGGTGGCCCGGCTGGTCGAGGCGGGCATCGGCGTCGGCGTGCTGCCGCTCGCGGCAGTGGCGCGCCACGGCTCGCCGGGCCTTGCAGCCCTGCGCCTTACCGACGACTGGGCCGACCGGCGCCTGGTGGTCTGCGCGCGCACCTTCGAGGCGCTGCCGGTTCATGCACGGCTGTTCGTCGATGCGCTGGTGAATGCTGGGAGCGCCGCGCCGGCATTGATGAGGCCGGGCGGATAACCGATGCGGAGCTTGAAGATTATCGGTGAGGCCGGGACGCGAAGTACGCACCTGGTCTCCGTCCAGACCTGCTCGCTGCTTTGGTCGCCATGTGACTGGTCACGCCAAAGGACTCCAAATTGCCTTCGTGATCGAACACCGGCACGACCATCGCGCCGGCTTCTCGTCCCACCTTCGCCCAGTAGGCATTGATCGCGTCGGCTTGCCGCTGGGCGTCCACGACCGAGGATAATAGATGCGATGTGTTTGCTGGCATCTCGCCTCCGCTGTTCGAATCGATCCAGCGAAGAAACCACGCGGAGGGGGCGATAAGGTGACCTCGCGTGCCAAGGAATCGGCCCACTTATTCCCAATTCCTTAAGCTCATCGCCCACCGGGAGCGTTTCATTTTCAGATCGAATCACCGAGAATCGCAAAATACGTTTGATGCCAACGAGTTAATTTGCGAGTCCGCTCCTGCCTGAACGCATCTTGGTCTAGACCACCACTGCACGACCCCCGTCCGAACCTCGTTGCGAGCTGTCGCCAGGAGCACGGGGTGGCGAACTGGGAGAGGTGGTGGAGATGTATAGGTCTAGAAGGGCAACAGGCGAGAAGCTTCAAGCGAGCGGCTAGGCCTTCTATCGTGCCCCGGAATCGGGCTGGTCTTGGTATTTTGATGAATCCTTCTGCTGTACTAAGCTTTGCTAATTGCAGGAGCTTTCAAATGGCCCGGGCCTCGCCGACTAGCTTGGACATTGTCGCAGCGACGGGCTTGGCGATTGGGGGCATCTTCGGCCTCGCTGGTACGTTTGTCGGGACCGCCGAATTACGCGAGTCTTTCTGGACGATTGACGGCGTGGCCATCGTGGTGGCGGCCACCCTGTTGGCGACGAAATATCTGCGTCAAGGACAAGACTGCATAGCGGCTGGGTACCTGACCTTCGCTGCTGGTGAAAGCCTGCTGTTGGCGGGCAATGCCGCGGGACTTCAGGCGAGCGTGCCGTCCTATGTCGGGGGAATAGCCCTTTGGTCGGCAGGCCTCATCATGATCAGCGCGCCGAAGACCTTTCCCCTGTGGGTGCGTTTGACGGCGCTGGTGGCCGCCGTGCTGTTCGGGGTGACAGTGGGTCGGATTATCTGGGGCGCCCCTTTGCTGCCGACCTCCGCTCCCTTGCCCGCCCTGGGATATCCCTTCCTCGTGCTGACCTTCGCGGGTTGGATTTGGACCCTTCTGAAGCGCGGGCCTTGAGTGGCCCGCTTCGGCGCCTCTCTCCGTCTGAGAGGTTGAGTGCCGTCCGACTGGTCGAACCTCGGGAATCTCGCGCTGGTGAACGCTGGGAGCGCGGCCCTCCTTCGCCAAGGCTTCGGAGGGCATCCTGCTTCGATGAGATGTTTCGGACCTGTCCTGCGAAGCTCGAAGAGCGAGGCAGGATGGTGGAGCTGATGAGATTCGAACTCACGACCTCTGCAGTGCGATTGCAGCGCTCTCCCAACTGAGCTACAGCCCCGGCTGCCCGGAAGCGTCGCCATTTAGTGTTCGCGCCTCCCCCCTGTCAAGCCGCCTGCGGCCCGGATCCGGGGTCGGGCATGATCAATTTGGTTTTGCAATACCTATGGATCTGTTCTCACGTATTCTCAGCCTGGCGATCGCCTGGGCCTTTGAAATGATTTTCGGCTATCCGCGGCCCCTCTATGCGCGCATCGGCCACCCCGTCACCTGGATGGGGGCGCTCGTCGCCGGGCTCGACCGCCGCCTCAATGTCGAGGCGGACAGCCGTTCCACCCGCCGCTCGGCCGGCATCGTCGCCACCGGCGTCCTGGTGGTGGTGGCCGGGCTTGGCGCCTATCTCGTCGAGCGGCTCTGCCTGTCGTTCACCTATGGCTTCATCCCGCTCGGCATCATCGCCTCCTCGCTGATCGCTTCCAAAAGTCTGGCCGAGCATGTCGAGAACGTCGCGCAAGGGCTGGAGACGGGCGGTCTCGCTGGCGGGCGCAAGGCGGTGTCGATGATCGTCGGCCGCAATCCCGAGACGCTGGACGAGCCGGGCGTGTGCCGCGCCGCCATCGAGAGCCTGGCCGAGAATTTCTCCGACGGCGTGGTGGCGCCGGTGTTCTGGTATGCGCTGCTCGGCCTGCCGGGCATAGCCGTCTACAAGATCGTCAACACCGCCGATTCGATGATCGGCCACCGCACGCCCCGCCACGAGGCCTTCGGCTGGGCCTCGGCGCGCCTCGACGACTGGCTGAACCTGATCCCGGCGCGGCTTACAGCCCTCATCCTCAGCGCCGCCGCCTTCATCAGCCACCGCCGCGGCCGCGCGGCGATGCTGGCGGTGCGGCGCGACGCCGGCAAGCACCGCTCCCCCAATGCCGGCTGGCCGGAAGCGGCAATGGCCGGCGCCCTCGACCTGCGCCTCGCCGGCCCGCGCGTCTATGGCGAGACGGTGGTCGAGGATGCCTATATGGGCGATGGCCGTAGCGAGGCGGGGGTGGCGGATATCAGGAAGGCTCTGAACCTCTTCCACACGGCTTGCGTGATCCTGTCGGCGGTGATCGGGGTATTGACGTTCTATCTGGTGTACAAGCAATATCACTGAGGGGCGGGATTGCACTCGACAGTCGGGCGAGAAGAGTCGGTTTGAGAAAAGGACGAGGCGGTTGCGCCCCCTCGCCCCGTTCTTACGGGGAGAGGATAGAGGTGAGGGGCTGTGCGACTTTGGCAGGATTATTTCCGCAAATAAATCAGATAGATACAATGAGACGACGAACCACCACCCAGATCGTCGTGCCTTGTAGAACGCTGATCTGAGAATTTTGCGCAGCCCCTCACCTCTATCCTCTCCCCGTAAGAACGGGGCGAGGGGACTTCGACGGCGCGTTCTATCCTCAACCCTCTCATCTCGCTCAGCCGAATTACTGGCGTCTATTCTTCTCAGGCTGAGATGTGTGAATTCGACAGCCAAGAAGCTGGGAGGGCCTGCGCCTTACTCGGCCACGGTCTCACCAGTGGTCAGCGTCGCTTACCCCAGCCCTGCGATCCTCGCGATCGCGGCCATGTCGAGATGCCCGGCCAGATGCGCCGCAAAGGCGTCTAGCGTCTCCTCCACCACGACCTCGTACTGCATGCCGCCGCCCTGCCCGCCCAGCCGCCGCAGCCAAGCGGTGCGCTGGCGGTCATCGCCGAACAGGCCGTGCACATAGCAGCCGGCAACACGGCCGTCGGCGGACCAGGCGCCGTCCGGCGAACCATCGGCAAGGTGCAGCACCGGGCGGGTGAGCGCCGGGCCTTCGGTGATGCCGACATGCATCTCGTAGCCGGCGAAGGGCACGCCATCGGCCGCCGTTTCCCCGGTCACCGCCACCAGGCGCTTGTCGCCGGTGAGGCGGGTGGCGACGTCGAGCAGGCCGAGGCCCGGCACATCCGCCGGGGGGCCCTCAATGCCGTCGGGGTCCTCGATGCGGGTGCCCAGCATCTGGTAGCCACCGCACAGCCCCAGGACATGGCCGCCGCGCCGGGCATGGGCGGCGAGGTCGATGTCCCAGCCCTGGCCGCGCAAGAAGGCGAGGTCGGCGATGGTGGCCTTGGAACCGGGCAGGACGACGAGGTCGGCAACCGGCAGGACTTCACCCGGCTTCACCATCACGAGATCGACTTCCTCTTCCTGCGCGAGCGGGTCGAGATCGTCGAAATTGGAGATGCGCGGCATCATCGGCACCGCGATGGTGATCTTCGCGCCGGGCCGGCGGCTGCCATAGCTGCCGAGCGCCAGCGCATCCTCGGCCGGCAGCTTTGCCGCGCCGGGGAAATGCGGCACCAGCCCCAGCGCCGGCCAGCCGCTGCGCTCGGCGATAAAGCGCATGCCGTCGGCGAAGAGCGAGGGATCGCCGCGCATCTTGTTGACGATGAAACCCTTGACGAGGGCCGAGTCCTCCGGCGCCACCGCCGCCTGCGTGCCGAGGAGCTGGGCGATCACGCCGCCGCGGTCGATATCGCCGACCAGCAGCACGGGTGCTTCCACGGCGCGGGCAAAGCCCATATTGGCTATGTCGTTGGCGCGCAGATTGACCTCCGAGGCCGAGCCGGCGCCCTCGACGAGAACGAGATCGGCCTCTTCACGAAGGCGCGCGAAACTGTCGAGCACATCGGGCAGGAGCCCGGCCTTCAGCCCTTGATAGTCGCGCGCCCTGGCCGAGCCGCGCATGCGGCCCCGCACGATGATCTGGGCGCCCGTCTCCGATTGCGGCTTCAGGAGCACCGGATTCATATGCACGCTCGGCGCCACCCGTGCCGCCCGCGCCTGCAATGCCTGCGCCCGGCCGATCTCGCCACCATCGGCGGTGACGGCGGCATTGTTCGACATGTTCTGCGGCTTGAAGGGACGCACCCTGAGACCCCTGTCGGCGAAATGGCGGCAGAGCCCGGCCACCAGCAGCGACTTGCCGACATCCGAGCCGGTACCCTGGAGCATGAGGATCTTGGCGGGCATTGGGAGTCCTGGAGTTGGTGTCCAGCGCTGTATAGCCGGGATGAGAGCGAAGGCCATATCGAAGATTGGGAAAGGCGCGACCTGAGAGCGTCGCGCCTTTCACAACAATGATCCTCCCCCCGGCCATCGATTCGCCACGCACATCCTTATGATCGATCCCGGCTGGAATCGCAGGGCACAACGCCCTACACTCCCAGAATCGGTTCATTCGGACGGTGGCATGGCGGACGCTGAGGCTGGCAGGGGCCAGGATATCACGCAGGAGGCGCAGTCCTTCGACGCGCTGATCCGGCGCGCCCGGCTGGCGATCGCCTGGGAGCGGGCCTGGCCGCGGCTGGCCTTGCCGCTCGGCGTGATCGGGCTTTTCCTCGCTGCCAGCTGGTTCGACCTGTTCGGCCAGCTCTCGGGGCCGCCGCGCCTCGCCATCTTCCTGCTTTTCGTCGCGGGCCTGATCGCTTCGCTCTGGCCTCTGGCGCGCCTGCGCATACCCACGCGCGAGGAAGCCCTGTTCCGGCTCGACCACGCCATCGGACTGCCGCACCGCCCGGCCACCGCAAGGCAGGATCGGCTTGCCCAAGGCGGCGGCGATCCCCTGGCCGAGGCGCTCTGGCGCCGCCACCGCCGCGCCGCGCTGGAAGCGAGCCGCAACATTCGCCTCGGCGTGCCCTCGCCCAACCTGCCGGCACTCGACCGCTATGGCCTGCGCATCGGGCTGGTGCTCGCCCTCGTGGTCGGCTTCTTCTATGCCGGGGCAGAGCGCCTGCCGCGCCTGATCGATGCCCTGCAGTCGCCCGCCTATGATATCGCCGCCCTGTTTTCCGGCTCCACCGCCGAGCAGCCCGGCACCCGGCTCGATGCCTGGGTGACGCCGCCGCCCTATACGCGCCGCGCGCCGCTGGTGCTGACCGATGCGAATCAGGCCGCCCCGACCGCGGTTCCCGCCGGCTCGCTGCTGGTGATCCGCCTCGCCGGCGACAGGGAGGCCCGCATCAGCGCGAGCGGCGGCACCAGCGAGGAAGCCGCCGCCACCGCCAATGCGCCCGATCCCAACCTGATCGAGAAGCGCCTGAAGCTCAACGCCGATGCCGGCGTCGAGATCGCGCGCTCGAACGGCGCGGTGACGCGCTTTGCCTTTACCGTCATTCCCGACCGGCCGCCGACCATCGCCTTTGACGAGCCCGTGAAGCCGGACGGCAAGGGCGGCATGACCTTCGCCTACAAGGTGGACGACGATTATGGCGCCGCCGCCGTGGAAGCACAGGGCACGCTGGCGAGCGAGGGCCATCCGCTCTACGCCCCGCCCCGGATTTCCCTGCCCACGCCCGCCGGCCATGCCCGCAGCGGTTCGGTGACGGCCACGCGCGACCTCTCCTCCGATCCACTCGCCGGCGCCACCGTGAAGATGACGCTGGTGGCCCGCGACGATGCCGGCAATGAGGGCCGCAGCGCGCCGCAGGACGTGACGCTGCCCCAGCGCGACTTCACCAATCCCCTCGCCCGCGCCTTGATCGAGCAGCGCCTGAAGCTGTCGCTCGACGCCAACCAGGCCGCCGAGGTCAAATATGCGCTCCGCGCGCTGATGATCGCGCCGGAGGATTTCACCAAGGATGCCGGCCTCTATCTCGGCCTGCGCACGGCCTGGGATCGGCTCGACCGCGCCAATTCCGACGACGACTACCGCAATGTCGCCGATTATCTCTGGCAGATCGCCAATGCCATCGAGGATGGCGACGGTACCTTGGCCGAGCGCCAGCTCAAGGCGGCGCGCGAGAAGCTGCGCCAGGCGATCGAGCGTGGCGCCTCGCCCGAGGAGATCCAGCGACTGACGCGGGAACTGCGCCAGGCCATGAACAATTTCCTCAAAGACTATGCCCAGCGCCAGCAGCAGGCCCTCAAGCATGGCCAGAAGCCGAATGCCGGCAAGCAGTTGCGCGTGATCTCGCCCGACGAACTCGCCAAGCTGCTCGACCAGCTCGAGAAGTCGGCCCGCGAAGGCAACAAGGACGATGCCGAGAAGCTGCTCTCCCAGCTCGACGACATCCTCAACAACCTCGCCAATCCCGAGGATGTCGGCCAGGGCGACCCCTCGATGCAGCAGATGCAGCAATCGCTCAATGACATGAGCAAGATGATCCTGCGCCAGCAGCGCCTGCGCGACCAGACCTATCGCCAGAACCAGCCCCCGCCCCAGGGTGGCCAGGGCGACGAGAGCCAAGGGAACGATCAAGGCCAAGGGAACGACCAGAGCCAGGGCGGCAATCAAGGCCAAGGTGACAATCAGGGACTGGGTGACGACCAGAACATGGGCATGGACGGCCAGGGGCAGGAGGGCCAGGGCCGCCCGGGCGGACGCCAGCAGGGGCAGAATGGTCAGGGGGGGCAGGGCCAGACGGGCCAGGGCCTGCCTTCGCTCGGGGATCTGCGCAACCAGCAGCAGGCGCTGCGCCAGCAGTTGGAGAAGATGCAGCGCGACCTGCGCGAGAGCGGCACCGAGGCGCCGGACGCGCTGGGCGAGGCCGGCCAGGCCATGCGCGATGCCGAGGGCCAGCTCGGCGACAACAACAGCGAGGATGCCGTCAGCTCGCAGGGCAAGGCGATCGAGGCGCTGCGCCGGGCGGCCAAGAATCTCGGCGAGCAGCTCGCCGAGGCCCAGCGCAATGCCAAGGGCCAGGCCCAGCAGGGCGGCCCGCGCAACCGCGACCCGCTCGGCCGCCAGTTGCCAAACAGCGGGCCGGATTATGGGGCCGACGGCTCGATCGACGCCTCGCCCTCCAAGCGCGCCGGCAAGGTGCTCGAAGAGCTGCGCCGCCGCCTCGCCGACCCGAACAGGCCCAAGGCCGAGACCGACTATCTCGAGCGCCTGCTGAACAACGAATAGCCTGGGAGCGCGGACATCATGTCCATGGGCGCTGACTTTGCCAATCGAGACGCAGGGTTGGAGTATCGATCACCGATCGACACTCTTGGAAACGCCGCGCTTGGTGGCAGGGAAGATGGCGATCGGTGATCGCCACTCCGCTACTGGCGGTCTCGGCCCGCAAAGTTCACGCATATGGACAGGATGTCCGCGCTCCCAGAAAAACTCCCTCCTCTTGCCAGAATGCGACCTTCATACCGTATTCCGACAATTCGCTCCCCCCGCGCCCGATAGGATGGCCCGCGAAGCATCCACGGAGCCGCCGATGTCCAAAGCCCTTCGCGCCACCGGATCCTGCCTTTGCGGCGGGGTGCGCTATGAGGTGCACGGCGCGCTCAGCGATGTCAGCGCCTGCCATTGCTCGCAATGCGCCAGGACCACCGGGCATCATCTCGCCTCGACCAATTGCGCCAATGACGACCTGATGCTCACCGCCAGCCAAACGCTGCGCTGGTACCGTTCCTCGGAAAAGGCGGAGCGCGGCTTCTGCTCCACCTGCGGCGGCAATGTGTTCTGGCGGGCCTTCGGCGCCGAGGAGATCAGCATCGCCGCCGGCACGATCGACCGGCCGACGGGCCTGAAGCTGACCAGCCACATCTATACCGGCTCGAAGTCGGACTATTACATCATCGCGGATGGGGCGGAGCAGTATGAGGTGTCGTAATCCCCGGATGCGCGGACGTCCCGTCCGCTCTTCCTATCCGACCAACGAGCCGTTTCAAGATGCGGACGGGACGTCCGCGCACCCGGGAATCCCTCATGTCTTCTGATCCCCTGCTCCAGCCCTACCAGCTCAAGCACCTCACCTTGCGCAACCGGCTGATGTCGACCGCCCATGAGCCGGCCTACACCGTGGACGGCATGCCGGCGGACCGTTACCGGCTCTACCATGTCGAGAAGGCCAAGGGCGGCATCGGGCTCACCATGATCGGCGGCTCCGCGGTGGTGGCGCCGGACTCGCCGCAGGCCTTCGGCAACATCCTGCTCTACAAGGACGAGGTGGTGCCGCATCTTGCCCGCCTCGCCGACGAGGTGCATGAGCATGGCGCGGCGGTGATGATCCAGATCACCCATTTGGGACGCCGCACCAATTGGGGCAAGGAAGACTGGCTGCCGATCATCGCGCCCTCCTCCATCCGCGAGCCGGCGCACCGCGCCTTCCCCAAGGCGGCGGAGGACTGGGATCTCAAGCGCATCGTCGCCGCCTATGCCGACGCAGCCGAGCGCGTGAAGGCAGCCGGCCTCGACGGCTTCGAATTCGAGATGTACGGCCACCTCATCGACCAGTTCTGGTCGCCTGCCACCAACCGGCGCGAGGACGAGTATGGCGGCAGCCTCGACAACCGCCTGCGCTTCGGCTTCGAGGTGATGCGGGCGGTGCGCGAGCGCGTTGGCCCGGATTTCATCGTCGGCACCCGCATGGTCTGCGACGAGGACTGGGACCGCGGCATCTCGAAGTACGAGGGCCTCGACATCGCCCGCCGCATCGCCCGCTCGGGCCTGGTCGACTTCATCAACGTCATCAAGGGCCATATCGACACGGACGAAGCACTGAGCCACGTTATCCCCGGCATGGGCGCGCGCTCGGCCCCGCATCTCGACTTCGCGGGCGAGGTGAAGCAGGCCACCGCCATCCCCACCTTCCACGCCGCCCGCATCCAGGATGTCGCCACCGCCCGCCACGCCGTGGCTTCCGGCAAGCTCGACCTCGTGGGCATGACGCGCGCCCACATGGCCGACCCGCATATCGCCCGCAAGATCGCCGAGGGGCGCGAGCACGAGATCCGGCCCTGCGTCGGCATGGGCTATTGCATCGATTCCATCTATGGCGGCGAGGCTTTGTGCATCCACAATGCCGCCACCGGGCGCGAGGGCTCGATCCCGCATGAAATCACCGACAAGGCCGCTGTCTCCAAGCATGTCGTGGTGGTCGGGGCCGGCCCCGGCGGGCTGGAGGCGGCGCGGGTGGCGGCCGTACGCGGCCATCGCGTCACGGTGTTCGAGGCGGCGGACGAAGCCGGCGGCCAGATCCGCCTCACCGCCGCCCTCAAGCGCCGACGCGAGATCATGGGCATCATCGACTGGCGTGTAGCCGAATGCGAGCGGCTGGGCGTGAGGCTGCATTTCAACACCTATGCCGAGGAAGACACCGTGCTGGCCGAGACCCCCGACATCGTGGTGGTGGCGACGGGCGGCCTGCCCAACACCTCCTTCCTCGACGCCGGCGAGAATCTCGTCACCACCAGCTGGGACATCCTCTCCGGCGCCTCCAGGCCAGCGGCGAACGTGCTGCTCTATGACGACAACGGCGCCCATCCCGGCATGACCACGGCCGAGTTCATCGCCGAGGGCGGCGCAAAACTTGAGCTGGTGACGCCGGAGCGCAGCCTCGCCCCGGATGTCGGCGGCACCAATTTCCCGGCCTATTTCCGCGCCTTCTCCAAGGCCGGCGTGCAGACCACCCTGAACCTTCGCCTCGAAAGCGTGGCGCGCGAGGGCAACAGCCTGGTCGCCCGCTTCTTCGACGACTACGGCAAGCGCGTGGTGGAAAAGCGGGCCGACCAGGTGGTGGTGGAGCACGGCACCCTGCCCCTGGACGAGCTCTATTTCGCGCTCAAGCCGCACTCCTCCAATCTCGGCGCGGTGGACTACGAGGCATTCACGGCCGGCAAGCCGCAGACGCTGGCGGTGAACGAGGCGGGGACCTTCCAGCTCTTCCGCATCGGCGACGCGGTGGCATCGAGGAACATCCATGCGGCGGTGTATGACGGCATGCGGCTGGCGATGGCGTTCTGACCTGGGAACGTAAGCCAGGGCCAGTATCGGAAGTATGTCAGGGCGGGTTCTGCAGGAAAATCACGTAGCCCCGGAAATGCGGATCGGACGCGAGACCGGCGGGCGGCGACCATGCCGCGCCTTCGGACAACCCCAGGCGATAGGGAATGCGCAGGCGGCCCAGCCTTGCCAGATAGGCATCGATATCAGGGACCGTCTGCCGGCCGCGATAGGTCTGGAAGATGATTTCGTCGATGGTGCCCGACAAGGCGTCGAGATCTTCCGGTGCCGCCTGCGAGGCCCAGTCCATCAGGCCAGTGACGCTGAGCCGGCAATCGGGCGGGAGCGAGCGCCGCAAGTCCTTGAGAAAACCCGCATAGTTCCGGAGATTTCGCGTCGAGGCGTCGAAATCCACCTGGATGCCGGGAACGCTGCCGGGCTGGGTGCGCCAGGCCGCGTATTTCCTCGCGATCGCCGCCGTGATCTCCGGCGTCCAATCGAGACTGCGCACGCGATAGGCGAGCCAGAGCGCCGGCACGTGGGGACCGGGCACCGAACCGCCCTGCGCCTTGAGACGGACAGCGCCGGAAGGGTCCGGGCCGATCTCGCCCTGCAGCAGGTAGACGGTCTTGGCCTGCTGCACGATCGGGCGCGCCTTCACGCCAGCCCAGAGCCAATAGGCATCATAGTCGCTGGCCTTCACGACGGGTTCGCCGACTGCGACCTGCGTCATGAGCACCGACAGAAGCAATACGGCCGGAAGGCGGGTCAGCCTCACCAATAGAGGCTCTGGCTCCGCGCCCAGGACGTAGCGCCATATTTCGTTTTCAAGGTGTTGAACCAGGCCTTACGCACCGGCTTGCCGACATCCTGGCCGCCGCAGCGATTATTGCCGCTGGGACCATAGCAATTGATGGCGCGATAGAGCGCATAGGCACGCTCATTGTCCGGGGTCGAGGCGTCGGCGATCAGCTTCCTGTAGACTTCGCCGCGCGAGAACGGCGCGCCGGGAAAGATCGGCTTGCTGCCCAATTCCCCAGACTGCACCTCGAAGCTTTCGACGTCGTCGAGATCGGAGGTGCGCACGAAGTCGCCGAGGCACAGCAAGCCATGCGCCGAGCGCGGATTGGCGGCCAGTTCAGCCATAACCGCCTTCAGAGCCGGACATGAATAGGGCTGGCTCGTTCCAGCCCATTTGAAGATGGCGGATTTCGTGCCGGCTGGCGCAGTCCCGTCGTCGCCTGTCAGCGTCGCGGCGTTGAAATCCTCGAGAAAGCCGGTGTAGTGCCCGCGTGTGGCCTCCTTGAAGAGCAGAACGAAACGTGCAAGCGCCCTTTCCTGGGGCGTCGATTGCGGGTCCGCCACCGCCTGGCGCAGCAGGATCGGCCCGGCCGAGCGGCGCAGCACAGTCGCCCTGATGCCGGGATCAGCGATGCGCGTGCCCGGCAGGAAGACCTTGTTGAGCGTGCCCGCCTTCTCCCAGCTCAGGGCGAGGCCCAGTTCGACGCTTTCCTTCTGCCAGCGTCCGGACGCCTGTGGCAGCAACGCCGTCCAGTAATCCGCCGCCTTCTCATACTGGCCGAGTGCCATCAGCGCCTGGCCGCGCAGCATCGACCGGCTGAAAGCGACATAGGGTGGCGCCGGCGGGTCGTTCCTGGCGTCACCCAGCAATTGCAGCGCCGCCGCCGCATCGCCAGCCGCGTAATAGAGGCGGGCGGCCTTCAGGAAGGCGAACAGCGCCTCGTGTCCGGCGAAATCCGACGCCTGGGCATCGAGGTCCGCTGCCGACAATTTGCCTTGGGCGGAATCGCCTTGCCGAAGCTTCATGAGATCGGCAACCGCCAGCAAATTCGCATCATGCCCGGCGTCCTGGGTCCCGGCGAAATATTTGGCATCGATTTCCTGGGAGAGATCGCCGGGAAGCAGATTGGCGAGATCCTTGCCGGTATTGGCGATCTGCCAGCCATATTCAGACGAGAGCCCGTCCTTGTCGCCCGCCAGCCAGTCCAGTCGGCGCATCAGGCCGCGCGCGGAGGTCGCGTATCGCCCGGTGGGATAGGCAGCGAGGTAGGCCTTGAATGCATTCTGCGAGCCGGCCAGCGCCTCCTTGTCCGTCACCTTCGGCTGCGGAACGCCGTCGAGCGAATCGAAGGCTCCGACCTCGGCCTTGTTGAGCAAAGTGCGGCCGATCATGTAGGACGCGCTCTCGCGCAGCCAAACGTTCTGTGTCCCGGCAAGCTTGGTGAAGCTGGCGAGAGCCTCGTCGAACTTGCCCTCATAGAAGGCCGAGGCACCCTTGAGATAGGCGGCGAAATCCTGCGCCGCCGCCGAGGGCTGCGCTACGCCGGCCAGCGGATCCTGCCAGGCGACGGACGCCGTCGCAGAACAGTCGGGGTTCATGCGGCCACGGGCATCGCTGAGAAGCGTGCGCTCGTTCGCGGACAAGCCTTGCTCGGCCTGAAGCGCCGCGACAAAGGCTTGCTGGCCGCTTGCAGAGGAGACGCAGCGGGTCCCCTCCTCGGTCGAGAACACCGATGGGGGGATGCCGGCGCCGGATGGGTTGTCGGCTCCCAAGCCGTCACTGGTCAGAACGTTGTCGATGTTGAAGTTCGCGAACAGCATCGAGGCGTCGAGCCCGGTATCACCGGGCTGGCCCTTCGCCTGGTCCGCAGTCGGAGCGCCCGCGGAACCAACATCCCGCATCAGCAATTGCAAATTGATGCGGCTGTCATTGCCCGGGCTGAGAAAGGGAAGCGCATAGCTTGAAGAATATGCCTTCTGGTCGAGCACCCAGTGTCCGATCTCACGATCATCGCCACAGGCGCGGGCCGCCTGCGTGGACAGCAACACGGCAAGGGAAACAGTCGCGAACAGCAGCCGCATGGGAACATCCGGGTTCAACCAAATATCGACAGGCTATCGGGTTCGATTGGCGCAGGAAAGTGCTCAAGGTCACATGATCATACCGGCGGTTGCCCGAAAGTGCGGGCGCCATCGCATTTCGACAGCGCAAGGCGGCTGGCTTATTGTCTTCCCTCCCGATTCGACCGGAGCCGCCCGTGCCGTCCTCGCCCAAGATCCTCTTCCTCAGCGTCTCCGCCGGCGCCGGGCATATGCGCGCGGCCGAAGCGCTCAAGGAAGCGACGCTCCTCCTCGATCCGAAAGCCGAGGTGCGCCATCTCGACGTGATGGACTATGTGCCCTCCACCTTCCGCAAGATCTATACCGACTATTACATCAAGCTCGTGACCCGGCATCCGGCGATCTGGGGCATGCTCTACCAGGCGAGCTCGGAGGCCGCGCCCGATGCGATGTCGCAGAAGCTGCGGCGGGCGGTGGAGCGCCTCTCCAGCCGTCCCCTGCGCGGCGCCATCGACGACTTCGCGCCCGATGCCATCGTCTGCACGCATTTCCTGCCCGCCGAGCTGTTGATGCGCGAGATCGGCAAGAGCCGCCTCGGCGTGCCCGTCTTCGTGCAGATCACCGATTTCGACCTGCACCGCATGTGGGTGATCCCGCGCATGACCGGCTTCTTCGCCGGCAATGAGGAAGTCGCCTTCCGCCTGCGCGCTCACGGCATCGAGGCGGCGCATATCCATGTCACCGGCATTCCGATCATGCCCGCCTTCGCCGAGAACCATGACCGCGCTGGTTGCGCGGCGGCCTTCGGGCTGGATCCGGCGCGGCGCACCTATCTGCTGATGGGCGGCGGCGCCGGCCTCGGTGTCGCGCCGCTGGCCAAGCGCCTCGCGGCCGTCGATCCCGAGCTGCAGCTCGTGGTGCTGGCCGGCAAGAACAAGCCGGCACTGGAGGATTTGCAGGCGGCCGCCGCGAAGCAGCCCGGCCGGCTCTTCCCCCTCGGCTTCACCAACGAGGTGCCGCGCCTGATGGCGGCGGCCGATCTCGTGATCACCAAGCCCGGCGGTCTCTCAACCTCCGAATGCCTGGCCATGGGCGTGCCGATGCTGCTGAGCGCGCCGATCCCCGGGCAGGAGGAGCGCAATGCCGACTACCTCCTGGAAAACGGCGCTGCGATGAAGGCGATTGACGAGGTCGGCCTCGACTATCACATCGCCCTGCTCAAGGCCGAGCCGCAGCGCCTGGAGACCATGCGCCGCAACGCCCGCGCCCTCGGCCGCCCCCGCGCCGGCGAGGATGCCATGAGGATCGTGCTGGAGAAAACTGCGATTATCTGAAATCGCAGCTTTCTCAAGACCTCGGTTTTGACGCATTTTCTTAATCGAAAAGTCTGCCAACTTTTCTGGAAAATGCTATGGCCGCCCTGCCATGACAGCCACCGACATGCCGCTCGCCGCCACCGGCCGCACCCGTCTCCTGCAACCGATCCTCCTGATCGGCATGGTGATGCTGCTCGGCTTCTTCTTCGCCAATGTCGAGATCCAGATCGAGGGCAGCCATGGCTGGGCCTCCAGCCTGCCGACCTGGCGCATTGAGCACCACTGGCTGCTCGACATCTTCTGGGGCAGCCGCCCGATGACGGGCTACCATGCCTGGGTCTTCCCCTTCATGGCCCTGTTCTTCCATTTCCCGCTGGTCTTCGCCTGGCGCTGGTCATGGCGGCTGGAAGCCCGCGTCATTGCCTGCATCATGATCTTCTGGCTGAGCGAAGACTTCCTCTGGTTCGTCTGCAACCCGGTCTTCGGCCTGGCGAAGTTCGCACCGGAGTTCATCCCCTGGCACATTCACTGGTTCGGACCAGCGCCGGTGGATTACTGGACGATGAGTGCGGCGGCGGCGGTGCTGATGGCGTGGTCGTATTGGGAGCGCGGACTTCCCGCTGCCACTTGAATCTCGAAGCGGCCCCATCCGCCGCCGGCTTTCCCGCCTGTACGGAGCATTGATCAGTACCTGAGGGGAAGCCAGAGACGGTCGTCGAATTTGAAATCCCGTGTGGTGAAATAGCGAATGTCCACGGCTTGTGGGTGAACGGGATTGACGAGAAGATTAAAGCTTTCGGGGATGATGAAGGACGGAACTCGCAAGAGAGGCGTTCTGGCAGAGGCCAGCCACGCGTTGCCAACGGCTTGCGGATCCGAGGGGAGGTCCGAGATGTCCTCGACAGGCAGATCCGGTACCTCGATCTTCATGAGAACGTAATCGTCCGGGAGAAGATTCCAGTCGAGGTCCAAGTGAACACGAACCTCCAGAACCGAGAGAGCGGCGTCCTCGGCTGTGTAAAGCATCGGACGTCCAGGCGTATTCCAGCGAGCTCCATAGAGCCTGGCGCCTTCACCGGACAGGTCAGCGAAGGGCGCAGCGGTAATCCTCCATACGACCATCAGGCCGCAAGTCCATGACGGATTCGGCCTAGCAAAACCTCCACCTGATGAGCGCCTTCGTTAGTGTCCAGCATGTCGAGAGGCGCTTGATCGGTGAGCGCCGTCGTCTTTCGGCGGAGCCAGATCGACGCCTTGTCCTTCGATCGGAATGTCTCTTCAGCCAAGGCGATGACCCGGACCACCCTGAGAAGGCGATCCGACTGGTCGGGTGTGAGCGTACCAATCCGTTTCCGATTGGCGAGAGTCTTACGCGGCACGATCACATGATCCACTTCCGCGGTGGTGATCCGATCTGCGCCAATAAGGGCATCGATAGTGGTTACCGGCAATCCGACCCGCACGGCGTGGATCAGCTCTGCCGCGGTTTCAAGCTTGGTGCCGAGAATGCGATCAACCAAGTTTGCACTGCTGGAGGTTTGAAGCATGGCCTGTTCTCCATGGCGATATGCACCTTATATAAGGGCATATCGCCGGAGGCGCCAGTGCGGATAGAATCGCGACTTCCCTGGCGTTTGAAACCAACGTAACGGCATGCCGTTCCCTCTACATCGACTGAAGGTCGATGGGACTGAGAAGACCGACACACCAAAAGGCTCCCATTACCCCCGCATCCTCAGCCCCTTCGGATCGAACAGCGGCTCGGCGGCCATCTTCGCCCCTCTCCGCTCGCCGATGATCTCGATCTCATAGGGCGCGCCCGCGTCAAAGGCGGCCGCCTCGACATAACCGAGCGCCACCGAGGCTTTCGAGTGATGGGCATAGCCGCCGGAGGTGACCCAGCCGACCACCTTGCCATCGCGCCAGATCGGCTCGTCGCCGATCACGTCGGCGTCGAGGGCGTCGACCACGAAGGTGGCGAGCTTGCGCACGGGGCCGGCGTCGCGTGCTTTCAGCATGGCGTCGCGGCCGATGAAGTCGGGCTTCTGGGTGGAGACGAAGCGCTCGAGGCCGGCTTCCCAGGGCGTATAGATCGGGCGGTATTCGCGCGACCAGGAGCCGAAGCTCTTTTCGAGGCGCAGCGAGTTGAGGGCGCGGCCGCCGAACAGCTTGAGGCCGAGATCGGCGCCTTCCTTCATCAGGAAATCGAACAAAGCGCGCTGATGCTCGGGCTTGACCCAGAGCTCATAGCCCAGATCGCCCGTATAGGTGACGCGGCCGACAATGGCCGGGATGATGCCGACATTGAAGCGCCCGAAGGCCATGAAGGGGAAGGCTTCCTTCGACAGGTCCTCGTGGACGAGGCGGGTGATCAGCTCGCGCGACTTCGGCCCGGCGATCTGCAGGCCGACGAGGTCGAGGCCATGGGCGCGCAGGGTCACGCCGCTGTCGGGCAGATGCGCCTGGAACCAGCGCATGTGATACTGCTCGGCCAGGCCCGAGCCGAAGACCCAGAAGCGGTCGTCGGCCTCGCGCGCCAGCGTGAAATCGCCGATCAGCATGCCGTTCTCGTTGAGCATGGGGGTGAGCACCATGCGACCCCTCGCCGGCAAGCGGTTGGGCAGGAGCTTGTCGAGCCAGGCATCCGCGCCCTTGCCGGAGATCTCGTATTTGGCGAAGTTCGAGATCTCGAGCAGGCCGACGCCCTCGCGCACCGCGGCGCTCTCGGCGGCGATATGCGGGAAATCGTTGGAGCGGCTGAAGGAAAAATCGTCCTTGGCTTCGGCCTTGGAGGGCGCGAACCAGAGGGCATGCTCGAGGCCGCACATGTCGCCGAACACGGCGTTATGGTCGATGAGGCGATCATAGACCGGCGTGGTGCGGAAGGGGCGGGCCGCCGGCAGTTCCTCGTTGGGGAAGCGGATGCGGAAGCGGCGGGCATAGTTCTCGCGCACCTTGGCGTTGGTATGCGTCAGCGTTGTCCAGTCGCCATAGCGGGCGACATCCATGCCCCAGACGTCGAAGCCCGGATCGCCATGCACCATCCAGTTGGAAAGCGCGAGGCCGACGCCGCCGCCCTGGCTGAAGCCGGCCATCACGCCGCAGGCGACCCAGTAGTTCCTGAGGCCGCGGATCGGGCCGACCAGCGGATTGCCGTCGGGCGCGAAGGTGAAGGGGCCGTTGATGACGCGGCGGATGCCGGCGTTCTCGAAGGCCGGGAAGTGGCGGAAGCCGACTTCCAGTGACGGGGCGATGCGGTCGAGATCCGGCTCCAGCAGGTTCTGGCCGAAATCCCAAGGCGTCTCTCTCTCCGACCAGGGCTTGCAGGCCTGCTCATAGGTGCCGAGCAGCATGCCGCCGCGCTCCTGGCGCATATAGATCTCGCCCTCGAAATCGAGCGCGGTAATCACCTCCTTGCCGGTGGAAGCGTTGATCTCGGCAACTTCGGGCATGTCCTCGGTGAGGAAGTACATGTGCTCCATGGCGAGCACGGGCAGTTCCAGGCCGACCATGCGGCCGCATTCGCGCGCCCACAGGCCGCCGCAGTTCACCACATGCTCGGCGTGGATGTTGCCCTGCTCGGTGGCGACATCCCAGGTGCCGTCCTCGCGCTGCGACATGTCGACGACGCGGTTGCGCAGGACGATGTCGGCGCCCTTGAGCTTGGCGGACTTGGCATAGGCATGGGTGGTGCCATAGGGGTCGAGATGGCCCTCCAGCGGATCGTACATCGCCCCGGCGAACTGCTTCTCGTCGATCAGCGGCATCAGCTTCTTGGCTTCGGCAGCCGAGATGATCTCAGTGTGCATGCCCAGATACCGGCCCTTGGCATGAGCCATCTTCAGCCAGTCCATGCGCTCCTTGGTGCCAGCCAGCATAACGCCGCCGGTGAGGTGCAGGCCGCAGGACTGGCCGGAGAGCGCCTCGATCTCCCGATAGAGCTCGACGGTATATTGCTGCAGCTTGGCGACATTGGGATCGCCGTTGAGGGTGTGGAAGCCGCCCGCCGCGTGCCAGGTGGAGCCCGCCGTCAGCTCCGCGCGCTCGATCAGGGTGATATCCGTCCAACCGGCCTTGGCGAGGTGGTAGAGCACGGAACAGCCTACGACGCCGCCGCCGATGACGAGGACACGGGTGTGGGATTTCATGGGGAGCGGTATCCTAGGGTCGAGAGTGAGCAGTAGAAGGCGGCGATTTCCCGGGTGCGCGGACGTCTCGTCCGCATCTTCCCTTCCATCAAGCAAGTCATTTCCAAGATGCGGACGAGACGTCCGCGCACCCGGGAAACATCAAAAATCCGTCGGCGCGCCGCCTTCTTCCTTGCGCTTGGCGACAAAAGCGGCGAGCTCCTCCCGGATGGCGGGATCCATCGGAGGTTCCTGATAGGCCTCCAGCCGATCCTTGTAGAGCCGGTTGGCGCGGTCATAGGCCGTGGGCGAACCCGCTTCCTGCCAGGTCTCGTAATTGCGCCAGTCCGAGATCATCGGCGCGAAGAAGGCGGTGCGGTAGCGGGCCTGGGTATGGGCGCAGCCGAAGAAATGGCCGCCCGGGCCGACCTCGCGGATAGCGTCGAGCGCCAGTTCGTCGTCATTGACCTGGAACGGCATCAGGAAATTGGTGATCATGTCGAGCAGATCGGCGTCGATCACCATTTTCTCGAAGGAAGCATGGAGGCCGCCTTCCATCCAGCCGGCGCCATGCATCAGCAGGTTCACGCCGCCCATCACGGCGCCCCAGAGCGAGAACACGCTCTCATAGGCGGCCTGGGCGTCGATGGTATTGGCGGCATTGGTGTTGGAGGAGCGGTAGGGCAGGCCATAGCGGCGGGCAAGCTGGCCGCCGACGAGAGCGGCCTTCATCTGCTCGGGCGTGCCGAAGGCGGGCGCGCCGGTCTTCATGTCGACATTCGAGGTGAAGCCGCCATAGGCGAAGGGCGCGCCTGGACGCACTGACTGCGACAGCACCAGCCCGGCCAGCGCCTCGGCATTCTGCTGGGCCACCGCCCCGGCGATAGTGACCGGCGCCATGGCTCCGGCCAGCGTGAACGGCGTGAGCACGGTGAGCTGGTTATGCCGCGCCATCTGGATGACGCCTTCCATCATCGGAATATCGAGACGCAGCGGCGAATTGGAATTGATGATGGTGAAGAGCGAAACCTCGCGATCCAGCGTCTCGCGGTCGATGCCGCGCGCGATCCGCACCAGCTCGAAGGCATCGAGGTTGCGCTCGCGCCCAAGCGAATAGGCATGGACAGGCTTGTCGGACAGGGTCAGCAGGTCATAGAGCGCATCGAGATGGCGCACCGAGGCATGGATGTCGGCGGGCTCCACCGGGTAGCCGCCCCACAGATGCACGGTGTCGAGGGTCTGGCCGAGGCGGATGAGGTTCTGGAAGTCGCGGCGGTTGCCGGGCCGGCGGCCACCATCGCGGTCGGCCACGTTGGGCGCACTCGCCACCGAGCAGAAGGCAAGATGGTCGCCGCCGATGGTGAGGTTCCGGTTCGGATTGCGTGCATGCAGGGTGACGCTCCTGGGGGCGAGGCCGAGCTTCGATTCGACCAGGCCGCGATCGAAGCGCACCCTGTTCGTATCAGGCGCGACATCGGCGCCGGCCGCCTTGAGAATGGCCCTGGCCTCGTCATGCAGTACCTCGATGCCCATCTCCTCCAGGATCTGCATCGACGCGTTATGGATGGCTTCGAGCTGATCCTCGGAGACGGCGTTCACAGCCGGGAAGGGGCGCTTGGGCTGGGGACGATAGACCGGCGCCGAGCTGCCCGCGCGCTGGCGCTCCTCGCGGCCGCGGCGGCGCGGCTTTTCGGTGGTTTCGAGGGAGAGTTCCGGCGGGGTTTCCATGACGGGCGGTTCCTTTTCTCCTGGAAACCTAGCGTGCGCCCGGAGCGTTCGCCATGGCGAAAGGGGGCTATCGCATTTTTGGATTGCCTCATCGAATTAAGGCGCGCCCGGCGCGAAAGGGCTGCGGTTAGAGTTGGCTGGAAATGGTGCTTTCGGGAGGCGGGCCTTCAGACCCGCCTCTTGTGGCAAGCGCCGCGTTTCATGCCGGTCTGAAGACCAGCACCCCAAATACGAGATCCACCATGGCCCGCTACCAGCTCTCCCATCTGCCGCGCATCACCGGCGGCCCCGGCGCTCGTGAATTAGCCGGCGAACTGGCGTCCGCCAGGCTTGGCAAGGGCGCGCAGGTGCTGCTTGTCGCCGATCCCGGCCTGAAGGCTACCGGCCTCATCGACGATGTCGAGGCCTCGCTGAGGAAAGCCGGGCTCGGCGTTTCCGTCTTTTCCGAATTCGCGGGCGACCCCACCATCGTCTCGGCCGATGCCGCCGCGGCGCAGGCCCGGCGCACCAAGGCCAAGGCGGTAGTCTCGCTGGGCGGAGGCTCGGCGCTCGACCTCGGCAAGGTCGTCGCCGCCATCGCCACCACTGCCGCCACGGCGCGCCGCTCGGCTGAAGACTATGCGCTCTGCGCCCGCTCGTTCCCGCGCAAGCGTCTCGTTTCACTCGTCATCCCCACCACGTCGGGCACCGGCTCGGAATGCACCCGCACTGCCATCCTCACCCGCGCCGACAAAGCCAAGGTCTGGCTGTGGGGCGAGGAGCTGAAGCCGGATGAGGTGATCCTGGACCCCGAAACCACGCTATCCCTGCCGCCGGTGCTGACGGCCTGGACCGGCATCGACGCCCTCGTCCATGCGCTGGAAGCCAGCACCAACGGCAATGCGACGCCGGCTAACAATGTCTATGCGCATGAAGCGATCCGCCTCGCCAGCGCCAACCTGGCCGATGCCGTCGGCAAGGGCAGCGACCTCGCCGCCCGCGAGGGCCTGCAGCGCGCCGCCGCGCTCGCCGGTGTCGCCATCGACAATTGCGGCACGGCGGTCGCGCACAATATCGGCCACGCGCTCGGCTCGCTGCGTCCGGTGCAGCACGGCCGCTCGGTGGCGCTCGGCATGATCGCCACCCTCGGCTGGAACATCGAGGGTGATGATGGACGCTTCACCGCCGCCGCCCGGGCCATGGGCCTGAAATCGGCCGCCGACCTCCCCGCTGCCTTCGACCGGCTGGTGCGCTCGATCGGCATCAAGGTCTCGCTCGCCGACGAGTTCGCGGGCATTACCCCCACGCGCCTCGCCGACCAGATGAGCCGGCCGGAGAACGCGGCGATGCGGGCTTCCAACCGCCGTACCATCGAGGATGCCGACCTGCTGCGCTTCGCCGAGTGCGTGCTGACGCAGGCCTAGCTGGGACCGCCGGCTTTCCAGCCGGCTCCTCCCTTGTCGTAGAACTCAACGTTTCCAAGAGCGGACAAGATGTCCGCGCTCCCAGGATCTCCAATGCTCGACAAATCCCCCACCCGCTCCGACTGGGAAGCCAAGGCCGCCGCGCTCAAGGCGGAAGGCCGCGCCTTCATCGATGGCGCCTACGTCCCCGCCCGCTCCGGCGCCACCTTCGCCAAGACCTCGCCCATCGACGGGCGCGTCATCGCCGAAGTCGCCGATTGCGGTGCCGAGGACATCGAGGCCGCCGTCAAGGCCGCGCGCGCCGCCTTCGAGGACGGCCGCTGGCGCCACAAGGCTCCGGCCGAGAAAAAGCGCATCCTGCTGCGATTCGCCGAGTTGATCCGCGCCGATCTCGAGCACCTGGCCCTGCTCGAAACCCTCGATGTCGGCAAGGTGATCGGCAATTCGTTGGCCGTCGACGTGCCGTTCTGCGCCGACTGCATCCAGTATTACGCCGAGTTCGCCGACAAGAGCTTCGATGAAGTGGCGCCCACCGGCCCGAACGACCTCGCCATCGTGCGCCGCGAGCCGCTCGGCGTGATCGGTGCCATCGTGCCCTGGAACTACCCGCTGATCATCACCGCCTGGAAGATCGGCCCGGCGCTGGTGGCCGGCAACTCCGTGGTGCTGAAGCCCGCCGAACAGTCGCCGCTCTCGGCCCTGCGCCTCGGCGAGTTGGCGAAGCAGGCGGGCCTGCCGGACGGCGTGCTCAATGTCGTGCCCGGCTTCGGCGAGAAGGCCGGCAAGCCGCTCGCTCTCCATGCCGATGTCGACATGATCTCCTTCACCGGCTCCACCGAGGTCGGCAAGCTGATGATGCGCTATGCCGGCGAGAGCAATCTGAAGCGCGTGGCGCTCGAATGCGGCGGCAAGAGCCCGCATGTCGTGCTCGCCGACGCCGATCTCGACGCCGCCGCCTCCGGCATCGCCTGGGGCATCTACTACAACCAGGGCGAAACCTGCCATGCCGGCTCGCGCGTGATCGCCCATGCCTCGATCAAGGATGCGCTGGTCAGGAAGATCGGCGAGGTCGCCGCCCAGCAGATCCCGCTCGGCCATCCGCTCGATCCCGCCGCCCAGATGGGCGCACTGGTCGAGAAGGGCCATATGGAGCGCGTGCTCAATTATATCGGCATCGGCACCAGCGAGGGCGCCGTTGTTGCGCAGGGTGGGAAGCGCGTGATGGAGGAGATCGGCGGCTATTATGTCGAGGCCACTATCCTCGACGGCGTCAGGCCTGAGCACCGTGTGGCGCGCGAGGAGATCTTCGGTCCGGTGGTGGTGGTGACCAGCTTCGAGGACGAAGCCGAGGCGCTGAAGATCGCCAATGATTCGATCTACGGCCTCGCCGCCGCGGTGTGGACCAGGGACATGGGCGCCGCCCATCGCTTCACGCGCGATTTGCGTGCCGGTACGGTATGGGTGAACTGCTTCGACAAGTCTTCGCTGGCGACACCCTTCGGTGGCTTCCGGCAATCGGGCTTCGGGCGGGATCGCTCGCCGCATGCCATCGAGAAGTACATGGATTTCAAGACGGTCTGGACGGCTTACGCGTAAGACGTCATCCCGGAGGCGGTGCGGCACGCAGTAACGCCTCGCAGATCCGGGATCGCCATCAGGATTAATCGGCACACGGTCCCGGATAGCGCTTCGCGCTTCCGGGATGACGCAACACCCAGGATCCCCCATGAAAATCACCGGCATCGAGATCACTCACCACCGCCTGCCCCTCGACCCGCCCTTCCACGCGAGCTGGGATTCCAAGCCGCGCACCTCCTTCGACGCCACCATCGTGCGCGTCACCACCGACGAGGGCGTCACAGGCTATGGTTCGGGCGACACCATGACGGGCTTTGCCGGCCATGAACGCTTATTCATCGGCGAGGATCCGATGGCGATCGAGCGCCATTACCGCATCCTCTCCAACATCCAGTTCCATTACGGCCGCTGCTGGCCGCTCGACCTGGCGCTGTGGGACCTTGCCGGCAAGATCACGGGACAGCCGGTGTGGAAGCTGCTCGGCGGCCTCTCCAACAAGGTGGCCGCCTATGCCTCCTCCGGCACGCTACGCAAGCCCGAGGAGCTCGCCGAGGCCGCCGAGGCCTATCTCGGCCAGGGCTTCAAGGCGCTGAAGATCCGCTTCCATCGCGGCGACTGGCGCGCCGACATCAAGGCGCTCGAAGCCGTGCGCGGGCGCGTCGGACACAAGCTCGACTTGATGGTCGACTGCAACCAGGGCTGGCGGATGTCCTGGGACGCCTACGCGCCCTGGTCGCTCAAGGACGCCGTGCCGGTGGCGCGCGAACTCGAACGCCTCGGCGTCTACTGGATGGAGGAGCCGCTGCACCGTTCCGACCGCGAGGGCATGCGGCGCCTGCGCGAAATGGTCGATGTGCGCATCGCCGGCGGCGAGATGACGCGCGAGCTCTACGAGTTCCGCGACCTCATCCGCGACGGCTGCCTCGACGTGCTGCAGCCCGATGCCGCGCTGGTGGGCGGCATCACCGGCCTGCGCCGCGTCGCCGCCATGGCGCATGAGAACAATCTCGTGTTCACGCCGCATACCTGGACCAACGGCATGGGTGTGGCCGCCAATGTCCACCTCACCGCCGGCCTTGCCGATGCACCCTTCGTGGAATTCCCCTACGACCCCCCGGAATGGAGCCTGCCGCGCCGCGACTTCATGATGACCGAGCCGCTCGCCGTTGGCAGCGACGGCATGATCACGCTGAGCGATGCGCCCGGCATGGGCTATGCGCTGGACGAGAAGGTGCTGGAAAAGACGCGGATCGGGTGATCCTGGGAGCGCAGGGATTCCTGCCTGCTCCTCCCATCCCCATGCGCCCCAGTTCCAAAAGCAGGCAAGGATGCCTGCGATCCCAGGATTTATCGCCCCGGCGTCGCTGTCGACGGGGCGATAAGTGCAGGCAGCAACCTCACGCCCTCTTGCCTCGGCGTGGCGCGGAACGTGGCAAGGCTGCGGCGGCCAAGGCAGGCTCGGCAACTGCTCCCGCTGCCGCAACGACCTCGGCCGATGCGGGCACGGCGCCGAACAGCTTGGCCAGGCGGTCCCCGATCGGGGCGCCGAGGCCGGTGCAGGGATCGGGTCCGATACGCGCACGGTAGAAGCCGTTATCGCCACTGACGATATCGGCGAAGCAGGTCTGGTTCAGCCAGAGCTTCGGCGTCACGAGGCCGAGCCTGGTGCCGAAGCTGGCGAACAGGCCGGCATAGAGCGGCGCCACGGCGCTGGTGCCCCCCAACGGAACCGACGCGCCGTGCACGAAGAGCTGATAGCCGGTGAAGGGATCGGCATTGCCGGCGACATCGGGAACCATGCGACCCGGGCCCTGTGGCGCGCCCGCCTGCCAGGGCTGCGGCGGGAAGATCGTGGAGAAGCCGCCGCCCGTGCCGTTTCCGTTGGGGCTGCCAGGGTCGTTGTTCCACACCGTCTCCGCCTGGGGCGTCTTCGTGGTGCCTCCGCAGCCGATCACGAAGGGAGAGGAGGAGGGCAGATCGACATTGGCCGGGGTCGGGCCGCCATCCGACGAATCATTGTCGCCGGAAGCCGCGAAGACGATCATGCCGCCGGAAGAGGCGGCCTTCGCCGCAGCGTTGAGGTTGCCTGCGTAGTCGACGCCCGCCTGCTGACCTGCCGCTTGCCAGTTGGCCTCATCCGATCCCCAGGAGATCGAACAGATATCGCAGCCATCCGCCGACGCCGCCGAGATCGCGGCGGCAATGGCACCCATGTCGGTCCCATCGACCCAGTAGACGCGGATCGATGCCGGCTGTCCGGTCGCGAGCGTATAGGCGGCGGCGGCAATCTCGATGTCCATCGTCACTTCGACGTCGGGATCCGCGGCATCGCCTTCGTGCTGGCCGGGGCTGTTTCCCGGCCCGCTGATCACGACATCCTTCAGTGTGGGCGAAGGCTTGCCGATCGACCGGAAGAACGCCTCGATGTCGCTTGTCACATAGCCACCGTCGAGTTCGATAATGGCGATCACCCCGCCCCCCTTCAGCCCGGACGGCCATGAATAGGCTCGGCAGAGGTCAGGAAGGGTCCAGGAGGTGGCGCTCGGCGCGGCCCTCATGGTCAGCCTGCCACTGCCCTGTTCCTGCCGCTTGAAATAAGGCCGGAGATGTCGGCGGGCGGCCTCACGCGAGGACGCGAGCAAGCTGGCAAATCTGGCGCGCGTTGCGAATTGCATGGTGACGCCGTCATAGAGCGTGGTCAGATCCGCCTTCATCTGCGCGCGTGAGGCGCCGTCGAGATAGATCATGTGTCCCGAGGGGTAGTCGCGGATCGTCAGATTGGCGCGCGCCTTCGGGTCGGCGAGCGGCATGGCATCGAGCGTGAGCCTGGTCTGGAAGAAGGGCGTCACGCCGTCGAAATAGCCATTGGCGGAGAAGACCTTCAGATCCGGATTGGCGGCCATGGCCGCGGCGAGATCGCCGGCCGTGTAGACGACCGGATTGCCGCTCGCATCCTTGCCGCCTTTCTGGGCCCGGGTGGGATCGATATGAGAGAAGTCCCAGTTCGCGTAGGCCTGGTCGTTGAGGTCGACGAAGTTGGACGTAGAGGTGAATTGGAGGTCATTGTTGAGATAGACGTTCCACATCGAGGTATAGACGCCCGAGACCGCCGTCATGGTGGGATCGTTGGAGCCCGAAGCCGGATCGACGATGGCCGAGATGCCGGTGTCGATGGCTTTGACCCGTCCGTCATAGATGCCGAGCGCCAGCCCCTGGTCCTGCAGCAGCGCCACCAGGAATGACGATGTGATGCCGTTGTTGGCCTCGACATTCAGCGCCCAGGAGTCGAGCATGACCGGGGAAATGCCGAGCATTTCGCTGAGCGTCTGCGTCGTCGCCGGATCGCTCTTGGGGAAGGCTGCGAGCGCCTGGGCATAAGGGCCCTGGGCGAAGGCGATGACTTGCGTCATGAAGCTCGGCAGGTCGGCCGGTCGCGGCGAGACGGTTGTCTTCTGGTGCCACCAGGCATCGGCGGCGAAGGTCGGCAGCAGGCCGATGGGGTTGGAAAAAGTCGGCGGGTAGTCGAGCACGCTCGATTGCAGCACGATGCCGTTCAGGTCGATGCCATCCTCATGCAGCATCCAGGCGAGAACGCAGGAGCGCGCCGTGCCGTAGGACTCGCCGAACAGGAAGCGCGGCGAGTTCCAGCGGCCGAACGCCGTCAAATATCGCTTGATGAACTGCTTGATCGAGCGGGCGTCCTGGTCCACCCCCCAGAAATCGCGATTCTTGGCCGGCGCGATGGCGGCCGAATAGCCGGTACCGATGGGGTTGATGTAGACGAGGTCGGTGCGGTCGAGCAGGCTGTCGGGGTTATCCTCCATCCGGTAGGGCGGCGGCGGCGTGAAGCCGGGCATGTCGGTATGGATGCGCCGCGGTGAGAAGGACCCCAAGAGCAGGAACACGGCGGAGGAACCCGGCCCGCCATTGTAGAAGAACGTGACCGGCCGCGTGCTCGGATCCATCCCGTCTGCGGTGAAGGAAACATAGAAGAACTTTGCGTTTGGCTTCGAGGAGGACGGATCGACCGCCACGAGATGGCCCGCGCGAGCCGTATAGGCGATGGTCTTGCCGCCGATGATCGCTGAATGATGGGTGATCGCGGCGCTTTCCGACGTATCCGTTACGTTGTCGTCGGGGCCAGCACCATAGGCCGTGGTATCGAGGACGGGAACGTCGGTCGGTGCGGCTTCCTGGTTTGAGGCGGCAATCGACATGAGATCCTCCTGGAAGGTTGAATATGTTGAAGCCCCCCGGCCGATGATCGCTGTCGTAAGTTCCTCGCTAGGTCTGGTCTTGCGAATTCGTGTCCCTGGATCCGATCGGAAAAAAGAACGAGCGTTAAGACTTGTTTCCGCCGCTAAGTTTTACTGGCAGGTTCGACGCGCAACCAGAGTATATCATCCCGTCTCTGCGAGACTGACACAACATCGTAAAAACAAGTGTTGCGTACGCATTCAATGGTCGTGAACTAACCATCATCGCGATCTTGTTCATTATAAACAATTTTACAAGTCCCCGCCAGCAGAAGCATCCATGGGCCGTTGACATACGTTGACGTACAATCAGGATAACAAACGGTATTATTTCTCGCACCACGAGGGGGGTGTCAGACAGTCGCCTAAGCCAGGCATCGATCGGCCATCTTGAACGGGCCGGGCGCTTTGCGGGCCCAGGGCGGGAGATACTCCATGCTAAAGTGTTTTGCGATTTGACGAACTCGGCAAGAATCGCAAAGACGCGTCGAAACAAAGAGCGAGAGCAAAGCAGCGTTTACGCTTGAACGCGCTTTGCTCTAGGGAGGGCGAATATGACCAGCGCCGAGGATCTGCGTCGTCTCGCTTTGGGCCTGTCCGGCACCAGCGAAGCCCCGCATTTCGACCGCATCGCCTTCAAGGCCGTGCGCATCTATGCCACGCTCGCGCCGGACAGGCTGAGCGCCAACCTCAAATTCACGCCGGAGGAGCAGGAATTCAAATGCCTGCTCGCCCCCGAAGCCTTCAAACCCATCCCCAACGCCTGGGGCCGCCAGGGCTGGACGGTGGCAGTCCTGTCGGCGCTGTCGGAGGAAGAATTGCGGGCCGCCCTGGAGATGGCCTGGAAGCACGGAACAGTGAAGAAGAAGCGCTGAACGGCGGCAACGCGAACCTGCATCGTTGCTCAACACTTACTTCACTTGCCGATGGGGCAGGCTCGTGCGAGGAGGAAGCCGTTGTCCATCGAAGGTTCCTGATATCGTCCATGTCCATCGGCGCCGTGTTTTTCCAGGCTTGGACCTTGTTCAGGCGTCGTTTCGTCCTGCTGCTCCTGCTCGGGCTGCTGCAGGGCGCGAGCCTGTTCCTGGGCGTGTTCTGGCGCGATCTCTACTACAATTTCGGCGTCTACGAGATCGGCAGCGTTCTCCCCTATCTGGCGTCGCGGCCCTATGCGAACGAGGTCATGCTGGCTGCCGGCTTCGTCCTTCTGCTGTTCGCCGGCACCGCCATGGCCCTGCTGACCCGTCAGCGGTCGCCAGGATCGACGGGTGCGTTCTGGCGGCTCATGATGCGGCGCTTCCCGCCAGTCCTGATCGCGAGCGCGCTCTGTTTCGGTTTGATCGGCCTGGTCTTCTATGGCTGGTTCCGGCTTGCTCTCGAGATCTTGCGCGGCCCCTTCTCCCAGATGATCCTGATCGGCGTCACCGGAGCGACGGCGCTCATGCTGATCGCCTTCGCCAGTCTCGTCTTCGTCACGCTGCCCGCTGCGGCGCTCGAAGCAGGCGGGCCACTGCAGGCCCTCCGCCGAAGCCTCACTCTCACCGCAGGTCAGCGTTGGCGTCTGGGCGCCATCATGTTGATCCTGCTCGCCGGCCTGGTGCTCATGCTGATTCTGGGCGTCGCGGGGCTGCAGACATCGGCGATCGCAGCCCTTGGCCTCGAGCCGATGCAATACGGCTTGATGGTCATAGGCTTTCTCCTCTCCCTCTTCCTGCTCATCCTCACCCTGGTCATCGCCGCCGCCTATCACCAGATGGTGCGCCTGAAGGATGGCGTGCGCGCCGAGGATGTCGGGGTGGTGTTCGAATAGTGCGGAAAGGCCTGGAGCGTTTTGCGACTTAACGGAACCGGCAAGAATCGCAAAGACGCGTTAAAATAAGGAGTTAGAGCAATGGGTGTTTACGTGTAAACGCGCTTTGTTCTAGAGCAAAATGCGTTCAGGCAGGACCGGACCCAAAGCTTAACTCGTTGGTATCAAACGTATTTTGCGATTCTTGGTGATTCGATCTGAAAATAAAACGCCCTAGGCCATCCTCAACCGCTGCGCCCGCGCCTCCCACCAGACGAGGCCGAGGCTGGCGGCGACGATCAGCGCCGCGCCGGCGAAGACATGCGGCTTGGGGACGTCCTGCCAGAGCAGATAGCCGTAGATGAAGGCCCAGACGAGGCCCGTATATTCCACCGGCGCGATGGCCGAGGCGGGGGCGTAGCGATAGCCCTCATAGAGCAGATATTGCGCGATGCCGGAGAGGAGGCCGAGGCCGAGCATCAAGCCCCAGCCGGTAAGATCGGGCGTCTTCCAGACGAAAGGAAGCGCGGCGCCACACACCACCACGAACAGGCCGGCGGTCGCGATCATCTGGTTGGCCGTGCTCTCGCTGCGGTTGATCAGACGGATCAGCACCGTGCTCCAGGCCCAGCAGAAGGCGGCGAACAGGACCATGGCGGCAGGCAGGAAATCGGCGCGGCCGGAGGGGTCCGCCGCCACGATGACACCGACGAAGCCAGCGCTGACGGCGCACCAGCGCACCAGCGACACCTTCTCCTTCAGGATCAGGATCGAAAGCACCACGCCCATCACCGGCGCGCCGAAATACATCGTCGTGAGGTCGGCAAGCCCGAGATAGCGCGAGGCGTTGTAGAAGCTGAGCCAGGCCACCAGCAACAGGAAGGCGCGGGTGGTCAGCGCCCATTTGTTCCGGCTCTTCCAGATCGGCGGCTGGCCCTGACGGTGGGCGATCGCCACCCCCACGAACACGATGATGATCGAGCGCAGGAAAAGGATCTGCGGCACCTCGTAGCTCTGCACCAGCCACTTCACCGTGGCGTCCTGGATGGAGAACAGGCAATAACCCGCCGCCGCCAGCGCGATGCCGGTCAGAGGGCGTGTATCGGAAGGGGAAGCGGGGGGCATGGGAGGGAAACAAACTTGTAAGGCAATATTCCATGCCTACGCCTCCATGGTTAAAAAAGTTTCTTGCATGCGCCATTTGCCGCTTCGTTCATGTCGCGTTCAAGCTAGGGCGAATATGCGGGAACGGGATGATGCGGCAGACGATGATCCGGCCGTGGCGCCGGGCAGGGTAGGATTTCCGACATGGACAGGCGCTGGCTGCCGCTGAACGCGTTGCGCGCTTTCGAGGCGGTCGGGCGCCAGGGCAGCTTTACCGCGGCCGCACAGAGCTTGCTTGTCTCCCAGAGCGCTGTTAGCCGCCATGTCATCGGCCTGGAAGACTTCCTCGGCGTGCCGCTGTTCGACCGCAAGCCCCCGCAGCCGGCGCTGACGGAGGCTGGCAAGCGCCTGCTACCGGTGGTGGAGAAGGCCTTCGCGCGCATCGACACCACGCTGGAGGAGATCATGCGCGAGCGCGGCGAGCCGCAGCGTTCCCTCCGCGTGCTCCTGCCGACCACCTTCGCCCAGCGCCTCGCCGTGCCGATCCTGCGCAATTTCCGCGCCGAATTCCCCGACCTCAAGCTCGACATCGATTCGCGCCCGGTGCCCGGCAATGCCGAGCGCGAGGCCGACATCGCCGTGATCTACACCCCTCCCCGCGTGGCGCCCCAGGTGCTCGACCTCCTGTGGATGGTGAAGCTCACCATCCTCTGCCATCCCGAGGTGGCGGCGAAGGCCAGGGAGACGGATATCGCGGCCTTCCTCGCTGCCAACGACCTCCTGCATGTAAAGCTCGATGCCCGCTCGCCGGCCTTCCTGTGGGAGAATTTTGCGAGGGCCGCCCACGTCAGCGTCGGCCCGCTTGACCGGGGCCTCGTCTTCGACACCGCCCAGCTCGCCGTGCAATACGCGCTCTCAGGCGCCGGCCTCGCTTTGGTCGATCCCGTGCTTTTCGAGGAGGAGATCCGCGCCGGCAGGCTGGTGCGGCCCTACGACATCCATGTCGATGACGGCTATGGCTATTACCTCTCCATCCATCCCGACGATCTCGACCGGCCAGAGATCGCCCTCTTCCGCTCCTGGCTGATCCGCCGTTTTTCGCGTCCGCCCGCCATCAGCGAACCGCCGCAACAGGCGATGTAGAACGAAAAGCCCCAGCCCGCCTGATTTCACCTCGCCCGAAAGCCCCTCCCTTGCGTTCCCCCTACGCTTCCATCGCTGCCCTGCTGGTCTCCGTCGCTGGCGTGCTGGCCGGCAATGGCGTGCTCACCACCCTCCTGCCGGTGCGGGCCGAGCTCGAGCATTTCCCTGCGCTCGCCATCAGCCTGATGGGTTCGGCCTATTTCGGCGGCATGCTGACAGGTGCCATCCTGACGCCGCGGCTGGTGCAGCGCTTCGGCCACATCAAGGCCTTCGGGCTCTCCTCGTTCTGCGGCGCGCTGATGATCCTCGCCGCCGGCACCTTCGTGGAACCGCATGCCTGGGTCTGCATCGGCTTCCTGCGCGGCTTCTTCCTCGCCGGCATCTACGCCATTGTCGAGAGCTATCTGCAGGGCAAGGCCGAGAACCGTATCCGCGGCCGGCTGCTCGGCCTCTATTCGATCACCCAATATGGCGGCTGGGCCATCGGCAACCAGTTCATGCGGCTGGGCGATCCGCACGCCTTCACCATCTTCGGCATCGCGGCGGCAGTATTGACCGTGTTCCTTTCGCCGCTCCTGCTGATCAAGGATGGGCGGCCGCCGAAGGACTCGCCCCGGCCGAGCATGCGCCTGCTCTGGCTGCTCAAGACCACGCCGGTCGGCTTCGTCTGCGCGGGGCTGATCGGTTTCGCCAACGGGCCGTTCTGGTCGCTCACCCCGGTCTACGCCACCAAGCTCGGCATGGATGGCGTGCAGACGGGCACGCTCGTCTCGGCCATCACCATCGGCTCGGCCGCCTTCCAGTTCCCGGTCGGCCGCCTCTCCGACGCCTTCGACCGGCGCAAGGTGCTGATCGGCCTGTGCATCCTCACGGCCCTGTTCGAGGTCGGCATCTATTGGAGCGGTGCCCGCCTGATCGGCTGGCCCTTCGTGGCGGTCGGCTTCATCATCGGCGGCACCATCTCGACCCAATATTATGTGAGCTCGGCCTTCACCAACGACATCACCGGCCGCGACAACGTCGTGGGCGTCGCCTCGGCCTTGCTCTTCCTCTACTGCATCGGCGCCGTGCTCGGCCCGGTGACGGCCTATTACATCATGCGTTGGCTGGGGGATTCGGCACTCTACCTCCACAATGCCGGCATCCATGTCGCGATGGCGGTGTTCGTGATGCTGCGGGTGCTGAGGAGCCCGGGGATGGAGAAGGTCGCTGGGAGCGCGGACGTCCTCGCCCGCTCTTGAACCGCCAGCCTATTCAAAAAGGGCGCGACCAGAGGTTAGCGCGCCCTTTCTCTGACGAGACGCTTCCAAGAGCGGACGAGGACGTCCGCGCTCCCAGCATCACCAATGCGCCGCGACGGCCGCGCAGCCGATCAGGCCGGGCGTGGGATGCGTGATCAGGCGCGTCGGGATCTGCGCCAGGAACTTCTCCAGTGGCGCCTTGGCTTCGAAGGCATGGCGGAAGGCCTGCTTGTCCATCAGGGCCGAGAGCTTCTGCACCACGCCGCCATAGAGGAAGACGCCGCCCTTGGCCGCGAACATCAGGGCGACGTCGCCGGAGAAGCGGGCGAGATAGTCGAAGAACAGGTGGGCAGCCTCCACGGCGGTGGCGTCCGTGCCCGCCACGGCGCTGGTGCCGATATCGGCGGCGCTACGCTCCCGGGGGTGGCCCGCCAATTCGTTGAGGGCGGCGTCGATGCGCTGCAGGCCGGGGCCGGAGAGCACATGCTCGCCGGAGACGCGGCCGATCTTGCGGCGGATGAGTTCATGCGCCTTGGCCCATTGGCCGTCCGGCACGCCGATCTCAGCATGGCCGCCTTCCGACGGCACGGCCACCCAGCGCGAGCCGCCGCGCACCAGCGCGCCGACGCCGAGTCCCGTGCCCGGCCCAAGCACCGCCATGTTGCCGCCCGAGGTGTAGGCCTGCACCTCGCCGATCGTGGTGGTGTCGCTGTCGGCAAGATGCGGCAAGGCGTGGGCCACCGCCTCGAAATCGTTGATCACGTCGAACCGGGCGAAGCGCAGCGCCGCCGCCAGCTTCGGCGGGTTGAACAGCCAGCTCTGGCGGTTGGTCGGGCCGACCATATCACCCGCCACCGGTCCGGCAATGGCGACGACGCCGGCATTGGGCCGCTCGCCGACCTCGGTGACATAGGCCTCGATGGCATCCTGGAAGGTCGGGAAGTGCTCGTTCTCGTAATGCCGCTCGCTGCGGTAATCCGTCCGCCCCTTGTTGACGAGGGCGAACCGGCTGTTGGTGCCGCCGATATCGCCGAGCAAGGTCACATCTGTCATAGGTGTTCCCGTCTTCTTGGTGGTTGCTGCGAAGGTGACGTGTCGGGACGAAATTGGCAAGCGCGCTTACTTGCCTCGCCCACATACTCGCCAGCTTCCGTCGAGCAAAACCAGCCTCCCCAAAGCCCTTTGAACAACGTCTAACAGCTTTCTGCTCCAACCCAAGAATTATGTCGGATTATTCAGAACTCTGTTCATGGCGCCGCCAGGTCTCACCGATCACAGGATGCGCCAAGATCGCCTGCCGCAGCGTCCGGAAGACCGGTAGGTCCTGGGCAGGTTCATGCCAGTCGGCGAGCATCGCCGCATAGGCGTCGACGATGGTCGGCGTTTCGCCGAACAGGAACGGCCCCCTCATCGCGCCGGCGACAATGGCAAAGATACGATCGGACTCCCGGCTCGCCGCGGCGCGAACGGCCTCGATCCCCGCCTCGCTCGCATCGGCCGTGAAGCGGTCGGCATAGTAATAGCGCAGGGCCGCCGGATAGCCGGCAACGGCGAGGAACATCAGCCAGCGCAGCGCCGTGCCACGCTCCGAGGAACCGGCGGGCGGCAGCAGACCCGCGCCCGGGCGCGCCTCATCGATCGCCAACACGATGGCAGCCGTCTCGGCCAACACGGTCCCGCAAGGCATGATGGCCACCGGGACCTGAGCCGCCGGATTGAGCGCGAGGAAATCCGGCTCATGCTGGCTGCTCTTCTTTTCGACCAGGATCGCCTCGGGCTCGATGCCAGCCCAGGCGAAGGCGATCGCGGTCACCAGCGATCCGGTCTGGGGGCGCCAATAGTGCCGCCACTTGGTCATCTTGGTCTCATCCTTTGCTTGGGGTGGGGCAAAAATTTTATTCTGGAGATTCGTGCAGGCCCCCCTTCGCGCCCTCACAGTCCCTTGAGGATCTCTTCCACCATCTTCTTGGCATCGCCGAACAGCATCATGGTGTTGTCGCGGAAGAAGAGCTCGTTCTCCACGCCCGCATAGCCCGAGCCCATGCCGCGCTTGATAAAGAGCACGGTCTTGGCCTTCTCGACATCGAGGATGGGCATCCCGAAGATCGGCGAGGCCGGATCGGTCTTGGCGGCCGGGTTGGTCACGTCATTGGCGCCGATGACGAAGGCAACGTCCGCCTGGCCGAACTCGGCATTGATATCCTCGAGCTCGAACACCTCGTCATAAGGCACGTTGGCCTCGGCCAGCAGCACGTTCATATGGCCGGGCATGCGGCCCGCGACGGGGTGGATGGCATAGGCGACGTCGACGCCCTCGGCCTTGAGCCGGTCACCCATCTCGCGCAGAGCGTGCTGGGCCTGCGCCACCGCCATGCCGTAGCCGGGCACGATGATGACCTTGGAGGCGTTCTTCATGATGAAGGCGGCATCCTCGGCCGAGCCCTGCTTCACCGGCCGGGTTTCCGGCCCCTTGGCCGCGCCGGCCACCGCATCGCCGCCGAAACCACCGAGGATCACCGAGATGAAGGAGCGGTTCATGCCCTTGCACATGATGTAGGACAGGATCGCACCGGAAGAGCCGACCAGCGCGCCGGTGATGATCAGCGCCAGATTGCCGAGCGTGAAGCCGATGCCCGCCGCCGCCCAGCCCGAATAGGAGTTGAGCATGGAGACGACCACCGGCATGTCGGCGCCGCCGATCGGGATGATGATCAGGCCGCCGAGCAGGAGCGCCGTCAGCACGATCAGCCAGAAGAAGGCATGCACCTCGGTGACCACGAAGGCGATGATCAGCAGCACCAGCAGCGCGGCGACGGCGGCATTGATGATGTGCCGGCTCGGCAGCAGGATCGGTGCGCCCGACATGTTGCCGTTGAGCTTGGCGAAGGCGATGATTGAGCCGGTGAAGGTGATGGCGCCGATGGCCACACCCAGCGACATCTCGACCAGCGAGCCATGCTCGATGGCCCCGGCCTCGCCGATGCCGAAGGCGGCGGGCGCGTAGAGCGCGCCGGCGGCGACGAACACCGCGGCAAGGCCGACGCCGGAATGGAAGGCGGCGACGAGCTGGGGCATCGCCGTCATGGCGACGCGGCGCGCCACCACGGCGCCGATGCCGCCGCCAATGGCGATGCCGAGAACGACGAGCAGCCAACCCGGCCAGTCGGAAGGCGGCGCCACCGCGAGCGTGGTAAGGATGGCCACGCCCATGCCGATCATGCCGAAGCGGTTGCCCTGGCGCGAGGAGGCGGGCGAGGACAGACCGCGCAGCGCCAGGATGAACAGCACGCCGGCGACGAGATAGAGGAGCTGGGTCAGGTTGACGGACATATCAGAGCCTCACTGCGCCGCAGGCGGGGCGATCCCGTCCTGAGCGGCGGGCTTGGGCTTTTCCTTCGGCCGGTACATCGCCAGCATGCGCTCGGTGACCAGGAAGCCGCCGAAGATGTTGATGGAGGCAAGGATCAGGGCAATGAAGCCGAAGCCGCGCGCCCACCAGGAGCCACCCTCTCCAGCCACCGACACGCCGACGGAAAGCAGGGCGCCCACCACGATCACCGAGGAAATGGCGTTGGTCACCGACATCAGCGGCGTGTGCAGCGCGGGAGTGACGGACCAGACCACGTAATAGCCCACGAAGATCGCCAGCACGAAGATGGCGAAGCGGAAGACGAAGGGATCGATCGCCCCCCCGCTCGCCGCATGGGCCGCCGCGCCGATGGTGGTGGCGATCTGGTCGGCATAGGAATGGGCGAGATCGGCCGCCTGCCGGGCGCCTTCGGCGGCAGCATTGGCCTTGTCGAGCAGTTCCTGCGGCGTATCGGCCATGACGATCTCCCGGAATTTGGGGGGCGGGTCTTCAGACCCGCCTCTTTGAAAACGCAACACTGGTGAAAGTGGCGGACCAGGCGGGTCTGAAGACCCGCCCCCCGCTAGCCCACCGGCAGCTGGAACATCGGATGCACGATGGCGCCGTCGCGGGTCAGGAGCGTCGCCTTGACCAGCTCGTCGTCCCAGTTCGGCGCCAGCACCTTCTCCTTCCTGTCGACCAGCGTCTCGACAAAGGCCAGGAGATTGCGGGCATAGAGCGAGGAGGCGGAAGCGGCGAGGCGCCCGGGCACGTTGAGATGGCCGATGATCTTCACGCCATTGGCGGTGGTGACGACCTCGCCCGCCTTGGCGCCCTCGACATTGCCGCCCCGCTCGACGGCGAGATCCACCAGCACCGAGCCCGGCTTCAGGCTCTCCACCATGGCTGATGAAACCAGGTGCGGCGCCGGCCGGCCCGGGATCAGGGCGGTGGTGATGACCACGTCCTGCTTCTTGATATGCTCGGCAACGAGAGCCGCCTGCTTGGCCTGGTACTCCGCCGACATCGGCTTGGCATAGCCGGCCGCCGTCTCGGCCTGCCTGAACTCCTCATCCTCCACCGCCACGAATTTGGCGCCGAGCGAGGCGACCTGCTCCTTGGCGGCGGGACGGACATCGGTGGCGGTGACGATGGCGCCGAGGCGCCGGGCGGTGGCGATGGCCTGCAGGCCGGCGACGCCGGCGCCCATCACGAAGACCTTGGCGGCCGGCACCGTGCCCGCCGCCGTCATCATCATCGGAAAGGCACGGCCGAATTCGGCTGAGGCGTCGATCACCGCCCGATAGCCGGCAAGATTGGCCTGCGAGGAAAGCACGTCCATCACCTGGGCGCGGGTGATGCGCGGCATCAGTTCCATGGCGAAGGCGGCAACGCCGGTCCGCGCCACGACCTCGAGCGCCTCCTGCTGGCCATAGGGATCCATGATCGCCAGCACCAGCGCACCGGCGGGATAGGCGCCGAGCTCCTCGGCCGCGGGACGGCGGACCTTGAGGACGATCGCAGCGCCGTGCAGGGCCTCGGCGTTTGAAGCGGCAATCGTGGCGCCAGCCTCCCGGTAGTCGGCATCGGTAATTCCGGAGGCGAGGCCGGCGCCAGCGGCCACCGTAACCGTGGCGCCGAGGGCGATCAGCTTCTTCACGGTATCGGGCGTGGCGCCGACGCGGGGCTCGCCGGGATCGACTTCTTTGGGTACGGCTATGCCGATCATGGTCGCTCCTCGACGGGGGCATAAGGAGGCACAGAACATTCGCCCGGCGAAGGCCGGTCGAGCCAGGCTCCCTGAAATGGGAGCGGAGAGGGTTTACCCTCTCTGATCACGGAAGATGGCCGCCGCGGCAGGATCTCAATGGGTGAGAAGCAGTAGGGACAGGAGCTGGAGCACCACCACCAGAGCGCCGGGCTTCCAGCTCCAGCTCTTCACGGCCAAGCCCAGGATGTTGGCAATCGTCGAAACGATCAGAAGGACGGAGGCGATGCCCCAGTGATTGGTCGTGCCGCCGATGCCCAGCGTGACGACGATGCCGAGCACCCAGGCCATACCGATCGCGGACAGGCGCAGGAAGCCTTCATAGGTGCCCTTGTGATCGGAAAAATCGTGCGCGGTCATCGCTTCTTGATGTGCTTCGGCCATTTTCATCCCCAAACTTGGATAACGGCCTTTAGCGCGAAGTGCCCTTGCGCGCAATGCGGCGAATTGTGGGCGTGGCGTAATCCTCAGCCGATGAGCAGGGTTTCGGGACGCACGCGTTCGGGCGAGGCATTGACAGCAGCGCAATTCCTCACTACATTGCACTACAATAAACTACGAGAGTAATTTCTATGTCCACGGTCCCCTTCTCCCTACGTCTCAATCCCGATGTCAAAGAACGGCTGGATACGGAAGCTAAACGTATCGATCGTTCATCGTCTTGGCTTGCGACGCAGGCGATTGAAGCCATGCTCGACGCTCGGACAGCCAAGGAAGAAGCTATCCGCTTGGCCCTTATCGAAGCTGAGAAGGGCGAGTTCATTTCAAGCGAGGCGATGCATCGCTGGATCGATTCATGGGGAACCGAGAACGAGCTTCCCGAGCCAGAGATCGATATCTTCCCATCTCGATCCTAAACCATGAGGATCATCTATCTGCCGAGCACGAAAGCGGATCTGCGTTGGTTCCGGCAATACTATACCCGGCATTTTCCAGAGGGGCAGAAAAGGGCGAGAGAGCATTACTACGCTGCCGTAATCATGCTCTCAGAAAATCCCTATAGTGGCAAAGCCATTGAAATGGGGGAGGCTCGAGAGCTAGCGATCCCTCGAACACCTTTTTCGCTCGTTTACGCAATACGCAATGGCCAAATAGAGATTATTCGTCTCTGGGATGGCCGTGCGGACCGCTCCTTTCTGGATATTCGATAGCTCAATACCAAGCGTCCGGCACCTCGGCCTTTTTCCGTGCCACGAAATCTGTCAGCGCCTCGCGCTTGTCCTGCTCCATCGGCGGCGCCTCATAGGCTTCCAGCATGGCCTTCCACTTGCGATTGGCGCGCTTGACGATGTCGTGACTGCCCTCCTCGCTCCATTGCTCAAAGGAATTGTTGTCCGAGAGAGGGAAGTCGTAGAAAGCGGTCTCGTAGTTGCGCATGGTGTGGGCGCTGCCGAGGAAATGCTTGCCGGGGCCGACCTCGTGGAAGCCATCGAGGGCGAAGGCGTTCTCGTCCACCGGCATGCCCCGCGCCAAGGTGTGGAAGGCGCCGAGCTGGTCGGCATCCATCACGAATTTCTCATAGGACATGGCGAGCGCGCCCTCGGCCCAGCCGGCCGAATGCAGGATGAAATGGGCGCCGGCGAGGAAGGCCGGCCACATCGAATTGGCGCTCTCATAGGCGGCCTGCGCATCCGGGATCTTGGAAGCGCAGAGATTGCCGCCGCAGCGCAAGGGCACGCCGAGGCGGCGAGCGAGCGCACCGATGCCGAGATAGCCGAGCGCCGGCTCCGGCGTGCCGAACGTCGGTGCGCCGGATTTCAGCGACATCGATGACAGGAAATTGCCGAGAATCGCCGGCGCGCCCGGACGTTCCAGCTGGGTCAGCGCAACGCACATCATCGCCTCGGCAAAGCACTGGGCAAGCGCGCCGGCTGTCGTCACCGGGCCCATGGCGCCGCCGAGGATGAAGGGCACGCAGACCGCCGCCTGGTTCGCGCGCGCATAGGTGCGTATCACGCGCGAGGCCTCGCCATCGAGCACGAGGGGCGAGTTGGTGTTGACATTGCCGAGGATGACGCAATTGGCGTCGACGAAATCGGCCCCGAACAACACCCGGCACATCTCGATGGAATCGGAAGCGCGCGGCGCGGTGGTCACCGAGCCCATGAAGCCCTTGTCGGAGAGGGTCATGTGGGCCAGCACCATGTCGAAATGGCGCTTGTTGACGGGCACGTCTACCGGTTCGCACACCGTGCCGCCGGAATGGTGCAGCCAAGGCGTCATATAGGCCAGTTTCACGAAATTGCCGAAATCCTCAAGCGTGCCATAGCGCCGGCCGCGATCGGCATCGGTGACGAAGGGCGAGCCGTAGGCGGGCGAGAACACGGTGTTGGCGCCGCCAATCACCACCGAGCGCTCGGGATTGCGGGCATGCTGCATGAAGCTCGCCGGGCAGGTCCGCTGGATGATCGAGCGGATCAGCCCGCGCGGCGGCCGGATGCGCCAGCCGTCCGTCTCGGCGCCCGCTGCCTTGAAGAGGTCGACCGCCTCCTGGTCGCCGCGGATCTCGAAGCCGACCTCCTCCAGGATACGGTCGGCATGCTCCTCGATCAGCGCCAGCGCTTCCTCGGAGAGGATCTCATAGGGCGGGATCTTGCGGGTGATATAGGGCGGCGCCACCGGGCCGCTGCGCGCCCCACGCCGGCCTGATCGAGAGCGCCTTGCCTCCGCCACTGCTTCCATCATCGTCCCGCTCCCTGCTGTTTCGAGCGATGCTAGCGGGAAGGCAGGCTCTCAAAGACTGAAAGCAGACATTGGCTGTCCCAGAGGCGACAAATGCTGGGAGCGCGGACATCACAGCTAATGCACCGGCGAGATGATCGTCACCGAATGATCGAGCGAGAGGCGGCGGATGGCGAGTTCGGCGTCCATGACATTGTCCATGCCGGCGAGCACCGTCTCCGCTTCGTCGCCCCTGGCCTCGTGGCGCACTTCCAGCGTGCCGAAGCCGCGCTCGATGCTCTTGCGCTCGACGCCGAGGATGGAGCGGGCGGACAGTGTTTCCTCCACCCCGTTGCGGATGGAAATCAGCACCAGCCGGCGGTCGGTGATCAGTACCACGCGGTCCTTGGCGCGGAGATAGGCGGCATAGGGCGCGCTGATCAGATAGACGCCGAAGATGCAGGCCGGCAGCGCCAGCAGGCTGAACAGCAGCGGCAGCACCACCGAACCGCCATTGGCGATGGCCTGCCAGGCCGCGGAGAGACAGGCCCAGGCGATCGGCAGGCTCAGCACTGCGATCAGAGCGCCGGCGCCGAAGGTGGAGATGGCGTTGCGCGCGGCCTCGCGAGGGTCGGGCGTGGTGACGTAGACGATGGGTTCGGCCGGAGCCAGGGCCTTCACCGTCGCGCGGCGCGCCGCCTCACTGAGCCGTAACAGACCAGACATGGTGCCTTCTCGGTTCTCTCACGCCCAAATTACTTGTCACCCGGAACAGCAAGCCATAAAAGACCGGGCAATAAAAGCTTCAGTTCGAAACGGTTCTCAGCCAATGGACAAATTTACGACGCTCACCGGTGTTGCCGCGCCCCTGGAGATCACGAACGTAGACACGGACATGATCATCCCCAAGCAATATCTCAAGACCATCAAGCGCACGGGATTGGGCGCCGGGCTGTTTTCCGAGATGCGCTTCAACGACGACGGCAGCGAGAACGCGGATTTCGTGCTGAACAAGCCTTCCTATCGCCAAGCCAAGATCCTGGTGGCCGGCGATAATTTCGGCTGCGGCTCCTCACGCGAGCATGCGCCCTGGGCCCTGCTCGATTTCGGCATCCGCTGTGTGATCTCCACCTCCTTCGCCGATATCTTCTACAACAACTGCTTCAACAACGGCATCCTGCCGATCGTCGTTTCGCCGGACGATCTCGAAAAGTTGTTCGATGATGCCAAGCGCGGCGCCAACGCCACGCTGACGGTGGACCTCGAGGCCCAGGAGATTCATGGGCCGGATGGCGGCACGGTCAAGTTCGACATCGATCCCGCCCGCAAGAACAAGCTGCTCAAGGGGCTCGACGACATCGGCGTGACCATGGAGAAGACGCCGCACATCGCCTCCTTCGAGCAGAAGACGGCTGCGGCGCGCCCCTGGATCTGAGGGTGCCGCTCGAAAGCCCGCGTGACCTGTTCATGACCCCGCGATCCCGGCCCTGGAACGGACCGGGCTGGCGGCGGCCATGCAACCTGCGGCTGCTGGACAGGCGGAACTCTTTCAAATTGTTTGGGTTGACGTTGCGAAAAAGTTGGTGCCGGCGATTTCCTAACGAAGCTATTGCCCGGGATAACCAGCTATTAACCCTGATAAGCTCTACTCGCCCCGAAATTTGCCCGAATTGATACTGATTCCTGGCTTGGAAGGTCTGTGATGCCCGATTTGTCCCGCCGCCTGTTCGTGCTCGGCGCTCCTCTCCTTCTCGCCAGCTGCGCCTCGTCCCGCCGCCTGTCGGCGGACGCCTTCTTCGACGGCTGGGGCGGCAGCGACTATAACTACCGCGCCATCTATGCCGGCGGCGAGGACAATGGCTATCCGGTGCCGGCGATCGACCTGGGGCAGATCGATCCCGCCTTCTACCGCCGCGAGGTCTCGGATCCGACCGGCGAAGCGCCCGGAACCATCGTGATCGACCCCAACAACCACTATCTCTACCATGTGCATGAGGGTGGTCTTGCCACCCGCTACGGCGTCGGCGTGGGTCGCGAGGGCTTCGGCTGGCACGGCAACGCCACCGTCAAGCGCAAATCGGTCTGGCCGACCTGGACGCCCCCCTCCGACATGGTGAAGCGCGATTCCGAGGCCGCCAAATATGCCGACGGCATGCCCGGCGGCCCCGGCAATCCGCTGGGCGCCCGCGCCATGTATCTGTTCCAGGGCAATCGCGACACGCTCTATCGCCTGCACGGCACGATCGACCCCACGTCGATCGGCAAGTCGATGTCCTCGGGCTGCATCCGCCTGCTCAACCAGGACATCATCCACCTCTACAACAACACGCCTGTGGGCACCCATGTGGTGGTGCTGCCCTCCAACGATCCGGGCGACGAGGTCGACGCTGCGATGTGAGGCGCAGCGCCTGTTTCGAGAGCCTGACTGAAAAGAGCGGCGATATCGGAAAAGGCGCCGGTACTGCCGTCATTGCGAGCGCAGCGAAGCAATCCAAGGGCCGAAGGGTGATGCCAATGGCCCTGGATTGCTTCGTTGCGCTCGCAATGACGAATTACAGCTCGTCTCCCACACACACTCGCGAATAGAGACCCGAGCCGCCGCCGTTCCTCCACATGACAAAGCTTTCATGCGGCGGCCTCTTGCATAGGCTATGGTGGAGTTCCGATCTTATCGCCGGAGAAACGGGACTCCTTCGATGCATTACGCACGCACGGCCATCCTCCTTGCCGGCATGACCGCCTTGTTCATGGCGATCGGCCTGGTTCTGGGCGGCAAAACCGGCATGATCATCGCGCTGGCGATCGCCATCGCCACCAATATCTTCGCCTATTGGCGCTCGGGCGACATGGTGCTGTCGATGTATGGCGCCCGCGAAGTCGACGCGCGCAGCGAGCCGGAGCTCTACCAGCTCACGGCGGGACTGGCGCGCAATGCCGGCCTGCCCATGCCCAGGCTCTACATCATCGACGATCCGCAACCGAACGCCTTTGCCACGGGCCGCGACCCGGCCAATGCCGCCGTGGCCGTGAACAGCGGCCTGCTGCAGATGCTCTCGCGCGAGGAGGCGGCGGGCGTGATCGCCCATGAGCTCGCCCATATCAAGCATCGCGATACGCTGCTGATGACGGTGACGGCGACGCTGGCCGGTGCCATCTCGATGCTCGCCAATTTCGGCATGTTCTTTTCTTCAGGCCGCGATCGTGAAGGCCCCGGCCCGATCGCCAGCATCGCGATCGCCATCCTGGCGCCGCTCGCCGCCATGATCGTGCAGATGGCGATCTCGCGCTCGCGCGAATATGAGGCCGACCGCCTCGGCGCCGAGATCAGCGGCAATCCGCGCGCCCTCGCCTCGGCCCTGGTGCGCATTCACGATGCCGCGCAGCACATTCCCAACGAGGCGGCCGAGGCCAACCCCGCCACGGCCCATATGTTCATCATCAACCCGCTCTCAGGCCGGGCGATGGACAACCTGTTCTCCACCCACCCCGATACGGGCAACCGCATCGCCGCGCTGGAGGCGATCGCCCAGCGCATGGGCACCCCGCCGAAACGTAAGGGCGGGTTCGTCGAGGGTATCGGGCTGGACGACCTGAAGCCACGCGGGCCGTGGGGGTAACTGGGAGCGCGGACTTCCAGCCCTACTGGATCTTCGCGAAGGCGTCGGCGAAGCCCTGCAGCGGCAGGGAGATCGTCATGTCCTTATGCTGCATGTTCTGGAAGACCGTCTTCAGCTGCTGGCCGCTCTTCATCTGGGCGAGCAGTCCGGCATCGAGAGGCATGCCGACATAGCAGCCCGAGGCGTCGCAGGTCTGGATCGGGTAGCTCAGAGCCTGGCCGTCATCGACCTGCAGCTTGAGCTGGGCCGGCAGGAAGAGGCCGAGCGGTATCTGTACCAGCAGCGCGGGGGCGCGGGTGTCGTTCGGCACGCGCACCGAGAAGGCCACCACGAGCTGGCCGGTGTTGTTCATCACCGCGCTCTCGTCGACGGCGCAATCGGGCGATCCCTGACGGGAGGTCGAGGCGCAGCGCACGGCCCATCCCCCGCCGGGCGGCGGAGCTGGCGCGGGGGCCGCGGCGGCCGGCTTGGCCGCATCGGTGGACTGGGCCAGGGCCGTGCCGGCGCCGAGGGAGGCGCAAAGCAGGGCCGCAACGGCCAGGGTTTCGACAAGACGGTGTTTCATGGGCGTTCCCAGTTCTCGTGCAGATGGATATGCAACAGCGCGCCTGTCGTCTGATCGGGTGCGCCGCCGGAGGGTTGCGGCCCTCCTGTTCAGCTACCCTGTAGCGCAAACCGCCGGAAGCCGAAAGGTCATGCGGCGATTTCGAGAAATTGTCCCGTGAACTTGCCGTAGATCGCCAGAGATCACCCGGGCGACAAATACCCGACACTCCTATGGAACTCGATGGCGGCGCTCGCTTTCCGCTTCGTAGAAGGCCCTCAAGACAACGTCTTGACCCAATAGGCGACGGCCGGATCACCAGGCCATTGCTCCGCGAGACCCTTGAACAGCGCCAGAGCCTGGTTTGAATCCTGTTTCACCAGCTCATAGGCAGCCAGGTAAGCCTGCCGCCGCTGCGGCGTGGCATCGTCGGGCCAGGGGCTGAACACGGCCGTCTCTGCCGCGCGCCCCCGCAGCACCACCGTGCCGAGCGGGCGCATGAGCTCCGGCGCGCCGATCGCTTTTGCCGCGCGGGCGCCGAGACAGATGGTGGTGCCGAACTGCTTGTTGATGGCCTCGAGCCGCGCGGCCGAGTTCACGGCGTCGCCATGGGCGGTGTAGTCGAGATGGCCGAGGCCTCCGACATCGCCGACGATCACCGGCCCGGTGTCGAGGCCGATGCGCGTGCGCCCGAAGCCGAGCTTCCTGGCATCCTCACGGTTGCGGAATTCCTGGGTGAAGCGGCCGATCTCGATGGCGCAATCCATCGCCACCCGGGCATGGCCGGGTAGAGCGAGCGGGGCGTTGAACAGGCCATGTACGGCATCGCCCACAATCTTGTCGACCATGCCGCCATGGCGGATGACGATGGCGCAGACCCCATCGAAATAGGCATCGAGTGCGCCGACCAGCGTGCGCGGCTCGGCATTCTCAGACATGGTGGTGAAGCCCTCGATGTCGGAGAACAGCGCCGTGACCTCGCGCAGTTCGCCCTCGATCCTGAGTTCCTCCGGGGCTGCCGTCAGCCGGCGAACGATCTCCGGCGAGAGATAGCGCCCGAACTTGCGCTCGATGGCATTGCGCAGCTTGCGCGTGCGCGCGAACATCACCACCAGGGCCGAATTGGCGGCGGCGACGGCAGGGATCAGCGGCCCGACGGGATCGATGAGCAGGCCCGTGCCAGCGAAGAGGCCGACGCTGAAGCCGATCCAGCCGAGAATCAGGACCGCCAGGATCAAGCTTGCCAGCAGCGGCCCGAGCCAGAGAGCGGCGGCAAGCGCGACCAGGCCGAGCGCGGCTGCCGCCACCGGCTCGACCAGGCGGGGATTGTGGATGCGAAGCGGGATATCGCCTGAGCGCAGCCCTTCGATCGCCTCGGCCTGCACCTGCACCGTCGGCGTGTTCGGCGCCACGGCGGTGGCGAGAAAGGCGCCCGCTTCCGGGGCTGTCGCGCCAATCAGGACGATGCGGCCGGCGAGCCGCTCGGCCGGTATCTTGCCATCGAGCACATCCGCAGCGGAAACCGTACGGGCTGCCCAGCTCAAGGGCGAGGTCAGATGCAGGCGGATCGATGCGCCTTCACGCAGGGGGATATGACGATCGCCCACGGAGACCGTCGCTCCATCCGGATCGATCACGAAGGCAGACGCCTGCTGGGTATCCCGGAAGACTTCCACGGCAAAGCCGGCATAGTCCTCATTGGCGGCATTCACGAAAACCGGCGCCTGTCGCACCTTGGTGCCGGTGCCCGCTGAGAAAGAGAGGGCACCCACGGCGACGGCGCCCTCGACCAGTACGGGCAAGGGGGCATCGACACCCTCCGCCGCCTGCGACGGCTGCGGGGTCGGTGCTCCCTTCGCCCTGGCGATCATGGCGGGAAAGGGCGGCTCGTCCTTGCCTTCTTCGTCCAGCAGAAGGCCGAGCACCACGTCCGAACGCGCCAGGGTGTCGCCGAGCGCCTTGTCGTCATCGGGCAGGCTGGCGGCCACGGTGTTGAGGTCGGTCCTACCGGTCGACTTCGCAAGCTCCCTCAGGGTTGGCCCCGGCGCGCGGCGGTCAGGACCGTTGAGCAGGATGTCGATGCCGATCACTGCGGGCTTGGCGTCCTGCAGCTTGCTGACGAGGTCGACATAACGGGCTCGCGGCCAAGGCCAGGAGTCCTTTTCGGCCAGGCTGTTGCGGTCTATTGCAACGACCACCACGCCATCCGGCAGCCGCTTGGCGAGAATACCCGCTTCGATGAGATCGAAGGCCTCCTCGCGCAAGGTGTTCGCCGCATTGCCGGGATTGAGGATGAGGAAGCCGAGTCCGAGGATGAAGGCCGCCAGGCCCGTTGCGATCGCGGGCTTGAACGCAGGATCAGCCACGCTCGGCGTCCTGGCTGGCGCCGTCCTCTCCACCCGCAGCCGCCTCCGCCTGGGCGAGGCGCGTCAAGGCGGCGATATCGCAATGCACGATGGCGCCCCGCCTCTCGATGGCTCCGCGCTCCTCGAAGGAGGCAAGCAGGCGGTTGACCTTAGGCCTGGAGGCGCCGACGAAGCTGGCGATGGCGCTCTGCGAAATGGTAAGCGGTGCACTGCGGCCCCCATCCGGCCGGGTGCGTCCGAAGCGCTGCACATGCCAGAGCAGGAAGCGGGCCAGGCGCGCCTCCAGCGGATAGAGCGCGATCGATTCGAGCTGGTCGGTGGTGTCGCGCAGCCGGGCGCACAGCACCTGCAGGATCAGCATCTGCATGGCCGGGCGCGTGGAGAGCAGCCGGGTAAAGGGCGCCTGCCCGATGAAGCCCACCGCCACGGGCCCGACCGCCGTCGCATCGGCGGTCCGCCGCCCGCCATCGAGAACCGCGATCTCGCCGATCACATCGCCCGGCCCGGCTTCGCGCAGGATGAGCTCGCGCCCGTCCACCGAGACGATGGAAAGACGGATCGACCCCTGCAGCACGATCACCATCCCCTCGCCCGGCGCGCCGCGCGAGAACAGCTGTTCGCCGTCCTTGAAGCGCTGCTCGACAGCAAGGGCGGCCACGGCGTCGATATCATCGGGACTGGCGCCGGCGAACATATCGAGGCGGCTGATGACGGTGCGAAGAGAAGCGGACATTGACAAGGGCATTCCGGTCTGAAGGCAGGATTACGCCCGCCATAATGGCTATGTCGGGCCGGCTCGGCAAATCATGGCGCAATTCCGCAGCATGATACCAGTGTCCATCCTGGCGACACACCCAACTTATGATGACAGCCGAGAGGTTCTTTGTCACTTTACCGGAATGTGTGCTGATGCCGTCGCATCCCCGTGGTTGGCGCGCCTGCTGTCGCGGGTAGGAGGACGTCTGGCCGACATCGTGCTGCCGCCGCGCTGCCTGGTCTGCCGCGAGGTGACAGGCAGCCATGCGAGCCTTTGCGTCACCTGCTGGCGCGACCTCTCCTTGATCGAGCGGCCCTATTGCGAAAGACTGGGGATTCCCTTCGTCTACGACCATGGCGACGGCATGATTTCGGCCCAGGCGGTCGCCAACCCGCCAGCCTATGGCAAGGCCCGCGCCGCGGCGCGCTATGAGGGCGCGGCGATCGAATTGGTGCACCGGCTGAAATATGGCGACCGCGTCGAGATCGCGCCTTTCATGGCAGGGTTGATGACGCAGGCCGGACGCGACATCCTCGATGGTGCCGACATGCTCGTCCCGATACCGCTGCACCGGCTGCGTCAGTGGCGCCGGCGCTTCAACCAGGCGGCACTGCTGGCGCGCGAGGTGAGCCGGCGCTCGGCGATCGCCTACGAGCCGCTGCTGCTCACCCGCGCCAAGCGCACCGCCCGCCAGGTCGGCCTCAGCCGCAACGAGCGTGCCCGCAACCTGCAGGGCGCCTTCGCGGTGGCCGCGGCTGACCGCCCGGCCATCAAGGGCAAGCGGATCGTGGTGGTCGACGACGTGCTGACCTCGGGCGCCACGGCGGAGGCCGCCGCCCGCACCCTGATGCGCGCCGGCGCGGCTGGTGTCGACATGCTCGTCTTCGCCCGGGTGGCCACGCCGTTGGAATGATAGAATGGATGGGGCTGGAAAGAATGCATGGGGCTGGAAATGCCGAAGAAAGCGCCGATCGCCTGGCCGGAGAGCCGCGAGGACCTTCTGGCGTCCCTGCAGGGAGCGGGCCTGCCCGCGGGCACTGCCCTCCATCTCGCCGAGCAGGCACAGCCCGCGCTCCTGCTCGAGACCGGCCTCGCCGACGAGACGCAGATCCCGCTCGGCGCCAGCAAGATCGGCGGCCTGCCGGACCTGCCCCTCGACATGGCCTGGCCAGAGCGCCCGCCCTATGAGGATGCCGTCGAGCGGGCGCGGGCGCACCGGCTCGAGGCTGCGCGCCTCCTGAGCGAGGCGACGCGGCCGGGCTCCTGGATGACGCCTGAGCAGGCCAGGCTCTTCAGCCGCGAACGCAGCGATCTCGCTTCTGCGGTGGAGAGCGTGTTCCCGCTCGCCTTCATCGCCCAACTCGACCTCGCCAGCCTGTCGTCGCACGCGGGTTACCCGGCGCTGCTGCCCCATCACGGCCGCCTCCTGTTCTTCTGCGACTATTGGGAACGCCCGCCGGGCTTCGACCCCTATACCGCCGCCGGCTTCCGTCTGATCTGGGACAGGACGCCCGTCGAGCAGCTGGAGCGCAAGCCCGCCCCGGCTGCGCTGGCGGCGATGATGGGCGAGCGCTGGAACAGCCTGTTCCGGCCGGCCGCCGTAACGGCGCGCTCGGTCTTCACCGCCATCCCGCCCAGTGACCGGAATTTCGACGCCTTTGCGCATGGCGAGGACGCCGGCACCTTCTGGGACGAGGACAGCGACGAGATCCGCTACGAGGGCTGGCTCGCCCGCTTCGACACCCCCGACAGCCGCGAGGGCCCGAACCACCGCCTCGGCGGTTGGCCAGCCCCGCTGCAGAACGGCATGCAGGCCATGGCCAAGCTCGCCACGCATGGCATCTATTGCGGGACAGGGGAGGCTTTCAACACCGCCGAGGCCCGACGCCTGCTCAAGACCGCCTATCGCTGGCGCCTGCTGCTGCAGATCGGCCGCGACGACGCCGTCGGGCTGCTCCCCTCGGGTTGCCTCTACGTGCTGATGCGCGAGCAGGACGTGCGTGCCCGGGCCTTCGACAAGGCCTGGATGGTCTTCCAGAACGATTGAGAGGACATTTCTGGGGTCGTGTTGCGCAAATCTAAAGCGAGGTTTTAGATTTGCGCAAATTACAAACCTATTCCGTCAATTACCGTTGTTGGCCTTGACCCGGGAACTCGCCCGTTTTCGGCCCTCCGCTCCCTCCCTTGTGAGCGCCCCTCAACCGCTTATAATGCCTGATTGAATTTTGCCGGAACCTCCCTATTTCTCAGAGAGTTCTTTCACTGATCGGAAATACTGGCATGCCGCCCGTCGTGGTTTATTCCAAGTCCTGGTGCCCCTATTGCAAGGCAGCAAAGACCCTTCTCACCCGCAAGGGTGTTCCGTTCGAGGAGATCGATGTCGATGGCCGGCCGGACCTGCAGAAAGCCATGAGCGCACGAACCCGTGGCCGGTACACGGTGCCGCAGATCTTCATCGGCGAGACCCATGTCGGCGGCAGCGACGATCTGCACGACCTCGAGGCCACCGGTGGTCTCGACAAGCTTCTCGCAGCCTGAAGGAAAGTCCGTGATGCGATTCAAAGCCGCCGTCCTGCAGATGCGCTCCGGCGTGGTGCCCTCCGCCAATGTCGCTACCGTGGCCTCGGCGGCGCGCGAGGCCAAGGCGGCCGGCGCCGACTACCTGCAGACCCCGGAGATGACGACCGTGGTCAACCGCGACCGCGCCGCCATGATGGCCGCCATCGGCGATGACCACAGCAATCCCGAGCTCGACGCCTTCCGCGCTATCGCGCGCGAGAACGCCATCCATCTTCACATCGGCTCGATGGCGGTGCGCGTCGGCGAGAAGGCGGCCAACCGCGCCTTCGTGATCGACCCCAAGGGCGAAGTCGTCGCCTCCTATGACAAGATCCATCTCTTCGATGTCGATCTTGCCGGCGGCGAGAGCTGGCGCGAATCCAACGCCTATGTCGGCGGCAACGATGCGGTGACGGTGGACCTGCCCTTCGGGCGCCTCGGCCTTGCCATCTGTTACGACGTGCGTTTCCCACAGCTCTTCCGCGCCTACGGCGATGCCGGCGCCGATGTGATCAGCGCCCCGGCCTGCTTCACCAAGCAGACGGGCGAGGCACATTGGCATGTGCTGCAGCGCGCCCGCGCCATCGAGAACGGCGCCTGGATGATCTCTGCCGCGCAGGTCGGCCACCATGACGACGGCCGCGACACCTATGGCCATTCCGTCATTATCGATCCCTGGGGCCGCGTCACCGCCGATGCCGGCGACACGCTCGGCCTGATCTATGGTGAGATCGACGTCCATGCCGTGGCGGCGACGCGCGGCAAGATTCCGAACTTGAAGAACGCCCGCTCCTTTACCCTCAAGACGGAGCCGGCGCTGAGGGCTGCAGAGTGATCCGTTTCTCCCTTGTCTGCGACCAGGGACATGCCTTCGAAAGCTGGTTCCGCGACAGTTCGTCCTTTGACGACCAGGCCGAGCGCGGCCTGTTGAGCTGCCCCCAATGCGCTTCCGTGAAAATCGGCAAGGCCATCATGGCCCCGCAGGTCGCCCGCAAGGACCGCGAGCCGGCTCCTTCCGCACCCGCCCCGCAGCCGGTGGCGCTGATGTCGCCCGAGGAGCAGGCGTTGCGTGCCAAGGTGCGCGAATTGCGGGCGATGCTGACCGAGAAGTCCGATTATGTCGGCGAACGCTTCGCCAACGAGGCACGCGCGATGCATGACGGCGAGATCGAGCACCGCGCCATCCATGGCGAGGCTTCAGGTGAGGACGTGCGCAGCCTGATCGAGGACGGCATCGAGATCATGCCGCTGCCGATGCTGCCGGACGAGCGGAATTAGGCCGCGGCGGCGGTTGCGTAACTATTCCCACAGCCATGCACGATCGGAACTTTTCTTCCACTGCAACTTGCGGTAGAGGAAACCCACCAGGCCGGGCCCCTCTGGCAGTTCTAGGGCAGGCCGTCAGCAATGGTTTCGATTCCGAACCCTGACTGACGACCCAGCAAGAACTGTGATGTCGGACTGGAGCAGACAGAGCGGCCCCGGCGCGTCCATCCCCCAACGCGGCCAAGGTTATGAGCCTTGGCAAAAACTGGAACCGCTCTCCCGCATCCGAACGAGAGAGCCCTTCTCAATGTCCGACTTCGTGTTATCCGACCTCGTCTCCGTGGCTTCCATGGTCGCCCTCGGCCAGGTTATCATGATCGACCTCGTGCTGGCGGGCGACAATGCGCTCGTCATCGGCCTCGCCGCGGCGGGCCTGCCCAAGGAACAGCGCACCCGTGCCATCCTGATCGGCATCGCCGCCGCCACGGTGCTGCGCATCATCTTCGCCGCCGTCACCACCCAGCTCCTTGCCATCGTCGGCCTGCTGCTCGCCGGCGGCATCCTGCTGCTGTGGGTGTGCTGGAAGATGTATCGCGAACTGCGCACCGGCCATCATGAGGAGGATGCCGCCCAGCGCGCCTTGGAGGGGGGCGAGAACGGCAATGGCGTGCCGCGCAAGACTTTCGCCCAGGCCGCCTGGCAGATCGTCATCGCCGACGTCTCGATGTCGCTCGACAACGTGCTCGCCGTCGCCGGCGCGGCGCGCGACCACCTATGGGTGCTGATCTTCGGCCTCGCCGTTTCCATCGCGCTGATGGGCATCGCCGCCAGCCTGATCGCCAGGCTGCTGCAGCGTCATCGCTGGATCGCCTATGTCGGCCTTATCGCTATCCTCTACGTCGCCTGCGACATGATCTGGCGCGGCGCCGCCGAAGTATGGCCGCTGATGTTCTGATTGGCACGTTCCAAAAGTTGTTGGCGCGGCTTTCCTGCCCCTGGCCGCCCTCCAGGACCTATTTCTCAGCCAGTCTTTTTGTTTGCGGCGCACAATAAATGAGGTGCGTCAATCATCCGTTGACGTCGCGCTTCCGCTGCTTTGGAGTTCATGATCCGTGCCGCCGCTTGCTCGCACTAACTATCTGTCTTACAAAACGAAATCTGAAGGCTCGGCTTGTGAAATCGATTTACCGAAACGTTTGCGCCTGTACGAGTTCTGAGGTACGTTCCTGAAAAATCGGGGCTGATATCTCCATGGCACGGGCGACGGTGCATGATCTGGCAAATGCCGCGGGCGTAAGCCTGGCCACGATCGACCGCGTGCTCAACCGGCGGGGCGGCGTGCGGCCGGCGACGATCGAGAAGGTCGAGCAGGCCATGGCGCGGCTGAATTATCGGCGCGACCTCGCCGCAGCCATGCTGGCCAAGCAGCGCGAATACCAGCTCGTCTTCCTCATCCCCACCGGCGTCAACACCTTCATGCGCAACCTCGCCACCGAGGTGGCGCGCCTCGCCGATCTCAACGCGGCCGAGCGCGTCAGCATCCGCGTGATCGAGGTGCCGCCCTTCGACGACGACACGCTCGCCCTCGCCCTCAACGGGCTGGAGGGCACGCCGCTCACCGGCGTGGCCGTGGTGGCAACCGACAATGCCCTGGTGCGCCAGGCCATCGACCGCCTCTCCGTCCGCGGCGTGCCAGTGGTGACACTGGTCTCCGACGTGCCTGGCTCGCGCCGCGCCCATTTCGTCGGCATCGACAACAGCGCCGCCGGCCGTACCGCCGCCTCCCTGATGGGCCGCTTCCTCAATGGCCGCAAGGGCCGCATCGCCATCCTCGCCGGCTCGATGCTGCTGCGCGACCATGCCGAGCGCCATTTCGGCTTCGAGCGCGTGCTGCGCACCGAATATCCCGAGTTGGCCGCCCTGCCGGTGATCGAGGGCCGCGACAACGCCGCCGTCGCCGAGGAGGTCCTCGGCGCCCTGCTCGACGCCCACAGCGACATTATCGGTCTTTACAGCCTCGGCGCTGGCAATCGCGGCGTCATCGCCGCCCTGCGCAAGCGCGGCCTCGGGCAGAAGATCTGCGTCATCGCCCATGAGCTGACCGACCATTCGCGCGAGGCCCTGATCGAGGGCACCTTCGACGCCATCCTCAACCAGGACCCCGGCCACGAGGCCCGCAGCGCCATGCGCGTGCTGCGCGCGCTAACGGACGGCCAGCCCATCGATCCCGGACAGGAGCGGATCAGGATCGACATCTATCTGAGGGACAATCTGCCGTAGAGGGAGAGTGAAGGCGCCGATTTGCGCTCGGAGTGGACCGAGCGCGAAGGCTCCCTCCCTCTACGGCCCCGCCACCAATGTCCGCGCGTCCTCATGCAGAGCCTTGCGGCTGTCGTCGCGCGAATAGAACATGTGGCCGCCGCCATAGACCTTGAATTGCAACCGGCCCGGCGGGCCATAGTCCGGTACCTGGTCGAGCAGGCGCTTGTTCTGGAAATAGGGGACCTGGATGTCCGTGAGGCCGCCGGTCACCAGCACGCGGAAATGCGGGTCGAGCGCCAGCATGCCGCGCAGCGCATCCATGGACGAGGGCGGCGAGAGCCGGTCGCCCCACTCCCAGGAACTGCCGACCCGACCGTTGAGGATCTCGTAGCGCTCGATGGTCTTCCAGCCGAGTTCGCGATTGTAGAGATCCATGATCGCGCTGGTCATCGGCGCCTCCACGCCCTCCAAAGCGGGGTCGTGCCAGTTGTTGTAGTTCGAGGCCGGCTCGGGATCGTAGGCGCTGACGGTGGCGTCGTAGAAGCCGACGACCTTGCCCTCGGGCCGCAGGATCTCGCGCTGGAAGGTCGTCTTGTCGATGCGCCCGCCAAGCCGCTTGACCAGCGCCGGGTCGAGCCCCGTCAGCTCGGTCACGCGCTGCACCATGCGGGCCACCGCCGCCATATCGCGCGGGCCGCGCAGGTAATCCTGGAGGTAATCGCCGATCGCGTAGCGCTCGACATCGGCAAGCTGCTCACGGGTGACGGGCCCGGATTGCTCACGGTGCGCAGCCGTATAGGCCGGCAGGCGGTCCAGCCAGTAAAACGCACCGTCGTCGGCGGAAAAGTCCAACGCCGGCGAGATCAGCACCAGGCCATTGATGCCGATACCCTCCTTCATGGCGAGTTCCTCGGCAAGGCGCGGCCCGCGAAAGCCGCCATAGCTCTCGCCGGCAATGAATTTGGGCGATTCGAGCCGCTGGTTCTGCGCGAGCCAGCGGCGCACCACGACGGTCAGCGCCTGGATGTCGCCTTCGACGGACCAGAGGCTCTTGCGCACATCATCGCCCGTCGCGGTGATGCGGCTATAGCCGGTGCCCGGCGGGTCGATGAAGACGAGATCGGTGAAGTCGAGCCAGGTCTCCTGATTGTCGACCAGCACCGGAGGCGCCGAGGGATAGATCTTTCCCGCTTCCATGGGCAGGCGCCAGGGCCCGATGGCCCCGATATTCAGCCAGGCCGAGCCTGCGCCGGGCCCGCCATTGAAAACAAAGGTCACGGGTCGGGACCCGGCCTCGGCACCGTCGAGCTCATAGGCGATATAGCCGACCTGCGCGAGTTCATGCCCCTTCTCGTCCCGAAGCCGGAGACTGCCGGCCGTCGCCTTTAAGCTCAGCACGCGGCCACCCGCCAGGGAGACCGTGTGATGGGTAATGGAATCCGAGGGGAGGCTGGGCGGCCGATCGGCGTCCCGGTCTTCTCCCCGTTCGGCCTTGGCCGCAGGAGCGGCGGGCGCGGCATCCTGCGCCCAGCCCGGCGTTCCCAGAACAAAGATGACGACAAGGGTCATCCCAATGAGTGCAGACCAGCGAGACAACGACATGGGCACTCCCTCGGGACATTTGCGGATGCGCGATCCGCAAACCTGTTCGCCTCTTTGTAGCATTGTCTGGACTGCCGGGAAGGAACCAGAGCGGGAAAGGGTCGTGCTCGACCCGCGTACAGGGTGCGCCAATTTCGGCACGCATCGTGGCAACGGAACACCAGCCCTACCGGTCGGACGGGGGTGGTCCCGAGGAGCCCTCATCCGGCGCCGCGGCTGAACACCATCATGTAATTGACATCCGTATCGCGGGCGAGGCGCCATTCGTCGAACAGGGGATTGTAGATCACGCCTGCCCGGTCAAGTTCCACCAACCCCTCCGGCTCGACGGCCGCGCCGATCTCGGAAGGCGTGACGAACTTGTTCCAGTCATGCGTGCCACGCGGCACCCAGCGCAGCACGTTTTCCGCCGCCACGATGGCGAGCGCATAGGCCTTCATCGTGCGGTTGATGGTGGAGACGAAGAGGAGCCCGCCGGGCTTCACCAGGCCAGCGCAGGTCTTGAGGAAGGCGGCGGGATCGGTGACGTGCTCGACGATCTCCATCGCCAGCACGACATCGAAGCGCTCGCCCGCCGCCAGCAGGTCCTCGGCAGCACTGTTGCGGTAGTCGATGATAAGGTTGGAGCGGGCGGCGTGGGCTTTGGCCATCTCGATATTGGCAGCGGCCATGTCGATGCCGGTGACCGTTCCGCCGAGCTTGGCCAGCGGTTCGCTGAGCAGGCCCGCGCCGCAGCCGATGTCGGCGAGCCGCAGATCCTTCAGCCCGCCCAGCGCGGTGGCCGAGCGGCCGAAATGACCGGCGACCTGGTCCCGGATATAGCGCAGGCGCAACGGATTGAGCCGGTGCAGCGCCTTCATGCTGCCGCGCGGGTTCCACCAATCGGCAGCCATGGCATCGAAGCGCCGGATCTCCTGCGGATCGACCGAAGAAATGGTGGAGGTAGCGTTCATCGTGTGTCTCCGCGGCCAGGGCGGCCTAGCGCCTGTCAACATAGGTCCGCGCAGCTCCACAGAAAAGGGAATCTCATAGCTCCTACACGAGGTAAAGAGCGGACGTATCATCAGACCAATTAACCTCCCCTGCCCCAGAGGTATCCCGCATTAACATTACGAACCCAACTTTCTCGATATTGTCATCGCAAAATGGCAATTTCCGTCGCCGCTGGACTTTGAGCGGCCTTAATTTGAGCTATGGTCGCCGAAACCGGCTGAAGTCGGTACCAGTGCCGCGGTCAGACGGCGCAGCAAGATAGGGAGAGTACGATGGCGTGGCGTGATGATGAAGCCCGGGCCGCCCTGATTCGCCGGGCGGCGGGCAGCCTGCAGGCAGGCCGGACGCCGCCGATGTTCGCCGAGGCGCTGTTCGGCCGCACGACGCTTGAGGATCTCTCGTCCCACGATGCCGCCTCCCTTGCCTTCCTGGCCGAACAGGCCTGGGAGCACGTCCAGCGCCGCACGCCCGACCGGGCCGACATCCGCGTCGTCAACCCGATGATGCCCGATGGCCGCGAGATCTCCGTCGTCGAGATCCTCAACGACAACATGCCCTTCCTGTTCGACTCCACCATGGCCGAACTCACCGAACAGGGCACCGAGGCGCTGCTGGTTGCCCACCCGATCATCGCACTGGAGCGCGACGGCAGCGGCAAGCTGGTGCATTTCTACGGCAACACCCTGCCCGAAGGCGTCAAGGGTGAGCGCGAAAGCCTCATCCACATCCATATCCCGCGCATCGATTCCGATGCCGACCGCCAGAAGCTGGTCGACGGGCTCACCCTCTCGCTCAACGACGTGCGCGCCTGCGTGCAGGACTGGCGGGCGATGCGCGACCGGGTCGAGCTGGCAATCGAGGCCTTCCGCTCCAATCCCCCGCCGCTGCCGGTGGACGAGATCGCCGAGGCCAACCAGCTCCTGCAGTGGCTGTGCGCCGACAATTTCACCTTCCTGGGCCTGCGCGAATACCGCTTCTCGGCCGAAGCGGACGCTTCGGACGAGGTGAACGAGGGCCCGGGCCTCGGCATCCTGCGCGACCCCAACGTCAAGATCCTGCGCCGCGGCACCGAAATGGTGGTGATGACGCCGGAAATCCGCGAATTCATGCGCGAGCCGACCATCCTCATCGTCACCAAGGCCAATGTGAACAGCCGCGTGCATCGACGGGTGCGCATGGACTATATCGGCGTCAAGCTCTATTCGCCCGAGGGCAAGATCGAAGGCGAACTGCGCCTGGTCGGCCTGTTCACCTCGGCCGCCTATACGCGCTCGGTGCGCCAGATCCCCTATGTCCGCCACAAGGTGGCGCAGGTGCTGCAGCGCGCCGGCCTCGACCCCGAAAGCCATTCGGGGAAGGCCATCCTCCACATCCTCGAGGAATATCCGCGCGACGAACTGGTGCAGATCGATGCCGAGACGCTCTACAATTTCGTCATGGAGATCCTGCTGCTTTACGAGCGCCCCCGCATCCGCGCGCTCGTGAGGCCCGACAAGTTCGATCGTTTCGTCTCCATACTCGTCTTCATCCCGCGCGAGAAATACGACACGGACGTGCGCGTTGCGGTCGGCGCCTATCTCGCGCAGGTCTATAAGGGCCGCCTGTCGGCCTCCTACGCCGCCTTCCCCGAAGGCCCGCTCGCCCGCGTGCATTACATCATCGGCCGCTATGACGGCGAGACGCCGGTGATCGACCGGGCCACGCTCGAGGCCGAGATCACCTCGCTCGCCACCAATTGGGGCGACAAGCTGAGAACGGCGCTTGCCGGCACCACGGACGGCATGCGCGCCCGCCTGCTCGGCAACCGCTACGCCAAGGCCTTCCGCGGCGGCTATCCGGAAGTGTTCTCCACGGCGCAGGCCATTGCCGATATCGGCGTCATCGAAAAGCTCTCGCCGGATCGTCCGGTCTCGCTTTCGGTGTACAAGCGCGAGGGTGACGACAACCCCAGCCGTTTCAGCCTGAAAGTGTTCTCGCACGGGGCGCCCCTGTCGCTCTCCTACCGCGTACCGGTCATCGAGAACCATGGCCTGCGCGTCGTCAATGAACGAACCTATCGCGTCACCCCCGCGGCCAATCCGGCTCCCACGCCGGTGTGGCTGCACGACATGACCATCGAGACCGCCGACGGCCAGCCGATCAGCATCACCAGCGACTTCAACCACCGCCTCGAAGCCTCGATCATGGCCGTGGTCAGCGACCGGGCCGAGTCCGACGGCTACAACGCCCTGATCCTGCGCACCAGCCTGGGCTGGCGCGAGATCTCCACCATCCGAGCCCTGTCGCGCTATCTGCGCCAGATCCGCGCGCCCTTCTCCCAGGACTATATGTGGGAGACGCTGCGCAAGAACACCGAGATCACGGCCAGCATGGTGGCCCTGTTCCAGACACGCTTCGACCCGCGCCTCGTCGCCACCGAAGCCGAGCGGGCGGCGCGCGAGACGACGATCCTCGCCAATATCGAAGAGGAACTGAAGCAGGTCTCCTCCCTTGACGAGGACCGCATCCTGCGCCGCTTCACCAATCTGGTGCAGGCGATCGTGCGCACCAATCTCTGGCAGATCGGCCCGGATGGCCATCCCCGCCCCGTGATCACCTTCAAGTTCGAATGCCGCAAGGTCGACGGCTTGCCGGCGCCGAAGCCCCTCTACGAGATTTTCGTCTATTCGCCCCGCGTCGAGGGCATCCATCTGCGCTTCGGCAAGGTGGCGCGCGGCGGCCTGCGCTGGTCGGACCGTCCACAGGATTTCCGGACCGAGATTCTCGGCCTGGTCAAGGCGCAGCAGGTCAAGAACGCCGTGATCGTGCCGGTGGGTGCCAAGGGTGGCTTCGTGCCCAAGCGCCTGCCGCCGCCCTCCAATCGCGATGCCTGGATGACCGAGGGCACGGAAGCCTATCGCATCTTCATCCGCTCACTGCTCGAACTGACCGACAACATCGACGGCGACAGGATCGTGCCGCCCGACAACACCATCCGGCATGACGGCGATGATCCCTATCTCGTGGTCGCCGCCGACAAGGGCACGGCGACCTTCTCCGACACCGCCAATGCCATCTCGATCGACAAGCATCACTGGCTCGGCGACGCCTTCGCCTCCGGCGGTAGCGTGGGCTATGACCACAAGAAGATGGGCATCACCGCGCGCGGAGCCTGGGAGGCCGTCAAGCGCCATTTCCGCGAACTGGGCACCGATATCCAGACCGTGCCCTTCTCCGCCGCCGGCGTCGGCGACATGTCCGGCGACGTCTTCGGCAATGGCATGCTGCTCTCGCCCGTCACCCGGCTGGTGGCCGCCTTCGATCATCGCGACATCTTCCTCGATCCCGATCCGGACCCGGCCGCCAGCCACGCCGAACGCGTGCGCATGTTCAACCTGCCGCGATCGAGCTGGCAGGACTATGACAAGTCGCTGATCTCGAAGGGCGGCGGTGTGTTCTCGCGCTCGCTGAAATCGATCCCGCTGGCGCCGGAAGTGCGGACGCTGCTCGACCTCAACAAGCCGGAAGCCACGCCCTTCGAGGTGATGACGGCGATCCTGAAGGCCCGCGTCGACCTGCTCTGGTTCGGCGGCATCGGCACCTATATCCGCGCCGGCAGCGAGACCGACGACCAGGTCGGCGACCGCGCCAACGATCCCATCCGCATCACCGGCTCGGATCTGCGGGCGCGGGTGATCGGCGAGGGCGCCAATCTCGGCGCCACCCAGCGCGGGCGCATCGAGGCTGCACAGAAGGGCATCAAGCTCAACACCGACGCCATCGACAACTCGGCCGGCGTCAACACCTCGGACGTCGAGGTCAACATCAAGATCGCCCTCGCCCGGCCCGAGCGCGACGGCCGCCTCAGCGAAGCCGATCGCAACGCACTGCTCGCCGTGATGACCGACGAGGTCGGCCAGCTCGTGCTGCGCAACAACTATCTGCAGACGCTGTCCCTCTCGCTCGTCGAGCGCAAGGGCCTGGGGGAGACGGGCTTCCTCACCCGCCTGATGCAGACGCTGGAACAGCGCGGCCTGCTCGACCGCGCGGTCGAGTTCCTGCCCGACGACAGCACGCTCGTCGAGCGCACCCGGCGCGGCCAGGCCCTGACACGGCCGGAGCTTGCCGTGCTGCTCGCCTATGCCAAGCTCACGCTCTATGACGACCTGCTCAGCACCAGCGTGCCGGATGATCCCTATCTCGCCCGCGAGCTGACCACCTATTTCCCGCACGAATTGCAGGAGAAGTTTCCCGACGCCATCGAGCATCATCGCCTGCGCCGGGAGATCATCGCCACCAACCTCGCCAACGGCATCATCAATCGCGGCGGCCCATCCAGCGTGGTACGGCTCGGCGACGAGACCGATGCCGACGTGCCCGCCATCGCCCAGGCCTTCGCGGCGGTGGACGAATCTTACGGGCTCGGCCGCCTCTATGACGGCATCGACGCCCTCGACAACAAGATCGACGGCCAGCTCCAGCTCGGCCTCTACGCCTCGCTGCAGGACCTGCTGCTCTCCCGCGTGGTCTGGTATGTGCGCAATGTCGATTTCAGCCCGGGGCTGGAGGCGGTGATCTCGCGCTTCGGCACCGGTATCGGCGAGATCGCCGCCGGGCTCGACGCCTCACTGCCCGAGGACATGCAGGCCGCCCGCGGCAAGCGCCGGCAGGAACTCGTGGATGGCGGCGTACCCGAGGAACTTGCCGGCAGGCTCGCCAACCTCGACGCGCTGGGCTCGGCGCCCGACATCGTGCTGGTCGCCGGACGCACGGGCCGGGCGATCGGCGAGACGGCCGCGACCTTCTTCGCGACCGAGGCCGACTTCCGCCTCGACCGCATCATCGCCGCCGCGCGCGGGGTGCCCGCCAACGATTATTTCGAGCGCCTCGCCATCGACCGGGCGATCGACCAGATCGCAGCGGCCGAACGGCGCCTGGTGGCGGACATGCTGGCCACCGGCCTCTCTGGCCAGCCGGCGACGCAGGCCTGGCTCGAAGCCCATCCGGAGGCCGCCCGCATCCGCCGCTCGGTGGAGGAGATTGCCGCGAGCGGCCTGACGCTGGCCAAGCTCACGGTGGCGGCGAACTTGCTGGGCGATCTGGTCAGGGGGTAAGGCGAACCTCGGAGGCAGGGCGCGACGCTCGTATCGCGCCCTTTTCTAGCTGCATTCATCCGACTTTAGCGTCATACTCTCCTCGTCAGGCTGCGCTCAAAAGCAGCCGCAAGGGGAGGAAGTCATGACAGTTTCGATCCATCCGGCCGTCGACGGCGGCGTTAAGAAAGGCAGCGACAGTTTTGCCGGTGGCACGTTGGTATGCGCCTGCCAGGACCGGCCGGTGAAGGTGGCGATCAAGGGGCAGATCGCGTACAATCATGCCTGCGGCTGCACCAAATGCTGGAAGCCCACCGGCGCCACCTTCTCGGTGGTCGCGGTGGCGCCCGTCGGCAATGTCACCGTGCTGGAGAACGGCGACAAGCTCAAGGTGGTCGATCCCTCCGCCCTGATCCAGCGCTATGCCTGCATCGGATGCGGCGTGCACATGCATGGGCCGGTGGAGCGCGAACACGCCTTCCAGGGCCTCAGCTTCGTGCATCCAGAACGCTTCCAGGAAGAGGGCTGGGCCGAGCCGGGCTTCGCCGCCTTCGTCTCCTCCATCATCGAGTCCGGCACCGATCCCTCTGAAATGGACGGGGTGCGCGGAAGGCTGAAGGAACTCGGCCTCGAGCCCTATGACTGCCTGTCGCCGGGGCTGATGGACTACATGGCCACCTGGGTGGCGAAGAAGAATGGGGTGTTGAAGTAGCCTGGGAGCGCGGACGTCTCGTCCGCTCTTGAACCACGGCCGAAGATTGAAAAGGCGCTGCCTGCGACATGGCTGGTGCCTTTTCTTATTTGCCAAGTGGTTCAAGAGCGGACTGGAAGTCCGCGCTCCCAGCTATCGCGCCAGATGATGCAGCACGATGCCGCTCGTCGTCGCCACGTTGAGGGAATCGAAGCCGCCTCTCATATCGAGCCGCAGGCTGCGTAGCCGGCTCAATATCCCTCCCGGCAGGCCCGGCCCCTCGGCGCCGAACAGCACGGCCTGCCGCTTCCGGGGCGCGACATCGTGCAAGGTCTCGCGGCCGGCTGGGCTGGTCGCCAGCACCTCGAAGCCATGCGCCAGCAGGGCGTCGCACAACATGGCGATGTCACCACCCTGCGCGAAGGGCGTGACCAGCGTCGCCCCGGCCGAGACACGGATGGCCTTGCGATAGAGCGGGTCGCAGGAGGCGGCATCGATCAGCACGCCATCGACACCGAAGGCGGCGCAGTTGCGGAAGATGCCGCCGATATTGTCGTGGTTGGCGATGCCCGAGAGCCCGACCACGAGGGCATTCTCCGGCATGCCGGCCAGCAAGGATTCGGGCGAGGCCGGCTCCCCCCGCAGGCCGATCGCCAGGATGCCGCGATGCATGGGAAAGCCGGCGATGCGATCGAGCACCGCGCGCGTGGCGACATAGATGGGGATGGAGGTCGGCACGCCGGCGAGCAGATCGGCCAGCGGCACGACCCGGTTCTCGCCGATCAGGATGGATTCGATGGCAAAGCGCCCGAGCTTCAGCGCCGTCTGCAGCACCACCTCGCCCTCGACCACGAAGCGGCCGCCCCGGCCCTTGAGATCGCGCTCGCGGATATCGAGATAGGCCTCGATGCGCGGATCGGCAGGATCTTCGATAGGGTGCAGAAATGGTGGCATGGGCCTCAATCGGACGAGTCGGGCGCGAGCGAGCGAAAGTCGCCATCTCCGCCACCCCGCAGGTGAAATGCAAGCGCGAATGCCCTACATAACCTCTGAGCAAAATGCGCTCAGGCAGAAGCGGGTGGAGAATTCAGCTCGTTGGCATCAGAAGCATTTTGCGATTCTTGCTGATTCGATCTGAAGATAGACCGCTCTATGACAACGCCTCTCCTCTTCGACCCGGCCGCCCTGGCGCTGCATCGCCGTCGCGCCGCCGCCCATCCGGCCGATTTCCTGCTGCGCCATGCGGCCGAGGACATGGCGGACCGCCTCGCTGCCGTGCTGCGCCGCTTCGAGGCGGCGGCGGAGATCGGGCCCCTTTCGCCCCTGCTCGGCAAGACGCTGCGTCCCGCTCTCGCCGGCAGTTGGCAGCGCGCCGATATCGCCAACGAGGTGCTGCCGCTCGCCCCGGGCAGCATCGACCTCGCCCTCTCGGCCCTGTCGCTGCAATTCGTCAACGACCTGCCGGGCATGCTGAGCCAGATCCGCCGCGCCCTGAAGCCCGACGGATTGCTGATGGCAGTGCTGGTGGGCGGCTCGAGCTTGAGCGAATTGCGCGAGGCCTTCTCGCAGGCAGAGCTCGAGGTCGAGGGCGGCGTCTCGCCCCGCGTCGCCCCCTTCGCCGATGTGCGCGACATGGGTGGCCTCCTGCAGCGCGCCGGCTTCGCCTTGCCGGTGGTCGACAGCGACACCCTCACCGTGCGCTACGACAATGCCTTCGCCCTGATGGCGGACCTGCGCGCCATGGGCGCCACCAACATCATGACGCAGCGCCGCAAGAGCTTCACCCGCCGCTCCACCCTGCTGCGCATGGCCGAGATCTACCGGGAACGCTTCTCCGACCCGGACGGCCGCATCCGCGCGACCTTCGAGCTGATCTGGATCTCAGGCTGGGTGCCGCATGAGAGCCAGCAGAAGCCGCTGCAGCCGGGCTCGGCAAAGACAAGGCTGGCGGATGCGCTGGGGGTGAAGGAACATCGGGAGGAAGACTGAGGCTCGAGGTCAGCTATTTTCGTTTTTGATGCCGAGTGCTGCCTCGAAATCCCGACCCTTTCCCCATACCTGCAATATCACAATGCGATTGTTCTCTTCATCGATGAAGTAAGAAATCGTCGCCTGCCGGCGATAGAACGCAAGTCGTGTTCCAGGCTTCATCCCGGGTCGAGCGGTTCCACGTTGTGGAAACTGAGCAGGGCCCCGGCAAAACTTTTCAATATCGAGAACAAAGTTTCCGGCTGCTTTAGGCGCGCCCGCCTTGGCTATGTGCTTGTAGATCGACAGGAGATCCGATCGCGCTCTCCGTCTGAAAACAACCTCATGCGGCATCGTCACGAGACGTCACTTGCACAGCGTGATAGGCTCTCAACTCCGCGAACACATCGTCGGCAGAAATGACGTCGTCGGGGTTCCTCAGGTAGTCGTCATAGGCAGAGTTGACTTGCTCAACAAGCCACTTCTCAATGGCCTCGTCGCGCGCCCTGAGGCTGCGCAAACCATCGCGGATAACCTCACTTTCAGAGGCATACTCACCCGATGCGACTTTTTCCCTCACCATATCAAGCATGTCATGCGGCAAAGTAATACTGATCGCCTTAGTGGTGCGCATGATCGGCCTCCTCATGAAAACGTCACGAGGCGCAATACCATACGGCATGATTAAATCATACTGGTGGGGTATGCCGTTCGAAGTTCGCGGCCTATCGTCCTGGCACCAGATCGATCAGCATCGGGATCAGCGGCTCGTCGGCCGGCGGCATCGGGTAGTCGCGCAGTTTGGTCGGCAGCACCCATTTCACCGCCTGTCCCTCCTTGCCATGCGGCGCGCCCTGCCAGCGGCGGCAGATCCACAGCGGCATCAGCAGGGTGAAGTCCTCATAGGCGTGGCTGGCGAAGGTGAGCGGGGCAAGGCAGGCTTCCTCGACCTCGATGCCGAGTTCCTCGCGCAGTTCGCGGATCAGGGTTTCCTCCGGCCGTTCGCCCGGCTCGAGCTTGCCGCCCGGGAATTCCCACAGGCCGGCCAGCGCCTTGCCTTCCGGGCGCTGCGAGATCAGCACGCGGCCGTCGGCGTCGACGAGCGCGCAGGCAGCGACGAGAAGAAGGCGCTTGCTCACGAACGATAGTCGCCGTTGATGGCGACATATTCCTTGGTGAGGTCGCAGGTATAGACGCGGTCGCTGGCCGAACCGAGGCCGATATCGACGGCCACCGTGATCTCCTGGCCCTTCATATAGGCGGAGACCTTGTCCTCGTCATAGGTCGGGTCGCGCTCGCCTTCCACCGCGACACGGATGCCGCCAAAATAGATCGACAGCCGGTCACGATCGGCTTCCTCGCCGGCCTTGCCGACGGCCATGACGACGCGGCCCCAATTGGCGTCCTCGCCCGCGATGGCGGTCTTGACCAGCGGCGAATTGGCGATCGACATCGCGATGCGGCGGGCGGCCTGCCTGGAAGTGGCGCCGCGCACGTCGACGGTGACGAACTTGCGCGCGCCCTCGCCGTCACGGGCGACCTGCTGGGCAAGGTCGAGCAGCACGCCGTCCAGCGCCTTGGCGAAGGCCGGCAGGCGTGGATCGGAAGCCTCCGTCGCCGACGCGCCGCCGGCCTTGCCAGTGGCGAACAAGAGGAGAGTGTCGGAGGTCGAGGTATCGCTATCGACCGTGATGGCGTTGAAGCTGTCGACGACGCCCTTGGCAAGCAGGCCCTGCAGCACGTCCTGCGCAATCGGAGCGTCGGTAAAAACGAAGGAGAGCATGGTCGCCATGTCGGGCGCGATCATGCCGGCGCCCTTGGCGATGCCGTTGATCGTCACCTTGGTGCCGCCGAAATCGACCGTGGCGGAGGCGCCCTTCGGAAAGGTGTCGGTGGTCATGATGGCGCGGCCGGCATCCTCGAAGGCGCCGGGAGAGACACGGGCCGCGGTCTCGACCAGCACGCCCTTGAACTTGGTCGCATCGAGCGGCTCGCCGATCACGCCGGTGGAGGCAAGATAGACCTGGGCAGGCGCACAGCCGGCGGCCTCGGCGGCAAGCTCGGCCGTCAGCGCCACGGCTTCGGCGCCCTTCTTGCCGGTGAAGGCGTTGGCATTGCCGGAATTCACCACCAGCGCGCGCGCCGTGCCATCCTTGAGGGCGGCACGGCACCAGTCGACCGGGGCCGAGGGGCATTTGGAGCGGGTGAAGACACCGGCGGCCTGCGTGCCCTCGTCGAGCAGCACCAGCAGCACATCGGTGCGGCCCTTGTAGCGGATGCCGGCCTCCGCTGTCGCCAGCCGCACGCCTGCGATCGGCGGCAGATGCGGGAAATGCGCGGGAGCGAGCGGGGACAGGGGCGCAGCCTTGGCCATCATGGATACTCAGCAGGAAGGGTGGGATGCGCCGATCGGGAAACCGGCGCGTTCAGGCTGGAACCGAAAGAAATGCCGGCCTCGCGACATCGACTGAACCTCGATGTGGCTGAGAAGGCCGACAGGACCTCATTGTGCAGGAGCAGGAGCAGGAGCGGGAGCCGGAGCCGGCTGGCCCTGATCGTCCGGCTGGCCGGCGTCGGGCAGCTGCATGTCGCCGCCGGGAGCGGGAGCCGTGGCCGGCGCTGCGGACGGCGGCGGCGCGACCACCTTCGCCTTGGCGCGCAGATCGGCGAAGAACTTCTGCTGAGCCTGCTGGGCCACGAAGTCGGCAAGCTGCGACTTGTACTGGTCGAGGGATGGCGGTTGCTGGCGGCGGCGCTCTTCCAGCTTGATGATGTGATAGCCGAACTGCGTCTTCACCGGGTCGGAAACGTCACCCGCCTTCATGTTGAAGGCGGCGTCGGCGAATTCCTTGACCATGCGGTCCTTGGTGAACCAGCCCAGATCCCCACCCTGGTCGGCGGAGCCCGGATCCTTGGAGACTTCCTTGGCGACCTTGGCGAAATCCTCGCCGGCCTTCAGGCGGGCTTCGACCTTCTTGGCGTCGTCCTCGCTGGCGACCAGGATGTGGCGGGCATGCACCTCGTCCTGCACCGGCATCTTCTGGACGATCTGCTCTTCATAGGCCTTCTTGACGGCCTCGTCCGTTACGGCGTCCTTGCTGACCTTGGCGACGAGCGCGTCGATCAGGATGCGCTGGCGATAGAAGGCGAGCTTCTTCTGCAACGCAGCGTCGTCCAGGATCTTCAGCTTCTCGGCCTCGTTGGCGGCCAGGCGCAGGTTGATGGCGGCGTTGATGATCACGTCCTGGCGCTTGGCGGGCGAGAGCTGGGGCGACAGGTTCGGTCCGATCTCCTGTGCCACCGCGTCGAGATCGTCCTGCGTGATCGGCTGTCCGTCGACCGAGATTTCGGGCGCCGCCGCCGGCGCTGCGGGAGCCGGCGCGGCAGCGGCCGGAGCCGGTGCGGGCTGTGCTGCAGGCTTGGTCGCATCCTGCGCGAAAGCAGGCGCGGCAGCGAGCGCCAGCGCGGCAACGCTGGCGAACAGGATCGCGGCGGGACGCGCGCGGCGGGTTAGGATCATGGACAGGTTCCTTGACGAAAGAGGGGGCGAATCCGGTGCGGTGGCTCGTCCGGGCGGACGCTGTTTCGGCAACAAGCCCGCATTATTCCCTATCCCGGACGAGCGCCTCGCAGCGCTGATAGGACAGGACAAAAGCCAGGTCAATGTCGCCTGCGAAATGGCGTTTCAAGCGGCCTTTTACGAAGGGCAGTCGTCAAAACTGTGACAGCCTGTTTTCGCATCGTTTCCCGTGTCACGCAAAAGAGCGCTTCCACATGGAGATTGTCACGGATTTTTCAGCGAAATGACGTATCTGACCGATTTGTAAGGGGCCAGTTCGATTGACACCCCCACCCCCAATACTTAAGTGAGTCCGGCCAGCAAACCTTCGAACCGTGGTGCTGGCGTGGGGTCTGTCGCCGGGCCTTGGGACGTCCGGTTCACGAATTTGTCTGGAGCGGCCTGCTCCCCGAGCGCCGGAGGCTCCCCAAGGGGGCTCGCCGTCATTCTCGTGCCACATCGCACTGCGATCGGGATAAGGCCGCCGCTGGAGCAAAACGCGTTTGAGCGCAAGCGCCGTTTTTCGCCAGCTCTTTATTTCGACGCGTTTTTGCGGTTCTTACCGGTTCGGTCAGACCGAAGAACGCTCCTGGGGTGTCGCACGCGGCTCCCGATGGTTCGGATCATGGCGCCGCCTCGGCGCAAAAACTTGAAGGCCTTCTATGTTCGGCTCGCTCGCCAAGAAACTGTTCGGCTCCTCCAATGACCGCAGGCTCAAAGCCTACAATCCCAAGGTTGCCGCCATCACCGCCTTGGAGCCGGAAGTGGCGGCGCTGTCCGACGAGGCGCTACGCGCCCGGACCGCGGAATTCAAAGCCCAGCTCGCCGCCGGCAAGAGCCTGAACGACATCCTGGTGCCCGCCTTTGCCACCGTGCGCGAGGCCGCCAAGCGCGTGCTGGGCCAGCGCCATTTCGACACCCAGCTGATCGGCGGCATGGTGCTGCATGAGGGCGCCATCGCCGAAATGAAGACCGGCGAAGGCAAGACGCTGGTCGCCACCGCCCCCGTCTACCTCAACGCGCTCGCCGGCAAGGGCGTGCATGTCGTCACCGTCAACGACTATCTCGCCCGGCGCGACGCCGAATGGATGGGCCGAATCTACGAATTCCTCGGCCTCACCACCGGCGTGATCGTACACGGCCTCTCCGACGAGGAACGCCACGCGGCCTATGCCTGCGACATCACCTATGGCACCAACAACGAATTCGGCTTCGACTATCTGCGCGACAACATGAAATATGACATGGCGCAGATGGTCCAGCGCGGCCACGCCTTCGCCATCGTCGACGAGGTCGACTCCATTCTGGTGGACGAAGCCCGCACGCCGCTGATCATTTCCGGCCCGCTGGAAGATCGGCCCGAGCTTTACATGACCATCGACGCGCTGATGCCCAGCCTCAGCAAGGAAGACTACGAGCTCGACGAGAAGCAGCGCACCGTCAACCTCACCGAGCAAGGCAACGAGCATGTCGAGCAGATGCTGGCCGGTTCCGGCCTGATGCGCGAAGGCTCGATGTATGATGCCGGCAATGTCACCATCGTCCATCACGTGAACCAGGCGCTGCGGGCCCACAAGTTGTTCACGCGCGACAAGGACTATATCGTCCGCAACGACGAAGTGGTGATCATCGACGAGTTCACCGGCCGCATGATGCCGGGCCGGCGCTATTCGGAAGGCCTGCACCAGGCGCTGGAAGCCAAGGAAAAGGTGACGATCCAGCCCGAGAACCAGACCCTGGCCTCGATCACTTTCCAGAACTATTTCCGCCTCTACGCCAAGCTCGCGGGCATGACCGGCACGGCCGCCACCGAGGCCGACGAGTTCATGGACATCTACAAGCTCGAAGTGATCGAAATCCCGACCAATCGTCCGGTGCAGCGCCTCGACGATGACGACGAGGTCTACCGTTCGGTCGACGAGAAATACAAGGCGATCGTCCGCCTGATCGAGGACTGCCGCAAGATCGGCCAGCCCTTGCTGGTGGGCACCACCTCGATCGAGAAGTCCGAGACGCTGGCGCAATACCTGCTCAAGCAGGGCTACAAGCAGCGCGACTTCTCCGACCCCAACGCCTTCGCCTCTCTCTATGACGGCGACCAGGGTACGGCGGAGGAAAAGGTCTTCGCGGTGCTGAATGCCCGCTATCACGAGCAGGAAGCCTTCATCGTCAGCCAGGCCGGCGTACCCGGCGCCATCACCATCGCCACCAACATGGCGGGCCGCGGCACCGACATCCAGCTCGGCGGCAATGCGGACATGCGCATCAAGGTCGAACTCGGCGACATTCCGGCCGGGCCGGAGCGCGAGGAGGCCGAAACCAGGATCAAGGCCCAGGTCGCCGGCCTGAAGGAGAAGGCAATCGCGGCTGGTGGCCTCTACATCATCGGCACCGAGCGCCACGAGAGCCGGCGCATCGACAACCAGCTGCGCGGCCGCTCCGGCCGGCAGGGCGACCCCGGCCATTCGCGTTTCTTCCTGTCGCTGCAGGACGACCTGATGCGCATCTTCGGCTCGGATCGCATGGACGGCATGCTCTCCAAGCTAGGCCTCAAGGAGGACGAGGCGATCGTGCATCCCTGGATCAACCGGGCGCTCGAAAAGGCGCAGCAGAAGGTCGAGGCGCGCAATTTCGATATCCGCAAGAACATCCTGAAATACGACAATGTGTTGAACGACCAGCGCAAGGAGATCTTCGAGCATCGCCGCGAATTGATGGCACAGGATTCCGTCGACGACTCGATCGTCGATTTCCGCCACCTCGTCATCGACGATCTCGTGCGCGCCCATGTGCCCGAAAACGCCTATCCCGAGCAATGGGACACCGAGGGGCTTCATACCGCCATCAACGATGTGCTGAACCTCGACCTGCCGGTGAAGGACTGGGCCAAGGAAGAAGGCATCGCCGACGAGGAACTCACTCATCGCATCTCCGAGAAGGCCAAGGAGCATGCCGACGAGCGCACCGCGGCCTTCACCCCGGAGGTGACGCGCCAAGTCGAGAAGGCGGTGCTGCTGCAGACGCTGGACAATCTCTGGCGCGAGCACATCGTCACACTCGACCATCTGCGCCAGGTCATCGGCCTGCGCTCCATGGCCCAGCGCGATCCGCTGATCGAGTACAAGTCGGAAGGCTACCAGCTCTTCTCCGACCTGATGCAGCGCTGGCGCGAGGATGTCACCCGGACCATGTTCCGCCTGCAGGTGATGCCCCAGGAGCCGGAACTGCCGCAGATGTACGGCCAGCACATCGACCCGCTCACCGGGGAAGACGAATTCGCCACAGCCGGTTCAGGCTTCCCGCCTTCTCAGCTCAGCGCACCGATCGCCATCGGCGAAGCGGCGGGCCTGGCGGCAGTGGCACCGGAGACCCGCGATCCCAACGATCCCTCGACCTGGGGCCGCATCGGCCGCAATGAGGCCTGCCCCTGCGGCTCGGGCAAGAAATTCAAGCACTGCCACGGGCAGTTCGTGTGAGGACAAAGGCGGATCGCATGATCCGCCTTTTTCTTTTGGGTCTTGTGACCGGTTTGAGACGCCTGTGGCTCCATGCCGTTTCCGCCACATCGCCTGAAGCCGATGTGGCTGAGAAGACCGGCACACCGAAAGGACGCCACGCACATAGGTGTGCCGGTCTTCAGACCGGCATGGAACCCCTACCCTCGACAAGATGCGCCAGCCTCGCCTCCACCCGGCGATGCAGCTTCATGAAGAAGCCGGTGCGCGACAAGGTGAAATCCGCCACTGGCCCCGGCTCGCCGGCATCGGCCCGCATGCGGGCGAGCAATGCGAGGGCATCTTCCTGTTTCTGGCTGCAGGCATGGCGCTCCAGCGCCGCCTCCACACCAGCCGCCTCGGCGAGCCCGGCGCGGGCGACGACATCCGGCCAGGTACGCTCCTTGAAATGCAGCCCACGCGCGGATGCGAGGATCGCCTCGCAAATCTGGTCCGGCAAGGCGTCGGCAGCGCGCACCGCCGCCAGCGTCGCCTCGACGTCGACCAGCGCCACGCTCAACGGCGCATGGCCGAGCTCGGCCGGAGCGTGGGCGACGCCCACATCGGCATCCGCCACGCGCCTGCCGCTGGCATAGTCTTCATAGATGCGACCGACACCGATCATGCCATAGGCGGCGCATTCGGCCCCGCGCAGGGCGCCCATGCTGGCGGCGCCATAGACGGGAATACCCTGCCCGATGGCGTGAAGGATCTCCTTGTGCCAGACCGAGAGTGCATGGTCGAAGATGCCATCGATCAGGCCGATGGCTTCAGCCCCGCCCATCGCCGCAGCCAGCACGTCGCCGCATCCCGCGGGTGGGCGCATGTCGAACCCTTCGAACAGGGCGGCATCGACGCCATGGAGGCTGGGGCCCGCGAACACCACGCGCGTCATGAGCCCGGCCCCAGCAGCACATTGCGCAGATCCCCGGCGGCGACCTGCGTGACATGGCCGGCGATCTCGGCCTTGAGGCCCGGCACCAGGGCACGCACGACATGGATGCCTGATACGGGCACCGGCAGGTCGAACAGGAAGACCTCGGTCAGGCCTGCCGCCGCCAGCCGGCCGACGATGGTCTCCAGCCGCGCGGCAGGCGAAAGGTCACGCGCTGCCGCTCCCGCCACGAGACGCGGGAGCGGCAGCGCGTCGGGCAGCAAGGCCGGCAGCGTGCCACTGCCCGGGCCATACTGCGTCTCGTCCATGTCGTCACGCGAGCCGGCGATGTTGGTGAGGCGCGATTGCACCGCCTCCAGCACCGCCGCGAGGGCGGCATCGCCGGCATCGATCCGGCAGGCATCGCCGCCGGACAGGCGCGCGCCCGCCCCCGCCTCATGCAGGACGGGCCGGGTGATGATGGCGCTCACCACGGGCAAGCCGACCTGGCTCGCCGAGACGAAAAGGCGAGGCTCGAGCCCGGCCGCCTCGACCTTGGCGACCGCTTCGTCAAGCCCGCCATGAAAGCCCGGCTCCCAGCGAAGCTGCTGGATCGTGCGTCCGCCGAACAGGCCATTGAGGGCGGTCGCGTCGCGCTCGATCAGCTCCAGCAACGCGGCGGCGGCGGCGAATTCGAAGCTCGGTCCGGCGGCGAGGCCGTTCGAGGTCATGTGGAAGCCGGCGTGGTCCCAGGGCAGGAAAGTGCGCAGATCGAGGCCCACCAGCTCATAGGGCGCCAGCACGGGGCGGCCCGTGCCATGCTCGACGCCGGGGACCCAAGCTCGCTCGCGCGAGGGTGAGAAGACGCCGAAACGGCAGCGGTCGAGCCGTTCCAGCGGCACGAGATCGCGCCCCCTCGTTTTCAGCGCCGCACAGCTGCCAAACTCGGTGACGATCTCGCGCGTCTTCTCCGCCACGGCCCCCTCGACCGATTCCATGATGGCGGAGATACGGGCCTGCTCGTGGGTCAGGCCCTTGCCCTGGCTGACCGAGAGCACGCGCGAATTCGGCCGCACCGAAAACCAGACGGGAAGGCCGATGATGTCGAGATCGGTGAGATCGCCCACCCGCGTGATGCCGAAGGGCGCAAGGGGCGGCCATGCTGCCGAGGCCAGCGGTGCGGCCTCGGCGTACGCCGGCAATGAGCGAAGCAGTCGGTCCTGCCCGGCCATTCCTTATCCAATCGTCATCTGCATGGTGGCGATACGAACGTCGTCACCCAACCACCGTCACTTGGACGGCTCGTCGGACAGGACGGCGCTCTGCAGCGTCTCGCCCTCCTCGGCAAAGAGCTGCTTCAGGGCAGGCCCGATCCCCGCATAGGCGTGGGGGCGGGTCTGGGCCTGGGTCTGCGCCTGCGTCTGGGCATGAATAAGGGCTTTGACATCCTCGTCGCTGGGTGGGCGCGGCGGCCCATCATCGACCTGGGCTTGAGCCTGTGCCTGTGCCTGTGCCTGAGCCTGAGCTTGGGCCTGGGCCTGCGCCTGAGCTTGGGCCTGCGCTTGAGCCTGCGCCTGGGCTTGTGCCTGGCTCTCCGGCGTCAGTATTTCGGTGGTGAACACGAAATCGGCATGGGTGAGTTTCACGCCCGAGACCACCAGGCTCTCCACGCCCGAAGTCTTGGTTTCGTCGAGGCCGGCTCCCTCAGGTACGCCCGCGCGGAAATCCGCGATCAGGCGCCAAAGCGAAGCGGCAACCTTGGCATAGCCATCCCCCCCGGCGATGGCGCCATATTTGCGCACTTCCTCGTCGCTGACTTCGACCACTCGCAACGGATTGGTCTTCAAGATCAGAACGCCGGCACCTCGTTCGCCGACCACATACATGCGTCCGTTTGGCATTTCCCCTCCATGTCCACGGGCACTTCGACTACGTACTTCTCTCCCGAAGAACCGCTGACACGGGGTCAGGCCAGACCTGCGATCCGAAGACCTTCGGCACAGAGAGTGATGTCCTCGATCCGCCGATCCGGCGCCATCTGGGCGAGATCCACGGCGGTCGAGCCCGGATACATCTCCATGAGGCGGCGGCCATACTGGCGCGCGGTCTCGACCTCACCGAGATGGCCGTGGCAGATCGCCAGGACGCGCATGACGGATTCATCGCTCTCCATCTTGCTGCACATGCTGATGGCGGCGCCGAACTCGCGGCGGCGGATGGCAATGGTGGCGCCGAACCACCAATAATAGTCCGGCGGGAATGGATTGAGCTCCAGTGCGCGCTGGAAGCGCTCCCAGCCGGCATCGGCCTCGCCCAGATGCGAGAGCGCGTCGGCGTGATGGGCGAGCAGATCCGCCGAATGCGGGTTAAGCATCTCGGCATCCAGGAACTTCTCGGCCGTGCGATCGAAGTCACGCTGATAGAGCGCCACCACCGCCGCCATCCAATGGCCAATGCCACTGCCGGCGTCGATCTCAATCGCCAGTTCCGCCTCCGCCTTGGCCTGGTTGAGCAGATAGGGATCGGTGCCGCCGAGCATCAGCCATTCCTGCTGCAGGGTCTGGGCGATGCGGGCATGGGAGGGCGCGAAATTGCGGTCCTCCTGGATGGCCTGGCGGAATTCGGCGCGTGCCCGGCGCAGCTTGGGCAGGTCAGAATTGCGCAGCCGGGACTGGCCTTCCAGATAATGCCTGTAGGCAATGGGCTTGGGATCGGCGCGCATGCGGTCGAGCTGGTCACGCTCGATCTCGCTGGCGAGCGTGGCGGCAATCTGGCGCGAAACCAGCCGGAAGGAAACCGCGAGCCTGTCGAGCGCCACCGGATATTCGGCGGCCCAGATGATTTCGTCGCCGGGCTGGCGCGTCAGCCGCAGTGCCATCTGGTCTCCACCCGGCACCATCAAGCCGGAGATCAGGTAGCCGCTACGCAACGCGGCGATGCGCTCGCTGTCGGGCGTGTCGGCCACGCCGAAGCTCGAATGCGGCGCCACCACGGCGAAGGTGCGGTGGCGCGACAGGTCGTTGGCGATATCCTCGACCAGGGCGCGATGCAGTGGATGCAGGGCCTGGCCCGGCAGGGACTTGGGCGGGAACAGCGCCACGCGCGGCAGGCCGGCCATGCTGCGCACGGCGGAAATCTCCCGCACCGCCTGGCTGGGAACGGCAGCGTCCCGGTCGGAGACGATCTGCAGCCGGGCGCGCGGGGCGCTGGCGAGGATGCGTCGCACCGCGGCCACTGTCTCGGCCCGTGGGTCGGCGTCGAATTCGCGGCGCAGCACCTCGATCAGCGTGGCATAGGTGCGGTTCACCGCATCGATATTGCCGTTGCGGCCATAGGCTTCCATCAAGGCGCGGAAAGTCTCCTCGCGCTCCGGCTCCAGAGCCAGCATGCATTCGCCGATCTTGTCGATCTCGCGCTCCTGCGCCCGGCCGAAGCGGGTCATCTCCACCAACACGTCGGCGGCAAGTGTCAGCACGAGGCGGCGGAAGCGCTCGCGCTCGCCGCGGAACCATTGCGACAATTCCGCGCCGCCGGTATCGATGGTGTCGAGGAGATCGCCCTTGGCCAGCAGCACGCCGCGCAGCCGTTCGGCCAGTACGGCCGATTTCTGGTGCATCAGGATGGTGGCAAGGTCGCTGCGCTCGGCGCCCGGACCCGCCGTCAGATGCGGGCCGTTGGTCTCGACCAGCATCTCATCATGCGGCCAGCAGCGGTTGATTCGCACCAGAAGCTGGCGCAGATTGGTCAGCGCCTTTTCTTCGGGTGCATCGTCCCACAACAGCGAGGCAATCGCCTGCCGGCTCATCCGGCGGCTGCCTGCAAGCAGCAGCATGGTGACGAGGACATAACCTTTAGCCGGGAAAACGCCTTCCGTGGGGATCGCCACGTGGGGAATTCCGACCAAATGAATTGCAATATCGCGCTCAGCATTCATCCAACGATCTCCGGGCTCCCGAAGGCAGCCTCGAGGTGGTCAAAAACCAACCTGCCTTCTGCGAGATCTGGCGCCGTCTCGATGCACGCCCGTCCCGCGGCAGGAAGAATATACGAACTGCGCCCGACGAACAGCCCGCACACAATAGTCTCTTGCTATTTACACGCAAGTCAACAAGACGACCATCCCGTGTCTTTTCAAGTCACGGCCGAGTCACACAACACCCGGCACCGGCTCAAATCAAGATCAGGCTTCGTTACAGCAATACTCTCGGTAAATTCCCTAGAGTAATTACTTAAAATAATGAATTTAACAAGTTTGAACTCAGAGAGAACGCTGCATATCCGTTACGAAATTAACAGAGGCCTAGAAACAATGCGTTGCGGCGTGACACGGTAAACTGGGACGTTGGTACGCAAACACCACGAGAGGTGGTAACGCCTACGGCGCTGGGCATCGTTGCTCACCCATGATCTGGCGTCCCACCTGCAAAGTAGCGAGATCGAAATGGGGGAGGGATTTCAGATTTGTCCATAGATCACGCTCCGCTTGCCATAGAGGCGGCGCCATCCCCGCGCAAAAACCTGCCCGCTCAGTAGAAGAAGCGGCAGATATATCGGCAAAGTAAGTACGCTAGATCACGCACTTGACCCAAAGAGGCCGCCCCTGGCCGAACCCGGAACGCTGCTGACGGGCGGACGCCTTCCGGCCCGTTAGGGAAGCCAGCGGTCCTGTCACACGGATTTCACCGAACGGTGAAACGCAGTGGATTGTACCATACTTAACGACAGGTTTCAGCTTCCCTTTGGTTCGGCCATGGTGGCCGGCGTCACAGTGCTCGGCTTGGGCTTTTCACGGAAAACCACACGCACGATCAGGCGAATTGTCACGTAGAACACCGGCGTGAGGAACAGGCCCAGGAATGTAACACCGCTCATGCCAAACACAACGGCCGTGCCGATTGCCTGACGCAGCTCCGACCCCGGACCTGTGGCGAAGGCGAGCGGCAACGCGCCGAGGATGAAAGCGAAGGAGGTCATCAGGATTGGACGAAGACGCAGCCGGGCGGCTTCCATCACCGCCTGCCACGGCGTGTCACCGTGATCCTCGCGCTGACGGGCGAATTCCACGATCAGGATGGCATTCTTTGCAGCAAGGCCGATCAGCATGACGAAGGAAATCTGCGTCAGGATGTTGTTGTCCATATTGCGCACCCACCAGTCCCCGAACAGGGGCAAGCTGCGCGCCATGCCGCCGAGGAGGGCCGCCAGAATGGCGAGCGGCACGATCAGGATGATCGCCAGCGGCAGCGACCAGCTCTCATACTGGGCAGCCAGGAACAGGAAGACAAACAGCACGGCGATGCCGAACACATAATAGATGGTATTGCCCACCGAGCGTTCCTGGAAGGCGATCTCGGTCCACTCATAGCCGACCCCCGGCGGCAGCACCTCCGCAGCGTCCTTCTCCATCAAGTCGAGAGCCGTGGTGGAGGAGACGCCGGGTGCGCCGGAACCGCTGAGATAGACGGCCGGGTAGAGGTTATGGCGCGTCACCGTATCCGGGCCCGTGCGCTCCTGGAAAGACACGAGTGAGCCGAGCGGCACCAGCGCACCGGACGTGCTGCGCACCTTGATGCGCATCAGGTCTTCCTTGTTGAGGCGATCGCGGCCTTCGGCCTGGGCGTTCACCTGGAAGGCGCGGCCGAGCCGCGTGAAGTCGTTGACATAGGCTGAGCCGACATAGACCTGCAACGCCTCGAAGACATTGCCGATCGGCACGTTGAGCATCTGCGCCTTGACGCGGTCGACATTGACGAAGAGCTGCGGGGCGTTGTTGGAGAGCGTGGTGTAGACCTGCATCAGGCCCGGCGTCTGGTTGGCCTTGCCCATCAGGGCGTAAGCCGCCTGCATCATGGCCTCGTTGCCGACGCCGCCGCGGTCCTGCACCTGCATCTTGAAGCCGTTGCCGGTGCCCAGGCCCTGGATCGTCGGCGGCTCGATGACAAAGACGAGGCCTTCCTCGATGGCGAAGGCGCGCTTCTGCAATTCCGCCACGATCGCCTTGGAGGTCAGCCCCTGCTTCAGGCGCTCCTCGAAGGGCGTGAAGGGCACGAAGATGGTGGCTGCGTTGGAGGCCGCCGTGAAGGTGGCGCCCGAGAAGCCGGCGACGCCGATGACATGGGCCACGCCCGGCGAGCCCGCGGCGATTTCCTGCGCCTTCTTCACCACCGCGTCGGTGCGCTCCAGCGAGGCGCCGTCGGGCAGTTGCACCACCACGATGGCATAGCCCTGGTCCGACTCCGGCACGAAGCCCCCCGGCACCTTCTGATAGACATAGAAGGTGGCGTAGATCAGCCCGGCATAGATGAGCAGGAAGACGAGCTTGTGCCTGACGGCAAAGCCGACTGTGCCGCCATAGCCGCCCGACAGGCGGTTGAAGCCGCGGTTGAAGGCGTCGCCCAATCTCCGCAGCCCGCGCATGAGAAAGAAGCCGCCCTTGTGACCGGGGTCGTGCGGCTTGAGCAGGATGGCAGCCAGGGCAGGCGACAGGGTCAGCGAATTGAAGGCCGAGATCACCGTGGCCGCGGCGATCGTCACCGCGAACTGCTGGTAGAACTTGCCGGAGATGCCGGGAATGAAGGCCGTCGGCACGAAGACGGCGCACAGCACCAGGGCGATGGCAATCACGGCGCGGCCGACTTCGTCCATGGTGGCGTGAGCCGCCTTGTTGGGCGACATGCCGTCATGGATGTTTCGCTCGACATTCTCCACCACCACGATGGCATCGTCGACCACGATGCCGACAGCCAGGATCAGGCCGAACAGCGTGAGCATGTTCAGGGAAAAGCCGAGCCCGTGCATCACCGCGAAGGTACCGATCAGGGAGACCGGAATGGCGATGATGGGAATGATGGCCGCCCGCCAGGACTGCAGGAAGATGAAGACGACGATGACGACGAGCACGATCGCTTCATAGAAGGTGTGGTAGACAGCGTCGATCGAGGCCGAGACGAATTCGGTGGGGTTGTAGACGATCGAATATTTCAGGCCATCCGGAAAGGCTTTCGACAGTTCCTCCATTTTGGCCTTGACGCGATCGGCGGTGGCGAGCGCGTTGGTTCCTGGGCGCTGCAGCACGGCAAGGCCCACCGTCGGCTGGCCGTCGAGGTAGAGATTGGAGCCATATTGCTTGGCGCCGACTTCGATGCGCGCGATATCCTTGAGCCGGAGCAGGCGCCCATCCGGGGTCGCCTTGACGATCACGTCGCGGAACTGGTCGGCATCCTGGAAGCGGCCGAGCGTGGTGACGGTGATCTCGCTGGTGGTGTTGTTCGGCGAGGGTTGGCCGCCGAGCGTGCCGCCCGAGACCTGGACGTTCTGCTCGCGCAGCGCGTTGACGACGTCGCCCGCCGTCAGGTTGAAGCTGGCGAGGCGCTCCGGATCGAGCCACACGCGCAGAGACGGCTCGCGCAGGCCGAAGGAGAAGGTCGAGCCGACGCCGTCGACGCGGGCGATGATGTCGTTGATGTTGAGAATGGCATAGTCGGAGATGCCATAGTCGCTCAGCGAGTTGTCCGGCGAATAGAGCGTGACGATCAGCAGGAAGTCCGACGAGGACTTGTTGACGGTGATGCCGAGGGCGCGGACATCCGCCGGCAAGCGGGGCTCGGCCGCGGAAACGCGGTTCTGCACCTGCACCTGGGCGATGTCGAGATCGGTGCCGGTGGCGAAGGTCACCGTGATCTGCAGGGACCCGTCATTGGTGGCCTGGGAGGTCTGATAGATCATCCCCTCCACACCGTTGATGGCCTGCTCAAGCGGCGCCGCCACCGTCTCGGCGATGGTCTGGGCGTTGGCGCCCGGATAGGTGGCATTGATGACGACAGTGGGCGGGGCGATCTGAGGGAACTGCGCGATCGGCAGGCCGACATAGGCGACGATGCCAACCACCACCGTGACGATGGAGACCACGGCGGCAAAGATCGGACGGTCGACGAAGAAATGGCCGAATTTCATGGGCGGCGCTCCCCGATCAGTTGGCGTCGGGGAGGAGCGGGTCTGGCACATCCAGCTTGGTGGGCTGCGGGATGACCTCGCTGCCCGGGCGGGCGCGCATCTGACCATTGATCAGCACCGCGTCCTCAGGCTTGAGACCGCTTTTGATCACTCGGAACGTGCCGAGTTTCGGCCCGACCTCCACCGGGCGGATCGTCGCCTTCTTGTCGACGATGACGGTGACATAGCGGCCCTGAGAGGACTGGCCCACGGCGACGTCCGGCACCACCAGCGCGTCATAGGGCTCGCCGAGCGCGATACGGATGCGCCCGAACAGGCCGGGGGTGAGGAAGCCATCGGGATTGGCAATCTTGGCGCGCGCCGTCACCGTGCCGGTCTGCGCATCGACCTGCGGCTCAAGATAGTCGAGCGTGCCCTGATGCGAAAAGGTCTTCTCATCGGAAAGGGCGATCTCGACCTTCATGTCCTCATCCGCCCCGGACGGATCGGCCTTGCCGCGCGAGGCCCGGCGATAGGCCAGATAGCTCGCCTCGTCGAATTGGAAATAGAAATAGATCGGATCGACAGCCACGATGGTGGTGAGCGGCGCCGTGCCGTTGGCCACCACCAGATTGCCGCGAGATACAAGCTGGCGGCTGATCTTGCCCGCGATCGGCGCCGTGATGGTGGCGAAGTTGAGGTCGAGCTTGGCGGTGGCGAGCGCCGCATTGGCCGAATCGATCGAGGCCGCCGCCTCCTGGAAGGCCTGCAGGTTGGACTGATAGGTGGCGTCGGTGACGTTGCCGCTCTTCTTCAATTCCTCGGCGCGGGCGAGATTGGCCTTGGTAAGATCGATCCTGGTCTGGGCGATCTTGACCTGAGCGGCAGCCTGGTCGACAGCGGCCTGGAAGGGACGCGGATCGATGGAAAACAGCACGTCGCCCTGCTTGACCAGCGAGCCTTCGACGAAGCTCGATTTGTCGAGATAGCCGGTGACGCGCGAGGTGATGGCGACGGAAGGCCAGGCCTGGAAGCGGCCGGTGAATTCCGCCATCTCGGTGATCTTGCGGCTGACGGGATTGGCCACCGTCACCGGCATGGCCGGCATCTGCTGGGCCAGGGCGGCTTCCGCCATGCCCAGGACAGCCAAGGCCGCCACACCGCCCGCCAGCCAGCAACAGCTCCGATGCAAACCCGACATGAACGCTCCCGAAAGCAACGAACATCCGCCTCCCGGTCGAGCAGTGAAACCGGAATCAGCGACCGGGGCGCACTATGACCATTTTTCGGGTTATGACCTAGCAAGATCGAAAAACTACAACCTTGCCGCGCAGGCATGATGCAATTCGGCAACAATTTGCGACTGCACAAGGCAAGTTGGAGGCAGATTTCCTCTTCCGGGTCGTGTTTTGCTTCGCCGACCAGCAAGGTTTAACGCGAAAGGATCAGGAAAACTTCAGGGTACCGTGCCCTCGCGGCCAATGCTCTCGTAGCGGAAGCCATGGCGTGCCATGTCGTCGAGCCTGTAGATGTTGCGCAGGTCGACGATCACTGGCTGGCTCAGCAGGCCCTTGACACGTTCGAGGTCGAGGGCGCGGAACTCGTCCCATTCGGTGACGATGACGGCGACATCGGCGCCATCCAGGCAGTCATAGGCGCTGTCGCGGTAGTCGACATCGGCCAGCACCTTGCGCGCCTCTTCCATGCCCTGCGGGTCGTAGGCACGCACGCGCGCGCCCTTGTCCTGCAGCGCATAGACAATCGGGATAGAGGGGCTCTCGCGCATGTCGTCGGTGTTGGGCTTGAAGGTGAGGCCGAGGAGAGCCACCGTCTTGCCGGCGATATTGCCGTCGAGCGCCCCGATGATCTTGCGGGCCATCGAGGATTTGCGCGCGTCGTTGACTCCCACCACCGCCTCGACGATGCGTAGCGGCGCGCCATATTCCTGGCCCGTGCGCAGCAGCGCTAGCGTGTCCTTGGGAAAGCAGGAGCCGCCATAGCCCGGGCCGGCATGCAGGAACTTGGAGCCGATGCGGTTGTCGAGGCCGATGCCGCGCGCCACCTCCTGCACATTGGCGCCGGCCTTCTCGCATAGATCCGCGATCTCGTTGATGAAGGTGATCTTGGTCGCCAGGAAGGCATTCGCCGCATATTTGATCATCTCGGAGGTGCGCCGTTCCGTGAACAGCAGTGGCCCCTGATTGAGATGGAGCGGGCGGTAGACTTCCGACATCATGGTGCGGGCCCGTTCGTCCTCGACGCCGACGACGATGCGGTCCGGGCGCTTGAAATCCTCGATCGCCGCGCCCTCGCGCAGGAATTCGGGGTTGGAGACCACGGCGATATCGGCATCCGGTCGGACCTCTCGGATCAGGCGCTCGACCTCGTCGCCCGTGCCGACAGGCACCGTCGACTTGGTCACCACCACGGTGAAGCCTTCCGCCGCCGCGGCGATCTCGCGCACGGCGCCGTAGACATAGGAGAGGTCGGCATGGCCGTCGCCGCGGCGCGAGGGCGTGCCGACGGCAAGGAACACCACGGCCGCCTCCTTCACCGCCGGCGCAAGCTCGGTGCTGAAGGAGAGGCGCTTTTCCTTGACGTTTCGCGCCACCAGCTGCTCGAGGCCGGGCTCGTAGATCGGCATGCGGCCGGCGAGCAGGCTTTCGATCTTGGCCGGATCCTTGTCGACGCAAACAACGACATGGCCGAAATCGGCGAGGCACGCCCCCGTCACCAGCCCGACATAGCCTGTCCCGATCATTGCCACGCGCATGCAATCATTCCTCGTTGGGCGCCCTGTCTACAAAAGGCCCGACGACATGCCAATGACGAAGTTCCTCCCTGGGACCGCCGGCATCTTGCCGGCCTCTTGGAAGCGGTGCGAATTGTGATTGAGGCACATCGTACACCGGAGGGACGTCAAGCCCTCCAGACATATCTGCCGCTCCGATGTTCAAGAGGCCGGCAGGATGCCGGCGGTCCCAGGAAGATGTCCGCGCTCCCAGGCTTGCCCGCGCCTTCAACCAGGCGCAGATTTCCTGAAAGCCCACCATCAGAGGCCGCCATGGACTGGAATCTTCGTCAGACCTTCGAATTCGAGGGCCAGAGCGTCGCCTATGACCGCTTCGGCGCCGGCCCACCCCTGGTGCTGGTGCATGGCACGCCCTTCTCCTCCTTCGTCTGGCGCGCCATCGCCCGCGAACTCGCACGCCATTACGAGATCTATCTCTACGACCTCATCGGCTACGGCCAGTCGGAGAAGCGCGAAGGCCAGGATGTGTCGCTGGGGGTGCAGAACCGGTTGCTGGCGGCCCTGCTGCGGTTCTGGTCGCTGGAGCAGCCCGACGTGATCGCCCATGATTTCGGCGGCGCCACGGCGCTGCGCGCCCATCTCCTCAACGGCTGCGAATACAAGCGCCTCCTCCTGATCGATCCTGTGGCGGTCCGTCCGTGGGGCTCGCCTTTCGTGCGCCATGTCCGGCAGCACCAGGAGGCCTTCGCCGGCATACCCGACTATATCCAGGAAGCCATCCTTACCGCCTATCTCCAAGGCGCAGCCTTCAGACCGTTGTCCGCTGACGCACACCAGGCCTATGCCGCTCCCTGGACGGGGCCGGTTGGCAAGCCCGCCTTCTATCGCCAGATCGCCCAGATGGATCAGCGCTACACGGACGAGATCCAGGACCGCTATGCCAATCTGCGCTGCCCCTCGCGCCTGCTCTGGGGGGTGGAGGATGGCTGGATCCCGGTGGAGAGGGGACGCGAGCTGGCGACTCTGCTCCCCGGCTGCCGCCTGACGGAGATCCCGGATTGCGGCCATCTGATGCAGGAAGATGCGCCGGAGGCGATCGTGGCGGCGGCGCTGGGGTTCCTCGGATAGCTGGGAGCGCGGACGTCCCGTCCGCTCTTCCTTTGTCGCAAAGCGACCCGTTTCCAAGAGCGGACGGGACGTCCGCGCTCCCCGCTACCCCAATCTCAGCGTCCACCCTCGCGGCGAGGGCCGGAGATCGGTGACCGACAGCGGCCCCGCCTCGAGGCGCCAGAAGGCTCGCCCCGGGGCGCCGAGCGCGTGCACCGCGGCGGCCCGCACCACGGAGGCGTGGGTGACGGCCAGCCTATGTCCCTCGAAGCGCTCGCCGTCGAGCCAGGCGCCGATACGGCGGATGAGGCTGGTTACCGATTCCCCGCCATGCGGACTGGCATCGGGATCGCTGGCCCAGGCCGCCAGCGCCTCCGGCTCGGCGACCGCGACCGCCTCGAAGCCGAGCCCCGCCCAGCGGCCATAGTCGCACTCACGCAGGGCTTCGCATGTCTCGCCCTCGAGGCCCATCGCCTGCGCTGTCTGGCGTGCCCGCAAGGCGGGACTGACGAAAACGCGGCCGATCTTCCCGAATCGCCCCGTCAGCGCCCTGGCCGCTGCCAGGCCCCTGTCATCGAGCGCTTCGTCCAGGGGAAAACTCGCCGCACGCAAGGCGGGCGTCGCCGCATGGCAGACAAGGGTCAGGCGCGGGGTCATGCCATGATCTCTACAAGCACAAAAATGACGGCACAATATTGACATGCGACAGCGATGCGCTGCTTATGCCATTTGCACGCCAAGGTTGAGAAGCCGGTGAAAGTCCGGCACGGTCGCGCCACTGTAATCGACGGCATCCGCTGCCGCTTCGATAGTCAGACCTCCACCAAGGCACGCACGCCTCAAACGGGACGCGTAATCCCAAGGAGCTTTATGATGACGACTGCCGTTCTCGCGCCTTCCGCCCCGCAACCCATCACCATTCCGCTGCGCGAAATCGTGCCATGGGCGATCCTGACGCTGCTTCTGGCTCTCCTGGCGATCTACTTCGTCGGCGCCGAGGAGGGTGCGACGTCCATTTTCCAGGGCATGTACATCCACGAATGGGTGCATGACGGCCGCCATCTGCTCGGCTTCCCCTGCCACTAAGGGCAACGGACACATCATGGTCAGGTCCCTTTTGATCCGGGGGATGCTTGTCGGCATCCTCGCGGGCTTGCTTGCCTTTGGCTTTGCCAGGGTGTTCGGCGAGCCGCAGGTCGATGCCGCCATCGCTTTCGAGGAAAGCTATTCGGCGCAGGAGGAGGCCAAGCCTGCTCCTGCCATGAGTATGAACATGTCGACGGCGCCCGCCGCCGGCCACGATCATGGCAACGACGAGGAACTCGTCAGCAGGCCGATGCAGGCGAGCTTCGGCTTGCTCACCGGCGTGCTGGTCTATGGCACGGCGCTCGGCGGCATCTTCGCCCTCGTCTTCGCCTTTGCACAGGGACGGCTCGGCTCACTGAGCCCGAGGACCACTGCGGCCATCGTCGCAGCGATCGGCTTTGCCGCCGTCGTGATCGTCCCGCAGCTCAAATATCCGGCCAACCCGCCGGCTGTCGGCAATCCCGACACGATCGGCATGAGGACAGCCCTCTATTTCACCATCATGGCGCTTTCGGTGCTGGTGATGATCGCTGCCCTCAACACCGCCAATCGCCTGGCCGCGAGCCTTGGACGGTGGAACGCCAACCTGATCGCGGCGGCTGCCTATGCCGTGGTGATGGCCATCGCGATGATGGTGCTGCCAGGCGTGCATGAAGTGCCGGCCGGCTTCTCCGCCGACGTGCTGTGGAATTTCCGAATCGCCTCGCTCGGCATCCATGGGGTGCTGTGGACCACGCTGGGCCTGGTCTTCGGCATTCTGGCACAGAAATTGATGCAGCCCGAAGGCCGGCGGGCGTAAGGGAAGGTTGAAGCCATTGGCCAGACCGTCAGGCCAATGGCTTGAGAGTCAAGCGTCGCCTTTATGTCACACCGCTCGGATTTCTTGCTTTCTTGCACCGAAATCATCCGTTTCGCACTTGCGAAATGACGGAAGCGGTCGCACCTTAGGACGCGTAGTGGATGCCGTTCCGCACCTCTACAGCCCTCCTTGGGCGTTTCCTCCCTAAGACTTGGGCCGCCATCCGGGCGGCCTCTTTCTTTTTCAGGGTCCGGCTCCATATAATGACTTGCCGCTTCGCGGCATTCCGCCTCAATTAACTCCTTGTCCTTAAGCTCGCGCTTGCCCATTTGGTCCGGCGCTCGCATAGTGATGTCATCATGGATTTGGACTCGCCCTTGTTTGATCGCATCCGGGTGCGCCCGAGGGCCGAGGAGGTCCATCAGGCGTCCGAGAGGTTGTGCGAACACGTCAATTGCCGCAATCACGGTGAATTTCGAGCGCCGAAGGGGCGCAACCGCGAGGGCCAGTTCTGGCATTTCTGCCTTGAACATGTGCGCGACTACAATAAGAACTACAATTATTTCGCCGGCCTGCCCGACGATTCCGTGAGCGCCTATCAGCGCGATGCCGCTTTCGGGCATCGGCCGACCTGGACCATGGGCGTCAATCCCTGGGCCAAGAAGCGCGGCGCCCAGGCCGGCCCCGAGGTCCAGGACGATTTCGGTTTCTTCGACGACGCCCATGGCTTCCGCCGGCAGACCGCGGCACCCGAGCCGGAGCGCCGGCGGCTCAAGATTCTCGAGCGCAAGGCGCTTGAAGCACTGGATCTGCCGGAAACGGCCAATGGCCCGGAGATCAAGGCGCGCTACAAGACTCTCGTCAAACGGCTTCACCCCGATGCCAATGGCGGCGACCGATCCAGCGAAGATCAATTGCGCGGGATCATTCAGGCCTATAATACGCTCCGAAGCGCCGGGCTTTGCTAGGCTTGCCCTCTGAGGGCTTTCATGCCCGCTCGTACTGATTGTCGGCTTCGCCGTCCTGGCGACAGCCAAGGAAGGCATTATGACTAACGAAACGACACCGGCCAACCTGCCGGATATCATGGTCTCGGCCAAGAAGCTGTTTGGTTTCGATACGGACCTGCAGGTCCCGGCCTATTCCAAGCCCGACGACCACGTCCCGGACCTCGACCCAGACTATCTCTTCGACAAGCCGACGACCCTGGCGATCCTCGCGGGCTTCGCCCATAATCGCCGCGTGATGGTCACAGGTTATCACGGCACCGGCAAGTCGACCCATATCGAGCAGGTCGCCGCGCGCCTCAACTGGCCCTGCGTGCGCATCAATCTCGACAGCCATGTCTCGCGTATCGATCTCGTCGGCAAGGATGCCATCGTCCTCAAGGACGGCCAGCAGATCACCGAGTTCCGTGACGGCATGCTGCCCTGGGCCCTGCAGAACAACATCGCCCTCGTCTTCGACGAATATGACGCCGGCCGCCCCGACGTGATGTTCGTGATCCAGCGCGTGCTCGAGGTATCCGGCCGGCTGACCCTGCTCGACCAGCGGCGCGTGATCCGCCCGCACCCGGCCTTCCGCCTGTTCGCCACCACCAACACGGTGGGCCTGGGCGACACCTCCGGGCTCTATCACGGCACCCAGCAGATCAACCAGGGCCAGATGGACCGCTGGTCGATCGTCACCACGCTGAACTACCTGCAGCACGACAAGGAAGTCGACATCGTCCTTTCGAAGGCCAAGCACTACCAGCGCAGCCCCAACGGTCGCGATATCGTCAACAAGATGGTGCGGGTGGCCGATCTGACCCGCAACGCCTTCATGAATGGTGATCTCTCCACCGTGATGTCGCCGCGCACGGTGCTGACCTGGGCCGAGAACGCCGACATCTTCCACGACATCGGCTTCGCCTTTCGGGTGACCTTCCTGAACAAATGCGACGAGCTGGAACGCAGCCTCGTGGCCGAGTTCTACCAGCGGGCTTTTGGCGCCGAGCTGGCGGAGAGCTCTGTGAACGTCGCCTTGACCTGAGTCATGACGGTCGATGCTGCCCTGTCCTTGCCATCTTCGGGCGAGGACAGGGCCTTGCGTCGACAAACGCGCCGAAAGGAAGACAGCCTTCGTGAAACAGCATCTCCCGGCGTTGCCGTTCCGACCAATGAAGGCCTGAACCTATGCTCGAATAGGTTCGGTTTGCGCCCCGGACGATCGGACCGTCTTCCTCCTTGAGAACGAGGATGAGGCGTTCGTGCCCTCTCTTCAGCTGTCGGCCCTGCGATCCCGGCTGTGTCACGATCGCGGTGAGCAACCCGGGCCCCGACATCCCCCAAATGTCATAGGGCACATGCCCTTGCGTGCTCTCCTTGCTCTTCAGCCAGGCATAGTTGATGAGAGACTGCCGGGCGCATTCGAACATGAACCCGCTGCCTTTTTGGGCCATGATTATCCCATTATAGAAGATATGCTCGTCGACGCGCTTGGGACCGACGGAAGCAAGCCGATCGAACAGAATCAACTCGACCTGGTCGAGCTTTGAAATCAATCTTCTGACTTCACCGATATCCCTGACGCCTGCATTGCAATCAATGTACAATCCGCCCCGCGCATAAAGCAGGATATACCTTGCAATGTCTGCTTTCGCCGCAGGTATCCTGATAGATTTATACACATCGACGTAATCAATAAAATATTCTTCGAGCAATTCTACAACGTGAGAGTCATCCAATATCTCAAAAGTTGGATAGCAAGCTTTCCAATGATCGAAGAACTTGCGTAAATGCCCTTTCTCGAGACCATCCCAATAAGCAATCGGCGTCGATTGGCAGAAGCTTTGCGCGGGCAAGAGAAACGACAATCTCCTGCGAATGGATCTCAATAGGTTCATTGGTCACGCCACCACCGGAAAGAACTCTTCACGCCCACCCCATGCGCTTAATCATCCGACAGCCAGAATGCAATAACATCGGAGGCACCGGGATAACTCACGGCATCTCTACGGCATCCACGCCCCGGCAGGTCCGACGGAATTTCGTGGCCCGCCGGCTGTTCGCCTCCCTTGCACTAGCCCCAACGCCATCTCATCTGTGCATCGTGTGGAGGGATGCGCCATGGCTTTTGCCTCATCGCGAACATTCGACGATCGCACCGACTTGCGGGCTCGCGTCGAGCGGCTCGACCGCCTCTCGCGCCTGCTCGACACCGCCTTTGCCATCCCCTTCACCAAGATCCGCTTCGGCGTCGATGCCATCATCGGCCTTATCCCCGGCTTCGGCGATTGGGCGGGCGTGCTGTTGTCGAGCATCATCGTCATCGAGGCCATGCGTATCGGCGTGCCGCGGGTGCTGCTTGCTCGTATGGTGGTGAACGTCGCCATCGAGGGCGCCCTCGGTGTCCTGCCCGTGGCCGGCGATATCGTTGACATCTTCTGGCGCGCCAACCGCCAGAACATGGCGCTGCTGCGCGACCATCTGCTTGCCGAGGGGCGGATATAGAACCCGGGATCGCAGGCATCCTTGATCCAGGGTGCAGGCGCCACTCGGTGCGCCGGTCTTCAGACCGGCATGCCCTCGACGTCGGTGGCAAGATGCCGTTCCCGCCACATCGACTGAAAATCGATGTGGCTGAGAAGACCAGCACACCAAGGCGCTTCATTCCGTCGGCATATCTTCCAGGCAAAGAAGTCTGCGATCCCAGGTACCGCGTCCCGCCGCCGCATGCCGATCGCGCTTGCCCGACCAGTTCCCGGTTGAGGAATGGCGTGGCATTGGATATCTCAGAACCATGACCACCAATCGCAAGCCCGGCGACAAGGCCAAAGACGTCCCCAACGATGCGTTCAAGCGTTCGGTGGCCGGTACCTTGCGCGCCATCGCCCGCAAGCCGGACCTGGAAGTGACCTTCGCCTCCGAGAAGCCGGCCCTGATGTCCGACAAGGCGCGGCTGTCCGAGCCGCCGCGCAAGCTCGACGCCCATGTCGCGGCGATCGTGCGTGGCCAGGCCGATGCCATGGCGCTGCGCCTCGCCTGCCACGATGTCGGCATCCACCGCCGCCTGGCGCCTCAGAACGATCAGGCCCGCACGGTATTCGACGCGGTGGAGCAGGCGCGCTGCGAGGCCATCGGCTCGCGCCGCATGGCGGGTGTCGCCAACAACCTTTCGGCCATGCTGGAGGACCGCTATTTCCGTGGCGGCAAATATGAGGACATCCGCGTCCGCGAGGAGGCGCCGATCGAGGACGCGCTCGCTCTGCTGGTGCGCGAGAAGCTCACCGGCCTGCCCCCGCCGGAACCTGCCCGCAAGCTGGTCGACCTCTGGCGCCCCTTCATCGACGAGAAGGCCGGCAAGGATCTGGCACGCCTCGACAGCGTGATCGAGAACCAGCGCGCCTTCGCCCGCACCATGAACGATGTGCTCACCCATATGGGCCTGTCGGACGAGATGGAAGGCGATAGCGACGATTCTGACGACCGCGACAATGATGCGGACTCGGAGCAGGAAGGCGAAAACCAGGAGAACCAGGGCGAGACCCAGGACGAATCCGACTCCATGAAGATGGAGGAGAAGGAGACGGACGACGAGGATTCGCAGGAAGGCGAAACCCAGGACGCCGAGTCTCCCTCCTCGGACATGCCCGACGAGACCGAGACGGGCGATGCCGAGGAAGCCGCCCAGCCCTGGCGCCCGCCCGAGCATCGCGACAATGAAAGGCGAGGCCCGGACTATCGCGCCTTCACCACGCGGTTCGACGAGATCGTCGATGCCGCTGATCTCTGCGACCCCGAGGAGCTCGACCGTCTGCGCGCTTATCTCGACAAGCAGCTCTCGAGCCTGTCGGGCGTGGTAGCGCGCCTGGCCAACCGGCTGCAGCGCCGCCTGATGGCCCAGCAGAACCGCTCCTGGGACTTCGACCTTGAGGAAGGCATGCTCGATCCCGCGCGCCTGTCACGCGTGATCATCGACCCGACCTCGGCGCTCTCCTTCATGCGCGAGCGTGACACCGATTTCCGCGATACCGTGGTGAGCCTGCTGATCGACAATTCTGGCTCGATGCGCGGGCGCCCGATCACGGTGGCGGCAACCTGCGCCGACATCCTGGCCCGCACGCTGGAGCGCTGCGGCGTGCGTGTCGAGATCCTCGGCTTCACCACAAGGGCCTGGAAGGGCGGGCAGTCGCGCGAAGCCTGGCTGCAGGCGGGCAAGCCTGCCTCGCCCGGGCGCCTCAACGATCTCAGGCACATCATCTACAAATCGGCCGACGCTCCCTGGCGCCGGGCGCGCAAGAATCTCGGCCTGATGATGCGCGAGGGTCTGCTCAAGGAGAATATCGACGGCGAGGCGCTCAACTGGGCGCATCAGCGCCTGATCGGTCGCACCGAGAGCCGGCGCATCCTGATGGTGATCTCCGACGGCGCACCGGTCGACGATTCCACCTTGTCGGTGAACACCGGGAATTATCTCGAACGGCATCTGCGCTGGATGATCGAGGATATCGAGACCCGATCGCCCGTCGAGCTGATCGCCATCGGCATCGGCCACGACGTCACGCGCTATTACAAGCGCGCCGTCACCATCGTGGACGCCGAAGAGCTTGGCGGCGCGATGACCGACAAGCTTGCCGAGCTCTTCGACGAGACTGGCTCCGCGGGCCCGCGCCGGGCGGCCGCGTGATCCAGAGGGCCGAAACGCTCTGGCGTGAGGCCCTGCTCGGCCCGATGCCGCTCGCCTTTCCGCTGATCGCGGTCTGCGTGCTCTGCTTCGCGCTGAGCGCGGCGCTCAGCCTCACTTTGATCGCGCTGGTGGGCGACGGCTCCGCGTCCAGCCTGTTCGGCGCGCTGTGGACGCCCCTGCCCACCGTGCTGATCCAGATGGGCGCCGGCGGCTTTCTCGCCATCGCCAACTGGCAGCCCTGGTATCTCTTCACCGCGATCTTCCTGCACGCCAGCCTGCCCCATCTGATCGTCGACATGATCTGCCTGATGATGATCATGCCGGCGGTCGAGAAGGTGTTCGGCCGCCTGCGCGCCTTCATCATCTTCATGCTGGCGGGTCTGGCGGGCTCGCTGGCATCCGCCTTCTATGGCGAGCTCTACACCCTCGGCACCTCCAGCGCGACCTTCGGTCTTTTCGGCGCAGCGCTGGTCTACGGCTCCCTGCGGGGAAGCGAGGAAGGCCAGAGGTTGATGTTCGGCACGGCGAAATGGGCCGCGCTCAACTTCGTGTTCGGCTTGTTCTCGCTGGTCTCGCTGGCGCCGAGCGTCTCCTTTGCCGGCCTCTTCGGTGGGTTCATCGCCGGGGTGATGACGGCGCTTGCCATGATCTATCGCATCGGCCCGTCCTGGCTGCCGGGCCTGCGCCGGACCGGCCTTGGTCTCGCCAGCATCGCCCTGCTCAGCCTGGCGCTGGGCGTCGGCACTGCAGTCTCCTCCGCCTGGCTGGCCTGGAGCGCCCCCGACACCTATGCCAAGGACGCCAATGACGACCAGATCGCCCGCCTCGGCGCCGTGATCGCGCTGGATGACGGCAACGCCGCCGCCCACGCCCTGCGGGGCGCCGCCTACGCGCTGAAAGACGATTACGCCAGCGCCATCCCGGACCTCGACGCCGCCCTCGCCGGAGGCGTCGACTCGCCGCAACTGCGCAATCTCAGGGCCTGGTCGCTCTACAAGGTCGGCCGCGCCGCCGACGGCCTTCCGGATGCCAACGCGGCCCTCGCGGTGACACCCGACGATGCCGCCACACTCGATACCCGCGCCCATATCTACGAGGATCTCGGCCGGCGGGACGAAGCCATCGCCGACTACCGCGCCGCGCTCGTCCAGAATCCCGACATCGCCGAGAGCAAGGCGGGGCTGCAGAGGCTGACGGAGGGACAGTAGAACGGTTGGGCGAGATGACACGCTGAAGGATCAAGCGGGCCGCCTGCGCCCCCTCGCCCCGTTCTTACGGGGAGGGGATAGAGGTGAGGGGCTGCGCGACCTTGGTAGAGCTATTTTCTTAAATCGATCAAGGAGATATGGTGAGGTGATGCGCGCCGACTAAATGCTGTGGCTGAGAAAACGCTAGTCTCAGAACCCTGCGCCGCCCCTCACCTTTATCCTCTCCCCGTAAGAACGGGGCGAGGGGACTTCAAGGCACAGCCTATCCTCGGATCTCTCATCTCGCCCAGCCGAAACCGGGAAGGATTCTCGCGCCTCTCCTCACGCAAGTCCTACCGCACCCCGCCCGAGGCCACCAGCACTTCGCCTGTCAGCCAGCCGGAGTCGGCGGAGGCGAGGAATACGGCCACCGGCGTGATGTCGCCGGGCTGGCCGATGCGGCCGAGCGGGGTCTGGGCCACCGTCTGGCTTTCGAGCTCACCGCCGATGAAGCCGGCCGCATGCACGCCCTCGGTCTCGACCATGCCGGGATTGATCGAGTTCACTCGGATCTTCTTCGGCCCTAGCTCTTTCGACAGCACCTGCGTGATCGAGGTCACCGCGCCCTTGGTGGCGGTGTAGACGGCCGTCTGCGGAATGTTGAGGTCGGTCACGGCCGAGCCGATATTGATCACGCTGCCGCCCTCGGGCCCGAAATGCTTCTCGGCTTCCTGGGTCGCCAGGATGAGGCCCAGCACATTGGTGTTGAATTGGCGGTGGAATTCATCCTCCGTGATCGCGTCAAGCGGTGCGAAGGCATAGACGCCGGCATTGTTCACCAGCACATCGAGCTTGCCATAGGCCTTTGCGGCCTCGGCAAACACGCGCTTGACGTCCCCCGTCTTGGAAACGTCGCCCTGCACCGCGATCGCCTTGCCGCCCTTGGCGATGATCTCGGCGACGACCTTGTCGGCGCCCTCGCGGCTGGAAGCGTAATTCACCACCACCGAGGCACCCTCGGCGGCGAGGCCCTTGGCGATCCCCGCGCCGATGCCCTTGGAGGCGCCGGTGACGACGGCGACTTTGCCTGTCAGTTTGCTCATTGTCGCTACTCTCTTTTGGATGTTGGATCGAGGCTGGAGGCGGACGCGCTCAGCGCACGCCGCCGGAGGCGAGCAATGTCTCGCCGGTGAGCCAGCCGGAGTCGTTCGAGGCAAGGAACACCGCCACCGGCGCGATATCGGAGGGCTGGCCGATGCGGCCGAGCGGCGTCTGCGCGACCTGCTGGGCCTCGAAATCGCTGCCGATCACACCTGCGGCATGCACGCCCTCGGTTTCGACCATGCCGGGGTTGATCGAGTTGACCCGGATCTTCTTCGGGCCGAGTTCCTTGGCCAGCACATGCGTGATGGAGGTCACCGCGCCCTTGGTGGCGGTATAAATCACCGTGGCCGGCGGCGTGATGTCGTCGGCGACCGAACCGATATTGATGACGCTGCCGCCTTCGGGCCCGAAATGCTTCTCGGCCTCCTGGGTGGCGAGCAGCAGGCCCAGCACGTTGGTGTTGAACTGGCGGTGGAACTCTTCTTCGGTCACCGCTTCGAGCGGCCCGAACTGATAGACGCCGGCATTGTTCACCAGCACGTCCAGCTTGCCATAGGCCTGCCTGGTCTCGGCGAAGATCTTCTTCACATCCGCGGCCTTGGAGACGTCGCCCTGGACCGCGACGGCCTGGCCGCCCCTGGCGGTGATTTCAGCAACCACCTTGTCGGCGCCCTCGCGGCTGGTGGCGTAGTTCACCACCACCGCCGCGCCCTCGGCGGCCAGCCCCTTGGCGATGCCGGCGCCGATGCCCTTGGAGGCACCGGTGACGACGGCGACCTTGCCTGTCAGTTTGCTCATTGTCGTTCTCGTTGTTCGATGACGATGATTCGATAATTAGATAATCATCGAAACGAAACAAGGGGCACTTGCGCAGATTTCTTGCACTGCGTCATTCAGATCTTGGCAAGCTGGTCGAGATAGGCCGCCAGCACCTCGCGCTGCAGCACGAGCGTGGCATATTTGCCCTCGCGCAGGATCTCGATGAGACCGGCGTTCTCCAGTTCCTTCACGTGGTGCGACAGCGTTGCCGGGCTGATGGCATGGCATTGCTGCACGCCCGAGCAGGCGATCGTGCCCCCCGCGGCCGAGATCTCCTTGAGCATCTGGTAGCGGCGGGGCTCGGCGAGCGCGCGGGCGATCAGGGTGATCTGGCGGTCAGAGAGCTGCGTAGCAGTGGGGGTGGACATGATGCACCCTATATCGGTTTCATCGCGACCTTTGGCAAGGGAGTACCTTTTCCACACCGTTTCGCCTTTTTTAACGCGCTGTAGTGTCCTTACGTCACTGCCAAAGCGCTTCGTTTGAGGAACACGCATCCAGGCTTTGAGACAGGATCCTGGCCCGCGTCGCCGCAACACAGGAACCCTGCGATGATCACGCTCTTCACCTTCGGTCCCGCCTTCGGCCTGCCGGATATGAGCCCCTTCGTGACCAAGGCCCATCTCCTGCTCAAGCTTGCGGGCCTGACCTACCAGGCCAACCGCAAGGGCTTTACCAGGGCGCCCAAGGGCAAACTGCCCTACATCGAAGATGGTGGGGAGATCGTCGCCGATTCCACCTTCATCCGCCTGCATATCGAACGCAAATATGGCATCGATTTCGACCGCAACCTTGCGCCCGAGCGCGGTGCGGCGATCTGGGCGCTGGAGAAGATGTGCGAGAACCATCTCTACTGGGCTGCCGTCCGCGAGCGCTGGATGCGGGACGAGAATTTCGAGAAGATCGCCGCCCTCGTCTTCAGACGCGTGCCGTCGCTGCTGCGCCCGGTCGTCAAGACGCTGGTGCGCCGCAAGATCCGCAAGGACCTGCACAGCCAGGGCGTCGGACGCCATTCCGACCAGGAACTGGCCGAACTGGTCAAGCGCGACGTGGCCGCCAGCGCCGCCCTCCTCGGCGATGCTCCCTGGCTCGGCGGCGACCAGCCCTGCGGTGGCGATGCCACGCTGGGCGCCTTCGTAATCACCGGCCATGCGCCGGAATTCAGGACCGAGGTGGGGCGTCTGATCGGAGGACACGCCAATCTCATGGCCTATAAGGAGCGCATGCTGGCGGCCTATTTCGCGGATTTTGTGGGAACATAGGCGCTGGGAGCGCGGACATCCTGTCCGCTCTTGAAACGATAACTGCGTAGACAAAGGCATGAACCTCGACGGTCGCGCCCTTTTCTGCAGCGAAAGCGTTTCCAAGAGCGGATCGTCCGACACTCACTTGAGTGTCGTAGGGACGTCCGCGCTCCCAGCGCCATCATTCGGCCTTCTCCGTCCTCTCATTGTGCGCGCATGACATCCTCCACCCTACCCCTCCCTTTGCGCTATGCCCTTCGCGAACTCCGCGCCGGCATAGGCGGCTTCGGCATCTTCCTCGCCTGCCTGGCGCTTGGCGTGATGGCGATTGCCGGCGTCAATGCCATCTCCAGCGCCCTGACCGACGGGCTGCGTACGCAGGGGCGGGTGATCAATGGCGGCGACATCGAGTTTTCGCTGATCGGGCGCGAGGCCGATCCGCAGGAGCTTGCCTTCCTCCGCGACCAGGGCCGTCTCTCGGTGATCGCCGGTACGCGCGCGATGGCCCGCACGGCCGATGGCCAGACGACGCTGGTCGAGATCAAGGCCGTAGACGGCCTCTATCCCCTCTTTGGCAGCGCGGCGCTTGCCGGCGGCAAGCCGCTCAGCGGGACCATCGGCGGTGAGGGCACGCAGGTCCGGGCGGTGGCCGACCCGACCCTCTTCGTCCGCCTCGGCCTGCAGCCCGGCGCCACCGTCACGCTCGGCGCCCTCACCGTGACGCTGGCCGACCGGCTCACCGGCGAGCCCGACAAGCTCGCCGGCGGCATCGGCCTCGGGCCACGCCTGACGATGACTCTCGACGCCTTCCGGGCGAGTGGGCTGATCCAGCCGGGCTCCCTGATCCGCTGGCGCTACCGCCTGGAGCTGCCGCCTGATGTCACGCCGGCGATGGTGAGCGCCAAGGCGCTGGCTGCCTTTCCCCAGGCGGGCTGGGAGATCCACACGCGCGACGATGCCTCGCCGGAACTGCGCCGCGGCATCGACCGCTTCACCATGTTCATCACCCTGGTCGGGCTCACGGCGCTGCTGGTGGGCGGGGTCGGCGTCGCCAACGCCGTGCGTGCCTTCGTCGAGCGCCAGCGCAACAGCATCGCCACCTTGAAGACGCTGGGCGCCGGCTCCAACCTAGTCACATCGATCTATCTCACCCAGACCATGCTGCTGGCCGTCTTCGGCATCATAATCGGCCTGGCGCTCGGCGCGGCGCTCCCCTTCATCCTCGCTTATGGCTTCGCCGATTACCTGCCGCTGCCGATCACCCCGGTGATCAATCCGGCGGGCCTGGCGCTGGCCGCTACCTATGGCATGCTGACCGCCCTGGCCTTCTCGCTGCTGCCGCTCGGCCGGGCCCGCGAGATCGGCGTCTCTGCCCTTTTCCGCGACGCCATCGCGCCCAGCCGCCGCTGGCCCGAGCCAATGTTCCTGCTATTGGCGGCGCTGCCGGTGCTGGCGCTCGTCGCCCTCGCCGTCGTCTTCGCCACCGACAGGAAGGTGGCGCTGGTCTATGTCGGTGCGGCACTCGGCGCTTTCATCCTGCTTCGGGTGGTTGCGAGCCTCTTGATGGCGCTCGCCCGCCGCCTGCCACGGGCGCATAACACGCCGCTGCGCCTTGCCATCACCAATATCCACCGACCGGGCGCGGCGACGCCCTCCGTAGTGCTCTCGCTCGGCCTTGGCCTCTGCCTGCTGGTGGCGCTCACACTGATCGACGCCAATATCCGCCATCAGCTCTCCGCCGCCATCCCCGACAAGGCACCGAGCTTCTTCTTCGTCGACATCCGCCACACCGACGCTCCGCGCTTCGAGGCCTTCCTCGAGAAGGCGGCGCCCGAGGCCAGCATCGAACGCGTGCCGATGCTGCGCGGGCGCATTGTCAGCGTGAACGGCGCGCCGGTGGAGCAGGTCAAGCCGCCGCCGGATGTCGCCTGGGTGCTGAGCGGGGATCGCGGCGTCACCTTTGCCGACAAGATACCGGAAGGCTCGCGTGTGGTTGACGGCCAGTGGTGGAACCCCGACTACACCGGTCCGCCCCTGGTCTCGCTCGAACAGGATATCGCCCGCGGCCTCGGCCTCAAGGTCGGCGATCCCCTCGTGGTGAACGTGCTTGGCCGCAACATCACGGCCATGGTGGGCGCGCTGCGCAAGCTCGAATGGCAGAGCTTCGGCATCAATTTCGTGCTGGTCTATTCGCCCAACACCTTCAAGGGCGCGCCGGTCACCGACATCGCCACCCTAACCTATCCCCATGGCGCCAGCGATGCCACCGAACTCGCGCTGCTCAAGCGAGTCGCCGACGCCTTCCCCGCGATCACCACCGTGCGCATCAAGGATGCCCTGCAGAGCCTCGCCGAGCTTGCTGGCCAGCTTGCCATGGCGATCCGCGTCGCCGCCTCGATCGCCCTCATCGCCTCGATCCTGGTGCTGGCGGGGGCGCTCGCCGCCGGGCAGAACAGCCGGCTCTACGATGCCGTCATCCTCAAGGTGCTGGGGGCGACGCGCGGCAAGATCCTCTTCGCCTTCGTGCTGGAATATGGCCTGCTTGGCCTCGCCACCGCGATCTTCGGCGTGATTGCCGGCACGGCCTGTGCGTGGCTGATCGTGACCTACCTGATGAATTTCACCTTCACCTTCCTGCCTGTGCCGGCCCTGACGGCCGCTTTCGGGGCGCTCGCGCTGACGATCCTGTTTGGCCTGGCGGGGACATGGCGTATACTGCGGCAGAAGCCGGCGGCGCATTTGAAGAGTCTGTAATGTCCGCTCTTGAAACGATGACTTTTAGGGGTGAGTGCAACGGGATGATCTATCTCGCCCCTAAAAAGCCGGTACTTCGTTGCGGGTCGCGCGCTTTCGTGCAGCGTTATCGCTTCAAGAGCGGACAAGATGTCCGCGCTCCCAGGTTCAAAACAACATTGCGCGCAATTCACTTCACTGTTTTGGTGGGACACACTACATAAGGTCCAGCTTTCTGCGGCACGTGCCGCACTTTTGGAGAGTCCGATGTCCTTCAATGATCCTCGCTATTCGGCCGGCACCGTCTCCGACGCGCGCGCCGGAGCACCGGCGATCGACCAGGGCCTGCGCGCCTTCATGCTCGCGGTCTACAATCACATGACCCTCGGCGTGGCCATCACCGGCCTGGTCGCGATCGGCGCCTATCTGGCGTCCGGCGTCGAGGTCAACGAGATGGGCAAGATCGTAGCCCTCAACTCGTTTGGCCTGCTGCTGTTCAACACGCCCCTGAAGTGGGTCATCGCCTTCGCGCCGCTCGGCATGGTGTTCTGGATGAACATCGGCACGCAGGGCCGCTCGGTTCAGATGACGCGCGTCCTTTTCTACGTGTTTTCCGCGTTGATGGGCCTGTCGCTGTCGACCCTGTTCCTGGTCTATACCCATGGCTCGATCGCCCGCGTCTTCTTCGTCTCGGCGGCCAGCTTCGGTGCGCTCAGCCTCTATGGCTACACCACCAGGCGTGACCTGTCGGCGTTCGGTTCGTTCCTGATCATGGGTCTGGTTGGCCTGCTTCTCGCGAGCCTGGTGAGCCTGTTCTTCCCCTCGAGCATGCTGACCTTCCTGATCACCGTCGCCGGCGTCGGCATCTTCGCGGGCCTCACCGCCTACGACACCCAGATGCTGAAGTCGCTCTATGCCGAGAATGCCCGTAGCTTCAGCCGCGATGAGGGCGAGAAGCTCGCCGTGCATGGCGCGCTGACGCTCTATCTCGACTTCATCAACCTCTTCATCATGCTGCTGCGCCTCCTGGGCGACCGCCGCTAAAGCAAAATGCGAAAGCATTCTGCTATTCCTGGCGGTTCAATCTGAAAGTGGAACGCGCTGATCGATGCAGGAACTGACGATCGCGCCGGTCGAGCGGGGTGATATCCCCTCGATCGGCGGCATTTACCGGGAGGCGGTGCGGCACGGCACCGCCTCTTTCGAGTTGGACCCGCCCGATGACGAGGAAATGGCGCGCCGCGCCGATATCCTCCTCACCGGCGGGTTTCCTTATTTCGTGGCCCGGCGTGGCGGACACCTCCTCGGCTATGCCTATGCCGGCCCCTACCGTCCCCGCCCGGCCTATCGCTTCACCTTGGAAGATTCGGTTTATGTCGACCCGGCCGCCCACGGCCAGGGCATCGGCAGTTTGCTGCTCGCCCGCCTGATTGCGGAGAGCGAGCGGCTGGGCTTCCGCCAGATGATCGCCGTGATCGGCGACAGCGCCAACCAAGGCTCCATCGCCCTCCACCGCCGCCTGGGCTTCTGTCTGACGGGCGTGTTCGAGTCGGTCGGTTGGAAACACGGCCGCTGGCTGGATTCTGTGCTGATGCAACGGGAGTTGGGCAGAGGGGCGAGCGAGCCGACGTAATCAGGCGCAACGGGTTGATACGCTCCTGGGACCGCAGGCGTCCCGACCGTTGGCGCAAACTGGGCGCACCCGCTCAGTCTCCCTCCCGCAACGCCCTGCGGATGATCTTCCCCGACGAGGTCATCGGCAGCGCCTCCGCATAGGCGATCACCCGCGGATATTCATGCGCCGAGAGCCGCTCGCGCACGAAGAGCTGCACGTCCCTGGTCAGCTCTGCCGAGGGCGAAAAGCCCGGCTTCAGTACCAGGAAGGCCTTGACGATCTCGGTACGCAGCGTATCGGCCGCGCCGATCACCGCCGCCATGGCGACGGCCGGATGGCGCATCAGGCAATCCTCGATCTCGCCGGGGCCGATGCGGTAGCCGGCCGAGGTGATGATGTCGTCGCTGCGGCCGATAAAGTCGAGATAGCCGTCCTCGTCGCGCCGCGCCTTGTCGCCGGTGAGGAGCCAGCCCTTGCGGAACTTGGCGGCCGTGGCCTTCTCATTGCGCCAATAATGGAGGAACATCACCGGATCGGGCGCCTTCACGACGATTTCACCGATCTCGCCGGGCGCACATGTCAGGCCCTCCTCGTCCTGGACCTCGACCTCATGCCCCGGCACGGACTTGCCGATAGCGCCGGGCCTGCTAATGCCGGCCTGGAAGCTTGAGCCCAGCACCAAATTGCACTCGGTCTGGCCATAGAGTTCGTTGACGGGAAAGCCGAAGGCCTCCCGCGCCCATTCATAGGTGCCCGGCCCCAGCGTCTCGCCGGCCGACATGATGCTGCGCAGATGCGTCCTGTAAGCCTCGCCCGGCCGATGCGCCGCCTGCAGCATGCGCAGGGCCGTCGGCGGCAGGAAGGCGTTGCGCACCTTGAGGTCCCGAAGGAGCGCGAGCACCTCGTCCACCGAGAACTTGGCATGCAGGCCGGCCACCACCGGCACGCCCAGCGCCAGGCTCGGCAGCAGCACGTTGAGCAAGCCGCCGGCCCAGGCCCAGTCCGCCGGCGTCCACATCACGTCGTCCGCCTGTCCGAGGCCAGGATGGGCGAAACGGAGGCCGGGGATATGGCCTGGCACCACGCGGTGGCCATGCACAGCGCCCTTGGGCTGGCCGGTAGTACCGGAGGTATAGATCATCATGGCCGGATCGCCGGGCGTGGAGGCGACCGGCGTGAGTTCGCCCTGTGCCCCGGCGACCAGGCTTTCGAAATCGAGCGCGCCGCCGCCGGCGCCGTCGACGCTGATCAGCGTCTCGAGATCGGGCAGGTCGGTCTCGATCTGCCCGAGCTTGGCAAGGCCCCCCTCGTCAAGCAGCACCACCTTGGCGCCGGAATCCCGCAGGCGGTAGGCCAGCGCATCCGGCCCGAACAGCACGGCCAGCGGCAGCGAGATGGCGCCGAGCTTGGCGGTGGCGAGATGGGCGATCACCACGGCGGGGGACTGCGGCAGGAGGATCGCCACCCGGTCGCCCTTGCCGACGCCGAGGCTTTTCAGTGCTAGGGCGAAGCGGTCGGAGGCTTCGCGCAGCGTGCCATAGCTGATGCGCTCGCTGCCGCCGCCCGGCAGGCGGCGCAGGATGGCCGTGCGATCAGGCTCGCGCTTGGCCCAGACGTCGCAGACATCAGCACCGATATTGTAGCGCGCCGGCAGGTCCCAGTGGAACTCGCGGCGCAGCGTGGCGTAGTCCTTGAAAAGGGGTGCAGCCATCCAGACTCAGTTCCCGAACAGGCCGCCGAGGACGCCGGTATCCGGCTGCCGGCGGGCCACCCGCACCGTCGGACCCTCGCCGAAGATCGGCGTCTCATTCGCGGCCGGCGGATCGCCTGCGACAACCATGGCCCAGTAGACCGTGCCGCCCGACTGAGCGATGGCGATACCGAAACGCGTGGCGCGCGGCAGCAGCAGATTGGCATTGTGGCCGGGGGAATTCTGCCACAGCCGCATCGCGTCGGGAACGTTGCGGGGGCCGTAGGAGACATTCTCGCCGGCGCCGTACAGGTTCGCGGACCGGACACGATCGGAGAAGCTGCCGCCGACCGAATGGGAAAGCTCGTTATGCGCCGCCATGGCATTGGCCTGCGCCTGGGCGAAGGCGTTGAGGCGCCCATCCAGAGCCACGTCCGGCAGGCCCTTGCTGGCGCGATATCGCGCTAGCCAGTCGCGTGCTGCCGAGGCACTGAAGGAGACCGGTCCGCGGGCATAGGAGCCCTTAAGGGGCCCCTGGATCACGGTGCCGCCGCAACTGCCGAACCCAAGGCAGAGCGCCGCTGCCAATACCGCTTTGAAATATGACATGGTGATCTCCAATCAGGGCGCGCCGGTCGAGGAGGATGCGGCGGGCGGCGTGGAAGCTGCCGCCGGTGTCGATGCAGGCGCCTCGGTCTTCTCCGCAAGCAATCTGGCGATCGCGGCGGACTGCAATTGCTCGTCGAAATGCACGACGACGGGAGCGGCCTCGGCCGCGCCCTGTGCCAGCAGGCGGATATTCTTGGCCCGGAAGGTCTTCAGGATGCGGGTCAGCAGGTCGCTCCTCACGGCGGGATGGGTTTCCATGCTGGCGATCATGCATTCCAGCTGGAATTCGAGGCCCGTGTCGATCTTGGCCAGATAGACGCGGGGCGCCGGGCTAGGCAGAATGCGCGGATCGTCCTCCGCCGCACCGAGCATGGCCGCCTTGACGGCATCGAGATCGCTTTCGTAGGCGAGCGTGAGCACGATGCGCAAGCGGCTCCAGGTATTGCCGTACACCCAGTTCTTCACCGAGCCGGTGATCAGCGTGGAATTGGGGATGATCAGCGTGGCGCGCTCGAAGGTCTCGATCTCGGTGGCGCGCACGCTGATGCGGCGGACGTAGCCCTCCTCGCCGCCGGCGGCGATGATGTCGCCCACCCGGATCGGGCGCTCGGCCAGCAGGATCAGGCCGGAGACGAAGTTGTTGACGATGGCCTGCAAGCCGAGACCGAGACCGACGGATAGGCCGGCGGCAACGACACCGATGTTCTGCCAGGCAACGCCAACCTCGGACAGGCCGACCGAGATGGCAATTATGAAGCCGACATAGCCGATGATGGTGGCGATGGAATTCTGCAAGCCGGAATCGAAGGTGGTGCGCGGCAGCAGGGTGTTGCGCATCCAGCCATTGATCAGGCGTGTCAGTGCCCAGATCACGACAAAAAGGATGACGCCAGCCAGGATCGAGGAGGGCGCGATCGTCATCCCACCGACCTGGAAGCCGAAATAGGCCCGCTGCATCATCGGCCACAGGTCGCCCGAATAGAAGCCGAACGGGATACCCAATGTCAGCACGGCGGCGATCAGCATGAAGAAACGCATGACGCCCGAAAGCAGTGTCGCGCTGAAGGCCACGTTCTTCGAGGTGATGCCGATCGCCGCGCCGATGGCTCGTCGTCGGTCGGCATCCGCCAGCAGATTGTCGGTGAGGGATGAATCGACCAGCGTGGTCAACAGGTAAGTCGCGGCAATGATGCAGAGCAGCATCAGCGGCAGGCCGGCCACGGCCAGCGCCAGGATGTTGTAGCCCAGCACCAGGCAGACCGCCATGATCAGCACGGCAACCCAGCTCAAGGGACGCAGGATATCGAGCGTGTTGATATCCTCGTCCGGCGGAACGGGCTGTCCGTCGACCAGGGTCGGCGGTGCGCTGCGCAGCCGGATCAGCAGCGAAGCCGTGATGATGATGAAGAGCATCGCCGTGATGCCGGCGCGCGCCTGGATCAGGGAGGCGTTGCCGTCCAGCGAGGAGCGGGGCACCATCGACTTGATGATGCCGTCGAGCAGGACCGAAACGCCGAGCACCAGCGCGAGCCAGCTCATGCGACGCCCGATGCGACGCACCGCCCAGTCGCTGAGGGGCAGCATGCGCAGTTCGGCATGCTCCTTGGCGAGGATGGCGCGCGACAGTGCCCACAGCCCGACGCCGATCAGGCTGGCACGGATGAAATCCCAACCGACGTGTTCGATCACATCGCTCGGCAACAGATTGGAAAGATCGAAGGCGAGCACGGCGACGATGACGGCGCAGGGCAGGCCGAGCATGGTGTGAACGAGAGCGAGCACTGCGTCGAGCGAGGCGATGTAGCGCCGCGACGTCTTCTTTTTCTTGGGTAGCCGCGCCCGCCAGCGCGTGATGCGAAAGCGCAGGAACTGTGCCACCACATAGCCGATCGCCACGGCCAGCAGGAAAATCGCAATCGAGGTCGAATTGACACGGTGGGAGAAAAAGTCCATCGACCGGGTCGCCGTGTCACCGACCTTGTCGAAGGTATCGGGCAGGCTGGCGATGACCGGTTTCCAGAAGGCAGCCGTGAAGATGCTCTCCACGCGCCCGAAAAGCTGTCCGGTGATCAGCTCGCGTTGATGCTCGATGAGAGAGCTGGCGAGATCGTCCGCTCTGTTGCTCTGGGTCTGCGCACTGTTGACGACGTTCTGCAGAGCGGTGAGAAGCGAGCTTTCCTTGTCCCTCGTCGTCGCTGCGTCCCAACCCTCCGGGGGGTCTCCCGGCTTGAGGTCGGCGGGCATCCGCGCCTTGGACTGATCGCGCAGCGGAGTGACGGTCGACAGCACCGAAGCGAGATCGGCGCGCACCTTGTCGACCTTGCTGCGCTCGTCGATCAAGGTCTGTTGCACCTGACCGGCAACCGTGACGCCGCTCAAGGCACCGATGCTTGCCTCTGTTTCGTCGAGGGTCCTTCGGTCTACGGCGACCGCCGCCTCGAAAGACCGCGTCGTGATGGCGTTGATGGCGGTGTTGACCTGCCTGATCAAGGCCTGCGTATCCGTCAGGAGAGTTCCCAACTGATCCAGCTGCCCCTGGGCGGCATCGCGCGCACTGGCGACATCCTTGCTTTCGGGAGGCTCCGTCGCCTTGGGTTTCGGGCCGAGCTTGTCGAGGCTCGCCCTGGCCGCCTCCCGAAGCTGGGCCACGTTCGCGACCAGGCTGACGAGATCGGCCCGGATCTTGTCGACACTCGGACGCAGGGCCTGGACCTTCTGCTGGAGCGACTCGTCGTCATCCTTGATCTCGGCCAGATGCGCGGCGACATCGCCCAGCGCCTTGCGGTTCTGCGCCAGCGTCTGTTGCAGGGGCATGATGGCGAAGGAACCCGCCAGGGCATCGGCCTGCGAAATCTGCTGGCGGACACCGGTGAGAAGCTCGGCAAGTTGCTGATTGAGCGCCTGCTCCTTCTGGCGGGAATCAGCCTTGTCCTTGGCCTCCTGCGGATCGGAGGGTTTGGGCATCGGTCCGAGCTGGTCGATATTCGCCTGGGAGGCTTTCCGCGCCTGCTTGACGCTGTCTTCAAGCGCGCCGAGATCCTTGCGTGTCTTGTCGAGACTGTCCTTCAGGGTCTGCAGGGCCTCGACCGTGGTGGCATCGTCCCCCTTCAGGCCCTGCAGGCTCTGGGCGATGTCATCCAGCGCCTTGCTGTCCTGTGTGAGCTCCTTCTGGAACTCGGCCACGGTGGCGTCAGTCGCCTGCGCCCACGCCGAAGCCGGCGGGGCGAGCGCGACGGCGAGCAAGATCAACAGGGCAACAAGGCGAGAAGCAAAACGAAGCATGGCGCGAAACTAGAGGTTGATGCGGCCAGATGGAAGCCCTTGCTAGGAGCGCGGACGTCCCTACCCCGCCAGCGCCCTTAACCCCGGCTCGTCGAGCACCATGAAGCGCTCGTGATCGAGCGGCCGAAAGCCGTAACGCTCGTAGAAGCGCCTCCCTCCTTCATTGCCCTCGCTGATGTCGAGCCGCATGAAGCGGGCGCCCTTCGCGGCGCCCTGGCGGGCAGCTTCCGCCATCAGCTTGATGCCGATGCCGTCATTGCGCCATTGCGGCTTGACGAAGAGATCGACGACGAAGACGCCATTGGCGCCGCGCCAGGTGGAGTAGGTATCCTGGTGCACGAGATAGCCGGCGAGCGTACCGTCCGGCGCCTCCGCCACCAGGAGCGAGATCGTCGGCCGCGACCCGAAGGCTTCGACACGCAGTCCTTCGGCGGTGGTGCCGGCGGTGACGCCGAACAAAGCGGCGAAGTCAACCACCATATCGACGACCGCCTCGCAATCCTCGGGCCTGGCCGGACGGATCCGCATCTCAGCGCGGCTTGATGCCGATGATGGCGCGCGCCTCGTCCGGCGTCGCGACGGCGAGGCCCAATTCTTCCAGGATGGTGCGGATCTTGGTGACCTGCTGGGCATTGGAGGTGGCAAGCTCGCCCTTGCCGATCCACAGATTGTCTTCGAGACCCACCCTTACATTGCCGCCCATGATGGCCGCCATGGTGCCGAGCGCTATCTGGTTGCGGCCAGCCGCCAGCATCGACCATTCGTAATCCTTGCCGAACAGCTTGTCGGCGGTGCGGCGCATATCGACCACGCTGTCGGGATTGGCGCCGATGCCGCCGAGAATGCCGAGCACGGTCTGCACGAAGAGCGGCGGCGTCACCAGCTTGCGGTCGAGGAAATGGGCCAACGTGTAGAGATGGCCGACATCGTAGCATTCGAACTCGAAGCGTGTGCCGAGCGGACCCATTGTCGTAAGGATATGTTCGATATCGGCCAGCGTGTTCTTGAACATGCCGCTGCGCGTGGCCTCGAGGAAGGGCACCTCCCAATCATGCTTCCACTCGCGCGGGCGGGAGAGCATCGGGTAGAGGCCGAAATTCATGGTGCCGAGATTGAGCGAGCACATTTCGGGCCTGAGCGTCGAGGGCCCCTTGAGGCGTTCCTCGATGGTCATGCGGGCCGAACCGCCGGTGGTGATGTTGACGATGGCGTTGGTGGCCTGGCGGATGCGCGGCACGAACTGCTCGAACACCGCGACATCAGGCGTCGGCGCGCCCGTCTGCGGGTCGCGGGCATGGAGATGCAGGATGGCCGCGCCGGCCTCGGCGGCGGCCAGCGCCGATTCGGCAATCTCGTCCGGCGTCACCGGCAGATACGGCGACATCGACGGGGTATGGATGGATCCGGTGACGGCGCAGGAAATAATGACTTTGTCGACCAATGCTATGCTCCAATATCGGTAAGGGCCTGGCGCAGAGATTTGGCGAAGCGCGCGGCGATTTCATCAAGTTCACTGTCGGTGGCGTTGTAGGGCGGCGACAGGATCACTGTGTCGCCCTTGATGCCGTCCACGTTCCCGCCCGAGGGATAGCAGATCAGGCCATTGGCCAGGGCACGCGAGCGGATCTTGAGATAGAGGGCTTTGTCGGCCGCAAACGGCTCCTTGCTGCCGCGGTCCTGCACGATCTCGATGCCGGTGAAGAAGCCGCGGCCGCGGATATCGCCGATATGGGGAATTCCGGCGAGAGCGTCGGCCAGTGTCTGCTTGAACGCTTCGCCCTTCACGCGCACGCGCTCGACCAGCCCCTCGCGCTCGACGATGCGCTGCACGGCGACGCCGGCAGCGCAAGCCGCGGTATGGCCGGTGAAGGTGTGGCCGGTCTGCGGGCCGCCATCGACGGCCTGGATCGGCCCGGCGACTTTGTCGGAATAGATGGCGGCGCCGAGCGGCAGATAGCCCCCGGCGAGGCCCTTGGCCACCGTCATGATGTCGGGGAAGACGCCATCATGGTCCAGCGCCCGCCAGGTGCCGCAGCGCCCGGCGCCGCACATCACCTCGTCGGCGATCATGAGCACGCCATGACGGTCGCAGATTTCGCGCACGCGCTTTGCATAGCCTGGCGGTGCCGGCACCACGCCGCCGGCGGCGCCCACCACCGGCTCGAATACGAAGGCGGCCACGGTCTGCGGCCCCATCTCCAGGATCTTGTCCTCGAGCTCCTGCGCGCAATGGCGCCCGGCATCCTCGGGCGCGACACCGGCGGGCGGGCGGTAGACATTGGCGGGCGACAGGCGCGGCACCTCGACCAGTGCGCCCTCGAAGGACAGGCGGCGCTCGCGAAAGCCGGAGAGAGCAAGAGCGCCGAGTGTGTTGCCATGCCAGGAGCGCTCGCGCGAGATGAAACGGTGGCGACTCATCTCGCCCCGGCAGGCATGGTATTGCAGCGCCAGCTTGAGGGCGGATTCCACCGCCTCCGAGCCGCCGCAGACGAACACCATCTGCTTCAGCGTGCCGCCGCAGAGCCGGCCGATGCGTTCGGTCAGCTCCTCCAGCGGATCGGAGGTGAAATTGTAGCGATAGCCGTGGGCGATGCGGTCGAGCTGGTCCTTGATCGCCTGGTTGACCTCTTCATTGCCATGGCCGAGGCAATAGACGGCAGGCCCGCCCGAGCCATCGAGATAGCGCTTGCCATCAACATCGGTAAGGGCAAGCCCCTTGCCCCAGGCGATCTTCGGCAAACGCGCCGCCGCGACCGACGTCGACTCCGCTACGCCCACACTCATTCGTTCCTCCCACCCGGGTTTTATGGAAGGCTGGAGAGGGGAGCGTCAAGGAACATGCTCCCGGACGGCAACCCGGGGCTCCGAACTCGGGTTATTAAGCGGCGGGGAACGTCATTCCGGGCGCCCGTATCCTCACAAGCTTCGCTTGTGAGTGGAGACCCGGAATCCATGAACACTGTCTTGTGAGGGTTGTGTTCATGGATTCCGGCGTGTCGCTGCGCTCCAGCCGGAATGACGAACCGGTCCGCCCCCACTCTTGTTAGCCCGAGTTCAGAGCCCTAACGGCAACGGGATCGCATTGTGCTCCGCGCTAGGCTGATGCATGTTGCAGCGAATCAGGAAAAGAAGCGCGCTGAAGTGCTCCATCGGCCAAAGCGTTTTGCGATCCGCTGGAATCGTCAAGAATCGCAAAAACGCGTCGAAACAAAGAGTTAGAGAAAAATAGCGTTTCCGGCCAAACGCATTTTGCTCTAGGGAGCATGACGTGTTCATTCGGCAGATCGCCATTCTGGCGATGGTGGGTTGCAGTTTTTCCGGCTTGGCGCGGGCCCAGGATGTTCGGGACGATTTTACCGGCAGCACGCTCGATCCCGCCAACTGGTTTCAATGCGACCGGCCCGAGAATCACTTCGACATCGAGACCGTGCCGGGCCAGGGCTTTCGCGCCGCGGTTGCCACGGTCGCTCCCCGCAACGACGTGGCGGCGCAGACTTTCCTCAACAGCCATCAAGCATGCCTCAACGGCCCGCCGCCCTTCACGCCGGAGGCCGATGATGAACGGGCCGAGCTATGGGAGGCGGACGACCTCGCCCTCCGGCTCGGCACGGAGGTCCGCTACGAGTTCGCCATGCTGATCGACCCCGGGATCAGCGACCGCTCGCCGCGCTTCGTCAGCGGGCAGTGGAAGCAGGGAGGCCGCTCACCGTTCCTGGCCCAGCGCTTCGACGGCCATGCCTTCACCGTCACCATCCAGCAGGACAATCGCTCCGCCGATGCCGCCCTGCGGCCGGAATGCCGGATCGTCGCCGCGGCGGACAGCGTCTCGCCAAAAGTGCCGGGAAGCTCCTTTTCCCACAGCGACCAGCCGCATGGCAGCACGGGGATAACCTGCGATTCCGATGTGAAGGTCACCACCTACGGCCCGCTTCCCAGTCCGTTCGGCCGGTGGGTCACCATGGGCTTTCACCTCAAGGATGTGGGCACGGACCGCGCCCTCATCGAGATCTCGGCGGATGGCAAACCCATCGCCAAGGTCACGGGCCGGATCGGCTATACGGATGCCAGCGGCTCGGCCATGCAATATTTCAAATTCGGCCCCTACCGCGACCGGGAGACCGGGGTCAATTTTGCCAAGCTGGCCCGTTTCCGGCGCATGACGGATGATCCGAAGTGATTTTGTCGGCAACAACAACGGCAGCGACGCTATTCCGACCCCTGTGGCCCTTGATCTTGCCTGTGGTTGCACGCATGTTCCCCAGCTTCGTGCTGAGGCGCTTTGCGATTTGGCGGAATTCGGCAAAAATCGCGAGGACGCGTCGAGAAAAGAGCCAGAACAAGACAGCGTTTCCGTTTGAACGCGCTTTGCTCCGGGGTTTGTAGGGTTCCATGAATATCGATATCGCCAAGCGGGTCTATGATCGGACCTGGAAGCTCGACCCGATCGTCCGCAGCCTCCTGGACACGGATTTCTACAAACTCCTGATGCTGCAGCCCATCCATGCCCGCCATGAGAATGTGCGCACCACCTTCACCGTGATCAACCGCACCAAGTCGATCAACCTGGCCGAGGTGATCGACGAGAGGGAGCTGCGCGACCAGCTCGACCATGCCCGCACGCTGCGCTTCGGCAAGCGCGAGCTGATCTGGCTGCGCGGCAACACCTTCTATGGCAAGCAGCAGATCTTCCGCCCCGAATTCCTCGACTGGCTTACCGATTTCAGCCTGCCGGACTACGATCTGCGCATCGAGAATGGCGACTATGTGCTGGAGTTCGATGCGCCCTGGAGCCAGGCCACCATGTGGGAGGTGCCGGCGCTCGCCATTATCAACGAATTGAAGTCGCGCGCCGCCACCCGCTCGATGGGCCGCTTCGAGCTCGACATCCTCTATGCCCGCGCCAAGGCCAAGCTCTGGGACAAGATCGAGCGGCTGAAGAAGCTCGAGAACCTGCGCATCTCCGATTTCGGCACCCGCCGCCGCCACTCCTTCCTGTGGCAGAGCTGGTGCGTGGAGGCGATGAAGGAGGGTCTCGACAAGGCCTTCGTCGGCACCTCCAACGTGCTGCTCGCCATGAACAACGACCTGGAATCGATCGGCACCAACGCCCATGAGCTGCCGATGGTCTATGCGGCGCTGTGCGAGGAGGACGCGGCCTTGCGCGAGTCACCCTACAAGGTGCTGGAGATGTGGCGCGACTTCTATGACGGCAACCTCCTGATCGTGCTGCCCGACACCTTCGGCACCGCCGCCTTCCTCGACCGCGCCCCCGACTGGGTGGCCGACTGGACCGGCATGCGCCCGGATTCCAAGCCGATCCAGCAAGCGGGCGAGGAGATCATCGACTGGTACAAGGCACGCGGGCGCAACCCCAAGGATAAGCTGATCATCTTCTCCGACGGGCTCGACATCGATTCGATCGAGACGGCCCACAAGAGCTTCAACGGCCGCATGCGCCCCTCCTATGGCTGGGGCACCAACCTCACCAACGACTTCCGCGGCTGCGGCTCGCAGCCGATCCCGCTGCTCGACCCGATCTCGCTGGTGTGCAAGATCACCGCGGTGAACGGCAAGCCGGCGGTGAAACTCTCCGACAACCTCGCCAAGGCCACCGGCGGCAAGCCGGCGATCGAGCGCTATCTGAAGGTGTTCGGGGAAGAAGGGCGGGGAATGCAGGAGGTGCAGGTTTGAGGGGCGGCTCTTTCCCTCTGGCGGCCAGCTATTGTCTTGTAATCCGATGACGGTTAGGGCCTCAGCGAGTTTACCAAAAAAATGCAATGATGCAGATCCTTGATAGCAATTCCAATTGTGACCGAAAGCCGTTTGCCGCCCCCGAGGGACCCGGCAGTCGCCGAGCCCTCCTTTAATGCCGACCTAGCAAGGGAACTGTCTGCTTTCGCCAAGGGGCCCTTGGCGAGGGACCGCTACTGATTGGTGCCACTGGCCCATACGGGGTCTCTCGGCCAATAGATCACTAGATTCCCATCATTTTGCAGGATCAGATACGATCCTGGCTTGCCATTCGTGCCCGAAGCCCAGGCCGCCGTGTTATTCTCATGGTAAAGTACAAAATTGCCGTCGCCCTGCATGATTGCATGGTGCGTATCTTGGCCATTGGTTCCAGTCGCCCATAAGGCACGATGATCCTGGGTACGGTAAAGAACTAGATTGCCGTCTGTTTGAAGAATAAGGGTAAACCGTCCATCGTTGGAATTAAGACTCTGGTTCGTGAACAAACTTTGTCCTGGATTCAGCATATTGCTCATGGCTCGCTCCAATTTGTCAACATTGTTCACTTCTTGATGCAGAGAAGTCAGGTTTTCATGCGAAGAAAAACGTAAAACAGACCTATTTATGTGCTTATTTAATTATTTTTCCGCACAGTGTTTTTATGAATATTGTCGCCTATTACGCTTTACCATACAAGCTTCGCAGCAACAGATAAAAGATAACAATCCAGACGTGACTCCGGTGTGAATAAGTTAATACGGAATTATATGAAGCCATTATTTTTAAATACATGAACGTTTGTACCAGTTTATTTTAACCTTCATTGTCAATATAATAAGAATAATAACTTTGTCGAATGAGCAAAAAGAAATATTGCGCTCAATATTCATGATTAAACTTAAAATTATGTTGAGATTAAATACCAATAACCTTAAAAATTAGATCGGAGATCGTTGACCCAGAGCCTGTGAAGAGCCAGTGTTGCTTCACCAGTCCCAGCTTCTCGGGCCCAAATTTGCGGCCACACTTCCTTCGTTGCATTTACGCCCTTCAGTTCCGCAAGCCCTGCGGCCAGAATTGCTGCGCTCACAGGCACGGAGCTAAGGGAAGAAAGATGCCTTCGATCCCGGGAGAAGTTCTTGCCAGAAACCCCATCGATAGGCCAAACAGATCACCTCTTTTGATCGGACAATTCCTTTCCATGAAATTTCATAAGCTGGGCCGCACCGGCCAGGACGTCTCCGTCATTTGCCTGGGCACCATGACGTGGGGCGACCAGAATAGTGAGGCCGAAGGCTTCGAACAGATGGATTATGCCCTCGAACAGGGCATCAATTTCTTCGACACCGCCGAGATGTATTCGGTGCCGCCCAAGGCTGAGACCACCGGCTCGACCGAGCGCATCATCGGTGCGTGGTTCAAGGCCCGCGGCACCCGTTCGAAGGTGGTCCTGGCCTCCAAGGTCGCCGGCGCGAGCACGTTCACTTGGCTGCGCGACAGCAAGGAGCCGACGCGGCTCAACCGCGCCCATATGACCGAAGCGCTCGACAAGAGCCTGAAGCGGCTCCAGACCGATTATATCGATCTCTACCAGATCCACTGGCCCGAGCGCCCGGTGAGCTGGGGCTCCAACCCCACCGCGTTCCAGGTCCATCCCCAGAGCGAGACCACGACGATCGCCGAGCAGCTCGACGTGCTCGACGGTTTCGTCAAGGCGGGCAAGGTGCGCTGGCTGGGCCTGTCCAACGAGAGCCCCTGGGGCGCGATGAGCTTCCTGAAGGAGAGCGAGGTCCGTGGCCGTGCGCGCATGCAGTCGATCCAGAACGCCTATTCGCTGGTGAACCGCACCTTCGAGACGGGCCTCGGCGAGATCGCCATGCGCGAGCAGCTCGGCCTGCTCGCCTATTCGCCGCTGGCGCAGGGATACCTGACGGGCAAATATCGCCATGGCGCCCTGCCCGCCGGCTCGCGCAAGGCACTCTACAACCGCCTGCAGCGCTATGAGAAGCCCGGCGCCGATGTCGCCTTCGAGGCCTATCTCGACCTCGCCCGGGAATATGGCCTGGATCCCGCCCATCTCGCCCTCGCCTTCGTCAACACGCGGCCCTTCCTCACCGCCAACATCATCGGCGCCTCGACAATGGCGCAGCTCAAGACGGCGATCTCCTCGATCAATGTCGCCTTGCCGAGCGACCTCGAGGCGCGCATCGATGCGATCCACCAGCTACATATGAACCCGGCGCCGTGATGGGAGCGTTCCGGGTGCACGGGCATCCTGCCCGTTCTTGAAACGTCGTGCTTGCGGTGAAGAAAGAACGGGCAGGATGCCCGTGCACCCGGGATAGTCCGCGCCCCCCAGTTTTTCCGCAGGTTTTTTCGCACCCACAACGCTTTGTGCTTTCCCCAACGCAGAAAACCTCTCTAGGATTGCCGTGTTGACGTTAGCCATACGGCGTTTATCCCATGCCGCGTCTCTTCACCGCCCTGGAAGTTCCCCCCATCATCGGCATGCGATTGTCCACGTTGCGCGGCGGTTTGCCGGGCGCACGCTGGATCGATGTCGAGAATTATCACATCACCCTGTCCTTCATCGGCGACATCGATGACCGCCTGGCCCGCGATGTCGCCGAGGCGCTGGACGGCGTGCGCCGGCCGGAAGTCGAAGTGCAGATCGACGGCGTCGACGCCTTTGGCGGCGCCAGGCCCAAATCGGTCTATGCCAGGGTGCTGCCTTCAACGCCGCTGATGGAGCTGCAGGCCTCGCAGGAGCGCCTGCTCCGGCGTTTGGGCGTGCCCATCGAAAACCGGCAATACACGCCCCATGTCACCCTGGCGCGGCTGCGCAGCGAGGCCACGGCCCGCCTGACGGCCGATTGGCTGGCCCTGCGCGGTGGCGGGCGCCTGTCCTTTACGGCAGGACGCTTCGTGCTCTACTCCTCGCGCGATTCGGTCGGCGGTGGCCCCTATATCGTCGAGGAGGCCTATGACCTGCAGCGGCGCGAGGCGGCTGTCTCACGATAGGACGAGATAGGAGGACGCAATGTCCCATCCCCGGCTTACCGAGAATGAACGCCACACCGCCCTGGTCGAGCTTTCCGGTTGGGCATTGACGCCCGGGCGCGAGGCGATCCGGCGCGTCTTCACCTTCCGCAACTTCAACGAAGCCTTCGGCTTCATGACGCGGGCGGCTTTGGTGGCGGAGAAGCTGAACCACCATCCCGAATGGTCCAATGTCTACAAGACGGTGGACGTGACGCTGGCCACGCATGACGCCGACGGGCTGACGGAGCTCGACGTCAAGCTGGCCAGGAGCATGGACAAGATCGCCGCCAGCATGGGGGTGTAGGCACGGCGCCCGGAAGCGCTCCTGGGACCGCAGGCGTCTCGCCTGCTCTTGGAAACGGTTCGTCCACTGGATAGGAAGAAGCAGGCGAGACGCCTGCGCTCCCAGGAGGGCCCCTACCCGCCAGCCCTCTCCTGCCCCGCCCTCCTCCTCAAATACCGCCGCCGCGCCTCATATCCAGTCAGCCCCGCCAGCACGATCCCGATCAGGATCAACGCCAGCGCATTGATCGAGGGATCGATGCCGGTGCGGGTGCGCGAATAGATATAGGTGGTGAGCGTGTGCGAGCCGCCGGCCGTGAACAGCGTCACATTGAAATTCTCGACCGATTGGAAGAAGCCGAGCAGCGCCGCGGCGATCAGGGCCGGACGCAGATGCGGGATCAGCACGCGCCGGATCACCCGGACATGCGAGGCGCCGAGGTCGAGCGCCGCCTCCTGCAGAGCGGGATCGAAGCTCTGCAGCCGCGCCAGCACCAGCAGCATGGCGTAGGAGGCGATGAAGGAGACCTGGCCGAGCACGGAGAGGTGCAGGCCGGCGCCGATCCCGAACTCGCTCCAGAACAGGAAAGTGGCGATGCCGATCACCGCGCCCGGCATCAGGATCGGCGCGATCATCAGCCCGTAGAGCGGCGCGCGGAAGCGCGGGTGGATGCCATTGACGAGAATGGCGCCGGCCGCCCCGATCGGCACGGCGAGCGCCACGACGACGAGCGCCACCACCAGCGTGTGGAGCGCGGCGGCCCACAATTTTGCATCGGCGAAGAGCACTTCGAACCAGTGCCCCGTGAAGCCCTTCCAGGGGATGATGGCGGGGAAGGCCGAATCGTTGAGCGCGGCGCCGCCCATCACCACCAGCGGCAGCAGCAGGAAGGCGAAGAACACCAGCGCATAGAGGCTGGCGCGGTTGCGGCCGGGATAAAGCGGTTTCATCGGCCGAAATCCGCCAGCCGCACGCGGAACAGCCCGAGCAAAGCGGCAACGAAGCCCAGGCAGAGCACGAGCAGCAGGAAGGCATAGGCCGAGCCGGTATGCCAGTCCTGGCTCTCGAAGAACCATTGCTGGATCACCTGGGTGAACCAGCGCGAATTCGGCGATTCCAGGAGGTTCGGCACCAGGATGGAGCCCGCCGAGAGCATGAACACCATCACGCAGCCGGCGGCAATGCCGGAATTGGCGTGGGGGATGACGATGCGCCGGTGCATCTGCCAGCGCGAGGCCCCGAGATCGCGCGCCGCCTCGATCTGGTGGGCATCGAGCGACTGGATCGACGAGTAGACCGGCAGCAGCATGAACAAGATGTAGGTGTAGACGAGGCCGACGGCGATGCCGTTATAGCCGGACAGCCAGCGGACCTCGAGGCCGGTGAAGCTGTTCAGCACCCCCTTGTAGTCGAGGATGACCTTCCAGGCGAAAGTCCTGAGCAATTCGCTCACCAGCAGCGGCACGAGCGCCAGCATGAAGAGCGTAGCCGCGGCCTTGGCCGAAATGGTCTTGGCCATGAAATAGGCCACCGGATAGGAGGCCGCAAGGCACACCGCCGTCACCAGGCAGGAGACCAGCACGGTGATCAGGAAGACCTTGATGTGAATCCAGCTCACAAAGAAGGTGGCATAATTGGCGAGCGTGTAGCCGTCCCTGGGTCCGCCGATATCCGCCACCGGCAGGAAGGGCCGCAGCGAATAATTGACCATGATGATCTCGGGCAGCACAACCAGGATCAGCAGCCAGAACGCCGTCAGCGCGAGGAGGACGGCGGTGAGGCCCTTGCCGTAGCGTTGGATCAGGCGCTGCATCAGCCATGCACTCCCAGGGAAGACGCCCCCTTTGGCGCGTCATGCAGGATCACGCTGCGGTCGGCCGGGAAGTTGAAGTAGAGCCGCTCACCGGGCCGCGGCAGCAGTGTGCCCGGATCATTGTGCATCTGCACCATGCCGATGCCCTGGCGTGCATCCATGGTGTGCACGTGCACGACGCTGCCCTCGAAGGTGACTTCCAGCACCTCCACCGGGATCGAGTTGAACCCGGCATTGGGCGCCGCCTCCAGGCGTATGTGCTCTGGCCTCACATAGAGCTTGGCCTCGTCATGGTTGGCCACGCCAGGGCCTGGCCTTGCAATGAAGATGCCCTGCTGGGTGCGGAACTTCGCCAATTTGGAACCATCTCGGCCGTTGCTGAGCCCGGTGACGACCCCCGGCAGCACATTGTTCTCGCCCACGAAGGAGGCGACGAAGCCGTTGGCCGGGCTGTTGTAGATCTCGGCCGGCGTGCCGACCTGCTGGAGCCGGCCCTGCGACATCACGCCGATGCGGTCGGACATGGCGAGCGCCTCGCCCTGGTCATGCGTGATGTAGATGAAGGTGACGTTGGTGCGCCGCTGGATGGCACGCAACTGGCTGCGCAATTGCAGGCGCAGCTTGAGGTCGAGGGCGGAGAGCGGCTCGTCGAGCAGCATGACCTTGGGCTCGACCGCGAGCGCCCGGGCGATCGCCACGCGCTGGCGCTGGCCACCCGACATCTGGCTGACGCGCTTGTCGCCGGCGCCGGGCAGGTCGACCAGACGCAGCAGTTCCTCCGCCCGCGCCCGTCGCTCGGCCCTGGGCACGCCGCGCACCTCCAGGCCGAAGGCGATGTTCTCCCACACCGGCATCAGCGGAAACAGCGCGAGGTTCTGGAAGATCAGGGCTGTCGGCCGCAGGTTCGGCCCGATATCCGCCATGTCCTTGCCGCCGATGCGGATGGCGCCCGAGGTCGGCTCGGTGAAGCCGGAGATCATGCGCAGGATGGTGGTCTTGCCGCAGCCCGAGGGACCGAGAAACGAAAAGAACTCGCCGGCCTTGATGGCGACATCGACATTGTCGACGGCCCGGAAGGCACCGAAATCCATGCTGACATTGGAGAGCTGGACGTCTTCACTCATGGGCGCCTTGTAATCCCCAATATTGCAATGTTGCGCAGCCCCTCACCTCTATCCTCTCCCCGCAAGCGGGGCGAGGGGGCACAAGCGGCTCGCTCCATTCACAAACGTTTCATCCCGCCCAACCGTTGTGCGAGATGTGCCCTTCGCTAAACAAGATGCGCCCCCGAAGTCCCCTCGCCCCGCTTGCGGGGAGAGGATAGAGGTGAGGGGCAGCACCAACCTCGGAAAGCAAGGCAAAAAGCGCTCCCAGGTCACGCCGCCCGCCATTTGTCGGCATATTCGCTGCGCAGGGCCACGAACCAGGCGGGCTGCGCCGGCCACCACCAGATCCTGGACTCCGCGTCCTGCGGATAGGCCTTGTGATAGAAGTCGCGCACCTTCTGGTCGACGAGATCGATGGCACCACTCGCGGTCGGGTTGGCGGAGAAGGCGGTGGCATAGGCGGCCGAGCCCTCGGGCGTGGCGATGAAGCGGGCCCATTCATGCGCCTGCTCGACGTTCTTCCCCGCCTTCAACAGCACATAGCCCTGCAGCCAGCCGAAGGCGCCTTCCTTCGGAGCGATGAAGCCGAAGCCGTCGGGGCCGAGGTTGAGGCCGGTCGAATCCCAGGTCAGGCCCAGCGTGCAGCCATTGGTTCGGAAGGCCGATTGCGCATCGTTCTCGCTGCTCCAGAACTGCACCACATTGGCCTTGTGCTTGATCGCCTCGGCCAGCGCAAGGTCCCAGAGCTGGCGCATGCTGGCCTCGTCCTTGTAGCTGTCGAGCCAGGGCTTGGGCAGCTTGCCCTGCGCCTCCAGCACCCGGCCCATGGCGGCGAGGGCCGAATGGGCGCGCAATGTGACCTTGCCGGCATAGCGAGGATCGAACAGATCGGCCAGCGACGCCGTGCCATAGACGAGGGGCGCCTCCTTGACCGAATAGGTCAGCGCCTCCGTGCCCCAGACGATGGGCAGGAAAAAACGGCGCCCCTTGACCATGCCGGAGGCGGTGAGGAAGGCCTTGTCGTAGGAGTCGAGGCTGACATTGGCATCGTTCCAGGCCTGCACGAGATCGGCATCGACCCAGCCCGGCAGGCGGTCGATGCTCGGCTCGGCGATGTCGGCGGCCGAGGTCTGCGCGGCAAGGCGCGCCTGCGCCAGCATGGAATCCTGATCGGGCTGGTCGATGAAATTGATCTTGATGCCGGTCTTGTCGGTGAATTTAGCGAAAAGCGCCGAAAAATCGTAGCCGGACCAGCCCATATAATTGAGTTCGCCGGAGGAAGAGAGCGCCTCGCCGACGATCGCGGGAGAGGCGACGGCCCCGAGCCCGAGGGCGGCCGAGGCGCGCAGGAAGGCGCGGCGGTTGAAGCGCGGCGGTGAGCTGCTTCGGCCGATCATCGAACCCTCACTCTAGCCGGGACTGCGGGAGTATGACCTCAATTCAAAGCCGCAGGCAATCATCACGTGCGGGCAAAGGCCCGCGCCAGAAAGTCGCCGCCGAGACGCAGGCCGGCATTGTCGATGCCATGGCCGAGGCCCGGACGCATATGGGCCTCCACGGGGACATCGAGGGCGTTCAGCCCCTCCAACGAATAGGGCAACGCCATGGGCGGCACGACCTGATCCTGGTCGCCATGCACCAGCAGCACCGGCGGGCGGGCGGTGATCTCGGGCGCGAGCACGCTGAGGGGCTGGTCATCCGGGCCGATGAGAATGCCGGAATAGCCGACGATGGCGCCCATCGCCTTGCGGCGGCGCAGGCCGGTATGCAGCGCCATCATGCTGCCCTGGCTGAAGCCGGCCAGCGCCAGCGCATGGTCGTCGAGCCCCTCGCGCTTGAGTTCCGCATCGAGGAAGGCATCGAGGATGGGGCTTGCCTGCCGCGCGCCGTCCCAGCGCTCGTTGTGGACGCGGAAGGTCAGCGGGAACCACTGGCGGCCATAGGGCGCTCCCGCGCAAGGCTCGGGCGCATGCGGCGAGACGAAGGCGGTGTCCGGCAAGAGATCCCGCCAGGCCTGGCCGAGATCGATCAGATCGTTGCCGTCGGCGCCATAGCCATGCAGGAACACCACCAGCTGGCGGGTCTTGCCGGATTTGGCGGGCAGACGTGGTCCATCAAGCGGCGTCATTCTCGGCTCCATCCTGAACAGGCGCACCCGGCCGATTCTTCCTGTTGGCGTAATAGGCAAAGAGCAGGCGCGCGGCAACCGCCCGCCAGGGCCGCCAGGCCTGCGCGATGGCAGCGAGTTCGAGGGCGTTGGGGCGCTCCTCCAGAACGAGCAGCATCTTGGCCGCCTCCTGCAAGGCGAGATCGCCGGCAGCGAAGGCGTCGGCATGGCCGAGGCAGAACATCAGATAGACATCGGCCGTCCAGGGGCCGATGCCCTTGAGCTTGACGAGCTCGGCATGGGCCTTGTCGGCGTCGAGTTCGGCAAGGCCGTCGAGGTCGAAACCCTCGGCAAGCGCCCGCGCCACGGCGCGCAATGTGCGGATCTTCGGCATGGAAAGGCCGCCGGCGCGAAAATCCTCGTCCGGCGCGGCAATCAGGCGCTCGGGAGTCAAGGGGTCGAACACCGCCTTGGTGCGGGCCCAGATTGCCCGTGCGCTCGCCACAGAGACCTGCTGGGAGACGATGATCCAGGCAAGCCCCTCCAGTCCGGCCGGATAGAGGCGCAAGGGTGGCTCGCCGACGAGATCGTGGATGGCCGCCAATCGGGAGTCGAGGGCGCGCAAAGCAGCGATGCCCGTCTCGATTTCGGGGCGCGAACGGATGATGATGGTCATGCACCTGTGTTACATCGCGCGAGTGACAAATCAAACGCTACCACCTGTCCTGCGCTTCGCGCCGAGCCCCAATGGCTATCTCCATCTCGGCCATGCCTATTCGGCCCTGCTGAACAAACGGTTCGCGCGCGAACTCGGCGGCCGCCTGCTGCTGCGTATCGAGGACATCGACATCACCCGCTGCCGCCCCGATTATGAGACGGCGCTGCGCGAGGACTTGGCCTGGCTCGGCCTCGAATGGGAGGAGCCGGTGCGCCGCCAGTCGGAGCATTTCGACGATTACGCGAAGGCCCTGGATCGGCTGCAGGCGCTCGGCCTGCTCTACCGCTCTTATGCCTCGCGCAAGGACATCGCGGCGGCGAGCGGCCAGGACTGGCCGCGCGATCCCGATGGTGCGCCGCTCTATCCGCGCGAAGCGCTTCAGGCCATCGACAATCCGGCCGTTCACGCGGAGGACGAGCCGTTCAGCCTGCGGCTCGACATGGGCAAGGCGCTTGCCCTCTCACCGCCCTTGAGCTGGCAGGAGCTGCAACCCGATCTCACCTGCATCGAGGTCCTTCCGGCCGAGCCGGCGCGTTGGGGCGATGTCATCCTCGGACGCAAGGAATTTCCCGCGAGCTATCATCTGGCCGTCGTTCACGACGACGCGCTGCAGGGCGTCAGCCATGTCGCGCGCGGCCGGGACACGTTCCAGGCTACCGCCATCCATCGCCTGCTGCAGCAGCTTCTCGGCCTGCCGCAGCCCCTCTACCACCATCACGCCCTGATCCTTGGCGAAGAGGGCGCGAAGCTCTCCAAGAGCCTGGCCTCGAAGAGCCTGCGGGCGCTGAGGGCCGAGGGGATGACGCCGGCGGATGTGAGGAAACTGGTCGGGATGTGAAGCGCTGGGACCGCCGGCTTTCCAGCCGGCTCTTGAACCGGCGTACTTGCCGAAAAAAAGCGCGAGACGTGCCGCCGCAGGCGAGGGCATGCCGGTCTGAAGACCGGCATGCCGATGAAGCCGGCGCCTCGGGCCAAAGAGCCGGCTGGAAAGCCGGCGCTCCCAGGGCTACTCCACCACCAGCCTGCCGCCTACGACGCGCACTACCTTGATGCGCGTGCCAGCATCCGCATCCGGTCCCCGCAGATGCCAGACCGTGTCGCCGATGCGGATGCGCCCCTCCCCGTTCACGATCGGCTCGGACAAGGTGAAGCTCTGGCCGATCAGGGCGTCGGCGCGGCGGTTGAGGAAGGGCTGTTCCTTGTCGCCGGCATCGACTCCGGCGGAGATGCGGCGGCCGACAAAGGCGAAGATCACGCCGAGGATGGCGAAGAGCAGCAGGGCGAGGGGCCAGTCCATCGGCAGGAACAGGTTCACGAGGCCGGTCGCCGCCGCCGCAAGGCCCAGCCAGATCATGAAGGCGCCGGGCAGCAGCATTTCCAGCCCGATCAGCACCGCAGCCAGGACGAACCAGCCCCAGACCGTGATGGAAGTGATTTCGTTCATGGACTCTCCCTGGGAGCGCGGACATCCTGTCCGCTCTTCCTGACTAACAAGCGCTGCAGTTCAAGATGCGGACAGGATGTCCGCGCTCCCAGCCTAGTCCCGCCCGACATTCGGCACGCCCGAACCACCACGCCGGGCCTGCACGGCTGCGTCGCCGAAGGTTGCCTTGGCGATCTCGCCGATGCCGGCGAGCGAGCCGATCAGCGCCGTCGCTTCCATCGGCAGCACCAGCACCTTCTGGTTGGGGGCACTCGCCATCGCCTGCATCGCCTTCACATATTTGTCGGCGATGAAGTAGTTGAGCGCGGCGACATTGCCCCGCGACAACGCCTCTGAGACGACCAGTGTCGCGGCTGCTTCGGCCTGTGCGGAGCGCTCGCGGGCCTCGGCGTCGCGGAAAGCCGCCTCCTTGCGGCCCTCGGCCTCCAGCACCTGCGCCTGCTTCTGGCCCTCGGCCTTGAGGATCTCGGACTGGCGCTGGCCCTCGGCTTCCAGGATGACGGCACGCTTCTCGCGCTCGGCCTTCATCTGGCGGCCCATCGAGGCGATCAGGTCGGCCGGCGGCACGATGTCCTTGATCTCGACGCGGGTGATCTTGATGCCCCAGCTGATGGCGGCGGCATCGACCACATTGAGCAGACGGTTGTTGATCTCATCGCGGTGGGACAGGAGCTGGTCGAGGTCCATCGAGCCCATCACCGTGCGGATATTGGTCATCAGGAGGTTCATGATGGCGCTGTTGAGATTGGCGACCTCATAGGCGGCCCGCGCCGCGTCGATCACCTGGAAGAAGGCGACGCCGTCGACCGCGACGGTGGCGTTGTCCTTGGTGATGATCTCCTGCGTCGGCACATCCACCACCTGCTCCATCATGTTCATCTTCACGCCGATGCGGTGGAAGATCGGCGGCACGATGTTGAGGCCGGGCTGGATCGTGTAGGCGTAGCGCCGGAAGCGCTCGACCGTGTAGTTGTAGCCCTGCGGCACCGTCTTCACCATCTTCATCAGGAAGAACAGCAGGACGACGGCAGCGGCGATGATGACGGTGGTGGAGGTGACGGCGAAGTCGGACATGGCGGGTTCCCCAGGGACTGCGGCATTCCGCTCCTGTCTACCCCTCGCGGCGGCGCATGCAAGGCCGGGGGCGAGCGATTGCAATCTTGAGGTGTCGAAACGCACAACGCTGGGAGCGCGATCCCTGGGACCGCCGGCTTTCCAGCCGGCTCCTCGAACCGCGGCGTCTGCCGGACGGGAAGAGCCGGCTGGAAAGCCGGCGGTCCCAGCCATTGCGCTTCCGCCAACCCATGTTATTAGGATACGTCGAACAAAATGTTCGACAAACCGAACGCTACCGGGAAGGAACGGCACAGCCCCATGTCCGAAGGTGAGCAACTGCGCGCCAGTTTTCCGGAAATGGCCCGCAAGCAGGCTGATGAGCCTGATGACAGCTTCATTGTCGATTTTGGCATGAACAAGCCGCTGCGCCTCGACAGCGGCATCGATTTCGCGCCCCTTCGCATCGCCTACACCACCGCCGGCAGGCTCAATGCCGACAAATCCAACGCCGTGATGGTCTGCCACGCGCTCACCGGCGACCAGCATGTCGCCAATGTCCACCCCGTCACCGGCCGGGCCGGCTGGTGGGAGACCATGGTCGGGCCGGGCAAGCCGATCGATACCGAACGTTTCTTCGTTATCTGCCCCAATGTCATCGGCAGTTGCATGGGCTCCTCCGGGCCGGCTTCGACCAATCCGGTCACCGGCCAGCCCTATGGCCTCGATTTCCCGGTGGTGACCATCGCCGACATGGTGCGGGCGCAGGCCATGCTGCTCGACCACCTGGAAATCCCGAGCCTGTTCTGCGTCCTCGGCGGCTCGATGGGCGGCATGCTGGTGCTGCAATGGGCGGCGTCCTATCCGGAGCGCGTCGTCGCGGCGCTCTGCATCGCCAGCGCCCCGCGCCATTCGGCCCAGAACATCGCCTTCCACGAGGTCGGCCGCCAGGCCATCATGGCCGACCCCGACTGGCAGGGCGGGCGCTATATCGAGGCCGGCACGCGGCCCGGCAAGGGCCTGGCGGTGGCGCGCATGGCGGCCCACATCACCTATCTCTCGGAAGGTGCCCTGCAGCGCAAGTTCGGCCGCAACCTGCAGGACCGGGCGGAGCGCACCTTCACCTTCGACGCCGATTTCCAGATCGAGAGCTACCTGCGCTACCAGGGCCTCAGCTTCGTCGACCGCTTCGACGCCAATTCCTACCTCTATGTCACGCGGGCGATGGATTATTTCGACCTCGCCAGCGACCATGGAGGCTCGCTCGCCACCGCCTTCAAGGGCACGCGGACGCGCTTCTGCGTCGCCTCCTTCACCTCGGACTGGCTGTTCCCCACCAGCGCCTCGCGCCAGATCATGCATGCGCTGAACGCCGCCGGCGCCCGCGTCTCCTTCGTGGAGATCGAGACGGACAAGGGCCATGACGCCTTCCTGCTCGATATCCCCGAGCTCTTCGGCATGGTGCGCGGGTTCGTGGGCGCCGCCGCGCGCGACAGGGGGATCGCATGACGAAGTTCCGCCAGCGCGACACCCGCACCATGGCCGCCCAGCGCAGCAACGGCTCGGGCCTCGGCACGCGCCTCGACCTCCTCAAGATCCGCGACATGGTCACCCCCGGCGCGCGGGTCCTCGATGTCGGCTGCGGCGACGGCGAGCTGCTCTCGCTCTTGGAAGCCACGCGCAATGTCGACGGGCGCGGCATCGAGATCAGCCAGCTCGGCGTCAACGCCGCCGTCGGGCGCGGCCTTGCCGTGATCCAGGGCGATGCCGATTCCGATCTCGGCAATTATGCCGACGACAGCTTCGACTATGTCATCCTGTCCCAGACTCTGCAGGCCACGCGCAATCCGCGGCAGGTGGTGGAAGACATGCTGCGCATCGGCCGGCGCGCCATCGTCTCCTTCCCCAATTTCGGCCATTGGCGCATCCGCGGCCAGATCCTGTTGCGCGGCCGCATGCCGGTGACCGAGAACCTGCCCTATAGCTGGTACGACACGCCCAACATCCATTTCTGCTCGATCCGCGATTTCGTCGAGATGGCTCGCAGCATCCATGGGGTGATCGAGCGGGCGGAAGCACTGACGGTCTCGGGCCAGCCGGTACAGGTGCAGGCGCCCTGGTGGTTCTGGAACCTGTTCGGCGAGCAGGCGGTGTTCTTGCTGAGGCGGCGGTAGCCTGGGAGCGCGGACATCCCTACGACACTCAAGTGAGTGTCGTAGGGATGTCCGCGCTCCCAGCGATCACGCTCCCAGCTTACCCTTCCCGCGCTCGGGATCAGCACCGGCTGGAACTTCGGCGCCGTCGCGCGCTTGGCGCGCACGGTGATCGGGCGGAAGACCTGCTTGGAGGCTTCCACGATATGCACGCCGGCAAAGGGCGAGGCGAGCCGGGCGGCGAGGCGCTCATAGGTCGGGGCCGAGCGCAGGGCCCAGCCATGGAAGAGCGGCGGCAGATAGAGCGCCTCCGTCCAGTTCACCGGCGAGAACAGGGCGTCGCGCAACAGGCGCGTGAGCTGCGGCCGCGAGAAGGGCCGGCCATTGCCGAAGGGCGTGGCGTCCGAGCGCGCCCACACCCCGCGCCGATTGGGCGCCACCAGCATGACGGTGCCGCCCGGCGCCAGCACGCGCCAAATCTCGCGCAGCGTGTCGAGGGCGGAGTCGGCTTCCTCCAGGAGGTGGATGGCGAGCACGCGGTCGAGCGAGCCGTCGGCGAGCGGCAGTTCCGTCTCCTCCACCAGCGCTGCCGCCAGGGGGCCGGTGTCCGGCCACTCCAGCACACCCTGGGTTGCCGGATTGAAGGAGACCACGCGCTCGGCCTCGTCGCGGAACATGGTGAGATAGGGTGCGGCAAAGCCGATGCCGGCCACGCGCTGACCGGTGAGATCGCCCCAGCGCGCCCGGATCTTGGTCGCGATCAGACGCCCGGCGACGATGCCGAGATTGGAGGTGTAGAAGTCGCGCAGATCGACGACATCAAGCGACATGGCACACAACGCTTCCCGAAAAGGAGGAAACCCTCTCCCATGGCGGGAAAGGGTTCCAATGTCAGTCTAGCGAAGATGGCCTGCGATCTCAATTGGCCGGCGTTGCCGTACTGTCCCCGCCCCAATTCAGCCAGCGCTTGTAGAAGGGCTGCTCGGCGGGCGGATTGGCAGCAGACGACGGCAGGGCCGCAACCTGATCGGCAGGTGGGGCGACCGACGCGACCACCGGCTTGCCTGGCGTCACCGTCTGGCGAACCAGCTTCTTGCCGTTCTTCGTCTTGGTCTCGGGCACCGTTCCGGTCTGCACCGGATCGGCCTGCGCCGTCAAGACTGGCTGGGCGGGCTTGGCCGGCTCGCTGGCAAAACCGAGCCAGCTGGCATAGAAGGGCTGGTCACCACCGGCGGGAGCCGCAGCAGCCACCTTCGGGCCAGGCGCGGTGACCTCGGCCGGGGCCGGAGCCGCCGCCACGAGGGAGGGTCTGCCGGGCACATCAACCGTCGCCACCGCGGCAGGCTGGGCAGCGGGCAGCGCATCGGCCGGCAATTTGCCGCCCATCAGGCCAGCGTAGACGGACTGCTGGCGGGCCACCACGGCCTTGGGATCGGCAGGCCCCCTGAGCGGACGGCGGGCTACCGCGGCTTCGGACTGCAGCAGTTCCTCGGCGGCCGAATAGGTCACCTGGCGGGCGGCCTGGGCATCGGCGGCGGTGGCCGGCGCACCATTGTCGTTGAGAGCCACTTCCGTCACGTCGACCGTGGAATAGGTAAAGGGACGATCCTTGCCCGGTACGGCCGACTGATCGACGGCGCGGGCGACGAAGATCGGGTTGGAGCCGCCATCCTGATAGATGTAGTTGTACGCCTTGGTGCCCGAAGAGATCAGCGAGGCGATCTTGGCCTCGTCGTTGCGCTTCTTGTCGTAGACGGCCGCCGCCACGCTCGGATTGGCTGGCGAAATGCCGCAGCCCGCGCCGCCGTCACCATTGAAGACATAGCGGCCCTTGCAGACATCGGTCTTCACCGCCTGCTTGGTCACTTCGAAATTGTCGGAGCCCTCCTTGAGATTCTGCCAGAAGCCGAGATTCGGATTCCTGCGATTCTTGGCCATGTTCTCGGCCGTCATGTGGAAGGGGTAGGACTGCAGCTGGAACGAACCCTCGCCAGCCTGCAGCGCCTCGCGGGCCACGGCGTAGATCTCGGCCATCTGCTTGTCGGTCATGGCGAAGCAGCCGCGCGAAGAGCAGGAGCCATGCACCATGATGTCACCGCCGGCGCGGCCGAGCTGGCGGTCGAAATTGTTGGGATAGCCGACGTCGAAGGACAGGTAATATTTCGAGTTCGGATTGAGCTGGCTCATGCCGACATTGTAGAAGCCTTCCGGCACCTGGCGGTCACCTTCGACCTTCTTGGGGCCGAGCTGGCCGGACCAGCGGCAGATCGGATAGGTCTTGAGCAGGGCATATTTGCCACTCGAGGTCTGCTTCCAGAGCTCGAGTTCGGATTCCTTCTTGTACACGCGCACGAGGATCGGCGCAGTGCGCGCCATGTCCTTGGCCTGCATCTCGGCCAAGAGCGACGCGGGTACGGGGCTGAGGGAGCGAATGCTGGCCCCGTTCTGATTGGAACAAGCCGCGGCCAGCAACATAACCGGCACAGCCATGGCAATCTTGCGCATCAACGTGAAGTGAGCGGACATGAACCAGCGAACCCGTGAAAAGTCAGTACGTCAGACAGAGGACATTTACCGTCAATGGGCAGGCGCCGCAAGTCACGCGCCCATCATGGTTACGCGACATCATGAACAGAGTCTTAACACAACAATGACTGATTCCGGCGCACCGCGAAAGAGGAAGAGCGGCCACCGATGTTTCATCTCCCGGACCAGATGACCGGAAAGGATAAACCTGCCACGGCCAGGATCTTGCCCCGACACCATAGCCTCCATCCCCCGGAAGGTAAATAGACAACGGTACAGTTGTTGCTGCAACCTGCGTTTGCAGCGTTGACGCCATGTCATAAAGCATACAAACGGCCGCTAAAGTCAGCAAAGATTGTCAGTTGAAACAAGTCTTGTCTGGAACAATCACGTTTGTCTGCGATATAGCACGGCACTGCCGACAGAGACAGCAGGCATGTCATGGATTCGTCACCCGCGATGGTTCTTCCTCGCTGACACAGCCTTATCTTGTGTCAGCGGAAAGACCAGAATGCGCATGCTTCCTGAAGCCCTTGCCGTCGCTCCCCTGCCGGTCAACCCCTCTCAGCCCGCCAGCGTCGACCCGTTGGACCGCGCGCGGGTCCTCGTCGGCGCGCCCTTCGACTTCAAGGCCGAGTTCGAGGGAAACGTTAAGCAGTCTGCCAGGCCACCACATGTCGGAACGCGTGCGGAGAGATGCCTCGATGAGAGAGGCGGGCCTTGAATGAAACGGTGCCGGTCTTCTCAGCCACATCGATCTTCAGTCGATGTGGCGGGAACGGCATGCCCGCGACGTCGCAGTTTACAAACAAGCGACTCGTTTCCATGAGCGGACAGGATGTCCGCGCTCCCAGCCTTACAAACTCCGGCCGATCATCAGGAACTTGTCCTGGCGGGCGCGGATGATCACCTCGCGGGGCTGGTTCGACAGATCGCGCAGCGCGTTCTGGATGAAATCGCCCGTCGTCTCGATCGCCTTCTCCGCTCCGCGGTGGGCGCCGCCGGTCGGCTCGGGGATGATGGCGTCGATCACGCCGAACTTGAGCAGGTCCTGCGCGGTGATCTTCATGTTGTTGGCCGCGTCCTGCGACTTGGCGGGATCGCGCCAGAGGATCGAGGCCGCGCCTTCCGGCGAGATCACCGAATAGATCGAATGTTCGAGCATCAGCACGCGGTTGGTGGCGGCCACGGCAATGGCGCCGCCCGAACCGCCCTCGCCGATGATGACGGCCACATTCGGTGTGCCAAGCGCCAGGCAGGCATCGGTGGAACGGGCGATCGCCTCGGCCTGGCCGCGCTCCTCGGCGTCGATGCCGGGATAGGCGCCAGCCGTGTCGACGAAGGACAGGACCGGCAGGTCGAAACGGTCGGCCAGTTCCATCAGGCGCACGGCCTTGCGGTAGCCCTCGGGCCGGGCCATGCCGAAATTGTGGCGGATGCGGCTTTCGGTGTCCGAACCCTTCTCATGGCCGAGCACGCAGACCGCCTCGCCCCGAAAGCGCCCGAAGCCGCCGATGATAGCCTCGTCCTCGGCATATTTGCGGTCACCGGCGAGCGGCGAGAAATCCTCGATCAGGGCCTTGATATAGTCGGTGGCATGCGGGCGCTCGGGATGGCGGGCGACCTGCGCCTTCTGCCAGGGCGTGAGCTGGGCGTAGAGATCACGCAGCGCCTGGTTGGCCTTGACCTCGAGACGCTGGATCTCATCCCCGATCGCCACGGCATCGCCGGCCTCTCCCATCGCCCGCAATTCCTCGACTTTGGCCTCCAATTCGGCCACGGGTTTTTCGAAATCGAGATAGCTGCGCATGGTTGTCCGGCTGACGACGAAAGGAGCCGGAAACTGGCGTCTCACGGCAGGGAAGTCAAGGAAGGCTTTTGGCAGTCGGCTGTGGCGGGCTGACGACGATGCCGGCGATATCGTCTCATCCCTTTCTGCGCTGGCGCTGGGCTCGCGCCAGCACGGGCAGGACGATGCGAGCGGGCAGCACCGACAACACAGCGACCATCAGCTTGGGAATGAGGCCGGGCACCACGATTGTGCGGCGGCCGAAATAGCCGGCAAGTCCGATATGGGCGACATCCTTTGCCGACAAAGGTCTTGTCAGGCTGGTCACGGCGGAGCGGCGAAAGCCCGCCCGCGTGCCGAACTTCGTCGGCACCGGACCGGGACAGAGGGCGCAGACCCGGATGCCGCTCTCCCTCTCCTCGAAGGCCAGGGCGCGGGTGAGCGAGACCACGAAGGCCTTGCTGGCATAGTAAACGGCAAGGCCCGGCCCGGGCGTGAAGCCGGCAACAGAGGCAACATTCAGCACCCCGCCATTGTTCTCGCGGATCTCGGGCAGGAAAGCCAGGGTCAGCGCCAGGAGGGCGCGGCAGTTGAGATCAAGCATGCCGACCTGTCCGCCGGCGGGCAGGTCCGCCATGTCGCCGGCGAGACCGAAGCCGGCATTGTTGACGAGATGGCGCACGCTGAGGTCCTGCGCGTGCGAGGCCTGCCGGACCATCTCGGCGGCATCGGCACGTTCGAGGTCGAGCGGCAGGATGGCGACGAAGCGGCCGGTGGCGGTGGCGATCTCACCCTGCACACGGACGAGCTCGCTTTCGGTGCGGGCGATTAGAAAAAGATCCTCGCCCTGCTCGGCCAGGGCGCGCGCCAGTTCCTCACCGATGCCGCTGGATGCCCCGGTGACCAGCGCCACCGGACGGCTCACTCGCCGGCCTCCGGCAGGGTGACGCCATTGTGCTCGGCGACCCTGTTGCGGATGGCGTTGCGCGTCTGCGCCGGCACGCCGAGTTCCTCGGCCACGCGCCAGACGAGATTGTCCTCGAATTCGTGCAGGGCCTTGTCGGCGAACACCGTCTCCCACATCATCTCGATGATGCGCTCGCGCCCCTCCAGATTATAGGCGCGCTTCACGATACCGGTGAAATCGTTGAAATCGAGGGCGTCGCGATTGCGCTTATCGGCGGCGGCGAGCAGCGCCCGCGTCTCGTCGGCATCGAGCGAGAAGCGCTCCTGGATGAGGCTCTCGACGCGCTTCTTCTCGGCCGGGCTCTGTACGCCGTCGACATTCATGGCGTAGACGAGGAGGCCAGCGGCGGCAACGCGGTGGTCAGTCTCGTCGAAGACATAGCGGGGCTTGGCCGGACCGCCCGGCGTGAATCCGCGTATCAGTCTTTGCAAACGAGCCAGCATCACCCCATCCCGATATCGACCCTCTGGTGCTGTCTGGCACCGCTCGGACCGTTATGGACCATGATTTGCAGCGCTTGCGCAAGTCATAAGCCACCAAACCCGCAAGTGGCCGCCGAGTTCCAGCATATCGATACTTCGATACAATAAAAAAACGGCGGTCAGGAAGCGACCGCCGGTTTGATCATGGCATTGCGTGCTGACGGGCGATTATTCGCCGGCCGGCTCCGCGCTCGGCTCGGGCGTTTCACTTGCCTCGGCCGTGCGCTTGGTGGTGCGACGGCGGCGTGTACGCAGAGGAAAGCGCGCTTCGCCCTCACCCTCTACAGGCTCGGGGGCCGCTTCTACTGCCACGGCAGGGGCGGGAGCCACAGCCGGCGTGGGGGCCGGAGCTGGGGCCGGCGCCACCGCTGGCGTGCCCGTGATGAAGGAGGGCAGCGTCGAGAGCGAATTGTCCTCGCTCACGTCCGGCTGGGGCTGGTCGACCGGCACAACCGAAGCTGGCTGGAAGGAACGCTCCTGATAGGGCCCACGCTCACCCTGCTGGCGGTCACCGTAAGGCGCAGCTTCGCCATTGCGATCGCGGAAGGGCCGCTCGGGACGGTCGCCATAACGACGATCTCGGCGGCCGTGGCGCGGATTGAAACTGCGCTGCTCCCCGGCGCCTTCGCCTTCCGGCGCGAAGCCGTTGACGGGAGCGTCGAAACTGCGCTCGGCCCGCTCACCATAGGTGCGCTCGCGCGGCTGGCGCTCCTCGCGATAGGGCCTGTCATCACGCGGTTGACGGTCGTCGCGCGGCTGGCGGTCATCGCGTGGGGGACGCTCGCCGCTGAAGCGGTCGTTACGGTCGCGGAAACGGGGCTCGCGCTCGCGATAGGGCTGGCCGCCCTCGGCGCGATCGTTGAAGCCGCGCTCACGGTCACGGTCGCCAAAATTGCGCTCGCGCGCCGGCTGCACCAGACGCGGCTGCTCTTCGAAGCCGTTGCCGTTGCCGAACTGATTCGCGGGCGAACCGAAGCCCTGCGGCATCGAGGGGATCGGCCCCTCGAAATCGGAATCATCGCCCTCTTCCTCGTCCTCGGCGCCCTGGCTGAAGCCCTGCTCACTGCCAAATTGCGGCTGCGCGGCGGCGATGATGCGGAAATAATGCTCGGCGTGCTGAAGATAGGATTCGGCCAGAATCGGGTCGCCTGAAGACTGGGCGTCGCGCGCCAGCTGGACATATTTCTCGGCGATATGGGCGGCTGTGCCGCGTACCTTGACGTCGGGGCCGTTGGATTCGTAGCTGCGGCTGAGCGGGTTCGGACCCTTACCGCCGCGCGAACGGCCGCGCATACGCTTTTGCTGTCCCTGCCTCATGGGTTGGTCTCATTCTCCAATATAAACTTGCGCGAAGCGGCGAGGTCATGGCGGTGATCCGTCATGGCCGAAGCGTCTTTCTTGTTACCGCACGGGTCAGGAAAATCATCAATTCCGCCTGCGTCGCACGCAGCAGCACACCACCGGCAGATCGCCACCTTGGCTCTTGTAACCGGAATGAGCATTTCTATCGTTGGGGCGAACGAGCGCTTCGCTCGAAGTTCGACGACAAGTGCTTCCCGCACTAGAGCCAGCTCGTACTATCGACGCCAGCCCCTAACGATTTGTGTATCCCTAGATAGTCGCTCACGCGCCAAAGTCCAAGACGTTTTTTTGGGCCGAATAGGTTTTTTTGCTGAAAAACCGTGAAAGTCCCCTGCTTCCAGTGCCTGTGATGAATTGGGTGTTGCCGTCTTGTCATTCGCGCGACGATGCCTCATATACGCGTCGGGAGGTTGGCGGTGGACGCAACACTCGCCAACCGGGTCAGGTCCGGAAGGAAGCAGCCCCAACGAGACCGCTGCGGGTCTTCGTCCAGCCTCCTACCTTTTCTTACGGCCGCGTCGCGGAAGCCCTTTCAGAGGGATGGTTGATGGAAGACGCGAACACCAAGCTGCCCGATACCCAGCCCTATCGCGTCCTCGCCCGCAAATACCGCCCCCAGACCTTCGATGATCTGATCGGCCAGGACGCCATGGTGCGTACCCTGTCGAATGCCTTCGAGACCGGGCGCATCCACCAGGCCTATATGCTCACCGGCGTGCGTGGCGTCGGCAAGACCACGACGGCGCGCATCCTTGCTCGCGGCCTGAATTACGAGCCGGAGGAGGGCGGCGGCAAGCCCACCATCCATATGCCGGTGCTCGGCCGCCACTGCCAGGCGATCATCGATTCGCGCCATATGGACGTGATGGAACTCGACGCCGCCTCGCATAACGGCATCGAGAACATCCGCGAGATCACGGACGGCGTGCGCTATGCCCCGGTTTCGGCGCGCTTCAAGGTCCTCATCATGGACGAGGTCCAAATGGTGACAACCCAGGCCTTCAACGCGCTCCTGAAGACCCTGGAAGAGCCGCCGCCGCATGTAAAATTCATCTTCGCCACCACCGAAATCCGCAAGGTGCCGATCACCATCCTCTCGCGCTGCCAGCGTTTCGACCTGCGCCGCGTCGATGCCGGCCTGCTGACGCGCCATCTCGGCTCGATCTGCGAGAAGGAGAATGTGACGATCGACGCCGAGGCGCTGGCGATGATCGCCCGCGCGGCCGAAGGCTCGGTGCGCGATTCGCTCTCCTTGCTCGACCAGGCCATCGCCCATTCTGGCGGCACCATCGACGCCGAGAACGTGCGGGCCATGCTGGGCCTTGCCGACCGCTCGCGGGTGATCGACCTGTTCGAGGCGGTAATGCGGGGCGATGCCGCCTCGGCGCTCGACGAATTGCGCGCCCAATACGACCAGGGCGCCGACCCGGCCGTGGTGCTGTCGGAACTTGCCGAATTCACCCATTTCGTCACGCGCGTGAAGATCTCGCCGGCCGCCGCCAACGATCCCTCGGCCACCGAGGTCGAGAAAGTGCGCGGCACGGAGCTCGCGGGCAAGCTTTCGATGAAGGTGCTGACGCGCCAGTGGCAGATGCTGCTCAAGGGCATCCCGGAGACGCAGACGGCCGCCAAGCCGCTGGCCGCCGCCGACATGGTGCTGGCACGTCTGTGCTATGCCGCCGACCTGCCCTCGCCCGAGGATCTCATCCGCCAGTTGACGGACAATGGCGGCAGCCTGCCAGCCCGTTCGCCCGCCCCTTCGCCATCTGCTCCTGCGCCGCCGGCGCCGCGCGCCCAGCTGATCACCAGCGTCGCGCAGCCGCCGATGCAAGCTCAGCCTCAGCCGATGCGTGTCCCCCAGGCGGATACGGCAGCCCTGCCTACCCGCGAGCTCGCGAACTTTGCCGAGGTGGTGGCGCTTGCGCAGGAAAAGCGCGACCTGCCGCTGAAGCTGTCGCTCGAGCGCTTCGTGCGCCTGGTCGCCTTTGCCGACGGACGCCTCGACATCGCCCTCGAACAGGGCACGCCCCAGGGGTTCGTCAACGACCTTTCGAGAAAATTGTCGGACTGGACCAACAAGCGCTGGCTGGTGGTGATCTCCGCCGAACGGGGTGAGGCGACGCTGCGCGAACAGGCCGAGGCCAGGCAGGCCGCCGTGCTCTCCGGCATCCGCGCCCATCCGCTGGTGCGCAATGTGATGGAACGCTTCCCCGGTGCCGAAATCGTCGACGTACGCGACAACAGCCCGGTGGTGACGCAATCCCTGCCGCCGGCGCCCGACGAGAATGACGAGCCAGACGACGCCGAGTTTTATTCGGCCGATGATATCTAGGAGATTCCCATGAAAGACGTGATGGGCATGATGAAGCAGGTCCAGGCCATGCAGGCCAAGATGCAGGACCTGCAGGCCGAACTGGAGCGCACGGAAGTGGAAGGCGTCGCCGGCGGCGGCCTCGTCAAGGTGCGCCTCACGGCCAAGGGCGAGATGAAGGGCATCAGCGTGGATGATTCGCTGCTCAAGCCGGAGGAGAAGGAGATCGTCGAGGATCTCATCCTCGCCGCCCACAACGATGCCCGCGCCAAGGGCGATCGCCTGATGCAGGAAAAGATGGGCGCCCTCACCGCCGGCCTGCCGATCCCGCCCGGCATGAAGCTGCCATTCTGAGGCGGTGGCGTCCCGACGGATCGGTTGTGCCGTTTTGCTGGCGGCATGTCTCGCAACCTCGGCCGCGCAAGGCCGCGACTATGCGGTCGGACAGATATGGTCCTACCGCACCCGGCCCGGCGAAGAGGCTTCCCGCATTCTGATCGACAAGATCGAGGACCATGCCAAGCTTGGCCACATCTTTCACATCAGCATTGCGGATGTGAAAATCCAGAACGGGCTGGCACCGGGTGGCTATTCCTATTCGCTGCCCCATCTGCCCGTCTCCCAGAGGACCATGGATACGAGCGTGGTGGCGCTAGTTGGGCAGGGCGGCCCCAATCCCGCATTTGAAGAGGGCTATGCCCAATGGAAACCCGCCTTCGATGCTGGGAAGGCGGGAATCTGGACGATCACTCTGTCAGGGATCGTCGGCGTCGTCGAAAAAGGGTTGAATCAGTAAGGGCTTGGCACCTGATCGCTTGAGGAAGATGCCAGGATTCAGTCAGGATCTTCTCCTGGTGCGGGCGATGCCGAACTGCCTCTGCTGAAAAACGCCTCAATATCGCGGTGCCCCTCGACAACATTGACGATTTGGAGCCGGTCTTCTTCATAACGAAGGAGAATAATGTATCCCTGATAAGCGAAGCTTCGAATATCCGAGCGTAATTCCGGCCTCAAACGTCCCATGAGACCCGGCAGTGACGCGAGCTTGCGACACTGCCGGCGCAACCGGTCGGTGAAGCGGCGCCCGAGCGCCGGATTGCCGCTCTCGCGTGTGATGTAGGTCTGTATCGCGATGAAGTCCCGGCGCGCCGCGAAAGTGTATGAAAGCCGGCGCACTCAATGTCCCTCTTGCGCCAATCGCTCCGCAGCGGCATCGAGATCTCTCCCGATATCTTCATCCGACAAGTCGCCTCCCTCTTCGATGGAGGCATTCACCATGTCCCGAAGAGCGCGCAGCTTGGCTTCGCGCTCTTCCACAAGCCGAAGACCCTCTCGCACCACCTCGCTCGCGGAACCATAGCGGCCTTCTGCGACAATGGCAGAGACGAACTCTTCCCAACGACTGCCGATAGAAACGTTCATGACGGTGTCCTCCGCCGCCACGATAACATTATATGCTCAATTTATGCTACTCTCTGTAGCTCCTTCACCGCCTGCGGCGTCGCCCGGAAGCTGATGGCGAGGCGGTTGTAGGTATTCATCAGGCCGATGGCGATGGTGAGGTCGGCGAGTTCCTTCTCGTTGAAGGCGGCACGGGCGGCCTGGAACTCGGTGTCGGGGACAGCCGTCTCGGCCACCTTCGTCACCGTCTCCGCCCATCTCAGCGCGGCCCGCTCCCGAGCGGAGAACAGCTCGCCAGCCTCATGCCATACCGGGGTGAGCGCGATCTTGTCGATCGGGATGCCATCCTTGATCAGGTCCCGCGTGTGCATGTCGATGCAATAGGCGCAGCCATTGATCAGCGAGACACGCAGATAGACGAGGTCGATCAGGGCCTTGGGCAGGCCGCTCTGGCTGACATAGCCATAGACGCCGCCGAGGGCCTTCATGCCGGCCGGTGCGGCCGTGTTGTAGTCGAGGCGATGGGTCATCTCACTTGTCCTTGTCAAAGGTGGTCAAGGTCCTCTCGTCGCTGTCGGCGACGAAGACGGCGAGGAGGGAGGCGGGCTTGGTCTTGCTGGCGTTCTCGCTCACCTTGTGATGGGCGCCGGGATCCTCATACCAGCTCTCAGGGGCACGATAGACCTTGGCCGGCCGGTCATCGACCTGGCTGCGGATCGAGCCCGACAGCACATAGGCCCAGACGAAGGCCGATTTGGCGTGGGTATGGGAAGGCGAGGTGCCACCCGGCTTGTAGGAGACGACGACGGTCGTCAGTGTCTTGCCGGGGATATTGGGGAGCTGGTGCTGGAAGGCCGGCGTAACGATGTCGCCGCCCTTTGCGTCGCCGGCGCTGGCGAAACCAGTACCTGCCAAGGCGAAGGAAGCGGCCAGAAGCCATGTCTTGAAGGTCATCGTCCTGTTCCCGATGCTATCGATGGCGCGAAGATGCGCTGCTTTCGGATCATGAAAAGCACCAAGTCTTGCATAAAATGCTGTACCATGACAGATATGACGGACAGGTTCGAGATCAGCATCGACCGCGCGGCCCGGCAGCCGCTGGCGGTCCAGATTCATCGCAGCATCAGCCAGGCCATCCGTGACGGGCGTCTTGCAGGCGGGGCGCGCTTGCCCTCATGGCGCGACCTCGCCGCCCAGCTCGGCGTGGCGCGCGGCACGGTGCGGGTCGCCTATGAGAAGCTCGCCGACGAGCAGTTGATCGCCGGCATGGGCGCGGCGGGCACGCGCGTCATCTCGCAGGGCGCGCCGCGCCGGCCTGCCGGCCCGGCCCGTGAGGCGGCGCCTCTGCCGATGCTTTTCCATGATTTCGAGCGCCCGCCCGCCGCCTTCCAGATGGGTGTCCCGGCGCAGGATGCCTTTCCGTTCTCGCTGTGGTCGCGCCTGATGGCACGCAGTGCGCGGGCGGCGGCCGCCACGCCTGTGAGCTACCCGGACCCGCGCGGCCACTCCGAGCTCCGGCAGGAGATCGCCGCCTATCTCGCCCTGTCGCGCAGCATCCAATGCTCGCCGGGGCAGATCCTGGTGACCTCCGGCTATGCCGGCGCTCTCGGCCTGATCCTGCGCACGCTCGACCTCGACGGCTGCCACGCCTGGCTGGAGGATCCGGCCTTTCCGCTCACTCGTATCGGGCTCGAATTTGCCCGCATCGCCATCACGCCCGTCCCCGTCGACAATGAGGGGCTCGATGTCGCGGCCGCCCTGCGTCTGGCGCCCGAGGCGAAGCTCGCGGTCGTCACGCCCGGCCAGCAGGCACCGCTCGGCGTCACCCTGTCGCTGACCCGCCGCCTCGCCCTCATCGACTGGGCCGGGCGCGCAGGAGCCTGGATCATCGAGGATGATTATCTCAGCGAATTGCAGCTCAAGGGCCGGGCGGCACCGGCTCTTGCCTCGCTCGACCCGCACGGCCGCGTGCTGCATGCCGGTAGTTTCAGCAAGACCATCAGCCCGGCGCTCAGGCTCGGCTTCCTGGTGGTGCCGCCCGAACTCGCCGCCCGTTTCGGCGACGTCGCCGCTGCCCTCTTCCCGGCGCCGGCGGCTTCGATCCAGCGGGCCGTCGCGGCTTTCCTGGCGGAGGGACATTACCTCCGGCACCTGCGCCACATGAAGCGCCTTTATGCGGCCCGGCGCGAGCGGCTCGCTGAGCATATGCGCCAGCGCCGACGTCCCGGCATGGCCGTGCATGTCACCGGCGGCCTTTCCGTCCTCCTCGACCTGCCCGACACCGCCGACGATCTCGCCATCGCCAGCCAGGCCCTTCCTTTCGGCCTGGCGCCCGTGCCGCTCTCGCCCTGGTACCAGGCGTCGCGCCACGCCGGCCTCATGCTCGGCATCACCAACCAGAGCGAACAGCGCCTCGCCGCCGATTGCGACCGCCTGATCGGGCTGATCGAAGCGAATGGCGGCTGATGTCCGCCCCGGGCGGGAGGGCGTCGCCTCTAGGGTAAGACCGGCGGAAACGAGGGCGTAGCCTTCCGGAAGGAGGGCCTCGACATGGGCGATCCCCAAGACGACGATGCGCGCGATCTAGCGTCCCCCGCCTGCTTCCTGCACGAGCTCTCGCCAGGCGAAGGCGGCATGGGCGATCTCAGTCCGGCCGAGCGGCGCTCCAACATCTTCCGCTGGCGCCGGGCCGAGCGCGAACGTCTCCTCGCCCTGCGCATAGCGATCCCCGCCGACAGGCGGGCCGCGGATGCCGAGTGCATTGCCGCCCATCTCGACACGCTCCTGCCGGCGGTGGAGGGCAAGGTCGTCAGCCTTTACTGGCCGATGCGCTGCGAACCGGACCTGCGCGCCTGGTTCGCCGCGATCCTCGGGCGCGGCGCCATCGGCGCACTGCCGGTGGTGGCGGAGAAGAACACCCCGCTGGTCTTCCACCTCTGGCGGCCGGGCGAGAAGCTGAAGCGCGGCTTCTGGAACATCCCGGTGCCCGAAAAGGAGGAGGCAGTCACGCCCGACATTGCCCTCGCACCCATCGTCGGCTTCGACGCGGAGGGCTACCGGCTCGGCTATGGCGGCGGCTATTTCGATCGCACACTGGCGGTGCTGCCGGCGAGCCGGCGCGTGATCGGCGTGGGCTATTCGATGCTCAGGATACGCACGATCTATCCGCTGCCGCACGATATCAAGATGGATGCCATCGTGACGGAAGCTGGGAGCGCGGACGTCCCCTCTTGAATCGCTGGAAGTGGAGTGTCGATCACCGATTGACATCGCCTTCACTCTCAAGCGTGTCGTTTCCATGAATGTCGATCGGTGATCGACACTCCAACCCCACCTAATCCCCGCCCACCTTCGTTCAAGAGCCGATCGTCCGGCACTCACTTGAGTGTCGTGGGAACGTCCGCGCTCCCGGCAAGGCGTGCCGTCGCCGCGAGGAGGTCCGTCTGCGTCACCAGGCCGGCCACTCGTCCCTCCTCAAGCACGATCACCACCGCATGCGCGCTGCCGTCGGTCAGGCGCGGGATCAGGCTCAGCGCCGGTGTCCCGGGTGTCGCTGTTACAGCTGCCCGCATCACCTCGCCGACCCGCTCCCCAAGCCGGGCGAGTTCGCGCAGGCCCACCGTACCGGCAAGCCGGCCGGTGGCATCCACCACAGGCAGCGTGCGGATATTGTGGTCGAGCATGAGGTTGCGCGCCGCCTGCAGCTCCGTCTCCGGCCCGACGGTGATCACGTCGCGGGACATGATGTCGGCGCAGGCGATGTCGCCATGGCTGCGCAGCAAGGCGCGTTCCTCGACCCGCCGCAGCAACCGGTCTAAATCCTGGCGATCGATGTCGAAGGCCTCGCCAATATCCTCCAGCGCGGCATCGACGTCCTCGGCGCGGAAACCGACTCGCCGCGAGGGAGCGGAATCGCGGGTGCCATGCGTGCTGGCTGGCAGAGGGGCGGACACATGCGGATAGGCATGGCGGGAGAAGCGGTGGAAGAGCCAGCCGAGCGCCACCAGCAGGAGCGAGTTCAGCCCCACCGGTATGAGCGCGAAGCTGAAGCCGGCCGCCGCAACGGCGGGGCCGCCGATTACCGCCGTCAGCGCTGCCGCTCCGCCCGGTGGATGCAGGCAACGGGTGAGCGACATCACCGCGATGGCCAGGCCCACCGCAAGCCCGATGGCGGCGAGCGGCTCGTGCACGAACTGGCAGACGATGATGCCGGCCAGCGCCGAGAGCGTGTTGCCGCCGACGATCGACCAGGGCTGCGCCAGGGGGCTCGCCGGCACGGCGAAGAGCAGCACGGCCGAGGCGCCGACGGGGGCGACGATATAGGGCAGATGCGGATCTCGGCCGAAGACCAGCGTGCAGACGAGCCCGGTGAGGCCGATGCCGATAACGGCGCCGAGACAGGCGAACAGCCGGTCGCGCGGGGTGGCGCCGGCGAGGATCGGCACGAAGAGCTTGGAGGGAAGGATCGGCATCTTGGACCAGGAACAACGGAGGCGTCGAGATATATCGCAAAGCGATACGTAAGCTCAAGCAGCGCTGGGAGCGCGGACGTCCCGTCCGCTCTTCCCTCCATCGCAGGACCACGTTTCCAAGAGCGGATCGTCCGACACTCTCTTGAGTGTCGTAGGGACGTCCGCGCTCCCAGCGAAAACCCCTCGCATCACCGCACCAAATCACCTATCTGAGCAGCATGCCCTCCGTGACCGGCCCCGAAATCGAACGCCTGATCCAGCTCCTTGCCCGCCTGCCGGGCCTGGGGCCCCGTTCGGCGCGCCGTGCCGCCCTCACGCTGATCAAGAAGCGCGACCAGCTGATGCTGCCGCTCGCCTCGGCGCTGCAGATTGCCTGCGAGCGGGTTGTGGTGTGCTCGAACTGCGGCAATATCGATACCGCCGATCCCTGCACCATGTGCTCGGACCCGCGCCGGGACAATGCCCTGCTCGTGGTGGTGGAGGACGTCTCGGACCTCTGGGCGCTGGAGCGCGCCGGTGTCGTCAATGCGCGCTATCATGTGCTCGGCGGCACGCTCTCACCGCTCGACGGGATCGGCCCCGAGGATCTTTCCATCGAGAAGCTGATCTCCCGCGTCTCCGAAGGCGGCATCACCGAAGTCATGCTCGCCCTCAACGCCACGGTCGACGGCCAGACCACCGCCCATTACGTCACCGATCTTCTCGCGCCCACGGGCGTCAAGGTGACGAAACTGGCGCATGGGGTGCCGGTCGGAGGCGAGCTTGACTATCTCGACGAGGGCACTCTGGCCGCCGCGATCCGCAGCCGGACGCCGTTTTGATGGTGTCATCCCGGACGCGGTGCGGCACGCAGTGACGCTCCGCAGATCCGGGACCGCCATCAGAACAAAGCTACTCATCTTGCGATCCCGGATCTGCGACGCATCACTTCGTGCTGCATCGCGTCCGAGATGACAGAACCCCAGGACCCATCATGCCCCAGCTCATCATTACCTATTGGCGCGACATTCCCACCATGGTGGTGGCCAAGCAGGGCCGCACCAGCGCCAAGCGCGAGCTGTCCTCGCGGTTCGGCGAGGCCGTCGACATGGCGGCCATGCGCTCGGATGCCGCCGCAACCGACGATTACCTCGCCGAATTCCGGCGCAGCACCCCGGTGGAGTGCGGCGACGACCTCGAAGCGGAAGTTTCGGCAGCGGCGGCCAAGATCGAGGCGGAATATGACAAGGCCCGGCTTGTCGCTCTTGCCAAGAATGGCGGCAAAGAGAGCAGCTAGCTCTTCAACCCGAGTTCTGCCGACATGCGCACGCCCGCCGCCTTTGAAGCCACTGGAAAATCGCCGCGCGATGCGAAGAAATTCGCGCTGCGTTTCTGGGCCATCCGCAACTCCGCCGCCATGGAGCGGATGTACAACGGCCTGGAATGGACGCTGGTGAAGCTTGCCCCCGCCTTCACCGCCATCGGCTGGGAGCGCATGGAAAAGCCGGTCGCCAAGGTCGAGAAGCTGGTGAAGGGCGCGCTGTTCGACTGCAAGATGTGCGGCCAATGCGCCCTTTCCTCCACCGGCATGTCCTGCCCGATGAACTGTCCGAAAGGCCTCCGCAACGGGCCCTGCGGCGGCGTGCGTGCCAATGGCAATTGCGAAGTCTATGCCGACATGCCGTGCGTGTGGGTGAAGGCCTATGAGGGCTCGCAGAATATGCAGGATGGCGCCGCCATCGCAGTGCCGGCCAAGCCGGTCGACCACCGCCTGAAGGGGACATCCTCCTGGCTGGCGGTGGCCCGCGAGAAATCCGGCTACAACGCTCGCATCGCGGCCGAGAGGGCCGCCGCCGCGGCGGCAGCCAAGGCGAAGGCGGCGACCGGCAAGAGCGGGGGAGCCAAGGCATGAGCATGGAAACCCGCCTGCCCCATCCCGACGATTTCGGCCCGCACCCAGCCGCCCCTCTGCCGGCGCTGCCCGGCCATTCCTCGCGCGGACGCCTGGAGCGCGTGCTCCGCCGCGGCGAATTCGCCGTCACGGCCGAGCTCAATCCGCCCGATTCGGCCAATCCCGACGATGTGCTGGAGCGCGTGAAGCCCTTCGAAGGCTGGGTCGACGCCATCAATGCCACCGACGGCTCCGGCGCCAACTGCCACATGTCCTCGGTGGCGATCTGTGCGCTGCTGACGCGCGTCGGCTATTCGCCAGTGTTCCAGATCTCCTGCCGCGACTACAACCGCATTGCCATCCAGGGCAATGTGCTGGGCGCGGCGGCGCTCGGCGTGTGCAATGTGCTGTGCCTCTCCGGCGACGGCGTGCAGAGCGGCGACCACCCCGAGGCCAAGCCGGTGTTCGACCTCGACTCCACCGCTTTGCTCTCGACCATCCGCACCATGCGCGACGAGAGCCGCTTCCTCTCAGGCCGCAAGATCACCACGCCGCCGGCGATGTTCATGGGTGCTGCGGCCAATCCCTTCGTGCCGCCCTATGACTTCAGGCCTGTCAACCTCGCCAAAAAGGTCGAGGCCGGCGCGCAGTTCATCCAGACGCAATATTGCTTCGACGTGCCGCTGCTCGAGCGTTTCATGGCGCGTATCCGCGACATGGGCCTGCATGAGAAGTGCTTCATCATGGTCGGCGTCGGCCCGCTGGCCTCGGCCCGCACCGCCAAATGGATGCGCTCCAACGTGCCGGGCGTGCATGTGCCCGACGAGATCATCAAGCGGCTCGAAGGCGCGGCGGACCAGAAGGAAGAAGGCAAGCGCCTGTGCATCGACATCATCCAGCAGGTGCGCGAGATCAAGGGCGTCGCGGGCGTGCATGTGATGGCCTATCGCCAGGAAGAATATGTCTCGGAGATCGTGCACGAATCCGGCGTCCTCGCCGGCCGCACGCCCTGGCGCCGCGACATGGTCGCAGGGCCGATGCCGCATGAGGAGATGGTGGCGGCGCAGTAGTAGAGCCTTTCCGGCAGGCCGCGGGCCCCCTTCCCCTAACTCTGTTGTGACCGATCCTCAAAAGCCGCATTGCCTTCCCCGTTCCACCTTGTGCATCATGGGGCCTGCCTGCTGAAGCGGTCCGGGGAGCGCGATGATGTCTGGTGATGGTGAGAGTCCTCAATCCGGCGGCTCTTCCGCCAGCCCGCCACTTGAATGCGATATCGTGATGGCGGGTGGCATCACATCCGGCATCATCTATCCGGGCGCCGTCGCCAGGATCGCAGAGCGCTTCGCCTTCCGTTCGATCGGGGGCACCTCTGTTGGGGCCATCGCCGCCGCAGTGGCCGCAGCCGCCGAGTATGGAAGGCGAACCGGCGACAACCCCAATGCCTTCGAGAGCATCGTTGCCGGTATCCCACAGAGCCTCGGCGACCAGGCCAGCGACAAGCATTCGCGCCTTTTTCATCTCTTCACGGCCGAGGCAGGCACGCAGCCACTTCTTACTTTGGTGATGCCGCTCTTCCAGGGCGGCAGCATGGTCGGAAGGCTCTCCGGCGTCCTGATGGCGGCGCTGTCTGCCGCCTGGATCGCCCTGCCTGTGCTGATCGCCACGATAATCGGCCTCATCCTCGTCATGGGGCTCCTTTGGCTGGGTCATGGCATGCTCGCCCTCATCGCCCTGCCTGCCGTGCTCACCTTCATCCTGGCCGTCTGGCTGGTGGCGCTCTTCGTGATGCTTCAGTATCGCTGGCTGCCTGGCCTGCAGAAGAACGGCTACGGCGTCTGCACGGGCCAGATGGCGCCCACCGTCAAGGAGGACGCAAGCAAGCTGCCCTTCGAGGGGCTGACCGCCTGGATCCACCGCATGGTGCAGACTGCGGCGGGCCGCAAGATCACCGATGATCCTCTGACCTTCGGCGATCTCTGGAACTGCCCTGGCAAGAAGGTGGCGGCGTCCACCGCCCCGCCCGATCCCGAGCAGGTGCCGCCCCGCACGATCGACCTCGCGATGATCGTCAGCGACATCAGTCGCCATCGCGCGATGCAACTTCCCTTCCTGGAGTTCCCGACACCCGTCTATGTCGAGGTCGAGGAACTGAAGCGCTATTACCCCGACAGCATCGTGAACTGGATGGTGGCGAACAAAGGCGTTGCCCTCCCCGATGTCGAGACGCCCGACGGCACCATCCGCCTTCCCGAACCCGCCAATATTCCCGTCGTCTTCGGCGCTCGGCTTTCGCTGAGCTTCCCGATCCTGCTTACGGCCGTCCGCCTGCGCACGCCCGATTTCCTTGCCCGGAAGAACGGTGGCAAGGCACCCTTGCGGGATCTCTGGCTGTCCGATGGCGGCCTGATCTCGAACTTCCCGATCCACTTCTTCGACAGCCCGATCCCGACCCGGCCGACCTTCTGCCTGAATCTCGTGGATTACGGCTCGGAGGTACCCGCGGACGACGGCAACGCCGCTCAGGCGCCTGTCGGTTCCTTTGACGAGACCAGATTAGCCAAGAATCGCAAGCCGCAACCTGCTGTTCCCCCGGGGCCTGGAAACGAGGTCTGGAAATTCGTGACCATGATCAGCGGCAACCGTTTCCTGCCGCCGCCTTTTACGGATTTCGATGCGAAACGTGTCGGCATGGTCGGCTTCCTTGGCACGCTGGTCAATACGGCGCGGGTCTGGAGCGACAATCAGCTGCTGCTGGCGCCGGGCGTGCGCGAGCGCGTCGTCAACATCGCCCTGAAGAGCGACGAGGGGGGCCTGAACCTCGACATGAAGCCGGACGTTCTGCTCGACCTCGACTATCGCGGGCAGGCGGCCGGCCTGCTGATCGCCGCACGGTTCGACCCCAGCGCCCAAACGGATCCCAGCACAGGCGAGGAGCCGCCAAGAGCCTTCATCAACCATCGCTGGGTGCGCTACCGCAACTTCATGGGCGCCTTCGAGGATCTCTCCAGGCGCTATGTGTCGTCCCTGGACGGTTCGGAAGAAGCGGCCCGGCAGCGCGGCGAACCACTTCTCGAGAACATGGTTCGGGGAGAGGCGGAAAAGCTCCATGGCTATGATCTTCCCGACCACGCCCGCGGTTACTTCCTGACCTATACGGATGAGTTGAGGGCCTTGGCACTCAGGATGGCCGCCGCCACGAGGTCAAAACCCGTGGAAACCTTCGACCAGTATTCTACTTACGCAGACGGCAGGACGGTGAACCCACCCGGCGCCGCCCCGCGGCCGAAAATGCGCCTGCAGTTGCGGCCGCTGACGGGCAATGATCCGGCGGCGGAGAGGGCCGACCTCCCCGCGCCGCCTCCTGACGCTACGCCGCTGCCGCAAACACCCTGAGGCGGTGGCCGTCGGGGTCGAGAATCACGAAGGTGCGGCCGAAATCGAGGTCGATGGGCTTTTGCAGCACACGGACATCCTTGGCGCTCCATTCGGCATAGAGCTTGTCGACGCTGGCGGCGTCGGCCACTTCGATGCCGAGTTCCGCGCCGCCGGGAGCGGCACCCGGCAAAGGCTCGGCGGTGTGCTTCGACCACAGGCCGAGCCTCAGGCCGGATTCGAGTACGAACATCGCGAAAGTGGCCTGTTCTTCCACCGGCGCCAGGCCGAGGAGGTCACGGTAGAAGGCGGCGCTGCGGCGCGGGCTGTCGACGAAAAGCAGCACGTAGTGGGCATTGGGCATGATGGGCTCCTCGGGTTGCGATGAAGAGGATGTAGAACATCTGCCTGTCAGATTCTGGCAGGAGCATTCCCGGGTGCGCGGAAATCGCGACATGCAAGCGCGTCGCTGTGATGTCCGCGCACCCGAGATCCTCAGAACGCCAAAGGATTGTTGGTCAGCGCCTCGCGGTCCGGCGCGTCGAGCCTGATATCGCCGGTGAAGGCGGCGAACAGGTCTTCGACGCGGCGCTGGTCCAGGCCCCTGGTGATCAGGACGATGCGAGTGCGCTCGTCCCCATCCGGCCAGGCGGAGAGGCGCTCGGGCGGATACAGCACATGCTGCACGCCCTGGATCAGCACAGGCCGCGCCGGCTCGTCGGCGAGCTTCACAAGCCCCTTCAGCCGCAGCAGGCCCTCGCCGTGGTGCTCGCGCAACTCGTCGAGGAAGCCGACGAGACGGTAGGGCTCCATTGTCTTGCCGGTGGTGAGCACGAAGGAGGCGATCGAGGCGTCGTGGGCGCTGAAGAAGGGGCGGGGCTTCTGCGGCATGGCAGGCGTGAAGGCCGGGGCAGCGAGCAGCTCGGCCGGCTGCACGTCCTGTACGCTGTCGATCCGGGCTTGCGGATTGAGCGCCGCCAGCCTGGCGATGAAGGGCGCGATGTCGGGTACAAGATCGGCCTTGCTGATGAGGATGTGGTCAGCCACCGCAAGCTGGGCGAGGCTCTCCGCATGTTCGTCCAGCAACGCCTCTCCCCGCTGGGCATCCGCCACGGCGACAACGCCAGCAAGCCGATAGCCGGCGGCGACGAGCTGGGGCGCGAGCAGGGTCTGCAGCACCGGGGTCGGGTGGGCGAGACCGGTTGTCTCGATTACCACGCGGGCGAAGGGCGGCAGGCTGCCGTCCGCGCGGCGTGCGGCAAGGTCGGCAAGCGTGTCGAGAAGATCACCGCGCAGGCTGCAGCACAGGCACCCCGAGGAGAGCAGCACGACGCCGTCGCCGGACTTCTGCACGAGGAGATGGTCGAGCCCGGCATCGCCATATTCGTTGATCACCACCGCCGTATCCGCCAACGTCGGATGCTTGAGCAGGCGGTTGAGCAGCGTAGTCTTGCCGGCGCCGAGAAAACCGGTCAGCACGAAGGCGGGGATGGCTGGCGTGCTCATGCCGGCGCCACCTGCTTGCGGCTTTCGGCGAGGACGGAGACCATCACCGCGATGAGCACCAGGGCGCCGCCGCTGATCTGGGCAAGGGTGAGGCCTTCGCCCAGCACCTGCGTCGCCAGGAGGATCGAGGCCACGGGCTCGGCACAGAAGACAAGGCCGAGTGCGGCCGGCAGCGTCAGGCGGGCGGCGAGGAGATGGAAGCCGAAGGCCAGCACGAAGAGGAGGATATGCATGCCGGCCGGAAAGGCGGCAACGACCAGCACGGAAGGTGGGTTCAGCCTGCCGGCAAAGAGACAGGCGGCGAGCGCGATGGGAATGATGATGAGCTGCGTCCAGAAGCCCGCGATCAGCGGCGTCGAACCGCGCGTTGCCCGCGCCGCGCAGAAAAACTGCGCCGCGGCGGCCGCCGCTCCCATCAACGCAAGCGTGAGGCCCCGCCAGTCGAGCGAGGTGAAGTTCGGGCCAAGGGCGATGAACAGGCCGGCAAAGGCCAAAGCGAAAATGCCGAGCCGCGCCGGCGTCAGGCGCTCGCCGTCGACGAGCGGGGCCACCAGCAGGATCATCAGCGGATAGGTGTAATAGAGGATGGTGGCGACGCCCACTGGGATGAAGGCCACCGAGGAGATGTAGCACAAGCCCACGAAGCTGGTGGCAATGCCGAGGCCCAGCACGGGAAGGCGGCTGCCCGCAGGCACGGCCAGCGAGCGGCTCCGGGCAAGGCCGAGCCCACCGAGCACTACCACCATCAGGAAGGCGCGGTAGAGCACCAGCGTCGGGCCGTCAGCTCCCGCCTGGGCCGCCAGCTTGGCATAGGGCACGTTGGCGCCGTAGCACAGCGCCGCCGTCAAGCCGATGCTCAGTCCGAAAAGGGTGGTGTTACGCGACATAGGAAATGAGGTGGACCAGTATCTTGGCAGCACTAGCGAGGATAGGAAGAAAGCTGGGCAGAGGAGCTCAGCCGAAAATCGCAAGAAGCAGGACCTTTTGCTCGTCATTGCGAGCGCAGCGAAGCAATCCAGGAGCCAAAGGGCGGCGTCTACCGCCTCTGGATTGCTTCGCTGCGCTCGCAATGACGATGTTTCCATCGCCTCTTTCAGCTTGCGTCGCCTTACTAACCAAGCGCCACCGCTCAGTACGCCTCACCCTTCCGGCTGCGGCTTCCTTTTCTTCTTGGGATCGGCCGGCTTCACAAGTTTGGCGGGCTTGGCCTTCGCGGCCTTGGTGTTCGCCGTCTTCTTCAGGCTCTTGCGGCCCTTGTTGAGCTTGGGGTCGGTGAGTTGCGGCGGCACGGCCAGGGCCTTGGCAGGGTCGGCATAGCCGGCCGCGGTTACCGCGCCCTTCTTGCCGGCAACCTTGGAATTGGCCGGCTTGGCGGGTCTGTCGAGAAGGACCGGCGCATCGGCGAAGGCGAACAGCGGCCGGCGCGTGCCCAGATAGGGACCGACGGCAATCGGCGGCGCGGTCACCCAGCTCGACAGCAACGGACTTGCCGCCACAGGGAGGCCGCCTGGCTCGCCCGGCAGTACCTCGGCCGTGTCGGCATTCTCGGCGGCGGACGAACCGCCCCTCTTGCGCGAGCAGGCGATGTCACGAATGTCGGCCGGACCGGGATAGTTGGAAGCGCGCAGCTCAGTCAGCAGGGGAGCCTTGGTGAAGAAGCCACCACCCGGGTTGTTGTAGTTCGCCTCGAACAGGTTGACCGCCTGGTTGGTGCGCTCGTTCGGCGTGGGCGAGCCCATCACCACTGTGATCAGCTTGCGGCCGTTGCGCGTCGCGGTCGCCACCACATTGAAGCCGGAGGCGCAGATGAAGCCGGTCTTCATGCCGTCGGTGCCGGGATAGCGGTAGACCAGGGCGTTGTGGGTGCGCAGCACGCGGGCGCCGGACTGGATGGTCTGGATCTGGAACAGCGAGGCATATTGCGGGAATTGGGTGATGATGGCGTCGGCGATGATGGCCATGTCGCGCGCCGAGGTGACCTGGCGCGGGTCGGGCAGGCCGTTGGGATTGACCCAATGGCTCTGCGCCATGCCGAGGGCGCGGGAATTGGCGTTCATCTCGTCGGCGAATTTGTCGATCGAGCCCGACGTGCCTTCGGCGAGCGCCACCGCGATGTCATTGGCGGAATGGACGACCAGCATCTTCAGGGCATCGTCCACGGTGATCAGGGTGCCGACGGGATAGCCCATCTTCGAAGGCGCCTGCCTGGCGGCGCGCGGCGTGATGATGATCGGCGTGCCACCGTCGATACGGCCAGCCTTCAGCGCCTTGAACACGGTGTAGGCCGTCATCAGCTTGGAGAGGGAGGCGGGATACCAGGGCCTGGTCGCATCGTTCTGCTGGAGCACCCGTCCGGTGGCGGCATCGACGACGATGGTGGGGTTGGCGCTTGCGATGCCCCCGGCGAACCCGGAGACAAGACTTGCCACGGCAATGGCGGCAATGGCGCGTTTCATCATACCCATCAGTTCCCCTTTCGGCTTCGGCGGCGGCCACACATCCTCCGCGAGGGGGGCGATTTGATGACCGCAAGACGGACTGCGCGGGCAATCCGCCAACAGGGTCGCAAGTATCGCGGCAAAGAATTAACGGATCAATGGCCAATCGGCGCGTGCGAACAGGCTTTTCTCGGTTGTATCATCTCGACTTTGCATCGCGAGGTCGGCGCAGCCAGCCAGTTACACCATTCACAGAATACGTGCCGTCCTGTTTCTCGGCATAGCCAACACCGGGATTCTTGAGTCAACATCACAGCCACTTGTGCAGCCCTTTTCCGTCGGAGCAGGCTGGGATCTCCGAGTTCCAATCCCCGCCCCGCGGTTGGCACCCGCGCCTGGCATTTGTCCCTACGATCCTAGAAGTGGTGGTAGAGGAGCAATGCTGGGGACAGGCAGCGCCAGGACCAATCAAGCCATTTCAGCGCTGCCTTCATTGTGTCGTTCGGCCTCTTAGGCCGGGTCCTGCTTCCTCAGCACGGCCTGCAGCACGTCCTTGACGCCGATGGCGCCGACGAAGCGGTTCTGCTCGTCGAACAGGGCCACGGGCGCGGTATCGGCATTGTGCATGGCGAGCATCACCGTCTTCAGCGAGGTACCAGGGCTCGCCCAATAGCAGGGCCGCTCGCCGGCCGGGACCGGCGTCTCGCATTCAGAGCAATGCACCCAGGCGCCGTGCACGCCATCCCGTTCGGCCGCCAGAACCTGGCCATCGGGAGCGACCTTGAAGCGCGTGGTCTTGCGGCTGTCGAGCCAGATCCAGCCATCCTCGCCCTTTTCGAGGTCGCGGGCATCGCGCATCACGTGCCAGGCCGTGAGCACGCTGAGCGGGTTCACATTGGCGATGAATTCCTGGACATAGTCATTGGCCGGACGCAGCACGATGTCCTCGGGCTTGCCGGATTGCACGATGCGCCCGCTCTCCAGGATGGTGATGGTGTTGCCGATCTTGAGGGCCTCTTCGAGATCGTGGCTGACGAAGATGATGGTCTTCTTCAGCTCCGCCTGCAGCTGGAGGAGTTCGTCCTGCAGCTTGGTGCGGATCAGCGGATCGAGCGCCGAGAACGGCTCGTCCATCAGCAGGATCGGGGCTTCGGTGGCAAAGGCACGAGCAAGGCCGACGCGCTGCTGCATGCCGCCCGAGAGTTCATGGGCGAATTTATGGGCCCACTGATCGAGATGGACCAGCTTGAGCTGCTTGTCGACGCGCACCTTGCGCTCGGCTTCCGGCACGCCGGCGAGTTCGAGGCCGAAGCCGACATTCTCCGCCACCGTGCGCCAGGGCAGAAGGCCGAATTGCTGGAAGACCATGGCGACGGCACCCTGGCGGACCTGCCGGAGCGTGGTCGCGTCGCAGGAAACGACGTCGACCATCTTGTTGCCCGACTTCACCAGCACGGAACCGCGGGTGACTTTGTTGAGGCCGTTGACGGCGCGCATCAGGGTCGACTTGCCGGAGCCCGACAGGCCCATCAGCACGCTGATCTCACCCTCGTTGACGGTCAGGTTGCCGTTGGCACAGCCGAGCACCGAGCCCGTCTTTTCCAGGATCTCGGCGCGGGTGGAGCCCGCATCGAGCATCTTGAGAGCTTCGGTCTGCTTGGCGCCGAAGATGATATCGACATTCTTGAAATCGACGGCGACGTTCATCAGTGCGCTCCCTTCACTCGGCAGAGGCGGTCCAGCATGATCGCCAGGATAACGATGCAGGCGCCGGCTTCAAAGCCACGCGGGATGTTGAACTGGCCCATGGCGCGCACGACGTCGACGCCGAGGCCCTCGGCCCCGACTAGGCCTGCGATGACGACCATGGAGAGGCTGAGCATGATGCATTGGGTGACACCCGCCATGATGGTCGGCAGCGCATGCGGCAGCTCGACCTTCCACAGCAGCTGGCTCTTGGTGGAACCGAAGGCTTCGCCTGCCTCCTTCAACGCGGTCGGCGTCGAGGTGATGCCCAGATAAGTCAGGCGCACGGGCGCCGGCAGAGCAAAGATCAGCGTGGCAATCAGGCCAGGAGCAAAGCCAAGGCGGAACAGGGCGACCATCGGGATCAGATAGACCAGGGTCGGCAGCGTCTGCATCATGTCGAGGACGGGATGCAGGAAGTGATAGAGCCTGGGCCGATGGGCCGCCATCACGCCGAGCGGGATACCGATCGCCATCGCGACGGCCGCCGACCAGAACACGAGAGACACCGTCTTCATCGTGTTGACCCAATAGCCCTGGTTCCAGATGAACAGGCAGCCGAGAAGGACGAACAGGCAGAGCTCCCACGAGCGCTGGCGCCACCAAGCAAAAGCCATGGTCAGCACGATAACGACGATGGGCGGGGGATAGACCAGTATGTCCGCCGTATGATTGACGACGTATTCGATAGCCTTACGCAGCGGATCGAACAGCCACGTGGTGCAATATTGCTGCAAGAACACGACGATTGTATTCATAAGCTGGCCAAATGGCAGCTTGTAGGTCGTAACCCAATCGAACATTAAGTCCCCCGCATTCTACGATGGCCGGGCTTGATCGGGTCCCACCCTCGAAGGGCATGTCTCTCGATCGACCCTCAGAGCAAAACGCGTTTAGGCGTAAACGCTTCTTTGCCCCAGCTCTTGGTTTCGACGCGTCCCTGCGATACTTGCCGATGCCGTCAAAGTCGCAAAACGCTTTTGTTTTCTCGTCTCTCACCGGCACAGGCCGGCGGGCTGAATGGTCTGTCGTCGTCGATGGAGAGGCCCGCTCCGCGATAGACCGGGAGCACAGGCTGAGGGGAAGGGCAGGGCAGCCCTCCCCCATGCTGATTGGGATCAGAGACCGAGGCTCTTCTTCACCGCCGGCAGGCCGGGCTGGCCGTCGAAGGTGGTCACGCCGTCGAGCCAAGCATCGAGCACGCCCGGATTGGCCTTGAGATATTTCTCGGCCGCCGCGGGGCCGTCCATGCCGTCACCCGTGATCATCTGCATCACCTGGTTCTCGAGGTCGACGGTGAACTTCAGATTGGCGACGAACTTGCCGGCATTGGGGCAGTCGGTGGCGAAGCTGGCGCGCTCATTGGTGTAGACCTTGGCGGCGCCGAAATTCGGCCCGAAGGTGTCGTCGCCGCCCGTGAGGTACTGGATCTTGAAGTTGACGTTCATCGGATGCGGCGCCCAGCCGAGGAAGACGATGTCCTCGTTGCGGGCCACGGCGCCCTGCACCTGGGCGAGCATGCCCTGCTCGGAGGATTCGACCAGCTGGAAGTCGCCGAGATTGTCCTTCTTGCCGTCGATCAGGCTCTGCACCAGGCGGTTGCCGTCATTGCCCGGCTCGATGCCGTAGATCTTGCCTTGCAGGGAATCCTTGAACTTGGTGATGTCGCCGAAGTCCTTCAGGCCCTTGTCATAGGTGTATTGCGGCACGGCCAGCGTGTATTTGGCGCCTTCCGGCAGGTTGGCCGCGACTTCGACGACCGACTTGTCCGCAATATAGGCCTTGCGGTCGTTCTCCATGCTCGGCTCCCAGTTGCCGAGGAAGACGTCGATGTCCTTGCTCTTCATCGAAGCATAGGTGACGGGCACGCTGAGCACGGTGGTGGTGGGGGTATAACCAAGGCCGGTCATGATGCGCGAAGCGATCGCCGTGGTCGAGGTGATGTCGGTCCAGCCCACATCCGAGAACTTGACCGTCTTGCAGGCATCGGAATCGCCTGCCAGCGCGGCGCCTGTCGTGACCCCCATGGTCAGCGCGGCTGCCGCGAAAATCTTAGCAAAACCCGTCATTTCATATTCTCCCGGAAAACGACGTAGATTGTGCACGGACCTAGGCCCGAGCCAACCTGGTTGATACCCCTCTGACCCCATCTGGTGGATCAAACCCTTGCCACGAGGTGGAACCCCCGTGGCAATTCAGCACGAATGACGGTCATTGTCCCCTTAATTCGCAGCGCTGGATGACGCTACGGAGCCAATGGCGTCTGCCCCGTTCCGGCCGACTTTGCGGTCTTGGAACGGCGTCGTCTAGATACTTTATTGATTGAACATACAATCAATTAATGTCGCAAGGGCTTTGCATGTGCGCGACGCTCTGTGTCACGGCTGCGCCACTTTCACAGCGCTGTGATGCAACGCAATATTGCGGCTCGCCGCGAGCATCGGCCGTTGCGTCAAGGCGAGGCGGGGTTTTATGACAGACGGATGACGGATGTGGAGCACAGGCTCCGCCCTCATCCACCGAATCCCGCCCGAAGGAACTGGAACTCATGCTCAAGAACAAGGCGGCCGTGGTGACCGGCTCGACGTCCGGGATCGGCCTCGGCATTGCCCGGGCGTTGGCCCGCGAAGGCGCCGACATCATGCTCAACGGCCTGGGGGACGCCGACGAGATCGAGAGGATCCGCGCCGGCATCGCCGCCGAGTTCGGCGTGAAGGTGACGTTCTCCCCGGCCAACCTGATGGAGCCGGCCGCCGTCAAAGCACTGATCGCCGATGCGGAGGTTGCCTTCGGCGCCGTCGACATCCTCGTCAACAATGCCGGCATCCAGCATGTCGCGCCGATCGACGAATTTCCCGACGACAAGTGGGAGGCGATCATCCGCCTCAACCTGATGGCCGCCTTCCATGCCATCAAGGCTGCCCTGCCCGGCATGAAGAGGAAGGGCTGGGGCCGCATCATCAACACAGCCTCGGCCCATTCGCTGGTGGCCTCGCCCTACAAATCCGCCTATGTCGCCGCCAAGCACGGCATCGCCGGCCTCACCAAGACGGTGGCGCTGGAGGTTGCGCAGCAGAAGATCACCTGCAATGCCATCTCGCCGGGCTATGTCTGGACGCCACTGGTGGAGAAACAGATCCCCGACACGATGAAGGCGCGCAACATGACCGCGGAGGAGGTCAAGCGCGAGGTGCTGCTGGCGGCCCAGCCGACCAAGGAATTCGTCACCATCGAGGAGGTCGCGGCCATGGCGGTGTTCCTGTGCTCGAACGCGGCCGCCAGCATCACCGGCGCCAACATGTCGATGGATGGTGGCTGGACAGCGGCCTGAGACGGCGCGGCCTTCCCCGACGATTGACTCGCCTGCCGCTGGCGCGACACATTCGTTGCGAGAGCAGACAAACTGCTCCTTCACGGGAAGAGCGAGAGGACGGGCGATGGCGAAGAAGCCACTGGCGATGATCACGGGCGCGGGGACGGGAATCGGCAAGGCGACGGCGCAGGCCTTCGCCAAGGCAGGCTATCCGCTGCTGCTGATGGCAAGGCGGCAGGCTCCCCTCGAGGATCTCGGCCTGCCCGACAGCGTCTGCCTCTCCGTCGACGTGCGCGACCGCGAGGCGGTAGTGGCGGCCATCAAGACGGGCGAGGCCGCCCATGGACCCGTCGATTGCCTCATCAACAATGCCGGCATCGCGGCCCTCTCCAAACTCGACGAGCAGGACCCGAGCGAGTGGCGCGAGCTGATCGACATCAACTGCATCGGGGTGCTCAACTGCATGCACTCACTGATGCCGGCGATGAAGGGGCGGCGCCACGGCACCATCATCAACATTTCCTCGATCGCCGGGCGCAAGTCCTATCCCTATCACGACGTCTATGGCGGCACGAAGTTCTTCGTCCATGCCATCACCGAGGGTGCGCGGCGCAGCATGGCTCCGCATGACGTCAGGGTGATCGTGGTTTCGCCGGGCCTCACCGAGTCCGACATCGTCGGCACCATGCACAATGAGGCCGCCCGCGAATTCTGGCAGGCCGGCAAGGACCAAGTCGGCTCGATCGGCCCGGAGGCGGTGGCCGACACCGTGCTCTTTGCCTATCAGATGCCGCAGAACGTCATCCTGCAGGAGCTGACGATTACCCCGACCCGGCAGGAATATTGATTGGGAGCGCGGACATCTTGTCCGCATCTTGGAAACACGCCGCTTGTCAGTAAGGAAGAGCGGACAAGATGTCCGCGCTCCCCATCACATCAGCACCTGCGTACCGATCTCGACCACCCGGTTGGATGGGATCGAGAAATAGTCGCTGGCATCATCCGCATTGCGGGCGAGGATCATGTAGAGCCGGCGCTGCCAGCGCCAGATCATCGGCTTGCTGCCGGCGCGCAGATGGCGGCGCGACAGGAAGAACGAGGTGTCCATGATGTCGAAGGACCAGCCGGCCTTGCGGCAGAGCGCCAGGGCCTTCGGCACGTTCGGGCTTTCCATATAGCCGAATTGCACCCGCATCTTGGTGAATGTGGCCGAGACCTCCTCCATCGAAATCCGCCCGCCGCCGACGACCGTGGGCTCGTCCGTGGTCTGGATGGTGAGAATCGCCACCTTCTCATGCAGCGCCTTGTAGTGCTTGAGGCTGTGCAGCAGGGCAGTCGGCGTGTAATCGGGGTCGGAGGTCAGGAAGATCGCTGTGCCCGGCACGCGGGTGACCGAGCCCTTCTCGATGCTCTTGACGATGGTCATCAGCGGCACTTCGGTGCGCCGCGTCTTGTCGAGCACCAGGCGCGTGCCGACCCGCCAGGTGATCATCACCACCATCAGGGCGCCGGCGATCATCAACGGCACCCAGCCGCCCTCGAACACCTTGAGCAGGTTGGCCGAGAGGAAGACGAGGTCGATCAGGAGGAACGGCGCAATGATCAGGCCGGCCGCCAGCATCGACCAGCGCCAGACTTTCCAGATCACCAGGAAGGCCATCATGGCGGTGACCACCATGGTGGTGGTGACGGCGATGCCGTAGGCTGACGCCAGGCGCGACGAGCTCTCGAACACCAGCACCAGGATGAGCACGCCGATGAGCAGGATTGTGTTGACCTGCGCGATATAGATCTGGCCCGACTGGTGCTCGGAGGTGTGCAGCACCTTCATGCGCGGCAGCAGGCCGAGCTGGATGGCCTGGCGCGTCAGCGAATAGGCACCGGTGATCACCGCCTGGCTGGCGATGATGGTGGCGACGGTGGCGAGTACCACCATCGGCACCAGGAAGAGCGGGTTCTGCGGCACCATCATGTAGAAGGGATTATCGAGGACCTCGGGCGTCGGGCTCTTGAGCACGAGAGCGCCCTGGCCGAGATAATTCAGCGCCAGCGAGGGCAGCACCAGCACCATCCAGGCCATCTGGATCGGCTTGCGGCCGAAATGGCCGAGATCGGCATAGAGCGCCTCCGCACCGGTGACGGCCAGAAAGACGGCGCCCAGCGCCACGAAGCCGATATGGCCATGGCTGAGCATGAAGGCGACGGCGTGCCAGGGGTTGAAGGCAGCGAGCACCACCGGTGCGTCCTTGATGTGCCAGAGGCCGGCGAGGCCCATCACCAAGAACCAGACCACCATGATCGGGCCGAAAAAGGCGCCGACGCGCGCCGTACCGTGGCTCTGGACCAGGAACAGGCCGACGATGATGACCACCGTGATCAGCACCACGAACTGCTCGAAGGCCGGCGTCACCAGTGTCATGCCCTCGACAGCCGACAGCACCGACACGGCGGGCGTGAGGATGGCGTCGCCATAGAACATGGCGGCGCCGATGGTGCCGAGGATCAGGAGCGTGGTGCCCGAACGGCCGAGTGCCCGCTGGGCCAGCGCCATCAAGGTGAGTGTGCCGCCCTCTCCCTTGTTGTCTGCACGCAGCAGCAGCAGCACATATTTGAGGGTGACGATGACGATCAGCGCCCACAAAATCAGCGAGACCACGCCGAGCACGGCCTCCTGGCTCATATTCGCGCCGCCGCTGGTCGCGGCATGCAGCGCTTCACGGAAGGCATAGAGGGGGCTGGTGCCGATGTCGCCATAGACGACGCCGATCGATCCCAAGGTCAACGCCCAGAAACCGGCGCTATGGCCTTGATCGCTGCTGTCTTCGCCGCTCGAGGCGGCGGTCATGAGCCCCATTCTGGGCCTCCGTTGGTGATGTTGGGATCGATCGGTCAGCGACCGGCAGACTGAGGTCTCTCGTTTGGATTCAGTCGTTCTTGACAAGACGTGCCATCGAACCCTGGGTGCGATGCAGCAAGCGCGGCCTCATACACTGTTCCTGGTGTCCGGCAAAGGGGGCTCGCATTAACTCCACGCTGCCCTGCCCGGCGAAAATCGCGGGGCTCCCTGGGAGCGCGGACATCCTGTCCGCTCTGCCCCTGTCGTCGAACGCGGCGTTTCCAGGAGGCGGACAGGATGTCCGCGCTCCCAGCTAAATCAAAACCTGCGTGCCGATCTCAACCACCCGGTTGGAGGGGATCGAGAAATAATCGCTGGCGTCATCGGCGTTGCGGGCGAGGATCATGTAGAGCCGGCGCTGCCAGCGCCACATGGCGGGATGGCTGCCGGCGCGCAGGTGCCGGCGCGACAGGAAGAAGGAGGTCGCCATGATGTCGAAGGACCAGCCGGCCTTGCGGCAGAGCGCCAGCGCCTTCGGCACGTTCGGGCTTTCCATATAGCCGAACTGCACCCGCATCTTGGTGAAGCTGGCCGAGACCGGCTCGATCGACACCCGTCCTCCACCCGGCACCACCGGATCGTCCGTCGTCTCGATGGTGAGGATCGCCACTTTCTCATGCAGCGCCTTGTAATGCTTCAGGCTGTGCAGCATGGCGGTGGGTGCGTAATCGGGATCCGAGGTGAGGAAGATCGCGATGCCCGGCACGCGCGTCACCGAGCCCTTCTCGAGGCTCTTGACGATGGTCATCAGCGGCACCTCGGTGCGCCGCGTCTTGTCGAGCACCAGACGCGTGCCGCGCCGCCAGGTCACCATCAGGGTGATCAGGCCCAGGGCGATCAGGATCGGCAGCCAGGCGCCCTCCAGCAGCTTGAGCAGGTTGGCCCCAAGGAAGATCAGGTCGATGCACAGGAAGGGCACAATAAGGGCGGCGGCCACCCAGGGCTTCCACAGCCACACCCGCCAGATCACCACGAAGGCCAGGATGGTGTCGACCACCATGGTGGTGGTGACGGCGATGCCATAGGCCGAGGCAAGGCGCGAGGAACTTTCGAACACCAGCACCAGCAGCACCACGCCCATGAGCAGGATGCCGTTGACCTGCGCGATGAAGATCTGGCCGGACTGGTGCTCGGAGGTGTGCGAGATCTTCACGCGCGGCAGCAGGCCGAGCTGCACGGCCTGGCGCGTCAGCGAGAAGGTGCCGGTGATCACCGCCTGGCTGGCGATGATGGTAGCGATCGTCGCCACGATCACCATCGGGATCAGGAAGAAGGGCGAGGCCGGCACCAGGCGGTAGAACGGATTTTCCAGCGCGCTAGGATCCTCGAGCACCAGCGCGCCCTGGCCGAGATAGTTGAAAGTGAGGGCCGGCAGCACCAGGCAGAGCCAGGCCATCTGGATCGGCTTGCGGCCGAAATGGCCGAGATCGGCGTAGAGCGCCTCGCCGCCAGTGACGGCGAGGAACACGGCGCCCAGCGTCACGAAGCCGATATGGCCGTGGGTGAGCAGGAATTCGGCCGCGTAGGCGGGGTTGATCGCGGCGATGATGCCGGGGTGGCTGAGGAAGTTGACGAAGCCGATGACACCGATCAGCACGAACCACAGCGCCATGATCGGACCGAACAGCGCCCCCACACGCGCCGTGCCGTGACTTTGCACCATGAACAGGACGACGATGATCGCGATGGTGGTCGGCACCACGAAGCCGCCGAAATCGGGAGCGACCAGCCTGAGGCCCTCGACGGCCGACAGCACGGAGACCGCAGGCGTGATCATGGCGTCGCCATAGAACATCGAGGCACCGACGATGCCGAGGAAGACGATGGGGATGCCCGAACGCCCGAGCGCGCGCTGCGCGAGCGCCATCAGGGTGAGCGTACCGCCCTCGCCCTTGTTGTCGGCGCGTAGCAGCAGCAGCACATATTTGAGGGTGACCACGATGATTAGGGCCCACAGAATCAGCGAGATGACACCCAGAATGGCGGCGGGCGTCACATTCTCCCCGCCCTGGGTGGCAGCATGGGCGGCCTCGCGGAAAGCGTAGAGCGGGCTGGTGCCGATATCGCCATAAACCACGCCGATGGAGCCCAAAGTGAGGGCTGTAAAGCTGCCGGTGTGTTTATGACTGGCCTCTTCGCTGGTTTCGACGGCGGTTACGAGCCCCATGCGGGCAACTCCGTTTGGTGCTGTGGGTGATTGCGATCCAGAGCCTGTGCTCCAAAATTCGGCCGCCTCTTGCAGGCCGGATTTCCCGTGGCCCCCATTGATGGAACCGGCAACGCATCGCGTCAACGATGTGGCGTCTTACACGGTTCCGCCACAATGTCACAGGGGCGCTCACCTTCATGCACACCCGCGTGATCGGGATCGCCTAAAACGTCGCGAAGGCGACACATCCTGCGACGGTTTCGGACAAGCGAATTCCGCGTCGATGGGCTACCTATCTGGTATACGACACTCCGTCGTATTCAGGACATTCCAGCCATTTCTTCCAGGGACATTCAGCCACACGAACACATCCACTGCGAAGAAATTTATTTTCATTCCCGTGAAAATATGTCTCAACTCTCCCAAACAAAAGCCCCCGGGGAAACATATGGCCCAAGATCCGAAGAAGCCACTGAGCGACATTGAAATCGCGCGTCAGGCCAAGATGCAGCGCATCGAGGCGATTGCCGAGAAAGCCGGCATTCCCGACGAAGCTTTCGAGCCCTATGGCAAGCATATCGCCAAGATCGACCTCGACAAGATCCCTGGCCTGGCCGATCGCCCCGACGGCAAGCTGATCCTGGTCACCGCCATCAACCCGACCCCGGCCGGCGAAGGCAAGACCACCACCACGGTGGGCCTGGGCGACGGTCTCGCCGCCATCGGCAAGAAGACGATGATCTGCCTGCGCGAGCCCTCGCTCGGCCCCTGCTTCGGCGTCAAGGGCGGCGCGGCCGGCGGCGGCTATGCCCAGATCGTGCCGATGGAGCAGATCAACCTGCACTTCACCGGCGATTTCCACGCCATCACCTCGGCCCATAATCTGTTGTCGGCGATGATCGACAACCACATCTATTGGGGCAATTCGCTCGGCATCGACACCCGCCGCGTCGCCTGGCGCCGCGTGCTCGACATGAACGACCGGTCGCTGCGCCAGATCAACTCCTCGCTCGGCGGCGTCTCCAACGGCTTCCCGCGCGAAGACGGCTTCGATATCACCGTCGCTTCCGAAGTCATGGCGGTGTTCTGCCTCGCCAAGGACCTCGCCGACCTCGAGGCGCGCCTCGGCAAGATGATCATCGGCTACACCCGCGACAAGAAGGCGATCACCGCCTCCGACATCAAGGCTTCCAGCGCCATGACGGTGCTGCTCAAGGATGCCCTGAAGCCGAACCTGGTGCAGACGCTCGAAGGCAATCCGGCCTTCGTGCATGGCGGTCCCTTCGCCAATATCGCCCATGGCTGCAACTCGGTGACGGCGACCCGCGCCGGTCTCAAGCTCGCCGATTATGTGGTGACGGAAGCCGGCTTCGGCGCCGATCTCGGTGCCGAGAAGTTCTTCGACATCAAGTGCCGCAAGGCCGGCCTGACCCCGGCCGCGGCCGTGATCGTCGCCACCGTACGCGCCCTCAAGATGCATGGCGGCGTGCCCAAGGACCAGCTCGGCAAGGAGAACCTGGAAGCCCTCAAGAAAGGCCTGGCCAATCTCGGCCGCCATGTCGAGAACGTGCGCAAGTTCGGCGTGCCGGCAATCGTCGCCATCAACTATTTCACGGCCGACACCGCCGCCGAGCACGAATTGCTCAAGGCTCATTGCAAGGAGCATTTCGGCGTCGACGCCGTGGTCTGCAGCCACTGGGCCGAGGGTTCCAAGGGCACGGAAGAATTGGCCCGCCGCGTGGTGGCACTGGCCGAAGCGCCCCACCCGCTCGACGGCCGCGGCTTCCGCCCGCTCTACCCGGACGAAATGCCGCTCTGGGACAAGATGAAGACCATCGCCAAGGAGATCTACCGGGCCTCCGACATCATCGCCGACCAGAAGGTCCGCGACCAGTTCAGGGAGATCGAGGCGGCCGGTTACGGCAACTTGCCGATCTGCGTGGCGAAGACCCAGTATTCCTTCTCCACCGACCCGAGCCATCGCGGCGCCCCGGTCGACCATGTCGTGCCGATCCGCGAAGTGCGCCTGTCGGCCGGCGCCGGCTTCCTCGTCGTCATCTGCGGCGAGATCATGACCATGCCCGGCCTGCCGCGCGTGCCTTCGGCGGAAGTCATCCGCCTCAATTCGGAAGGCCTGATCGAAGGCCTGTTCTGACCGCGGTTATCATTCCAAGCAGAGCCCCGGCCCATCGGCCGGGGTTTTGTATTTCGGGCCGCACGCGCCTGACGCGGTCACTACACCATCACGCAAGGATCCTATTCTGTGTGCCGTCGCGCACGGCAGGGGGGCGATTCGGAGGCTAGGCTTGCTTGCAAGTTCAGCCTGCTCCTGCCCTGGAAGGATCATCCAATGTTTGCCGCCGCCTCGATTGCGCTGCTTGTCGGCAAGCTCATCCCCAATCTCGGGGAGCCGGTGCCCTTTGCCCGCTGGCGCCCGACCCGGCCGACGCTCGACCAGGTACTCTGGGGCGCCATCCGCCACAGGACCTCGCACGCGTCCTGGCAGCGCCTGCTGAAGCAGCTTTTTTCGAAAGACAAGGGCAAGCACTGAAAGCCGCCTGCCGGTATCGCCTACAGCTTGCCCTTCACGAAACCCAGCAGATAGACCTGCCAGACCACGATCCCCAATACGATGACGGAAACGATCCAGCGGCCATAGACCGGTAGCAGTTGGTCACTGATGATCGGCGAGAAGATCTGGACATAGACGGCGGCCGGCAGGATCAGGGCCATCTGCGCGGGCTGGCCGAGATCGTTGCAGCGCTTGGCGCTGACGAAATAGATGCAGACCGAGATTAGGATCATCAGGACATAGCTGATATCGATCACGAAGAGCGAGGCGTAATAGGGCACCGACAGGAAGCTGTTATGGCTCTCGGCCGCCCGGTTGACCAGCGCCTCGGCTGCTTCCGGTGTCTTGGGCAGGAAATCGTCGAGCGCCATCACCAGCGCGCCCATGACCGCCAGGGCAAGCACGAGCACCGCCATGGCGCGCCACCAGCTCGCCCTGTCGATGCTGCCCTTGTCGTCGCGAAACAGAAAGCGGGCGCTGTGGGCGCCCAATAGACCAGCCATGGCTCCTCCAGGCGCAGCCTGCGCCATCAGCCCGCCTCTTTGCATGCCGGGCCTGGCAGGATCAAGGCGCTACTTTTCCACCACGCCCACAAAAGGCAGCTCGCGGTAGGAGTGCGCCACATCCATGCCATAGCCCACGACGAAGAGATCGGGACATTCGAAGCCGACGAAATCGGCATGGATCTGCACGGCGGACTTGCCCGGCTTTTCCAGGAGCACGCAGGTCAGCACCTCCTTGGCACCGCGCGCGGTCAAAAGGTCCTTGGCGAAGGCCAAAGTGCGGCCGGATTCGAGTATGTCGTCGACGAGCAGGATGTTGCGTCCACGCACATCGCTCTCGACATCATGCATGATGTTCACGGTGCCGGAAGACACGGTCGAGTCCCGATAGCTCGACAGATGCACGAATTCCACCTCCGGCGACATGCCCGCCTTGTGCATGGCGCGCAGGAGATCGGCGGCGAACACGAAGGAACCCTTCAGCACGGCGACCACGAGGAGATTGTCGAGCTTGCGCGCCTTGATCTCCTCCACCAGCGCGGCATTGCGCTTGGCGATCGTCTCGGCGTCGAACAGTACTTTGATTTTACGCGGCGTGGACATCGAACCCCTCTTCTTATCCGCTCAGCATAGACACAGGAGAAGGGCCCCGACAATGGGGACGCGACGCGAGGCGGCAGGGCGTTCACGGCTTCGATTTCAGCAGACCAAAGAACCGGGCTGACTTCTCGGCGATGGTGACGCCTTCGGTTTTCATGATCGCCGCTTCGATGTGATCGAGCGGATGATCGGCGCCAGGCACGATCTGCAGCGTATAGGTGGCTCCGGAATTCAGGAAGGTTCGCCGGGAGCGATCCTCGGAATTGAAGACGGTGAACGACAGTCCCTTCGACCCCTGGCCACCTGCGACGGGGACATTCTGGTCATTGGCGCCGTGAAGGGCGAGGATGCGGGTGCCTCGTGCGGCCGGGCAGCTGGAAACCTGCAGGTTGAGCGGTCCGGAAATCGCCACCACCGCCGCAAACAGATGGGTTTCGCAGGCCAGGCGCTGGGCCATGATCGCGCCGTTGGAGTGCCCGATGCCATAGATCCGCGTGCGGTCGATGCCATAGCGGCTCGCCAGGGCGGCAACGGCGCCCTTGATATAGGCGACGTCGTCGACATTGTTCACCGCCGACATGCCGCAACAACCGCCACCAGCGTTCCAGCCCAGGAACTGGCTTCCGAACCGCCGGGTGACCGGCGTTCCGTCTAGATAGGCGACGATGAAGCCGTTGCGCTCAGCGACGGCATCCATGTTGAGCCCGCTCTCCGCTTGGCGGCTTGCGATACGCTGGGCGTTGCCCAGCCCGCCATGCAGGACGATGACGAGAGCACGCGATCCCGAAGGTGGCAACCGATCCGGCACATGCACGATCATCTGTCGCCCGTCATAGCTCTGCACGGTGGAAGCATAGCCCTGGGCGATCATGCCGCGGAGGCCTGCTAGCAAGAGCCCTGTCAGGAGCGTCGAGAGGAAGAGATTCTTGAATATTGCATGGATCACGACTGGAGTTCCTGATTGGCCAGCGCTGGCGACGAGTATCCAATGTTGGCTCCATTCATAGGACGTTACGGGATGTGACAGAAGCGGTCAGTATCTTGCGTGGACTGGAGGTCAGTAAGTGCCGATGATGTGGAATTCCGACGCTGCGCTGATACCTGGGATCGCAGGCATCCTTGCCTGCTCTTGGAAGCGCTCACGTGAGAAAGGGAAGAGCAGGCATGGATGCCTGCGATCCCATCAAGGTTAAATTCGTTGTCATTTCGTTAACGTTAATACCTCGTTAACCGCCCCCTCTGCACAGTGCTCCCGATGCGGGGAGACTCAGGACTTGGTTCGGTTCGAAAATGTGGGACTGCGCTACGGGATGGGCCCGGAAGTGCTGCGCGACGTCAGTTTCGACGTCCCCGCCAATTCGTTCCAGTTCCTGACCGGCCCCTCCGGCGCCGGCAAGACCACGCTCTTGCGCCTGCTCTTCCTGACGCTGAAGCCCACCCGTGGTCTCGTCCATATGTTCGACCGCGATGTGATGACGCTCTCCAAGCACGATCTTGCCGAGACGCGCCGGCGCATCGGCATCGTCTTCCAGGATTTCCGCCTGCTCGACCACCTCACCACCTATGAGAACATTGCCCTGCCCTTGCGCGTGCAGGGCCAGGACGAGGCGCGCTACCGCGCCGAAGTGGTGGAGCTCCTGCACTGGGTGGGCCTGGGCGAGCGCATGCATGTGCTGCCGCCGGTGCTCTCGGGCGGCGAGAAGCAGCGCGCCGCCATCGCCCGCGCCCTCATCGTGCGGCCGGAATTGCTGCTGGCCGACGAGCCCACGGGCAATGTCGACCCGGCGCTGGCCCGCCGTCTGCTGCGCCTGTTCATCGAACTCAACCGTTCCGGCACCTCGGTGGTGATCGCCACCCATGACGAGAGCCTGATGGAACTCTTCCCCGCCCGGCGCCTGCGCCTTGAGGACGGCCATGTCACCGTGCAGGAGCCGGCGGCATGGTCATGACCGGCCAGAACGGCCAGCATTCGGCGCAGCGCTCGAGCACGCGGCGGGCGGAGACGCTGATCCGCCCTTCGGCCCCGATCGTCCCCTCAGGCTCGATCGCCGGCCGCTCGCTGATGGCGGTGGTGGCGATCATGACCTATCTCGCCGCCCTTACCGCGGGCTGCGTGCTGCTGATCGCCGCCGCCGCCTCCGACTGGGGCTCGCAGGTCTCGCGCGAGGTCACCATCCAGGTGCGCCCGGTCGAGGGGCACGACATCGAGACCGAGATCGGCAAGGCCGTCGTCGCCGCCCGGGCCACCGACGGCATCGCCGACGTGCAGGTCTACACCCGCGAGGAGACCGAGCGTATGCTGGTGCCCTGGCTCGGCGAGGGGCTCGACATGAGCGACCTGCCGATACCCAGGCTCATCGTGGTGAAGATCGCGCCCGCTGCCCTGCCGGATCTCGCCGGCCTGCGCAAGACCTTGGCCGACGGCGTGGTCGGGGCCAGCCTGGACGATCACCGCTTCTGGATCGCCCGCCTTGCCGCCATGGCTCAGGCCATGGTGCTGGCCGGCCTCGCCGTACTCATCCTGATGATCGTCGCCACCGCCCTTTCGGTGGTGTTCGCCACGCGCGGCGCCATGGCAGGCAACAAGGAGGTGGTCGAGGTGCTGCATTTCGTCGGCGCGCATGACTCCTTCATCGCCAACGAGTTCCAGCACCATTTCCTCTGGCTCGGCCTCAAGGGTGGCCTGATCGGCGGCGGCGCTGCCGTGCTCACCTTCATCGGCGCCCATCTCCTTTCCACGCGTTTTACCGCCACGGCGGCGGGCGATCAGGTGGAGGCCCTGTTCGGTTCCTTCAACATGGATTGGCGCGGCTATGCCGCCATCGTCGTGTCAGTCGTTCTCATCGCCGTCATCACGGGCGTGACCTCCAGGATGACGGTCCATCGCGTTCTCAGCGGCCAGGTATAGAAAGTCAGAGGGACCCATGAGTGTCTGGCAGGGCTCCGCGCCCATTCCGCTTCACACCCGCCCCGCCGATCCAATTTTTGCCCATGGCGTGCGCAAGAATTTCTTTCGCGACAAGGCAAGGCGGCTCAATCCCATGCGGCAGGCAGCGGCATCCCATCCGGCATCCCCGTCCATGGCGGAGCAGCCGCCGCATCGCACGCGCCGCTGGCTGCGCTGGGTCATGGAGATCACCGGCGCGTGCTTGCTCTTCCTCACCGCAGCCGTTGTGACGGACTTTGCCTATTTCGTCGCCACCCTGCAGGCCGAAGCGCCGAGCCCGGCGGTTCGGGCCGACGGCGTGATCGCCCTCACCGGCGGCTCCGACCGCATCAGCGAGGCCTTCGACCTGCTCACCGAGGGCCGCGCCAAGCGCATGCTGATCACCGGCGTCAATAAGGCGACCAGCCCGGAGGCTCTTTCCGGCCATACGGCTGCTGGGGCCGAGGTGATCGATTGCTGCGTCGACATCGATCGCAACGCGCTCAACACGGTCGGCAATGCCCTGGAGGCGGCGCGCTGGGTGCAGGACAAGCAGTTCAAGTCGATCATCGTGGTGACTTCGAACTACCACATGCCGCGTTCCCTGCTCGAGTTGCGCCGCGTGCTCCCCGACACCACGCTGATCGCCTATCCGGTGATCTCGCAGAACCTCAAGCTCGACACCTGGTGGACGGACCCCACCAGCATCCACCTCCTGGTCTCCGAATATGTGAAATATGCCAGCGCCACTTTCCAGCTCAGGGTGGAACAGCCGACCCTGCAGGCCATGGCGCGGGCGGATTGAGGCAGAAAGCGAGAGCCTTCTGCTGTTGGGCGAGATGAGACGTCTCAGAACAAGGCGAGCCGATTGGGCCCCCTCGCCCCGTTCGTACGGGGAGAGGATAGAGGTGAGGGGCTACGCGACTTTTACAGTATTATTTTCTCCATTAAATCAACGAATTATCGCAAGACGACACGCTCTTCCCAACTCACTGCGCCTCGTGGAGCATTCACCTCGAAATCCTGTGCTGCCCCTCACCTCTATCCTCTCCCCGTAAGAACGGGGCGAGGGGACTTCGAAGGCGCGCTCTTTCCTTAGACGTCTCATCTCGCCCAACCCTAGAACGTGGGCCGCCCAATATTGGGACGTGAGACTGCTACCCCGGAAAAGGTCTTTGCGCCGCTCAATACCGCGGGGGCTTTCCGCGCGCGGTTCTGCTATAGCGGGCCAAGTCCGCCCTCGAAGTCCGCATCTCGAACGATTCCGGCTCATGATTGTCCTGCGCTCCCTGCTGTTCAACCTGGTCTATTACACCAACATCATCCTCTGGATGATCTGCGCTCTCCCCTCGCTGCTGCTGCCGCGCATCGTGCTCCTGAGGATCGTCAGGACCTGGGCGCGGGTGAACTTCTTCCTGATGCGCACCCTCGCTGGCATCACCTGCGAGATCCGCGGGCGCGAGAACGTACCGCCCGGGGGGGTCCTGGTCGCCTCCAAACACCAATCGGTGTGGGACACCTTCGCGATGTTCCTGGTGTTCGACGATCCCTCCTACGTGCTCAAGCGCGAATTGATGTGGCTGCCTTTGTTCGGCTGGCTCGCCTCCAAGGCGGAGATGATCGCCGTCGACCGCGGCGCGCGCTCCAAGGCGATGAAGCAGATGCATGCCGATGGCGCCGCCCAACTTGCCCGGGGCCGCCAGATCATCATCTTCCCGGAGGGCACCCGCCGCGCACCCGGCGCCGAGCCGGCCTATAAATATGGCGTGGTCTATCTCTACAACGAATTCGGCGTGCCCTGCGTGCCCATCGCCCTCAATTCCGGTTATTTCTGGCCGCGCCGCCAGTTCATCCGCCGGCCTGGCAAGCTGGTGATGGAAATCCTGCCGGCCATCCCCCCGGGCGGGGACAAGACGGCATTTTTCGAGCAGCTGCAGGCCGGCATCGAGACCGCCTCGGACCGGCTGCTCGCCGAGGCTCAAGGCCACGCCATGCAGGAACAAACCGGAATCGCTTGACGCCCTCGAGTCTCGTGTTCTAACTTTGTTCTATGACACAAGTCGCGATTCGTTCTCATATTTCGAACGCCGAGAATCGGCTCTGCGCTCCCCTCGCCGCCTTGGGCCGCGAGGCGCCGCATGCGGCCTCGCGCTTCCGCCGCTGGGTCGGCGCTTCGGGCCGGTCCTATCTGGTTTCGGTCTATCCGATCGGCCAATGCCCCGATTATGTCGACGCGGTGGTGATCGCCGTGGAAGGGTCGAGCGGCGCCTGCGTGTGGATCGGAGAATCCGGTCAGGGCGGCGAAACCCTTGCCGCAATCCTGCGCGCCGCCGCCGAGGCCGGCGCCAGCGAGGTGCATGTGCACCTGCTCGCCGGTAAGGCAGTCGAGCGCGTGGCCGCCGTGAAGGATCTTGACGGACGGCATTGAGGGGCGCGCCTTGGTGTGCCGGTCTTCTCAGCTACATCGACCTTAGGTCGATGTAGCGGGAACGGCATCTTGCCACCAAAGTCGAGGGCATGCCGGTCTGAAGACCGGCACACCGATTGAGGCCCACGACTTGGACAGACCCGCAGGTCGGCCCCTCCCTCAAGCTGCCTGCGCTTTCAGCCCCCCGCGGCTGAGGATGAAGTCTTCCACCGCCTGCACACCGTCACCGGCCCGCACATTGGTGAAGACGTGGGGCCGGCCCTTGCGCATCGTGGTGGAGTCGCGGTCCATCACCTCCAGGCTCGCCCCGACCATCGGCGCGAGGTCGATCTTGTTGATCACGAGGAGGTCGGAGCGCGTCACGCCGGGTCCGCCCTTGCGCGGGATCTTGTCGCCGGCCGAGACATCGATGACGTAGAGGGTGAGATCGGCCAGTTCGGGCGAGAAGGATGCAGCCAGATTGTCGCCGCCCGATTCGATCAGGATGACATCGAGATCGGGAAAGCGCTGGTTCATCTCCGCCACCGCCGCGAGGTTGGCCGAGGCGTCCTCGCGGATGGCGGTATGAGGGCAGCCGCCTGTCTCCACGCCCATGATGCGCTCCGGCTCCAGCGCCCCCGAACGTGTCAGGAACTCGGCGTCCTCCTTGGTGTAGATGTCATTGGTGATGGCGGCGATGTCGTATCTTAGGCGCAGGCTCTTGCACAGCGCATCCACCAGCGCCGTCTTGCCCGAGCCCACCGGTCCGCCGACACCCACACGCAGCGGACCATGCTTCGATTTCGCCATCGTTCTTTCCTCACCTTCAGACGCCAAACTGCGATCCGGTGAAGCAAATTTCATGCCGTCCGATGAGGACTCATTGCGAAGGAAGGGCCTTGCAGCCAGCCGCTTGCGCGGTGGCTTGGCAGCCGCCTTTCGTGAGCCGGTCGATCTGCTCCTGCATCTCCCGGAGCACTCCGTTCCCTGATCCGGAATCATATTTCGCCAGCGCAAGCAGGCCACCGAGGATAGCGAGCCCACCCACGACCATGATGCGAAACCGCAGGCTATGATCGTCCCGCGGCACTGGCGGGGGAGGCTGGTTCCTGCGGGCCTGCTGCGCCCACATCTGCGGCGACATCCGGTGCGGCGGCACTTTGGCGAGTTCTGGCGGCTTGTCCTCGTCCTCGCTCATGAGCGGAACAGCCGCGTGGTCTGCGTTTCATGCCGCATGGATGCGATGTCGGAGCGTATGGCGCAGCCGCCGAGATCCTCCAGCGTCGCCGTCTCGGCGCGCGCCGCGAGCTCGGCAATCGCCGGCTCCAGCGCGGAAAGAACGCGCAACCCATCGCTCTGGCCAATCGGGGCGAGACGGATGGCGGCGGAAACGAGATTGGCGGCAAGGCCCGTGAGATAGGCCTGAAGCACCGCCCGCGCCTCGATGCCATTAGCAGCCGCCGCCATGCCCACGGCGACGGGCAGCGCGATGGGGTCGCGCCAGGCCTCTCGGAAGCGGGCAATGGCAGGATGGCTCCAGCCGGTCTCGACTGCCTTCAGGAAGGCTTCGCCCTGCACGGTCGATTCAAGCCGCCGTTCCAGCGAGGGTTGCAGAGCCAGGGCGAGTTCGGCCGTCTCCAGGAGCGCCTGCTCGTCAGCGGCACGAGCGGCACGATGGATGGCCGAGATCAGCACCGCATCCGACCAGCCCGCGCCATCGCGCAGCACGCCCTCGATCCAGGCCTGCAACGAGGCGCGGTCCTGCACGTCCTCGGCCTCCACCGCCCATTCCAGGCCATGGGAGAAGCTGAAGGCACCGGTGGGAAAGGCTGGCGAGAACCACAGGATTAGACGCGAGGCGCCGGCAGGGTCATCCATCGTCATCGATCAGTCGTGATGATGCTTGCCGTGATGGTGGTCATCATCGTGGCCATGCTCATGCTTGTGATCGTGGTCACGCTTGTGACCGTGGTCGTGATGATCATGATCGTGGTGGTCATGGCGATGGTCGTGATCGTGATCATGATGCCCGTGATCATGCGCGTGGGCGTGATGATCATGGCCATGCTCATGGTGATAGGCCCCGCCTTCCGGCTGGAACGGCCCCTCGATCTCGACGACCTTGGCGCCCAGGCCTTTGAGCATGTCGGCGATGACATGGTCCTGGCGGATGCGCAGCCATTTCGGCCCGATCTCGGTCTCCAGATGCCGATTGCCGAGATGCCAGGCGAGCCGCATCTGGTGCAGCGGGTCGCGCCCCTTCACCTCGAGCAGCGGCTCGGCCTCGGCCACGATCTCGATCAGGCGGCCATCTTCCAGGAGATAGGCATCGCCATGGGCGAGCGCCGGCGCCTCGGCGAGATCCACCAGCACCTCCAGCCCGCCCACCGTGGTGATCACGCCCCGGCGGCGGCGGCGATCCTCGAAGGTCAGCACGACACTGTCGGCAATGGACTTGGCCTCGACCTTGGGGGCGGGCACGAACGAATGGGCGTGAAGCATGGCAACCCTGGGAGCACGGACATCTTGTCCGCTCTTCCTATCCTTCATACGAGGCGTTTCCAAGGGCGTTTACTGGGAGCGCTGACGTCTCGTCCGCAATGCACTGCGGCGCGAGCAGGAGGAAGCGCAGGCGCGGTGTGCCGGTCTTCGGACCGGCATCTTCCCAACCAACAAACGAGACCCTCGCGGACATACCGGTCTGAAGACCGGCACACCGATTGACGGTTGCGTTTCCAAGAGCGGACGAGGACGTCCGCGCTCCCAGCGCTAAAACAGAAAATACCGCTGCGCCATCGGCAGGCTCTCTGCCGGCTTGCAGGTGAGCAGTTCCCCGTCCGCCCTCACCTCATAGGTCTCGGGGTCGACCTCGATATGGGGCGTGGCGCTGTTGTGGATCATCGAGGCCTTGGAGATGCCGCCACGTGTGTTCCTGACCGGCAGTAGCGTCTTCGACAGCCCATAGCGCTGGCCGATGCCGGCATCGAGCGAGGCCTGGCTGACGAAGGTCACCGCGCTCTTGACAATGGAGCGGCCGAAGCCGCCGAACATCGGGCGGTAATGCACCGGCTGGGGCGTCGGGATGGAGGCATTGGGGTCGCCCATGGCGGCGGCGGCGATGGTGCCGAGCTTGAGGATCAGGTCCGGCTTTACCCCGAAGAAGGCGGGCGACCACACCACGAGATCGGCAAGCTTGCCCACCTCCACCGAGCCGATATGGGCGTCGAGCCCATGGGCGATGGCCGGGTTGATCGTCACCTTGGCGATATAGCGCTTCACCCGGAAATTGTCGTTGCCGGCGCCATCCTTGGAGAGGCGCCCGCGCTGCACCTTCATCTTGTGGGCGGTCTGGAAGGTACGGATGATCACCTCGCCCACGCGCCCCATCGCCTGGCTGTCGGAGGCGATGATGGAGAGTGCGCCCATGTCGTGCAGGATATCCTCGGCCGCGATGGTCTCCTTGCGGATGCGGCTTTCGGCGAAGGCGATGTCCTCGGGAATGGACGGGTCGAGGTGGTGGCAGACCATGAGCATGTCGAGATGCTCTTCCAGCGTGTTCACCGTGTAGGGACGCGTGGGATTGGTCGAGGAGGGGATGACGTTGGCCAGCCCTGCCACCTTGATGATGTCGGGCGCATGGCCCCCGCCCGCACCTTCGGTGTGAAAGGCATGGATGGTGCGGCCCTTGAAGGCGGCGATGGTGTCTTCGACAAAGCCGGACTCGTTCAGCGTGTCGGTGTGGATCATCACCTGCACGTCGTAATCGTCGGCAACGGCGAGGCAATTGTCGATGGCGCCGGGCGTGGTGCCCCAGTCCTCATGCAGCTTGAGGGCGCAGGCGCCTGCCTCGATCTGCTCGACGAGGCCAGCCGGCAGCGCCGCGTTGCCCTTGCCGGAAAAGGCGAGGTTCATCGGGAAGGCCTCGGCCGCCTGCAGCATGCGCTCCAGATGCCAGGGGCCGGGCGTGCAGGTGGTGGCGTTGGTGCCCGTCGCCGGGCCGGTACCGCCGCCCAGCATGGTGGTGACGCCCGACATCAGCGCCTCCTCGATCTGCTGGGGCGCGATGTAGTGGATATGGGTGTCGATGCCACCGGCCGTGACGATCTTGCCCTCGCCAGCGATCGCCTCGGTGCCCGGGCCGACGATGATCGTGATGCCCGGCTGCACATCGGGATTGCCGGCCTTGCCGATGCCGACGATGCGCCCGTCCTTGATGCCGATATCGGCCTTGATGATGCCGGTATGGTCGATGATCAGCGCGTTGGTGATCACGGTATCGACAGCGCCTTGCGCCCTGGTGGTTTGCGCCTGGCCCATGCCGTCGCGGATCACCTTGCCGCCGCCGAACTTCACTTCCTCGCCGTAAAGGGTGAAGTCCTTCTCGACCTCGACGATCAGCTCGGTATCGGCGAGGCGGACCTTGTCGCCGACGGTGGGCCCGAACATGTCGGCATAGGCGGCGCGGGGCATCTTGAAGGGCATGGATTTCTTCCTGGGAGCGCGTGCTATTCGGGGGGCGGGTCTTCAGACCCGGCATTCTTGGCGAGGAGTCAGGACGGAGAAGAAGAGCCGGGTCTGAAGACCCGCCCCCCATTCACAACTTCCCCATGACATCCTGGCGGAAACCATAGACCTCCCGCTTGCCGCGAAAGGGCACGAGATGGACATCGCGGCTCTGCCCCGGTTCGAAGCGCACCGCCGTGCCGGCCGGGATATCGAGCCGCTTGCCGCGCGCCTTGTCGCGGTCGAAGGAGAGGCCGGGATTGCTCTCGAAGAAATGATAATGGCTGCCGACCTGGATCGGCCGGTCGCCGGTGTTGGCGATGGTGAGCGTGGTGACGGCAAGGCCGGCATTGAGCTCGATGTCGCCTTCGGCGGGGATGATTTCACCGGGGATCATGGTCTCTCCTGCTGGGAGCGCGGACGTCCTCGTCCGCTCCTCCCTTGTCGTAGAACATACCGTTTCCAAGAGCGGACGAGGACGTCCGCGCTCCCAGTCATCTAATCGGATGATGCACGGTCACCAGCTTCGTCCCGTCCGGGAACGTCGCCTCGACCTGCACGTCGTGGATCATCTCGGGAATGCCCTCCATCACCTGGTCGCGGGTGATGACACCGGCCCCGGCCTGCATCAGGTCTGCCACGGAACGCCCGTCGCGGGCGCCCTCGACGACGAAATCGCTGATCAGGGCAATCGCCTCGGGGTAGTTCAGCTTCACGCCCCGTTCGAGCCGCTTGCGGGCGACGATCGCCGCCATGGCGATCAGGAGTTTGTCTTTTTCACGCGGCGTCAACTGCATTGCTACGACCTTCTACGCATGGTCCCGAAAAAGCTGCGGACTCTTCGGATGAGATCATGCGTCACCATGAATCACCTGAAAGGCATGTCTCCCAAGCAAGAGACATGCCTTTCAGGTGTGCCAGACGCGGGGCAGTTCGCCACCGAGCGCCCCGAGCAGCGGGATGAGCACACGGCGCAGCGCAGCGCCATCCTCCGCGATCACGCGGGCAACGCAAAGCCTCTCAAATGTGCTGATTCCGCCCTCTGCTGCCTCTTTTGTGAGCACGTCGCGAGCTGCCTGGAGATGGGAGGCGGCGTCGGGAACGACCAGCAGCACGGTGGCATAAGCAGCCGCGCCCTTCAGCGTCGCCGCAGCCGACAGGCGGGCCGCGAGATCGCCGTCGAAAGCGGTCTCCTCGGCGAAGACCAGCTTGCCGGCGCGCCGCACCCGCCAGGAATCGCGGAACAGGCCCTGCGTCAGGCTCTCCCCCGAAGCCTTGCGGCCGAGCAGCACGGCTTCCATGGCGAGAAGCCTGGCATCCTCCGTCATCTCGACGGTGAGCCTGCGCCTGAGGCGCGCGCGGTCGAACAGGATGGTCTCCTGCGGCAGCCAGGCAAGCGAGGCGCCCTCCGCCAGGGAGAGACGCGTCTCGACCAGGGCATCGCTGCCGTCGGAGCGGTAGATCTTCTCGCAAGCCTGCGTGGTCGCCAGCGCCCGCGCGCCGGGCGCGAGGCTCAGCGCCGCATCGAAGCGGTCGCCGCCGGTCAGGCCGCCGGAGGTGTTGACGACCACCGCCTCCAGGGGGCGGCCCGCGGCGATGGCGGGAAACAGCAGCCGCCCGCAGCCGGACTGCGCCAGCTCGGCAACGACATGGCGCTCGCCGCGCCTGGCGACGCCGAGGGAAACAGAGCCCCGCGCCCGCTCGAGCACAGGTTGTTGGAGGGCGGGCACGGTCACTGCACGTTTTAATCCTTTGGCTGGGATCATGCAGGAAACGGGCCAGCCTCTCATAGACGAGATTCCTGCAAAACACCCCTTGAAACCCGCAAATCCCTCACCAAATCCAGTCTTGTGCAGGCCCAGGAGGGATGCACGTGTCAGCTCCGGCCCTTGTGGCGGAGCACCCCTACGGCTTGTCGCTTCAAAGGAGGATAGCCATGCGTCAGTTTGATTTCTCGCCCCTTTACCGTTCCACCGTCGGCTTCGACCGTCTCTTCTCGGCCCTCGACCAGGTTGCCGGGTATGATGGCTCTGCCACCACCTACCCGCCCTACAATATCGAGCGTACCTCGGATAACACCTATCGCGTCTCCGTTGCCGTCGCCGGCTTCGCCGAGAGCGATATCGCCATTGAGGTGAAGGAGAATGCCCTCACCATTCGCGGCGAAAAGGCCGAGAACAAGGAAGAGAAGAAGGGCGAAATCCTGCATCAGGGCATTGCCGCGCGCGCCTTCGAGCGCCGCTTCCAGCTTGCCGACCATGTGCAGGTAACCGGCGCCAGCCTCGAGAACGGCCTGCTCCATGTCGACCTTGTCCGTGAGATCCCGGAGGCCAAGAAGCCCCGCCTGATCCCGATCAACGGCTCGGCTCCCAAGCAGGTCGAAACCAAGGCTGCTGCATAAGCTTCCGCAGTAGAAATCGTATGGAGGGCGCTCCGGGCAACCGGGGCGCCTTTTTGCTGGGAGCGCGGACATCACAGCGACATGCTTGGATGTCGCTGTGATGTCCATGGTCCCAGTCAACACCCCGGGGCATTCGCCTGGAAGCGGCACCAGCCGGGCTGGAGTTGGCCGGCGGAATTGAACGGATACTGGATCACACCTATCGGATGCGGTGGCTTGGGCGCCTGATAGGGCGGGAACATCATACGCGGCGGCGGCGCTGCCGTGATGGGCGCCACACCGGCTTGCTCGGTCTGCGAGGGCGTGACGATCCCCGCGGTCCCGGAGCCGCGCAGGGGCACGACAGCAACGATCTTGCCGGTCTCGCCGTCCACCGTCACGCGCACGCGCTTGCGCTTGGCGTCGATGGCGGCGGCATAATAGAAATTGCGATCATGGGTTACACCGCCGATGCCGGAATAGCCCGCCTGCGTCATGACACGGATGGCCTGTTTGGGCGTCAGCGCATCGGCGAGCGCGGGGGAGGCCGCACACAGGCCGAGCAGAACCGCCAGCATGATGCCGACTGCCTTGCTCTTTCCGGCTGCAGGAAAGCGGCAGCGGCGAGGGCCTGACGCCTTCCTCAAAAATTCCATTGCCATTTCAATTGCTCGCTTCGGCCGAAGCTGGTCCTTCCCCGAGGCCGGCTTCAGGGTTGCCAGGTATTGTTCTTCTCCAAAACCGGCTTTTCAATGATCGCATCGGCGGTTTTTGCCGTCCCGATGATGTCGAAGAGCTGGCGAAGAGCCTCCTGGATACCTTCGCCCGAGGCGGAGGAAAGGGCGATCGGCGCCTTCTTCGCCGCCCGCTTCAGGCGCGCCATCTGCTCCTTCAGGAGTTCGGGCGACAGCGAGTCCACCTTCGACAGCGCCACGATCTCCGGCTTGGCGGCAAGATCCTCGCTATAGGCGGCAAGTTCATTGCGGATCACCTTATAGGCCTTGCCGGCGTGCTCGCAGGTGCCGTCGACCAGGTGCAGCAGCACGCGGCAGCGCTCGACATGGCCGAGGAAGCGGTCGCCGAGGCCATGGCCCTCATGCGCACCCTCGATCAGGCCGGGAATGTCGGCGAGCACGAATTCGCGTCCGTCGACGCGCACCACGCCAAGGCCGGGATGCAACGTGGTGAAGGGATAGTCGGCGATCTTCGGTTTGGCCGCCGTCACCGTGGCCAGGAAGGTCGACTTGCCGGCATTGGGCAGGCCGACGAGGCCAGCATCGGCGATCAGCTTGAGGCGCAGCCAGATCGTCTTCTCCTCGCCCGCCAAGCCGGGATTGGCCCGGCGCGGCGCCTGGTTGGTCGAGGTCTTGAAATAGGCGTTGCCGAAGCCGCCATTGCCGCCCTTGCAGATCACCGCGCGCTGGCCGACCTCGGTGAAGTCGGCGATCATGGTCTCGCCGTCTTCCTCATAGATCTGCGTGCCCACCGGCACCTTCAGGATCACGTCGGGCGAATTGGCGCCGGCGCGGTTGCGGCCCATGCCATGCACGCCGGTGCGCGCCTTGAAATGCTGCTGGTAGCGGTAATCGATCAGCGTGTTCAGGCCGTCGGTGCATTCGGCCACGATCGAGCCGCCCCTGCCGCCGTCGCCCCCATCCGGGCCGCCGAATTCGATGAATTTTTCACGCCGGAAGGAGACGCAGCCCGCACCCCCGTCACCGGCTTTCACATAGATCTTGGCTTGGTCGAGAAATTTCATGGCCTTGGCTTTGTTCTTGAGGAAGACAAGTCCGTTGCGTCGGCCAATTCTCCCACCGCGCGAGCCCCACGGCTCACGCCTTTGCTATCGATGCTGTCGCGTTGATCGCGCTGACATAGTGGTTCCGGCCGGAAAAGGCGAGGATTTTCCTGCGTTCTTTCTTCGAAAGCCGCATCAAGGCGTGCTCTTGGCCTTCAACGAAAGTTCTCCGCCTGTCATCGTCAAATTGAAGCGAGCGAGAAACGACATGCCGATGAGGCCATCCACGCCGTTGCCGAGCGTAGGCTTCTGGACCACGAGAACGACCTTGCTTGCCTGAGCGTGGCCGAGGCGCACCGTGGAGGCGGATCCGAGATCAGCCGTGATCTCGCCATTGGCGGTCTGAAGCGTTACCGCGCCGGCGTTGATGATATCGACCTGGGCCTTCTTCGCGAAGTCCTCGGTGAGATCGACGAAAGAGGCGCCGGTATCAACGATGAAGGTGCCGGACGTGTTGTTCACCTGTGCCTTGACCAGGATGACGCCATTGTCTGACTGCTTAAAACGATCGGTGCCCTTGGCGGTATCGGTGTCGCACGTGCCCCTGGCGGCGTAATCCCTGACCATCTTCTTTGTCTGCGTGGTGTCGCGCTCGACCGGATCGAGCATGACCCAGGTCTCGATCGCTGTGATGGCATCGCAGGAGCGGCCGAGGTGATCGTAGATATTGGCGAGCTGGAAGAAGACGGCCGAGTTGATGTCCTTCGGGCTGCCCAGCAACTCGATGGCGTTGATGTAGAAGGGCAGCGCATCGGCCCACCGCTCCTTGGCATTGGAGGCCTGGCCGCGCAGATATTGGATCTGGCCATTATAGGGGTTGGCCTTGATCAGTTCATCGCCCAGGGTAACGGCCTTGTCATAGTCGCCAAGGCCGAAATAGAGATCGGCGGCACGGTAGAGCTCGTTCTCAGTACTCTTGCAGGCCTTGGCGAAGCCTTCCAGAGCCTGCGCCGCGGCAAGAACCTTGCCAGTCTGCTCCAGAGCAACAGAGAGATCATAGATGCCGGATTTGTCGCAAGGCTCGACCTGAAGCTTGCCGAGGGCGGCCTGGACATTGTCCTGATAAGCGACATTGGCGGCGAGGGGCACGATGCCGAGATGCTGGTAGACCGCGCTGAAATCGGCGCCGATTCCCTTGCCGACAGCGCCCGCGACGGACTGGCGCCCGAAGTTCAACAGGCCGTCGATATCACGGTAGAAATAGAGACCGCCACATACGAGAAGGGCAATGATCACCAGGCCGACGATGGGGCCTCCTGCCCATTGTTGGCGTGGCGGTCCGCCGATGCGGTCGCGTTCGTCGAGCTGCATGGATGTTCGAAAGCGTGAGAGGGCCTTGTAATCGTTGTTTCCTGTCGCAGGGGAATTTGCAACTGTAAATCGTGTCGCCGTCCCACGGTCGGAGTTTTCGCCAACCATGCGGACCATACCGGGTGATCTCATTGCCCTTGCTCTCGAGGGCCGCTTTACCTTCGTGGAGTTTGTGCACGCCTGATCACACCGCCACCGCCAGCCGATCATCGAACCAGCAGTTCTCGAACGGACTGGGAACTTTCCTGTTGCATCCAGGGCAGCGCGATGCTGAGAACGGCGGCCGGGCAGTTCGGAGGTATCCATGTTCGTTCCCAGGGTGGTCTCGAGAGGCTTCCTGCGTTTCGCGCTTGCCGTCGTGGCCAGCCTCGCTCTGCTACCCATGGCGGCGGCCCAACAGGCGACGGCACCCGAGCCGGCTCCGCAATTCGGCGACTGGCAGCTGCAATGCGATCCGCCCGCGGGCCCCGGCAAGCAATGCGCCCTGGTGCAGACGGCAAGCCCGGCCCAGGACCCGGACCTCTATGCCAATGTCCTCCTGATCCGGCTGGACCGGAACAGGCTCCTGCTGCGCATCATCGCCCCGCTTGGCGTGCTGGTGCCGACGGGCGTCGGTCTGAACATCGACGGCAATGATGTAGGCACCACCGGCTTCACGCGCTGCCACCTTTCCGGCTGTCTTGCCGACGTGCTGGTAAATGAGGACCTGCGCAAGAGCCTCCTGGCCGGCAGCAACGCCTCCCTCACCCTGCATCAGACGCCTGAGACCACCCTCGACTTCACTTTCAAGCTGGACGGCACGAGCAAGGGCCTCGCCGCCCTGCCCCCGCCGCCGAAGGCACCATAGTTAAAGATGGGCGTAATGCCTGCAAAGCCGGGGAGACTCATGTTTGTCTCCTATAGTTGACACATGACGATTTGTTTCCTATAAGAAACACATGATCGAGGTTCGGCAGACCCGCATTTTCCAGGAATGGCTTGCCGACCTCACAGATCGCCGAGCGGTCGAGCGAATTGCGCAAAGGCTAGTTCGACTGCAATCCGGCCTTTTCGGGGATGTCAAACCGGCCGGTGATGGCCTTAGCGAACTTCGTATCGACTATGGCCCGGGCTACCGACTTTATTTCGTCCAGTAAGGTCGAACTCTGGTGATTCTGCTTTGTGGCGGCGATAAGCGGACACAGGCCCGGGACATCAGGGTGGCAAAAGAAATGATGAAGGAACTTTGAAGGAGGTAGACACATGGCACTAGAGACACTCCCCTTCGACGCCGCCCCTTATCTGATTGATCCGAAGGCACAGGCTGAACTGTTGACGGATGCCCTCGAGACGGGGGATGCCGGTTATATCGCAAATGCGCTCGGAACCATCGCACGTGCACGCGGCATGGCGCAGGTCGCCAAGGACGCGGGTGTTACACGCGCCTCACTCTATAAGGCGCTCAGTTCGGAAGGCGACCCGCAACTGACGACATTGCTCGGCGTCATCAAAGCCCTGGGCATCAAGCTTACAGCCCAGCCGATCTCGGGCTGAGGCGCGAGGGACAACGCACCTTCGGCATATGCGCTGGCTCGGTGTGCCAACCTCCAGGTCGGCACTCTTTCCTCGAACGTCCCGGTTCCATGCCGACCTGGAGGTCGGCACACCAATCGGTGTCCCCGGCAAGGCTTACCGCTGCTTCGTCTGCCAGTCCTTCGCCTGATAGAAGGGCGCGTTGGACGGCGGCAGCATGGTCTTGCCGAGGATGTGATCGGACGCCTTTTCGCCGATCATGATGGAGGGCGCATTGAGGTTGCCGTTGGTGATCAGCGGAATGATCGAGGAATCGGCAATGCGCAGGCCCTCGATGCCGACGACGCGGGTTTCCGGATCCACCACCGTCATCGGGTCGGAGGGATCGCCCATCTTGCAGGTGCCGGAGGGGTGGAAGGCGCTCTCGACATGCTGAGCGATGAAGGCGTCGATCGCCTCGTCCGAGGTCACGTCCGGACCCGGCTGGATCTCGCGGCCGCGGTAGGGCTCGAAGGCCTTCTGCTGGAAAATTTCGCGCGTCAGCCGCACGCAAGCGCGCATCTCCGTCCAGTCGTCCGAGTGACTCATATAGTTGAAGCGGATCAGCGGCGCCTCGCGCGCATGCTTCGATCTCAGCCGGATATGGCCGCGGCTCTTGGAGCGCATCGGGCCGACATGGGCCTGGAAGCCGTGCTCGCTGGCGAGCGAAGCGCCGTTATAGCTCACCGCCATCGGCAGGAAGTGATACTGGATGTCGGGATAGGCAATGCCGGCATGCGAGCGGATGAAGCCGCAGGTCTCGAAATGATTGGTGGCGCCCAGGCCCGTATTGCGCAGCAGCCATTCCACGCCCACCCTCGCCTTGGCGAGCGGATTGACTACCGAATAGAGCGTGATCGGCTGGGTGCTCGCCATCTGGAAGTAGAATTCGAGATGGTCCTGCAGGTTCTCGCCGACGCCCGCCAAATCATGCAGCACCTCGATGCCCATGGCCTGCAATTCGGCGGCGGGGCCGATGCCGGAGAGCTTGAGGAGTTGGGGGTCGTTGATCGGGCCGGCGGAGAGAATCACCTCGCGGCGCGCCTTGACGCGCTTGAGCTGTGAGCCCTGCCAATATTCGATGCCCACCGCCTTCCGGCCTTCGAACAGGATGCGGCTCGCCAGCGCATGGGTCTCGACCGAGAGGTTCGGTCGTTTCATAGCCGGCTTAAGATAGGCATTGGCGGCTGACCAGCGGCGGCCCTTGTAGACCGTCATGTCCATGCGGCCGAAGCCCTCCTGCTGGTAGCCGTTGACATCCGGTGTCGTAGGATAGCCGGCTTCGGCGGCCGCATCGACGAAGGCTTGGTAGAGCGGGTTCTTCAGCCGTCCATAGGAGGTCTTGAGCGGGCCGTCGCTGCCGCGATACTCGTCGCCACCCTCCTCGCGGCCCTCGGCGCGCTTGAAATAGGGCAGCACGCTCGCATAGTTCCAGCCGCGCGCGCCGTCCTCTGCCCAGGCTTCATAGTCCATGGCGTGGCCGCGGATATAGACCATGCCGTTGATCGAGGAGGAGCCGCCCAGCACCTTGCCGCGCGGCGTGTGCAGGCTGCGCCCGCCGAGCGCCGGCTCGGGCTCGGCGTGGTAGCGCCAGTCATATTTCGGCGAGTTCATCGGGATGGAGAGTGCGCTCGGCATCTGGATGAAGACGGAGCCATCCTTGCCGCCGAATTCCAGCACCTTGACGGTGTGCGTGCCGTTCTCGGTCAGGCGGCTCGCCATCGCGCACCCCGCCGAGCCGGCGCCGACAATGATGTAGTCGAAGGTATCGGTCATGGTTTTCCCGGGTGCGCGGACGTCTCGTCCGCTCTTCCCTTCTCACAAACGTCACGTCTCCCAAGAGTGCGGACGAGACGTCCGCGCACCCGGGAGAATCTCAGTACGGTGCGTCGATATCGCCCAGGGCGACATAGACGCTCTTGATCTGCGTGTAGTGCTCCACCGCCGCGCGCGAATTCTCGCGACCCAACCCCGACAGCTTCACGCCGCCGAAGGGCAGCTCGATCGGCGTGACATTGTACTGGTTGATCCAGCAGGTGCCGGCCTCGAGATTGGCGATGACGCGATGGCCGCGGGCAAGGTCCGTGGTGAAGACACCGGCCGAGAGGCCATATTCGGTGTCGTTGGCCCGCGCCACCACCTCGTCCTCGTCCTCGAAGCTCAGCACCGTCATCACCGGCCCGAAGATCTCCTCGCGCACGATTGCCATGTCATCCTGGCAGCCGTCGAACACGGTGGGGGCGACGAAGGCGCCCTTGGCGAGTGCGCCGGCGGTAACCCGGTTGCCGCCGGTGAGCACCCTGGCGCCCTCTGCTTTGCCCTTCTCGATATAGGACATCACCTTTTCGAGGTGCTCTTGCGAAACGAGGGCCCCGACATGCGTGTTGGGATCCAGGGGATCGCCGATCACCATCTTCTCGGTGCGCGCCTTGAGCCTGGTGAGGAATTCGTCCTTGACCTTCCGGTGCACGAAGACCCGCGTGCCGTTCGAGCAGACCTCGCCGGCCGAGTAGAAATTGCCGAGCAGGGCGCCCGAGACGGCGTTGTCGAGCTTGGCATCGTCGAACACGATCAGAGGCGACTTGCCCCCGAGTTCCAGCGTGACATGCTTCAGCGTCTTGGCGGCGTTAGCCATGATGATGCGGCCGGTGCCGGCCTCGCCGGTGAGCGAGACCTTCTTGATGACGGGATGAGCGACCAGCGCCTTGCCGACGCGGGCATCGCCCTGCACGACGTTGAAGACGCCATTCGGCAGCCCGGCTTCCTTGAAGGCCTCGGCGAGATAGGGGGCGGTGAGCGGCGTCTGCTCGGAAGGCTTGAAGATCATGGCATTGCCGCAGGCAAGCGCCGGGGCCGACTTCCAGCAGGCGATCTGGATCGGATAATTCCAGGCGCCGATGCCGGCGACCACGCCGAGCGGCTCGCGGCGGGTATAGCCGAAGGCGGCGGGGCCGAGATCGACATGCTCGCCTGTCAGCGTCGCTGCTATGCCGGCAAAATATTCCAGGCAGTCGGCACCGGAGAGCACGTCGACGGCAATCGTCTCCTGGATCGGCTTGCCGGTGTCGCGCGTCTCGATCTCGGCGAGCGCCTGGTTGCGTTCGCGCAGGATGTCGGCCGTGCGCCTGAGGACGCGGCCGCGCTCGGCGCCCGTCATGCGCGACCAGACCGCGAAGCCGGCCTTGGCGGCTTCAACGGCGCGCTCGATGTCGGCATCGCCGGCCTGCTGGATCTCCGCGATCGTCTCGCCGGTGGCCGGATCGATCGAGGGGAAGGTCTCGCCCGAAGTGGCATCGACGAAACTGCCGCCGATATGGTTCTTCACAACGCCGTAACGCATGGTTTCAAGGACTCCTTGGCTACCGGCCGATGCCGAGCAGCATGAATTGACTGTCGACGAAGCCGCCCGCGACCATGCGGGCCATGCGTCCATCGGGATCGTTGGCGAGAGTGGCGCGCAGCCAGAGCCCATCGATCATCGAAGCGATCGCCTCGGCGAGCGCCCGGGCCGGGTCGCGCATCAGGATGGGGCGCAGCGCATAGGAAAGATTGCCGGAGAGGCGGCGGTGATAGGCGCGCTGCACGCGGGCAAAGTTGGGCGAATGCGGCACCTGCGCCCAAAAGGCGAGCCAGACTGTGCCGATACGCCGCTCGAACTGGCTGGCGCCGAGCATGGTGTCGATCACCGCCTGCACGCGGGCACGCGGCGTGGTGGCATCGCGCATGCGGGCAGCCGCGGCGCGCGACAATTCGCGGGCGAGATGGCGCAGCGTCGCTTCCAGCAGCCCGTCCTTGTCGCCGAAATAGAAGGAGACCAGGCCGGTGGAGACATCCGCTCGGCGGGCGATCTCGGCGATGGTGGTGGCGTTGAAGCCCACTTCCGCGATGGCGACGATGGTGGCCTCGATCAGCTGGCGCCGCCGCACATCGCCGGCATCCACGCGGCGGAGCCGGACGGGGCGATCGAGAGAGGAGGGAAGACTGCTGGGCATCCAGGCACATTATTTTGAACGTTCAATCAGTCAAGGACAGATCACGAGCAAAGTGCCGATTGTGATGGCAGGAGGCATCTCAAAGGGGATGGCTAGCGATTCCCCTTTCCCTTTCGGCGCGAAGTCGGGCTATGCTGGCAGACGCCCTGCTGCGCGGAATCAAAAAAGGGGAGGAAAACCTGAATGCGCGACAAGACCACCGAAGGCCAACTCGTACCCGGATTGAATGTCATCGAGACGACGGAGACCGACAATATCCTGCGCTGGGACGGCCATATGGTTTATGTCGAGCACAAGGTCTTCCACAACGGCCAGATGGTGCATGAACGCTACAAGCGCCGGGTCACCGCCGAAGTGGCGAAGGCGCTGCTGGCAACGATCCAGCTGAACGGGTGAGCCTGGGCAACCTCGCAGACAGAGGCGGGGGATCCCCTGGGACCGCAGGCGTCTCGCCTGCCTCTGGGAACCGGGTCGCTTGCGGAAAAGGAAGATACAGGCGAGACGCCTGCGGTCCCAGGGGATCCCGCGTCTCTTATGGAAATGCCAGTGTTTCCGGAGTCAGCCCTCGGCCAACGACTTGTAATAGGCGCTCCAATGCCGCGCGAGCGCGTCGGCCTCCTCGCCGATGTCATAGACCGGCGAGCGCAGGAATTTGGCGTCGGCGATCTCGATCAGCACGAAGCCTTTCATCATGCCCGCCAGTTGCGGCCATTTCTCCGTGAAGCGCGCATGCAGTCCGTCCGGGAGCTCCGCGGCAGTGCACAGGCGGGCGGCACCGCGAATCCGGCAGGCCGTGCGGTGGAGGACATCGATAAAATTGACCTCGACAGCCGGATTGCGGGCGATATTCCTCACCGTGCCGGGCGAGCGGATATTGGAGAAGGCGATCGTCCTGTCGTCATGAATGAGAAACGTGCCCTTGGGCGAAACAGCCGGCGCTCCCTCCGGCGTCACCGTGGCCACGAGGCCGAGGCTGTGATGGGCGATCAGGTCCCGCATCTGCGCCGTGAGCATGGTGCACCTCTCCGTTCTCAGGAGTGGATCAGAGCGCAAATGAACGCGGGGCGTATACGCGATTTGCGACATGCACCAACAAGAAAGCGCGCCGGAGCGCGCTTTTCCAAACTCCACGGCTTAAGGCGAACATCAACCCAGCGTCTTCTGCAGATCCTTGAGCTGGCCGACCTTGAGGTCGGCGTTGGCCTTGGCGATGTCGCCATTGGTCGCGTTGGCCTCGGCCTCGGCGGCGGCGACCTCGCTCCGCAGCCTCTCGGCGGTAAGGTCCTCGACCGCAATAGCCTGCTCGGCGAGGATGGTGAGGCCGGCCGGGTTCACATCGGCAAAACCGCCGCGCACGAACAGGCGGCGGGGCGCGGCGGCGCCGGATTCCTTCACCACGATCACGCCGGGGCGGATGGTCGACATCAGAGGCGCATGCAGGGGCAGCACCTCGAAATCGCCCTCGCTGCCGGGCACGACGACGGAATCGACCGGGCCGGAGAACAGCAGCCTCTCAGGCGTGACGAGTTCGAATTGGAAGCTGGCCATCGGAGCGGTCCCTAATTCCTAGAAAGAAGAGGGGACGCGCATGACGTCCCCGATCAACTTGGCTTACGCGGCCTCGGCGGCCAGGCGCCTGCCCTTCTCGACGGCCTGCTCGATGGTGCCGACCATGTAGAAGGCGGCTTCCGGCAGGTAGTCATACTGACCTTCGGCGATACCCTTGAAGCCCTTGACGGTATCTTCGATGGGAACCTGCACGCCGTCCGAACCGGTGAACACCTTGGCGACGTCGAAGGGCTGCGACAGGAAACGCTCGATCTTGCGGGCGCGAGCCACGGTCATCTTGTCCTCTTCGGACAGTTCATCCATGCCGAGAATGGCGATGATGTCCTGCAGCGACTTGTAGCGCTGCAGGATCTGCTGCACCTGACGGGCCACCGCGTAATGTTCCTCGCCGACCACGGCCGGGGTGAGCATGCGCGAGGTCGAGTCGAGCGGATCGACCGCAGGGTAGATGCCCTTTTCGGCGATCGAACGCGAGAGCACGGTCGTGGCGTCGAGATGGGCGAAGGAGGTCGCGGGCGCCGGGTCGGTCAAGTCGTCGGCTGGCACGTAAATGGCCTGCACCGAGGTGATCGAACCCGTGGTGGTGGTGGTGATGCGCTCCTGCAACGCGCCCATGTCGGTGGCGAGCGTCGGCTGATAGCCCACGGCCGAAGGAATACGACCGAGCAGCGCCGACACTTCGGAACCGGCCTGGGTGAAGCGGAAGATGTTGTCGACGAAGAACAGCACGTCCTGGCCCTGGTCGCGGAAATGCTCGGCGACGGTGAGGCCGGTGAGGGCGACGCGGGCGCGAGCGCCCGGAGGCTCGTTCATCTGGCCGAACACCAGCGCGCACTTCGACTGGATGCCCTTGGGATTATGCGGATCGTCGTTGACCCCGGCTTCGATGAACTCGTGATAGAGATCATTGCCTTCGCGGGTACGCTCGCCGACACCGGCGAACACCGAATAGCCACCATGGGTCTTGGCGATGTTGTTGATCAGTTCCTGGATGAGCACAGTCTTGCCGACGCCGGCACCACCGAAGAGGCCGATCTTGCCGCCCTTGGCGTAGGGAGCCAGGAGGTCGACGACCTTGATGCCCGTGACGAGGATCTGGGCTTCCGTCGACTGTTCGGCGAAGCTAGGCGCGGGCGCATGGATCGGGCGCAAGCCTTCGCCATTCACAGGACCGGCTTCGTCGATCGGCTCGCCGATGACGTTCATGATGCGGCCGAGTGTGGCATCGCCCACCGGCACCGCGATCGGAACGCCGGTATCGGTCACTTCCTGGCCACGCACCAGACCTTCGGAGATGTCCATGGCGATGCAGCGAACGGTGGATTCGCCCAGATGCTGGGCGACTTCCAGCACCAGGCGCTGGCCGTTGTTGATGGTTTCAAGCGCGTTCAGAATCTCGGGCAGATGATCGTCGAACTTCACGTCGACGACGGCGCCGATGACCTGCGCAACGCGTCCGGTCTTGTTGGCCATGGGGTTCTCCAAAGTCTCTCTAAGTCTTGAAACGGATCAGACGACGGTCAGCGTGACAGGCACGTTGTTGCGGGTCGCCCGGGAATAGGGGCAGATCTGGTGGGCTTCCTCGACCAGCGCCTTGACCTTTTCGAGGTCGGCGCCGGGAATATGGACCTTCAGCTCCACCGAGAGGGCGAAGCTGATGTCGTCTTTGGTCAGGGTCACGGCGCAAGTGATCTTGGCGGCACCCCCGTCAAGGCCATGCTTGCGACCGAGGGCCACGATCGCCTGGCCATAGCAGGCTGAATAGCCGAGCGCGAAGAGCTGCTCGGGATTATGGCCCGCGCCATCGCCGCCAAGCTCTTTCGGGAAGGCCATGGCGAGCGCCAGGCCGCCATTGTCGAGAACCGCACGGCCCTCGCGGCCACCCTTGGTCGATCCAGAAGTCGTATAGGACGTCATCACGATACTCCTTGGGCCCTAACCTCAGAGTGCTTCCGCACCCGAGATGATTTCGATCAGTTCCTTGGTGATCATCGCCTGGCGCGTGCGGTTATAGGTGATCGTCTGCTTCTTGATCATCTCGCCGGCATTGCGGGTGGCGTTGTCCATGGCGCTCATCTGCGAACCATAGAAGGAGGCGTTGTTCTCGAGCAGAGCGCGCAGCACCTGGACCGAAATGTTGCGCGGCAGTAGCTCGGCGAGGATGGACGTTTCATCCGGTTCATACTCATAGGCGATCTTCTGGCCGCTCTCGCCCGCCTTGGGATCGGGCGTCGGCACTTCGGCGGGGATCAGGCGCTTGGCGGTGGGGATCTGCGAGATCACCGACTTGAAGGTCGAGTAGAACAGCGTGCAGACGTCGAACTCGCCATCGGCGTAGAGCTTGCGGACCTTCGAACCGACAAGATCGGCCTGCTCGAAGCCGAGAGTGCGCACGGCGCGGAAATCGACCAGCTCGATGATGTTCTTCTCGAACTGGCGCTTGAGCACGTCATAGCCCTTGCGCCCGACGCAGAGGATCTTGACCGTCTTGCCCTGGCCCACCAGCGCATTGGCACGCTCGCGGGCCAGGCGGGCGATCGAGGTGTTGAAGGCGCCGCACAGGCCGCGCTCGCCGGTGCAGACCACCAGGAGATGGGTCTGGTCCTTGCCGTTGCCGGCCAGGAGCGGCGGCGCCTGGCGCGGATCGGCGATCGAGCCGGCGAGGTTCGCCAGCACCGCATCGATCCGCTCGGCATAGGGACGCGCCGCCTCGGCCGCGCTCTGGGCGCGGCGCAACTTGGCGGCCGCGACCATCTGCATGGCCTTGGTGATCTTCTGCGTCGCCTTCACCGAGGCAATGCGATTTCTAAGGTCCTTAAGCGAGGGCATCGCTTCGCCTTCCTAACGAGAGCCGAACGATCAGGCGAAGGTCTTGGCGAATGCCTCGACCTGGTCCTTGAGCTGGGCGCCGACAGAATCGGCCAGATCGCCCGAGGAGCGGATCGCCTCGAGGATCGAGCCTTCGGCGCGCAGCTTGGCCAGCAAGCCGTTCTCGAAGCTTTTCACCTTGGCGACATCGACCTTGTCGAGGTAGCCGTTGACGCCGGCATAGATCACCACGACCTGCTCTTCCATCTTCAGCGGCGAGAACTGAGCCTGCTTCAGGAGCTCGGTGAGGCGGGCGCCACGAGCCAGCAGGCGCTGGGTGGTGGCGTCGAGGTCCGAACCGAACTGGGCGAAGGCGGCCATTTCGCGATACTGAGCGAGCTCGCCCTTGATCTTGCCGGCAACCTTCTTCATCGCCTTGGTCTGCGCCGACGAACCGACGCGCGACACCGACAGACCCACGTTCACGGCCGGGCGAATGCCCTGATAGAACAGGTCCGTCTCAAGGAAGATCTGGCCGTCGGTGATCGAGATCACGTTGGTCGGGATGTAGGCCGACACGTCGTTGGCCTGGGTTTCGATGACCGGCAGCGCGGTCAGCGATCCCAAACCGGCGGCCTGGCCCATCTTGGCGGCGCGCTCAAGCAGACGGGAGTGGAGATAGAACACGTCGCCCGGATAGGCTTCGCGGCCCGGCGGACGGCGCAGCAGAAGCGACATCTGGCGGTAGGCGACGGCCTGCTTGGAGAGATCGTCGTAGATGATCACGGCGTGCATGCCGTTGTCGCGGAAATATTCACCCATGGTGCAGCCGGCGAAGGGCGCCAGGAACTGCATCGGGGCCGGGTCGGAAGCGGTGGCGGCAACGATGATCGAGTAGTCGAGCGCGCCGTTCTCTTCCAGCACCTTCACGAACTGGGCGACGGTGGAGCGCTTCTGGCCGACGGCGACGTAGACGCAATAAAGCTTCTTGGTCTCGTCATTGCCCTGGTTGAGCGGCTTCTGGTTGAGGATGGTGTCGAGCGCCACGGCGGTCTTGCCGGTCTGGCGGTCGCCGATGATCAGCTCGCGCTGGCCGCGGCCGATCGGGATCAGGGCGTCAATGGCCTTGAGGCCGGTCGCCATCGGCTCGTTCACCGACTTGCGCGGGATGATGCCGGGAGCCTTGACGTCCACGCGGGCGCGGTGCTCGTAGGAAATCGGACCCTTGCCGTCGATCGGATTGCCAAGAGCGTCGACGACGCGGCCGAGCAGACCCTTGCCAATAGGTACGTCCACGATGGCGCCCGTGCGCTTGACGATGTCGCCTTCGGAGATTTCACGGTCGGAACCGAACAGCACGATGCCGACATTGTCGGTCTCGAGATTCAGCGCCATGCCGCGCACGCCGCCGGGGAATTCGACCATCTCGCCGGCCTGGACATTGTCGAGGCCGTAGACACGGGCGATACCGTCACCGACGGAGAGAACCTGACCGACTTCCGAAACCTCGGCCTCCTGGCCGAAATTCTTGATCTGGTCCTTCAGAATGGCGGAAATTTCTGCGGCGCGGATGTCCATCAGCCGACCTCTTTCATGGCGATCTTGATCGATTGGAGTTTGGTCTTGAGCGAAGCGTCGATCATGCGGGAACCGATCTTGACGATCAGACCGCCGATGAGGCTCGGGTCGACCTTGACGTTGAGAGTAATATCCTTGCCGGTCGACGCCTTGAGCGAGTCCTTGAGGATATTGAGATTGTCGTCGGAGAGAGGCTGGGCGGCCGTGACGTCGGCCGTAGCCTGGCCGCGGGCCTTGGCGACGAGCGCCGTGAAGCCGCGGATCATGTCGCCAACCGCGAAGAGGCGGCGGTTATGGGCGGCAAGCTTGATGAAATTGGCGGCAAGACCACCGATGCCGGCGCGATCCAGCACGGCCGTGATGGCCTTGGTCTGCTCATCGGAGGAAAAGACGGGGCTGCGAACGAGGCGCTTGAGGTCGGCGCTCTCTTCCACCAGGCCATTGAAACGGCCGAGATCGGCGGCAACGGAATCGATGGCGTTCTGCTCATTTGCGAGCTCGAACAAGGCGACGGCATAGCGGCCTGCCATGCCGGATACGATCGGTTCTTCCCCTGCCACCGCGCGTCTCTCTCTTGTAGCCGCTTCGGGAAAGAGACAGTCCAGCCCGGATTCCCCCGTGCCTGACCGCCCAACCCCTTGGCGGATATGTTGAATTTCTTTACGGTTGCAGAACCGGGCCCTCCCTTGCCCTGCAACACGAGCGCTCACCTAACACACAGGCTTTGCTGACGCAACAAGAGCCAAACACTGAAAAGGCGGGGAAAAATGCCATGCCCCCAGCATTTTTCCGCCCTGTTTCGCCTGGTTCTGGAAAGTGAACCGTTATAGCCGCGTGAAGACAAACAAAAGGGCCGGCAATTGCCGGCCCGGAAGAGGCGTTGCGCGGGGTTCCGCGCAAGACCTCAAATGTCGGATTTCAGCCCTCAGGCGTCAGACTTCTGGGTGAGAATCTGGCGGCCGCGATACATGCCGGTCTTCAGATCGACATGGTGAGGACGGCGCAGTTCGCCCGAGTCCTTGTCCTCGACATAGGTCGGGGCCTTCAAGGCATCGGCGGAACGGCGGAAGCCGCGCTTCATGCGGGAGGTTTTTCGCTTCGGAACAGCCATTGGTTTCTTCTTCGTGGCGTGCGGATGCCGTGACAGTCACGGCAGGCCGATGACAAAATTCGATTGAAGGCGCAGCCTATACAGGAAGAGAACCCAGGAAGAAAGGGGCCGGAGTCATTATTTTCCCTGGGATCGCCGGCCTTCCGCGTGCACGGGCATCTTGCCCGTTCTTCCCTTATCACGAAGCGTGCCGGTTCCAAGAACGGGCAGGATGCCCGTGCACCCGGGACTACCTCACACAGGAAAAATACTCCGCCGAGTTCCGGGCCCGGTTCATGATCAGGCCGGCGAGGTTGCGCAGCCGTCTCGTCGGCGCACCCGCGCTGCGGCGGATCGGGTTGGGCAGCGCGACGGCGAGCTGCGCGGCCTCGCGGGCGTTCAGCCGGGACGCCGGCTTCTTGAAATAGAACTGCGAGGCGGCTTCGATGCCATAGATGCCGTCGCCCCACTGCGCCACATTGAGATAGATCTCCAGCGTGCGCCGCTTCGACCAGACGAGGTTGGCCCATAGCGCCAGCGGCACCTCCAACGGCTTGCGGGCGAAGGTGGGCAGCGGCCAGAGATAGAGGTTCTTCACCGTCTGCATGGCGATGGTGGAGGCTCCGCGCGAAGGGCCGCCCTCCTGCTCCAGCACCGTGCCGATCGCCCCGAAATCGACGCCCCAGTGCCGGCAGAACTGGCCGTCCTCCGACGCCATCACCGAAAAGCGCGCCACCGGAGCGATGTCGTCCAGCTTCACCCATCGCCGGTCCACCTTCTGTCCGGTGGCATAGCGCCCGAGCATCGGCAGGGAGACCGGCGGCACCACGGCATAGACAAAAGTGAGCAGCACGGGGATGGCTGCGACCGCGATCAGGGCATAGGCAAGGCGCCGCCAGAGCGGGCGCGAGCGTCTCCTGGCAGGCATGGCAACCCCAAGCTCCGTGCCTTGTTCGGGCATTGCCGCGTCAGCCATCGTCCCGCCCGGCCCCAAATGTTCTTAACCTCAATAGCGCAAAGCAAGCGCTGGCGCATCCCACAGTTAAAAATGGGTTAACATCGCCGCTTGCCGACAGGTTGCCGGATCACACACCCTAGGCACATCGCGAGCGACCCCTCATATTAAATGGTCTACTCAGGCGGGCCGCTCCGATCATGCATCCTAATATCACCTTTACCCAGCTCCGCTGCTTCGTCGCCGTGGCCGAGACGGGCGGCTTCACCTCGGCCGCCCAGCGCATCCACCTGACGCAATCGGCGGTCAGCCAAGCCATTGCGGGGCTGGAGGATGCGCTCGGCGCCAAGCTCCTCACGCGTACGCGCGAAGGCGTCGTCCTCTCCGACATGGGCGAAGCGGCCCTGATCGAGGCCCGGGCGTTGCTTGCCGGCGCCCAGCGTCTGGCCGCCGTCACCCGCACCAGCGACAAGCTGGCGGGTGCGACTTTGCGCATCGGCTCGGTGCAGAGCGCGGCGGCGAGACTCCTGCCCGGCTGGCTGAAGCCCTTCCGGGCGCTCTATCCGCAGGCGGGCATCACCCTGCACGAAGGCACCGACGACGAGGTGACCGCCTGGGTGCTGGCCGATGCCGTCGATGTCGGCATCAGCGGCCAGGCGCACCCCGATCTCGACAACCACATCGTCGCCAATGACGATTTCGTGCTGGTGCTTCCAGCCAATCACCGCCTGGCCAAGAACGCTTCGATCAGCCTGGAGGCGCTCGACGGCGAGCGCGCCATCTTCTCCGGCGGGGGCGACGACACCCAGCTCGCGGCCGCGCTCATGGCCGTCGGCGCCAAGCCCCAGGTGCTGTTCCTGGCACGCGACAATTCCACCATCTTCGGCATGGTGCGCGAGGGCATCGGGCTCACCATCATGCCGGACCTGACCCTGCCTGATGACACGACGGGTCTTGCCGTGCGCCGGCTGACGCCGACACTGCGGCGCGACCTGCACGCTTCCACGCACAGGAGCGGCCTTAGTCCGGCCGGCAAGGCCTTCATGGAGCTGCTGCCGATCGACAGCGTCAACGGCTCGAAGTGAAACGCCTCAGGCGCCCGGCACCGGCACGAGCCCGTAGCGGAGCATCGTCTCCTTCATCTTGACGAGATCCGGCGGCTCCACGCTGAGCAGGGCCGCCACCTCGCGGAAATAGCCGGGGCCGAGCACGCCGGGGGTCAGCACCACCAGGCTGGTGGCCGGCTCCTGCGTATCATTGCGGAAGGCGTGGACGACGCCACGGGGAATAAAGAGGGTCTCGCCGGGTGCCACGGTAAGATCGCGCCCATCGACTCGGAAGCTCGTCACGCCGGAAAGGCCGTAGATCGTCTCCTCCCAGTTTTCATGGTGATGGGCCACCGGCATGCGGGAATTGGGCTGCACGATCATCTCGAACATGTCGAGACTGCCCCCGGTCTCGTCTTTGCTCTGCAGGAAGCGCAGTTCGAGGCCCTTGATCTTGATAGTCTCTGGCATGGCTGATGGCGCCTTCGGTGGATTGACGCCCCAAGCTGGGCCCCCGCGGGGAATGCCGCAAGGTACTATCTCAGCGGCAGGCTACTAATTTTCATTCCCGACTTCGTCGATCCTCTCCCGCGGAGCTTGGACGACAGACGCCGGCATGGTCACCGCCCGCGAAGTAATCCATCCTCACCACCTAAATGGAAGTGATGCGAAACCATGCCCACCACCGTTTCCACCAATCTAGACGACGCGGTCGCCGCTCGCGCTCGCGACATCGCCCAACGAGAACATTGCTCCCTCTCCACTCTCGTTGCCAATGCCGTGACAGTGTTCACCGAGTTGCCAAAGGAGCTACGCGACATGGTGTTGGACTTGCGTGCGGCGAACGATGAAGCGCAGTTGCACGCTCTGAGCAACGAGATCAGAGCCATCGTGGCCCGCACTCGATTCGACAGGATCGCTCATCGGCTGGCAGCAGAAGTCAAATTCCCTCACCTCGCCGCAGATGCAAGTGAGCTTGAGATCTTGGAAGCAGCAACGGCTCTGACGCTAAACGAAATACGCCGGCGTGATTGAGCGTCCTCCCAGCATCACCCGCCGCTCTGCGTGATCACCATCTCCAGCATCTTGGCGGCCTTGGTGAAGTAGCGCTCCTTGTGGCGCAGCATGCGGAAGGCGCGGGGCGGGATGTCGAAGGCGATGCGTACCAGGCGGCCGGCCTGCAAATCGGGGCCGGCGACCAGCTCCGACATCACGGTGACATAGGGGCCGGAACGCACGGCCGAGCGCACCGCCTCATTGGATGGCAGCACCAGCGCGACCTCGAGCGCGGAGGGATCGACGCCCCAGGCCTTCAGCGCTTCCTCGAAGGCCGAGCGGGTACCGGAGCCCGCCTCGCGCATGATCCAGCAGGCGGTGGCGATGTCATAGGCCCGCACCACGCGCCCATCGGACCAGGGATGGCCGGGGGCGACCACCACGATCAGGCGGTCATGCGCCACGGTCTGCACATGCAGGGCCGGCTCGTCGATGGCGCCCTCGATGAAGCCGATCTCTGCGGCGCCCTCCAGCACCGCCTGCGTCACACTCTGGGTGTTGCCGATCTCCAGCCGGAGGTCGATGGTGGGGTGGACATCGTGATAGCGGGCGAGGAAGGGGGCCACCCAATAGCTGGCGATGGTCTGGCTGGCCTGCAGGGTGAGCGAACCACGCAAGCCCCCTCCGAGTTCCGAAAGTGCCAGCTCTGCGGCCTTTGCGGAAGCGAGCGTTGCCCGCGCTTCGGGCAGGAACTCGCGGCCGCCCTCGGTCATTTCGATACGCCGGCCCACGCGGTGAAACAGGGTGGCGCCGTAGCGACCCTCCAGCACGCGAATGGCTGAGCTCACCGCCGAGGGCGTCAGGCGCAGATCCTCCGCGGCGCGCGTGAGATGCTCCCGCTCGGCCACCGCCACGAAAATCCGCAATTGTTCCAAGGTCATGGAGCGATCATTCGATTAAGTCGAACGAAACTTACACTATTTCGAAATGGATTGAACAGCGCTTTTCGGCGAAAAACAACCACCCCATCGAAGCCCCGAAAAGTACCCGTAATGACCGCCGGCATCAGCAACAAGATTCGCGAAATCATCCCAGGCGCTGGGCTGTGCATCGTGGTCACTGCCCTTGCCATGGCGGCCCAGCTCGCAGAGACCAGCCTATTCGGCAAGGCCTGGCTGGAAGCCTTGGTGCTCGCCATCCTGATCGGTGCGCTGATCCGCACCTTCGCTCAGCCCGAAAAGCATTTTGACCGCGGTATCACCTTCGGCGCCAAGACCCTGCTGGAAGTGGCCGTGGTGCTGCTCGGCGCTTCCGTCAGCGCCGCCGCCATTGCCGATGCCGGCCCGGCCCTGATCGTCGGCATCGCCGGCGTGGTGACTGTCTCGATCCTCCTGAGCTTCGGCATCGGCCGCTCGCTCGGCCTGCCCTACAACATGGCGCTGCTGGTCGCCTGCGGCAACTCGATCTGCGGCAATTCCGCCATCGCCGCCACCGCTCCGGTGATCGGCGCCAATGGCAAGGACGTTGCCGCCTCCATCGCCTTCACCGCCGTGCTCGGCGTCGTGGCCGTGATCTGCCTGCCCATGCTGGTGCCCGCTCTCGGCTTCTCGGCCGGCCAATATGGCGTGTTCGCCGGCCTCACCGTCTATGCCGTGCCACAGGTGCTCGCCGCCACCGCTCCGGTCGCCGCCCTCAGCGTGCAGATCGGTACGCTGGTCAAGCTCACCCGCGTGCTGATGCTCGGCCCGGTGATCCTCGTGCTCGCCTTGATCGGCGAAAGCCAGCGCACCGCCAGCGCCGGAGCCGAGGGCAGCGTCGCCCGTGTCAAGCCGAAGCTCAGCCAGATCGTGCCCTGGTTCATTATCGGCTTCCTGGCGATGATGGCCCTGCGCTCCTTCGACCTGCTGCCGCAAGCCTCGCTCCAGCCCATCGCCTCGGCCTCCAACACGCTGACCATCATCTCGATGGCCGCCCTCGGCCTCACCGTCGATATCCGCGCCGTCGCCAAGGCCGGCCCGCGCGTCACCTCCACGGTGATCCTCTCGCTGCTGGCCCTTGGCGTGATCAGCTATGCCCTCATCATGCTGCTGAAGGTGGCCTAGAGCAAAATGCGTTCGGGCTGAAACGCGTCTCCATTTTAACGTATTGGAAGTAGGAGCATTTTGCGATTCCGGGTGATTCCGTCTGAAAGCTCACATCTAGGCGCTCAAAGATCCAGGCTCAGCGCCCCGCCTGCGGCGGGCACCGAACAGCAGAGCAGAGCCTCGTCCCCGCCGACTTCGGCCATCGGCTCGCCTTCATAGGACACTGCGCCGGACAGCACCGTCGTCCGGCAGCTGCCGCAGGAACCGGCCCGGCAGCTATAGGGCGGGCTGAGGCCGTGCGCCTCGGCAAATTCCAGCAGAGAGCCGGAAGCCGGCTTCCACTCCGCCTGCCGGCCCGAAGCGGCGAAGGTGACGGTTACGGGCTCGGCTGCCGGCTGCTGCATGGTCCGCATCGGTTCTCCTGCATCCCTCCGGCGCTTGAAGGAGGATGGCCCGAAAGCTTCTGCGCGGACACGGTTGTCAGGCACGTTCAGGTCGCGCAGGCCATCGTAGAGGGCCTGCATGAAGGCGCCTGGACCGCAGAGGTAGAAGTCGTAGTCGTCGAAAAGCGGGCTCGAGCGCAGCAGAGCGGCATCGATGCGGCCGTAATGCTCATAATCCTCCTCCCCGGCGCCAGTCGGGTCGCTCAGGACGCGCACGACCTTCACCGCGCCCTCCGAGGCTGCCACCAGGGCGACGATCTCGCGATCGAAGGCGCGCTCGGCCTTGGAGCGGGCGGACTGGAACAGCACGGTCTGGCGGATGCGGCGCTTGCGCAGGCCCTCATAGACGATGTGGCGCAGCATGGCGAGCAGGGGCGTGATGCCGATGCCGGCGGCGAGCAGCACGGCCGGCCTCTCCTCCAGCGCATCGATAGTGAAGGCCCCCGTCGGCGCACGGGCCTCGATGACATCGCCGGGCTTCAAGCCGTGCAGGAAGCGCGACACCGCGCCCTCTCGCTTGACGCTGATGCGATAGAGCCCGTCCGAAGGCGCGGAGGAAAGCGTATAGGTCCGCAGGGCCTCGCGGCCATCGGGCAGGTGCACACGGATGGGCAGATGCTGCCCAGCTTGGTGGGCAATCAGCCCGGCGCCGTCGACGGGCTCGAGATAGAGCGAGCGGATGACGCTGCTTTCCTCGACGATCCCAGCCACGCGGAAGGGCCGCCAGGTCCTGCCGAGCTCGGCAGCCTTCAGCCGGGCGGCGGCTTCGACCCAACTGCCCGTCAGCAACGCGTTGGGTGAGGCGCCCTGCGGGCGCGCCGGCCAGCGCAGCGGCAGGGTCCCGGGGCGATAGACGATCTGGCGGGGCGTGAAGCGCAGCAGCCGCTCGGCGCCCTGGAACGCCGCGATCTCTGGCGAGTCGAGCACGACCTCGCCGAGGCCGGAGAGTTGCAGGAGGTCGCCCGTCTCGAAATCGATGAAGACCAGCCCAGCCTTCGGGTTCACCAGGATATTGCCGAGCGTGTTGAAGAACAGATTGCCGGCAAAGTCCGGGATGGTCAGCACGCCGTCCTCGCCCACCCGCACGAAACCGGGCCGGCCGCCGCGATGGGAGACGTCGACCTGGCGCCCGCTATCGGGACGATCCGCATAGGAGGCGATGAAGAAGGTGTCGGCCTTGAGGATCATCGTGGTGGCGAGACCTTCCAGGCTGCGAAGGCGCTGCGGCGTCTCGGCATGCGGCGAAGCGGGCTCGCGCGTGAAATCGAAATTGCGCAGCTGGATATATTGCGGGCAATTGCCGTAGCTCTGGCCGACGACGACGTCGAACGAAGCCTCGTCGCTCCGCCTGACCGTGCCGTTCAGCCGGTTGCGCCGGCGGGTGTGCAGCTCGATGCCGATGAAGCCGACGGCGTCCCCGTCCTGCAGTCCCGCGGCCGCCGGATCGGCGGGATTGACCGCTGAAGCAACATGCAGGGTGTGGGGATCGGGCGAGTTCAGGAAACCCGGGCGGCCAGACAGCACCGTCGCCCAGGCATTGCCGGCAGGATCGACCGCCCCGGCCACGATGAAGGGCAGTTGCGGATAGAACTCGCGGTGCTGGTCGATCAGATGGTCCCGCAGGGCATGGCGGCCGACCACATCCATGCGCTCGGCGACGCCGGCCCGCCGCTGCAGGGCAATCTCGCCCTCATGCCAGGGGGAGCTGGACAGGATGGGAGTGCTGCCGTCCATGGTGGGAGCCTTTCTGTGGAGGCGGGCGATTTGGGGGGCGGGTCTTCAGACCCGGCTCTTGACCACACTCGCCGCGCAAGGAGCCGGGTCTGAAGAACCGCCCCCAATGTGTCCTAGGCCGCCAGCCCGATGGCCGTTTTCTGGAAGGGCACGAAGCCCGGTAGAGCCTCGACCCGGCGCAGCCAGGCGTTGACATGACCATAGGGCGCGAGATCGACATTCCCCTCGGGCGCCGAGGAAATGTAGCTGTAGAGCGCGACATCAGCCGCGGTCGGGCGATCCGTGGCGATCCAGGTGCGATCAGCCAATTCTCCGTCGATCAGCTTGAGGATGCGATGGGCGCCAGCGATGGCTCTCCCGGCATCGAAATCGCGCCCGAACACGGTGACGAGGCGGGCGGCGCAGGGCCCGTTATAGATCTCACCCGCAGCCACCGAGAACCAGCGCTGCACGGTGGCAGCCGCCTCCGGCTCCGTGGGAACCCAATCCGTCAGGCCAAGCTTGCGGGCGACATAAACAATGATTCCGAGGGAATCGGAAACGATCACGCCCTTGTCATCCAGCACCGGCACCTGCCCGAAGGGGTTGAGGCTCAGGAAATCGCGCTCTTTGTGCGCGCCCTTGGCGAGATCCATCTCCACGAGCTCGTGCTTGACCCCCGCCAGCGACAGGAAGAGATGCGCCCGGTGCGAATGGCCGGACAGCGGATGGTAATAGAGCTTCATGGTCGATCTCCGAAAGGCGCTTGTTTCGAACATCAAAATGCTTGTTCCATCCTGAAAAGAGAATATGCATTCTCCGGAAGTCATTATTCCACTGAATGAAACAGTCATGCGCGGGAGCGGCCATGGATCGCTGGCAGGCCATGCGGGTGTTCGTGAAAGTGGCGGAGACCGGCGGCTTCGCCGAGGCGGCGCGCAAGCTCTATATGAGCCCGCCCGCCGTCACCCGGGCCATCGCCGCCCTCGAGGAGACGATCGGAGCAAGGCTCCTCATTCGCACCACACGCTCGGTGAAGCTCACCGATGCCGGCCAGCGCTACCTCGCCGATTGCCAACGCATCCTCGCCGATCTCGCCGAGGCCGAGGCCGCCGCCGCCGGCTCCTATGCGACGCCTGGTGGCACGCTGGTGGTCACCGCGCCCGTGCTGTTCGGCCAGATGCATGTGATGCCCATCGTGATGGATTATCTCAGCCAGCACCCGTCGGTGACGGTGCAGACCCTCTTCCTCGATCGCATCACCAACCTGATCGAAGAGGGCATGGATGTCGCCATCCGCATCGGCCGCCTGCCGGACTCGGAGCTGAACGCCATCCGCGTCGGCACGATGCGCCGGGTGGTCTGCGCCTCGCCCACTTATCTCGCGGCGCATGGCGAACCCCTTACGCCCGCCGAGCTCGCCGACCACCGCGTCATCGCCAATGTGAGCGCCTGGCCTTCGCTGGAGTGGCGCTTCGGGCGCGAGCGGAAGACCAGCGTCAGTATTCATCCACGCCTGATCTGCAATCTCAACGAGGCTACCATCTCAGCCGCCCTCGAAGGGTGGGGCCTGGCGCGGGTGTTGTCCTACCAGGTCGACGCCACCGTCAGGGACGGGCGCCTTCGCATCCTTCTCGCCGAATTCGAGGAAGAGCCCCTGCCCGTCCATGTCGTGCATGCCGGCGGGCACGGGCCGTCAGCCAAGATCCGCTCCTTCGTCGATTTCGCCGTCGAGCGGCTGCGGGCAAGCCCGATCTTCGGCGGCAGTTGACTGGAGTGGCAGTGTCTCCCGTGCCGTTGACCATCCTGCACAGGGCGCTATAGAGTGCCTCACCAGCACGGGGATGGAGTCCCCCCAAACCGCCGCAAGGCTGATGACTCCTACCAGGCGTTTCGCGCCGGTAGGGGTGTGTCCGTTCTCCTCCTGATCGAAACGCTGTGCGGTTCAAAAAGGAGGACTCATGTCTGATTCATTCACGAATACGCTACTCATCGCCATTGGCGGCGCCCTCGGCTCGGTGGCGCGCTATTGGGGCGGCATCTGGATGGCGCCCTATAGCCAGAGCCTGCCCTGGGGCACCATCCTCATCAATATTCTCGGCTCCTTCGCCATCACCTTCTTCGGCACGTTGACCTTTGCGAGCGGCCGCATCCCGCTGGCGGATGGCTGGCGGCTGTTTTTCATGGTGGGTATCTGCGGCGGCTTCACCACCTTCTCCTCCTTCAGCCTGCAGACCTTCGAGCTATTGCACATGAACATGCCCGGGCGGGCGCTGGCCAACATCGCCGCCTCCGTCCTGCTCTGCCTCGCTGCCTCCGCGGTAGGCTATTACGCCGCCGCCGGCATCAATGGCGGATCGCAGCAGACGGCGCAGGTGCAGGTGGAAGACGAGGCGTAGCCTCTTCCTGGGAGCGCGGACATCACAGCGACATGCAAGCATGTCGCTGTGATGTCCGCGCTCCCAGGAACCAATCTCGATGTTCGAGCCATCGAAGCCCCGGTGATGCGCGATGGTCGCCGCTCCCACGGCGCATTCCAGTTCGCCCAAAGTGGAGAGGCGGATCTGACGCCTCGCCATGCCCGGTACGATGGCGGCGCCCACCGCCTCGGCGATCGTATCGAGCCGCGCCGCCAGCACGGGGCGCATGGGCCCGCCGAGGACGATGGTGCCCGGGTTGAAGATGTTCACTAGTGTGGTGAGCCCGGTGACGAGATGGTCGGCGAGGCCGTTCATGACCGCGTCAGCGTCGCGATCGCCCCGAGCGGCCGCATCGGCCACCCGCGTTGGCCAGGCCGAGAGACCGTCCGTGCCGAAGCCCTCGCCGGGGCGGTAGGCGCGTTCCAGGGCAGCGATGTTGACGAAGGTTTCGAGGCACCCCTCCTGCCCGCAGGAACAGCGCGGGCTCGTGGTGCGGATGCGCAGATGGCCGAACTCATCGGCGGCGGCGTTTCCAACGGCTTCGACCTGATGGAGACGCGCATCCACGCCGAGATCCGCAAGACGGCGATGCCCTCATTCCGGGACGTGCCCGTGGTGAAGGCCGGGCTTGGCGACAATGCCGGGCTGGTGGGCGCTGCGGCGTTGCCGCTGTTCGACGAACGGGGCGAATAGCTTCCCCGGGATCGCAGGCTTCCAGCCTGCTCTTGCAAGCAGGCCGCTTGCCGGAGGGGAGGAGGCAGGCGCCTCATCTTGGTTCTCCATACGCACTTCTCCCTTTGATGGCGCTTTGCTAGCCTTGGGGCCACCGAGCAAACCGGGGAGTGAGCGTGCCGAACTATGTCATCGAGAACAGCAGGATCGCGGCCAAATGGACGCGCCATGGCCTGTTCTTCTTCAACCGCAACGACCTGTTCATCGGCCGCTCGCTCGACCTCTACGGCGAATGGTGCGAATCCGAGATCCAGCTCCTCGGGCAGGTGCTGCGACCCGGTGATGTCGCCCTCGACATCGGGGCCAATATCGGCACGCACGCGCTGTCTTTCGCCGAGATCGTCGGACCTGGCGGGCGTGTTTACGCCCTTGAGCCACAGCACCACGTCTTCCAACTCCTGTGCGCCAATGCCGCGGTGAATCTGAGCGACAATCTGCATTGCCTCAACAAGGCAGCCGGCAGCGAGGCTGGGCGCATCCGCCTCGCCGTGGGCCGGCCCGACCAGGCCTTCAATTTCGGCGCCGCCCGCCAGGGGCCGGAGGGCGAGGACGTCGAGGTCATCACGGTGGATGGTCTCGATCTTCCGGCCTGCCGGCTCATCAAGGTCGATGTCGAGGGCATGGAGCCGGCCGTGCTGGCGGGCGCGGCACGGACGATCGCCCGTCACCGGCCTTTCGTCTTCGTCGAGTGCAACGACAGCTCCGATTCGCGCGGCATTATCGGCGCCATGACCAGCCAGGATTATGACCTGTGGTGGCACATAGCCGGCTATTATTCGCCTGCGAATTTCCTCGGCAACGCCGTCGACATCTTCGGGAGCTATCAGCCGGAGGCCAATCTCTTCTGCGCTCCGAGGGAGCTTGGCCTGCGCATCGGCGGCCTGGAAGCCTGCACCGGCCTTGATGACAACTGGCGGCTGGCGCTGGAGCGGCTGAACAAGAAGAAAGCCGAATGAGGGATTTGGAGTCCAGCGTTGGAAGCTGCTTTCGATGATGTGAATTAACACCGCCCCAGCCGGATGCTACCCCTTGCCGGTTCGACCTCCCCTTAGTGAAGCGGTGCGCCGCGGCCGTTGGAGCCGCCCCTCCCGTGCCACCGACAGTCTGGAGCTTCATCCATGGACTACGTAAAACTCGGCTCGACCGGCCTCGAAGTCTCGCGCGTCTGCCTCGGTTGCATGACCTATGGCGATCCCCGGCGCGGCAACCACAGCTGGACTCTGCCGGAAGATGAGAGCCGCCCGCTGATCCGGCAGGCGATCGAAGCCGGCATCAATTTCCTCGACACCGCCAATGTTTATTCGGACGGCTCCTCGGAGGAGATCGTCGGCCGCGCCATCAAGGATTTTTCGCGCCGCGAGGAGATCGTGCTCGCCACCAAGGTCAATTCGCGCATGCGCCCTGGCCCGAACGGCGCCGGCCTGTCGCGCCGCGCCATCCTGGGCGAGATCGACCACAGCCTGAAGCGCCTCGGCACCGACTATGTCGATCTCTACCAGATCCACCGCTGGGACGCCTCCACACCGATCGAGGAGACGCTGGAGGCCCTGCATGACGTGGTGAAGGCGGGCAAGGCCCGCTATATCGGCGCCTCCTCGATGCATGCCTGGCAATTCGCCAAGGCGCTCTACACCTCCCGCCTCAACGGCTGGACCGAGTTCGTCTCGATGCAGAACCACGTCAACCTGCTCTATCGCGAGGAGGAGCGCGAGATGCTGCCGCTCTGCGAGGATCAGGGCGTCGCCGTCATCCCCTGGAGCCCCCTCGCCCGCGGCCGCCTGACCCGCGCCTGGGACGAGACCAGCGAACGCCAGGAAACGGACGCTTTCGGCGGCACGCTCTACAACGCGCATGTCGAAGCGAATCGCAAGATCATCGAGGCGGTTGCCGCGATCGCTGGAGCACGCGGCGTGCCGAAGGCGCAGGTGGCGCTGGCCTGGCTTGCCCAGAAGAGCGTGGTGGCGGCCCCGATCGTCGGCGCCTCCAAGCCCAGCCACATCACGGATGCGGTGGCGGCGGTGAGCCTTGGGCTGACGGATGAGGAGATCGCGGCGTTGGAAGCGCCGTATATTCCGCAGAAGATCGCGGGGTTTCTGTGAGGGGCTGGAGGTCTTTGAAATGGCGCGACGCGAGCCTCCCCCACGAAGCTGGGGGAGGTGGGCCGGCGAAGCCGGCTCGGAGGGGGTGTGGCCCGACGGGCACGACTTGAGAGAAAGAAGTTCAGATCCCCTCCTATCAACTTGAGCCCTATATTTTGATGAGCAGCTAGCGGACCACACCCCCTCCGTCATTGCTTCGCAATGCCACCTCCCCCAGCCTTGTGGGGGAGGCTCGCGTCGCGCCCTACATTCCACCTACTCAACCAGGAAGTTCCCATGTCCCCCACCATCCGCTTCAACGACGGCAACCAGATCCCCCAGCTCGGCTTCGGTGTCTGGCAGGTGCCCAATGAAGGCGCGAACGCCGCTGTGACGGCTGCGATCAATGCCGGCTACCGGTCGATCGACACCGCCGCCGCCTACCAGAACGAGACGGGCGTCGGCGATGCGCTCGCCGCCTCCAGCGTGCCGGCGAAGGATCTCTTCATCACCACCAAATTGTGGAATGCCGACCAGGGCTATGACTCCACCCTGCGAGCCTTCGATGCCAGCCTGAAGAAGCTCCGGCTCGACAAGCTCGACCTCTACCTCATCCACTGGCCGGTGCCCTCGCGCGACCGCTATCTCGACAGCTGGAAGGCCCTCATCAAGCTGCGCGAGGAGGGACGCGTCGCCTCCATCGGCGTCTCCAATTTCCAGATCCCGCATCTCGAGCGCCTGAAGGCCGAGATCGGCGTGGTGCCGGCGATCAACCAGATCGAGCTGCATCCGCGCTTCCAGCAGAAGGCCTTGCGCGACTATCACGCCAAGGAAGGCATCGCGACGGAGGCCTGGAGCCCGCTCGGCCAGGGCCGGCTGCTCGCCGATCCCGCCATTGCGGCCATCGCCGGCAAATATGGCAAGACATCAGCCCAGGTGATCCTGCGCTGGCACCTCGACATCGGCAATGTGGCGATCCCCAAATCGGTGACGCCGGCCCGCATCGCCGAGAATTTCAAGGTCTTCGACTTCAAGCTCGCCCCCGAGGACATTGCAGCCATCGAGAAGCTGGACGATCCCCATGGCAAGATCGGCCCGAACCCCGACACCTTTTCGATGATGTGACGGCAGGGCTGTCCGAAGAAGACAGGGTGTGAGAGCCTCCCCTACGCCCTATTTCTTTGGACAATTTCCTCCGCGGCGCCTCAACGCGCAAACGCTCTCGTTCCCACGCCCTTTCCGGCTGGGTTGATGAAGAGACCGGGCGATGGCGGCTGCGGAGCAGCCGTGAAAGCAAGATCATGGAAGATGCAGGCCGCACTGTCGGTGCAGGCCGCCATCGCCCCGTTCCGGCTGCCCGGCACGCTGACAAGGCGCGCAAGACCACCTGTTTTTTCCGCCTTATGAAGGCGGAGGCGAGCCGGGAGCGGATGGCACGGACCATCCGAACCTGAGCCAGCCGGCTCGGTGAAGGGGCTCAGCGCTGCAGTCCTGGCCGGACAGTGGCATGAGCCGTCTTCACCGCATCGGCGGGAGATGGGACGAAGGCGTTGCCGGGCTCTAGCCCTTCACGCTCCGTCCCGGGATCGCGTGGCACTTCCATGGGGTGCCGATCCCTCTGTCCCGCTCGTCACCCCTGGAGGCCGGCTTCGAGAGAAGCAGGACCGCCGCATGCGCCTACCACCTGGATAGGCTGTCGGGGTGGATGGAGGCGTTCGGGGCCGGGTTGTACAGACGCCGGCCGCTGACGCTTCGTTCCAAGACGGATGAGAGCATGGGAACGAGAAATAATCAATATTAGTTCATATTCTGTTCAACGTAATCCAACGCCTGTATCATCGGCGAAGGAGGATACCGGGCGGCGTGCTGTCGATTGATCCGGTTCTGATGAACGGTTTGACCAAGTAACTAGGGGATTGCATGTAGCGCGCACCTCAGCACTTTCTCGAAATGCGTGATTTTGGTCGTTGCGAAAGTCGTTTGCGCAAATAAGGGCGTTGTAGAAATTGGGATCAAAGCGACAAAGTAGACGGCTGCTTTCGACCTTGGCTAGCTCTGCCGACTGATGACCACTTTGTCCGCCCCGCACGGCACAAATAACGTTGCGGAACTAAACGAGGCATTGCTATTCCGTTCAATCGAAATGAATCGTGGGAGACATGTTCAATGGGTGAGAGCACACGTACCTTTGACAAGCTGCATCTGACCCAGATTGAGCCTGACGACCGCCTCGTTGTGCTCGCTCGGACAATACAATCGCGCGGTCAAGGATCGGAACCAGCGTTGAAAGACGGCGCTGTAAACTGGGTTCGATACGGGGAGACATGTGTCGGACAGGCACTCTATCGGCATCGCTCTGTTTTTCAGAACGCCTCGGAAGCGCCAGTGTGGAGCCATCTCGAGCTGAGCTACTTCCACGATATGGTTCCTGCCGACGTCATCCACGACCTCGTTGTCAAGCAGCAACCGGTGGAAACTCATCTGCTGCGAGCCGAGATTCTTCTGACGACCCCCTCGTCCTTCGTGATGCCGCGAGACTGGCAAGGCTCAGCCGGTCGACCCGAATGGCAAGTTTCACTGGAATATATCGACGTGCAACAGGCATATCTCAGCGATTACAGAGACATCATGCGGAAATATCTTGGCCCTGCCGCTGCGAGGCTTGTCCAGGCGGGCAATATTGGGACATTCAGGACGATGGAAACCGCGGCGGTGCTCTATCGTGATCCAGCGCTCAACATCGACTGGAACCAGATCCATTTAAGCGAGGTGGATGCAGGTGGCTTCAAGGGGTTTGGCCAGAAGTTCGATGCCGCACTCCGCGAGATATTCCCCGATGGAGGCTTTGTGGGCGTTTTTGCCGGCCTCGATCGCATACGCACGATCCCCCGTTGGACACTCAACGATCCGGTGGTGGAGGCCGACACCGCACTCGGGCAACTAGGCTCGGCGTAATTGCCTCATAGTTGAAGGACTGCCCCAGACTTTCCCACTTTTTGCGGATCTTCTCCTGTCGCGAAATTCCTGACCTTTCCGATACCGCTGCCTTCTCTGAAATCTCGGCGTCCTTTCCTGTTGCATAAGCCCCGTGCCGCGAACGATTTATGCAACAGGGCCAAGAACGCGGTCGGCACTTTGACCTCTCGGGCCCAACGTTGGGCCGCACATCCCCGACATATCCGTCCATCAACCCCTCCCGGCTCCAGAAACGCTAAAGCGTTTTGCGATTTGACGGAATCGGCAAGAAGCGCAAAGACGCGTCGAAACAAAGAGTTAGAGCAAAGAAGAGTTCACGCGTGAACGCGCTTTGCTCTGGAGCTCGTGAGGACACCGCTGAGGCCAACAAACTCGACCGATGCGCTTTGCCTTTCGATCGCTCCTCAGGGGAAGAAGCGGTTGGCCGGCCGCGGCAGGCCGAGATTCTCTCGCAAGGTCCTGCCCTCATACTCTCGCCGGAACAGGCCCCGTTCCTGCAGCACCGGCACCACCTTGTCGACGAAATCGTCGAGACCGCCGGGCAGATAGGGGAACATGATGTTGAAGCCGTCCGAACCCTCGCCGTGCAGCCATTCCGCCATGGCGTCGGCGATGGTTTGGGGCGTGCCGACGAAAGCAAGGCCCGCGTAACCGCCGAGCCGCTGGGCAAGCTGGCGCACGGTGAGCCCCTCGCGCTCGGCGAGCTGCAGCACGCGCTCACGCCCGCTCCTGGACTGGTTGGTCTCGGGGATCGGCGGCAGCTTGCCGTCGGGATCGAAGCCCGTGGCGTCATGGCCGAGCGCGATGGAGAGCGAGGCGATGGCGCTGTCGTAATGGACGAGGCTGTCGAGCTTGGCGCGCTTGGCCTTCGCCTCCTCGACCGTGTCGCCGATAACCACGAAGGCGGCCGGCAGGATCTTCATGTGGTCGCGGCTGCGCCCGAGCGTTTCCATGCGGCCCTTCACATCGGCATAGAAGCGCTGCCCGTCCGCAAGCGTTCCCGGCGCGGTGAATACCGCCTCGGCGGTCTCGGCCGCCAGCTTGCGACCGGCTTCCGAGGAGCCCGCCTGCACGATCACCGGCCAGCCCTGCACCGGACGGGCGATGTTGAGCGGACCGCGCACCGAGAGGTTCTCGCCCTTGTGGTCGAGCACATGCATCCGGGCGGGATCGAAGAAGATGCCGCTCTCGACATCACGGACGAAGGCATCGTCGGCCCAGCTGTCCCACAGGCCCGTCACCACGTCGTAGAATTCACGCGCCCGGTGGTAACGCTCATCATGCTCGACATGGTCGGTCAGGCCGAAATTGAGTGCCGCATCGGGGTTGGAGGTGGTGACGATATTCCAGCCTGCCCGGCCGCCGCTGATGTGGTCGAGCGAGGCAAAGCGGCGGGCGACATGGTAGGGCAGGTCGAAGGTGGTCGAGGCGGTGGCGACGAGGCCGATATGCTCTGTGGCCCCGGCCAGCGCCGAGAGCAGGGTGAAGGGCTCGAAGGAGGTGGACGTGTGGCTGCGCTTCAACGCTTCCACCGGCATGTTGAGTACGGCGAGATGGTCGGCCATGAAGAAGGCGTCGAAGCGGCCCTGCTCCAGCTTCTGGGCCAGGCGCCGGAGGCCTGGAAAGTTGAAATTGGCGTCCGGCCAGGCGCCGGGATAGCGCCAGGCGCCGGTATGGATGCTGGCGGGCCGCATGAAGGCCCCGAGCCGCAATTGGCGAGCCATGAAATTCTCCACTGAAATCGCTTGTGAATATGGGAACGGCCGGCAGCCTTGCCAGGAAATGAGCGTAGCGGACTCTGCCTCGGCGGATAATTACATTCAACACATAGCTCATATGTAATTGTCGCATCCTTGAAGCCAAGCCCCATGATGAATCTGACGCCGCTGCTCCGGCGAGACAAACCAGCGGGGAAGACAATGCCCGTCTGGTTCATCACCAGTGCATCGCGACGTTCCGGCACCCTGATCGTCAAGGACGCCCTGGCGGCGAGCGATGCGGTGATCGCGACAGCGCGCAAAAGGCGATCCGAGAGCGCCGCCAGCCACAGCCTCTTCCGAGCTCCGGAAGAGGCTTCTTCGCACCTCACCCGGTCACGAATCAGTCAAATCCACGTGACCAAAATCGAAGAATATCAAGGGCCTGATTGACCTGCCGCATTGTCTCGGTCAATGTACCTTTCGTTACACTCGAGTGGCAGCCATGTTATTGATGTATCAGCAGAAACAGCTAGCTATTTGTGCTCGAAATCGGCTAAGCTTGACCGTCGCGAATTTCGGTCCTATCGTCCCGATCGCGTGATTCACGGATTGACATCCCTTTATCACTGACAATTATACTTGAAGTTATACTCGCGTAGGGTGATTGCCCCAGACAACAGACAGGCGTTCTTCTGTCGCTCACGAGAACTGTAGCCTGCCTTTTATGCGTTTCTAAGCAATGCCGCGGTGTGCCAAACGGGTTCGGACGCAGCGGAACCATCCCGAGGAACGCTCTGTCCCTCATCCACCTCAACTGGAGCCTATAAAAGCAAAAACCTATCCATCCCCGGATACTCATAACAAGGAGTGACATATGCCCTATTCCGGAAGCGAACACGCCCTCTCGAAAGCAACGACCTCCGCCGCCATCAACGCCGGAGCTCACGTCTTCAGGGAGGCCCGCGAAGCAAAGGGATACAGCATCGAGGATCTGGCCGTGACATGCGGCCTGACGGTGGACGAGATCAAGGATGTTGAATTGGGCCTGGATGCCAGCCCCAGCTATCTGCGCCGCGTGGCTGCCGCTCTCGGCCTGCCGGAAAACGCGGCCTGCAACGCCTAGAGCAAAGCGCGTTTAAGCTTAGACGCTGCTTTGCTCTCACTCTTTGTTTCGACGCGTCTTTGCGATTCTTGCCGATGCCGTCAAATCGCAAAACGCTTTAGAAAGCAATCCAGGGAGGAACCGACATTCGCCGCATCCGTAGGCTACGGATGCGGCGAATGTCGTTTTGAGCGCTGCTGAAAGTGCAGTTACTGCGTCAGGCGCCGCGGCGGGAAGGCCGGGTTCAGGCGAACGCCACGCAAGAGATCGAGCGCCGCGTTGAGCTGGGTATCGTCCCTGGCATCCACGGGGACGTAGAAGGACGAGCCGCCGCCTTCCTCCTCACCGTCCGGCGCCTTGAGATGACGGGCGAGTCCTGCCTCCCCGCTGGTGAGATGCACATCGCTATAGGCTTCGGCATCGCGCTGGAGTATGAGAATGTCGGGCTCGATGCCCTCGGCCTGAATGGAACGGCCCAGCGGGGTGTAGTAGCGCGCCGTGGTCAGGATCAGGGCGCTCTGGTCGGCCAGGCGCGAGACGGTCTGTACCGAGCCCTTGCCGAAGGAGCGCGTGCCGAGAATGGTGGCGCGTTTGAGGTCCTGCAGCGCACCCGCCATGATCTCCGCGGCCGAAGCGGTGCCGCCATTGATCAGCACGATCACCGGCTTGTCGCCGATGAGGTCGGCGCCATTGGCGATGAATACCTTGGCGAGATTGGGATCTCGCCCACGCACCGACACCACCACGCCCTTGCCGACAAAACCGGCCGAAACCGTGATCGCCTGGCCGAGCAGGCCCCCAGGGTTGTTGCGCAAGTCGACGATATAGCCCTTGAGATCCTTGGGCTTGATATCCGCCTGCAGCTTGTCGGTGGCCTTGTGCAGGCTGCCGAAGGTGTTGTCGTCGAACTCGACGATGCGGATATAGGCGACATCCCGTCCGAGTTCCTGGGTTTGCACCGTCTCGGTGGCGATGATGGCGCGGGTGACGGCGAGATCGAAGGCCATAGGCCTGCCCGTACGCTGGATCGATAGCCTTGCCGTGGAGCCCACCGCGCCCTGCATCTTCCTGAGCACATCATCGAGGCTCATGGACTGGAGCGGAGTCCCGTCGATGCTGAGGATGACGTCGCCGGCCAGGAGCCCCGCCTTGGCGGCGGGCGAGTCCTCGAGAGTGTGCTTGACCACGATCGCACCATTGTCGAGCGACACCTCGACGCCGAGGCCGGCGAACTTGCCCGTCAATTCCCGCTGCATGTCGCGAAAGGCGTGCGCATCGACATAGCGCGAATGCGGATCGAGCGAACCGACCATGCCGTCGATCGCCGCCTCGATCAGCTTGTGGGGATCGGGCTCGTCGACATAATTGGAGAGGATACGTTGATAAATGGCGGCGAAGCGCCCAAGTTCGTAGATCTGTTGCGCGCTGTCGGTACCGGGATCATCCGGATCAAGCGGCTGTGCCATAGCCGGAGACGACATCAGAGCAATTGCGAGACAGATGACTGCAAGTGGACGTACCGGCATGGCAGCCCCCACCAAACATCATGCAAACAGTATACAAGATAATAATGGCCGGATAATAGCGCCCTTGCGTTTATGTTCCTTGCGAAACAGTACCGGCATGACGGATTCATCAATGATTTCCAGCATAAATATGGCCGAAAGCAGCGGCACGACTCTTTCCGAAGCGATGATCGAACAACTCGTCCACACCTTCTACGGCCGGGTGCGGCAGGATGAGCTGATCGGCCCGATCTTCAACGCCAAGGTGGCCGATTGGGACGACCATCTCGCCAAGCTCTGCGCCTTCTGGTCTTCCATGGTGCTCCGCACGGGGCGTTATGATGGCAGGCCCCTGCGCCCTCATCTGATGCTGCCGCTCGAAGGGCGCCATTTCGATCGCTGGCTCGACCTCTTCGAGCGAACCGCCGGCGAGGTGCTGCCGCGCGAAGCTGCGCTCGTCTTCATCGACCGTGCTCGCCGCATCGCCGACAGTTTCGAGATGTCGATCGGCACCCGGAGGGGCGAGATCCGCCCGCCCCGCCATCAAAGTCGGCCAATGCCGCTGGCGGACGGGTAGCGCGTCGGTCTCAGCCAACCGATCCCATGCCGAAATGCTGATCGAGACGCGCGAATTGCAGCACTTGTGCGTAGCCCGCCGCCATCTCCTGGCTCACCACTTCCAGCATCAGCCGATTCTCGATCCAGACTTCGATGACGTGGAAAACCGGCGGTCTACCGGGCACGCCGCGCCCGATATACTTGGTCAGCCAACCTTCCCGCGCGCCAATGCATTCGATCTCCTCCCGCTCCCGTGGGACCGATACAAGCGCGTGAAACGCCGTCGATGCCGGCGGAGCGCCGCCGCCTGACTTGATGGTGTCGACGAAGGTCGGCCCGTCGTCGCCCTTGCCAGGTTCAAGCACCACGGCGGCCGGATAGACCTCGATCATGGTTCCGTGCGGATCACCGCTCACAGCCATGAAGGCACCCGAGACCGGGCCGGGGAACGGATAGGATCGTCCCTTCATCAGTTCGGCGAGGACCTCGGAAACATGACGCGGGTCGGATGCCGGGATCGATATGTGATGGAGCATTTGAAATCGTTCCATGTTGATGGGGAAATAGATCGAAGCGCCGCTATCGGGGAGTGCGATCGCCTGGCTGGCCGCCGTTCCGGGCCAAGCCGATGCACATGGCGAGAAAGAGGAGTGCACCGAGAAGCCAGATCAGGGAGCCAACGATCGCAAGCACCGGCGTTGTCTGGGTAACGGCCAGCGCTATGCCGGGCAGAAAGGTGATGGCGCCGAGATTTGCGACGCCGAACTGCCAAGGCGCTAGCTTCGACGCCCGCAATTCCGGGAAGGCTCGCAAGGTGAGACCGTACAGGCCCAGTGACGCCCAGCCCACCAGGTTGATGTGGGCGTGAACGGCGACGAGTTGAAAGTTCTCGGTGATACCCATGCCGATACCAAGGCAGAGACCGATAACAAGATATGCTGCTGCGGCGACGATGTAATAGCGGTCGATCCGGCTCACTGTGCTGCCTCTATGCTTCACCTGAACCCATGATTACGCCAACGATGCAACCACCCGCTTCGGTCAAATCACCCATCGTTCGAAAAATCTGCCTGGGTAATTTCCCGCGCTCACAGCTTGGCTGGCGCGAAACCGCCGGCCACGCGGACGCCGCCGAAGCTCAGAACAGATTGTGCTCGTAGGCGTAGGCTGTCGCGGCGGCTCGCGATGGCACGTCGAGTTTGATGAAGATGTTGGCAAGGTGGCGGTCTATGGTCCGCACGCTCAAGCCAAGCTCGGTGCTGATCGATCGATTGGTCTTGCCGTTCGCGACCAGGCGCAGGACCTCGATCTCGCGCGTGGTCAGATGGCAGCATGCCTTTGGCGCAGAGACCCGCGGCACGGCCAGGAGAAGCTCGATATCCGGCATGGCACGGAGATGCCTGAACGTTGTCAGGGCTTGATCGAACGCCAGTCTTGCTCCGGCCTGCTCCCCCAAGGCGAGATTCGCGTACCCCATTGCCACTCTCGTACGAGCGGCCTCATAGGGGACACCGACCGATTGCCACAATGCCAGCGCCTTGCCGAGTTTCGCCAGACCGGCCTGCGCGTCGCCTTCCGCCACGCGGATCATGCCGCTCGATTGGAGAGCGAGGGCCATCGGAGCCTCGGTGCCCATGCGGATCGCGATTTCGATCAGTTCGTCGGCGACGTGCCTCGCCTCCTCATGCTTGCCGAGCCTGACCAGGATCTCCGCCAAAGCGGGCAGGAGGCGGAGCCGTCCCTGCCCGGCATGACAGGCATCCACCTCACGGCGAAGGCAGGCAAGCGCCTCTCGTGCCTTTCCTTGCGCCAGACGCAGAAGCGCCAATCCCGGCTGCAAGTTGGAACCCAGGTGCTCCGCTTCCCGGTAGGCCAGTTCAGCGCAGCGGAACTCTCCCCGCAGGCGGTGAATTTCCGCCCGCTGGTAATGCGCCGCCGCCCGCACCAGCATGGCTGGCTTCGAGGTTCCACCACGCTCGAGGCGTTTGGCGATATCCATGGCTTCCGGCCATTGTCCACTCAGATGCAGGATCTCGGCCCGGTGCAAAAGACATTGGCTCGAGAACACCGCGACCTGGGGCTGCGACTTGCACCAGTCATCAAAGGCCGAGGTCCATTCACGCGCCCGGTCGAATGCAAACATTCGATGATAATTCGCGATGGCCGTGCAGTAGACCAGCCCGGTGAACATGGGTGTCAGCTCGCCCGCGACCACGGCGACCATCGCTTCATCGAGCAACGCAAGACCGGCCGCGACCTCGTCATCCGCCAACAAGGCCCGGCCTTGGAGGGTCCGGGCATAGACACCGAGATCGTTATCGCGGAAACGATCGCCAATGCTGGCCGCGGCAGCAGCCAAGCTGCCGGCAGACCGATTCTCATTCAGGGCCAGATGCCGCTGTACGGCGGGCAGGAGAAGATACCCCCGCTCGGGGCAATCGTCTCCGGCGCGTTCGACGAGGCGCTGGGCCCTGGCGAGCCAGCCATTGGCGCGGGAGACCTGCCCCTGCCAGGAAAGCCGGAACCCGATCCAAAACGCGGTTCGCGCGGCAGCGATGGTCTGGTTGTTGGACTGGTAACAGTTGTGCGCCTTCTCGAAGGCCTTGAGATAATCATCCTCGCGGCCCGACAGGCCAGCGGCGATCGCGAGGCGCTCGAAGTCCTCGCCCCTGAAGTCGCTGGCGTCCGTGGCGGCGGCAAGGGCGTCGGAGTCATCATTCCGGCCCGGAACATCGTGGGCAGGCAGGTCGCGCTGATAGGCCTCCTGCACGATATCGCGATTCGCTTCTTCCAGGTTTGCTCGCATATTCGCCCCTCGCCGCTGTGCGGCGCCCGACCAAGAGCGCGAAAGCACGCTTATCGGGCCAAGCATGTATTCATGTTGCAAGATGCCGGCATGAGACCGGGCGTTTTCCCGACTGCCCGACCTGTGTGGCGAAGAGGACGAGCGATCGGCTGACGACCGGCCGTCAAGGCGGTATTGGCTCACCCTCGATAATCGTCATGCGTGTGCCCGTCGCGATGAGACGAGCCAGGCGGAAGCCTGCTGCGCCAAACAATCCCGCGAATTGCTCCTGCGTGCGCTCCTGCCCGCCGGGCGAAACCAGCATGTTGAGGTCGCTGAACTTCGCCTCGGCGCCTTGGTTTGGTGGCGCGATCGGGCGCTCGATGACCAGCAGCCGGCCATTGGCGGCGATTGCCTCCCGGCAATTGCGCAGGATGTCGGCCGCGGCGCGGTCATCCCAATCGTGCAGGATCCCCTTGAGGACATGGATGTCGCCAGCGGGAACCTGCTCGAAGAAACTGCCGCTCACGACCTCCACCCGCGCTGCCAGACCCATCGCTGCAACACGATCGGTGGCTCGCGCGGCGACCTGCTCCAGCTCGAACAGCACACCGCTTAAAGCTGGATTGGCGTTGAGAATACCGGCCAGGAGGGCACCCTCGCCACCACCCACATCCACGACGCGGCTGACGCCAGCAAAGTCGTAGGCCGCGACGACGGCATCGCAGACCTGGCGCGAAATCGCGGTCATGGCCTTGTCGAACAGGGCGCCTTCCTCGGGATGCTGGGCTCGATAGGCCCACACGCCGGTGCCATGAACATGACTGAAGGCGCTGTCACCGGTTTGCACGCTGTAGAGCAACTCGTCCCAGGCGCGGCGAACATAAGGCCGGCCAATGAAGGCGGCCCAAGGCCCGACGGGATCGTTCATATCGGAACCCAGGCATTGCGCCATCGGCGTCAACGCAAAAACCCGATCTTCTTCCTCCCGGAATATATCGACAGCGGCGAGGGCGCGAAGAAGCCGGTACAGCGCCCCGGAATCGGTGGCGGTGGCCTGGGCCAGGTCCTCGATCCGCCGCGCACCCCCGATGAGATGATCCGCGATCCCCAGCACCGCAGCGACGTGGATCGCTTGCGAAACCTGGTAGCCGTTGACCAATCGCATCAACGCGACGGACGGGCTCTCTTGTGCTGCCGTTGTCATGGTTCGGACAGCCCCTGCCCGTTTCCGCCGGGACACATATATCCATCCCTGCGCTTCGCGTTGCGGCGGCCACTGCCAGGCCGCGCATAGCCATCGTTTCCTTCGACGACACGTGCCAGAAGTTCGAGCAGCGTAGCCTGTTCAGCAGGCTCGAGGGGGGCCAGGATCCTGGTCTGAGCTTCAAGAAGAACGGGCCTCACGCGCTGGCGCAGGGATGTTCCAAGCAAGGTCGGCACCAGAAGCCTGACGCGCCGGTCCGCCGGATCGAGCGTTCGGTCCACCAGGCCCATCGCCGCAAGCCTGTCCACCATCTGGCCGATACTGGTCGCATCGATGCCGAGCGCCATGGCCAGCTTGCGCTGATCAAAGCCCGGGCGATCGTCGATGGCGGCCAGCACTGCATATTCGATGGGTCGCAGTCCCTCCGGCATCAGGATCTCCGCACTGACGCCAACACAGATCTGGTTGAAACGGCGGGCGAGATGCGCGGGCACGCGATGGCGCGCCAGCAGTCCCGGGCTGGGGCCTGCCGGCTCGGCCCCTGAGCAGCGGCCTCCGCCGAGTTCCGCAGTCTCGCGATTCTTGGTTTCATATATATCATCAGAATTCATATCATCAGAATACTGATGATATGCCAGACAGTCAAACGAAACTCTCGCCTCACTGCTGGCGCGCTCGGATTTGAGCGACGCCGCGAGATTGGCATCGCGCATGCTATCAACAGCCGGGGAGAATAGCCGTGACTTGTTGTGAAACCTTCGGCCGTGGAGGTCGGAGATCTCGAACGCCTCGCGATTTGGCGGAATCGGCCAGAATTGCAAAGACGCGTCGAAACAAAGAGTTGGAGCAAAAATGCGTGTACGACCCAAACGCGCTTTGCTCTAGCTGTGAGCTTTCAGGAGGTTGTCCATCCGGTCTGAACCGAGGAAGCTGAGGTTGTTGAAGCTTCAGTTTTCCAGGGAGAGACCGGATGAACAGCCATAAGAATGCCCTTCTGACGCCTCGCGGTCGAGAGCCTATGGTGCGCGCGGTGGTGGATGGGGGGTTGAGCAAGGCGGTGGTAGCGCGCCTGTATCAAACCACGCCGAAGACGGTTGCCAAATGGGTCGAGCACTTCTGCAGGGACGGCGTGGCGGGCCTGCGTGATCGGTCCTCAAAACCCCTTTCATCGCCGAGCCAAACAACGCGAGCCACCTGCGCGGCCGTCGAGGCCTTGCGCCGTCAGCGCCACACCGGCAAGCACATCGCGGCGCAAGTGGGCGTTTGCCCCGCCACCGTCAGCCGTATCCTGCGGCGGCTGAGACTGAACCGGATGCGTGATCTGGAGCCCGCCGAACCCGTTCGCCGCTATGAACGGGCCAGCGCCGGCGAGATGATCCACATCGATATCAAGAAGCTTGGTCGTTTCGAGAAGATCGGCCACCGGATCACCGGCGATCGCACCGGTCAGAGCAACAGCCGCGGCGTCGGCTGGGAATTCGTCCATGTCTGCATCGACGACTATTCCCGCCTCGCCTTCGCCCAGATCAAGCCCGACCAGAAGGCCGACAGCGCCGTGTCTTTCCTCAAAGCGGCCGTGGCCTATTACAAAAGCCTCGGCATCACCGTCACCCGTGTCATGACCGACAACGGCAGTTGCTATAAGGCCTTTGCCTTCCGCCATGCCTGCACGGATCTGGGCATCAAGCACATTCGCACCAGGCCCTACACCCCCAAAACCAACGGCAAAGCCGAGCGCTTCATCCAGACCGCCCTCAGGGAGTGGGCTTATGCTCAGGCCTATCCAACCTCACTACGCCGCGCCCAAGAGCTCCCAATCTGGCTGCATCGATATAATTGGCATCGCCCACACGGCGGCATAAAATCTCAAACTCCTATCAGCAGACTCGGCCTGTCCGAGGACAACCTCTTGAGGCTCCACAGCTAGCGCGTCTTGCCTTCAGATCGAATCACCAAGAATCGCAAAATGCTTTGATGCCAATGCGCTAGTTTGGAAATCCGCTCCTACCTGAACGCATTTTGCTTTAGGCGCTGCGAGACTTCAGACGCGCCACGATCATATCGGCGATGTAGCGCGCGTCGCGCCCGACCCCGTGAATCATTGCCGACGACATCGCATAGAGAAACGGCAGCCCGACGAAATAGAGGCCCGGCTCACCTTCCGCGACGCCGCGATAATGCATGGGACGGCCGTCGTCGCCAAAGATCGGGCGCTCGATCCAAGACAGGTCATGTCTGAAGCCGGTGCACCACACGACATTGTCGACCTGCAGGCGGCCCATGCCCTCCAGGACAGGCATGCCGTCCACGACGCCGATGGTCCGGGCCACGCGTTCGACGCCCACGCGGTGGAGATCAACAGGCTTGACCCTGATGAGGGGGCCGCCGCCGGCGACAATCCTCGGCCGCACCTTGCGCCCAAGGCGCGTCCGGACTGTGAGGACGCGATGAAACACCAGGCGGAACAGGATGCGCACCAGCACGTGCCGGGCCAGCGCCGTCTCGATCCTGAACGGCACATGGCCTGTGTTGCGCCCCGATAGAATGACGTGATGCCCGGCCTTTGCCAGTTCCATGGCGATCTCGGATCCCGAATTTCCCGCGCCGACGATCAGGACATTGCCGCTGCGCAATTGCGAGGGATTGCGATAGTCACTCGAATGCAGTTGCGTGATGTCAGGTGAAAGCTGCCTGGCAAAGGCCGGGATCTTCGGCTCCCTATAGCCTGACATGGCAATGACGACATGGGCGGCCTGATAAAGCGTAGGCCCCGCCCTCACGACATAACCATCGCCGCCCTTGTAGATGCGATCGACCTTGGTGCCCAACTGTACCGGCAAGCGGAAGCGTTCCGCGTAGGCCTCCAGATAATCCGCCATCTGGTCCTTCGAAGGGAAATGCTCCTTTCCCCCTGGAAAAGCCATGCCAGGCAGGCCATCGAAATGGGCGGGCGAGAACAGACGAAGCGAGTCCCACCTCGCTCTCCAGCTGTCGCCGATGCGGCTGGCACCATCAAGGATGATAAGATCTACGCCGCGCGACGCCAGATAATGGCCGACCGACAGCCCGGCCTGTCCAACGCCGATGACGACAACATCGAAACGTCTGGCATTGGCTCCCGCTCTGGCCAAGGCCCCACCAAGGGTTACGGTGTCCGGGGAGATCGGGATATCCATGGAATGCCCGGACCTCCCGAGCGAAAAATCTGTGTGCATGTTGCCTCTGCCTGTTTTGCAAAGGCCTTGCTATCAAGCTCGCGCAACAGGCGCTTCGGCCAAAAGCCCCATGCCACACGCCTTTGTATGATGGGTAATTTACGCCACCGTTCGGCAGGATATCGGCCCGGCGGCCGGGATTTCCACGTCGCCATGGCATCTGCGTTCAATTTACGGCTATGCCACGCCGGTGCTGTCGACACTGACCCTGGTGCTGGTGGGTGCTGCTGATCGTCGTCGGCGCCCTGCTCGCCTGCGCGACCAGCTTTTCCCGCCCAGGAAGGGAGGCCTTGAAGCCGCGTTCGATTGAGCGAAGACCTCAGCCTCCCGCCTTCCGAATGAAATGATCGATGATGGACTTCGAGACGCGCGCCGGACGATGGGTCTCCGCATCGAGACAGCACCAGCTCGACTTCACCTCGGCAAGCACCTCCTCGCCGCGCTTGATGATGATCTCATAGAACGCCCGGGCGCCGTGGACCTTCTCCAGGATGACGGTTGCGATCACATGATCATCCAGGAAAGCCGGCTTGCGATAGGTGATCTCATGCTTGAGGGCGACCCAGGACAGACGCGCGATCGCATCGGCCGGCGCCAGGCGCTCCCAATGGCTGATGATCGCCGCCTGCACCCATTTGAGATAGCTGGCATTGTTGACGTGGCCCATGAAATCAATATCAGCACGGTCGATGCCGACGGTATAATCATAGGGGGCAACACTTCGAAACATGAATAGGGCGCCTCCGCGCAAAAATCTTATATGGGAACTGCGGAGCCCGATTACAGGCCGCACGCCCTTGCGAGACGACACAGTTGCGACGAGGGGAGCATGTTCACGCAGCACGATGGCCTCAGCAAGGCAAGCGGCGGGATTATTGCTGTTTCATGAAACTGTAAAATTATACCAGCGCAACGAAGGCCCTGGCCATGCGCTCATAGGATGGCCGCTTGTGCGGCGTCACCAGGTCAGGCAGGCGGGCCAGGCTTTCCCAACGCCAACCGAAGAACTCCTGCGGCTCGCCGGTGGGAAGGTTGACGACATCGATCTCGCTGTCCTGCCCCTCGAAGCGGAAGGCGGCCCAGCGCTGCTTCTGGCCGCGGAAGGGCGAGAGCTTGTGCGGTGGGCCGTCATAGGGCGGGAAATCATAGGGCCACCATTCGTCCGTCACCGCCAGCAATGAGGCGGAGCGGACATTGGTCTCCTCCCACAGTTCGCGCCGGGCCGCCGCGACGATGTCCTCGCCCTCGCCGATGCCGCCCTGAGGGCACTGCCATTCATGACCGGGCACGATGAGCTCTGGGCCCGAGGTCTCCGCGCGGCCGACCAGCACCAGGCCCTGCGCATTGAACAGGGCGATGCCGACATTGGGGCGATAGGGTTTTTCGCTCATGCGACAAGATGGCGGAAGGCGGCCACGACTTGGCTGTAGACGTCGCGCTTGAAGGGCACGATCAGGCCGGGCAGGGCTTCGAGATCCTCCCAGCGCCAAGCGTCGAACTCGGCCTTCGCGCCGCCGCCGGGATGCTCGACGTCGATCTCGCTGTCGGTGCCGGTGAAGCGGAAGGCATACCATTTCTGGGTCTGGCCGCGATAACGAGCGGTCCAGCCACCGCCTACCGCCTCCGGCGGCAGGTCGTAGGAATACCACTCCGGCGCCTCGGCCAGCAGCGCGATGGAGCGCACATTGGTTTCCTCGTGGAGTTCGCGTACCGCCGCCCCATAGGGATCCTCGCCCTCGTCGATACCGCCCTGCGGCATCTGCCATTCCAGCGTCGGCTTGTTCGGCTGGCCTTCCTTGCTGCGGCGGCGGCCGATGAAGACCTTGCCGGCCGCGTTGAACAGGACCGCACCCGCGCAGGGCCGGTAGGGAAGCTTGGAGCGGTCGGTCATATCGGGCCTTTATTTCGATGCGCCTTCGATGGCGGGCAGGAGCTTGTTCGCCAGCTTGTCGTCATCGAGCGGGCCGACGATCTTGTCGACGATCTCGCCCTTGCCGTTGACGATGAAGGTCTCGGGCACGCCATAGACGCCCCAGTCGATGGCCGAGCGGCCATTGGCGTCGACGCCCACGGCGTCATAGGGGCTGCCGAAGGTGCCGAGGAAGCGGCGGGCGTTGTCCGGATCATCCTTGTAGTCGATCCCAACCAGCCGCGCCTTCTTCATGGCGGCGAATTTCATCAGCTCCGGATGCTCTTCCTGGCAAGGCGCGCACCAGGAGGCGAAGACATTCACCACGGTGACGCCGCCGGCCTTGAAATCAGCGGTGGCAAGGCCCGGCACCGGCTTGCCGTCGCGCGTGAGCTCGACGAGAGGCGGCAGCTTCATCTCCGGCACCGGCTTGCCGATCAACGCCGAGGGCAAGGTGGAGGGATCGCCGCCGTCCCGAAGCTGGTACAGGAAGAGGCCCGCCAGCGCTGCGAAGACAATCAAGGGAATCAAGACGAGCGCGCGGCGGCGCGGGGCCGGCGGCAAGGTCTGGCTGTTGCTCACGCCGCCTCCTTGCCCGGAGGTGAACCTTGGCGCGACCGCCGACGCAGGCCGCGTGCTTCAAGATCGGCGAGGGTCTTGCGCTGCAGGCGGTAGTCGGCCAGCACCCAGACGATGAGGGAGACGATCACCACCAGCGCCGCCGCATAGGCCCAGACGATGAAGGCCCAATGGGTGCCGAGGTCCATGCCGAGGATCACCATCTCAGGCCTCCGCCGGCACGGCAGGCGACACGGCACCGGTCACGCCGGCCGCAGCCATCAGACGCATGGTGCGAATGCGCCGGCGCAGGATCTCATTGCGAACAGCCATCACGTGGAGCGTGGCGAACAGGAAGGTGAAGGCGAGCGCCATGTCCAGCAACGGCCACAGCATCATCCAGGAATAGATGGTCGAGCCGCCGATACGGAAGACCGAGGCGCCCTGGTGCAGCGTGTTCCACCACTCCACCGAGAATTTGATGATGGGTATGTTGACGGCGCCCACCAGCACCAGCACGGCGCAGATGCGCGCCGCCTTGCCGGGGTCCTCGATCGACTGCCAGAGCGCCAGCAGCGCCAGATACATCAGGAAGAGCACCAGCACCGAGGTGAGCCTGGCGTCCCACACCCACCAGGTGCCCCACATCGGCTGGCCCCAGAGCGAGCCGGTGACGAGGCAGAGCAAGGTGAAGGCCGCGCCGATCGGCATCGCCGCCTTCATCGCTACCTCGGCCAAGGGATGGCGCCAGACCAGCACGCCGAGTGCGGACAGCGACATCACACCCCAGCCCGCCATGGCGAGCCAGGCGCTGGGCACGTGTATATACATGATCTTCACCGTGGCGCCCTGCTGGTAGTCGTCCGGCGCCATGGCGACGCCATAGAGCCCGGCCACGAACAGCAGCGCGGTAACGGCCATCAGCCACGGCAGCAGGCGCGCGGCGAGGCCCAGGAACACGGTCGGGTTGGTGAATTTCCACATGGACGCTGTTTTACCCGCGCTGAGGCGGCGAAACAATGACGGAGGGAACAGATTCTGGGAGCGCGGACTTCCAGTCCGCTCTTGAAACGAAGACGGACGAGATTGAGGTACGGCCTTGTTCTCAAGGGTCGTCGTTTCCAAGAGCGGACTGGGAGTCCGCGCTCCCAGGTCATTCCAGCCCGAACCGCAGCGCCCAGGCGGCCGCCACCGTGCCCAGCACGATCGAAAACAGCGTCATGGCACACAGCAGGAGAAAGGGCGGCAGGAAGGGCATGGGGCCGGTGATCGCTGCCGTCGCCGCCGCCACGCCGAAGATCAGCACCGGGATGGTCAGCGGCAAGATCAGGATCGAGATCAGCATGCCGCCGCGGCGAAGCGCCACGGTGAGCGCCGCGCCGATGGCGCCGAGGAAGGTGAGCGCCGGCGTGCCGACCAGCAGGGTCAGGCTCAGCGGGGCGATGCCATGGCCGGGCACGTTGACGAACAACGCCAGCAGGGGCGCCGCGATCACCAGAGGCAGGCCGGTGGTAACCCAGTGGGCCAGCGCCTTCACCGCCACGGCCAGCTCCAGCGGCGTGCCGCCGAGATGGAGGAGGTCGAGCGACCCGTCGTCGAGGTCGGCCTGGAACAGGCGGTCGAGCCCGAGCAGGGTGGCGAGCAGCGCGCCGAGCCAGAGCACGGCGGGACCGATGCGGGCGAGCAGATTGAGGTCGGGGCCGACGCCGAAGGGGATCACCGTGACCACAGCGAGGAAGAAGATCACGCCGACGGGCGCGCCGCCGCCCGAGCGCACGGCCAGCCGGACGTCCCGCACGAAGAGGGCGCCGAGCGCGCTCATGCGCCACCGATGGTAAGGGTCTGGCTCGGCGGGAGGCCGAGATCGCCATGGGTGGCGGCGAGGATAATCCCGCCTTCGTCGAGATGCTTGCGCATCAGCTCGGCGAGGCGCGCCTGCGTCGCCACGTCGAGGGCCGAGGTCGGCTCGTCCAGCAGCCAGACCGGGCGCCAGGAGACGAAGAGGCGGCAGAGCGAAAGCCGGCGCTTCTGCCCCGCCGAGAGATAGGCGGCCGGCAGATCAGCGAGATGCTCGATGGCAAAGAGATCGAGCGCCTCCGCGATGTCGAGCCTGATATCGCCGTAATAGGAGCGCCAGAAGCTCAGATTCTCGCGCACGCTCAGCGAGGGCTTGAGGGCATCGCTATGGCCGCAATAATACATGTGTTCGGGAGCGCTCTTCTCGGCCTCGCCACCTTCGAGGCTTAGCGTGCCTGACGTCTTCGGCACCAGGCCGGCCACCACGCGCAGCAGGCTCGACTTGCCGGCGCCGTTGCGCCCGATCACGGCCACGAGTTCGCCCGCTCCCGCGCTGAAGCCGATATCCTCGAACACGAGCCGCCCGCCCCGCTCGCAGGCAAGGCTCTCGGCGATCAGGCGGAGGGCATGGGCAGTGCTCAAACGAGGCCGGTGTTGATCAGGTCGAGCATATGGACGACGCCGACCGGGCGGTCATTCTCCATGGCGAACAGCACGGTGATACGCCTGGAGTCCAGGATCTCCATCGCCTCGCTCACCAAGGCGTCGGTGCGGATCACCCGGGGCGAACGGGACATGATGTCGTCGACGCGCTTGGCCATGAGATCGTCGGCGATATGGCGGCGCAGGTCGCCATCGGTGACGATGCCGACCAGGGCACCGGCCGCATCGATCACGCCGACGCTGCCGATACCCTTGCTCGACATCTCGCGGATGACCTCCGGCATGGGCGAGCCCGCCAGCACCAGCGGCATGGCATCGCCGGTACGCATGACGTCGCGCACGAATTTCAGCGCCGCGCCGAGCTTGCCGCCAGGATGGAAGACGCGGAAATCCTCGGCCGTGAAGCCGCGCCATTCCAGCATGGCCATGGCGAGTGCATCACCCAGCGCCAGGATCATCACCGAGGAGGTGGTCGGCGCCTGGCCGTTCGGGCAGGCCTCCTTGACCTTGGGCAGGATGAGGCAGTGATCGGCGGCCTTGGCCAAGGTGGAAGAGGGCGCCGAGGTCACGGCGATCAGCGGGACGTTGAAGCGGGTGGCATAGTCGATGATGTCGCCGAATTCGCGCGTCTCTCCCGACCAGGAGAGAGCGATGACGGCGTCATCGGTGGTGATCATGCCGAGATCGCCATGGCTTGCCTCGCTCGGATGCACGAAAAAGGCGGGCGTGCCGGTGGAGGCAAAGGTGGCGGCGATCTTCTTGCCGATATGGCCCGACTTGCCCATGCCGGAGACGATCACCCGGCCCTTCAGGCCGCCGATGCGATCCACCACGGCGGCAAAGGCCGTACCGAGGTCGCCGGCAAGCGCCTCGCTCATCGCTTCCAGCCCGGCCCTCTCGGTTTCGATCGTGCGCAGGGCCGAGGACCGCGCCGAATTGACAGGGACCGCCGCCTTCACCGCGCCATGAGCCTTGTTCAAACCTTGCCTCTTTGCAATTTGCATCTCACGGCGGTGTTTATCACAAAAAAGATGAACGTCATGGTATCAGGATTCGAGGAGGCGCCAATGCCACGTGTGAACCCATCGCCCGCCGATAGCGCCGTCATTGCGAGCGCAGCGAAGCAATCCAGGACCACCGCCGCAACCTTCGGGCACCTGGATTGCTTCGCTGCGCTCGCAATGACGGCAAAACCTCCGCGCATGTTCATCATGGCGGTCTGCCTGTGCCTCTCGGCCCTTCCGGTCCTTGTTCTGTCGGCCACGCCGGCCCGCGCCGACAACTACCTGAATTTCATCACGCATCTCTGGCCGCGCGCCAAGGAGGCCGGCGTCTCGCGCGAGATCTTCGATGCCGCTTTCGCGGGGCTGGAGGTCGATCCCAAGGTGATCGCGCTTGCCGGGACGCAGCCCGAGTTCAACCAGACCATTCACGCCTATATCGATGGCCGCCTGACCGCCAACCGCATCGCCCAGGGCAAGGCGATGGCGCAGCGCTGGAAATCCTGGCTCGACAAGGCAGAGGCCCAATATGGCGTGGACCGCTATGTCATCCTGGCGATCTGGTCGCTGGAGAGCAATTACGGTGCCTCGCCGGGCGATTCCGACATCATCCGCTCGCTCGCCACTCTCGCCTGCTGCACCACCAAACGCCCCGAGCTCTTCCGCGACGAGTTGATCGCCGCCCTCAATATCCTGCAGGAGCACGACATCACGCCCCGTGGCATGACCGGCTCCTGGGCCGGTGCGCTCGGCCAGGTGCAGTTCATGCCGTCCAGCTTTCTGAAATATGCCGTGGACATGGACGGCGACGGCAAGCGCGACGTCTGGGAAGACGAGCCGGATGTCATCGGCTCCATCGCCAACTACCTCAAGCAGCATGACTGGGACGCCGGTAAGCGCTGGGGCTATGAGGTGAAGCTGCCGGCAAAGTTCGATTTCACCGCCATCAACGACCATGACGGCGGCCCGGCCTCAGCCTGGGCCAAGCTCGGCGTCATGCGTGTGGACGGCCAGAAGCTGCCGGGCGCGGACAAGGCCTGGCTGTTCCTGCCGGCCGGCGCCAAGGGTCCGGCCTTCCTGATCTTCCAGAACTACTGGGCGATCAAGACCTACAACATCTCCGATTCCTACACGCTGTCAGTGGGCCTGCTCGCCGACCGCATTCGCGGCATCGACGCTCTCAAGGGCAGCTGGCCGGCGCAAGAGACGACGCTCAACCACAGCCAGATCAGCGCGATGCAGACGAAATTGAAGGCGCTCGGCTATCCCATCGACACCATCGACGGCAAGATCGGCCCTTCGGCGCGCACGGCCCTGCGCAGTTGGCAGGCCAAGGCCGGACTTGTTGCGGACGGCTATCCCACGCCCGCCGTGCTGCAGAAGCTGAGCGAAGCGAAATAGGCTATGATAGGGTTTCGCAAAACGGCCTGATCCGGCAAGACCTTGACGAAGCGCTTCCTCCTCCTCGCTCTCCTCGCTTTGGCCGCCTTCGGCCTGGCGCAGCTTGCCGTGCATGCGCGCAGTGGCGGCGACACGCCGGGCGAGGCGCTGCGGCAATATAACGAGATGCAGGACAGGGTCCGCGCCAACAATGCGCGCCCGGCGCCGGTGCGGCGAACCAAGGTGCGCGCCTCGCCTTTCTCGATGCCGAAGCCCATCGCCCCCGTGCTGGCGCCCACCGTCCCGCCTTCCCTCTTCGTGCATGTCATCGGCGATTCGCTGGCCGACCAACTCGCCAAGGGGTTGACCGACGTGCTCGACGACCGGCCCGACATCGCCATCGCCGATGATGCCAAGGCCGATACCGGCCTGGTGCGCACGGATTTCTACGACTGGAACAAGGCGGTGGCCGATCTCCTCGCCGCCAACGCACAGATCGATGCGGTGGTGGTGCTGGTCGGCTCCAACGACCGCCAGACCATCCGTGACGGCGACACAAGGCTCGATCCGCAGTCGGAGGAATGGGAGACAGCCTATGCCAAGCGCATCGATGCCCTGCTGGCGCCGCTGAAGGCGAGAGGCATCAAGATCTTCTGGGTCGGCCTGCCGCCGATGCGCAGCGACGATCTCAGCGCCGGCATGGTCAGGCTCAACAGCCTCTATCGCAAGCAGGTGGCGGAAGCCGGCGGCATCTATGTCGATATCTGGGACGGCTTCGTGAATGGCGACGGCAGCTACGCCGCCAGCGGCACCGGCCTCGATGGCCAGCCCGCCCGCCTGCGCCGGCCTGATGGCGTGCATTTCTCGGACGAGGGCGCCCGCATCGCCGCACATTTCCTGGAAGGCGACCTCAGGCGCGTGCTGGGTGACGCTCCACCAGCCCCGGTGATCGCCACGGCTCCCGTGGCCGAGCCGACAACGGATGCACCTGGCGAAACGCCGGCGCCGGAGAAGCCGGAATACGGCCCGGTGCTGCCGCTCGACGCCTATGAGACCACGCCGGGCGGCGCATTGCTGGGCGGCGCGGCTACAAAATCGACGGGCAGCGCCGATCCAAGCGTGACCAAGGTGCTGCAGCAGGGCGGGAGCCTGCCGGCCCGCGAGGGCCGAGCGGATGATTTCCGTTGGCCAAATTGATCCCAGGTTCTGCCCTGCGCTGGCAATTACCTTGTGGGCCGCTCAGAACCCGTCATCGTCCTGCATGACGGCATTGAAATCGCGACCACCGGAGAGAACCCGACCGATGACAACGGTCTGCCCGACAATGCGATAACAGACAACGACCTTGCCGAACATCGGAAGAATACGCAGGTCCTGCCTTATCTCGCTGCGAGACGGCCCGAGCATTGGATGCTCACACAAGGAACGACACCTGGCTCTGATGTCGGCGACATAACTCGCAGCTCGTCGTGGGCTATCCTGTTCGATGGCATCGTAAATGGAATCGAGATCCGCGATCGCCGCAGGCCGGTAGATCAACTCAAGCATGATCTTTGCGAGTTGCCAAAGACCGCCTCAACCTCTCCTCGAAGTGCCGATCAACTTCCGCCCCGCTCAAAGAGGGACGGGGATCATTATCGGCTTCATCGATCTTGGCGCGAATGGCTGCAAGTCTTTCTTCTCGCGCCTGTTCCCTTTCTTGCCAGGAACGCATGGCTTCCCTGATCACTTCGCTGTTTGAAGCATAGCGACCCTCCTCGACCTTGGCACGAATCAAACGCGCCATTTCGGCCGGAAGCGTGATGCTCAAACGTTCGACACCCTGCATGGAAGATCTCCCTCAATAGCAAGATTTGTAGCATATAGTATTACTTCATGCCACAAGACTAAAGGGGGAGACAGGTATTCGCACTCCAGCGTTACCGCCGCGCCGTGTCCAGCGCCATGCGTGCCGCCAGCCCCATCAGCACCGTACCCATCAGCCAGCGCTGCACCGTGGTCCAGAGCGGACGGCCGGCGAGGAAGGCCGAGATCGTGCCCGCCATTACCACGAAGAGCGCGTTGAAGAAGGCGCTGGTGGCGATCTGGATCAGGCCGAGCTGCAGGGTCTGGCCGAGCACATTGCCGCCGTGATCGACGAATTGCGGCAGCAGCGACAGATAGAGCGCCGCGATCTTCGGGTTCAGCAGACTGGTGAACAGGCCCATGCCAAAGAGCCGGCGCGGCGAATCCGGCTTGAGTTCGCGCACCTCGAAGGGCGAGCGGCCGCCGGGCTTCAACGCCTGCCAGGCCATCCAGGCGAGGTAGGCGGCACCGGCGAGGCGCAGCACGTCATAGGCGACCGGCACGGCCAGCAGCAGCGCCGTAATACCGAAGGCCGTGAGCAGCATGTAGACGAGAAAGCCCGTGACCACGCCGCCCAGCGAGATCAGCCCGGCCAGGCGCCCCTGGCAGATCGAGCGCGAAACCAGATAGGCCATGTTCGGGCCGGGCGTCAGCACCATGCCGACAGCGACAGCGGTGAAGGTGAGGATGGTGGCGAGGGAAAGCATGCTGGGATCTCGGGTCATCCCGGACGTATCCTCACAGGCTTCGCCTGTGAGTGGCGGCACGAAGTGACGCTTCGCAGATCCGGGACCGCGTGAGGAGTAGGCACAGTTCTGGATACGGTCCCGTGTCTGCACCGCATCATTACATGCTGCGGTGCGCACGGGATGACACCAGTCAACGCGGCAGGGTCGTGGCACCCATGAGCGCCTCGTCGATCGCCCGCGCTGCCTGGCGGCCTTCGCGGATGGCCCACACCACCAGGGACTGGCCGCGGCGCATGTCGCCGGCCGCGAAAACCTTGTCCATCGAGGTGCGGTAGTCCCTGTCGGTGGCCGAGACATTGCCGCGCTTGTCGAGATCGACACCCGACTGGTCGATCATGCCTTGCTTGACGGGGCCGGAAAAGCCGAGCGCGATGAACACGGCATCGGCGCGGATCACGGTCTCCGTGCCCTCGATCGGCCGGCGCTTCTCGTCGGCCTTGGCGATCTTCACGCCGGTGACGCGGCCGTTCTTGCCGACGAGACCGAGCGTCACCGCCTGGAACTCGCGCTCGGCGCCTTCGGCCTGCGAGGAGGAGGTGCGCATCTTGGTCGGCCAATAGGGCCAGATGGCGAGCTTGTCTTCCTTCTCGGGCGGGCGCGGGCGGATGTCGAGCTGCGTCACTGAAATGGCGCCCTGGCGGAAGGAGGTGCCGACGCAGTCGGAGGCCGTGTCGCCGCCGCCGATGACCACGACATGCTTGCCCGTGGTGAGCAGCGGCTCTTCCTTGCTGATATCCTCGCCGCCGACGCGGCGGTTGCTCTGCACGAGATAGGGCATCGCAAATTGCACGCCTTCGAGCTCGGCGCCCGGCAAGGCCGGATCGCGCGGGTGCTCGGCGCCGCCCGCCATCAGCACGGCGTCGTGCTGGCCCTTGAGGTCGGCGAAGCTCATGGTGACCCCGACATTGACGCCGTAGTGGAAGGTGACGCCCTCGGCCTCCATCTGGCGCACGCGGCGCTCGATATGGTGCTTTTCCATCTTGAAGTCAGGGATGCCATAGCGCAGCAGGCCGCCGGCGCGGGGTTCGCGCTCATAGACATGCACGTCATGGCCGGCGCGGGCAAGCTGCTGGGCGGCGGCCATGCCGGCGGGGCCGGAACCGACGACCGCGACCTTCTTGCCGGTCCTCGCCTTGGCGATCTCGGGCTTGATCCAGCCCATCGACCAGGCCTTGTCGGCAATCGACTGCTCGATCGTCTTGATGGTCACCGGCACGTCCTCGAGGTTGAGCGTGCAGGCCTCCTCGCAGGGCGCCGGGCAGATGCGGCCGGTGAACTCCGGGAAATTGTTGGTGGAGTGCAGGTTGCGCGCCGCCTCCTCCCAGTCGTCCTGGTAGACGAGGTCGTTCCAGTCCGGGATCTGGTTGTTCACCGGACAGCCGGTCGGGCCGTGGCAGTAGGGAATGCCGCAATCCATGCAGCGCGCCGCCTGCTTGGCCACGTCCTTGTCGTCGAGCGGAAGGGTGAACTCGCGATAATGGCGGATACGATCCGCCGCCGGCATGTACTTCTGGTCCTGCCGGTCGATTTCAAGAAAACCTGTTGCCTTGCCCATATCAAATTCCCCCGGTCGAACCGGATGCGCGCCGCGCTATCCGGGGCCGAAACAAAATCCCTCTATCCCGGGCGCATAGGCCCGGGATGATGACAATCCTTCCGGTCACTCCGCTGCCATCAGCGTGCGGGCCCTCTCCATCTCGCGCAAGGCGCGCCGATATTCCACCGGCATGACCTTGACGAAGCGGGTGCGATAAGTCGCCCAATCGTCCAGCATGGTCTGCGCCAGCGTCGAGCCTGTGTAATGCAGGTGGTTCTCGATCATCTTGCGCAGGCGCTCCTCGTCATAGCGGCCCATGTCGCCGGAGACGTCGATACGGCCCTTGAACTCGAGGTCGCCGCCATGATGGTGCAGGCGTTCCATCAGGTCCTCTTCCTCTTCCACCGGTTCGAGGTCGACCATAGACAGGTTGCAGCGCTTGGCGAAGCTCTGGTCCTCGTCATAGACATAGGCAACGCCGCCGGACATGCCGGCCGCGAAGTTGCGGCCCGTCTGCCCCAGCACCACCACCACGCCGCCGGTCATATATTCGCAGCCATGGTCGCCGGTGCCCTCGACCACCGCGGCCGCGCCGGAATTGCGCACGGCGAAGCGCTCGCCCGCCACGCCGCGGAAGTAGCACTCGCCCGAGATGGCGCCATAGAGCACGGTGTTGCCGACGATGATCGACTTCTCCGGCACCGCCAGCGTGTCGGGATGCGGCTTGATGATGATGCGCCCACCGGAAAGGCCCTTGCCGACATAGTCGTTGGCCTGGCCCACCAGAGTGAGATCGACACCGGCCGCGAGGAAGGAGCCGAAGCTCTGCCCGGCGGTACCCGTCAGGTTCACCTTGATGGTGCCGTCGGGCAGGCCTTCATAGCCGTAGCGCAGCGCGACCTCGCCCGACAGCATGGCGCCGGCGGTGCGATCGACATTGGTGATCCTGCCCTCGATCACGACCTCGCGGCCATAGTCGAGCGCCGGCGCGGCCTCGGCGATGAAGCCGCGGTCGAGCACGGTGTCGATCGGATGCTTCTGCTTCTCCTCATGGCGGATGCCGACATTGGCCGGCACGTCGACCTTGTGGAAGAGCCTGGTGAAGTCGAGGCCCTTGGCCTTCCAGTGCTCGATGGCGTCCTGCTTGTCGAGCAGGTCGGAGCGGCCGATCAGCTCGTCAAGCTTGCGGAAGCCGAGCTCGGCCATCAGCTCGCGTACTTCCTCGGCGACGAAGAAGAAATAGTTGATGATGTGCTCGGGCGTGCCTTTGAAGCGCTTGCGCAGGACGGGATCCTGCGTTGCCACGCCCACCGGGCAGGTGTTGAGGTGGCACTTGCGCATCATGATGCAGCCGGCCGCGATCAGCGGGGCCGTGGAGAAGCCGAATTCGTCGGCGCCAAGCAGCGCGCCGATGATGACGTCGCGGCCGGTGCGCAGGCCGCCATCGACCTGCAGCCGCACGCGCGAGCGCAGGCGGTTGAGCACCAGCGTCTGCTGGGTTTCGGCCAGGCCGATCTCCCACGGCGAACCGGCATGCTTGATCGAGGTCAAAGGCGAGGCGCCCGTGCCACCCTCGAAGCCGGAGATGGTGATGTGGTCGGCGCGTGCCTTGGCGACGCCGGCGGCGACCGTGCCGACGCCGACTTCCGAGACGAGCTTGACCGAGACATCGGCTGCCGGGTTGACGTTCTTCAGATCGAAGATCAGCTGGGCCAGGTCCTCGATCGAATAGATGTCGTGATGCGGCGGCGGCGAGATCAGGCCGACGCCCGGGGTCGAGTGGCGCACCTTGGCGATGACCGCATCGACCTTGTGCCCAGGCAACTGGCCGCCCTCGCCCGGCTTGGCGCCCTGCGCGACCTTGATCTGCATCATGTCGGCATTGACGAGATACTCAGCCGTGACGCCGAAGCGGCCTGAGGCGACCTGCTTGATGGCCGAGCGCTTGGAGCGCCCGTCGGGCAGGATCTTGAAGCGCTCGGCTTCCTCGCCGCCCTCGCCGGTGTTGGACTTGCCGCCGATGGCGTTCATGGCGATGGCCAGCGATTCATGGGCCTCACGCGAGATCGAACCGAAGGACATCGCGCCGGTGACGAAGCGCCTCACAAGTTCCTTAGCCGGCTCGACATCGGCGAGCGGCACCGGTGCCATGCCACGTTCCGCAGCAGTCTTGATGCGGAACAGGCCGCGCAGGGTCTGCAGGTGGCCGTCTTGCGCGTTGATGACCTGCGCGAAGTCGCGATAGCGATCCTGCGCATTTGTGCGCACCGCATGCTGGAGCGTGGCGACGCTGTCCGGCGTCCAGACATGGTCCTCGCCGCGGATGCGGTAGCCATATTCGCCGCCGACATCGAGTGCATTGCGGTAAACCGGTGCGTCGGAGAAAGCGTCCTTGTGCCGGGACACCGCTTCGGCAGCGATCTCGTTGAGGCCGACGCCCTCGATCATGGTGGCCGTGCCGAAGAAGAATTCCTCGACCAGCGCCGAGGACAGGCCCACGGCGTCGAAGATCTGGGCGCCGCAATAGGACTGGTAGGTCGAGATGCCCATCTTGGACATCACCTTCAAGACGCCCTTGCCGATCGACTTGATGTAGCGCTTGACCACCTCGTACTCGTCGACCTCCTCCGGGAAATCGAGCTGGGCATGCATGGCCGCCAGCGTCTCGAAGGCGAGATAGGGGTTGATGGCCTCCGCGCCATAGCCGGCGAGACAGCAGAAATGATGGATCTCACGGGCTTCGCCGGTTTCCACGACGAGGCCGGCCGCCGTGCGCAGGCCGCGGCGGATGAGATGATGATGCACCGCCGCCGTCGCCAGCAGGGCCGGGATCGGAATGCGATCGGGGCCGGTCTGGCGGTCGGACAGGATGATGATGTTGTAGCCGCCATGCACGGCCGCCTCGGCGCGCTCGCAGAGGCGATCGAGCGACCCGCGCATGCCCTCGGCGCCTTGCGTGGCCGGATAGGTCATATCGAGCGTCTTGGTGTCGAAGCGTTCCTCGACATGGCCGATGCAGCGGATCTTCTCCAGATCCTCATTGGTGAGGATGGGCTGGCGCACTTCGAGCCGCTTCTTGCGCGAGGTGCCCTCGAGATCGAGGATGTTCGGGCGCGGGCCGATGAACGACACCAGGCTCATCACCAATTCCTCGCGGATCGGATCGATCGGCGGGTTGGTGACCTGCGCGAAGTTCTGCTTGAAATAGGTGTAGAGCAGCTTCGACTTGTCGGAGAGCGCCGAGATCGGCGTGTCCGTGCCCATCGAGCCCACGGCTTCCTGGCCCGTGGTCGCCATGGGCGGCAGCAGGAGCCTGATGTCTTCCTGGGTGTAGCCGAAGACTTGCTGGCGATCGAGCAGCGACACGTCGGTACGCGAGGCGCGCGCCTCCACCGGGCGCAGATCCTCCAGCACGATCTGGGTACGCTTCAGCCAGTCGCGGTAGGGATTGGCCGTGGCGAGCGAAGCCTTCATCTCGTCATCGGAGACGATGCGGCCCTCCTCCAGATCGATCAGCAGCATCTTGCCGGGCTGCAGGCGCCACTTCTCGACGATGTCTTCTTCCGGGATCGGCAGCACGCCGAATTCGGAGGCGAGCACGACCAGCCCGTCCCTGGTGACGAGATAGCGCGCGGGGCGAAGGCCGTTGCGGTCGAGCGTGGCGCCGATCTGCCGGCCATCGGTGAAGACCACGGCCGCCGGCCCGTCCCAGGGCTCCATGAGGGCGGCGTGATATTCATAGAAGGCGCGCCGGTCCTCGGACATCAGCGGGTTGCCCGCCCAGGCCTCGGGAATCAGCATCATCATGGCATGGGCGAGCGAATAGCCGCCCTGCACCAGGAATTCGAGCGCGTTGTCGAAGCAGGCGGTGTCGGACTGGCCCTCATAGGAGATCGGCCAGAGCTTGCCGATATCGTTGCCGAACAGCTCCGAATCGACCGAGGCCTGGCGAGCCGCCATCCAGTTCACATTGCCGCGCAGCGTGTTGATTTCGCCGTTATGCGCGACCATGCGGTAGGGATGGGCCAGCGTCCAGCTCGGGAAGGTGTTGGTCGAGAAGCGCTGATGCACGAGCGCGATGGCGCTCTGGAAGCGCTCGTCGGTGAGATCCCTGAAATAGTCGCCGAGCTGGGTCGCGAGCAGCATGCCCTTATAGGTGATGGTGCGGCTCGACACCGAGACGGGATAGAAGCCCGCCGTCTGCGGCTTGCGCTCGACATCGTTGTAGATGGTGTTCGAGATCACCTTGCGGATGATGAACAGGCGCCGCTCGAACTCGTCCTGGTCGGGCGTGGCGGCCGAGCGACCGATGAAGGCCTGCATATGGATGGGCTCGGTCGGCAGCACGCTTTCGCCCAGGCCCGAATTGTCGACGGGCACGGCGCGCCAGCCGAGGAAGACTTCGCCTTCGTCGGCCACGACCTTCTCGACCACGCGCATGGCATGCACGCGGCCTTCCTCGTTCCTCGGCAGGAAGAAGAAGCCGACGGCATAGTCGCCGGGTTCAGGCAGCGTGAAGCCGAGCGCCTGGCACTCGGCGGCGAAGAAATCATGCGGGATCTGGATCAGCATGCCGCAGCCATCCCCGGCCTTCGGGTCTGCGCCAACGGCGCCGCGATGGTCGAGATTGTGCAGGATCTGCAGGGCCTGGGAGATGATCTTATGGCTCTTGCGGTTCTTCATGTCGGCAATGAAGCCGACGCCGCAGGAATCCTTCTCATTGGCCGGATCGTAGAGGCCCTGGGCCTGCGGCAGGCCGGGATCTCGTACGATCAGACGGTCTTTCGCCACGGCCGCATTGGTTTTCGTCGCGGCTTCAATCGCCGCTGTCGAAACCGTCTGCCGTCCGTGTTCGAAGATCGCGCTCATCGCCTGTCTCCCTCTCTGCCTCGATCACCAATAAACTGTCTGCCGGACACTCAGCCGCCCTGATCGCCTGCCCATGCAATTGCCGGGCCGCGACTATGCCGCCTGATTGTCCTTATTGCACTACTATGTGTCGCTTAGCCGATACCAGCTTTGCTTCACACATTGTCGCAGAGCCAAACGGAAAACCCGTACTCACTTTTCCTGGCTTTGCTCCATGCTGCACCGCTTTGCGCTGAAACGCGAGAGGGCAGTTCTTGTCCTACGGCGTGGCCGGGCCTGTGGGCCATCTTCGGCTTATCCGCGTGCCGCCAGCCTGAACCGCAGCGGCATCCCTAATGGGACAGCATAGCTGTCCTAATATGGAAGGGTGACATGACACATTTCCAAGCAGGGGACAAGCACATAAAAGCGCCAGCGCGACGTTTTCTTTCGCGCCGAGGCCATGCAGCAGCAAGAAACGAAATGTGATCACAGGGCGGAGCGACAGAGTGTTCCAGCAAATGCGAAGCCGAAGCCCTTTGGCAGGGCAGATCGCCTCGGCTGCGCGCAAAACTGGAAGGTGTTTCCAGTGGCTTGCAGCATGCATCTGTTCTCCGAGATCGACGGCGTCGGCATGCGTAGCGTCAACGGCTACTTGCTGCCCAAAGGCGAATTCCGGCCGCAGTTCCATGTCCAGTGCCAGCACGCGGTGCTGCCTGTTGTCGACGACCTGCCGCATTACAAAGGCTTTCCAGCGGCTTTCGGCGGACGGGAGGAGTTCGTTGCCTGGTAGGCCTACTGCGCCCGCATCCCCAGCACCCGCCGCACGATGATCGGCAGAGCGATGGCGGCCACCAGCAACACGCCCAGGATCACGTTGATGACGATGCCGGGCACGTTGATCAGCGTGAGGCCGAAGGTCGTCAGGCCGAGCACGAAGACGGCGATCACCACGCCCGGGATGGTGCCGGAACCGCCGGCGATCGACATGCCGCCGAGCACCGCCACGGTCACCACTTCGAGTTCCCAGCCGAGCGCGATATTGGGGCGGGTCGAGCCGATGCGGGCGGTAAGCAGGGCCGAGGCGAGGCCCGAGAGCAGGCCCGTCAGCACGAAGAGCAGGAAGCGGATGCGGTTGACCGGGATGCCCGAGAAGCGCGCCGCCACCGGATTGTTGCCGATGGCATAGAGCATGCGGCCCCAGGGCGTGAAATGCACCACGATCGCGAAAATCAGCGCCAGCACCAGGAAGAGGATGAAGGCGAGATAGAGTGGCGGGGTCTGGATGATGTAGCCCTGGGCGAGGCTGGTATACTCGTCCGGATAGGTGGTGATGGCCTGGTCGCCCAGCACGACCTGGGCGATGCCGCGATAGAGCGACATGGTGCCGATGGTCACCACGATCGAGGGCAGACCGAAGCCGGTCACCAGCCAGCCATTGAAGGCACCGCAGACGATACCGACGAGGATGCCCACCCCGATCAGCGGCGCCGGCCCATAGCCCGCCTGTGCGGCATAACCGATGGCGAGCGAGCAGAGCGCCACGGTGGCGGCGACCGAAAGGTCGATCTCGCGGGTGAGGATGAGGAGCGCCATGCCGAGCGCGATGATCGCCTTCTCCGAGAAGTTCTGCGTCATGTCGGAGAGGTTGTAGACATCGAGGAAGTAGGGCGATCCAACAGCGTTCACGACGATGACGAGCACCAGCAGGATGCACAGGATCGTCTCCCAGCGCAGCAGCCAGTCGGTCAGGCGCCAGGGCGCGCGGTCGAGGACCTGGTAGCGGGTCTGTTCGCTCATGAGCGCACTCCCTCTCGCGCAGCGGCGCGGCGGCGCGCCTCGGGCAGGATAAGCTTGCCCTGCCTGCGTTCGGCCCTGGCATTGACCACCACGGCAGCGAGGATCACCGCGCCCGAGATCGCCATCTGCCAGAAGGGCGAGATATTGATCACCGGCAGCGCATTGACGACGACACCGAGAAAGAGCGCGCCGAGCAGCGCCCCGGTGACCGAGCCGATGCCGCCGCCGATCGAGACGCCGCCGATGACGCAGGCCGCGATGACGCTGAGCTCATAGCCGAGCGCGATCTCTGTATAGGCGATGCCGAAGCGCGCCACCCACAGATAACCGCACAGGCCCGAAACGGCGCCCGACAGGGTGAACACCAGCAATTGCTGGCGCGAGAGGTCAATGCCGCAATAGCGCGCCGCGATGGGATTGCCGCCCACCGCATAGAGGCCACGCCCCACCGTGGTGAAGCCGAGGAAGATGGCCATCAGCACGGCGACGGCGACAGCGAGGCAGACCAGGCTGGAAATATGGAGGTTGGGAGTCTGCAGGCCGAAGATATGGAGGCTGGGAATATTGAGCACGATGGCATGCGGAAAGGCGAGGAAGGCCGACGTCATCAAATCCGACGAGATCCATTTGCCGCCCGAGACGATGAAGACGAGGCCACGATAGATGGCGAGCGTGCCGAGGGTCACCACGATGGGTGGAATGCCGATCCAGGCGATGAAGACGCCATTGAGGAAGCCGAAGAAGGTGCCGACGGCAATCGCCACCAGGATGACGATGAAGATGGGCACGTTCGGTGCCCAGATCGAGAACAGCGCGGCCACCATGCCGCTCAAAGCAAGATTGGCCGCCACCGACAGGTCGATGCCACGGGTGAGGATCACCGCCATCTGCGCCAGAGCGAGCATGGCGAGGATGGTGGTGTCGTCGAGCAGGGAACTGAGGGAATCCCCGCTCAGGAACACCGGCGCGCGCAGGCCGATGGCGAGAATCATGCCTGCGACGATGAGGGCGAGGATGATCTCGCGGCCATAGCGCCGCCAAATTCCTGTCATGTCGACGATCCTTTCAGAAAGAGGCGGATCGTCATTCCGACCGAAGAGCCGGAATCCATGAACAGCGCGCTCGACGAACGGACCGAAGGCCGATCACCGGTCCGGAGAAGCCGGTGGTCGTGGATTCCGGCTCTTCGGCCGGAATGACGGCGCCACCCCGCACCCCGAACGCCATCATTTTCCTGACTCCGCGCCGGGAAGGACAGTCTCTTCTCACTCATGCATGGCCTCCCGTTGCGGCGGTGACGATGGCGGCGGCGTCCATGTCGGCGCGGGCGAATTCCCTGACGATGCGGCCCTCATGCATCACCAGGATGCGGTCCGACATGCCCATCACCTCCGGCAGTTCGGAGGAAATCAGCACCACGGCGAGACCCTCCGCGGCGAGATCGACCATGAAGTCGTGCACTGCCGCCTTGGAGCCGACATCGATGCCCTTAGTCGGCTCGTCCAGGATAATCACCTTCGGGTTGGTCGCCAGCCATTTGGCGATCACCACCTTCTGCTGGTTGCCGCCGGAGAGTTCCTGCAGGCGCTGGTCCCAGGAGGCCGCCTTGACGGAGAGACGCGTGCCGAGGCGGCGGGTGTCCTGGATCTCGGAAGCGAGCGAGAGGAAGCCGCCGCGGGCGTGGCGGAAGAGGCTTGCCAGCGTGGTATTCTCGCGCACGCCGAAAGGCAGCACCGCGCCCTGGATCTGGCGGTCCTCCGGCACATAGGCGATGCCGGCGGTGATGGCGTCGGCCGGCGTGCGGATCGACAGGGGCTTGCCGGCAAGGCTGATCTCGCCTGCGCTGGGCTTGCTGATGCCGAACACGGCCTGCATCGCCTCCGAGCGGCCGGCGCCGACGAGGCCGTAAAGGCCGAGGATCTCGCCCTTGCGCAAGACAAAGGAGATGTCGGCGAATTCGGTGGGGTTGGAGAGGTTCTTCACCTCCAGCGCGACGTCGCCGATCGGCACCTCGCGCTTGGGGAAGACCTGCTCGATCGAACGGCCCACCATCAGCCGCACGAGCTGGGGCGGATTCGCCTCCGAGATGGCGCCCTCGCCGACATGCTCGCCGTCGCGCAGGCAGAGCCAGCGGTCGGCGACGCGGAAGATCTCCTCGAATTTGTGCGAGATGAACAGGATGGCCCGCCCCTCGGCCTTGAGCTGGGCGATGATGCGGAAGAGATCGTCGATCTCGCGGGCCGAAAGCGCGGCGGTGGGTTCGTCCATGATGACGATGCGCGCCTCGTGCGAGAGCGCGCGGGCGATCTCCACCAGATGCTTCTGCGCGACGCCGAGCGCTTTCAAGGGCTCGGCCGGATCGATGTCGCTGTCGAGGCGCTTGAGTAATTCGCGCGTGCGGCTGTGGACGGCGCCCCAGTCGACCAGGCCGCCCGCACCCTTGGGCATATGGCCCATGAAGACATTCTCGGCCACCGAGAGCTCATCGAACATGATGGTCTCCTGGTGGATGGCGGTGATGCCAGCCGCCCAGGCGTCACGCGGGCTCGAAAAGCTCACCGCTTCACCGCCGACGCGGATCTCACCCTCGTCGGGCGTGTAGATGCCGGTGAGGATCTTCACGATGGTGGACTTGCCGGCTCCGTTCTCGCCGAGCAGCGCCGTCACCTGGCCGGGATAGAGGGTGAGGTGGGTGTCATGCAAAGCCCGCACGCCGGGAAAACGCTTGGACACGCCAGTCAGGGAGAGAAGCGGGGTATCGGCGGAGGCAGAGGGCATAAAGGGGTCCAGCTAGGCGCGGCTTGCCTCCCCCACGAAGCTGGGGGAGGTCGCGCACACAAGTTGTGTGCGCTACATTGCGAAGCAATGACGGAGGGGGGTGTGGTCAGGATAAGGCACGGGAAATGGAACCCCAGGGCGCGGTCGCAGTGCCCTATCCTGGCCACACCCCCTCCGAGCCGACTTCGTCGGCCCACCTCCCCCAGCTTCGTGGGGGAGGCTTCCCGCGCTTCATTCTCAAAAGTCCGTACCTCAGAAGATCTTCGCGTATTCCTCGACATTCGACTTGTCGAAGGTGAAGGGCTCGCCCATCACAGCCTCGCCATCTTCGCCGATCTTGGTTTCGCCCTTCGAGCCCATCTTGACGGTATCGCCGGGTCCGGCCTTCTCGCCATTGATGATGCCCGCGATGATCTGGGTCGAGCAGTAGCCGTAATCGACCGGGTTCCAGATCGCGAAGGAGTCGCAGGCGCCCTTCAGCACCGCATCCTTCATTTCCGACGGCAGGCCAAGGCCGGTGATATGGACCTTGCCGACCAGCCCGCCGTCGATGATCGCCTTGGCGCCGGCGCGGATGCCGATGGTGGTGGGGGAGATCACGCCCTTGAGGTTCGGGTGGGTCTTCACCAGGCCCTGCATCTCGCGATAGGACTTGTCGTCCTGGTCGTCGCCATAGACGATGTCGACGAGCTTGAGCTTGGCATAGTCGGGCTTCTTCCACTCCTCCTTCATGGCGGCGATCCAGGAGTTCTGGTTCGTCATGGTGGAGGCGGCCGAGAGGATGGCGACCTCGCCCTCGCCGTTCAGGGTCTTGGAGATCATCTGCACCTGCTTGGCGCCGATCATCGGCGTCGAAGAGGCATTGAGATGCATGATGCGCCCGCCCTTGGCGATGGCGCTGTCGAAGGAGATCACCTTGATGCCGCGCTGCATCGCCTTCTTGCCGACGGGCACGAGGGCGTTGGCGTCATTGGCGGAGACGATGATGCCGTCGACCTTCTGGGCGATCAGCGCATCGATCACGGCGATCTGGTCTTCGGCGGTCGCCTTGGTCGGGGCGGTGTAGATGATGTCGAAGCCGCCGATCTCCTTGGCGGCCTTCTGGGCGCCATCGCGGCAGGCATCGAAATAGGAATTGCCGAGATTCTTCACCACCAGCGCGATGCGCTTGTTGGCGGCGAAGGCCGGCGTGGCGGTGAGCGGCAGGGTGCCGGCCAGCAGCGAGCCGCCCAGGATCTTCAAGGTGTTGCGGCGCGATTGGTTCTCGAACATGTCGTCTCCTCCAGAAAATCGCCGGCTTTTGCCGGTCGGTTGGACTGTGCATGCGCGAGGCGGTGGGAATACCGAGTCCCCTCGCGCAGATACAGCATTGATGCCTGCCTTGTCGCCGATTGCAAGGGGTGAGCGAAATTTGTCTGATCAATTCTTCCCGGGTGCGCGGACGTCTCGTCCGCTCTTGGAACTGGCGCACATGTGGATAGGAAGATGCGGACGAGACGTCCGCGCACCCGGGAAGAGCAGGCAGGGATGTCTGCGACCCAGGATTACCCCGGCAGCGTTGCACGCCAGGCGGCCTTGTAGCGTTCCAGCCCAGCGACATCGCGGTAAGCCTGCGCCTGATGCAGCGGCTCGCGGGCCGGCATGTCCGGCCATGTGGCCAGCAGCGAGGTGCCATAGGCCGTGCCGCCGCTGTCGACGCTGCTCAGCACCGCCTGATACGGACGCAGCGCCGCGAGCAGGCTGCAATAGGTGGCGTTGGCTGCAAAGCTGCCTTCGACCAGCAGCGGGCCTTCGTTCGCTCCCAGTGCCTCGAGCAGATAGTCCGTCAAAAGCACGCAATAGAGGCTGGCGAGGCCGGCGCGCATGCCCGGCCCTTCGGGAAGGCGGCCACGGATCTCGGAAGGGTGGGCCGGAAAGGGACCACCATTGGGCACGAAGCTCGGCAGCGCCAGCGCCCCGGCGGCCATCACGGCGGCGACATCGGACTCGCCGCAGCCGGGCTCGGCGCCGTCGAGGATGACCGCATATTCGCGTCCGCCCATGAATTTGGCAGCCGGCACCGGCCGCGCCTCGACATCGGCATAGGCCTGCATGTCGCGCGCCGGATCGAGCCGCGTGGGATCGGCGCCCATCGCCATGATCACCGCCCAGGTCCCCGAGGAGATCAGGGTGAAGGGCGGCTCGAAAGAGATGAGGTGCGGCAGGATCGAGCCGTTGGAATCATGGATGCCGGCTCGCACGCGCACGGTCTGGGGTAGGCCGGTCTCGGCCCTCACCGCGGGCAGCAACGGCCCGATCGCCTCATAGGCCTTGACGAAGGGCGGAAAGAAAGGCTCCCAGCCGCGCCGCGTGACGAGGGAGGAGAGGCGCCTTTCCTGCATGGCCCAAAGGTCGGAATGGCCGCCGATGCCGGTGACCTCGCTGCGGGCGATGCCGGTGAGGCGCCAGGCGAAATATTGCGGGTAGGGAATGATGTGCCTGACCTTGGCGAAGCTCTCGGCGCAGCGCGTCTCCTGGTAGAAGATCTGGCGGCCGGAGTTCAGCCCAGCCGACATTGGCGGCGATAGCGCCTCCGCGAAGGACGGCCGGAAAGGCGCGTACTCGGCCTCGATCGTGTCGACGCCCTCGAATTCATAGTCCATCACCGGCAGGGCGAGGCCATCCTCGCCCAACAGCGCCATGGCGGCGCCATGGGTGGTGACGGCGATATCGGCGATGGCGTGCTCGGCCCCGGCCTGGCGCAAGCCGTCCAGCAGGAAACGCCAGATCGCCTCGACATCGGCATGGGGATAGGGCGGGCCCGGCAGCGGCCGGTTGGGCATCGAGGCCTGCCAGACGATGGCGGCGCCCTCGAACAGCACCAGTTTCACATTGGTCTTGCCGACATCGAGAACGGCAGTTGCGGACATGCTGACCTCGGGCGCTCCTCACTCCCTGTCGGGAGGCTCGGCCGTCGAGGGCCGGACGAATTGCTTGTTGCGCAATTCATTTCCGAGGGCGCGAAGAGCGTCAAGGTGAGGAGGCCCCGATGCGCGAAGTTGAGCGGTATGGAGGGAGGAAGGGCGCCGCGCGAGGCCTCCCCCACGAAGCTGGGGGAGGTGGGCCGGCGAAGTCGGCTCGGAGGGGGTGTAGTCAGGATAAGGCGTGGGAAGCGATACGAGGTCGACGCTTCAAGCACTTACTCCGCCCACACCCCCTCCGTCACGACTTCGTCGTGCCACCTCCCCCAGCTTCGTGGGGGAGGCTTTCGCGCGGCGCCCTTCAATACACGTCCGCGAATTTCGAGAAATTCTTCACGTCCACCACGAAGGGCTTCAGCGTGGCGACGCCGCCTTCGGCCACGGTGATCTGGCCGAGGCGCCCCGCCTCGAGCGTGCTGCCGGTATTGGCCGTGAGCGTGTTCTTGGCGAGCGCCGCGGCGATTTGCACCGCGCCATAGCCGAGATCGACCGGATTGACCGAGGCGAAGCATTCGATGGTCTGCGCCTCCATCGCCGCCTTCAACTGCGAGGGGCGCCCGAAGCCGGTGACGAAGACCTTGCCTGTCAGCCCTTTGTCGGCAATGCACTGCGCCGCCCCCACCAGGGCTGCCGCGTTGAAGACCAGGATGCCCTTGAGATCGGGATGATCGGCGAGAAGCCTCTCGGCGGCGGCGTAGCCCGCCTTGTCGTCCTCGTTGCCGAACACGGTGGCGGCGAGCTTGAGCTTGCCATAGGCCGGCTTCAGCCACTCAGCCATGGTGTCGGAAAGCAGGGCTTGCCCCTCGGAACCCGGCTTATTACCAGCGATAATGGCGATATCGCCGCCTTGCTTCACGTCGCCGGCCAGCATGTCCATGAAGGCGGAGGCCTTGCCGCGGCTGCTGACCGCGTCGAGATGGATGAGGCGGGTCGCCTGCGGCAAAGGCTGGTCGAAGGAGATGACCTTGACGCCGCGCGCCATGGCCCGCCGGCAGATCGGGCCGAGCTCTGCCGCATCCACCGGCACGATGGCGATGGCGTCGACCTTCTGCTTCACGAAGCCGTTGAGCAGGATCGCCTGGTCGCGGAGATTGCGCTTGTCGGGAGCGGCGACGACGATGTCGAGGCCGCCGATCTGGGCCGCTGCCTCCTGGGCGCCATCGGCGCAGGCCTTGTAGAAGGGATCGTCCTTGACCGGGAGGAGCACCGCCAGCCGCAGATTGCCTGGATTGACCGGTATCACCGGCGTCGGATCCGCGCCCGGCTTGGGCGCAGCGAAGGCGGCAGGTGCCGTAGCGGCAAGCCCCAGACCGGCGAGCAGCGTCACGATCTGGCGGCGGGTGAAGATATCGGTCATGGGAACTCCGTCGGTGCGGCCGAATCAGACAGCCGGTGTCATCACAACACATGCCATCATCTTTGCAATAAGGGCGTTACCGGGGGATCCTTCGGGCGGGAATCGCGCGGATTCGATGGAAAGCGCAAAGTGGTGTGCCGACCTCCAGGTCGGCACTTCCTTTTCTAGATGTGAGCTTTCAGAATGACGGTGCGCCCTACCCTAAAATAACAATGCTCTAACGGCGCAGCGATTCGGTGCCAACCCTACGCCATCACCATGCGGGCCTGCCGCGCCGCCGCCTGCAGCAGTTCGTAGACCTTGAACTTGGCGTCGTGGAAGGTCTTCATCCCCGCCTCGCTCGGCGCGTAGGTCGCGCCCAGGGCGGACATGCCGCTCATGGCGTCCGCCAGTGTCGGATAGGCCCTGGCGGCAACCGCGCCAAGCATGGCGGAACCGAGCAGGACAGGTTCCGGCGTCTCGGCCACCGCCACCTCCAGGCCGGTGGCATCGGCGATGATCTGGCGCACCAGCGGGCTCTGGGCCGCGCCGCCGCTGATGATGATCTGCTGCAAGGCGATGTCCTTGGCCGCCATCGCCTCGACGATCTGGCGCGCGCCATAGGCAAGGCCGCACAGGCCCGCGAGATAGAGCTTCACCAGACTGTCGAGATCATCCTCGAGGTCGAGGCCGGCGATGATGGCGCGCGCATCGGGATCGGCATGCGGGGCGCGGTTGCCGAGGAATTCGGGCACGACATGGAGATCCCGCGCCAGGGTGACGTCGCCGGCGATATTGGCCTGTGCTTCCAGCCAGGCGAGCAGCGGACGGTTGGCGGTAGCAGCCTTCTCCACCGCCTGGGCATAGGAGGGGTGGAGGGTGAGGAGGTGGTCGAGCGCCGCGCCGGCTGCGGACTGCCCGCCCTCGTTCAGCCACAGCCCGGGCACCATCGCCGAGAAATAGGGCCCCCAGACGCCGGGCACGAAGGCAGGCTCCCGGGTGCTGGCCATGGTGCAGGCCGACGTGCCGAAGACATAGGCCATGCGCGCCGTGACATCGGCAGGCTGGCCGTCCTTGCCCGCTGCGCCGACCGTGCCGATGCCACCGGCATGGGCGTCGATCAGCGAGGCACCGACCGGGATACCGGCGAGGAGACCGAGATCGGCGGCGGCCTTCGGCGTCAGGCCGGTGGCGAGAGGCGTGGCGACATCGACGATCCTGTTGCCGATACGCCGGAAGCCCTCATCCGCAAGGGTACCGAGCCCGATCTTGTGGAAATAGCCGGCATCCCAGCGCTTCTCATGGGCAAGATAGGTCCATTTGCAGGTGACGGTGCAGACGGACCGGTCGAGGCTGCCGGTGGCGCGCCAGCTCAGATAATCCGGCAGGTCGAAGAACCAGCCGGCTGCCTCGAAGATCTCCGGCTTGTGCTCCTTCAGCCAGAGCAGCTTGGGCGTCTCCATCTCCGGCGAGATCACGCCGCCGACATAGCGCAGCACCGCTTCGTCCGTCTCGTTGATGCGCTTGGTCTGATCGAGCGCACGATGGTCCATCCAGACGATGACATTGCGGTTGGCGTCCCCGGAGGGGCCGACGGAGAGCGGGCGTCCCTGCCTGTCCACCACCACCAGGGAGCAGGTGGCGTCGAAGCCGATGCCGGCGATGGCAGAGGGCGCCACATCGGCCTCTTCCAGGGCGCCCTTCACGGCCGCGCAGATCGACTGCCAGATATTCTCGGAGGATTGCTCGACGATATCGCCGGATTCATGCCAGATCGTGATGCCCTGCCTGGCCGAACCCCTGAGGACGCCCTTGATATCGAACACGCCGGCACGCGCCGAACCCGTGCCGACATCGATACCAATGAAGAACTGATCGGCCATCGTGCTGCCTTCTCCCCGAATTCCTGCCACCTGACACGGCTGCTTCGCGCCAGCTTAGAGAGGTGGCCGCATGGCGCAACCTCGAAGGAGAGAGTCCCGGATGCACGGGCATCTTGCCCGTTCTTGAAACGACCGCGGTTGAAGAAGAGGAAGAACGGGCAGGATGCCCGTGCACCCGGAAAGACTACCCCATCGCCACCACCTCGACATCCACCCCCGCCTCCCTCAGCATGTCGAGCGCCCCTTTCGGCGCCCCATCATCGGTGATCAGCCTCTTGATGCGCGACAGCGGGGCCACCGCCATCGAGCCGCGCGGCTCGAACTTGGAGGAATCGGCCAGGATGATGAGGTCGGCCGCGCGGTTGAGGAGCTTGGCCTCGGCCCGGGCGATGAGCGGGTCGCTCTCGATCACGCCGAGCGGGCCGATCGACATGGCGCTCATGAACATCCTGGACGCCGTGTAGTGCTGGATCGAATCCTCGTCGAAGGGCGAGAGGATAAGGCTCTGGTCGCGATAGATCTCGCCGCCCGGCAGGATGATGCGGTTGTCGCTCTCCTGCATCAGCGCGGCGGCGATCGGAAAGGAATTGGTGAGGATCTGCAGGCGGGTGGCGCGCAGGAACTCCACCATCTGGAAGGTGGTCGAGCCGCCATTGATGATGATGGATTCGCCGTCCCGGCATAGGGCGACGGCCCGCCGTGCAATGGCGCGCTTGCGGTCGGCATTGAGCGTCCGGCTGACGGTGAAGCTGGCGCTCTCCAGCTTGGCGTTGCCCTTCGGTCCTACGGTCTGCACACCGCCATGGATGCGGTGCACGAGGCCCTGGGCGGCGAGTTGCGTCAGGTCGCGCCGCAGGGTGGCGGCCGAGGCGCGGGTGATGTCGGCAAGCTCCCGCGCCGAGACGACGGAGCGCTCTTGCACCAGGCGCAGAATCGTCTGCCAGCGTTCCTGTTCGTGCATATGCCCTCCATTCGCTCATCGCTTTGCTCGATCGCTCATTCTCGTCATCTGTGTGAGCGAATATTGCGCCACAACCATGATTTTTGCGGGCCATATGAGCGATGTTGATTGACCATGACTGACTCTCTTCCTATCGTCCAGCCCATCTTCATCGCGGACAGCATAATCGGTATGCCGGTCTTCAGACCGGCGCTGGCATTCAAGATGCCGGTCTGAAGACCGGCACACCCTGTCCCGTCCACCCACCGAAGGAAACGACCCATGGCCTCTGGAAAGCTGGTTGATCTCTGGGACGACGCGGTCGCCGCCAAGCTCGACGAACCTGGCAAGCTGCTCTACCGCTCGAACCTGCTCGGCTCGGACCTGCGCATCACCAATTTCGGCGGCGGCAACACCTCGGCCAAGGTCAAGGCGGCGGATCCCCTCTCGCGCCAGGAGGTCACCGTGCTCTGGGTCAAGGGCTCGGGCGGCGATATCGGCTCGATGAAGCTCGATGGCTTCTCCACCCTCTATCTCGACAGGCTGGAGGCTCTGAAAGGCCTTTATCGCGGACTCGAGCATGAGGACGAGATGGTCGGCTACCTGCCGCACTGCACCTTCAACCTCAACCCGCGCGCTGCCTCGATCGACACGCCCCTGCATGCCTTCGTGCCGAAGATCCATGTCGACCACGTCCATCCCGACGCGGTGATCGCCATCGCGGCCTCGAAGAATTCCGAAAAACTCACGCAGGAAATCTTCGGCGGCGAGATCGGCTGGCTGCCCTGGCAACGCCCGGGCTTCGATCTCGGCCTCAGACTTTCGAAGATCGCCACCGAGAACCCGCACCTCGTCGGCGTGGTGCTCGGCGGCCACGGCCTCTTTACCTGGCATGACGATGCCAAGGCCTGCTACCAGCTCACCCTGCGCATCATCCAGAAGGCGGCGAACTGGCTGGAAGCCAACGCCAGGAAGCCCGCTTTCGAAGGCGAGAGGGTCAAGGCCCTGCCGGCGGAGGAGCGCGCCGCCATCGCGGCGAAGCTGATGCCGGCGATCCGCGGCCGCATCGGCAAGGAGCAGGCCAAATCCGGCCATTTCACCGACGCACCCGAAGTGCTTGAATTCGTCGATTCCAGGGCGCTCGACCGGCTCGCTCCCCTCGGCACCTCCTGCCCCGACCACTTCCTGCGCACCAAGATCCGGCCGCTCATCATTCCCTTCGGCGGCGATGTCGAGGCGGCGATCGCCTCGCTGGACGGGCTGATCGAAGCCTATCGCAAGGACTATGTGGCCTATTATGAGCGCTGCGAGCATCCGGACTCGCCGAAGATGCGCGACCCCAACGCCGTGATCTACCTGGTGCCGGGCGTCGGCATGATCTCCTTCGCCGCCGACAAGGCCACCGCCCGCATCGCCTCCGAATTCTATGTCAATGCCATCAACGTGATGCGCGGGGCAGACGGTACCGACACCTATGTCGGCCTGCCCGAGCAGGAGGCCTTCAACATCGAATATTGGCTGCTCGAAGAGGCCAAGCTCCAGCGCATGCCCAGGGCCAAGAGCCTCGCGGGGCGGGTCGCCCTGATCACCGGCGGGGCCGGCGGCATCGGTAGCGCCATCGCCGCCCGCCTGATACAGGAAGGCGCCAATGTCGTGCTCGCCGATATCGACCAGGCCTCGCTCGACCAGCGCGTCGCCGATTTCGGCAAGGTCTTTGGCAAGGACGTGGTGCGCGGCGTCAAGATGGACGTCACCAGGGAGGACACGGTGATCGCCTCCTTCCAGGAGACGGCACGTGCCTTCGGCGGCATCGACATCGTGGTCAACAATGCCGGCATCTCCTCCGCTGCCGCGGTCGAGGACACCACGCTGGACCTGTGGAACCACAACATATCGATCCTCGCCACCGGCTATTTCCTGGTGGCGCGCGAGGGCTACCGCCTGATGAAGACACAGGGCAATGGCGGCTCGATCGTGTTCATCGGCTCGAAGAACGGCGTCTCCGCCTCGGCCGGCGCTTCGGCCTATTGCACCGCCAAGGCGGCCGAGCTGCATCTGGCCCGCTGCATGGCGCTGGAAGGCGCGCCCTTCGGCATCCGCATCAACTCGGTCAATCCGGACGCGGTGCTGCGCGGCTCGAAGATCTGGCAGGGCGAATGGCGCCAGCAGCGCGCCGCCTCCAACAAGATCGCGGAGGACGATCTCGAGGAATTCTACCGCAAGCGCTCGCTGCTGCAGCGCTCGGTGTTTCCTGAGGACATCGCCGAAGCGGTCTACTTCTTCGCTTCCGACCTCTCGGCGAAGTCGACCGGCAATTTCCTCAATGTCGACGCCGGCAATGTGGTGAGCTTCACGCGATAGGCCCAAACCTGGCAGGATAGGGCGTGGGTCTCCCTCCCCAGGAAGCTGGGGAGGGCCCGAGCCTTTACCAGCTGAGCCGGAGTCCCGAGAACCCCTTGTCCCGCGCCATGGGGTGTGCCAAGTGGCGAAGCCATGCCCCGGATCGCCTTCTATGCCCCGCTGAAGCCGCCCGACCATCCCGTGCCCTCGGGTGACCGCGAGATGGCCCGGCTGCTGCTGGCCGCCCTGCAGGCGGCCGGCTTCGAGGCCGAGATCGCCTCGACCCTGCGGACCCTGGACACCAGCGGCGGCCGGGATTTCACGGCCGAGGCGGCGGCCGAGTCTGCCCTGCTACTGGCCCGGTACCAGGCGCAACCGGAGAGCCGCCCGGACCTGTGGTTCACCTATCACGTCTATTACAAGGCGCCCGACCTGATCGGGCCCAACGTCAGCAAGGCGCTCGGCATCCCCTATGTCATCGCCGAGGGCTCGCGCGCACCCAAGCGCGCCGTCGGCCCTTGGGCGGCCAGCCATACGCAGGCCGAAGCGGCGCTCGATGCCGCCGACCTCATCCTCATCCCCAACCCGAATGACCGCGAGATGCTGGAAGGGGGGAGGCCCGTCGGCCAGGTCCTGGTCGACCTGCCGCCCTTTATCGACGCCTCGAAATGGCCATTGTTCCAGCGCGGCACAGGCGGGGACGAGCGGCGCTTGCTGGTGGTGGCGATGATGCGCGAGGGCGACAAGCTCGCCTCCTACGGGATCCTGGCACAAGCCCTCGCCCTGCTGCCCGCCTCGTCGTGGCGTCTCGACATCGCGGGCGACGGCCCCGGCCGCCACGAGGTCGAGGTCGCCTTCGCACCGTTCGGTGACCGCATCCGCTTCCACGGCCGGATCGATGACCCCAATACCCTCGCCCGCTTCTATGCCGAGGCCGACCTGCTGGTCTGGCCGGCCGTCAACGAAGCCTTCGGCATGGTCTTTCTCGAAGCGGCGCTGCAGGGTTGCCCCTCCGTTGCGGGCGATTACGGCGGTGTCGGCAGCGTCGTGATCGACGGCGAGACAGGCCTCCTGGCCCAGCCCGGCGATGCCCAGGACTTCGCGTCCGCACTGGAGAGGTTGATGCGGGATGGGTTGTTACGGGCGAGGCTGTCGGCCGGCGCCATGCGGTTCGCGCGGGAGGAGCGCTCTCTTGGTGGCGCAGCACGACTTTTGCGGGAAGCGCTTGCTGGGAGCGCGGACGTCTCGTCCGCTCTTGAAACGAGACGGCATCAGGATGGTGCGCTGGACACGTTCAAGGTAAAGCCGCAGAACAAACAGGACCCTTGATGCCAGTACCGCCCAATCCCCAATGCGATCGGTTCAAGAGCGGACGAGACGTCCGCGCTCCCAGCGTCTTCATCCTTGTCACCCACCTCCTCGGCGTCGGTCATCTCGCGCGTATGTGCGCGCTCGCGCGAGGACTGGCCGCAAACCGGCATCGCGTCACGCTGGTAAGCGGCGGTCGCCCGGCGCCGCTCATCGGCAAGGACGGCTTCGATTTCGTACAGCTGCCTTCGGTTCATTGCGTCGGCGTCCACTTCCGCACCCTGCTCGCGGAAGACGGTACGCCGATCGGCGACGAGGCACGTCAGGCGCGTATCGACCGGACCCTCGCTGCGCTGGAGGCCAGCGACCCGGATGTGGTCGTTACCGAAACCTACCCTTTCGGGCGCCGCCAGCTCGCCGCCGAGTTCCTGATGCTGCTGGAAGCCGCGCGCCGACAGACGAGGCCAGTGGCCGTGCTCTCCTCCATCCGAGACATCCTCAACCCCCCCGCGAAATCGAGCCGCGCCGCCGAGGCCGAGGAGATCCTGGCACAGTTCTATGACGGCGTGCTGGTCCACGGCGACAGCCTCGTCACCCCGCTATCCGCCTCCTGGCCTGCGAGCAAGGCGCTGGAAAAGGTGCTGACCTATACCGGCTATATCGCCGACACCGCGCAGGGCCCGATCACGCCGATCCCCTCGGACGACATCCTGGTCTCCGGCGGAGGCAGCGCCGCCAGCCTGCCGCTCTATCATGCGGCGATCGGAGCTGCCGAAATGCTGGATCGGCCCCATCCCTGGCGCATCCTGGTCGGCCATGGCGTCGCGGCGGGCGATTTCGAGGCGCTGGCAACCAAGGCGGGGCCTAAGGTCACCGTGGAACGCGCCCGTCCGGATTTTCCCGCCTTGCTGGCGGGTGCGGCCCTTTCGGTCAGCCAGGCGGGCTACAACACCATGATCGACCTCGGCCGCGCCGGCGTGCCAGCCGTGGTGGTGCCCTTCGAGCAGGGCAAGGAGGCCGAGCAGCGCCTCAGGGCCGAGCGCTTCCATGCGCTCGGTCTCGCCGGCATCGTGAGCGAAGCGGAGCTGACGCCCGAGCGCCTTGCCACGGAGGTGACCGCCACGCTCGACCGGCCGCGAGCGGCCGTTGCCTTCCCCGGCATCGAGGGTGTCGCCAACAGTATGAAAGCCATCGAGGCGGCCGCCTTGCGCGCCGATGCCGAGGCGGCGGCCTGGGCGCAATTGGAGACAGCTCTGGCGGCCCGTGGAGAGATCCGCCTCTGGTGGCGCGATGACGATGCGATCGCCGCCACGCCGGCGCTCGACCGCCTGCTCGACCTCGCCCGCCGTCACGATGTGCCCCTCGCCCTCGCCGTGATTCCGGCCGGGGCCACGCCTGGGCTCGCCGAAAGGCTGGCATCGGAGCCGCTCGTCGATGTGCTCGTGCATGGCTACAGCCATGCCAACCATGCACCTGATGGCAGAAAGAAGCAGGAGCTCGGCTACCGTCCCCTTCCCGAAATGAGGGCCGAGCTGCAGCAGGGTCTCACCCGATTGCAAGGCCTGTTCGGCCCGCGCTGCCTGCCCGTGCTGGTGCCGCCCTGGAACCGTATCGATCCCGCGCTTGTGAAGATCCTGCCGGCCTGCGGGTTTCGAGGTTTGTCCGTCTCCGCCGACGGCCCCGGCGAAGCGTGGGAGGCTCTTGCCGTCGCCAATATTCGCTTCGACCCGATCGACTGGAAAAACGACGGCGGCCTCATCGACAGGCTCACGCTGCTGCGGCAGTTCACACAAGTGCTGGAAGCCGGAGAACCCTTGGGGATACTCACCCATCATCTTGTGCATGATGCCTGGATCTGGGCTTTCCTCGACAGACTTCTTGAAAAACTCAAGCAGCATGCCAATCTGCGCTTCATGCGGGCCGCTGAGTTGTTTGTATAAAAAGCTGCAACGAAAAGAGGATACCTGCGTTAGATAGGTGTGGCGCCGATTTCATTGTGCGAATAGGCTGACGTCCTCACAGCCCCGGAAAACGGGCAGAGGGGACAGGTTGCGGAGCGGGAATGAGCAGTGAGCCGTTGCTGAGCGTGCGCGACCTCAGCGTTGACTTCCAGGCAGACGCGGGCGTCGTCCACGCGGTCAGACGAGTCTGCTTCGACGTGTTCGAGGGCCAGACCTTGGCGGTTGTCGGCGAGTCCGGCTCCGGCAAGTCCGTAACCGCGCAGGCGATCATGGGCCTGCTCTCCAAGAAGGCCCGCGTCACCAGTGGCAGCTGCCTGTTCCGCGATCCCAAGACCGGCATCACCACCGATCTCGTCAAGCTCGATCCCAACGGCCCGCAGATGCGCGCCATCCGCGGCGGCCGCATCGCCATGATCTTCCAGGAGCCGATGACCTCGCTTTCGCCGGTGCACACCATCGGCGACCAGGTGAGCGAGGCGCTGGTCGTGCATACGGGCTGCTCGCGCCGCGAGGCCGAAGAGAAGGCGATGCTGCTCTTCCAGCGCGTCGAGTTCCGCAATCCCGAGCGCATGCTGCGCACCTATCCGTTCGAACTCTCCGGCGGCATGCGCCAGCGCGCCATGATCGCCATGGCGATGATCTGCCACCCGGCGCTGTTGATCGCGGACGAGCCTACCACGGCGCTCGACGTCACCACCCAGGCGCAGATCCTCAGCCTGATCAGGGACGTCCAGGCCCAGAAGCGCATGGCGGTGATGTTCATCACCCATGATCTCGGCGTGGTTGCCAACATGGCCGACGATGTCGTGGTGATGTATCGCGGCGAGGTGATGGAACTCGGCGGGCGCGAGACCATCTTCGAGGATCCGCACCACGCCTATCTTAAGGCGCTGATCCGCGCCGTGCCCCATTTCAACATGAAGCCGGGCGAACGGCTGAAGCCCGTGCGCGAGATCGCCGTGTCGATCCCCGGTTCCTGGAAGTGCGAGACGCCGGCTCCGGCGGCCGCTCCTGCGCCTGTCCTGAAGATCGACAACGTCTCCAAGAGCTTCACCCTCCGCTCCGGCATGTGGTCGGGCCGGGTCGAGAAGATCCAGGCCCTCAACAATGTCTCCCTTTCCCTCGACCGTGGCGCCACGGTCGGGCTGGTGGGCGAATCCGGCTCGGGCAAGACCACGCTGTCGCGCATGATCATGCGGGCGCCGGGCAGCAAGCCGGACGAGGGACGGATCTGGTTCGATGACGGTACGGGCCCGCGCGACGTCTTCGAGCTCAAGGACGAGGAACTGAAGGCCTATCGCCGCTCAGTGCAGTTCGTCTTCCAGGATCCCTTCTCCAGCCTCAACCCACGCATGACGGTCTACGACATCCTGTCGGAACCGCTACTGATCCACGATATCGGCACGCGTGAGGAACGGCACGAACGGGTGAAGTCCCTCCTCGAACTGGTGGGGCTGGAGCCCGCCTATATGCGGCGCTACCCGCACTCCTTCTCAGGCGGCCAACGCCAGCGCATCGGCCTTGCCCGGGCGCTCGCCCTGGAGCCCTCGGTGATCCTGTGCGACGAACCGACCTCGGCGCTGGACGTCTCCGTGCAGGCCCAGATCCTCAATCTCCTGAAGGACCTGCAGAAGGCCCTGGGTGTCTCCTACCTCTTCGTCTCGCACAACCTCGCGGTGATCGAGTACATGGCGCGCGACATCGCCGTGATGTGCCGCGGCCATATCGTCGAGCAGGCCCCGCGCGAGGTGCTGTTCCGTTCGCCCAAGCACCCCTATACCAAGGCATTGCTGCATGCGATCCCGGATGTCGACCTCGATCATCCGCTCGATTTCACCGCGCTGAAGGCGAGCGCTTCCTCCCATCCCGAACGCTGGCCGGCGCCTTTCACCATCGCACCAGGCGAGCCGCCGCCGCTGATGGTGGAAGTCGAGCCCCGGCATTTCGTGCGCATCAGCGCCGTCAACGCCGGTGTGCCGACGGGAGTGGCGGCATGATCTCCCGCCGCACCCTCCTCATGGCCGCCGCGGGCCTGTTCGCCACCCCGGCGCTCGCGGTCGAATCCACCCTGCTCGGCCCGCTGGTCGCCGCGGGCAAGCTGCCGCCTCAGGCAGACCGCCTGCCGAAGCAGCCTTTGGTCGCCGACATGCTCGTGCGCAAGCGCACGATCGGCCAGTATGGCGGGGACATGCGCACCCTTGTCGCCAAGCCGAAGGACCTGCGCTACCTCACCGTGATGGGCTATACCCGCCTCGTCGGCTATGATGAGACTCTCAACCTCAAGCCCGACATCCTGGTCGATGTCGTCAACGAGGGTGACCGCTCCTTCACTTTCGTGCTGCGCGAAGGCCATCGCTGGTCCGACGGGGCGCCCTTCACCACCGATGATTTCCGCTTCTATTGGGAGGAGGTGGCGCTCGACGCCGAGCTCACGCCTGCCGGCCCGCCCGCCTTCATGGTGGTCGATGGCGAACCACCCAAGGTGGAGATCCTCGACGCCACTCATGTCCGCTACAGCTGGTCGCATCCCAATCCGCGCTTCCTGCCCTCGCTCGCCGGCCCGCGTCCGGAGTGGATCTATACGCCTGTCCATTACATGAAGCAGTTCCACAAGAAATATGGCGACATGGCCAAGCTCACCGGCATGGCCAAGAGTCTCGAGATGAATTCCTGGGCGGCACTCTACAATCAGCTCGACGACCCCTATGGCGCCAGTAATCCCGACATGCCCACGCTCGACCCCTGGTGGATCAGGACCAAGGCGCCCTCCCAGCAATTCATCTTCGAGCGCAACCCCTATTTCCACCGCGTCGATCCGCAGGGCCAGCAACTGCCCTATATCGACCGCATCGTGGCCAATGTCGCCGCTACCGGCCTGTTCGCCGCCAAGGCCAATGCCGGCGAGGTGGACCTGCTTTATCGCGGTCTCAACACCGGCGACATCCCCATGCTGAAGGGCGGCGAGGCCTGGCACAAGTACCACACGCTGGCCTGGCAGATCGCCAGGGGGTCGGCCTTCGCGCTCTATCCCAACCTCACCTGCAACGATCCGGTCTGGCGAGCCCTCAACCGCGACGTGCGCTTCCGCCGTGCCCTGTCGCTCAGCATCGACCGCCACGTTCTCAACAACACGCTCTATTTCCGCCGGGGCATCGAGGGCAACAACACCATGATGCCGGAAAGCGCCCTGCATTCCGAGGAAGACCGCAAGGCCTGGGCGACCTTCGACCCCAAGCTCGCCAGCCAGCTTCTCGACGAGGCCGGCCTCGACAAGCGGGAGGGGTCGGGCACACGGCTCCTGCCGGACGGGCGTCTCGCCGAGTTGATCGTGGAGGTGTCCAGCGAGGCGAGCGACATCATCGATGCCCTGGAGATCACCAGCGAGTTCTGGGCCGATGTCGGCATCAAGATGGTGATCAAGGCCGAGGATAGCGGCGCCCTCAACAAGCGCGCCTATGCGGGACAAACAGTGATGGTGGCGAGCCAGGGCCTCGACAATGCCTACGCCACCGCTGTGATGCCGCCAACCGAACTGGCGCCTCTGAAGCAGGAGAAAATGGCCTGGCCGAAATGGGGTCAATATGCCGAGACAGCGGGCAAGGCCGGCGAGAAGGTCGACATGCCGGAGGCGCAGCAATTGCTCGATCTCTACAGCCAATGGATGAACGCCACCACCCTGGACGAGAGGACGAATGCCTGGCGCGATCTGCTGCGCATCCATGCAGACCAGCAATTCGTGATCGGCACCGTCCAGGGCGCCCTGCAGCCGATCGTGGTGACCAAGACCATCCAGAACATCCCGAAGAAAGCGATCTTCTCCTGGGAGCCCACGGCCAATCTCGGCGCCTATCGCGTCGATGAATTCTACTATGAGCAGAAGACGGCGCAGGCCGACACGGCGCCATGATTCGCTATGTGCTGCGCCGGGTGTTGACCATGGCGGTGACGCTCATCTTCATTTCGCTGTTGATCTTCATTGTGATCAAGCTGCCTCCTGGCGATTACATCACCAACCAGATCGACGAATTGCGGGCTCAGGGCGAGACGGCCAGCATCGCCAAGGCCGAGCAGATGCGCGTGCAATACGGCCTCGACAAGCCCGTGCTCTATCAGTATGGCGCCTGGATCGGCATTCTTCCCGGCCATGACGGCTATAGCGGCCTGCTGCAGGGAAATTGCGGCCGGTCCTTCGAATATGGCCAACCGGTTTGCACCGTGGTCGGGTCGGCGATCGGCCTGACCATCGTGGTCAATTTGCTGGTGATCATTTTCATCCATCTCGTCTCGATCCCGATCGCCATCTATTCGGCGACGCACAAGAATTCGGTCGGGGCGCATACGGTCACCTTTCTCGGCTATATCGGACTGGCGACGCCCAGCTTCCTGCTGGCTCTCGCATTGCTCTATTACCTCAATCGCTGGTTCGGCATTTCCATCGGTGGTCTCTATGATCCGAAATATGCCAATGAAGCGTGGTCCCTGAACAAGCTCGGCTCCTTGCTCAGCCATCTCGTGGTGCCGGTGGTGGTGATCGGTCTGGCCAGCACGGCCGGCATGATCCGGCGCTTGCGCGCCAACCTGCTCGACGAGCTCTCCAAGCAATATACGGTCACGGCCAAGGCCAAGGGCCTGCCGCCTGGCAAGGCGCTGCTGAAGTACCCCTTCCGCATCGCCATGAACCCGTTCGTCGCGGATATCGGCAATCTCCTGCCGAGTATCGTCTCGGGTTCGGCCATCGTCTCCATAGTGCTGAGTCTGCCGACCATCGGCCCCTATCTGGTGCAGGCGCTGAAGTCGCAGGACCAGTATCTGGCCGGCTTCATCCTCCTCTTCGTCGCCTTCCTCACCGTGACAGGCATGTTCATCGCCGATCTCGCGCTCGCCGTGCTCGATCCGCGCATCCGCCTCGGCGGCGGTAAATAAGGGCTGAGATGAGCGAGACCAGTACGCCCCACTACGTCAACCCGGCGCCGTTCGACCCGCATGTCGCCAAGCCGATGACCAAGGCAGAGGAGCGCTTCTACAGCGCCTCCTCCTTCAAGCTGATCTGGTGGAAGTTCAAGCAGAACCGTATGGCGCTGGCCGCCGGCATTTTCCTGGCTCTCACCTATCTCAGCCTGCCTTTCGTCGAGGTGATCGCGCCCTACTCGCTGGGACAGCGCAACAGCGACTATCTCTATTCACCACCCCAGGAAGTGCACTTCTTTCACGATGGCAAGTTCATCGGACCCTTCGTCTATCCCCTGAATTTTTCGAACCGGGATATCGACGATCCGCTCTTCCCAGGCCTCTACGAGACCGACAGGACAAAGCCGCAGCCCCTGCGCTTCTTCTGCCAGGGCGAGCGCTATAAGCTCTGGGGCCTATTCTATAGCGATTTTCACCTGTTCTGCCCGCCCGAGGGCGGCCCCGCCTTCCTGCTCGGCACCGACAAGCTCGGGCGAGACATGCTCTCGCGCATCATCTATGGCGCCCGCATCTCGCTCACCGTCGGCCTCCTCGGCATCGCCGTCTCCTTCTCCATCGGCCTGACGCTCGGTGGCCTGGCGGGCTATGTCGGCGGCATCCTCGACAGCGCCATCATGCGCCTCATCGAGGTGCTGCGCTCTTTGCCCGAGCTGCCGCTCTGGCTGGCGCTCTCCGCCGCCATGCCACCCAACTGGAGCCCGGTGATCGTCTTCCTCGGCATCACCGTCATTCTCGGCCTGCTCGACTGGCCGGGCCTTGCCATCGCCGTGCGCTCCAAGCTGAAATCGCTGCGCAACGAGGATTTCGTGCATGCGGCCGAGCTGATGGGCGCCTCGCGCCGGCGCATCATCGGGCGGCACCTGCTGCCCAACTTCATGAGCCACCTGATCGCCAGCGCCACGCTCTCGATCCCGGCGATGATCCTGGGCGAAACAGCCCTCTCCTATCTCGGCCTCGGCCTGCGTCCGCCGGTGACAAGCTGGGGCGTGCTCCTGAACTCGGCCCAGAATCTCGGCTCGATCAGCCTCTACCCCTGGCTGCTGATCCCGATGATCCCGGTGATGCTGGTGGTGCTGGCCTTCAACTTCTTCGGCGATGGGCTGAGGGACGCGGCGGACCCGTATCACTGATGCTGGGAGCGCGGACTTCCTGTCCGCTCTTGGAACCGCGCCTTCTGAATTGAGCGCGGTGGCTCCATGCCGGTCTGAAGACCGGCACACCGGTTTGCGCCGCGCCTGTCGTTATCGGTGTGCCGGTCTTCAGACCGGCATGGAACCACCACGCTCACCGAACAAAGCACGTCGTTCCCAAGAGCGGACTGGAAGTCCGCGCTCCCAGGCTTGCCTTCTCCCCGTCGCTGCCTGATATGCAGAGCATGACCTCCCCCCTCGCTTCCGAGCTCCTCGCCCGTATCGACAACCGCCAGGCCGTGATCGGCATCATTGGCCTCGGCTATGTCGGCCTGCCGCTTGCCATCGCCATCGGCCGCGCGAATTTTCGCGTGCTCGGCTTCGATATCGACACGCGTCGCGTCGAGGCCCTCAACCGGGGCGACGGGCTGATCAGGCATATCCCGAACGAGCCCATCGTTGAGGCAATCGGCAAAAGGCTGTTCGAGGCCACCGCCGATTTTGCAAGGCTGGGAGAGCCCGATGCCATCCTGATCTGCGTGCCAACGCCGCTGACGCGCCAGCGCGAGCCGGACATGTCCTTCGTGCTGAAGTCGACGGCCTCGGTTGCCGCGACGCTCCGGCGCGGCCAGCTCGTCATCCTCGAATCCAGCACCTGGCCCGGCACCACCGAGGAACTGATGAAGCCTTTGCTGGAACAGGGCGGCCTCGCCTCCGGCAAGGATTTCTTCCTCGCCTTCTCGCCGGAGCGCGAGGATCCCGGCAATCCCGTCTATGGCACGCAGAACATCCCCAAGGTGGTCGGCGGCGACGGCCCCGATGCGCTGGGCCTCGCCGCCAGGCTCTATGACGCCTTCGTCAGCCAGACCGTGCCGGTCTCCTCGCCCACCGCGGCCGAGGCGGTGAAGCTCACCGAGAACATCTTTCGTTCGGTGAACATCGCCCTCGTGAATGAGCTCAAGGTCATCTATGACGCCATGGGCATCGATGTCTGGGAGATCATCGACGCCGCCAAGACCAAGCCCTTCGGCTACATGCCCTTCTATCCGGGGCCCGGGCTCGGCGGCCACTGCATCCCGATCGACCCGTTCTATCTCACCTGGAAGGCGCGGGAGTTCGACGTCACCACCCGCTTCATCGAGCTCGCCGGCCAGATCAACACGGCGATGCCGCGCCATGTCGTCGACCGTCTCGCCGAAGCGCTCGACCGGCGCTTCCGACGCGGGCTCAATGGTGCCCGCATCCTCGTCCTCGGCATCGCCTACAAGAAGAATGTCGACGACACCCGCGAAAGCGCCTCCTTCAAGCTGATCGAGATCCTGGAGGAGCGCGGCGCCGCCACCGATTTCCACGACCCCTATGTCGCCGAGATCCCGCGCACCCGGGAGCACGCCGCCCTCGCCGGCCGCCGCTCGGTGGCGTTGACTTCCGAGAATTTAGCCGGCTATGACGCCGTGCTCGTTGCAACGGACCATGACGGCATCGACTATGCAAGGGTGGTGAAGGAGGCAAAACTTACCCTTGACACCCGCAACGCCTGCGCCAAGGCGCGGGCGGATATGGCGAAGGTGGTGAAGGCATGAATCAGCGCTGAATTGGTCGAGCATGAGGCAAGGAAGATTCGAGGATGACCAGTCTCGCCACACTTAAGAAGCGTCTTCTTGAGAAGCCTTCCATCCGGGCTGAGTACGATCGTCTCGACCCGGTTTACGCGCTTGTCGGCGCGATGGTCGATGCTCGGCACAATGCGGGGCTTACTCAACAGCAGCTCGCCGTGCGCATGGGCATGACGCAGTTCGTTATCGCCCGTCTCGAGAATGCACACCACATGCCCAGCCTCGACATGGTGATACACTATGCGGCAGCGGTCGGTCGGCGCATCCAATTCGATCTTGTTCCCGCCGAATAGAAGATGGGCGTTGCATCTGCACCAGGCAACGTATGTGTGACTTGACAGGCGTCCTTGTCACCTCTAATTAAATGAGCATGCACTCACTCAATACCTAAACCCATGGCCCGTCCTCTCAGCGAAGCGAAGCGTGAAGCGATCCTGGTGTCTGCGACCAAGCTGGTTGCGGCGCTGGGCACCGGTGCGCCGACCGCAAAGATCGCGCAGGGCGCGGATATCGCCGAGGGCACGCTGTTCAAATATTTCGCCACCAAGGACGATCTGCTCAACGAGGTCTATCTGACGCTCAAGACCGATCTCGCCAAGGCCCTCAATGAGGGTTTTCCCGCCCTCGCCGACATGCGGCAGCGGGGTTGGCATATCTGGAGCCGTTGGATCGACTGGGGCGCGAAATATCCGGACAAGCGCAAGGCCATGCGTCAGCTCGGCGTTTCCGAACGCATTACCCCAGCAAGCCGGCAGGCCGGCATGGCTGCTTTTCGGGAGGTGAGCGAAACGCTCGAGCAAGCCATCGCGGCCGGCCCCCTCCAGGGCCAGCCGCTCACCTTTGTCGGGGCGCTGTTCGAATCCCTGGCCGAGGCAACCGTCGAGTCCGTCGCCCGCGACCCCGAGCGCGGCGAACGATACAAACAGGCCGGCTTCCACATGCTGTGGAGCGGCCTGTCCACATGACCCCGAGGCGTGACCTCATTTACGCCTTTAATGAGTGACTACACACTCTCTTAACAGAAGGATGCAAGCAATGTCGCAAGTCTGGCTGATTACAGGTGCGGCCCGTGGCCTCGGGCGTTCGATCGTCGAAGCGGCGCTGGCCGCCGGCAACAAGGTGGTGGCGACGGCGCGCGATCCCGGCCGTCTCGCTGACCTCAAGGCCGAACATGGCGACAGCCTGCTCACCTTTGCACTCGATGTCACCGATGCCGAGGCCTCCGGCAAGGCCGTCCAGGTTGCCATCACTGCCTTTGGCCGCCTCGACGTGCTCGTCAACAATGCCGGCTTTGGCCATATCGCACCCTTCGAGCAGGCGAGCGCCGAGGATTTCAAGGCGCAGATCGACACCAACCTCTATGGCGTGGTGAACCTCACGCGCGCCGCCCTGCCGATGATGCGCAAGCAGCGTTCCGGCACCATCATCAACGTCTCCTCGGTGGGCGGTCGCCTCGCCACGCCGGGCCTCAGCGCCTATCAGGCGGCGAAATGGGCCGTCGGTGGCTTCACCGAGGTGCTGGCGCTGGAAGCGGCGCCCTTCGGCGTCAAAGTGATCGCGCTGGAGCCAGGCGGCATGCGCACGGATTGGGGCCACACCGCCCATGGCAATGTGCCGGACCTCCTGCCTGACTACCAGCCGAGCGTCGGCGGCATCTTGCAGCTGATGCAAGCATATGCGGGTAATGAGGTCGGCGATCCCGACAAAATCGCCAGGCTGGTGGTGAGCCTGCCTGGACGCGAGAGCCTGCCGAACCATCTCGTGCTCGGCTCCGATGCGCTCTACGTCTTGGGCCAGGCGGAAGCGGTGCGGCAAAAGGCGGCGTCCGAATGGGCCGAGGTCAGCGCCTCGACCGATTTCGAGGGCAGCAATGCCACGGCGCTGCTGGATAGCCTGCATCCGTGAGCGCCTGGTCGATCCGGGATATGCCGTTCCGGAAGGGGCGCCGGGCGGTTACTACCGCCCGCAGGCCAGGTTCGAGTTGAAACGGCCGGTCAGCGAGGCCAGAATAGGCCAGGAAGCACAGGACAAGGCCCTGGCCGCCCGTCTATGGTCCCTCTCGGAAAAACTCACAGGTGTGATATGGCCGACCCCTCAAGCGAGCTTCGTCTGAGCAACCCGGGCACGTCCCGTGCCGATTTCAGGCGCTTCTTCCGTGCCTGGGTCTCGAACCCCAGGCGAGTCGCGGCCGTAGCTCCCTCCAGCGACGCCCTCGCTCGCGTGATCACCCGCGAGGTCACGCCGGACATGGGGCCCGTGCTGGAGCTCGGTCCCGGCACCGGTGTCTTCACCCGTGCCTTGCTGGCGCGCGGCGTCGAGGAGGGCGATCTTACCCTGATCGAGTTCGGCCCGGACTTCGCCCGCATATTGGAGGCGCGCTATCCGCAGGCCCGCGTCCTCTCGATGGACGCCGCGCATCTGGCGAAGGAGGCGATCTTCGAGGGCCGGCCGGTAGGCGCCGCTGTGAGCGGCCTGCCGCTCCTGATCATGCCACCCCAGCAGGCCGAGGATATCGTGGCCGGCGTGTTCCACTATATGCGGCCGGGCGGCGCGCTCTACCAGTTCACCTACGGCCCGCGCTGCCCGGTGCCGCGCGCGACGCTCGACCGTCTCGGCCTGAAAGCGGTGCGGATCGGCGGCGCGCTGTGGAATATCCCGCCTGCCGGTGTCTACCGCATAACGCGCAAGGACGGCAATTAAGGCGTCGCAGCGGGTGACGTTCCTGGGACCGCTTGCAGATTTCGCCGGACGCAAGGGGCGCATGAATGATAACCGATCTCTCGCCTCTCACATGCGCCAGCACTTCGCCGAGCGACCGAACGAGCTCTTCACCAAAGGCGCTCATCACCTGTTCCTCTCGCCTCCTCACGCCGCGACGGCAGGCTGACTGCCGCTGCCCGGGATCAGCACGGTCTGCGTGCCGTCGGCGAAGGGGATGCCGGCCTCCTTCAGCGCAGCCTCGATACGCCTGAAGGCCTGGGCGCGCACGTCGAACTGCTTGCCCGGAGCGGTCTGGAACTTGCAGCGAAAGATCTTCACGCCGGGGTCGATGCGATAGAGCTTGGCCTTGAGCGGCTCGCGCATCAGGGGCCCGACGTCGGGGTCGGCCTTCATCGCCTCGCCCACCTTCTTGATGACCTTGCGGATCTGCTCAGAGTCGACATTGACCGGCAGCGGCAGGTTGAACTTCTCGATCACCCAGTCGCGCGAATTGTTGCGCACCGTGCCGAGCGAGCCATAAGGCACGAAATGCAGCGGCCCGTTATGGTGACGCAGCGCCACCGTGCGCAGGGTGATGCGCTCCACCGTGCCCTTGGTGGTGGTGCCGCTCTCGATATATTCGCCGATGCGGAAGACGTCCTCGACCAGGTAGAAGATGCCGGCGATGACGTCGCGCACCAGCGCCTGGGCACCGAAACCCAGCGCCAGGCCGAAGACGCCGGCGCCGGCCAGGAGCGGCGTGATCTCGATGCCGAGCGTCCACAGCGCCGAGAGCACCAGCAGCACCAGGAAGACGATGGCGCTGGTCATGCGCATCAGCGGCAGCAGCGTGAGCAGGCGGGCATTGGGGCCGGCCTCGCCATGCGGATCGAACGGGCCGATGGCGCGCAGGCGACGGTCGATCAGTTCGCGCACGGCGATCCATCCGATATTGGTGACGAGCGCCAGGCCCGCGACGCCGAGCAGATGCAGCACGAAGCGCATCAGGGGATTGTCGTTGTTCATCGCCATGTCGGTCAGCGGCGCCCCCAGCGCGAGGACCGCCGCGGCGATGCCGAGGATCACCACCGCGTAGCGCGACAACGAAAGCACGATGTTGGGCAGGAGCCCGGCGCCCGACGTGCCCTCGACGGGCAGCACCTCCTCCGGCCAGAAGAAGAACACCCAGTTGCGCAACTGCGTCTGGATCGCCGCCACGATGGCCGTGATGGCGAAAAGCGAGGCGGCCCTGGCGCCTGCCGCCAGCCAGACGCCGTAAATACCGAGGACCAGGGCCGTCGCCAGGAAGGCGTAGGGAAAGCGTGGCGGCGTGCGTCCGCTGGCCTTGGCTCGGGCGTTGCCCTGGCGGTGGCCGGAGAGCACGGCCGCCAGCACGATCAGGGCGAGCAGGGTGGTGGCAAGGACGCGAAGGGCGGAAGCGGCGTGCGGCGCGCCGGCGCTGCGTTCCAGGAGGTCGAAAAGGAAATAGGAGAGCGCGATCAGGAAGACCATGCCGACCGTGGCGGCAACGAAACGGCCGGCATGGCCAGGTTCGATCGCCGCCAGGCGCAGTTGCGGATTGCCGGGCGAGGCGATGGTGTTGGCGCACAGCCAGGCGAAGCGCACGATCATCGTCAGCAGGATGGAGGCGATGACGAAACCGTCGAAGCCCGACGGCCAGTTGAAATAGGCAGCGGCGCCGACGATGCCGACGACGAAAAGAGCGAGGCCGAAGAAGCGCATGCCGAAACGCCGCATCGCCAGGCGGAACCCCTGGCGGGGGTTGGCCACGGGCGCCGATTCCACCGCGCGCACCACGGGAGAGGCGTAGGTCCAGTAGAGCCACTCCGCGCCAGCCCCGACGATCACCAGGATGAGGCCATAGGTGATGGTGAGAATGCCATTGCCGGTGGGCATGGCGGTGGAGGCATCGCTCATCAGGCGCATGAGCTCGCCAGGCGCCTCGACGATATCGGCGGCCAGGCCCGACAGCCGGTGCTTGGCCGCCACCAGGATGCCGCCGATCAGGCCGGAGACCTGCGCCTCCGCGGTTTCCGAGGCCGATGCGGCCTGAGCGCCGGTGGATTGGGCGAGCGCGGCCTGCGTCAGGCCGGCAAGCAGGACCACGGCGGCGGCGAAGATCTCGGCAGGCTTTCTCATGGCGCACCTTCGGCGGTGGCAACAGGCGACAGGACCGGCTTCCATTCCTCCGGATTGCGTGAAGCGGAGGCGTCGGCATAGGCCGGGCGCAGCCGCGTGACCTCGACCGGTCCGCCGGTGAGGCGCGCCTGGCAGGCGAGGCGCTGCCCAGGGCCTGCATGGATTCGATGGAGCGTGGCGGCCTCGTCGCCCTTGATCGGCGTCAGCCCCTGGGCACCGCTGTCGACCTCGATCAGGCAGGTGCCGCAGCGCGCCCGGCCCGAACAGACATGGGCATGCGGCACATGGTTGAGCAGGCTGACTTCCAGCACCGAGAGCCCCCGCTTGCCGGAAACCGACACGCCGCCGTCATAGAGCACCGGCACAGGCTGGGCCCTGGTGTGCAGGGCTCTGATGATGAAACTCGCGAAGGCGAGCAGGGCCAGGACCGCATAGCCCAGCAGCATCCAGTTCCTGATGCTCTCGATCTGCGCCTTCGAGGCGGTGATGAGCGCCATGTTGTCGGCGATCTTCGCCTGCCATTCGCCGTTGCCGGCGAGGCGGACCATCACATCCTTGCCACCCTGCGCAAAACCGAGCAGCGCGGCGATCGGCACCAGGAAGAACACAGGCGTCACCAGCGGCCCGATGCGCCGCCACACCGGCCGCAGCACCAGCCAGCTATAGATGCCGATGGCGCCATGCACCCATACGGCCACCACCCCCAGCACCTGCAGCAGGGCGTTGCTGGGTATGTATTTCCAGAAGATCGCAAAGAGCAGGCCGTAATCGGGCTCGAACTGGCTGTTGAGGGTCTTGAATACCCCCACCAGGGCAAGATGGTTGATGAGGAGCGGCACCGTTACAACACCGAGCAGCAATTGCACCCAGTCGGTGCGCGAGAGCGCGAAGCTGCGGCGCGAGGCGATGGTGACCAGGCCGAGAACGGCGTGGATCACCATCGATGCCGACAGCAGCACCATGCCCGGCAGCGTGCGCCAGGGCGCCAGCAGGACGGCGCGGGCCTGGTTCATCGCCTCGATCGAATCAAGGGCAAGGGCGAGATTGATCAGGTGGCCCAGGACGAAAACCAGGAGCACCAGGCCGCCGAGAAGACGCAGTCGACGCACGAAGGGTGGGAGAAGCATGGAAGAGCCGTCCGCTTGGAACCTGGTTCACCCTATACGCAAGGACCGAACCTTCAGTTCACAATGGTAGCTTTGCCATGGCACGCCTGCAAATTGCATGACGCAGATGTGATGGATGCGGACATAGTCGACCCGGCGGGTATCCTTATGCGCTTGCGACGCCCCTCACCTCTATCCTCTCCCCGTAAACGGGGCGAGGGGACACAATCGTCGTGATCTATTCATCATCGTATCATCTCGCCCAACCGGCTGGGCGAGGCTCGACTTCACAGACTAAAGCACGCCTTCGAAGTCCCCTCGCCCCGTTTACGGGGAGAGGATAAAGGTGAGGGGCTACGCAACGTTGCCGATCCCGCGAGACGGACGCGACATCGATATTTTGGCAAAGAAACCCCACTATCACTTTCGCAGATACAGAAAATACCGCTCATGCGGCACCCCCGCGGGCAGCTCGAGAACCGCCAATTCCGGGTGGCTCAACGCCAGCCCGCTGGCGACGATGCCGCCCTCCCGCAGGAGGCTGGCGGCGAGTGGCGGCAACCAGCGGGCGGTCTCGGCATCGATGTCGGGGTAGTTGGTCTCGATGTCGGCATGCACCAGTGCGGCACCGATGCCGGCGAAACGGGCGGCCGTCTCGTTGATTTCGCCGAGGACCAGATCCTCCCCCGGCGGGACCGAGCTCTCATGGGCGCCGAGCTTGCGATCGAAGGCGATGATCCGACGGCCGGGGAGTTTCTCTCGCAGATGGTGGAAGGTGCGGCCGTTGCCGAGGCCGAGCTCGATCACCGGGCCCGGCAGGGCGGCCAGCAGCGTGCAGACATGGTCGAGTACGTCGCGCTGCGCCGTCACCCGCCGGATGAAGCTATCGAGACGGCTCATGCTCCCTTCCCCGCCAACACGGCGTCGAGCCGGTCGGCAAGCACGGCAATGCCTGCCTCGAAGGAAAAGGCCTCGCTCACGCGCCGCCGCGCGGCCTCGCCGAGTTTCCGGCGCAAGGCAGGATCCCCGATCAGGGTCGCCAGAGCCTGCGACAGCGCGGCCGGATCCTGTGGGGGCACTAGCAGGCCCTCCTCGCCCTCGCGCACGAATTCCGGCACGCCGGCAAAGCGCGTGGAGGCGATGGGCAAAGCCTGCGTCGCCGCCTCCATGATGACATTGGGCAGGCCGTCGCGATCCCCGGCTTCGCCCTCCTTGCAAGGCAGCACGAAGATGTCGGCGGCGCGCAGGGCCGCGACGACGTCGTCCTGTGCCAGCGCCCCGCGCCAGGTGATGCGGTCGGCAAGCCCCAGGCGCTCGGCCTGTGCCTTCAGGGCGGCGCGCAGTTCACCCGTGCCGATATGGCTGAGGCGCCAATGGAGGCCGGCGGGCAGCTCCGCCAGGGCGTCGAGCAGATCGTCGAAGCCCTTCTTCGCCACCGCCCGCCCGACAGTGACAAGTTGCACGGGATCATCGCCGTCGCGGCCGTCGCGGGCCGGCCGCTCTCGCGGCGGCTCGGGAAAGCGGGCAAGGTCGAGGCCGTGATAGACGAGGCTGACCCGATCGGGATCCGACGGCGGCGCCAGCTTCTGGAGGGTCTCGACGCCGGCGCGCGTACAGGTGACGCCCCACGCGCTGTCGGCGATCTTCTCGCGCTTTTCCCAGTCCGTGGTCGTCCAGATATCCTTGGCATGGGCCGAGAAGCTGAAGGTCCGCCTGGTCAGCAGCGCCGCATAGCGCACCACCGAGGCGGGCGTGTGCAGATAATGCACGTGGATATGCCGTATGGCCGGATCGAGCTCGCGCGCCATCACCAGAGCCTGGCCGAGGCGGCGACCGCGATTGGCGCTGAAATCGCGGCGGAGATCGCGCAGGAACAGACCCAGCAGCCGGAAGAGACGAGGCCTGGCGAGGGCGGCGAGCGCGCCGGCCAGGACCCGCCAGGGCGCCTGGTAGAGATATTCGGGCAGGTAGACGGGCCTGGCCTTGATCTGCTTGTTCAGCATGTGCACCGCTCCGTCGGTAGGATGGCGCAGCGACCAGATCTCGATCGTGAAGCCCGCCTTCTCCAGCGCCAGGATCTCCTGGGCGATGAAGGTCTCGGACAGTCGCGGATAACCCTTGACGACGACGGCAATGGGGGAACGGAGAGGCGGCATGGAAGGGTTCAGCGCACGCCGCTCATTTGGAAGCGACGCGATCCAGCTGGACGGCGTTCGTTCTGGCGTCGAACCACGGCGTCGTCAGCTTCTCGATGCGGTCGAGCCCCTCCAGGAGATGCGGCAGGAAGGCCTTGGAGGGCAGCGGCTGCTCGGGCAGATGGCGGATCGCCCGCGCCATCACCATGGCATCGCGCTTGGCGCCGGGATTGAGATTGTCGCCGTCGAGCATGCTGACGAGGCCGATGCGCGCCGCCTGCTCGGCCCGGATCGACTGTTCGCGCCGGGGCGTGGTGCGCGGCACGATGAGCGCGCGCTTGTCGAGCGACAGGATCTCGCAGAAGGTGTTGTAGCCGCCCATCGAGACGATGCCCTGCGCCTTCATCATCAGGTGCTCGATCTTGGCGTCGAAGGTGATGGCATCGACATTGGGCAGTCGCGCGATACGATCCATGAAGGGCCCGCGCCGGTCGCGCGCCACGAAGGGTCCGAAGACCAGCAGCGCCGGCGTCGGGATGCCGGGATCCTGCTCATAGGCCGACAGCACCCAGTCGATCAGCTCGTGCCCATCGCCGCCGCCACCGGTGGTGACCAGGATGAACGGACCCTTGGTGAGCCGGGGATAGCGCATCAGCTGGGGCAGTGGGGGCAGCTCGCGACGCAGGAAGCCCGTGTAGACGATGCGGCGCCGCACATGCTCGGGCAGATCGAGACCGGCCAGCGGCTCGTAGATCTCGCGCAGGCCATAGACCCAGATGTCGTCATAATAGCGGACCAGGGCATCGACGGCGCCCTTGCGCTCCCATTCCTCGGCGAGGACGGTGGGCTCGTCCATGACGTCGCGAACACCCAGCACGATGCGGGCACCGCACTTGCGCAATTCCTCGAGTGCCGGCAGCAATTCGCCGCGAAAGCCCGTCGGTTCCTTATCGACGATGACGAGATCCGGCCTCAGCGTACGCGCGGTTTGCAGGATGATCCCCTCGCGCATCGCCACCGCCTCGTCGAGCGGCATGTTGAGGCTGAGGGTGGTGTAGTCGCCATTGGCGTGCTTCACCACGCCCGGCACGCGCACATAATCGACGCCGTCGCCGAATTCGAAGCTCCCGATGATGGGCGAGCCCGAGATGATGACGATCGAAGCGTCCGGATGGCTTTCGACCAGGCGGTTGGCAATAGCACGCGAGCGCCTGAGATGCCCCAGGCCAAAAGTATCGTGGCTGTAGATCATTACGCGTGGGCCGCAAAAGGGGCGTTGCGCGCGGCGGGAGCTTCCCCCCGGCCCGGGGTGATGCAACATGTCTAAAAGCCCCCGGAGCCTGGTTGGACGCTCTGCATGCAAAAATCCGAAGTCTTGTCCGGCACTTAGGCCGAGGTTTCCGCATCAGGTCAGGCGGGCCAGCCGCGGCAAGCCGGCACCACTCGCAGATATCATAGCCACACGATAGCCTAGCTACAACGGGGGATGCGCCGATAGTTGCGAGTCTGGTATCAAGGTCCTTTGATGATTTCGTGACCGGCGCTCTCGTTGACGTGCGGGCTCCGAATTCCTACTTCAGCATAAAATAGCCATAGGCATCACGCGTTGGACCCTAGCCTGTATCGATATATCTGGCGGCATTCCCGCGGCGAGCAGATCTTCCTGCTGCTGGTGATTCTGGTTTCGCTTCCCTTCAATTGGATCGCGCTCGAGATCCCCAAGCACATCGTCAACGATGCCATCCAGAACGGCGCCTTCAAGGCGGTCGGCCAGGAGGTGAGCCTGATCGACTGGACGGCCTATTTGCCTGACCATCTCGGTGGGGGCCGGTGGAAGGTACTGGTCGAACACGGCACGACCAGTCATGCCAACCAGACCGCGCGCCTGTTCGAATGGTCGATTTCCCTGCCAAGCTTCTTGGGTGGCTACACCTGGAAGATCTTCGATGGAATCGAATTCACGCGTCTGCCCTATCTCCTGGCACTGAGCGTGTGGTTCCTGGTGATGGTGCTGATCAATGGCGCCTTCAAATATGTCATCAATATCCGCAAGGGCATCCTGGGCGAACGCATGCTGCGGCGCATGCGCTTCGACCTCTTCGCCATACTGATGCGCTTCCGGCCCGAGGACATCGCGCCACTGAAGCCGGCCGAAGTCGCCGGCATGATCAAGGACGAAGTCGACCCGATCGGCGGCTTCATCGGCGATGCCTTCATCCAGCCCGTCTTCCTGCTGAGTCAGGCTGGCACGGCGCTGGTGTTCATCATGGTCCAAAGCCCGAGCATGGGGCTGGCAGCTCTTGCCGTCGTGCTGGTACAGGCCGTGATCATTCCTTATCTCCGGCGGGAGCAAATCCGCCTTGGCCGCATGCGCCAGCTCGCCTCGCGCCAGCTCGCCGGACGCATCGGCGAGGCCATCGAGACGGCCCCCGCCCTGCACACCTTCGGCACCACGCGCTATGTCGAGGCTGATATCGGCGACCGGCTCGGTGGGCTCTACAGGATCCGCACCGATCTGTTCAAACGCAAATTCGCGGTCAAGTTCCTCAACAACCTGCTGGCCCAGGTCACGCCCTTCATGTTCTTCGCCGTGGGTGGCTATCTCGCGCTTGCCGGCAGCGTGAACATCGGTCAGCTCGTCGCCGTCATCAACGCCTACAAGGATCTGCCGCCGCCCATCAACGACCTGATCACCTGGGACCAGCAGCGCCAGGACGTGCAGGTGAAGTATGAGCAGGTCTCGGCCCAGTTCTCGCCCGACCGGCTGCTGCCGGAATTCGATTCCAGCCGCAAGACCGCGCTGCCACCGGCCGACGCCCCGATCCAGCTCACTTCGGTGAGCGTGCAGGATGCGCGCGGCGTGCCACTGCTCGACCGTCTGTCGCTGCAGTTGGGGCGGCCTGCTCATGTTGCCCTCACCGGCGCTGTCGGCACGGGGCGCGACATTCTCGCCCGCATCATTGGCCGCCAATATCTGGCTTATCAGGGCAGCGTGAAGATCGGCGAGGCGGAGATTTCGGCCTTCTCCGACGTCGAGCTCAGCCAGATCCTCAGCTTCGTCGGATCGGACAGCCATCTCTCGCCGGGTTCGATCCGCGACAATATCCTGTTCGCCGCCAAGCGCCGGCCGCCCTCGCTCGGCGATGTCTCGGTGCTGGTGTCCGACAACGAGCAGTACCGCGCCTTCCTGGAATCGCGCCGCTCCGGCAATCCGCTGGTTACTGCCGATGCCGACTGGATCGACTACCGCGCGCTGGACGTGGAGGGACCAGACCAGGTGTACGAGGCGTTGCACCGCGCCCTCGAGGTTGCCGGCGCCCTGCCCGACATCAACCGCTTCGGCGTGCGCGGGCGTTTCGACGACAGCCATGGCGACGAGTTCCTCGAACTCTTTGTGCACGCCCGCCATGTGGTGCGCGAGCGCCTGGCCGACAAAGGCATGTCGCACCTCGTCGATTCCTTCGACCCGCGGCGCTACAATGCCGGCGCCTCTGTCGGCGAGAACCTGCTGTTCGGCGTGCCCAAGGGCAAGAGGCTGCGCATGGATACGCTTCAGCGCGACATCTTCGTGCGCTCCATCCTGGAGGCCGAGGCGCTGATGGAGCCCCTGATCGATCTCGGCCTCCACATGGCCGAGATGGCGGTGGAAACCTTTGCCGGCCTGCCGCCAGAACACCCGGTGTTCGAGCGCTATTCCGCCATCCGTCCTGAGGATCTGCCGCGTTTCCAGGAGATCGTCGACTCCGTCCATGCCCGCGGCACGACGCGGGCCCTATCGGCCTCGGCGCGCACCCGCCTGCTCGGCGCCGGACTCGCCTATATCGAGCCTCGCCATCGCCTCGGCCTGGTGGACGAAGCCTTCACCAAACGTGTGCTGCGGGCTCGTCAGAGCTTCCGCGACCACCTGCCCTCGCATTATTCCGACGAGATTGAGTTCTACGATCCCGACCGCTACATGCGCGCCGCCCCGGTGGGTGACAACATCCTGTTCGGCCGCATCTCCTATGGCATCGCCAATGCGCCGGAGCGCGTCTACGCCCTGGCGCGCGGCGTGGTCGAGGAGCTCGAGCTCGACAAGCACATCTTCGCGCTGGGCATGGAGTTCGAAGTCGGCAAGGGCGGCTGGCAGCTGCAGCCGGCCCAGCGTGCCCGCGTCGCCATCGCCCGCGCCCTGATCGCCAATCCGCAGATTCTGGTGATGGAGAACGCCTTCCTTGCCTTCACGCCCGCCGAGGCGGAGGCCCTGCTCGCCAGCATCCGCGAGGCCATGAAGGACCGCACGCTGATCACCACCCTGGCCGAGAACGAGGAAGCCGAGGGTTTTGACCGGGTCATTCAGTTCGAAGGCGCAAGAATCGTCAGCCGGGATGTTGTAGAGCTTGCACGGAGTGCCTAGATAATGCTTGATTGAATCTGGATTTCGCCTTGATCGCTCAACGATCGGTTGTTGGGTTGGGAGTATGGCCTTGGATCTGGATCTGGAAGTCAAGACCATCAGAAATGCGCCGATCTTCACGGGCATCGACCCGTGCAAGATGCGCCTGCTGGCCTGCATGAGCGAGCAGATCACCTTCGAGAAGGGTGATTATCTCTTCCGCTGCGGCGAAATTCCCGACGCTGCCTATGTGATCCTCAAGGGCGAAGTCGAGTTCATGGCGCAGACGGGCGAAGGCATGAGCGTCATCGGCCAGGATGGCCCCGGCGCGATGATCGGCGAGGTCGCGATCCTGTGTGACGCCAAACGCTTCACCTCGGCCCGCGCCCTCACACCGCTTTCTGTGATGCGCATCAACAAGGACTGCCTGCTGCGCATGATCCAGGACAGCCCGCAATTCTCGCTGTCCATCGCCAAGGAACTTGCCCGCCGCGTCATGCAGGTGGCAACGCATGAGGGCATCCACGCCCAGTGAGGGGGCGACAGGAAAGCTTGCGTCGACGCATGAAGGATAGGGCCTGGCCTTGAGCGAGGTGTTTTCATGCGCGTGCCCCCAACCCTCTTTCTCGCATGCCTTTTGCTTGCCATTGCCGGCCTCGGCGTGCAGGCCCAAACCGCACAGACTGGCGGCGTAGCTCCCGTATTCTCGCCAACCGGCTTCGATGCCGAATTCTATGGCGAGCCTCTCGGCTATCCCGCCGCCCTGCCCATCGAACAGCAGTCGAACATGGTGGGCGGCTTCAGCCATTATGACCTTTTGTTTCCCACACGCGCCGTGGCAGCACCAGGCCAGGCATCACCCCTCAAGCGTGCCGACCACGACTTCTCCGCCAGCTTCACACGGTGGGGCATTACCTATTCGATCGAGGACTATCTCAAGCGCAACGCCACCACCGGCCTGCTGATCGCGCGTGGCGATACCATCCTGTTCGAGCACTACCAATATGGCCGCACCGACCACGACCGCCTGACATCGCAATCCCTGTCGAAGACCTTGGTGGGCATGCTTGTCGGCATCGCCATCTCGGAGGGCGCCATTCATTCGGTCGACGACCCGGCGGCCACCTACGTGCCGGAACTCGTCGGCAGCGAGCTTGGGCGCACGCCTCTCCGGGCCCTGCTGCATATGGCATCGGGCATGGGATTCGAACGGGATTACAGCCCTGACAGCGATCTCACCCGAAGCAACCGCCTGCATGTCGCGGGCGACATGCCGGATATCCTGGCTGCGCTGCCATCGTTCAAGACACGTATCGCGCCGCCCGACACGCTTTGGCGCTATGCCAACGTCAATGCAGAAATTCTCGGGCTGGTGCTGGCGCGCGCCACCCATATGCCGTTGAGCCGCTATCTGGAGAGCCGCATCTGGCAGCCCATGGGTGCGGAGGCGCAGGCAAGCTGGCGTGTCGACGCCTCCGGCCAGGAGATCGCATCCTGCTGCTTCAATGCGGTGCTGCGTGATTACGCCCGCTTCGCCCTGCTCCTCGCCCATGACGGCGCCTGGAACGGCCGACAGATCATTCCTCGCCAATGGGTCCTCGATGCCACCCGACCGGTCGTGGCTGGCTCCTTTCTCGCCCTCGACAAGAGCGAACACCCCAGCGGCTATGGCTATCTGGTCTGGCTGATGCCGGGGCCGCGCCGGACCTTCGAGCTCAGGGGCATCTACGGCCAGCGTATCTTCATCGACCCGCAATCCCAGCTGGTCATGGTACACACCGCCGTGCGCCGCCAGCCCGTCGACGACCCCCGCGAGGCCATGGTGGACGCGCTCTGGCAGAGTGTGCTGGCAAAGGCCACGCAGGAATAGGAGAGACATGCCCCTCCTCGCCATCGACCACATCCAGCTTGCCATGCCGGCGGGGCAAGAGGCAGCGGCCAGGCGTTTTTATCAGGACCTGCTCGGCCTAGCCGAGACGCCCAAGCCGCCGGCCCTCGCCAAGCGGGGCGGTTGCTGGTTCGAGCAGGGCAGCGTGCGGGTGCATCTTGGCGTCGAGGCCGAATTCAGGCCCGCCCGCAAGGCCCATCCCGCCTTCCTGGTCGACGACCTTGCCAGCCTCATCCAAAGGCTGCGGGAGGCGGGTGTCGGCGCCATCGAGGACAAGGCGCTCCCCGGCTATGAGCGCTGTTATGTCGCCGACCCGTTCGGCAACCGGATCGAGCTGATGCAGCGCCTGTGATCTCGGTGATATTTTCTCCGGCCCCGTCATGCCCCTCGCCCTTGGCCGCCTGCGTGCCGACACACCCGGCATCACCCATCACGACCCTCTCAACAATGCGTGCGCCGCGCTGATGCCAGCCTTCCCGCCCTTGTGCGTGCATCGGCGCATTACTACAACAATGCGGACGAGTTCGATGCCCTCATCGAACTCGTCCGGACATTGTGAGAATCAGGCGCCGTCTCTTCGGATCGCCGTCGTGGCAGCGGCGGCTGATGACGCAGGAACGGAGCATCGCCTGTCTCGCTCTTGCGCCGTATTTCACCTACCTTATCGAGCCTGTTGCACCGGGTGCCGATTCCCGGCGCGGCCTCCATCGAGTTTGACTGAATGAGCGACACCGATACCGCACCGGGGCGGATTGCATTGCGTCTTCCGCGGGAACGCGAGCTGCGGCTATGGGCCGGTGTCGTGCTCTTCGCGTTCGTCACCACCCACCTGCTGAACCACGCGCTCGGCATTTTCGGCGTCGGCGTGCTGGAGGCGGTGCAGGCCTGGCGCATCTGGGTCTGGCAATCGCCGGTCGGCACCGGGCTGCTCTACGGCGCCTTCCTCGTGCACGCCCTCCTGGCGCTGAAGCGCCTGACCACCCGGCGCATATCGCGCATGCCCCTCGAGGACCTGGTGCAGATCGCCCTCGGCCTCGCCATCCCCTATTTCCTGATCGGCCACGTGCTGGGCACCCGCATCACCGCCTATTATGGCTATAGCGAGAGCTATACGGAGGTGTTGGCGCGCATCTGGCAGGGCGACCAGTTCAAGCAGATCCTGCTGCTGCTCTGCGCCTGGACGCATGGCTGCATCGGCATCGGCCAGACGCTGCGCTCGCGCAAATTCTATCCGCGCTGGCGCGACCTCCTGATCCTCTCCACCGGCATGCTGCCCACCCTGGCGCTGGCTGGCTTCTTCGCCGCCGGCCGGGAGATCGCGGCGATAGGCTATACGCCCGCGCCCCTCAAGGTGAACGACACCATTGCCCTGCTGGCGCTCGGCCAGAGGCTGTTGCTCGGCTTTGCCGGCCTGCTCGCCCTCGTCGCGCTGGTGATGTTCCTGCGCGTGCTGCTGCGGCTGCGCTCGGGCTCGATCACCATCCGCTATGTCGGCCACGGCACTTTCAAGATCCCGCGCGGCACCACCGTGCTGGAGGCGAGCCGTGCCAATGGCATTCCCCATCCCGCCCAATGCGGCGGGCGCGGACGCTGCTCCACCTGCCGCGTGGCCATCACCTCCGACCCCAGCGCCCTGTCCTCGCCGCACATCGCCGAGCGCGCCATGCTGGAGCGCATCTCCGCGCCCGGCAATGTGCGCCTCGCCTGCCAGCTGCGCCCGGACCACGACCTCTCCGTCCAGATCCTGCTGCCGATCGTGCCCACCGGCATGCGCGGGCGCAGCGGCGACGACCTCTATCGCTGGGGCGCCGAGCGCGAGATCACCGCTTTGTTCGTCGATATCCGCGCCTTCAATTCCATGACGCGGCTGCAGGTGCCCTACGACATCGTGCTCTTGATGAACCGCTTCGTGCAGGAGATGACACAGGCCGCCGAGGCCCATGGCGGACGCGTCGACGCCTTCGCCGCCGACGGCCTGATCGCCATCTTCGGCCTCGACGACGACAAGGGGCAAGGCGCCTACAACGCCGTCCGCGCCGCGCAGGACATGCTGAAGAGCGTCGAGGAACTCAACACCGAATTCGGTGCGGCCCTCGCGATGCCCCTGCGTGTCGGCATCGGCATCCATTCCGGCAACGCCATCATCGCCCGCGTCGGCGACACCCAACGCGGCATGCGCCTGGTGGCCCTCGGCGAGACCGTGACCATCGCCGGGCGCCTGGAAGCAGCCACCAAGGACCACCTCACCGACTGCCTGATCTCGGAAGAGGCCGTGCAGCGCTCCGGCCTCACCCTGCGCCGCCAGAACGGCAAGAACCTGCACATCGTGGGCAGGGACAAACCGATCGCGCTCTATACGCTGGATGAGGCGGCGGTGCCGGCGGAGTGAGGGAGGCGTGCCGAATTCGTCAACAGAATCCGGCACCCTCTTGACCCTTCCATAACCTCGCGTAATCCTGCCTCATCTCAACAGATGGAGTGCGGCGTTGCCTGAAGTCTGGCTCGTGTTCGACAAGCGTGATGTGTCCTTTGACGATTGTCTCGACTTGCGCAGTTGCTTTGCCGTCTGTACGGCAGGAGGGCCGGAGAATGTCGAAATCGTCGATTACCACTGACCAGATCGAGAATCCGACACCGGGCGAGATGCTGCTGGAGGACTTCCTCAAGCCCTATGAACTGACACAGAATGCCCTCGCGCGGGCGATCGGAGTACCCCCTCGCCGAATAAACGAGATCGTCCTCGGCAAGCGCAGCATTACGGCGGACACAGACCTGACGTTGGCACGCTATTTCGGCCTCTCCGATGGCTTCTGGCTCGGCGTACAGGCCGATTACGAGCTCATGGAACGGCGCAGGGCCATAGCAGCCGAGTTGGCCGAAATCACACCGCGCGCAGTGGCTTGAGGGCTTGGCGCGAGATTACGGTTTGCGAAACTTCCTGATTCTCGCCTCACCCGAAAGTGACTCCCCCCTGTCGCTCTTGCCGCAATTCTGCGCTACACAGGTTGCAAGCCTCCGGCCTTGAACCGGTGCGCGACAAGGAGAAGACCGTGCTTGATTTGACTGCGATCGGAACGAAATCCGCTGCCCCCAAGCTCCTGCACCGCGTGCGCGACAAGGTGACGGACCAGATCCAGAAATCGCCTTTGGCGCGCAAGGCGTTCACCTACGCCGCCAGCCATATCCCGCTCAGCTATTTCAAGAAGCTGCCGACCATCATCGTGGTGGACGTCACCAACAGCTGCAATCTGCGCTGCCCGGTCTGCCCGGTGACCTTCGCGATGACGCGCCCGCGCGGCTTGATGAAGATGGAAATCTTCCGCCAGATCGTCGACGATTTCGTCGACGAGCCGCTCAAGCCGGCAATGTATTTCAACTTCTCCGGCGAGCCGACCATGAACAAGGCGCTGCCGGAGATGATCGCCTATGCCAGCGAGCACGGGCACGACACCTTCGTCTCCACCAACGCCACCAAGCTCTCCTCCGAACTCATCGAGAAGATGCTCACTGCCGGGCTTGGCCGCATCAATCTGTGCATCGACGGTTTCGACGCCGAGGCGCAGGAATCCTATCGCGTCGGCTCGAAATTCGAGCAGGTGAAGGCCAATATCGAGAATTTCCTCGCCATCAAGCAACGCCTCGGCGCCACCAAGACGGTGACCGTGCTGCAGACCCTGCTGACCTCCTATTCGGAAAAGCAGATCGACGCGATGGTGGAATGGGCCGACAACATCGGTTTCGACCAGGTGCGCTTCAAGACCTTCAGCCTCGGCTCCTACACCGATGACGGCCAGCAGGCCGAGCATGGCCATCTGGTGCCGAAAAACCACGACCTGCAGCGCCACCAGAACGAGAAGATCAGCCTGCTCTGCGATGTGCCGCTCTACCAGACCGTGGTGTTCTGGGAGGGGGACCTCGGCCTGTGCTGCATCGACTATGACCGCATGATCAAGCTGCCCAATGTCGACAAGGTCGGCTTCAAGAAGGCCTATCTCTCCGACGAGGCGGCCAAGGCGCGCCGGCACGGCTACACCAAGCAGTTCGAGATCTGCCAGAGCTGCTCCTATTCCAACGCGGACAATATGGGCTTCAAGATCAAGCTCGACAAACTGCGCCGCGAGAAAGCCGCCGAGACCCGGAAAGTCGCCGCGTGAGTGCTGGAATTCGCAGCCTCGCCGTCGGCGGTACCCGTTTCAACACCGCCGACGACAAGGAGAGCTTCTGGGACAAGGCCGCCGCCGGCGCCTGGGAGCCGGAAACGCTGGCGAGCGTGCGCGTGCTGGTGGACCAGGACACGCTCTTCATCGATATCGGCGGCTGGATCGGCCCGATCACCCTGCTGGCCGCGGCGCTCGGCGCGAAAGTGTTGACCTTCGAGCCCGATCCGCGTGCCTTCCAACTCATCAGTGCCAATGTCGCCGCCAATCCCGCGCTGGCGCCCCGCATCACCCTGCACAATGCGGCCGTTTCCCCGACACCGGGACGGGTGCGTCTGGGTTCGCCCAGGAAGCCCGGCGACAGCATGGGCAGCATCCTGGCCGCCGACAGCGGCGTCGCCTTGTGGGACGCTGCAGCCATCCTGCCCACCGAGATCGCCGCCATGGCCGGGGATGCCGGCCGCATCGTCCTGAAGATGGATGTCGAGGGCGCCGAATACGGGCTTCTGCCGCATCTTGCCCCGCTGCTGGGGCCGCGCACCGTGGCGGCCCTGATCGCCTTCCACCCACGCCTGCTGGCGAAGGCCGGGCATGGGGCCGGTGCGATCGAAGCACTGACGGCCTCGGCCGCCCTGGCGCTTGGCGATTACAGCCTGCGCAGTCTCGACACCGGGGAGGCGCCCATCTCCCGCGCCGTCAATTCCACCGTTCTGCTCACGCGAAGGTAGCGCCGAGGCGGCAATACCATTGACCCGACTGCGTCACTGTGTCGTGAATTGGCGGCTCGGTCCGAGCATGGGGTGCGGGAGGATTCTGCGGTGAGACGGCCAGCAGTGCTGCGTTGGGTATTGATATTTCTCGCTCTGGCGACCTGGCCGGCCCTGGCGCAGAACAACACGCCAGCCCCCGCTCCCCAGCCCGCGCCGACCATGTCGCAGCAGCAGATGGACAAGATGGTCGATGCCATCAGCCAGGCTGTGATGAAGAAGATGCAGGACCAGGGCATGCAACCCGCCGCACCGCCGGCGGCGGATACAGGCCAGGGCATGCAGATGGCCAGCACGGAACAGACCGAGATGTTCATGCATGTCGGCACGCTGATCACGGGCCTGCCGGCGCTCTGGACCGAATTCCGTCATTTCGGCGAACGCCTCGACGCCCCCATGAACAATGGGCGCGATGTGAGGACTTATTTCCTCCTGCTGCTGGGAGCCATCGCGCTTGCCCTCGCCGCCGAATGGCTGGTACGGCTGCTGCTCACCCCGCTGCGCCGGCGCGCGGCCGCGCATATGCATGGGCTGCACGGCGTGCGTGCCCTCCTCATCCTCGCTGCGCTGGAACTACCGCCCCTGATCGCACTCTGGCTGGTCGGCAATGCCAGCGAAGCCCTCCGCTTCATGGGCGACACGCCGCAGACCCGCTTCTCGGTCGGCATTCTCAAGACCATCATGCTGTGGCGCCTGGTGCAGGCCCTGTTCCGCTTCACCTTGCAGCCGCGCCTGCCGGAGGCCCGCCTGCCCGATCTCGGCGACGCCGATGCCCGCAAGATCTCATGGGGCGCCTCCTGCGCCGTCCTGCTTCTGCTCAGCAACAATGTCCTGGCGGTCTTGCTGCAGGCCCTGCAATCGCCGCCTGTCGCGGTGAGCACCGCCCAGCTCTACGGCGCCCTCACCATGGCGATCGGCATGATCGCCATCTGCACCTGGCTCAACGGCGCCATCAGCCACTGGTTCATCGGGGTCACCAATCCCTCTCATGCCAATCCGATCAAGAGGAGTCTTGCCCGCCGCTGGCTGGTTGCGGCTATCCTCATGTTCGTGCTGTTCGCGAGCGCCGACATCTATGGCGCCGTGGCCGGGCAGTCGCGGGTTTCCAGGGCGCTGATGCTGACCTTGGCCATCCTGGTCGGGCTGCTGCTGGTCGAATCGCTGGTGCATCGCCTGCGCATCCTGCTGCAATACGAAACCGCCGATGGCGTCCAGCTCGTCCATCCACGCGGCGCCGAGGCGCTGGCCCGCTGCGCGCGCTTCGGCATCATGATCATGGCGGCCGCCGCGCTGGGGCGATCCTGGGCCGTAGACGTCAGCGGCGTGATGGCGGGCGACGATTTCAACCGCATCACGCGCAACCTGATCGGCGCCGGCGTCACCGCCTTCGCCGCCTATTCGGCCTGGGAACTGGTGCGCTACCTCACCGACCGCTATTCCATCCCCCAGCCGAGCGCGGCCGGACCGCCCGGCCTCCAGGCCGCCGATGACGACGCTCCTATCCCTACAGCTTCGCGCATCGCCACGCTGATGCCCCTGTTGCGTATCGGCCTGGCCATCGCCATCGGCGTGCTGGCGATCCTGACCATCCTGTCGCAGCTCGGCGTCAACGTCACGCCACTGATCGCCGGCGCCTCGATCTTCGGCCTCGCCATCTCCTTTGGCTCGCAGACGCTGGTGAAGGACGTCGTCTCCGGTGTGTTCTTCCTGGTCGACGATGCCTTCCGGGTCGGCGAATATATCGACGTCGGCAAGGCCAAGGGCACGGTGGAGGGCTTCACGCTGCGCTCCCTGCGGCTGCGCCACCAGAACGGGCCCGTGCACACCATCCCCTATGGCCAGCTCGGCCAGGTCACGAACTACAGCCGCGACTGGTCCACCCTCAAGTTCACGCTGCGCTTCGCCACCGACACTGATCTCGAAAAGCTACGCAAGGCCGTGAAGAAGGTCGGCCAGGACATGCTCGAAGATCCCGAAATGAAGGAGGAGTTCCTCGCTCCGCTCAAGATGCAGGGTGTCTCCGACATCGTCGACAACGCCATCGTGGTGCGCTTCAAATTCACCGTGAAGCCCAACAAGCCGACCTTCATCCAGCGCGAGGCCCTCAAGCGCCTGGTGCGCATCCTGCCCGAGCAGGGCATCGAGTTCGCCAGCGGCGCGGTATCCGTGCGCACGATCAACGGCCAGATGGTGCCTGACGTGGTGGCCGGCGCGGTGGTCTCGACGGCCGCGGCCGCCGCTGCGCCCGTGCTGCCGACGGGCTGAAGGAAAAGCCTTCCGTCAGCTGCGATCTGGGTGTAGCAGGCTGAGAAAGCTCGCCGACGGATGGTCGCCATGAACTTCCTGCCCGATTCCCACACGCTGCTGATCTACTCGGCCGCCTGCGTGCTGCTGTTCATCACGCCGGGCCCGGATATGAGCCTGTGGCTGGCCAAGACGATCTCGGGCGGCCGGCGCGGCGGCACGGCGGCCATGCTGGGCACACAGGTCGGCTGCGTGTTTCATACTTTCTTTGCCGCTGTCGGTCTCTCCGCCGTGCTCGCCGCCAGCGCCAGCGCCTTCACGGTGCTGAAGGTGGTGGGCGCTCTCTATCTGCTCTGGCTCGCCATCAACGCCATCCGCTCGGGTTCGGCCCTGAATGTGAAGGACGAGGGCAAGCCGATGGGCGGCTTCTGGCCCACCTTCATGACCGGGCTCGGCATCAATCTCACCAATCCCAAAGTGGTACTGTTTTTTCTGACTTTCCTGCCGCAATTTGTCGATGTCGGGGATCCGCATGCCTCCCAGAAACTTTTCTTTCTGGGACTCTATTTCATTGCCATCAATGTGCCACTTGCGTTCATTCTGATTCTCGGCGCCGAGAGGGTGGTGTCCTGGCTGAAGGCGCGTCCGCGTTTCCTGCGCGGCATCGATTATACCTTCGCCGGCGTGTTTGGCGTGTTCGCGTTCAAGATCCTGACAACGCAGGCGCGCTGAGCCGCCAAAGTTATTTATGGGAGCGGTTTATTGCTGTCGTTTCTGCGCCGGGCACTTCTTGGCCTGGCATTCGCCGCCTCGATCACCGATTTTGCCGTCTCGGCCCAGGCTGCCTGCGAGAACCTGACCGAGCAGGGGCATGCTTATATCGTTTGCCGCTTCGACCTGAGCAATGACGCGCTGGCCCTCTATTGGCGCGGCGCCGACGGCACGCCGCTCGGCAGCACCAGCCGGCTTGCCGATGAGCTCGGCGCCCAGGGCAAGAAGCTGATCTTCGCCATGAACGCCGGCATGTATGACAAGGCGCTGGGCCCTGTCGGCCTCTATATCGAGAACGGGCGCCTGCTCCACAATGCCAACACCCGCAACGGCTTCGGCAATTTCCACCTGAAGCCCAATGGCGTGTTCTATTTCGGCGACGGCAAGGCCGGCGTGATGGAGACCAGCCGCTTCCTGAAGTCGCGCATCAATGCGCGCTTCGCCACCCAGTCTGGCCCGATGCTGGTGATCGACGGCCAGATCCATCCCAAGATCCAGCCGGACGGGGCTTCCGAGAAGATGCGCAACGGCGTCGGCGTGCGCGACGGCAAGATCGTGATTTTCGCCATCTCGACCGAGCCGGTGAGCTTCCACGACTTCGCCCAGCTCTTCCGTGACCGGCTGGGCACCCAGAACGCCCTCTTCCTCGATGGTTCGATCTCCACCCTCTACGCCCCGCCCATGCCCGGCATCGGCGGCTGGAACAGCCTGGGGCCGATGGTGGGCGTAACAGAAGGGCCGTAAGGAGTCAGTTTTCGGGCAGACCGCCGTAGATCTCTTGAAGCGAGAGACTGGCACCGATCATTTCGAGGTCGATCGTCGCGTCCATCCCGAGGATTTCCTCCCCGGCATTCCAGTCATTGCCCACGCGGCGATGGACAAGCACCCTTGGTTCATCCTGCCAGAAAATCAGGTAAGCCATGACATCAGGCACGGAACGATAGTCGCGCAGCTTGATCAGAAAATCGGTAGCCTTGGTCGAATTGGATAAGACCTCGATAACGATGCGCGGTTCGTTCGCAAGTAGATCCTGGCCGCGGAATGGACCACAATGGACCGCCACATCGGGATAACGGACATTGCCGGTTGGACAGGATATCTTCAGGTCCAGTGCAGCTCGACAACGCTTGCCCTTCAGCTGCTCTCGCAAAGAGGCGGCGATCTCCAGGCGAACATAGTCATGAGCTGCCGTCCCCCCGGTCATCATCACCGGTTGGCCGTCTACCAGCTCGTAGCGCAATTCCTGCTCATTTTCCCAGGAGAGGAACTCATCCAGCGACATTGCCTGGCGCCTTGCTTCAGCCATTCACACCTACCCCAACACCACCGACAATTTATCACACGAGGCTGGTAGTTTTTACACTCTTTTCCAACGGCCCATTTTTGACTAAATGACCGTCAAAATCACGTCACATGCAGGATACGTCCATGGCTCCCCGCACCCTCTACGACAAGATCTGGGACGACCACGTCGTCGAAACCGCGCCCGATGGCACGAGCCTGCTCTATATCGACCGCCACCTCGTGCATGAGGTGACCAGCCCGCAGGCCTTCGAGGGCCTGCGCGTCTCCGGCCGCAAGGTGCACTCGCCCCAGCGCACGCTGGCCGTCGTCGACCACAACGTGCCGACCACCGACCGCTCCAAGGGCATCGACGATCCCGAGAGCGCCACGCAGGTGGAAACGCTCGCCCAGAACGCCAGGGATTTCGGCGTCGAATATTATTCCGAACTCGACAAGCGCCAGGGCATCGTCCACATCGTCGGCCCCGAGCAGGGCTTCACCCTGCCCGGCACCACCATCGTGTGCGGCGACAGCCACACCTCGACGCATGGCGCCTTTGGGGCCCTCGCCCATGGCATCGGCACTTCCGAGGTCGAGCATGTGCTCGCCACGCAGACGCTGATCCAGAAGAAGGCCAAGAACATGCGCGTCACCGTCGACGGGAAGCTTCCCGAAGGCGTGACCGCCAAGGACATCATCCTTGCCATCATCGGCGAGATCGGCACCGCCGGCGGCACCGGCCATGTGCTGGAATATGCCGGCGAGGCCATTCGCGCGCTTTCGATGGAAGGCCGCATGACGGTCTGCAACATGTCGATCGAAGGCGGCGCCCGTGCCGGCCTGATCGCGCCGGACGAGAAGACCTATGCCTATCTCAAGGGCCGCCCCAAGGCGCCCCAGGGCGCTGCCTGGGACCAGGCGATGGCCTATTGGAGCACGCTCTACACCGAGGAGGGCGCGCATTTCGACCGTGAGGTGAAACTCGACGCGGCTTCCCTGCCGCCGATCGTGACCTGGGGCACCAGTCCCGAGGACGTCGCTTCGATCACCGGCACCGTGCCGCGCATCGAGGATGCCGCGAACGACCACAAACGGGCCTCGATCGAGCGCGCGCTGGCCTATATGGGCCTGAAAGGCGGCGAGCGTATCCAGGACCTCAAGCTCGATCGCGTCTTCATCGGCTCCTGCACCAATGGCCGCATCGAGGACCTGCGCGCTGTTGCCGGCATCGTCGCCGGCCACACCGTCAACGCCAATGTCAACGCCATGATCGTGCCGGGTTCGGGCCTCGTGAAGATGCAGGCCGAGGCCGAGGGGCTCGACAAGATCTTCCGCGCGGCCGGCTTCGACTGGCGCGAGCCCGGCTGCTCGATGTGCCTGGCCATGAACGCCGACAAGCTGGCCCCGGGCGAGCGCTGCGCCTCGACCTCGAACCGCAATTTCGAGGGCCGCCAGGGCTACAAGGGCCGCACCCACCTCGTCTCGCCACAAATGGCCGCCGCCGCGGCCATCGCCGGCCATTTCGTCGACATCCGCGAATGGGAGAAGGTCGCGGCGCACGCATAAGGGCGCAACACAAGCCTCCCCCACGAAGCTGGGGGAGGTGTCACGACAAAGTCGTGACGGAGGGGGTGTGGCCAGAATAGAGTGAGGGAACCATCGACCCGGTCTCCTCTTCACGCGCCTTATCCTGACCACACCCCCTCCGAGCTTGCTTCGCAAGCCCACCTCCCCCAGCTTCGTGGGGGAGGCTAAGTCCCGCCCTCTACATGACATCGTAGCGCTCGCCGCAGGATAATTCTTGCCAGGAACCCTCCCCACGCCCGCCGATGCCCGCCGCCTGCCGTCCTTCTCGCCGGGCATGACCATCGGCCTGTTCGGCGGCAGCTTCAACCCGCCGCATGAAGGCCACCGCCATGCGAGCCTGGTGGCGTTGACGCGGCTCGGCCTCGATCAGGTCTGGTGGCTGGTCACACCCGGCAATCCGCTGAAGGACAACCAGGCGCTGCCCTCGCTCGAGATGCGCGTGGCGGCGGCGCGCCAGCTTGCCGACCACCCCCGCATCGTCGTCACCGGCATCGAGGCCGATATCCACACCCGCTATACCTACGACACCATCGCCTGGCTGCAGCGCCGCTGCCCGGGCGTGACGTTCGTGTGGATCATGGGCGCCGACAACCTCGCGGGCTTCCACCGCTGGCAGCATTGGCGGGGCATCGCCTCGCGCGTCGCCATCGCCGTGGTTGCCCGGCCCGGCGCTACCACCAAGGGCCCTCTCGCCAAGGCGGCTCGCGTGCTCGCCGCCTTCCGGCTGCCCGAATATGAGGCCCGCAACCTCAAGCGCCACAGGCCACCCGCCTGGGTCTTCCTTCACGCCCCGCTCGACAGCAATTCCTCGACCGCGCTACGCGCACGAGGTCACGGCCTGCCGGTCGGTGAAAATTAACGCCGGATTCACCCTGTTTGAGTAGCCTAATCCCATTGGTGTCATTGAATCGACGCCATGACTTGCTAATATTGTGGAGCGAATGGAATTCGCGGAGGTCCGCGAATCAATGAGCAAGAGGGTGTGCCCCTGACCACGTTGGTGAGACGCGAAGCGGATGTGATACCGCTTCATCCCGTGAGCCGAGCGATCCGCCCGGACGTTGACGCCACGGTTCGCCTGATCCTCGACAGCCTGGACGACATGAAGGCCGAGGAGATTGTGGAAATCGATCTGCGCGGTAAGAGTGCTATCGCCGATGTCATGATCATCGCAACGGGTCGCGTTGCGAGGCATGTCGGCGCGATGGCCGATCGCGTGGTCAAGGATCTCAAGGACAATGGACATGGCAGTCCCCGCATCGAGGGCATCCCGGTCTGCGACTGGGTGCTGATCGATACGGGCGATGTGATCGTGCATCTGTTCCGTCCCGAGGTCCGTGCCTTCTATAATCTCGAGAAGATGTGGTCGTCGGGCCGTCCGAACGAACTGCGCCCGAGCTAAACGCCAGATGCGCCTCCTGGTCTGCGCCATCGGCCGGCTCAAAGCCGGCCCGGAACGCGATCTCGTGGCCCGCTACGCAGAACGGCTGAATGCGACCGCCCGCAACCTGGCGCTCGGCCCTCTCGACATCGTCGAGATCGACGAAAGCCGCGCCCGCCGTGCCGAGGACCGCAAGGCCGAGGAAGCGGAGAAACTGCTTGCGGCCGCAGGCAGCTCTCAGGTCATTGCCCTGGACGAGAACGGCGCCTCGCCAGGCAGCGAAGCCTTTGCCGCGAGGATCGCCGGCTGGCGGGACGGCGGCACTGCCTCCCTTGCCTTCCTGATCGGTGGCGCCGATGGCCATGGCGACACGATAAGATCGCGCGCGATCATGACGCTTTCCTTCGGCAAGATGACCTGGCCGCACCAGATCGTCCGGATTCTTCTGGCCGAACAGCTCTACCGGGCCTCGACGATCATCGCCGGCCACCCCTATCACCGGGTGTGAGACTCATATCAGTTCGGCAGTAACTTCGGTGCACGGCATCTATGGCAGGCTGGTCGCCATCGAGTAGAGCCGATGGCGGCTTGCCGACTGCCGATCTCAGGCCGCCAGAGCCCTGCGCATGCCGTCCTCGCTGATGCCGAGCCGAGCAGCGATCGCGTCCAGCAGGTCCCGCTGCTGCTTCTCGCCGCCCTCGCCGGCCCGCACCACCTCGCGGGCCGATTGCAGGAAATGCTCCTTGTCAGACGGACGCAGGCTTTGCGGCAGATTGCCCAGCCGGCCCAGCACCTCCTCCAGCGCCATGCCGCTCGTGGGGACGCCCCGGCAATCGGCCATGATCTCGCCGACATCGGCTCGCTGGCGCCAATGACGGACCATGCCGCTGCCGATGGCCTCGGCCTGGCATTGCTTCGGCGGGCCGAAGGCGCAGGCAACCGCGATCATCGCGCAACGCCACTGGACGACGGTGCCGATCTCCTGCCGCCGGTTTCGCTGATCCGTCGCACGGCCGATCAGGGCCACGGGATAGGCTCTGCGGCAGCTGCCGCATTCGATGCGCTCACCGAGTGTTGTCGTGGGAAAGAGCGGAATAGAATAGAACGCCAGCCAGCGTTCAGTCTTCTTGTGTTCATAAGCGCGTTGATCAGCACAATAGGGGCAGCGGAAGGAGCCCCGACCTGTCGTTCTGATCCTGCTCGTGGAACTCAGTCGAAACATAACTTGCATTCTTGGAAATGACGTTACGTCACTTAAGCAGTAACGATCTCCCATCGCACTTCAACCTATCAATGGGATAGGGCGTCAGGAAGGAGTGCCTGCCCCAAGCCGGAGCAGACCACCACCTTCGAGGTAGGGTCGAGAAGAGGCCTTGGCGAATTCCGCCGATTGCCTCTGGTGGGCGCTCCCCGATCGGGGGCGCCCCCTCAGGCCGGTGTCGCCAGGATGCCGCGGACATGGGCCTCGCTGAGGCCCAGCAGGTGGCCGATGCGCTGGAGCAGGTCGTGCTGCGCCTGCTCGTCGCCGCTGCCAGCACGCAGCACATCCAGCGCGGATTGCAGGAAGTCTTCCTTCGCGACGGCTGCCAGGCTGCGCGGAAGGTCGGCCAGGCGGCCGAGCACTTCCTCCTCCGCCATGCCGCCACTGGGAGCGCCGCTGCAGTCGGCCAGGATGTCGCTGGTGTTGAGCTGCTGCTGGAAGATCCGCGCCATGCCCGTGCCGACAGCCTCGGCCTGCACCTCGTTTGGACGGCCGAAGGCACAAGCGATGGCGATCATTGCCGTGTGCCATTGCCGCAAGATCTCGTCCCGGCGCCGTGCTTCCTGTTGCGAGGGGTCGTAGCTGAGTACCGCGGTGGTATAGGCCTGATTGCAGGCGCTGCAGACGATACGCTCCCCTAGCGTTTGCAGTGGAAAGATGGGAACAAAATACAGCGTGAACCAGCGCTGCAACTTCTTGTGTTCATAAGAACGCGAGGCGCGGCAATTCGGGCAATTGAAACTTCCACTGCCAATCGTGCGGTCCCGACCGCGATAACCAAAAATGATCACGAAACCTGCCCCTATGTTTTCACCTGCAATAGCAACACGGCAACCACAGTCAATAGAAATGCAGCGGCGTAAACAACTTCATGCGGTGGGGCGCCCGGGCACCGCTACAGGCCGGACGAAGGTAGATAAGAATAGGCTTTCAGAGCTGTTTCCATGGGAACAAGGAAGCGGTGGCTACGCATATTTTTATGGTCTACGCCTCTTCCTCTCCGTTATCACGGGCCGGTCACAGGGCGAGGCTTGGACGTTAAGTTTTTCAACTGGAATAGGAATCAAAGAAAGATGATCAGAAAATCTCCCATCTTGGCAGCCATGGTATCGATATCAGCCGCGGGAGCCGCCAATGCAGGAAGCTGCGAGAGCAACCTTACCTCGTCGGGCGTGCCGATGATGACCACTCTGAGCTATAAAAGCTACGAGACCATCCCCGGTCTGAGCGCGGGGAAGGCCCTGTCCAATATCGCTGCGGCCCTGGAGGCGGAGAACGCCAATGGCGTACGCATCAGCAAGGGCGCCGGCACCGTCGATGCCACCCAGGACACCAGCGGCTCCGGCCGCATGCAGACCTGGCGCGCCGTCGTTCGCAAATCAGGCAATGGCGTCCGCGTCGATCTGATCTTCGCGACCCAGCAGGGCCAGCTCACCAGCACAAGCGCCGTCCGCCCCGTCCTCTGCCGCGTGATCGCGGCTGCCCGAGGCTGAACGGGCGCTGTCTTGTTCGGGGGCGGGTCTTCAGACCCGCCTGTTGGCAAAAGCAGTGCCGCAAGAGCCGGGTCTGAAGACCCGCCCCCCGAAATAGCTTTTTAAAACACAGCGCTTGGGACAGGCGCCTACGACCCGATCGCCGCCCTGATCAGCGCCTTGGCATCGTCGCTGGCCCATTCGGCGGGGCCGGCCATGGCGCCGAGGCGGCAACCCTGCTTGTCGACGATCACCGAGGTCGGCAGGCCCTGTGCCAGCCCCTCGTTCTTCAGGCTCTGCAGGATGCCGGTCGAGGGGTCGGCGTAACGGTGCAGCTTGTCGATGCCGGCATCGTTGAGAAAGGCCTCGACGCGCTCCGGCCCCTGCGTGTCGATATTGACGGCGACGACCTCGAAATCCTTACCCCCCAGATCGGCCTGCAGCTTGTTGAGGGCCGGCATCTCCTTTCGGCAGGGAATGCACCAGGTGGCCCAGAGGTTTAGCAGCACCGTCTTGCCCTTGAAGTCGGCGAGCGTCACCTTGGCGCCGTCAGCGGTCTGGAAGCTGATTGATGTCAGTGGCTGAGGCGCCAGATTGACGTTGAGGGCGGCCACCTGGCCCTTGGCCAAGGGATCCATCTTCACCGCAACCGCAGCCGCCCCCGGGCAGGACGCGCTTTCCTGATTGCCCATGCCGCCCTTTGTCCCGTATACCGCGCCCACGCCAACCACGGCTCCTGCCAGGATGGCCGCACCGACCAGCCAGCGCCGGTTCGATTTCTGCGGGGGCCGCGCTTCGGGATTTTCCTGCCGACTGTCTTCGTTCACTGAAAGCCTATCCAGATGAGCAATAAAATGTGGGGCGGCCGGTTCCAGTCGGGACCGGACGCGATCATGGAAGAGATCAACGCCTCGATCGACTTTGACAAGCGCCTCTGGGCCCAGGACATCCGCGGCTCGCTGGCGCATCTCGCCATGCTGGAGAAGCAGGGGATCGTCGCCGCCGCCGACGCCAAGGCCATCTCGGAAGGTCTAGAGGCGGTGCGTGGCGAAATCGAGAGCGGCTCGTTCACTTTCTCGCGTGCGCTCGAAGACATTCATATGAATGTGGAGTCGCGCCTGGCAGCCCTTGCCGGCCCGGCCGCCGGCCGCCTGCACACCGCCCGCTCCCGCAACGACCAGGTCGCGACCGACTTCCGGCTCTGGGTGCGCGACACCATCGACGACCTCGACGCCCAGTTGAAGGACCTGATGACGGCGCTCACCGAGAAGGCCCTCGCCTTCGCGGGCGCGGTGATGCCGGGCTTCACCCATCTGCAATCGGCCCAGCCTGTGACATTCGGCCACCATCTCATGGCCTATGTCGAGATGCTGGGGCGTGACCGCGGCCGCTTCGCCGATGCACGCCGCCGCCTCAACGAATGCCCGCTCGGCGCCGCCGCGCTGGCCGGCACCTCCTTCCCGATCGACCGCCATGCCACCGCCAGGGCGCTCGGCTTCGACCGTCCCACCGCCAATTCGCTCGATTCGGTCTCGGACCGGGACTTCGTGCTGGAGGCCCTCTCGGCCGCCTCGATCACGGCGATGCACCTCTCGCGCTTTGCCGAGGAGATCGTGATCTGGACGACGCCGCAATTCGCCTTCGTGGCGCTGTCGGACAAGTTCACCACCGGCTCCTCGATCATGCCGCAGAAGCGCAATCCCGACGCCGCCGAGCTGGTACGCGGCAAGGCCGGCCGCGTCATCGGCGCCCTGATCGGGCTGCTGGTGATGATGAAGGGCCTGCCGCTTGCCTATGGCAAGGACATGCAGGAGGACAAGGAGCCCGCCTTCGACGCGCTGCAGACCCTGTCGCTCTGCACGGCAGCCATGGCCGGCATGGTCAGGGACATGGCGCCCGATCTCAAGCGCATGAAGGCCGCGGCGGGCTCAGGCTACGCCACCGCCACCGATCTCGCCGACTGGCTGGTGCGCGAGCTCAACCTGCCCTTCCGCGAGGCCCATCACGTCACCGGCCGCCTGGTCGGCATGGCCGCCGAGCGCAAGCTGCCGCTGGAAAAGCTGTCGCTGGCCGAGATGCAGGGCGTGGAGCAGCGCATCAACGACGGCGTGTTCGGCGTGCTGGGCGTTGAGAAATCGGTGCGCAGCCGCACCTCCTATGGCGGCACTGCCCCGGCCAATGTGAAGGCACAGGCGAAACGCTGGCTGAAGGCGCTGAGCAAGGGGTGAGAGCCGCGGTGTCTTGGACGGTTTGCGCAGCCCCTCACCTCTATCCTCTCCCCGTAAGAACGGGGCGAGGGGGCTTCGAAGTCGGGGCTCGGCCCGAAATGGCTCATCTCGCTCATCCTGTTGGGCGAGATGAGGCACTACCGAACAAATCGCGCCGACTGCGCCCCCTCTCCCCGTTCTTACGGGGAGAGGATAGAGGTGAGGGGCTGCGCGACATCAGTGTATTCAGCCCCCCAACACCCCGCACCAAATCAAATTTCGTGCTACACAGCGTCAAACATTGGAGTTCCCTATGGCTGGTAATGCGTTCCGCGTCGCTCTCGCTCTGGCGCTGGTTTCGAGCCTTGGCCTGGCCGGCTGCGGCCGCAAGGGCAAGCTTGAGCCGCCCCCGGAGCAGAACGTGCCGCAGAAGAGCGGTGCCAATGGCAAGAAAAAGGATCCCGGCTATGTCAAGCCGGACCGCAAGCTGCCCCTGGACTTCCTGCTGAACTGATCGTCCGATGCACCATTTCACCTATCGAAACGGCGTGCTGCACGCCGAGGATGTCGCACTGCCGGCAATCGCCGCGGCGGTGGGCACGCCCTTCTATTGCTATTCGGCCGCCACCTTGCGCCGCCATTACAGGGTGTTCGCCCAGGCCTTCGCCGACGTGCCGTCCCTCGTCTGCTTTGCCATGAAGGCCAATTCCAACCTCGCCGTGCTGCGCGTGCTGGCCAAGCTCGGCGCCGGCATGGACGTGGTCTCCGAAGGCGAGCTGCGCCGCGCCCGTGCCGCCGGCGTGCCGGCCAGCAAGATCATGTTCTCGGGCGTCGGCAAGCTCCTGCGCGAGCTCGATTACGCGCTCGACGAGGACATCCTCTGCTTCAACGTCGAATCGGAACCGGAGCTGGAGCTGCTTTCCCAACGCGCCAGCGCCAAGGGCCGCACAGCGCGGGTGTCGCTGCGCATCAACCCGGATGTCGACGCCAAGACCCACAAGAAGATCTCGACCGGCAAATCCGAGAACAAGTTCGGCATTCCCATCGCCCAGGCGCGGGCGCTCTATGCGCGCGCGGCCAAGCTGCCCGGCATCGAGGTCACCGGCGTCGACATGCATATCGGCAGCCAGATCACGGCGCTCGAACCCTATGACGCCTCGATCGAGCGCCTCGTCGCCCTGGTGCGCGAGTTGCGCGCCGACGGCCATGTCATCGACCATATCGATTTCGGCGGCGGCCTCGGCATCCCCTACAAGGACGACAACGAACCCCCGCCCCACCCGGACGACTATGCCGCCGTGGTAAAGCGCTATTCCAAGGATCTCGGCGCCACGCTGGTGTTCGAGCCCGGCCGCCTGATCGCCGGCAATGCCGGCATCCTGGTCACCGAGGTCGTGTTCGTGAAAGAGGGCGAGGGCAAGACCTTCGTCATCGTCGACGCCGGCATGAACGACCTGATCCGCCCGACACTCTACGAGGCCTATCACGCGATCTGGCCGGTGAAGGAGCGCCCGCTCGGCGGCGCCATGCTCACGGCTGACGTGGTCGGGCCGGTCTGCGAAACTGGCGACTATCTGGCCCTCGACCGCGACATCCCGGTGGTGGCGAGCGGCGATCTGGTGGCGGTAATGTCTGCGGGCGCCTACGGCGCCGTGCAGGCCGGCACCTACAACACCCGCCCGCTGGTGCCGGAAGTGCTGGTGGACGGCGACAGGTTCGCGGTGATCCGCAAGCGGCCGAGCTATGAGGAGCTGTTGGGGCTCGATAGCATGCCGGATTGGATGTAGCTCACTGGGAGCGCGGACATCCTGTCCGCCTCTTGAACCACAAACGTTGCAAAAAGGTGCCACCATCGAGGTTCGCGCCCTTTTCTTAAAAGGTCGGCGGTTCAAGAGCGGACGGGACGTCCGCGCTCCCAGCCTCAATGTCTCCGCCGCCGGCGCTCCTCGCCACCCCCCGCCTTCGGCGGCGCCACCAGCGGGCCGATCTCGGCGATGACCTTGGCGGTATTCGGCCGTTCGGCGCGGGTGTGGCTGTCGATGGCCTGGCGCATCGCCCTGAGATGGGCCGGCGAGGTGCCGCAGCAGCCGCCGATGATGCGGGCGCCGGCATCGATGGCGAGGCGCGCATATTCGGCCATCAGCTCCGGCGTGCCGGAATAATGAATGTGGTCGCCATGGAATTGCGGAATGCCGGCATTGGCCTTGGCGATCACGATGGCGTTCGGATTGGCCTCCGTCATCGACAGCACCGAGACCAGCAGGTCCGAGGCGCCGACGCCGCAATTGGCGCCGACCGCCACCGGGCTGGGATCGATGTCCTCGGCCACCTCGGGCATGGAGGCGGGCGGGATGCCCATCATGGTCTTGCCGGCCGTGTCGAAGCTCGCCGTCACCGTATAGGGCATGCCGGCCTTCGCCGCAGCCTTGGCGGCGGCACGCATTTCCTCGGAGGCCGACATGGTCTCGATCCAGATCACGTCGACGCCGCCTTCCTTGAGGCCCTCGATCTGCTCGTGGAAGATCTCGACGGCATCATCCTCGGTCAGTGGGCCGAGCGGCTGGAAGAGGTCGCCGGTCGGGCCGACCGAACCCGCAACGATCACCGGGCGGCCGGCGCCGTCGGCAACCAGACGGGCATTGCGCGCCGCGGCGGCGTTGAGTTCCCTGACGCGCCCGTCGAGCTTGTGCAGGGCGAGGCGCCGGCGGTTGCCGCCGAAGGAATTGGTCAGGATGATGTCGGCGCCGGCATCGACGAAGGACTGGTGCAGCGCATGGATGCGGTCGGGATGCTCGAGATTCCACATCTCCGGCGGATCACCCGACATCAGGCCCATCTCGAACAGATTGGTTCCGGTGGCGCCGTCGGCGAGCAGCACGGGCTTCTGGGCGAGGAGTTCGTCGAGACGCATGGTATTTCCTTCAGCGAAGACCGAGTTTCCACATAGGCCTTTGCGGGGATGTTTCAAGCGGGAAATCCAGCAGCGAACCGCAGGGGCCTCCAGCGCCATCACCTGCAGCCGTAGAGGCGTAGTGGAACGAGCGAGATGAGTTCCATAGCATAGATATAACGATATCTTTATATGTCAATCATTATAAGTCAAGGAATCTGGTCAGCCAGGAAGCGCGCGTGGCCAGGATCCTGGGAGCGCGGACATCACAGCGACATGCCTTCATGTCGCTGTGATGTCGCCTCTTGAAACGGTACCGCCGGAAGCAAAAATGCCGCGGTTGATAACAACCGCGGCACTCAATTTTGTGACCTCAATGGCTCAAGAGCGGATATCGCGACATTTATCTTCGATAGAATGTTGCTGTGATGTCCGCGCTCTCACGTCAGTTCGGCACGCCGGCCTTCGGGTCGGGCGGGAAGAAGGCGCTCTTCTGGCTGCCGTGCAGGAGGTCGATCGCCTGCTGGAGCTGGGTATCGTCCTTCTCGTCGGCCGGCACATAGGCCGAGGAGCCGCCCTCCTCCGACTTGTCGTCGCCCGGATTGGCGAGATGGCCCTTGAGGCCCGCTTCGCCGCTGGTCTGGTCCTTGCCCTTCAGGTCGGCCGGCACGTTCTCCTGCACCACGATCTCCGGCTCGATGCCCTTGGCCTGGATCGAGCGGCCCGATGGCGTGTAGTAGCGCGCGGTCGTCAGGCGCAGCGCACCATTGCCCTGCAGCGGGATGATGGTCTGCACCGAGCCCTTGCCGAAGGAACGCGTGCCCAGGATGGTGGCGCGCTTGTGATCCTGCAGGGCGCCGGCGACGATTTCCGAAGCCGAGGCCGAACCGCCATTGACCAGCACGATCACCGGCTTGCCGCCGGTCAGGTCGCCCGAGCGCGCCGTGTAGCGCTGCACGTCATCAGGACTGCGCCCGCGGGTCGAGACGATTTCGCCACGCTCCAGGAAGGCGTCGGAGACCTGGATCGCCTGGTCGAGCAGGCCGCCCGGATTGTTCCGGAGGTCGATGACATAGCCCTTGATCTTGTCCTGGCCGATATCCTTGTTGAGCTGGTCGAGGCTCTTCTTCAGGCCATCGAAGGTCTGCTCGGTGAACTGGGTGATGCGGATATAGCCGATGTCATTGCCCAGCTTCTTCGAGCGCACCGACTTCACCCTGATGATGTCGCGCACGACCTTGACGTCCATCGCATCGCCCTTGCCGCCGCGCAGGATCTTCAGCGTGATCGGCGTGTTGACAGCGCCGCGCATCTTGTCGACGGCCTGCTGCAGGGTCATGCCCTGGACCGGGTCGCCGTCGAGGGCGGTGATCACGTCACCGGCCAGGATGCCCGCCTTGGAGGCCGGCGAATCGTCGATCGGCGAAACGACCTTGAGGTTGTTGTCCTCCATGGTGACCTCGATGCCGAGGCCGCCGAACTCACCCTTGGTCTGGACCTGCATGTCCTGGAAGCTCTTGGCGTCCATATAGCTCGAATGCGGGTCGAGCGAGGTGAGCATGCCGTTGATGGCCGCTTCCACCAGCTTCGAATCGTCGGGCTGCTCGACATAGTCGGAACGGACGCGCTCGAACACATCGCCAAACAGGTTGAGCTGCTTGTAGGTATCGGTCACGGCTGCGTGGGCGCCGCCCATCAGCATGGGGGCCTGCGTTATCGCGACCGTCGCGACAACGCCGAGGGCCACACCGCAGAATAGAATGGGAAGCTTGCGAATCATCCGCGTGCCTTCTCGCCTTGATTGGACCACCATGGTGTGGGGTCTATGGAAACACCGTCTTTTCTGAACTCGATATAGAGGGCTGGCTGATGCGTGCCAGAGGCAGCATTGAGCGCCGCGGTCGTCGGCTCCGCCCCCAAAGCTGACTGGGCCCCGTTGTCTGTTCCCGGTCCCCGGGCCTGATCTGAACCCATGGCGGCAACGGGCTCGCCCGTCAAGACAAACTGGCCCAGCGCAACATTAATCTTGTCCATGCCGGCCATCACGACATGATATCCGCCGCCGGCATTGATGATCAAGAGCTGGCCGTAGGAGCGGAAATTGCCGGCAAACACCACCCAGCCATCGCAAGGCGCGGTGACATTGGCCTCGGCCGCGGTCGCGAGCGTCATGCCCTTGAACTGGCCGCCATTGCCGTCATCGGCGCCGAAGCTGCGGGCGATCGAGCCGGTTACCGGCAGCCGCAGCAGGCCCTTGGCCTGATCGAAGGGGACCGCGGGGGTAAGACGGCTGGGATCCTGCAGCGCCACCAGGGAGGATTTGGCGCCATTGGCCGCCTGGCTGGAGGCCGCATCCGCGCTGCCGGCGGCGCGCTGGGCCGAAGGAACCTCGCGCTCCATGCGGGCGATCAAATCTTTGAGATTGGCGGCCTGCTGCGCCAGTGCGGTGGCATGGGCCTGCTCGGTGGAAAGGCTGTCCTGTTCCTGCGACAGCACCTTCTGGCGTTCCTCGACCAGGAGCTGGGTGCGCGTGCGATTCTCGGCGAGATCCTGCAGCGCCTGCTTCAGCGTGTCGCGCTGGGCGGTGATCTCGCCCCGTACGCGCTGCAATTCCTTGAGGTCGGCGATGAGGGCCTGGGTTTCCTGGCGCATTTCCGGCAGCACGGCGCCGAGCAGCATGGCCGTGCGCACCGCCTGGAGAGCGTCGTCCGGGCTCACCAGCATGGCCGGCGGCGGATTGCGGCCCATGCGCTGCAGGGAGGCGAGTACCTCGACCAGCAAGCCTCGCTTGCTCTGCAGGGAGACGCGGATGTTGTCCTCATTGCTGTCGAGCGAGGCGAGGCGCGCCTCGGCGCCCAGCACCTTGGCCTCGGTGTCATGCGTCCGATTGCCGGTGTCGACGAGTTGCTGGCGCAGCTTGTCGCGATCGGCCCCCAGCGACTGGATGTCGCTGCGCAGCCGCGCCAGGGTCTCGTCGGAAAGCTTGATCTCGCCTTGCAGCCGAGCGAGGTCGTCGCGCCGGGCGGTGGCCTCCTTGGCCGGATCGACGGCAGGCTGGGTCGCGGAAGCAGGCGTCGCCGCTTGGGCGAAGGCGGCCATGGGGGATAGCGAGAGCGCGGCCATCAGCCCGGCGAGCATGGCCAGGTTCCGCTTCACATGTGCGCCCGTTTCGATCATTCCTGACAGATGCAGCCCATAAGGTTAACGATTTCTTCAATCGTTAACGATTCTTCACGCCCGATAGGAGAAAGTGGCGAGGCATCGCGCCTTTTCTGGGGCAAATCCATGAAGCACTTCGTCTGCCTGCGATTCGCCGCCCCAAACCTCATCCTGCGCTAATCCAGGGCGGACAAGATGCCGCGACCAACGGGAAGTTGATCATCCGAGGCGCTACCTGACGACGCGCCCCGGTGGATTTCCTGTGCCGAGCCCGTTAAGGGGACTTGCGATCAATTAGGAATGCTCATGCTGCGCCGCTTCTATGACTGGATGATACGTGCCTCGGAAAGTCCCTTTGCAATCTGGGTGCTCGGATTCATATCCTTCGCCGAGAGCTCTTTCTTTCCCATGCCTCCCGATATCATGCTGATCCCGATGTCGGTGGCCCAGCCGAAGAAGGCCTGGCTCTACGCGACCGTCTGCACGGTCACCTCCGTCGTGGGGGGTGTCTTCGGCTACATGATCGGCTGGCTGCTCTATGACACAGTGGGCACCTGGCTGATCAACCTCTATGGCTACCAGCATGGCGTCGAGCAGTTCCGCTGCCTTTACGCGGAGAACGGCGCCTGGATCATTCTGATCAAGGGCCTGACACCGATCCCCTACAAGATCGTGACGATCACCTCCGGATTTGCCGGCTACAGCCTGTTCTGGTTCGTGGTCTTTTCGGTGATTACCCGCGGCGCGCGCTTCTTCGTGCTCGCCGGTATCCTCAATTATTTCGGCGCGCCGCTGCGGGCCTTCATCGAGAAATATCTCACGCCCGTCGTCGTGGGCCTGGTGATCTTCCTCGTCGCCGGCGTCTTTGCCTCCCATTATATTTTCCCCGAGAGCAGCACATGCCATTGACCAGTGCCTCACGAGCCGTTCTCGTGGCCGGACTGATCGGCCTCGTCGTCATTCTCGCCGCCCTGGTGCTGCAATATGGCTTCGGCTACGCGCCCTGCCCGCTCTGCCTGCAGCAGCGCTGGCCCTATTACATCGGCGTGCCGATCGCCATCATCCTCGGCCTCGTCGGCAACCGCCTGCCCGGCAAGCTGCTGGCGCTGCTGCTGGTGCTGCTCGCCGCCCTGTTCGCCTATGGCTGCTTCCTCGGCGTCTACCAGGCCGGCGCGGAGTGGAACTTCTGGCTCGGGCCGGCGGACTGCGCGGCCGGCAATGTCGGCTCGAACCCCGCCAGCGTCGGCGGCCTGCTCGATGCCATCGACAATTCGACCGTGGTGTCCTGCACCAACCCGCGCCTGCGCATCCTCGGCGTCTCGCTGGCCGGCTGGAACGGCGTGGTGATGGCGGCGCTGGTGCTGATCACGCTCTGGGGCGCCTGGCGGGCGGCGAAGGCGAGGTAGGGGAGTTGCAAAACGCAGGCGCAAAAGTCTCATTTTAATCAGAAATTTCGCGCCAACCCAGGTAGGGTGAGAGCACTGGCTCTCCTTGTGAATTCCTCGTCAACGCATCACAGGCTATCCGTCGTTCCCGATGTCGCCACTGGCTAAGAGCTCTGCCGATATACAAGGTCCAACGATCCTTCGCCCCAATATCTATTCGATCGTTGAAATGGTCGTATTCTGGTGCGGCCTGCCTCTCGCCATCGAAGCCTTCCTTCTCGGACGTATAATCTGGGATAGGCTGGAGCATGTCGCTTCCAACCCCAATGTGATATCTGCGTTCTGGCTATTTCTGTTGCCGCTGGGAGTGGCAACCTATGTCACTGCAAGCTGGGCCTTCTCTGTAATAGCCCTGTCGGAGGATCGCGTCACCCTAAAGAGAATGCGGAACTCTGAATACGTGCTTGCCTCTCACGTCTCTGCTATCAAGCACATGGAAACAAGAGGGGGCCTACGGCACACTCTACTTGTTACGACACGGGGATCTCTGTGGATTAACACATCTGCCTACAGCTTTACGCAGATCGAGAGCGTTATCGATTACGTCAAGAAACGATCGAAACACTCGTTATGAAACACAACAGAACTGCCGCCCTCTTTCAATGTATCGATTTCCTGCGGTGATCCCATTCAAGTTCGCATCTGCCCTTGCCTGTCGCGAATCCCCTGACTTTTCCGCCACCCTACACACATACTGAAATCTCAGCGCTTTCCCTGTCGCAAAAGTCCGACGCTAAAGAACCGTTTTGCGAACGATTTTTGTGAAGCCCCATGCGTAGGTGTGCCACTCCGACAAGCGTGGCCGAGCAGAGAGGCCATCCCAGACGCGAGACGACACGGGATGACCGTCAGATCACATTCAGCTCGAACACAGGTTTGTTGTCGATCACGCGCTGATAGCCGAACACGCTCAAATCCAGCGTCTGGAAGCGGCCCGCCGTAATCAGTTCGGCTATCGCCCGCCCTGCCGCCGGCGACTGCTGCAGGCCGTGGCCTGAAAAACCGTTGGCAAAGTAGAAATTCGGCATGGCCGGATGCGGGCCGATGACCGCGTTCTGGTCGAGCGTATTGTATTCGTAATGCCCGGCCCAGGCGCGCACCAGTTTCAGTTCCTCCAGCGCGGGCACCTGCGTGGCCAGCGCCGGCCAGACGGCCTCCTCGAACAGGGAATAATTCACCTCGAAATCGCCGTCGGCCCGCTGCTCGCCGCGCTCGTCCTCGGCACCGCCGCAGATATAGACCTCGCCTTCCGGCCGGATATAGATGCCGCCGGGCTCGACCAGCAGCGGCATGCGCGGCAGCGGGGTCTTGCAGCGCACCACGAAGACCGAGCGCTTGCGCGGCTCCACCGGCAGCACCAGCCCGGCCATGGCGGCGACATCCCCGCCTTGCGGCCCGGCGGCGTCGACCAGCGCGCCGCAGGCGATGCGTCCGCCCGACTTCAGCCTGACGGCTTCGACGCGGCCGCCGTCATGCTCGATGCCGACCACCTCGTCCTTGACGTAGACGGCGCCGGCCTCCCGCGCGGCCTTGCGCAGGAGGTCGAGCAGCGAATGGGCGTCGAACCAGCCTTCCCCCCGCCGACCATAGGCGCCGGCCGCGATGCTCTCGACGCTAAGCCAGGGGAATTCCTTGCCCAGAGCCTCGGGGTCCAGCAGTTCGATCTCCGTGCCCTCCGCCTTCTGCACCTGCCAGTTCTGCTCCAGGATCGCCCTGCCCGCCTGCGTCGCCAGCAGGAGATAGCCGCCCTCATGGAAGCCGATATCGGCGGCGGGGCCGAAACGGTCCTTGAGGTTGCGCAGCATCTCGAGCCCGAACAGGCTCATGCGGATGTTTTCCGGCGTCGAGAATTGCTGGCGGATCGAGGCCGCCGACAGCGTGGTGGAGGAGAGGGCATAGGTCGGATCGCGCTCGACCACCGTCACCGTGCCGGCATAGCCCAGGGCGGCCTTGAGGAAATAGGCGGTGGCGGAACCGATGGCGGCGCCGCCGACGATGACGATATCGGACGAAGAGGGATTCACGAGGGACTCGCAGGAAGTGCGGCAATTGCGCCGTGGAAGCGACCTTTCTATGATCGAGGGCGGGGGAAGTGCAACATGCTGGGAGCGCGGACGTCCTCGTCCGCTCTTGAAACCGTCGCGGACGCAAGTTGGGAAGAGCGGACGAGGACGTCCGCGCACCCAGGGAGAATCGTCTTGAACGCTTGGCGCCCGCAACCGGCCGGTGACCTGCCCGACGGGCTGATCCTGTTCGACGGGGTTTGCGTGCTGTGCTCGGGCATGGTGCATTTCGTGCTGCCGCGCGACAAGGCGAAGCATTTCCGCTTCATCGCCATCCAGACCGAGGCCGGGCAGGTGCTGGCGAAGCGCTTCGGCATCGACCCCGCAAGTCCTGAGACGGTTGCCGTCACCCACAACGGCCATGCCCTGTTCAAGAGCGATTGCGCCATCGCCATTGGTCGCCGCCTGCCCGGCTGGGGCTGGGTGGCGGCCTTTCGCCTCGTGCCCCGCCCCCTGCGCGATTTCCTCTATGACCGCATCGCGCGCAACCGCTACAGCCTGTTCGGCAAGCGCGACACCTGCCTCATGCCGACGCCGGAGGTGCGGAGCCGCTTCATCGACGCCTTGCCCGATTTGCCGAAGGCCGCATGATCGACGCCGATATCACCGTCCGCCGCGCCGGCTTTTCGCTGGAAGCCGCCTTCACAGCCGATGGCGGCATCACCGCTTTGTTCGGCCGTTCCGGCTCGGGCAAGACCACGGTGCTCAACGCCGTGGCCGGCCTGTTGCGCCCCGACCGCGGCCATATCAGGCTCAATGGCGACACGCTCTTCGATGCCGCCGGCCGCGTCTTCCTCAGGCCGCATCGGCGCCATGTCGGGCTGGTGTTCCAGGACGCCCAGCTCTTCCCCCATCTCACCGCCCGCCAAAACCTGACCTTTGGCCGCTTCTTCAACCGCACGGCCCGGGAAAAACTCGATTTCGACATGGTGGTCGGCGTGCTCGGCATCGCTCCGCTGCTGAACCGCCGCCCCGGCGCCCTTTCGGGCGGGGAAAAGCAGCGGGTCGCCATCGGCCGGGCCCTGCTCGCCTCGCCGCGCCTGCTCCTGATGGACGAGCCGCTCGCCTCCCTCGACACGGCGCGCAAGCTCGAGATCCTGCCGTTGATCGAGCGGGTGCGCGACGAGATGAAGATACCGATCCTCTATGTCTCCCACGCCGTCGAGGAGGTGGCGCGCCTCGCCGCCCGCGTGGTGGTGCTGGAGGACGGCAAGGTCACCCGCATCGGCCTGCCGCAGGACGTGCTGGCGCCCGCGCCGGGCCCGCTCTCGGACCAGCGCTTCGACTCGGTCTCGCTGCTGCAGGCCAGAGTGCGGGCCTATGACGAGCATTACGGCCTCTCCACGCTCGACCATCCGGCCGGCCCGATCAGCATCCCCAGCCGCGCGGGCCCGCTCGGCGCCAGCGTGCGGGTGGTGGTGCGCGGCTCCGACGTCTCGCTCGCCATGAAGCGCCCGGGCAGCGTCTCCATCCGCACCATGCTGGCCGCGAGCGTCAAGGCTGTCGAAGTCGACGACGGCCCGATCGCCCGCGTCGACCTCACTCTCGACGGCGGCGACACCCTCTCGGCCTTCATCACCCGCAACGCCGTGGACGAACTCGGCCTGCGCCCGGGTGACAGCGTGCTGGCGATGATCAAGGCGGCGTCGATCGACGCGCGGTAAGGGCGGTTAAAAAATAAGTGAATCGGAAAGCCGGTGTTGAGAGCACAGGAGAGGCGCGGCGCTTGAAGCGCCTATTTCTAGAGCAAAATGCATTCAGGCAGAAGCGGAGTTCCGCATCAACTCGTTGGTAGCAAATGCATTTTGCGATTCTTGCTGATTCGATCTGAAGGTAAAACGCTCTAAGCGATTCCTTGGTTACCCCGTCAAACCTCTCGCCCCGTGCCCCGATCAATCGACGGCGTTCTGCGTGGCATCCCACTCCACCGATGATGCAGGCGTTGAATTGCGTTGAACATAAAAAGTACAAATATTGATTTTTGTTCGTTTCCATGCTTTGCTCAGCTCTGGAACGAAGTGTCAGCAGCCGGCGAAGGAACAACCCGGCTCCGAACGCTTCCATCCACCCCGACAGCCTGTCCAGGCGACAGGCGCACGGCGGTCCTGCTTCTTTCGAGGCCGGCCTCCAGGGGTGACGTGCGGGACAAAGGGATCGGCACCCCATGGAAGTGCCCTGTGATCCCTGGACGGAGCGTGAAGGGCTTGAGCCCGGCAACGCCTTCGTCCCATCTCCCGCCGATGCGGTGAAGACGGCCTATGCCACTGTCCGGCCAGGACTGCAGCGCTGAGCCCCTTTACCGAGCCGGCTGGGTCAGGTTCGGATGGTCCGTGCCATCCGCTCCCGGCTCGCCTCCGCCTTCATAAGGCGGAAAAAACAGGTGGCCTTGCGCGCCTTGTCAGCGGGCCAGGCAACCGGAACGGGGCGATGGCGGCCTGCACCGACAGTGCGGCCTGCATCTTCCATGATCTTGCTTTCACGGCTGCTCCGCAGCCGCCATCGCCCGGTCTCCTCATCAACCCAGCCGGAAAGGGCGTGGGAACGAGGGCGTTTGCGCGTTGTGGTGAGAAGGCGGGCACGAACGTTGCGCTTGAAGCGCCTATTTTAACTATTCCGATGGCGAGACCGCTCTCAACCCTTCACGGCTCCTGCCGCCAGGCCCTCCACCAGGAAACGCTGCAGATAGACGAAACCGAGCGCAACCGGCACCACGGCCAGCACCGATGCCGCCATGAGCAGGCCCCAATCGGTCTGGTGCGAGCCTCGGAAGATCATGATCCCCGGCGTCAGCGTACGACGGGCATCGTCATTGATCAGCACATAGCCGAACATGAATTCGTTCCAGGCTGCGACGAAGGCAAAGACGCTGGTGGCGAGAATGCCCGGCGCCGTCAGAGGCAGCAGGATCCGCCAGATGAAGCCGAGGCGCGAACAGCCATCCATCTCCGCCGCCTCTTCCAGCTCGGTGGGAATGCCGTCGAAGAAACTCTTCAGCATGAAGGTGACGAGCGGGATCATGAAGGTGCAGTAGACGATGACGAGCGCCTGGTAGGTGCTGAGCAGGCCCAGATGCTGCATCAGCCCATAGAGCGGCACCAGCAGCAGCACGCCCGGGATCATCTGCGACACCAGCATGGCGCCGCCCACAAGCTGGCTCACCGGGTAGCTACCCCATCGGCTCAGGGCATAGCTGGCGAAGATCGACACCACAAGAGTGAGAAGGGTGGAGGACACCGCCACGATCAGGCTGTTGCGGAAATAGGTGAGGAAATCGCTTTGGAAGAGCACGTTCGCGAAATTCCGCAGGGTCGGCGAGGCGATCAGCAGGGAGGGCTGGCTGCTCATCACCTCGGTGGCCGGTTTCAGGGCCGTATCCAGCATCCAGATGAAGGGAAACAGGCAGTAGACGCACAGGACGGCGAGGATGCCATAGGTCAGGGTGGACGTGAGCAGGCGCTGGTTTCGGGAGGTGACCATGGTTAGCGAGCCTCCTTGCGGCCAAGGCCGTAGAAGTAGACGAAGAACAGGCTCGCCATGAAAGCCATCGACATGGAGGCAAGCGCACAGGCAGCGCCGATGTCATAGTCCTGCATGGAAAATTTGTAGATCATCACCGGCAGGGTCTGCGACGCGTTGAGTGGCCCACCCTCCGTCATCACCCAGATGAAGTCGAAATTGATGGCCGTCCAGATGATGTGGATGACGATCAGCGTGAGCGACACCGCCTTGAGATGCGGCATGGTGATCACCCAAAAGCGGCGGATCGGGCCGGCGCCGTCCATCGCCGCCGCCTCGTGCAGGTCGGCCGGCACGGCCTGCAGCGCGGCCAGCAGCGAGATGGTATAGAAGGGGAAGCTGCGCCAGATATTGACGAAGGTGACGGTCAGCAGGGCGGTGTCGATCTGGCCGAGCCAGTCCCGCGAATGGTCGAGCAGGCCGAGCTTCACCATCCAGGCATTGAGCACGCCATAGTCGGGATTGAGCAGCCACATCCAGTTGAGGCCGGCGATCGCGATGGGGATGACCCAGGGCACCACGACGATGCCGCGGAAGATCGCCCGCCCCTTGATCGGCTGAGCCAGCACGATGGCGGCGATGAGGCCGAGGATGTACTCGCCGGCAACCGAGAGGACCGTCCAGGTCAGCGTGTGCCAGAAGGCGGGAAGGAAATCCTCGTCTTCCAGCACCGTGCGGTAGTTGTCGAGCCCGGCATAGCCCTGCGTGGCCGGGTCGACGAGGTTGCCATAATTGAAGCTTTGCCAGAGCACGTTGAACAGCGGATAGGCGATCAGCACGAGCAGGAAGGCGGCCGCCGGCAACAGGAAGAGCGCAGCCATGCGGCGAAGATGGGCCTGGCGTGGGGTCGCCCGCCGAGTGGCGGCGACCTTCTGCCGGATTGCCATGAGTTCCGCATTCGCCATGGGCGCGTTTCCCGTTGCAAGCTGGCCGCTGGTGCCGGCCTTCAAACCCGTGTCCGTCAGGCCGTCAATTCTGGGCCGACATCTGCCCTGACTGGCGCAGGCTCTTGTTGATCTGCTTGCCCAGCCAGGCCGCGACAGCCGCCGGATCTTCGTTTTTCAGGAGCACACGGCCGATGGATTCCTCCATGTCGCGTGTGATCGAGCCCAGCGCCACCGGAGGGAAGGAAATACCGATCGGCGTCAGCGAGGTGAAGGAGGTACCCCACACCGAATCGCCCTGTACGTCCATGCGCGGCGAACTGTCGGGGAAGACGGCGGCCTGATAATCCTTGCTGAGCAGGAAGGAGACGAATTCCCAGGTCTCCTCGGGATGCTTGCTCTTGTAGACGTAGAAGGGAGCGATCTCGAAGAAGGTCGCCGCCTTCTGGCCCGCCGGTGGAGGGGCCACGCGCACATCCTTCATCTGCTCGGGATTCTGGTCGGCGCGATTTCGCATCCAGGAGCCGTTGACGACCATGGCGTATTGGCCGAGCGCGAAGTTGGTGTCCTCCTCCTCCCAGCCCCAGCCGGGGGCTTGCGGTGCGATGATGCCCTTGTCGAGAAGCTGGCGGTAGAGGGCAAAGACCTCAGTTGCCCGCTTCATCTCCTCGGGATTGTCGGCCCAGTCATTCTTGTACTTGCCGTCGGCCTGGCGCCTGGCGATCTGCACGTCGTTCTGCGCGAGATACATGATCAGTTCCTGCGGCGAACGCACGCCACGGCCGGCGATGCCGAAGCCGGGCTTGCCCGTCGCCTGCTTCACCTTCAGGCTGGCTTCGACGAGCTCGTTCCAGCCCTTGGGCGGCGTGTCGATGCCAGCCTGCTTGAGCATGTCGGCGTGATAGAGCAGCCCGCGCAGGCCGAGATAATTGGGCAGGGCCAGCAATTTGCCGTCCACGGTGAGCTGGTTGAGCGCATTGGGGTAGATGGCGGCGCGATCGGCCCATTTGGCGGCATAGGGCGTGAGATCGGCAAGGGCGTTCATGCGGTTCAACTCGCCGAACCACTCGATCAGCCCCCAGCTGAGATCCGGCGCGTCGCCGCCGGCGATCGAGGTGACGAGCTTGTCGTGCAGCGCCTGGAAGGCGATGTTCTGTGTCTTGATCTTGATGTCGGGATGAGCCTGCTCGAACTCGGCGATCTTGGCAATGGCCGCCTTGCCGTCCGCCTGCGATGGATCCCAGGCCACCCAGAAATTGAGGGTGACCGGGTCCGCCCGCGCCGGGCTCAGCACGAGAGGGGTGAGCAGGGCACCCAGCAGCAATCCGATCTTCAAGAGCTTCATGATTTCTTCCTCCAGCTGTTTCATTGGCGGTTTGTCTTTCCGCCCTGTCGTTCTTGGTAGTGCGAGAGCACCTCGGCAGACTCCGGAACGGAGCTAAAGCGTTTTGCGATTTGACGGAATCGGCAAGAATCGCAAAGACGCGTCGAAACAAAGAGTTAGAGCAAAGAAGCGTTCACGCTTGAACGCGCTTTGCTCTAGGCGACGACCTGCTGGTCGGGTGACACGCCGCCTTCCTTGCGGCTGCGCTCCACGCGCAATTCGTCGATGCTGCGCACCGGCAGGCGGGCCGCGCCCTGCCAGTCGCGCTTGGGCACCTGCTTGGCGGCAAGGCGCGCCTTGGCCCCGTCGATGGCATGGGCGTATTGGGGCAGCCATCGGGCCTGGGCAACCAGCATCTCGTCGGTCATCTGCCAGACTTCCTCGGGCGTGCAGACGGCACCGACCAGCGGATCATGCAGCATGGCGAGCTTGAGCAGGTCGACATCGCCGGTGATCGCGGCCTTCACCGCCATGCGCTGAACATTGATCGAAGCGATGCAGGGCGCGGCGCAGGCATCCGGCAAGGTGAGGCCGGCCACCATGTTGAGGCCGAAGCGGTCGACGAAGCCGGTGCTTTCGACGATGGCATCCTCGGGCAGATTGGTGATTAGGCCACGGTTGCGCACATTGAAATGCCCTCGATAGACGCGGCCGGTCTCCAGCGCCTCGATGATGTAGCTGGCATGCTCGGTGGTGCGCCTTGCGGGGTCGACCGGCGTGCCCGCATCGTTGAGGAAGCGCGGGAACTCCTCCTCGAACCAGTTGCGGCCTTCGGTGCAGACCCGTAGATAGCCGCCCGTCTCGCCATGGATCCATTCCGACATGTCGATCCAGCGGGTGATCTCCTCGGGCCGCTTGCGGTACCAGGGCAGATATTCGGACAGGTGGCCGTTGCTCTCGGTCGAATAGACGCCGAAGCGCCGGAGCACGTCGATGCGCACCTTTTCCTGTTTCGAGTAGACCGGGTGGCGCTCATAGGCCTCCAGCAATTCCTGCTTGCCGATGCGCCGGCCCTTGTGGCGGACATCGATATACCAGGTCTGATGGTTGATGCCCGAGCAGATATAGTCCACCTCCCTGGGGTCGGCGGCGCCCAGCACCTCGGCGATCTGGCGCCAGCCATGCTGGATGCCGTGACACAGGCCGATGGTGTCCACCCCGCCATGGTCGAGGGCCGCCCAGGTATTCATCGCCATCGGGTTGGCGTAGTTCAACAGGCGCGCGCCCGGTTCGGCGACCTCCCTGATGTCCTTGCAGAAATCGAGGAGCGCCGCGATCGAGCGCTGGCCGTACATGATGCCGCCGGCGCAGATGGTATCGCCCACGCACTGGTCGACGCCATATTGCAGGGGAATACGGATATCGTCGGCAAAGGCCTCGAGCCCGCCGACCCGCACGCAATTGATGACATAGCGCGCACCCGCCAGCGCCTGGCGCCGGTCCGTCGTGGTGGTGATGCGGGTGGGAAATTTGTTGACCTCGACCAGACGGTCGAGGATCTCGCGGATCATGTCGAGATTGTGCTGGTTGATATCCGTCAGCGCGAACTCGATGTCACGCAATTCCGGCACGCAGAGGATGTCTCGCACCAGGGTCCGGGTAAATCCGACGCTGCCGGCTCCGATAATCGCAATCTTGATGGCACTCATGGCCTGAAACCTCCCTGCAACACCGTTCCCGCCTGCCACGAGCAGGAAATCACACCGCATACACGCCGATTGATCTGCCGGAACAGTGGCGTATCCTCACGGCCATCCATCTATGCGCGGCGCCAGCTGTCCAGAACAGAGGACGATGGTGCTCTTTGGGGTAATTTTGTGCTCACCGCTCTCGCCGCCAACGGCCCCTTCCGCCACACCATCTCGCTGCCCCGCCGACGTGACCGGCTGCACGTGATGCCAACCAGCACAGGCTACGAGATCGCCAGCGCGCCTTCCTATGACTGGGATGGACGCAAGCGCGGCAGTACCCCCTTCTCGATCCTGCAGCACACCATCGCCGGGAGAGGCAACCTGCATTACGAGAGGCGGCGCTACACCATCGGCCCGGGCGATACCATGCTGGTGACGATCCCCCATGCGCACCGCTATTGGGTGGAGCAGGGCGAAAGCTGGTCTTTCTTCTGGATCGCCATGTGTGGCCAGGAAGCGCTGCGCCTGCACCGGGCGATCCTTGCCGCCGCGGGCCCCGTCTTCCGGCTGCGTCCGGAGACGATTGACACCCTGGCGGCCATCTCCATCGGCCTTGCAGATGGTGGACTTGCCGCCGGCAAGGCCTCGGGCCTCGCCTACCACGCCACCATGGCGCTGCACGATGATCTGATGGCCCGCCATGAGTCCGCCCCGGATGCCGGTGGACATCTGGCGATCGGCCGCGTCACCTCCCACATCCGCCGCCATCTCGACCAGGACCTCGAAGTTCCAGCGCTCGCCGACATTGCGGGCATGAGCCGCGCCCATTTCAGCCGGACCTTCCGCACCGTCGCGGGTGTGGCTCCCTCCGAATTCGTGATGCGGGAGCGCATGCAGCTGGCAGCGCGACTGCTTGTCAACGGCCAGCTCAGCATCAAGGCAATCGCCAGCACCTGCGGCTTTGCCGATCCAAACTATTTTGCCAAGGCATTCCGGCGCACTTTCGCCATCAGCCCCTCCGAATTCCGCACCACAGGCATGTATGCCGCAAGGTCGGCGGGAGCATGAAGCCAGCCCTTTATGTTCCCGATGAGCTTTCTCACTGCCCCTTCCTGGCCTCGTCCAGCCAGCGCTGCGCCGCATCGTAGTGGCGCTGCTGCATGGAACCCGACACCATGCGGATGGCGGCGAAGAGGATGGCGGCGTCATCGGTGTAGCCGAGGCCGACGATGAAGTCGGGGATGACGTCGAAGGGCAGCACGAAATAGGCGAGCGCGGCAGCCAGCGTCACACGCACCCTCATGGGGGTTTCCCGGTCGAGCACCGTGTAATAGGCGGCGAGCAGATCGAGGGCGAAGGGCACATGGGCCAGTACGCGCTTCAGCTTGGGCAGGAACTGCGCGCGCAGATCGCGCTCGCGCTGCTCGAAGCCGGCATCGGCGTCATCGGACATACGGGACTGCGTGACCATGGCACCTTCCTTTCGCGAGAGGATGTGGCCCCGTTAGGGAAGGTTTCAATGGGCCGTATCCCATTGCTCGAAAATAATTGGACAATGACTGGCGCACGCCCGTTCCGCATCGGCCCTTGCGCTTCTAACATGGCAGGCAAACGCGATTTGCCGTGCGAATCCATTGCGTCCGACCGCGCAACGGGATATCGCATCGCAACAAGATTATAACGGGTCGAAACTGGAGGTTCCTTCCGATGGCCGATCCAAAGCTATCTGCCGACCGACCCCTCTCCCCCCATCTCCAGATCTATCGCTGGCCCATCACGATGACGATGTCGATCCTGCATCGCGTCACGGGCGGCGCGCTCTATTTCGGCACGCTCCTGCTGGCCTGGTGGCTGCTCTCGGCTGCGGCGGGTGCTCAGGCCTTCGCCTGGATGCAGTGGTTCATCGGTTCGCCCATCGGCCTTCTCGTGCTCTTCGGCTACACCTGGGCGCTGATGCACCACATGCTCGGCGGCATCCGTCACTTCGTCTGGGATCTCGGCCATGGCCTCGGCCCGGGCGACCGCGACCGTCTTGCCCGCTACAATCTCATCGGCTCCATCGTGCTGACCATCCTGATCTGGATCATCGGCATCTGGGCGCTCGGCGGCTCGAACTAGGGGGTGTTGTCAGCTATGGATTGGAATTTGATGAGGTCAAAAATGGTCAGATGGGAGGAGCATCGCGCACGCCGATACATCCGTATCGGCAAGCGGTGCGACGCTGCAGCTGACCATTTTTCACCTCACCGCAAAGCGGCGGGGCGCTTTTGGCCGACTGGCACGTCGCGTATCGTAGCAAGCCGACAGGCTTGCGTCCTCACGCTCCTTCCATTCGGCCAAAATCGCTCCCGTCAAATCCAATCCATAGCTGACAACACCCCCTAGGAATGGTCATGAGCAACAAAAGCCTCAAGACACCACTCGGCCGGGTCCGCGGCCTCGGGGCCGCCAAATCGGGCACCCAGCATTTCTGGCTGCAGCGCCTCACGGGCGTGGCCTTGGTGCCGCTCACCGTCATCTTCGTGTTCACGGTGATCTATCTCGCCCGCGCCAGCCAGACCACGGTGATCGCCACGCTGAGTTCGCCCCTGATCGCCATCTTTCTTTATCTTTTCATCATCGCTGGCGTCATCCACATGCGGGCCGGCATGCAGGTCATCATCGAGGATTATGTCGAGAAGGAGGAACTGAAGATCGCGGCCGTGATGGCCAACACCTTCTTTGCCATCTTCATCGGGGCGGCCTGCCTCTATGCCTTGTTGAAATTGAATTTCGGGATTTGATTGATATGGCCGACGGCTCCGTTTCCCAGCCTGCCTCGAGCGGCAACGCCTATCCCATCACCGATCACAGCTATGATGTCGTGGTCGTCGGCGCCGGCGGCGCGGGCTTGCGCGCCGTGGTCGGCTGTTCCGAGGCGGGCCTGCGCACCGCCTGCATCACCAAGGTCTTCCCCACACGCTCCCACACCGTGGCCGCCCAGGGCGGCGTCGCCGCCTCGCTCGGCAATATGGGACGCGACGACTGGCGCTTCCACATGTACGACACCGTCAAGGGCTCGGACTGGCTGGGCGACCAGGATGCCATCGAATATCTTGTGCGCAATGCACCGGCCGCCGTCTACGAACTCGAGCATTGGGGCGTGCCCTTCTCGCGCACCGAGGATGGCCGCATCTATCAGCGCCCCTTCGGCGGCATGACCACCGACTACGGCAAGGGCATTGCCCAACGCACCTGCGCCGCGGCCGACCGCACCGGCCACGCCATCCTGCACACGCTCTATGGCGCCGCCCTCAAGCATCACGCCGAGTTCTTCATCGAATATTTCGCCATCGATCTGATCATGGACGAGGAAGGCCAGTGCCGCGGCATCGTGGCGCTCAAGATGGATGACGGCACCATCCACCGCTTCCGCTCCCATCGCACCATCCTTGCCACCGGCGGCTATGGCCGCGCCTATTTCACCGCCACCTCCGCCCATACCTGCACGGGCGACGGCAATGCCATGGTGCTGCGCGCCGGCCTGCCGCTGCAGGACATGGAATTCGTGCAGTTCCACCCCACTGGCATCTATGGCGCCGGCTGCCTGATCACCGAGGGCGCGCGCGGCGAGGGCGGCTACCTCACCAATTCGGAAGGCGAGCGCTTCATGGAGCGCTATGCGCCCTCCGTGAAGGATCTCGCTCCGCGCGACATGGTCTCGCGCGCCATGACGATGGAAATCCGCGAGGGCCGCGGCGTCGGCAAGCTCAACGACCACATCTTCCTGCATCTCGACCATCTCGATCCGAAGATCCTGCATGAGCGCCTGCCCGGCATCTCCGAATCGGCCCGCATCTTTGCCGGCGTGGACCTCACCAAGGAACCGATCCCGGTGCTGCCGACCGTGCATTACAACATGGGCGGCATCCCCACGAACTATCATGGCGAGGTGCTGACCAAGAAGGGTGACGACCCCGACGCCGTGGTGCCCGGCCTAATGGCGCTGGGGGAAGCGGCCTGCGTCTCCGTGCATGGCGCCAACCGCCTGGGCTCCAACTCGCTGATCGACCTGGTGGTGTTCGGCCGTGCGGCGGGCCTGCGCTGCGCCGAGATGCTCAAGCCCGGCGAGAAGCATCGCGACCTGCCGGCGGATTCGGCCGAGAAGGCGCTCTCCCGCCTCGACAGCCTGCGCTATGCCAAGGGCTCGACGCCAACGGCGGAACTGCGCCTCTCCATGCAGCGCGTCATGCAGAACGACTGCGCGGTCTACCGCACCGGCGTCTCGCTCGCCGAGGGCAAGGACAAGATCCACAAGGTCTGGGCCAGCGCCGACGATGTGCGCGTCACCGACCGCTCGCTGATCTGGAACTCCGACCTGATCGAGACCCTGGAGTTCGACAATCTGATCGCACAGGCCGTGGTCACCATGGACGGGGCGGAGAACCGCACCGAAAGCCGCGGCGCCCATGCCCGCGAGGATTTCCCCAACCGCGACGACCAGAACTGGATGAAGCACACGCTTGCCTGGGCCGACACGGAGGCGAAGTCTGTTACGATCGATTACCGCCCGGTGCACACCTACACCATGTCGAACGACGTCCAGTATATCGAGCCGAAGGCGCGCGTGTATTGAGGAGGGGCTTGACGGTGTACGACCGCGGAGGGGCAGCATGACGATCGCAGCGAGCCTGAGATGTGCCGTCACCCTTGGCGTCGTGCTGGCAATAGGCCTTCCCATCGCCGAGGCCAAGCCGGCGAAGAAGATCGCCGCAACCTTTCTGGGCGAGCGGTTTCCAGCAGAAGTCGCAGGATTTCGCTATGCCGGTGTCAAGAATTACGAAAGCCAGCAGGCCGGCGGGGGCTATGGCGCCCGCTACGAGGGCCCCCCTGGCACGTGGGCCGATGTCTACGTCTATGATTGGGCCCGCAAGGACATTCCTGATCACTACAACGAGAAAACCAGCTATGACGAGCTGGCGCTTGTGGGCCAGGCTATCAACAAGGCGGTGCAGATCGGCGCCTATCGCAGCGCCACGCCCACCGGAAGCTTCGCCGTACCGGCCAGCGGCATCCCCCGCCTCAATTGCGACCGTTTCCTGATCGAGCCCAAGACGGGTGACGCGCGCGAGAGCATCGCCTGCGTGACCAACCGCAACGGCCGCTTCGTCAAGATCCGGCTCGATGGCCCCAAGGGTGCGCTTGATTTGGGCAAGCCCGGCTCGAATTCGATCAATGCCTTTCTCAAAGCCTGGGTTTCTCCTTAAGGGGCCGCCCGGCTGACTTCATGATGTCCTCCTGAACGAAGTTCATTCCATGGTCCAGCTCACTCTCCCCAAGAACTCCCGTGTCGTCAGCGGCAAGGTCTGGCCGAAGCCGGAGAGCCAGAAGAACCTGCGCGAGTTCAAGATCTACCGCTACGATCCCGATGGCGGCTCGAACCCGCGCACGGACACCTATTTCGTCGATCTCGACGATTGCGGGCCGATGGTGCTGGACGCCATCATCTGGATCAAGAACACGGTCGATCCGACGCTGACCTTCCGCCGCTCCTGTCGCGAAGGTATTTGCGGCTCCTGCGCCATGAATATCGACGGCTCCAACACGCTGGCCTGCACCAAGGCCATGAGCGACATCAGGGGTGCCATCAAGATCTATCCTCTGCCGCATTTGCCCGTGGTGAAGGACCTGGTGCCGGACCTCACGCGCTTCTACGCCCAGCACGCCTCGATCGAGCCCTGGCTGCAGACCGACACGCCGATGCCGGAGAAGGAATGGCGCCAGTCGCATGGCGACCGCGAGAAGCTCGATGGCCTCTATGAGTGCATCCTGTGCGCCTGTTGCTCGACCTCCTGCCCGAGCTATTGGTGGAACGGCGACCGCTATCTCGGCCCCGCCGCGTTGCTGCAGGCCTATCGCTGGCTGATCGACAGCCGCGACGAACGCACCGGCGACCGCCTCGACGAGCTGGAGGACCCCTTCAAGCTCTATCGCTGCCACACCATCATGAACTGCGCCCAGACCTGCCCCAAGGGCCTGAACCCGGCCAAGGCCATCGCGGAGATCAAGAAGATGATGGTGGCGCGCCAGGTTTGAGCACGACATCCTCGACCATCGAGCCTGTTACGGCGGAACTCTACGCCTTGATCCAGGCCAGTCTGCGCCGCATCGAGGGGGAGGAAGGCGCTCGCGTGCTCCTGGCCGTCGAATCCGGCAGTCGCGCCTGGGGCTTCTGGTCGCCCGACAGCGACTATGACGTGCGCTTCGTCTATGTGCGTCATCCCGATGCCTATCTTTCGGTGGAACAGCCCCGCGACGTGATCGAGCGTCCCCTCTCGGATGAACTCGACATCGCTGGATGGGACCTCGCCAAGACGCTGAAGCTGATCTTCAAGTCAAACGCGGTCATCCTGGAATGGCTGCAGTCGCCTATCCGCTATGGCGGTGACGAGGACTTCGCCGCCGCGATCCAAGACTTCGCCCGTCCCCGACTCGACGAGAAGGCACTGGCCTACCACTATCTCAATCTTGCCCGTAGCCAGATCGCCCGCTTCCTCGACCATCCCGAAGAGGTCCGCGGAAAGAAATATTTCTATGTGATCCGGCCGGCCCTCACCTTGCGCTGGCTGCGCCTGCATGGCGCCGGCACCATCCCGCCAATGGATTTCGGCCGCTTGACCCGCGAGACCGACCTGCCGGAAACGATTCTCGAGGCGCTCGCGCAACTGCTGGAGCAGAAGAAGAAGGAACGCGAGTTTGGCTCGATCCCGCGCCATGCCGCACTGGACAAGCTGATCTTCGCCGAGGTCGAGGATGGCGAGAAGCGTGCAAGAAGGCCCACGCAGCGTCAGGCCGCCGGTGACATCGAGGCAGCGAATACGCTATTCCGGGATTGGGTGCGATCTGGGAGCGCGTCGTAGGGGCGTCCGCGCTCCCGGGTTAGTTCACCGGTCCGGTGATATCGACATCGTCCACCGGCGCCTGCTTTGCGAGGTCATCACGCCTGAACTGCGGCGAGGCGGCGGCTGGGACGGTCGCGGGGGCCTGGATCGAGAGCTTGGGCAGATGGAGGGCGGGCTCGACCTGGCGGCCGGCCGGCGTGGCAGCGGAGGTCACCGTCGACAGGGCAACCAGCACGGCAAGGGCACCTGGGGCAGCCATCGATGTTCTCCGGCGAGAGTCACGTTCGGGCCACACCTTCTCGAAATTGATTTAAGCAAGCCTTAAGATCGCCTGGGTTATCAAAAAATCGACACAGAGTCGGTTCAGCACAGCTCGAGCCATTCGGGAACAAATGATATTCCGTAACGGCATGAGAACCCCATATCGTATCCTTGGCCTACCGAGGCGCTTCTTACTGTCACGCCGTCTGCCAATCTGGTATTGGCACCTTTGAGCAACACCTGATCTGGAACCGGATGGACCGATGAAATTATCCGCGCTGGTACTTCTTCCTTGTGCCCTGGCTTTGGCTTCCTGCGCGTCATCGTCCCGTCTTGGCGACACATTCGATTTCGGCGCGCGCAAGCCCCCGCCGGACAACCGTCCGATCGCCGCACCCGAGCCGCTGATGGCCGCACCCACGGAACAGGTCTCCTCCGAGCCGCTGCCCCCTGCCGGCGGCAATGGCGTGACGCCCGGTTCCTCGGTGGCCGTGGGCAACCCACCAGCGGGCGGGCCCTCCTCGCAGAGCCAGGTTGCCGCCTTGCCGACCGCGCCACCGGCGCCTTCCGCCGGCGGCATCGCCGGCTCCTGGAAGATCTCTGACGCGGCCCGCGGCAGTTGCGGCATCTCGCTGACCCGCCAGACCCTGCTCGACGTCTACCGCGCCACGCCGTCGGGCTGCCAGGCCGGGTCGCTTGCAAAGGTCAATGCCTGGCAGCAGCGTGGCCAGGAGATCGACCTGCTCGAGCCGGGCGGCCGCACCGCCGTGCGCTTGTTCCCCACCGGCGACGGCGCCTATGAAGGCGCGGCCACGATGTCGGGCGCCAAGATCCGCATGACGAGGTAACTGGGAGCGCGGACGTCCCGTCCGCTCTTGAACCGATGACGGATACGAAAAGGGCGCCAACCGTGACGGTAGCGCCCTTTTTTCATACGGCTTGTTTTCAAGAGCGGACGGGACGTCCGCGCTCCCAAAGATTACGTCCTGCTCACCGCCGGCGCCCTGCCGTGCGGGTGGATCTGGGTGTCGTGCTCGGTGAGGAAATAGCGCCGCACGATGTCCCAATAGCCGTTATAGACCAGCCCGCCATTCTCCTGGATCAGCCGCTCACGGTTCTGCCGGTACCAGGCCGGGATCTCGTACCAGGGCATCATCGGATTGTCGTGGTGCACCACATGCAGATTGTTGTAGAGGAACAGCAGCCCGAGCAGCGGCGCGTTCTCGACGATGGCCGTGCGCTCTTCCACATCGCTCTCGGCCCGGTGCTCGGCAAAGGAGCGCACCAGCATCAGCGCCGTGGCGGGATAGACGATCAGCGCGAAATAAACGAGCGGGTTGATGCCGCACACCAGCACCAGCCAGGCCAGCACCGCCAGCAACTGGAGAGCATGGCTCGCCCAGATATGGCGATGCATCGGCTCGTCTCTCCATACCGCCCGAGCCTCGCGGGCCAGGAAGGTCGACATCGCACGCGCGGGACCGATGGTCATGCGGCCGAGGAAGGTGGCGTTGATCCGGATGAGCAAGGCGTGGAGGGGGCTCAGCTTGTCCCACTGCTCCTGCGTCCAGTAATGCGATTCGGGATCGTCGAGCGGATCCGTCAGCCGCTCGTCGCGGTGATGGATGAGATGGCTGATGCGATATGATTCGTAAGGCAGCCACAGCAGCAGCGGCCAGCAGCCGATGAAACGGTTCAGCGTGCGATTCGTGGTGGGGTGGCCGTGAATGATCTCATGCTGCAGGGAGGCCTGCCACGCCACCGTCCAGGTGCCGAGGGGAATCCAGAGCCAAAACGGGATCGAAGCATGAAAATAGGTCAATAATCCCCAAAGACCATAGATTAAAGCAGCAAGAGCCACGGTTGGCCATTCGACCGCCCGTCGCGCCCTTCGCGCTTGAATCGCAGCCTTAGTCATTCAAATCACTCCACATTATTGGGGATGATGCAGGCAAATCACAAATTACACAAGGATGATGTTGTAGCAGAACATTGACATCCGTCGTTTTTTGTTCTCTTATGTGTACTGTTCCACCACTTGTTGATTATTGTAACCAAATGGAGCGGCTATGGCCCATCCCAGCGCGGCTCAAGGCTTCCGCGACCGGCTGGAGCGCGTGATCGCGCAGACCGGCCTGAACCAGGCAGGCTTCTCCCGCCATGTCGGCATCGACCGCTCGACGCTCTCCCAGCTCCTTTCCCCCGAGAATGATCGCCTGCCCCGGGCGGAGACGCTTGCCGCCATCGCCAAGGGCTGCCGCATCTCGATCGACTGGCTGCTGGGCCTCTCCCAGCGCGAGCAGGTCGGTGCCGAACTCGTCGAAGCCGTGCTCACCATCGAGACGCAGGCCCACGCCCCCTTCGACGAGCGCTTCCTGCGCTGGCATGCCGAAGCGGCCGGGCGCAAACTGCGCACCGTGCCGATGACCTTCCCGGACTTCATGAAGACCGATGACGTCATGCATTTCGAATATGCGGCGGCGCTCGGCCCCGATCCCAGTCCGGCACTGGGGGACCGGCGGCGCCACGTCGTCGCGTCCGTCCGGGACGGCGGCGAGATGGAGGCTTGCGTCTCGATCCAGGCGCTGGAGGCCTTCACGGCCGGCAAGGCCCAGTGGGAGGGCCTCGACAGCGCCACCCGCCAGATCCAGCTCAACGCCATGGCCGCCCTGGCCGAGGAGCTTTATCCCACCCTGCGCCTGCAGCTCTACGATCTCAGGCAGACCTATTCGGCCCCCTTCACCGTGTTCGGCAATTCACGCGCGGCGGTTTATCTTGGACCGACCTATCTGGTGCTGAATGCCAGCGAGCACATCCGCACGCTGACACGCCGCTTCGACGATATCGTGCGCACGGCGGTGATCCAGCCGCATATGATGGCCAGCTATCTGCGCGAGCAGGCGGCGACGCTGAGCCAGAAGGCAGCGTGACCTTCCGGGACCGCCCAGAAGCACCAACTTTGCGGGGTGAGACGCGAGTGGAGTGCCGATCTCCAGATCGACATTCTTGGAAACGATGCGTTCTGTTAGAAAGAAAGATGGTGATCGGAGATCGCCACTCCGCGTTTGGCACGCCTACTTCCACAAAGCTGGCGCCAATAGGCAAGGATGCCTGCGATCCCGGGAAAGATGAACACTGCATGAACAGCCGCTTGCAGGAGTATTCACACATTCCCAGTTAGGATGGTTTCACGATCTGGTTTGGAGTCGCATCATGTCCCGCCGAGCCCTTATCGGGGTTATAGCCGGTCTTGGCCTCCTGACCGGCGTAAGTAGCGCGTTTGCACAGAACTACATGGATGACGACGCCCCGCCTCCCCCGCGCATGGGCTGGAACCGTGCCATGCCAGTGCCGCCGCCAAATGCCGACATCGGCGGTGACCAGTTGCTGCCGCCGCGCACGATCATCGGCAGCCTGTTCCGGCGCGGCTATCGCGATGTCGATATCAAGCGCGTGCGCGGCGACAGCTACATCGCCGAGGCGAGCGATCCGCAGGGCGGACGCGTGCTGATCGTCGTCGACGGTCATACAACCGAGATTACGGGCCTGCGCCAACTTGGCTGGGACCGGCCTGCTCCCCGTCGCTGGGACGACAATGGCTGGCTCCCCCCGCGGCCCTGGGGTGGTCCACGCTGGTAGGCTCGAGGCTTCCTCGATAGCACGGCGTGATCCGGAGTGGTCCGGCGGCCCGCCTGCGCCCTGAGCGCAGGCGGGCTTGTTTTTGGCATGTCATCCCGGACAAGCCGCAGCGCACAGCGATACGGTGCAGTCAGACCAAACCAGGGGGTTGGTCCGGGGGCCGCATGACGAGAAATCTGCGTGCTTGCTGTCTCGGATCTTCGCCACGCTGCTTCGCGGCGCGGCTCGTCCGGGATGACCGCAGCGAAGAAATAGTGCTATGGAGCGGTATCCCTCCATTGCCCGGGTTCCATGCAGCTCTTCGATTGCCCCGAAAATCCCTGTCCGGACGGCGCAGTCGTCGAGATGATCACCACCCGTGACGGCGTGGCGTTGCGAACCGCCCGCTGGCCTGCCTTGTCTCCCAAGCCCAAAGGCACGATCTGCCTGTTCCAGGGGCGCTCGGAATTCATCGAGAAATATTTCGAGGTGATCCGCGACCTGCGCGCCCGCGGCTTCGCCGTGGCGACGATGGACTGGCGCGGCCAGGGCGGCTCGGACCGGCTGCTGCTCGACGGGCGCCTCGGCCATATCGACGATTTCGCCCATTACGGCCCCGATATCGAGGCGTTCATACGCCAGGTCGCACTGCCGGAATGCCCAAGCCCCTTCTACGGCCTCGCTCATTCCATGGGCGGCGCCATCCTGTTCGCCAATCTGCCGCCGGGCGCCAGCCGGTTCGAGCGCCTGGTGGTGACCACGCCGATGATCGACCTCGGCAGCAAGCCGCCGGCTGCCCGCTTCCTCGCCCGCTTTCTCGGTGGCATCGGCCTGTCCAGGCGCACCGTGCCCGGCTTCTCGCCGCGGCCGGTAGGTCTGAAACCGTTCGAGGGCAATCCCGTCACCTCGGACCCCCAGCGCTATGCCCGCGCCGCCTTGGTCGCCCGCGAGGCGCCGGAGCTTGCCATCGGCGCGCCGACAGTCGGCTGGGTCAGGGCCGCCTTCGCGGTGATGGACCATCTCATGGACCCGCGCTTCGGCGCCGACTGGCGCATCCCCACGCTGATCTTCCTCGCCGGCGAGGACAGGGTGGTCTCCTCCCCGGCGGCCAAGCATTTCGCGGCCAAGCTCTTCGCCACCAAGGCCGTGAACATCCCCGGCGCCCGCCACGAGATCATGCAGGAACGCGACGCCATCCGCGACGTGTTCTGGGCAGCGTTCGATGCATTCGTTCCGGGAACGAAGTGAGGGAATATCGGCTCTTGAGGGGCTGCGCGACTCTGGCTGGCAAACCTAATACCGCCCTTGCCCTCAATATTCCGCCTGCAGCAGGGACAGCGCCGCCGCGTGCACGCGGGCATCGCCGGCCGCCACGATGCGCCCGCCCGCCTGGGCGGGGCCGCCGTCCCAGGTGGTGATGACGCCGCCGGCGCCCTCCACGATCGGGATCAGGGCGCAGATATCATAGGGCTGCAGGCTCGCCTCGATCACCAGGTCCACCAGCCCCATCGCCAGCATGGCATAGGCATAGCAGTCGCCGCCGTAGCGCGAGAGCTTCACCTTCTCCTCGATGACGGCGAAGCGCTTCTGCTCCGGCGGAGCCATCAGGCGCGGCGTGGTGGTGTACAGCACCGCTTCGGACAGGCTGGCGCAGGAGCGCGTCTTCATCACGCGCTCGCCGCCCGGGCCGCGATATTTGGCCGAGCCGCCGTCGCCCGAGAAGCGCTCGCGCGTGAAAGGCTGGTGCATCATGCCGTAGCAGGGCTGGCCGTTGCGCAGCAGGCCGATCAGCGTGCCCCAGCCGACCATGCCGGAAATGAAGGATTTGGTGCCGTCGATCGGATCGAGCACCCAGACGAACTCGGCGTCGAGGCGCTCGGAGCCATATTCCTCGCCCATCACGCCGTGGCTGGGGAACATGGCGCGGATCTTCTGGCGAATCACCGCCTCGGCGCCGCGGTCGGCCTCTGTGACCGGGTCGAAATTGACGCCGCCCGACTTGTCCTCGGCGACCAGCGCGGAACGGAAAAAGGGCAGAATAGTGGTGCCCGAAACGCTCGCAAGCTCATCCACGAAGGCTTCGAAATCGACAGGCGCCATCATGCTCTCCACGCTGCCCCGACAGTGACCGGCTTCGATGCTGTAGAGCAGTTTCGGACAGGAGAAAACCTGTTTCTAGAGCAAAATGCGTTCAGGTAGGGAGCGCATTTCGAAATTAACTTACTGGTATCAAAAGCGTTTTGCGATTCTTGGTGATTCGATCTGAAAGTAAAACGCTCTAGAAAAGAAAACCCCGCCACGAGGGCGGGGCTCTTGCCCTATGCCGGCAATGGGCGCCGGCTCAGGTTACTACTCGTGGACGATCACTGGCAAACGCGGACGCGCTCGATGTGATAGCCGTAATCATACTGGTTCGGCACGCGCTGGCGCTCGAACCAGCAGCGGGGCTGAACATAGACCGGAGCAGGCGCGGGCTCATAATAGCCGTCGTCGTAGTAACGATCGCGATTGTTGAGAGCACCGCCCAGCAGCAGGCCACCGACGAGGCCCGCAGCCGCGCCGCCGGCGAAAGCGCCGTTGCGGCCATACTCGGCCTGAGCTGTACCGGTGGTAGCCACCGACGCACCGGCAACCGTGGCAAGAACCAGAGCCGATGCAAGAACCTTCTTCAACATGATCCACTCCTCACAGGGGGTGTTTGGGGAAGCGCAGCCGCTCGGCAGCACCTCGTGTCCTTGAATTGATAGGGTGCACTCTAAAGGCTAGGACCTGAATGGACTATGAACGCAACAGACAGCATCCGCTCACAGCCGTTCAGGACGGCGCCTTCTATCCGCAACCGCTCCGAAAGCCAAGAGGGCTGAAGATTACAATCCTGGATTGCAGCTAGCCTGGACTGGCGAAGTTCACCACGTCGACGGCATCGCCGAGCCGTTCCCGTGCGATATCGACGACATGGCGGTGGTGGGTGAACAGGATCTTCTGCAGCGAGGAGCCCGGCACCGCCAGCACCTGCAGCGCGGCGGCGACGCGATCCTCGTCGAAGGTGATCACCAGATCGTCGCCGATGAAAGGCGGCACCTCGCGCCGGGCGGCCATGGCCTCGAGATTGGCCAGGCGCAGCGCCAGATAGAGCTGGTCGCGCGTGCCTTCGCTCAGGCCCTCGATCGGCGTAGTGTTGCCGTCGATGCGCCGCGCGGCAAGACGCAGGCGGTCCTCGTCGTCATAAAGCGTGGCGATGCCGGCGAAGCCGTTGCTCGTCATGGTCGAGAACAGGGCGCCGGCTCGGGCGATCAGCGGCCCCTGCTCGGATTTGAGCTGGCGTTCCAGCCCGGCCTCGATCAGCAGCGAGGCCGTCTTCAGCACGAGATAGTCGCGCGTGATGCGTTCGAGATCGCCGCGGGCGTCCTGGAGAGCCTGGGCGGCGCCAGCGGCGCCAGCCTCGCGTTCGATGGCCTCGCGCTTGCGGCGCAGATCTCCGAGCGCCAGGGCAGCCTGCTTGTCCGCCTCCATCAGGGCCACCAGCTCGGCCTGCACCGCTTCGGCCTCGCCGGCCGCTTCGTCGGCACCGATCTCGGCGGCTTCCGCCCGCAAGATGGCTTCGTCCAGCCCGTCGCTTTGCGCCGCCAGTTCGGCCCGCGCCTTGGCGAGGTCCTGGCGCAGGGCGGTTCGCGCCACGAGATCACCGGCGAGCGCGGCAAGATGCGCCGGCTCGCAGCCGGTCCGGGACGCCAGGACAGCGATAGCCTCGTCATGGCCGCGCTGCGCCAGCTCGGCCTCGGCAAGCGCGGCCTTGCGACGCTCCAGCGCCTCCTGCGCGGCCCGTCGCCTTGTCGCTGCCTCGCGCGCTCGCGCAAGACCGGCGGCAAGGCCCACTGCGATCTCGGCGGGTTCGGCGACTTCGTCCGGGGTCAACCGGCCGGCGAGGCCGACGGCACGTTCTGCGAAACCGGCCTGATCGTCGCGGATACTGGCGATGCGGTGCTCGATGCTGTCGAGCTGGGCGAGTTTGCCCTGCACCGCAACCCACAATTCGCCCGCCTTGGCCGCTTCCTGCGGACTCGCATCCGCAGGCAGGCCGAGGGCGCCCAGCGCCGCCGACCATTCCGCTTCCATACCGGCAAGCACCATCTCGGCCTCTTCCCGTGCCTTGCCGGCCCGCGTGAGCTCGGCCCGGGCCGTGGCGAGCTGATCCGAGACGGAACGGGCCTCGCGCGCGCCCTGTTCGAGAGCGCCGAGGCGGTCTTCGATCAGGCGCATCAGGCTCGGCAGGCTCTGCGCAGCCACGCCGGCCAAACCGGCCTCGGCGGCGAGCGCTTCCAAAGCGGGGCGCTCCGCCGCAAGGCGCAGCCTGGCCCGGCCGATGCGTGCTTCTAGGTCGCGCAGCGCCTGGCGTTCCTCGCGCAGGCGGACAAGTTCGGAAAGGAAGCGGCGCATCACAGCGGGCGTGCCAGCCTTGCAGCCGAGTGGCGAGAACAAGACCTGCCAGTCCCGATCGGCGCCTTCGCGGTCTTTCGCCAGCACCGCGATATGATCCTGCAGCGTCGCCAGCGCCGCCGCATCCTTGTCGCGCGTGCGCAGCATCACGTCGCGGCGAGCGAGGCGCTCGGCCTGGGCCAGGCGCCGGTCAGCCAGCGCATCGACCTGCGTCACGATCTTGCGATAGGCCTTGATCGCCGCGGCGGAGGGCTCGGCGGCGATCGCTTCGAACAGGGCATCGCGTTCCGCGCGCTCTCCGGCAAGATGTGTGCTGTCGATCAGGCCGTCCCCGCCTGCGGCTGCCTCCAGCACCGTATCGGTTTCGGCGATGGCCCCCTTCAGGCGGTAGGCTTCGGCCTCATATTGGCGCGCCTTGGCATCGAGCCCGGCGAAGCGGCGTTCCGCCTCCGCGAGCGTCTCCTCGGTGGGCTCCTGCCAGGACCAGAGCCGGGCCTCCTCCGGCACGGATGGCGAGAGCCGGGCGAGCCTGTCCGCGAACAGCCCGCGGCGTCGCTCGAGCTCGGCCTCCTGCTCGCCGACGGTCGCGGCCTCGGCCAGGGACGGCTGCATGGCCTTCAGGCGCTGGCGCAAGGGCTGGGGATCGGCGCCGTTGCTGACGCCGGCCGCCTTGCGCTCCAGGGCCTCGATCGCCTCACAAGCCCTGGCGGCGGCTCGCTGGTTTTCGGCAGCCGCCTCCCCAGCCTTGCGTCGCCGCTCGGCGACCACACGGATGCGCTCCAATGCGAGGTCGTCGGGCCGAAGATCCGCCAGTGCCCCGCGGTCGGGCTGGCCGAGGCGCCGGGCGAGATCGTCGAGGTCGCGGGTAAGGTCACGCGCCTCCAACTCGCGGCGCGGCAGGTCCTGCAGGGCCTTGGCAAGGGCGGCGCGCTCCTCGTTCAGCGCTGTGATCGTCTCGCCCTCGGCCAGGAAGTCCTCGTCGACGCGGATCGAAGCGAGCGCCTGCCCGGCCTCGCCGCTTTCACGGGCAAGACGCGTCAGGGCTTCCCGGCCGGCCTCGGCTCGGGCCAGGGCTGCCTCGATCTCGCCCGCCACAATGTCTGCCAGGTCCGGCAAGGCCTGGAGGGCGGCAAGCGCCTGCTCGCCCTGATCGATGCGAATGAGCAGCGGTGCGATACGTCGCACACGATCTATGCGTGCACGCCTGATGCCGGCCTCGCGCAATTGTCTTATCAGGGCAAGAGCTTGCGCTTCCTGGGTGGCGATCTGCTCTTCCAGGGCACGCACGTCGTCGGCCCGCAGCGACTGGTCGCGCAAGGCGCGCCGCGCCTGGTCGTAGCGCTCCTGGGCTTCATAGAAGGCTCGCTTGTTCGATTTGCGGCTGCCGAAGAGCCCATCGGCCTCCGCCTCCAGCCCGGTGCGCACGGAAAGCAGGGTCTTCAAACCCGAGGCGGCGGCGAACAGGCTTTCGCCGACCTCGCCCTGCGCTGCCAGCATCTGCCGCGCACCCTCGCGCAGCCCGGCCTGGTCGAGGCCGAAGGCGGCGAGAAAGACCTCCCGCGAGATGCCACTGAGGGCGCCGTCGAGCAACCCATCGTCGAGCGGCGTGTCGGCGCCGTCACTCAGCGAATTGCGCAGGCGCTTGCGCCGCCAGAAGGCGAGATTGCTGCCATCGGCCCGCAGCACCTGCGCGCCAATCTTCAGATCCTCGTAGCGATGACGGAAATTGGCCGGGCTGCGCGGCTCGAAACCGTAGAGCAGGTCGGTGATGGCTGATAGAGCCGAGCTCTTGCCCGCCTCGTTCGGGCCATAGACGATGTGCAGTGCCGCTTCCGGGCGGAAGTCCAGTCGCACATCGGTGAAGGGGCCGTAGCGGCCGAGGTCGAGGCGGGTGAGCTTCATGCCGCGTCCCCGCCGCCATGACGCAGGCGCGCCAGCGCGACCGAGCGGGCTTCCGCCACCAGCGCCGTCTCGATCCCCTCCCCGTCCCCGCTCACCGCCTGACGAATCTCATCCGGAAGCTTGGCCAGGATCTCCTCGATGACGACATTGAGGTGCTCGCTGAATTCGGCCTCTTCTTCGAGGCCGGCGAGCAGCGCCTGCGGATCGGCGAGACCGACGGCCTCGCCGTCTCCGGCCGTGCGGGGCGGCAAGGTCGCGAGTTCGACGCGCTCGATATAGAGCCGGTCGCTCACCCGGTCGGCCGCCGCCTGGATCTCGGCCTGGAGATGCTGGCTGTCGGCAGCGAGCGCATCATGGGCCCGCGTCTCGCCCTGCAGGGTCAGGCGCAGGGCGAGTGGGCGCTCCTCGGCCGCGGCGAGTTCGGTGCGCAGCGCCGGCTCGACCAGCGCCAGCACCTCGGCCAGATCCGTGGCGCCGCCAACATCCATGCGGGCATGCGCCCAACGGGCCTTGTCGAGCACCAGTGGCGTCGCCGAGACCACGGCGCCCTTGTCGACTTCCACCAGCATTGCCCCCTTGGCGCCGGCTTCGCGCACATGGCGGCCCTGGAGATTGCCGGGGAAGACCACGTAAGGGTCGCTGGAAACTGTCTCGGCCGCGTGGATATGGCCGAGCGCCCAGTAATCGTAATATTTGGCCCGGAGATCGGCGAGCGTGCAGGGCGCATAGGAGGCATGGCCGGCACGCCCGTCGAGCGAGGTGTGCAGGAGGCCGATATTGAACCAGCCTTCGCGGGCGGCAGGATAGGCGCGCACGATATTGTCGCTCACCGAGCGGTCGGCGAAGCTGCGGCCGTGCAGCGCGACCTTGAGATCGGCGAGTTCCAGCGTCTCGGCCTTGCGGGTGCCGAAGAGATGGACGAGTGGGGGCAGCGTCACCTTGCGCGAGATCTGGCTCTCGGCGTCATGGTTGCCCTGGATCAGGAAGGTGGGAATACCCGCCCGCGACAGCCGCGCCAACTGTCCGACGAAGAACAGGCCGGTGTGATAGTCGCGCCAATCGCCGTCATAGACATCGCCGGAAATGATCAGGAAGGCCGCCTCGCGCGCCAGCACCTCATCGATGAGCGCGACGAAGGCCCCGCGTGCCGCCTCACCGAACAGTGCCGCCAGATGCGGCTGGCGCGCGGTGAGCCCATGCATCGGACTGTCGAGATGGAGATCGGCGGCGTGGACGAAGCGAAAGCGCATGGGAGGCTTTTAGGGCGTGGAGCGGCCGGAGGAAAGGCATCCCGAAATCGCAGTCATCCTCGCCTGTTCTTTTCCCCTGCCAAGACTGCATCCGGGGAGAGGAACGCGCAGGCAATGCAACACCCTTCCCAGAGGAGGCTCTGGAACCACCGTCATTGCGAGCACAGCGAAACACTCCAGGGGTAACAAACGCTGCCCTTTGACCTGGATTGCTTCGCTGCGCTCGCAATGACGGGTGGGTATCGCCCCCAGCCTCCAAGTCGTGGCCTCATGCGAGACACCCGAACCAGCAGGAGCCCCTCACCCCAATATCGGCCCAAGGTAATCCCGCTTGCTCAGCTCCACGCCGTTGGCGCGCAGGATCGCGTAGGTGGTGGTGAGATGGAAGTAGAAATTCGGCAGGGCGAAGAGGGTGAGATAGGCCTCCGGCTCGAACTCGCGCGGTTCACCGCCGAGCTTCAGGCTTACCTTACGCCCGGCCGCCGCCTCGACCGAAGCCTCCGGCACCGAGCGGATATAGTCGAGCGTCTTGGCGATGCGCGACTGCAATTCGACAAAATCCTTCTCCTCATCGGCATGCTTGGGCGCCTCGACGCCCGAAAGCCTGGACACCGCGAGCTTGGCCGAGTCGCAGGCCGTCGAGACCTGGCGGGAGAGGGGGAGCATGTCGGCCGTCAGCCGCAGCCCGCACATCACCACCGGGTCTATCTTCCGGGCCTCCGCGTAAAGAGCACCCTTCTCCAGGATGGCCGAAAGGTTTCCCAAAGCGTGAACGAACACCTGGGCCGACGATTGATAAAAAGTAAGGGGCATATTTCCTCTCGGTATTTGTCTGATTATTCACGCAACACCTTGCGATTGCATGATTGTGATTGCGATGGAGATAGTAAAGTAGGTTTTATCGACTTTAGCGTTCACTAAACCCGGGCAATTATCTGGACACCTGCGGAAAGCCTCATTACCAAATTGTAACCTGGCAAAGTTTTTTTGCTGGGGGGAAACACATCCCGGGGTGGCGCGATCTTAGCAAGATCGACGCCATTCGATAACGCAAAACGAAAAAGGGAAGAATCCATAATGGCAGACGTAGGTTTGATGACCCGAAAACCCGTGGCCGATATCATCGCCGAAGGCGGTGAGGGCGGCGGGCACACCCTCAGCAAGACGCTCGGCCCCTGGAGCATCACCGCGCTCGGCATCGGCTGCATCATCGGCGCCGGCATCTTCGTCCTTACAGGCACCGCGGCGGCAAAATATGCCGGCCCGAGCATCATGCTCTCCTTCGTCGTGGGCGGCATCGCCTGCGCCTTCGTCGGCCTGTGCTATGCCGAACTGGCGGCCCTCCTGCCGGTTTCGGGCAGCACCTATACCTACACCTATGCCACCCTCGGCGAGATCTTCGCCTGGATCATCGGCTGGGATCTCATCCTCGAATATGCCATGGGCGCCTCCACCGTCGCCGTAGGCTGGTCTGGTTATATCGTTTCCCTGCTTCGAAATTTCCACATAAATATCCCACCGCAATATGCGGCAGCACCCTGGACAGAGGCCAAGCTGCCCGACGGAACCACGGTCGAGGGCATCGTCAACCTGCCGGCCGCCTTCATCGTCCTGCTCCTCACCGCGATGCTGATGGGCGGCACCAAGGAATCGGCGCGCCTCAATAACATCATGGTGGCCATCAAGCTGTTCGTGGTGGCCGCCTTCATCCTGCTCGGCATCGGCTACGTCAATCCGGCCAACTGGCACCCCTTCATTCCCGACAACACGGGTGAATTCGGCTCCTTTGGCCTGACCGGCATCATGCGCGGCGCCTCGGTGGTGTTCTTCGCCTTCATCGGCTTCGATGCCGTTTCCACCGCCGCCCAGGAAGCCAAGAATCCGCAGACCGACATGCCCATCGGCATCCTCGGTTCGCTGGTGATCTGCACCATTCTTTATGTTGCCGTCGCCGGCGTAATGACGGGCCTAGTGCCCTATGCCCAGCTCAACGTGCCCGACCCGATCGCCAAGGCCGTCGATGTCATCGGCCTGACCTGGTTCTCCGTGCTGATCAAGTTTGGCGCCCTCGCCGGCCTCACCACCGTGATCCTGGTGCTGCTCTATGGCCAGAGCCGCATCTTCTTCCAGATTGCCAAGGATGGGCTGCTGCCGCGCATGTTCTCCGACGTGCATCCCTCGCTCGGCACGCCTTATAAGAGCCAGCTCCTGATCGGCATCATTGTTGCGGTCGTGGCCGCGCTGACGCCGATCGACGTGCTCGGCGAAATGGTCTCGATCGGCACGCTCTTCGCCTTCGTGCTGGTCTGCGGCGCGGTGATCTATCTGCGCAAGAGCGACGCCGAAGTCGCCCGCCCCTTCCGCACCCCTGCTGTGCCGGTGGTGCCGATCCTGGGCATCGTCTTCTCGCTCTTGCTGATGGCCTTCCTGCCGCTGGCCACCTGGATGCGACTGGTGATCTGGCTGATCATCGGCCTTGCTCTCTACTTTGCCTATGGCAGCAGCCATTCGGTGCTGAGGAATGGCCTGAGGGGCCAGAGGCCGCTCAAGTAAGATCATTCAGCAAGGTGTGGCAGAAACCGGTATTGTTTCTGTCCGTTCTGCTCTAAACAAACGCGCCGGATCGGGCTCCCTGATCCGGCGCAATTGTTGAGCCTCCCATGTTCCTCTCCGTCATCACCACGCATCGCCCCGCCACCGATCTAGGCTTCCTCCTGATGAAGCACCCGGACCGGGTGCATGAATTCGAGCTGTCCTTCGGCAAGGCCAGCGTGTTCTTCCCGCAGGCGGACGAGGCCTGCTGCGAGGCGGTGCTGGCACTCGACATCGATCCGGTGGGTCTGGTGCGCGGGCGCGGCGCCGGCGACGGGCTGCTCGACCACTATGTCAACGACCGGCCCTATGCCGCCTCCTCCTTCCTGTCGGTGGCGCTGAACCGTGCCTTCCGCTCCGCAATGGCCGGCTCCTCGCGCGAGCGCGCCGAACTCGCGGCGACTCCGATCCCGCTGGCGATCCGCCTGACGCCGCTGCCGGTGCGCGGCGGCGAGGCGCTGGTGCGTGAACTGTTCGAGCCGCTCGGCTGGACGGTTGAGCTCGACTTCATTCCCGCCGCCAACGGGCCCTCGCGCTATGCCGACCTGAAGCTCTCGGGCACGCTCACTCTCGCCGAGGCATTCAACCATCTCTACGTGCTGATTCCCGTTCTGGACGCGGACAAGCATTACTGGATCGGCGATGACGAGGTCGACAAGCTGGTGGCCAAGGGCGGCGCCTGGCTGCAGAAGCATCCTGCTATCGAGACCATCACCTCGCGCTACCTCAAGCGCCGCCGCGGCCTGGTGCGGGCGGCCCTCGCCAAGCTCGCGCCCGAGGAGATCGAGGCAACGGAAGCGCCCCAGGCGAAGGAAAGCCGCGAGGAGAAGATCGAGGCTCCGCTCCGCCTGCACGACATCCGCCTCGATGCGGTGGCTGACAGGCTCGAGGCCACCGGCGCCACCATCATCGCCGATCTCGGCTGTGGCGAAGGGCGGCTGCTGCAGCGCCTCCTCCGCAAGCGCCAGTTCAAGACCATCATCGGTCTCGATGCCTCCTCGCAATCGTTGCAGCGGGCGCGCGAGAAGCTGAAGCTCGATCTGTCCGGCGGGCCGCCGGAAGGCCGCGTGAAGCTGCTGCACGGCGCCCTCACCTATCGCGACGAGCGCTGGCATACCGCCGAGGCGGTGGCACTGGTGGAGGTGATCGAACATCTCGATCCCGACCGGTTGCCGCACCTTGCCGAGATCGTCTTCGGCGCGGCGCGGCCCCGCACGGTTGTCATCACCACCCCGAATGCCGATTACAACGCCCTGTTCGAAAACCTCAGGGCGGGCGCCTTCCGCCATCCCGACCACCGATTCGAGTGGACGCGCGCGGAAATGCAGGCCTGGGCCACCGGTATCGAGGCGCGCTACGGCTACCGTGCCGAGCATTCCGGCCTTGGCGAGGCCGATCCCCAGCACGGTGCCCCTTCCCAGATGGTGGTGTTCACCCGATGAGACGTCCCGATCCTACCCTCCTCGACATTCCCGATTTCTCGCTGGTGGTGCTGATCGGCGCCACCGGCTCGGGCAAGTCAACCTTCGCCTCGCGCTGGTTCGCGCCGACCGAGATCATCTCTTCGGACCATTGCCGCGGCCTCGTCTGCGACGACGAGAACGACCAGACTATCTCGGGCGATGCCTTCGACCTCGTCAAGGCGATCGCCGAGAAGCGCCTGAAGAATCGCCGCCTTGCGGTGATCGACGCCACCAATGTGCGCGGCTCCGAGCGCAAGGCCTGGATCGAGCTGGCGCGACGCTGGCATGCCCTGCCGGTGGCCATCGTCATCGATCCCGGCCTCGACATCTGCATCGAGCGCAACAAGCTCCGGCCCGACCGGCAGTTCGGACCCGGCGTGCCGCAACGCATGATCAGCGAGATCCGCAAGGGCCAGCGCCATTTGCCGGAGGAGGGTTTCCGCCAGGTCTGGAAGCTCTCGTCACAGGAAGCTGTCGACGCGGCCACCATCATGCGCAAGCCGCTGTGGACCGACAGGCGCGCCGATACCGGTCCCTTCGACATCATCGGCGACGTTCATGGCTGCGCCGATGAGCTGCGCGCGCTGATGGAAAAGCTCGGCTACGGCATAGAGGGCGAAGGCGACGGCATCACGATCACCGCGCCGGAAGGCCGCAAGCTGGTCTTCGTCGGCGATCTCGTCGACCGCGGCCCGAAGACGCCGGAGGTGCTGCGCATCGTCATAGCCGCCTGCGAGGCGGGGATCGCCCTGGTCACCCAGGGCAATCACGACCGCAAGCTCAGCCGCTGGATGGCGGGACGCAAGGTGCAGGTCAATCACGGGCTGCAGGATTCGATCGAGCAGCTTTCGGCCGAACCACCCGCCTTCATGGCCCGGGTCAAGGCCTTCATGGACGATCTGCGCAGCCATTACTGGCTCGACGGCGGGCGGCTTGCCGTCGCCCATGCCGGCCTCAAGGAGGAGATGATCGGCCGCGGCTCGCCGGCCGTCCGCGAATTCGCTCTCTATGGCGAGACCACCGGCGAGACCGACGAGTTCGGCCTGCCCGTCCGGCTCGACTGGGCCAGCGCCTATCGCGGCAAGACCGCCGTCATCTACGGCCACACGCCGGTGCCGGAGGCCGACTGGCTCAACAACACGCTGTGCACCGATACGGGCTGCGTCTTCGGCGGCAAGCTCACCGCCTTGCGTTGGCCAGAGCGCGAGATCGTCTCCGTGCCGGCGCAGGCCGTCCATTGCGAACCGGCGCGCTTGCTGGCAGCCATTGCTGGCGAGGCGAGTGCCCAGTCGGCCGCCGACCACCTCCTCGATTATGCCGACGTCTCCGGCCGGCGCTGGATCGACACGACAATAATGCGCCGCATCGCGGTGGCAGAGGAGAATGCCGCGGCGGCGCTCGAAGTGATGAGCCGCTTCGCCCTGGCGCCGCAATGGCTCGCTTATCTGCCGCCCACCATGTCACCGGTGGAGACCAGCCACGAGAACGGCTGGCTGGAGCGGCCGGAAGAGGCTTTCGCCTTCTATCGCGAGCGCGGCCAGCCTACCCTGGTCCTGGAGGAAAAGCATATGGGCTCGCGTGCTGTTATCGCGCTCTGCCGCGATGACGCAGTGGCGCGGCGGCGCTTCGGCACGGTGGGCCAGGAGACCGGCGCGATCTGGACCCGCACCGGCCGCGCTTTCTTTCCCGAACGCGCCACCACCGAGGCCCTGCTCGAGCGCATCCGCATCGCCGCCGACAAAGCCGGCCTGTGGGAGGAGCTTGCCACCGATTGGCTGATCCTCGATGCCGAGATCATGCCCTGGTCGGCCAAGGCTTCCAGCCTGATCGAGCAGCAATACGAGCCGGTAGGCATTTCGGCGCAGGCAGGCCTCAACGCCGCCCTCGATGCAGCCGAGCGCCTTGTCGCCCGCGGCGTCGAGGCGCCTGGCCTGCGCGACCGTCTCGCCACCCGAGCCGGCAAGGCGGCGCGCTATGCCAGGGCCTGGGCGCCCTATGTCTGGCCGGTCGGCGGCATCGACGACCTCAGGGTGGCGCCTTTCCACCTGCTCGCCAGCGAGGGCGCGGTGCATTTCGACAGGGACCATCTCTGGCATCTGGGTCTCGCCCGGCGCCTCGCCGAAACTAGCGAGAAGGCGTTAGCGGCGACCACCATGCGCACGCTCGACCTCGCAGACGAGCACGCCTGCCGCGACGCTGTCGCCTGGTGGGAGAAGCTGACGGCCGGGGGCGGCGAGGGCATGGTCGTGAAGCCGCTCGCCTTCGCCCCGCGCGGCGAACGCGGCCTGATCCAGCCGGCGTTGAAGGTTCGGGGCTCGGAATATCTGCGCATCATCTACGGCCCGGAATACGATCTGCCTGAGAACCTTATCCGCCTGCGCTCCCGCGGCCTCGGCGGCAAGCGCTCGCTGGCCCTGCGGGAATTCGCACTCGGCCACGAGGCCCTCACCCGCTTCGTCGCCCGAGCCCCGCTGCGCAAGGTGCATGAATGCGTCTTCGCGGTGCTGGCGCTGGAGAGCGAGCCCATCGATCCGAGATTGTGACTTGGAGCGGCGGCCTTCCAGCCGGCTCGGAAACGATACGCCCGAAAACAAGACCTGATGTCTTGATTGTATCTCATTTGAGATATATCTTCGGCTCGCTATACAAGCTCGTTTCCTCCTGAAAGGCATCGACATGACCGCTCACAGCAGAATGGTCCATGTACGCGTGGACGACGAAATCCGGAATAAGGCGGCAACGGCGCTGGAGGCAGTTGGCCTGTCTTTGTCCGACGGTGTCAGGCTCTTCCTGCATCGTGTCGTTGTCGAGAATGGCTATCCCCTGGAGCTCAAGCTGCCCAGCGCGGAAACTCGTCTTGCCATCGAGGAGGCAGACAAGCTCTTGAAGGAAGGTGCAGCGCGGTCGATGACGCCGGAAGGGGTATTCAATGAGCTCGACGACGTCGAAAAGACCGCCGGCAAGTAAGCGGGCGGCTCTGCCACGGCGCAATGTCTGCACCAAGGTTTTCCAGAAGGATTGGCAGGCTCTGTCACGATCCGGCCGATATGACATGAACCGGCTCAAGGAAGCGATGATGCTGCTGATCGCCAGTGACGCGCCGCTACCGGCGGAATGGAAGGATCATGCTCTGAACGGAGCCGAGTGGAAAGGCTGCCGGGAGTGTCACATCGGCGGGGACTTCCTGCTCGTCTACAAGCTGGGTGACGACAACGACATTGCCTTCGTGCGGGCGGGAACCCATTCAGAGCTGTTTGGGCGGTAGGCGACTGGCCGAGGTGCTTTGCTTTGCACCGCCGAAGTTCAAGAGCCGGCAGGATGCCGGCGGTCCCAGGAAGAAGCCGGTGCTCCCAGCTACGCCCCGAAGATGGACCAGCCCATCCTTCGCGTCAGGATCTCCAGCGCGATCCGCCCTAGATGCGAATTGCCGGAAGCGTCGAGCCCCGGGGACCACACCGCGATCGAGGCCTTGCCCGGGGCGATGGCCAGGATGCCGCCGCCCACCCCGCTCTTGCCGGGCAGGCCGACGCGATAGGCGAATTCGCCCGAGCCGTCATAATGGCCGCACATCAGCATGAGGGCATTGATGCGCCGGGCGCGCTCGGGCTGCACCACCCGATGACCGGTGGTGGGGTTGCGGCCATATTGGGCAAGGAACCGGCCCGCCATGGCGAGCTGCCGGCAGGACATGGCGATGGCGCAATGGTGGAAATAGACGCCGAGCGTGTATTCGACCGGATTGTCGAGCACCCCGAAGGCCTTCATGTAGTTGGCCAGTGCATTGTTGCGATAGCCCGTGCGCTGCTCGGAGGCGGCCACCGCCTCGTCGATGATGATGGTGGGATCGTCAGCCAGGAACTGCATGAAGCGCAGGATCTCGCCCAGCACCTCGCGCGGCTGGTGTCCGGAGAGGATGAGGTCGGTGATGGCGATGGCGCCGGCATTGATGAAGGGGTTGCGCGGGATGCCGCGCTCGTTCTCGAGCTGCACGATCGAGTTGAAGGGGCTGCCGGAAGGCTCACGCCCGACGCGCCGCCAGAGACGGTCGCCGGCCTTGCCGAGCGCCAGGGTCAGCGTGAAGACCTTGGAAATGGACTGAATCGAGAAGGGCATGTCGCCATCGCCGCCGACATGGGCATTGCCCTCGGCATCGATGACGGCGATGCCGAAATGCTTCGGGTCGACGCGGGCAAGCTCGGGAATATAGGTCGCGACATCGCCGCGGTCGGGACGCGCGGCCATCTCCTCGGCGATCTCTTTCACGACTTGGTCAAGCTGGGGCAAGGCGAGGTCTCGGGTGAAGATGAGGCTACTATGCAAGAGGGATGCCGGGGCCGGCTGCTTAGGCGGGGCGTGGGCCTGTGTCCAGGGCTTTCCTGGGAGCGCGGACGTCCCGTCCGCTCTTGGAAACGAATTGCCCTGGGATTAAGGAAGAGCGGACGGGACGTCCGCGCTCCCGGGAATTGACTCTCTCGCCCTTTTCCCCTATTCCCCGCCCGTTCTTACATCGGTAAGGCACCCAACCCGCCGACCATTCCTGGAGGATGGAGGCCAACGTCCGTCAGCGCGATGCGCCCACGGGCGTGTTTTGCGTTGTGTGCCTTGTTGTTGCCAAGAGCGGCTCCGATATCAGCATCGTAGCCACAAAAGGATATGTGAATGTTCGATGGCCTCTCCGCGCGTCTTTCCGACGTGCTCGACAAGCTCACACGCCGCGGCGCTCTCAGCGAGAGCGACGTCGGCGAGGCGATGCGCGAGATCCGCCGTGCGCTGATCGAGGCGGACGTGGCGCTCGATGTGGTGCGCTCCTTCACCGACAAGGTGCGCGCCCGCGCTGTCGGTGCGGACGTGCTGAAGTCGGTTACCCCTGGCCAGATGGTCGTCAAGATCGTCAACGACGTGCTGATCGAGACGCTCGGCGGCGAGGGCCAGGCCATCGACCTGCAGGCCGTGCCGCCGGTACCGATCTTGATGGTCGGCCTGCAGGGCTCGGGCAAGACCACCACCACCGCCAAGATCGCCAAGCGCCTCACCGACAAGCTCGGCAAGAAGGTACTGCTGGCCTCCCTCGACACCCGCCGCCCGGCCGCCATGGAGCAGCTCGCGGTGCTCGGCCAGCAGGTCGGCGTCTCCGTGCTGCCCATCGTCGCCGGCCAGAGCGCCGTGCAGATCGCCAAGCGTGCCATGGATGCCGGCCGTTTTGGCGGCTATGACGTGGTGATGCTCGACACCGCCGGCCGCACCACGGTCGACGAAGCGCTGATGGCCGAAGCCGCCGAGGTCAAGGCCGTCACCGACCCACATGAAGTGCTGCTGGTCGCCGACGCCCTCACCGGCCAGGACGCGGTCAACACTGCCCGCGCCTTCGACAACCGCCTCGGCATCACCGGCATCGTGTTGACCCGCCTCGACGGCGACGGCCGCGGCGGTGCGGCTCTTTCGATGCGCGCCGTCACCGGCAAGCCGATCAAACTGGTCGGCACGGGCGAAAAGGTCGATGCGCTCGATGATTTCCATCCCGCCCGCATCGCCAACCGCATCCTCGGCATGGGCGACATCGTCTCGCTGGTCGAGAAGGCGGCCGAGACCATCGACGCCGAGAAGGCCGCCAAGATCGCGGCCAAGATGCAGAAGGGCCACTTCGATCTGGAGGACCTGCGCGATCAGCTCATCCAGATGGAGAAGATCGGCGGCATGTCCGGCGTGCTCGGCATGCTGCCGGGCATGGGCAAGATGAAGGAGCAGCTCGCCAGCGCCAACATCGACGAGAAGGTGTTCAAGCGCCAGCGCGCCATCATCGACTCGATGACGCCCGCAGAGCGCCGCAAGCCCGAGATCCTCAAGGCCTCGCGCAAGCGCCGCATCGCCGCCGGCTCCGGCACCACGCCTGAACAGATCAACCGCCTCCTGAAGATGCATATGCAGATGGCGGACATGATGAAGAAGATGGGCGGCGCCAAGAAGGGCGCGCTCGGCAAGATGGCTTCGATGTTCGGGCTCGGCGGCGGCATGCCGGCGATGCCGCCCGGCGCGATGGAGGCTCTCTCCAAGGGCCAGATGCCGCCAGGAATGCCCTCTGGCCTGCCGCCCATGCCGAACCTGCCGCCGCAGATGCCGAATTTCGGCGCCGGTGGCCCCAAGCTGCCCGGCCTTCCCGGCCTCGGCGGCGGACCCAAATTGCCGGGCGGCCTGCCGCCGGGCTTCCCCTTCGGCGGCAAGAAGAAATAGCTGCCCGAACCTTTTCACCTCGACAACAAGCAAACTGACAAACGGAGTATCCCATGTCCCTCAAGATCCGCCTCGCCCGCCGCGGCGCCAAGAAGCGTCCGTTCTACGCTGTCGTGGTCACCGATTCGCGTTCCCCGCGCGACGGCCGCTTCATCGAGAAGCTCGGCACCTATGATCCGATGATCGCCAAGGATTCCGGCCAGCCGCGCTGGACCGTCGATCTGGAGTCCGCCAAGGCCTGGATCGCCAAGGGCGCTCAGCCGACTGACCGCGTGCTGCGCCACTTCGCCGACGCCGGCCTGCTGACCCGCGCAGCCCGCAACAACCCGGCCAAGGCCGTTCCCGGCAAGAAGGCGCAGGACCGCGCCGCCGAGAAGGCCAAGAAGGCCGAGGCTGCCGCCGCCGAAGCGGCTGCGTAAGCAAGATAGGGCGCGACTGGCCTCCCCCACGAAGCTGGGGGTATCCGTGACAACTTCGAGTACGAAGTTGTCACTGGGCTTGCGCAGCAAGCTCGGAGGGGGTGTGGCCAGGAGAGGGCGCGTGAAGCGGAATCCCGAGAAGGTAGTTCCCGCGCTCTATCCTGACCACACCCCCTCCGTCACGACTTCGTCGTGCCCAGCGCACACTTCGTGTGCGCGATACCCCCAGCTTCGTGGGGGAGGCTTTCTGTGCCCTCTCTTCAAAGGCCCCTTATGCCCCCAGCCCCGCAAAATCTCGTCCTTCTCGGCGTTTTCGGGGCGGCGCATGGCCTGAAGGGTGAGGTGCGGCTGAAATCCTATACGGAAGAGCCGCTGGCGATCGCCAATTACGGCCCTCTCCTCACCAAGACCGGCCGCAAGATCCACATCACCAGTCTGCGCCAGCAGAAGGACATGCTGGTGGCCCGGATCGAGGGCGTCAACGACCGCACGGCCGCCGAACAGCTCGTCAATCTCCAGCTCTTCACCGCGCGCGAGGCCCTGGGCACGCCCGAGGACGAGGACGAGTTTTTCCACGCCGACCTCATCGGCCTTGCTGCCCGCGACGAACAGGGCGTGCTGATCGGCACCGTCACCGGCATGTTCGATTTCGGCGCCGGCGATATCGTCGAGATTACCCCGGACGGCGGCAAGCCGCTGATGTTGCCCTTCACCAGGGCTATCGTGCCGACGGTCGACATCAAGGCTGGACATATTCTCGTCGTGCTTCCGCAGGAAACAGGGGACGGGGGCGAAGAGGATGGAAAAGATGAGCGCTGATCACGTGTTGAACGAAAGCCAATTTCCTGGTCGTCTTGCGGGCGATTTCGGTGCTCTTTCGGCCATCCCCGTCGCCGGCCTGATCTTCGACATGGACGGCACCCTTGTCGACAACATGCATGTCCACAACGATGCCTGGGAAACCTGGCATCAACGGCACGGCATCCCCTTCAATCGCGAGACCTTCTTCCAGGAGACGGCCGGACGCGCCAATCGGGAAGTGGTGAAATGGGCCAAGCCCGACGCAACGGAGCTGGAGCTCGAGACGCTCGGCCTTGAGAAGGAGGCGATCTACCGCGAGATCTATCGCGGCCAGATGGCGCCGCTGCCCGGCCTCCTGGCGGTGATCGCAGCCTGCGAGGCCCATGGACAGAAGATGTCGGTGGCCACAGCCGCGCCGCCCGAGAACGCCGCGCTGGTGCTCGACGGCCTCGATCTGCGCCGCCATTTCGTCACCGTGGTCTCGCCCTCGATGGGCTATCGCGGCAAGCCCCATCCCGACCTCTTCCTCGCCGCCGCCGAGGCGATGGGGTTGGAGCCCGCCCAGTGCGTGGTGTTCGAGGACGCCCCGCTCGGCATCGAGGCCGCCGCCAATGCCGGCATGCGCGCGGTGGGTGTGACCACCATGCTCGACGCCGCCGCCCTCCAGGCGCCGAATGTCGTGTTTTCGATCCGGGATTTCACGGATGAGCGGCTGAAGGGATTGTTGGGGCCGTGAAAAGCCGTCATCAGTCAAGCCTATGTCTATCGAGAGGCGCGGGCAGCCTCCCCCACGAAGCTGGGGGAGGTGTCGCGACGAAGTCGTGACGGAGGGGGTGTGGTCAGGATAGAGCGCCTGAACCGCAGATCGTGCTTCCCGTGCCTCACTCCGCCCACACCCCCTCCGACCTCACTGCGTTCGGCCACCTCCCCCAGCTTCGTGAGGGAGGCTGCGTCGCGCTCTTTGTCTTCACGGAATTCCCCATGTGGCGCGCCTCGATCCTCACCCTCTATCCTGACATGTTCCCCGGCCCGCTCGGCGTCTCGCTGTCGGGCGAGGCGCTGGCGGCCGGCACCTGGGCGCTGGAGACGCGCAATATCCGCGATTTCGGCCAGGGCCGGCATCGCGCCGTCGACGATACGCCGGCCGGCGGCGGCGCGGGCATGGTGATCCGCGCCGACGTACTCGCCCAAGCTATCGACGCGCTGCCCGACGACGGCCGCCCCCGCCTCCTGATGTCGCCGCGCGGCGCCCCGCTCACCCAGGCCCATGTTCGCGCTCTGGCCGCCGGCGAAGGCGCCGTGATCGTCTGCGGCCGCTTCGAGGGCGTCGACCAGCGCGTGATCGAAGCCAGAGGCCTGCAGGAGGTCTCGATCGGAGATTACGTGCTCTCGGGCGGCGAGCTCGGCGCCATGGTGCTTGTCGACGCCTGCGTGCGCTTGTTGCCCGGCGTGATGGGTGGCCAGACCTCGGCGGACGAGGAGAGCTTCGAGAACGGCCTGCTCGAATACCCGCATTATACCCGCCCCCTCAATTTCGAGGATCGGGAGATCCCGGAGATCCTGCGCTCCGGCCATCACAAGAATATCGCTGCCTGGCGCCGGGCGCAGTCGGAGGCGCTGACGAAAGAGAGGCGGCCGGATCTATGGGAAGAGTTCGTGCGGAAAGGGTCGAAGAAATAAGGCTTTCCGGGTGCACGGGCTTCCTGCCCGTTCTTGAAACGCCGCGCTTGCAGGATGGGAGGAACGGGCAGGATGCCCGTGCACCCGGAAGCGCCGAATTCAATAGACTCGGTCCCCGATTTGGCGTATTGGCTCGCCTCCACTTCAAGTAAGAGCAAGATGCGTCCCTCAGGGTGCGCGCGGAGATCGATCATGAACCTGATTCAGACTATCGAGCAGGAAGAAGTTGCCCGCCTGTCGGCCGGCAAGGATATTCCCGAGTTCCAGCCCGGCGACACGGTCATCGTGAACGTCAAGGTCGTCGAAGGCGAACGCTCGCGCGTTCAGGCCTATGAAGGCGTCTGCATTGCCCGCGATGGCGGTGGCCTGCAGGAAAGCTTCACCGTCCGCAAGATCTCCTATGGCGAAGGTGTCGAGCGCGTGTTCCCGCTCTACTCGCCGATGATCGATTCCATCAAGCTCGTCCGCCGCGGCAAGGTCCGCCGCGCGAAGCTCTATTACCTGCGCGATCGGCGCGGCAAGTCGGCCCGCATCGCCGAGCGCGTCGACTACAAGAAGCCCGAGGGCAAGAAGTAAGCTCGACGTATTTTTTGAGAGTTTCGACGCCGTCCTGGAAACAGGCCGGCGTTTTTGTTCTCCGGGATCGCAGGCATCCCTGCCTGCTCTTGGAAACGTTGCGCTCGCGGGGAAGGAAGAGCAGGCTGGAAGCCTCCGATCCCAGGGATGTCGCGCCACTCATCGCCTCCTCGGCGCCCCGCACACCAGCACATGCCTGTGCCAGTGGCAGAAATAATCCTCGCCCCAGTCATAATGCGGATCGACATTGACGGAGCGTTCGACGCCCTCGGGCAGGCCTCGGTCCGGCACGCTGTCGTCCCGCAGGGCGACGAACACGCTCTCCGGTTTTGGCCAGCCACGGCTCGGCCCCTCCTTGATGACATTGCCGCGGGCGAGCTCCCGCTCCAGGATCGGCCGCAACTCCTCGCACAGCGTCACGTCTTCGGCTTGGCCCACCACAGATCCATTGCCCCCAGTTCATAGATCGCGCCGGGGTCTCCGTGCTCGAACTCGTCCCAGTAAGCGAGCCAGCGCTCGGTACGGTACCACATCGGCACCCAGTAGAAGCCCGCGCGCAGCACGCGGTCGAAGCAGCGGCAGGCGGCGACCAGCTCCTCGCGGCTGCCCGCATTGCCCATGCGGTCCATCAGCGCATCGAGCACGGGATCGGCGACGCCGCTGCGGTTGAGCGTGCCCTTCCGGTTGGCGTTGGCGCTGGCGTAATAGCCGCGCATGTCGTCGGCCGGCGTGGAATTATAGGAAACGCGCTGGGTGATCACGTCGAAGTCGAAATTATCGGTGCGGATCTGCATCTGGGAGGGATCGACCACGCGGAAAGTCGCCTGGATGCCGAGCCTCTGCAGGTTCTGGATGAAGGGCGCGGTGTGCTTGTAGAGCCCGTCATCGTCTTCCAGGAACTCGATGGTGAAGGGCTCGCCCTTGGCGTTCTTGAGAATGCGGTTGTCGATGGTCCAGCCGGCTTCCGCCAGCATCCGGCCCGCTGCGCGGAGAAGATTGCGATCGAACCCCGAACCGTCGGACACCGGCGGCACGATCGCCTCGCCGAACACCGCATCGGGCACCTTGCCGCGATAGGGTTCGAGCATGGCCAGTTCCTCGGGCGAGGGCTTACCCGTGGCCTTGAAGGAGGAGTTCTCGAAGATCGATGTCGCGCGCTGGTAGAGCGAGTACATCACATGCTTGTTGGTCCACTCAAAGTCGAAGGCCATGCCGATGGCCTGACGCACCCGGGGGTCGGCAAGCTGCGGGCGACGCGTGTTGAAGAGCCAGCCCTGCCCACCGGAAGCGGTGTGGTCGGGCACAGTCTCGCGCTTGATACGCCCGTCGCGCACCGGTGGGATGTCATAGCCCGTAGCCCAGTTGAGCGAGGTATATTCCTCCCGGAACAGGAAGTTCTTGGTGGAGAAGGCGATGAAGGAGGCCGCCCTGTCCTGGTAATAGACATAGGTCTGGTTGTCGAAATTATTGCTGCCGACCTGGCTCGGCAGCTTCTCGCCCCACCAATCCTTCACCCGCTCGAAGCTGATGCTCTGGCCAGCCTGGATCCTGCCGATCTTGTAGGGCCCGCTGCCGAGGATGGGCTCCAGCGTCGTCTTGGTGAAATCCTTGCCCGTCCACCAGGCCTTGGCGAAGATCGGCAGGCCGGCGACGGTGAGCGGCGTGGTGCGCCCGCGCTCCGGCGTCAGGGTGACGCGCACGAGATCCGGCGCCTCGGCCACCGCCTCCTTCATGAAGCGCAGGGGCTCGGTGATATAGGGGTGGCCGTCCTCCTTCAGCCGCGTGAAGGACCAGGCGCAATCCTCCGCCGTGAGCGGCGAGCCGTCATGGAAGGTGAGGCCGGGCCTGAGGCGGAAGCGATAGGTCAGCCGGTCGGCCGAGACCTGCACCGTCTGAGCGGCATAGGCATACATCGCATCCATCTCGTCCCAGGCGCGCGAGAAGAGCGTGGCGAAGCACATATCGATGCCGGCCGCCCCCGCCCCCTTAAGGATGTAGATGTTGAGATTGTCGAAGGTGAACAGGTTCTGATTGTAGATGGTCTGCACCACCTGCTGGGAGAAGGTGCCGCCTTTGGGCGCATCGGGACGGACATAGAAGAAGGCCTTGAAGTCGGGCCCATATTTGAGGTCGCCGAACAGCGAGAGGCCATGGCTCTCGACCTCCTCCCCCCGCACGCCGGCCGGCAGCAGGGCGGCCGCGGCGCCGAGGAAGCCCGCCTTGAGGACGGTGCGGCGGGTTGGATGGCTAAAGGCCTCGGCCTGCGGCATCCCCCTCACTTCGGCGCCCCCGTCTTGGCGGCGAGAGCCTGATCGTACCACCACACGGTCGGGAAGCCGCCGGTCGGGCTTTGCGTCGGCAGCACGTCGGGATGGCCGAAGCGGTTCCAGCGCAGCGTGTGCCAGACGCCCGAATACCACATCGGCACCACATAATCGCCCGAGAGCAGCACCCGGTTGAGCGCCTTGGTGGCGGCCACGAGTTCGGCCCGATCCTTGGCATAGACGATGCGGTCAATCAGGGCATCGACGGCGGGATCCTTGATGCCGATGGAGTTGCGCGACGTCGGCTGGTCCGCCGCGGCCGAGCTCCAGAAGTCGCGCTGCTCGTTGCCGGGCGATTGCGACTGGCCAGCGCCGAATACGATCATGTCGAAGTCGCGGTTGTTGACGCGCAAGGTGTATTGCGAGTCGTCCACCACGCGCACATTGGCATCGATGCCCAGGCGCTTGAGGCTCTGCGCATAGGGCAAGGCGACCTTGGTGAAGGTGTCGCTGTCCAGGAGGATTTCGACGGTCATGGCCTCACCCGTCTTCACATTGGTGAGCTTGCGATCCTTGATCTCCCAGCCGGCGTCCTTGAGGAGGCCAAGAGCCGTGCGCAGATTGGTGCGCCTGGTTTCGTCGGTACCGTTGACAGGATTGGTGTAGGGCGTGGTGAACACCTCCGGCCGCACCTTGTCCTTGATCGAGTTCAGGATCACCAGCTCCTCGCCCTGCGGCACGCCGGCGCCAGAGAACTCGTCGAGGCCGGCGAAATAAGAGTCGATGCGCTTGTATTGACCAAAGAAAGCCGAGCGGTTCAGCTCCTCGAAATCGAAGGCCAAGTTGAAGGCCTGGCGAACCCGGATGTCCTGGAACTTCGGCCGCCTGATGTTGAAGCCGAAGGCCTGCATGCGCCCGCTGGTATTGCTGGGGAAATCCTGCTTGACGATGCGCCCGTCCTTCACAGCCGGAATGTCGTACTGCGTCATCCAGTTGGCGATGACGTTCTCCAGCCGGAAGTCATAGGAATCGCTCTTGAAGAACTCCGGCAGCTGCTGGACATTGGTGTAGTAGACGTAGCGGATTTCGTCGAAATTATACTGACCCTTGGCGGTCGGCAGGTCGGCGCCCCACCAATCCCTGACGCGCTCATAGGTGGCGGAGCGGCCGGCCTCGAAGATCTTGAGCTTGTAGGGGCCGGACCCCAGCGGCGGCTCCAGACTGGTATCGGCGATATTGCGCGGCTTGCCGTCTGGCCCCTTGGCGAGCCACCAATGCTTGGGCAGGATGAAAAGCTGGCCGACGATCTGCGGCAGCTCGCGATTGCCCTTGATGGAGAAGGTGAAGGTCACCTGGTCCGGCGCCGTCACCTCGGCCTTGGCCACGTCGTGGTAATAGGCGGCCGTCTGGACATTGTTGGCCTTCTGCACATCGAAGGACCAGACAACATCCTCGGGCGTGATGGGTTGGCCGTCGTTCCAGCGCGCCTTCGGGTTGATGCGGAAGGTCACCGAGGAGAGGTCATCGGCATAGCGCACGGCATCGGCGATCTCGCCATATTCGGTGGATGGCTCGTTCTGCGAATCCGTCATCAGGGTCTGGTAGACATTGAGGATGCCGCTTTCGATCACGCCCTTCACCTGGGCGCCCGAGATCGACATCAGCGCGATGTTGAAATTGTCGAAGTTTCCCGCCACCGCTAGCCGTACCGTACCACCCTTCGGCGCGTCCGGATTGACATAGTCGTAATGGTCGAAGGGCGTGGTGTGCTTGGGCTCGCCCAGCAGCGAGAGGCCGATGCGCCAGGGCGGGGTGCCGGCGGTACTGTCCTGCGCGGCGGCCGGAGCCAGGGCGGCGAGGCTCCCCAGGACGAGAGCGGCGGACAAGGCGGCGAGACGGACAAGACGCATGGAGATCCCGATGGTTTCGGCTGCCCGCGGCACGGGCGGCGATTCCGGTTCAGGATAGGTGGCATTGCGGCGGAATTGCAGGCAGTTTTTTGAACAATCGGAGAGTATTCTTGCCGTCCGGGCAGGGTGTTGCCCGTACCGCTGATTCGGAGAGCCCGCCATGCTGGGAAGCAAGATCGCCGTCGCCACGCTTCCGGTGCGCCATCTGCCCACCGCCCGGCTCTTCTACGAGGAAAAGGTGGGGCTGGAGATCGCCTTCATGCACGAGCCCAACGCCATCGCGTACAAGGCCGGCAATTCCATCGTGCTGGTCTATGAATCCACCTATGGCGGCACCAACAACGCCACCGCCGTGACCTGGGTGGTCGATGACGACATGGCGGTCCTGGTGGCCGAGTTGAAGCAACGCGGCGTCGCCTTCCAGCATTACGACTTGCCCGGCATCACCCGGGAGGGCGACATCCACCATGCCGGCGCGTTGCAGCAGGCCTGGTTCAAGGATCCCGACGGCAACATCCACGGCCTCGCCAGCGGCTGAAACGCGCAATCCCCGATTGACGCCGGACTCTCTCTCGCTATAGTGCGCGCCGCGTTGCCCCTATGGCGGAACTGGTAGACGCGTCCGACTCAAAATCGGATTCCGCAAGGAGTGCTGGTTCGATTCCGGCTAGGGGCACCACCTCCACTTTCGGCGGTGTTCGCGAAAGTTCAAAATCATCCAAAAATCAAAGACTTAAGCACAAAAGCCGTTCGGCATGGTTCGTCCTCGTACGTCTGCAGCCGTGATGCGTGGTGGTACGGACGGTGGTATCGGAACCGGACACTGTTAAGATGTGGTGGTACGCGATACCACCATCCGGGTCTCCCATGCCGCTGGCAGACATCGAATGCCGAACCGCCAAGCCGACAGAATCGACGCGCAAGCTGTCAGACGGCCAGGGTTTGCAGCTCTGGATCATGCCGAATGGCTCGAAACTCTGGCGGCAGGACTACCGTTACGCGGGTAAGCGCAAGCTTCTGGCGATCGGCCCCTATCCAGCGATCACGCTGGTGGCGGCCCGCAAGGCCCAGACCCGCCGCGACACCAAAATGGCCGGACACCTGCGGCAGCGGCTTATCAGAAAGACGGGCTACTACCCTACCGCGTCGTTGGCAACCACAGCCATCTTACTGATCGAGAGCGGCGAACCCCGGCCTGATACTCGCTACGCCGGCGGCGCCACGCCTGGATTGCCAGTGCCTCTAATCATGAATGTCGCTATGTGAATTGGTCGGTCTGTGTCCGTACGTCTCACTAGGGCCCTGTCAGAGCAAATGGCACCCGATGACATTCAATAATGCCCATTAGCGATAAAGGGCGCTATCCTCCCCAAACACACTCTGCGCCGCTGTACGTCAAAGACCGGACGCTTACCAATGATCGCGGCGCTGAGCCGTAGAGACAGATCTATAGCCAGCACCACCATGAGCCCGAGCATGATCACCGACACGAGAATGCCAAGCTCGACAAACGGCAGGGCGATGTACTCCCACCCGAGGCCCTCGCCAACCAGGCGAGGCATCGGCCTGCCTCTGCCGCTCAGATCGTCCTCGCAAGTGCCACCGCCGTGTCCCTCGCCGCGCGAAGGGTGAGTACGATGTCCTCGGCCGTATGCGCCGTCGAAACGAAGAGGTTCTCATAGGCGCCGGGATGAAACAGCACGCCCCGTTCCAGCATGCCCTCCCACCATAGGCGAAACAGGCCCTGGTCGGCATGGCGTTCGGCATCACGGTAGTTCTCGATGGGTCGCTCCGCGAACCACACCTGCATCAGCGGGCCGATACCCACGACATTTACCGGCAGGCCCGCTGCCCGAAGCTCGGCTTCCAGGCCCTCGCGCAGGATGTCGGAAATCCTGTCGAGACGATCATAAGTACCCGGCCTGGCGAGTTCGTCGAGTGCCGCGTTGGCAGCCGCCACGGCGATGCCATTGGCCGTATAGGTGCCGGCCATGGAGACGGTTCCGTCAGCCACCAGCTTCATGATATCAGCGTGTCCGCCGAGGGCCGCCACGGGAAAGCCGCCACCGAGCCCCTTGGCAAATACCGTCAGGTCCGGGCGAATGCCGAAGCGTTCCTGCGCTCCGCCGAGGCCGAGGCGGAATCCGGTGATCACCTCGTCGAAGATCAGCACGATTCCGCGCTCTTGCGTCAATGTCCGCATGGTTTCGAGAAAACCGGGCTTGGGCAGGATGCATCCCGTGTTGCACATCACCGGCTCGGTCAGCACAGCGGCGATCTCATCCCCTTCCCGTCCGATGACATCGGCAAGGATGTCGGCATCGTTCCAGGGCAGAATGATGAGGTTTTCCTCCACGCCCTCGGGCATGCCCGGCCCCTGTGCCACCGGATTCGGCCGATCGTCCGGCCCCGCCTTGGCGAGCGCGGGATGCTTGCTCCAATACACGCCGTCAGAGAAGCCATGATACATGCCCTCGAAGCGGATGACCTTGCGCCTTCTGGTGAAGGCACGGGCGAGGCGCGTCGCGTAAAGCACGGCCTCGGTGCCGGTGTTGCAGAGCCGGACCTGATCGACGCTCGGCACGGCCGCGATGATCTTTTCGGCCAGCACCGCCTCTTCGGCGGTCGGCAAGGCGAAGATGGTGCCGCGTCGCTCGATGAAATCCACGACCGCCCGTGTCACGCCCGAGGGACGGTGCCCGAGGATCATCGGACCAAGGCCAAGGAGATAGTCGACATACTGGTTGCCGTCGACATCCTGCAGACGAGAGCCGTTCCCATTGTCCACAAAGAGCGGATAGGGCATCCAGCCCGACCATTGCGCCCGGGCGGTGCTGTTGACGCCGCCAGGAATGACCTGGCGCGCCGCGTCGAACAGAGCTGCACTGTTGGTGGTGCGGGTAAGCGGCTTATGGATGAAATTCACGGGACATGTCTCGGTTGTGCAACGGGAAGGGCCGGGCGCTTTCCCCGCGCCCGATGGGGATCAGTGCTCGGCGATGTCGGCGTCGAGGAAGCCGAGCGGATGGGGCGGCCGGATCACGCGGGTGCCCGCCCTCCCCTGCTCATCGGCAATGGTGCGATGGAGTTCGGGCATCTTGGTCCAATGCACCTTGGGCCGATAGTGATGCTCGGCATGATAGCCGTTGTTCATCCAGGTCCAGTTGTAGAGTCTGTCATAGGTGCTGACGCCCCAGGCGAGCGGCTTGTCGGGGTCGCCACCGAAATGCTCGTAATAGCCATTGAGCGAAGAGAGGCATTGGCCGAGATAGTTGAAGGGCAGCATGCAGGCGACGAACCGCCAGTCGATCACGGCCAGGGCAAGGTAGAAGCCGATCATGACGGCGAGTTCCATCTTGGCCTGGCGCGCCTCGCCCGGGCGGCGCGCCGCCATCGCCCGCAGGATCTCGGCGGGGTCGTCGCGAAAATAGCTCAGGAAGGTGTAGCGCCAGACATTCTCCGGCTTGCCGTCATGGCCATGCTTGTAGATCGAGAGGTAGTCGAGCGTGCGCCCCTTCTCATCAGGTCGGTCCATGTTGCCGCTGTGATGGCGCATATGGACGAAGTGATACATCGCCTGGGAGAAGCCGAGGGTCAGCGACAGGATCAGACTGAAACCCGCATTCAGCCTCTCGTTTCTGAAATAGGGATTATGGATGAAATTGTGGGAGACGCTGTTGATGTTCCAGGAAATCGACAGCGAATAGATCAGCGCCAAGGGGATGAAGCTCCACCAGGACAGCCAAGGGAAGGCAAGAAACACAGCCAGCACACCTGCCAAATGCGCAAGCCCGAGCATTACCGGCATCCAGTCCCAGGAGGAATATTGCAGAAGACGGGCCTGCATTGCAGAGCTTCTCCGGGTTCGACGCGCCAACCGTCCCGAAGGGGAACCGCGTGGCATTTCCTGCAGCCCGAAGCGCAAGCGGCATGCCAACTTGGCATGAGCCCGATATCTCAATGACTTAGCGGCATTTTGCCCTCGTCCACGGGAGAAAAAGTCGCGGCCTTCCCGACATTTCCCGATGGAAGCTACAAAATTTGATGCTCGCAATTTGGAGGGATGCCGCGCTGACCGCCCGTAGAGCCTGAGCAGACCTGCATTGGCAAACCGACGCCTCACCTGCCTAGGTCCTTGTTTCGACGCGGGTTCTCACCGGAAAGCCGCAGTACATTCTTCTGCAACCTACCCAGGATTCCGGAGGCTTCGAGCCTGGGGAGGCGTGGCACGCATCTTGCGAAAGCCTGCCCGAACCTGTGCGCCGAGGGCGTATCCTGAGTTTCCGGACAGCACGATGACCTACCGCATCCTTTGCGACTTCGATGGAACCGTCACACATGGCGATGTGACGGATATGCTCCTGGAAGCATTCGCCGAGCCGGGCTGGCGGGACATCGAGGCGCAATGGCAGGCAGGCGTGATTGGCTCCGCGGCCTGCATGGAGCGCCAGGTCGCCCTGCTGCGTTGCGACCGCCAAGCGTTGAACGCGATGCTCGATACTGTCCAGATCGATGTTGGCTTCCTCGGCTTCGCCGCGCGCTGCCGGCAGCTGGAAATTCCCCTGGCTATTGTCAGCGATGGTCTCGACTACGCGATCCGGCGCATCCTCAGCCGGGATGGAATTGGCGACCTGCCGGTGATCGCCAACCGGTTGATCTTCCTGGACGACGAACGCTACGCCATGCTGAGCCCGCATGCCGTGGCCGGCTGCCGGTCCGCAGCCGGCACCTGCAAATGCCGGGCAGCAGACCCTGTGGAGAAAGAGGAGCAGATCGTCCTCATCGGTGACGGGCGATCGGATTTCTGTGTCGCCGAGGCAGCCGACATCGTGTTCGCCAAGGATGAGCTCCTGGCCTATTGCCGGCTTCAGGGCATCGAGCATGTGCCATTCGAGCACTTCGCCCAGCTCACGGATTTCCTCTCCATGGGTCTGGACTGCGAGATCGCGACCGCCACCGCGGCATGCGAGCCCTCGGTGGTAGCGCCGTGATGCGGATCCGTGTCCTCGACCTTGATGGCAGCCTATGCGACCAGCCGCCGATCGCCCGGCGGCTGGCGGCCGGGAACGTTGAATTGCATGACCTACGCCCGCAAGGCCCTGCGTTGCGCCTGTGGTCGCTCGGTCATCACTTCGCCGCCTTCGATCGCTTCTGGTGCAGCCTGCCCCGCGACCCACAGCCGGTGCTGACGCTGGTCGGTTCAGGCGACTTCCATCACCTCACCGCCAGCTTCATCGCCGCGGCGGACGGGCCTCTCACCGTCCTGCATTTCGACAATCACCCCGACTGGTGCTGGACCATGCCGCGCCGCCATTGTGGCTCCTGGACCCATGCGGTGCTGGCCATGAACCATGTGGTGCGCCTCATCACCATCGGCCCCTGCAGCGAGGATCTTGTCCGCCCCGACCGCAAAGGCGCGGATATGGATGCCCTGTCGACCGGACGGCTCGAACTCTATCCCTGGTGGCATGCACCCTCCACCGTCGAGCGATCGGGGATTGCCGACGGGCCCGGCCATCGCGTCGCGGATGGCGCGCTGCACTGGCGGAATCTCGCCGGCGATGATTGGAGAGAATTTCTGGATGAATTGGTCCAGAACATCACGACCGAGAAGGTCTGGATCACCATCGACAAGGACGTGCTGTCCCCTGCCTATGCCGTGACCAACTGGGATCAGGGCGGGCTGCCGCTCGACAATCTGGTTGAAGCGGTCCTGCGGATCGCCGCCCGCTTCAGGATCGTCGGCGCCGACATCTGCGGCGAATATGCACCCATCCGCCACCGCAATCCGTTGAAATACCTGGAAGCTCGGCTCGACCAGCCGCGCGCGCCCGATCTGCCCGATCTTGCCGTCAATGCCCGGACCAACGAGCGGTTGATCGCCGCCTTCGAGGAGGCCTTATGACTGTGATGGCTATCCTCGTGCTCGCCGGCACCATCTGCTGCGACGTCATCGGCCAGCTTTGTTTCAAGGTTGGTCTCGACGATCCCTCGATTTCGGCCCAGGCCCTGCCAATCTGGCTGAGAGTCGCCGGCTCTCCGCTGATCTGGCTCGGGGTGGCGACGTACGCTGTCGAAATCGCAGCCTGGCTGTTCGTTCTGTCGCGGCTGCCGCTGAGCGTTGCCTTCCCGCTGGCAGGCCTGTCCTATTGCGGCATCGCGCTCGCCAGCCGCTTCATTCTCCATGAATCCATTTCGCGCCGGCGCTGGATCGGGACAATCCTGATTGCGCTGGGCGCCGCCGTCGTGGGAAGCTCCCTGTGAAATTTCGCAATTCAACCAAACCGGACCTTCACCTCGCCGGAATGCAGCCGGATCACGGCTTCCATTATCCGGGCGGCCCCACGGCCGTGCTGATGATCCATGGACTGACGGGCACGCCGGCCGAGTTGAAGTTCGTCTCGAAGGGATTGGCCCGAGCCGGCTTCTCCGTTTACGGCGTGCAGCTGGCGGGGCATTGCGGCAGCGAGGCCGATCTTCTCGCCACGAACTGGCAGGATTGGCTGGACAGTGCGCTCGCCGCCTTTGACCGCATCCGTGAGCGGCATGAAACCGTCTTCGTCGGCGGCCTCTCGATGGGAGCCCTCCTGGCCTTACTGGTCGCCGCACATCGGCCACAACGGGTCAATGGATGCGTCCTTTATTCCCCCACGCTGTTCTATGACGGCTGGAGCATTCCCCGCATCAGCGTCATGATCCATCTGGCGATCCTGCTCGGCTTTGGCCGCTTCCTGCGCTTCCGCGAGAACTACCCCTATGGCGTCAAGGACGACCGTCTGCGAGCGCGCATCCTGGCCGCCATGGAATCGGGCAGGAGCGAGGAAGCCGGCCTTCTCCACATGCCCGGGCGAAGCCTTGGCCAATTGCTCCGCCTGATCCGCGACCTCAAGCGCCGTCTGGCCGGCATCAGGACCCCTGCCCTGGTGCTCCACGCCCGCGAGGACGACGTCACCAGTGTCAGGAATGCCTCCTACATCGCCGCGAATATCGGCGGGCCGATCGAGAAGATCCTGCTCGAGGACAGTTATCATCTGATCACGCTCGACCGCGAACGCGAGCTGGTCACCGACCACACCGTCGCGTTCCTGCACCGGATGGAGCGTGCGAGGCCATCGGCCCTACCCGCCTTTCCTCAATCCGAACGGGTGGCGTCATGACACTCCAAGCCACCGTCGAGACCTCGATCACCGCCTTTTCCGCCGCCGACTGGGATCGTTGCTTTCCCGGAGACCCCGAGAACTGGGCGTTCTACCGGGCCTGCGAGTTGGCAGGGCCTCCCGGTTTCGACTGGTACTATGCCGCGATCCTGGCGGATGGCCGCCCCATCGCCGTAGCGCCCGCCTTTGGCACCGAATATCGCCTGGATACCACCGTGCAAGGGCCCATGAAGCGGATCACGAGCTGGCTTCACAACAGGCTGCCCTCCCTCTTGTCCCTGCGCCTGCTCGCCCTGGGTTCCCCGGTTGCGGAGATCTGCCATCTCGGCTTTGCACCGGAAATCAATGCTGCGCTCAAGCCGGATCTGCTCGCGCGCATGGTCGAAGCCCTGCAGCAATTCGGCGCGAGGAGCCGCTACAGCCTTCTGGGCATCAAGGATGCACCTTCGCTCGACGACGCGCTCTGGGCCGACCCAATGCAGCGCGGCGGTTTCACCCGCCTGCCCGGCCTGCCGACCGCCGTGCTCGACCTGCCCTATCGCAGCTTCGACGACTACCTCGCCAGCCTAAGCCGCGCCACGCGCAAGGACATGCGGCGAAAGATGAAGGATTTCAGAGAGATTCGTGTCGAGCGGCGGCGGGCGATCGACGATGTGGTGGAAGAGGTCGCCGCCCTCTATCAGGAAACCGTCGCACATAGCGAGCTGCAGTTCGAATATCTGCCGCCCGGCTATTTTCCACAATTGTTGCGTTCCCTTGCCCCGCAGGCCAGCATCTTTCTCTACTGGGCCGAAGACCAGCTTGTTGCCTTCAATTTCGTGATCGAGACCGAAGGCCGCCTGATCGACAAATATATCGGCATGCACTACCCGGCCGTGCCGCGTTACAGCCTCTATTTCAACAGCTGGCTCCACAATGTCCGCTACTGCATCGAGCGGGGCATACCGCGCTATCAGAGTGGCCAGGCCTTCTACGGCCCGAAACTGCGCCTGGGTTGCCGCCTCCTGCCCAATTGGCAGTATTTCCGCCATAGGAATGTCGCGATCAATGCCATGCTCCAACTGGTGGCGCGGATGGTTCGGCTCGATCGTTTCGACCCCGCGATCGCGGAACTGGTGAGAGGGACGCCATGACCGACGGCGTGGCGACGGGACGCCCGGGGACCCAGGCCATGGTCATCGCCTGGGTGCTGCTGCTCGGATTCGAGACCCTGGCGCAGGTCGGCTTGAAGGCGGGCGGCCAAATTCTCGCGAACACGCCATTCGGCCCATCGTGGTTTCTGGAGGCCTTGCACACCCCCTGGGTCTGGGCCGGCATTGCCGGCTATGTCGGCGGCTTCGCTGCATGGATGGTGATCCTCGACCGCACTCCCCTGAGCTTCGGCTTTCCGCTGACCGCCGTGGTGATGCTCTCCGTCGCGGTCGCATCCTATTACCTCTTCCACGAAGCACTTTCGCTCTGGCGGCTCAGCGGAATCGGCCTCATCATTGTGGGGCTTGTGATCATGGGAGGGGACGATCCGTGACCCTTCTTGCACGCCTCGGAGGATTTTGGGCGCGTTCGATCCGCTGGAAACTGGTCGCAGTCTTCGTGCTGATCAGCGTCGTGCCGATGCTGGTCGCCAGCCATCTTGCGACGCAGCTCGTGGCGACGGCGTTCGAGAACAATGTCCGCGCCTGGCTGTTCCAGACCTCGCGCTTCTTCGTGGCCAACATCCTGGACGAGCGGCGAGAAACGGCCGGCGTCGCCAAAGCCATGGTCGAAACCGGCAGTCTCAACGGCCTCCTCGCCGGACAGACACGTGAGCTCCCCGCACCCGTTTCACATGTGATCGATGCACTCGGCTATGACCTGTTCATGATCACCGACGAGAATGACAAGGTCGTTTTCTCCTCGCGGGGAGGAAGCAACATCACCCGGGTGCCGTTCGACCAGGGTCAGACCCTCTATCTCTATGACAATGCCGGACAATCCGTGCTGATGGCGGCGGGCAACACCGAAACGACGTTCGACGGCCATCGCTTCCGCATCCTGATCGGCAACTTCGTCGACCAGAGCTTCGTCAACAATATGGGCGTGCTGTCGTCGCTGACGATTCAACTCTTCTACAAGGTCGACGGCAAATTCAAGGAACTCTACACCTCGCAGCCCGGCATCGCCGCCCCCCTGCCCGATGTAGCCCTGGCTCGCCTGGAAGAGGGCAACACCAACGGCTATGTCAAGGCGCGGCCGGATGGCGACAATCCCTCCGTCGCCATCCTGGCCCCGATCCAGGATGGCGGCCATCTCATTGGCGTCGTTTATTGCGGCCTCAGCCCGCAATCCGGCCTTGCCGACTGGATCACCCGCGGCAATCTGTTCATCGGCATCTTTGCCTGCGGCATGCTGCTTTCGGTCGTCGCCGGCCTCATCATGTCGCGCCTGCTGACACAGCCGGTGATCCGCCTGTCTCGGGGCGTCAATGCGATCGCCAAGGGCGACTTCACCCAGCGCGTCCCGGTACGCGGCCAGGACGAGCTCGGCCACCTCGCCATGGCCTTCAACTCAATGGCGTACCAGCTCGAGGGGCTGCGCAAGATGGAGGCGAAGCTGCGCCGGCGCGAACGCCTGATCACGCTGGGCGAGGTCGCCGCCGGCCTGGCACATGAGGTGCGCAACCCGCTCGGCATCATCAAGACCTCGGCGGAGCTGTTGCAGAACAGCCCCAATCTCACCGACGTGCAACTGCGCCGCCTCGGTTATGTGGTTGACGAGGTCCGCCGTATCGACCACCTCATCCGCGACTTCCTCGCTTTCGCCAAACCGCCGCAACGTATGGTCGACCTGCCGCCGGCCGCCCTGGTCGAGCGCGTGCTCGGCAGTTGCCAGAGCGAGATCGAGCGCCAGAATGTCGCCGTGCGCGTCGAGGACAGGACAAAGGGAATTCTGGTGCATGTCGATCGCGACCAGATGATCCAGACCTGCCTCAATCTCGTGCTCAACGCCCTGCAGGCGATGGAGACGGTGCCGGAACCGGCTGGCGGCCCGCCGCCGGCTCAGTCGCGCCCTCAGCTCGACATCCTGATCGCCAGCTCGGGAGACGATGTGCATTTCGTATTTGCCGACAATGGTCCAGGCATAGCGCCCCATCTGATCGACCGCATCTTCGATCCCTTCGTCACCACCAAGGACAGCGGCACGGGCCTCGGCCTCGCCAGGGTCTTCGCGGTGGCCGAAGGTCATGGTGGCTGGATCGAGGCTCGCAACAATCCGCTTGGCGGCGCCATTTTCGAGTTCGTCATACCCCGATCGCAGCGGAGGGCGGGCAATGTCCCAGACGATCCTGATCGTTGACGACGAAATCCGGCTGCTCGACGTGCTCTCCGGCGTGCTCGAGGCCCTCGGCTATACCGCCTTATCCGCCAGCAGCGGCCCGGCCGCGCTCGAGCTTCTCGACGGCGAGCAGATCGATCTCGTGCTCACCGATCTGCGCATGCCCGGCATGAACGGCCAGGAATTGCTGGCTGAGATCCGCCGGCGCCACCCCACCATGCCTGTGGTGATCATGACCGCCTTCAGCACGGTGCGTGATGCCGTCCAGGCGATCAAGGACGGCGCCTTCGACTATATCGCCAAGCCGATCGAACAGGAGGAACTGGCGACTACGCTCGCCAATGCTCTGCGGCTGCATGAAGCCCTGCGCGACAATGAACGCCTGCGCCAGGAGCTGGCGGGCCGCTACAAGTTCGACACGCTGGTGGGCAATTCCCCTTCCTTCCAGAAGGTGATCCGGGCGATCAGCGAAGTATGCGAGCAGCGCACCACCGTGCTGGTCACCGGCGAGAGCGGCACAGGCAAGGAGGTGGTGGCGCGCGCCATCCACTTCAACAGCCCCCGCCATCGCAAGCCCTTCATCGCGGTCAATTGCGCGGCGATCCCCGAGACTCTCCTGGAAAGCGAGTTCTTCGGCCATGTGAAGGGCAGCTTCACCGGCGCCGTCGCCAATCGCGTGGGACGCTTCGCCCAGGCCGAGGGCGGCACGCTCTTCCTCGACGAGGTCGGCGACATGCCGCTGCAGCTGCAGGTCAAGATACTGCGCGTGTTGCAGGAGCGGCAATATGAGCCCGTCGGCGGCACAGGCACCCGCACCGCGGATGTCCGCATCATCGCTGCGACCAACCGCGATCTGATGGACATGGTGGCTGAGGGCAAGTTCCGCGAGGATCTCTACTACCGCCTCGCCGTCTTCCCGATCCGGTTGCCGGCCTTGCGCGAGCGCGGCGAGGACATACCGCTGTTCCTCAGGCTCTTCGCGGACCAGCTCGGTCCCTCGCTCAGCAGGCGCGACGTGCAGTTCAGCCCGGATGCGGTGCGCGTGCTCTCGGGCTATCGCTGGCCCGGCAATATCCGCGAATTGCAGAACTGCGTCGAACGTTCGCTGATCTCGGCGCGCAGTCCGATCATCACCGCCGCCGACCTGCCGCCTTACATCGTCGAGCAGCCGGCGGTGGCGAACGGCAGCACCTTCCCTTTGCAGCTCGACGACCTGGCGGCCGATTTCGAACGGCGGCTGATCATCGATGCGCTCAGGCAGGCCGAGGGCGTGCAGGTGCGGGCGGCGGAACTGCTCGGCATCAACGAACGCAGCCTTTGGCACCGTCTCAAGAAATACGACATCACCGTCTCGAAGGCGGTTGCGCCGCGCCCCTGAGGCGCGGACGGGAGGCTTCCATGACCCCGATCCTCGATCACATCTTGCGCCGGGCCATCGGCCGCATCGTCCATAAGGGCTCGCTCACCCTCATCGCGCCCTCGGGCCAGCGGATGAGCTTCGGCGACGGCACGGGCGAACCTGTCACTGTGCGCCTGACGGACAAGCGCGCCGTGCTCGCATTGCTGACCGATCCGGACATGCGGCTCGGCGAGCTCTATATGGACGGGCGCTTCGTGGTCGAGCAGGGCTCGATCTACGACTTTGTGTATCTGATGCTGCGCGAAGCTCAGAACCGCTCGCATCCCCTGCCCGCCCGCCTGATTGACCGCGCGCGTGCCTCGCTGCGCCGCTTCCGCCTGCGCAACCTCCCGGCCCGCTCGAAACGCAATGTCGCCCATCATTACGATCTCGACGGGCGGCTCTACAGCCTGTTCCTCGATGCCGACCGGCAATATTCCTGCGCCTATTTCCAGCGTGAAGGACAGAGCCTGGAGGAAGCGCAGGCCGCCAAGAAACGCCACATCATCGCCAAGCTCCGGATCGAACCACCCCACAGGGTGCTCGACATCGGCTCCGGCTGGGGCGGCCTCGCCTGCTCGATCGCCGAGGCTGGTGCGGCCGAGGTGCGCGGCGTGACGCTCTCGGAAGAGCAGCTCGCCTATGCGCGCGCCCGGCCCAAGGGCAAGGCCGAGGGGCACGTTCACTTCGATCTCACCGACTACCGTGCCGTCGAGGGCCGCTTCGACCGCATCGTCTCTGTCGGCATGTTCGAGCATGTCGGCGTCGGTTCCTACGGCGCCTTCTTCCGGACCTGCCACCGACTGCTGGCCGATAACGGTGTCATGCTCCTGCACACCATCGGCTGCTCGGCCGAACCCGGCTTCACCACGCCCTGGCTCGACAAATACATCTTCCCTGGTGGCTACATCCCCTCGCTTTCCGAAATCCTGCCCGAGATCGAGCAGGCCGGCCTCTTCGTCACCGATGTCGAGGTGCTGCGCCTGCACTACGCCCTGACCTTGCGGTCCTGGCGCGAGCGCTTCCTGGCGCGGTGGGACGATGCCAGGGACCTGTATGACGAGCGCTTCTGCCGGATGTGGGAGTATTACCTGGCGGCCGCCGAGGTCGCCTTCCGCTGCGAGGATCTCGTCGTCTTCCAGATCCAGCTCGCCCGGCGCAACGACACGCTGCCGCTGACCCGCGACTATATCGGTCGCGCGGAGCAGGCCCCGGCTGCTGCCCGCACAGAGCCTGACATGCCTGCGCTGAAACATGCCTCCTGACTCTCCCGGATTTCGAGCTTCAAGAAAACGGAAATGAACCGACGCCTTTCACCCCCATAACGAACGGTGGCTCCATGGCCCATATCGTGCTGATCAATCCCCGCTTCGAAGCCTCCTATTGGGGGCTGGAACATGCCCTCCCTCTCTTCGACGCCAAGGCCAACCTGCCCGTCGCCTGCCTGCCCCTGCTGGCAGCCCTCACGCCTGCCGAACACCACGTTACGCTGATCGACGAGAATGTCGAGGAGATCGACTACGACCTGTGCGCCCGAGCCGATATCGTCGGCGTCACCGGCATGATCGTGCAGCGCTTCCGCACGAAGGAGATTCTCACCGAGCTGAAACAGCGCGGCTGCTTCGTAGCGGTCGGCGGCCCCTGGATCACCGTGCAGGAAGACTATTTCGGCGATCTCGTCGATGTCGCCTTCATCGGCGAGGCCGAAGAGACCTGGCCGCGCTTCCTGGCCGATTGGGCGGAAGGACGACACGCCAGCCGCTATGAGCAGACCGACAAGACGGATATGACTACGGTGCCGATCCCACGCTTCGATCTCCTGAAGATGGACGATTACGCCGTCGGCAGCATCCAGTTCTCGCGGGGCTGTCCCTTCACCTGCGAATTCTGTGACATCATCGTGGTATTCGGCCGCAAGCCGCGCATCAAGACGAGCAGCCAGATCCTGGCGGAGATGGAGGCCCTGCTCGCGACCGGGATGGATACCGCCTTCATCGTCGACGACAACCTGATCGGCAACAAGAAGGCGATCAAGGAAGTGCTGCGCGATGTTATCGCCTGGCAGGCACGGCACAACTATCCGATGACCTTCGTCACCGAGGCTTCGATCGACCTCGCCGATGACAGGGAACTCATGCAGATGATGGTGGACGCCAATATCCGTGTCGTCTTCATCGGCATCGAGACGCCGAATGAAGCGGCGCTGCGCGAGACCAAGAAGCTGCAGAATGTGCGCAAGGGCATGAGCATGCTGGAAAAGGTGCATACGATCCAGCGCGCCGGCATCGAGGTCTGGTGCGGCATGATCCTGGGCTTCGACAGCGACGATGCCACCATCTTCGATGCCCAGCGCGCCTTTATCAAGGAAGCGCGCATCGTCAACGCCATGGTGGGCATGCTCGCCGCCATCCCCAAGACGCCGCTCCATGCCCGCCTAGCCAAGGAGGGCCGGCTCGATCCCTCGGACAGGCAGCCCTATGGCACCAATGTCATCCCGCTCCAGCTCAGCCGGGAGGAACTGCGCGACGGCTATCTCGCCGTCATGGGGGACCTGCATGAGCCCAAGGCTTTCTTTGATCGGCTCGATGCTCTCTATCTCGACGAACGGATTGAGCCCGAACGCACGCGCCTACTCCATCTGCGCCAGCATCCCCTGCAACTCGCCAGGCTCAATGCAATGTGGGTGTTCGAGGCCTTCGGCATCTTCATGCGCCTGATGCGCCGGGTGCCGGAGCCGGAGCTGCGCCGCGTCTACCGCCAACGCCTGTGGGCCATGCTCAAACGCCGCCGCTCGCCCGTGGTGATGCAGATCTATGCCATCAAATGCGCGATGCATTACCACGCCTATACGATGATCCGGCAGATGCGCTCCGGCCAAATCGTCAATTCGTTCTGATTCCGTCAGCTTAGAACTTCACGCCGAAGGAATAGCTGAGATCCAGCCCGACCGTGCTCTGGTTGGACGAGCCGATGCGCGAGACGATCGGGCTATCGGCCGCGTCCCCGACGAGACGATCGTATTTGTAATAGAGCGTGGCCTTCCAGGCAGGGTTGAAGCGATAGGCGGCGGACGCCAACGCGCCGACGGACTTGATGCCGCTGGTGGCGCGATAAGGCGTAACCAGATCGTTCTGTGCGGCCTCGCCATTGGAAACGCTGAAGGAATTGCGCATATAGGTGCCATTGGCCAGCGACAGCCGGGGGCCGAGCGAAAAGGTGAAGGCCTGGTAGGGCTGGACCCAGTCGGCCGAAAGGTCCGCCACCATCCCCTGCTGTCCGTGCAGGGCCTGGCGGATCTCGACATGCGCGCGCAGCCGGTCCTCGATAAACCAATATTCCCCGAAAACACCGGCATCGATGGTGAAGGGCAGCGAATGGAGACCGGCGAGGGAGCGGTCGTCCGAGCGGGACCGGCCGGCCCGAAAATCCGCAGCGGGTCCGAAGGAGAAACCATTGCTGTCGAACACGCTGTAGGTGAAGGCGTCATCGGGTGCGCTGAAGCCTTCCGGCTCGCCGGCGCGGCGAATGTCGAGATCGGACGGCAGCACCGAGAAATTCGTCTTCGAGGCCCCCTCATAGCTTGGGCCATACTGCGCGCCGGCTCCGAGCGTCACGATCCAGTCAGGCGCCGCCGCCGGCTGCGAGGAGAAATTCAGCACCGAATAGGGCGAGGCTTCCTGCCCAGATGCCGAGGCGTTCGCCAGCAGAAGCGACGAGACCAGGGCAGCTCCAAAGGCCAGCATTATGGGACGCTTGTACATGAACCAGATACCCGGATACCGATTTGCATTAGGCGTGCTGTTGCGGGGTGAAGCAAGTATCGAGTTTGTTCAGGGTGAAGACCCCGTTCGGGTGTAACGGCAAGTCCACACACCGTTGTTACCGCCTGATCCAGCCGAGCTTGATCAACGGCGCGAAGAGCGGGCGATAGACTGCCTCCCCGAATGACAGCAGCGGGCCTCCCAGCCATCGCATTACGACCTCGGCGATACCCACCGCGATCAACGAGGTGACCACGGCCCCCACAATGTCGAGCGGCATGTGCACGCCGAGATATAGGCGGGCCCAGCTCACGGCTAGCGCGACGACCGATAGCATGGATGCGGCGATCCAGCGCCTCCCGGCCCCATAGGAAGCAACGGCCGCGAACAGCACCGTGGCATGGTCGCTCGGAAAGGAGGTGTCCGTGGCGCTGGCGAGGAAAGTGTGGCCGAGGGGAATGGCGAACGGTCTCGGCAGGAAGAGGAACAGGCCGATCAACTGGTTGAGCCCCAGCGCGAGCAAGATGGTCGCGAGTGCGAGCAGTGCGGTCTCCCGCTGCCCTCTTTCCCCTCGCAGCCAATCCCGGCAGAGCAGCAGCGGCACGATGAGAATGGCGAAGACCGCGATCAGGCTGGCTGCCTCGATTGCCGCCGGCAGCGAAGAAGCGTCGGCATTCACCGCCAGGAACAGCGTGCGGTTCAGGGCTTCGAGTTCCATGTCAGCGCATTTCCCTGATTGTTTCGAGGGGTGAGGTCTGGGCATCGCGGCGCGCCACCTCGATGGCGGCGATGCTGGAGAACAAGGCTGTGCAGACAGTCACAACGAGATAGCTCCAGGGCACAGCCAGAGTTTCCGGGGGCGGATCGAAGGCGCCCTGCAGAACGGTCACCAGCATCCAGGCGATGAGGCCGCCGGCAACAAGGCCAATCAAAGCGCCAAGGGTGAAGACCAGCCCGCCCTCCAGCCACAAAAAGGCGGCGATCTGGCGCGGACTAGCGCCGAGCAGGGCCAGGATGGCAAAGCTGCGCCGGCGATCCGCCAGCCCCAGCGCGAGCACCAATCCGGCCGCGGCGGCAATGGCGATCACCGCAAAGCCGAGTTCCAGCCGGGTGAGGCCAGAAAGATCCACCGCCGTCAGGCTGGAGCCGATAAGGTGGCTGGCCTCGCCGACATCGCTGACGCGAAGATCGGGCCGTCCAACCAGTGCCGCCGAGATGGCCCTATGCAGGCTCTGCGGCGAAGTCGCGGCCCTGGCCAGCAGGATCTCGGCATCCCCCATGCCGGTCATTCGCGCGATATAGCTCGCATTGGCCACCAGGAAGGAATCCCGTGGCGCGGTCGGGAACTCCCTGACGACCCCGACAAAGGTGAACGGTACGCTCACGAAGGCCTGCGTTCCCGCATGCTTGATGCGAAGGTTCAGGCGGTCGCCCGGCGTGAGCTGGAAGTCGGAGACGGTTTCCTCGGAGACCAGCACGCCATCCTGTACACCCGCCAATGCTTCCAGCGTGCCACGGGCATCGTGGCTGGCGAAAAAGGCGTCGGATATCGAGGTCGCCTCGCCGACACGCCGGGGATCGATGCCATAGAGATCCTGGAGGTCGGTGCCGACATAGGCGTAGCGATGCTGCATCGGCTCGATGGCGGCAACCTCGGGCAGCGAGGCGAGTTTTGCGATCTGCGCCCCGGCCGGCCTTCCCGTCTCGCCCTGCACCGTGACATCAGCGCCATTGGTAAGTTGCGCATCCACGAGCGCCTGGCCTTGATAGGTCGTGTTGAAGATTGCAGTCGAAACCGCAAAAGTGAAGGCCAGGGCCGTGAGGCCCACACCGATGGCGAGGCGCCCATGCTGCCGCGACAGGCTGGCGGCAACGCCCTGGGAGAGGGCACCGGAAAGCGGAAAGACGAGCCAGGCGAGCAGCCAGCGGCCCCGTTGCACCAGAGTGGTGACGCAGCGCATCGTGATGAGGCCGATACCGATCCACAACAGCAGCGGTGCCAGGAAGGACCAGTAGTCTGCCGAGGTTTCCGCCACGCCCTCCGTCGCCAGGACAATTTGGTAGCCGCTCTCGACCGTGCGCCAATAGACCAGCCCCGCAAGTCCGAGCAGGATGAAGTCGAGATGGATGCGCCACCAGAGCGGCGTCTCCCGCAGGCCAACACTCATGCGCCCGGCGATAACGCTCAGCCGCCTCGTCCGATGCCAGGCTGGCAGCAGGATCGCGCCAAGAGCGAGCACCAGTCCGCCGACGGCGCCCAGCACCATCATCCCCAGCGCATCCCTTTCCAGGGTCATGCCCAGCACGATCGGGCCGACGAGAACAATCAGACAGGCGGCGAGCAGCGTCGCCGCCAGCCATATCGCCATCGTTTCCGCCAGTGCGAGCGTCAGGATGGTGGATGCCGATGCACCCCGCTGCCTCAGCAAGGTCTGGTCGCGCTGCCGCGCCCGTTCGCCCGAAGCGGCCGTGGCGACGGTGAGCAGCCCCGCCAGGACAAGGCCCGGTGCACCGAGGAACAGGAACAGTACCCTCGCATAGAGCGCATCCGCCCGGGCTGCATCGAGGCGCGCGGCGAGATTATTGGCAAGCACACCCTGCCCGGCGAGGAGAAGCTCGAGATTGTGCCCGGCAGCGGCCACGGATCGATAAGCCGCAAGCGGATCCGTCGGCAGGGATGCGTGATCAAGCGTTGCGTGGATCTGCCAGCGCACGCTTCGCGGGCTATCCACGGCCTGCTTTGCGAAAAAGCCCTGCCAGAGATCGAGCGGCAGGATGAGCACATTATCCGGCGGCGCCTGTGGGGCCGCTCCCGGCGGTATGCCAATGGCCTGGAACATGGCGTCCGCATTGGGCAGATCGACCACCCCGGCAATGGTGACCGTCTGCGAGGAGGTATCGGGGAGATGGACGATGATGTTATCGCCCACTCCGACATGAAGATTGGACGCCATCTGCTGGGTGACGAGCGCACCGCTTAACGCGCCCTGCAGGAGCCTGATTTGCCCCGGGAAGGTCTCGGCATAGGTCTGGCTGAGGCCCAGGACCTGCCCCGCTCCGGTGGTCTGCACCGTATCGGCGGTGCTGGCTTCGAAGCCGTCGACGGAGGCATAGCCCACCTTCTCATGGCGCCTCACGCCCGCCGCCTCGCCAAGCGCGGCCTGCCCCGTTTCCACCGGCACAGCGGGCGCCAGCTCGATCTGCCAATCCACCGGCACGGCTGCAATGGAGCGCGCCGTCATGGCCGCTTCGCTGTTCTTGAGAAAGGCCAGCAGCAAAGCCAGCAGGGCGATGGTGATTGCCACGCCACAGACAGTGCCGGCCATGCGCCAGGGACGCGTACGCGCCAAGCCGCTGAGCCACCATCCCCCTGCCGCGACGATTCGAAGGGCTGGCAAGGCCGTCTTCATGCGACCCTGCCCACGGCATGGCCGTTGCCGAGGGCCGTCTCCCGCTCGGCCCCGCCTTGCGCCGACGGCACGTGCCCCAGAGGACCGACAGTGTCGAGCAAACCGTGATAAATGGTCCAAGTCCTGTCGAGGCGCCGCGCCACCTCGACATCATGTGTGGCGATCACCACGGCGCATTTGTTGTCCGCGGTCCAGCCAAGAAGCGCCTCGATCGCCGCCATGCCATTGAGATGGTCGAGCTGGCTGGTCGGTTCGTCAGCGAGGATCAGGTCGGGCCGGGCGACGATGCAGCGGGCGAGCACGACCCGCTGGGCCTGACCGCCGGAAATCTCCTCGGGCAGTTTGTCGGCAAGATCCTGTACCCTGAACAGGGACAAGGCCGCAGCGGCCCGCTCCTCCGCTTCTCCGGCCCCACCGCCTCTCAGCATATGCGGCAGCGCCGCGTTGGCGATGACTGTCAGGGACGGGATCAGGCTCGGCGCCTGGAAGGCCAGAGCAATGTCGCTGCTAGCGAGGCCGACCGGCTGGCTGCTGCGACCGGGCAACCCCGGCCAGGCGATCGTTCCGACATCGGGCTTGTCGAGGCCTGCGATCAGGGCGAGGAGTGTCGACTTGCCGCTGCCGGACGGTCCGGCGAGGGCGATACGGTCCGTTGACGCGATCTCGAAGGACGCAGAGGCGAGTGCCCCAACCTTTTGTCCGGCAAAGGCAAAGGAGCGCTGCAGATCCCGGGCGACAACGAGCAGCTTGGAGCCCTCAGCCATCGACCACTCTCCCATCCCTGAGATGAATGGCGCGGTTGGCCATGCGGGCGACGGCCTCGCTGTGGGTCGCGACCAGGGCTGCCGCGCCCTGATCGCAGCGCCGGTGGATCTGCGAAAGGATGGCCGCCTCGGTCCCGGTGTCGAGCTCGGCCGTCGGCTCGTCGCAGAGGAGCACGGCGCGCCCACCTGCGAGCGCGACGGCGAGGCCACCTCTTGCGACTTCTCCGCCCGAGAGCTGGGTCGGCAGCTTGTCGCCTTGCCCGCCCAGCCCCAGCTTTTCGAGCAGTTGGTGGACATCTTCATCCTCGCCCGTGCCAACCAGATGCTGCTGCAGCCGGATGTTCTGGAACATCGTAAGGTGATCGAAGAGCGTTCCAGACTGCATCAGCATGCCGATATGACGGCAGCGCAATTGGGAGCGCGCAGCCTCCGTGCGATGCGACATCCGGGAGCCAGCCACCCTGACATAGCCGCCATCAGGCTCGTCCAGCCCGGCGATGCAGGCAAGCAGGGTGGATTTGCCGCTCCCGGACGCGCCGATGAGCGCCACCATTTCGCCCTGGCTGAGATCGAGGCTGACATCGCGCAGAGCGAACACCTCGTCATCGCCGGTCCGGTAGAATTTGTGCAGGTTCCGCCCTTCGACCACCACCGACATGACGTCACTTCCAGCGGAAGGAATCAGAGATCAGCTGCCACTGATCGGCATTGTCAGCGCCAAGAGGAGCGGAGAGATCGAGGGTGGCAAGCTTGCCGTTGTGAAAATAGAAGAAGCGCTCGTTTTCAAGCCGGCGCTGCGATGACGTCACCGAATTGGGTTCGGAGTTGGAGTTGTACAGGATGCGAATGACCGTTCCGCTCTTTCGAGAGACGGTGCTCACGCCCTTGATCTCGACCGCCCTACCCTCCTTCTGGAGCTTGGGAACGATCTGCCCCTTCACAACATCCAGCGTCGGCGCCGTAGCGGCATCCTCGATGTTGACCGCTATGGTGTCGTATTTGTCGGCGAACTGGACCTGATGCGGCGTCGTGCGCCGAGCCCACCCTTCAGGTGCCTTGAGCTCATAGCCGTCGGAAGATCGGTAGGTCACGAAGACCTGGTTGTCCGGAATGTCACCGGGCGGATTGTGCTCGGGCGCCACCGGCTTTTCGGCGGCGAAGCCGGTTGCCATCGCGAGCATCAATGCTGCTGCAGCCGTACCGGCAACCGAACGCAATCGAGTGTGAATTCTTGCGGCTTGCCCCTTCATGGCGAACTCCTACCAGAACCAGCCCCCGCGAAACCGACAATAGGAACGGAGACTTAGGCTGGAGTTAGGGGTCACCGGCTCAGATGTCGCCAATTTGACAGCGGATTAAAAGGCGCCTTCCGAACCCCATGCGGGTTCACACTCGGACTGGGAGGAGGCAAGCAAGAAACCCGGTGTGGCATACGTTCGCATGGCGTCCCGACTGATATCCGTCCGGGCGTATAGGCTCGTCTCTACAGCCACTGTCACGACGTTCGCACGTACGAGAGACCGAGACGTCCGCGCTCCCGGTCAGAACTTATAGCCCACCCGCATGCCGTAATTCGTCAGGCCGCGATTCTTGTCGCACAGGCCGGCGTTCGAATTGTGCTCCACCGTGGCCATGATGCGCCAGTGCTCGGTGATATCGTAGCCCAGGCTCCCCGATTCCCGGAACAGCGCATGGCAGCCGAGGTCGCTGCGGTGGGTGCCATCCTCGGAAAAATTGTTGAGGCTGCCGCCGAACGTGCCTTCCACGAAAATGTTCTGCGTCACGTTGTACTGCCAGGCCACGCCCGCATAGACGGTGGAGGTTCCGCCGCCGAAATTCAGCGTGGTGCCGAAATTGGGCCGCGGCAGCCACCATGTCTGCTCGCCACCCCAGGGCTTGGCGAACAGGATTTCGGCGTTGAAATCCGGCCCGGTGCTCTTCTCGGGACTGGTGAGATCGTGCAGCAGCCCGCCGAAGCGCAGTTCATTGATGAAGGCATCGGCCCCGAAAGAGGCAGTAGTCGCGTCCTGGGCATGCGAAGCAACGACCATGAGAAGCAGAATAAAGACGCCGGAAAGGACGTAACGCATGGACTGACATCCTACGCCCCCGAGGCTCAAGCTAGCATAGGGAATTTTTTCACCAAGTCTTTTTAGCCAATGCGATCAAAGGTCCACTGCCTCATCAGCGGCACGCAGGTGAGGAGATAGCCGCTGTCCGCCGGTAACCCCGCCAACGGTTGGGAGCCACAATCGCCACAACATCGGACACCGCGAACTTGTCCGCCGACGTGATGCCGTAGAGCCCGATCGGCACACTGGCCGAGGTGTTCCAGATTAGCTTTTTGGGAAAATGGACGAAAGCTGAAACATGAGTGGCTTTGTGGCCGCTCGTCTCGCGAAGTAGCGGGTTGCAATGACCCGCACAGACATATCCAATGAAACCATGGGCATCAATAGTGGTATTACCACAATCGAAAGAAAACAATGACGATCATGGCGACAGATGCGACGAAAAAGAGCGCAGCGGACGATGGCGAGGTAGAAGCCACGCAGCAAGGCGCGCCAGCAAAGCGGCCGCGCCCCGCCTTGATTACGAGGCGTACGCCGAAAGCCGGTGATAAGAACAAAGGCCGCGATGAAGTGGTCAGCCGTATCCTCGAGCTGGTTCAAGATGGCTACCTACATCCAGGCGATAGGCTCCCTCCCGAGCGAGAGCTCAATGATATTTTCGGTATTGGCCGTCCAAATCTTCGCGAGTCGCTGCGAGCGTTGCAGACCCTTGGCGTGATCGAGATACGTCATGGCGGGGGTGCATACGTCACATCATTGGACGCCCGTCGCCTCCTCGCCCCTCTGAATTTTCTGCTCTCGCTCACACCTGCTGTTCTTGATGACAGCAGTGAGATGCGTCGTCTCATCGAAGTCGCTGCGGTCGAGAAGGCGGCATTACGCATGACCAAGGCCGACCTCGAGGATTTCGAGGCTATGATGCAGGCACACGCGGCAGTCAAAGCCGATTATGTCGGCTTTCTCATCCTCGACAGCCGCTTTCACTCAAGGCTGTACGAGCTGAGCGGCAATGTGGTGCTCGAACAGATCGCTATGGCCCTTTACAACATTGGTCTTGAACATCGGCGGAAGCTGATGTCGCAGCCAGGCGAGATAGCAAAGAGCACCGCTGACCATCGTGCAATTGTCGACGCGCTGAAAGCCAAGGACGTCGATGGCGCAAAAATGGCGATGGACGTTCATCTCAGGCACATTGCAGATAGTTCGCACCAGGTATTGAGAGGCCGTTCGCCCAGGCGTGTCGACAAACGGCCGTAGCTCGATCCCCGCATCGTGTGCAGTCGATCGCGGCAACTCCGGCAAGTCCGGACCAGCCATGCCATGGTCCAGCGCCCGATGATAGATCGCTGCCACGGAGGCAGCCAATTCGCTCCTCACCCCGAGACCGCGTCCCACTGCCTCCACATCGCGGATGGTCTGGCCGGCGTTCGCCAGAGAGAAGCGATGCGAAGAAGATTCTCCTTCCAAGGCCCAGAACATGAAGGTGTGAAATACTGACAGTCCATCCGGCTGGTGCGGATTAAATCGTCGAAGTGCCGCCCTGTAAGTCCGGATTTCAGCGCCAAGACAAGCGCTTCCGAATATATTGCAGTTTAGCCAAGCGATACAAAATTGGTGACCAGCTTCTGACCGCTGCCGCGAGGTACGATAGGTTGGATAGTGTCGGCAATCGTATCCAAAAGTGGTCGTATGCGTTCGAACAAAGGCGTACTGGCGCCAACGAGTGTCGAAAGCTTACCTTGCCGCGCTTCAGCAGGAGACCTTCCCAGCGGCGCGTCGAGGCGACGACGTGGTACGGTCGATGATGAAGACACCATGGGGGCACGAGACGCTATCCCATCGTGCCCCTACACGAGTTCCTTCACTTGGTCCGCGTTGACCCAGGCTAACATTGATCATACAAACAGTGGTCTGACCACATCTGCACGCCTCTGCCTCGCAGGCCAGCGCCATACAAATAGGTCAGTTTTAGGAGGAAACATGAAGCCGGTAAGACGGAGACTGATCTTGCTTGCCAGCCTGGCTGGGCTGGCAATGACGTGTACGATCCCAGCAAGCGCGGACGAAAAACATCTGACCATCCTCGCGACAATGCCCGATATGGCATTTCCCTTCTTCACCCACATGATGACACAGGTCAAAGCCGAGGCGGCGAAGATCGGTGGTGTTGACATCATCGAGGCCGATGGCCAGCGCAGCTCGCCCAAGCAGACGGCGGATATCGAGGCGGCGATCACCAAAGGAGTCGACGGCATGTTCCTCGATCCGAACGAGGTCGATGCGCTTGCTCCAGCCGTGCAGGAAGCGGTCGACGCCAATATTCCAGTGGTAACGGTCGACCGCCGCGTCGATAAGGTTGCCGGCGTGCTGGCGCATGTCGGCGCCGATAATGTCAAGGGTGGCGAAGTGCAAGGTGAGCTGATCATGAAGCTCTTCCCTAACGGTGCCACCGTAATGAACCTGCAAGGCCAGTCCGGGGCTAGCCCAGCCATCGACCGTAACAAGGGACTTCACAACGTCCTCGATAAAGCGGCTGACAAATACAAGTTTGTTTTCGAAGATACAGCTGGCTTTGATCGCGCCAAGGGGCTAGCCATGACGGAATCTGCCTTAGATGGCATGAAAACGCCCCCGGACGTGATTGTTTGCGCCAATGACGATATGGCTCTTGGCGCCTTGCAGGCCCTGAAGGCCCGTAACCTGATCGGCAAGGTCAAGCTGATTGGATTTGACGCGCTCCCGGAAGGCCTGGCACAGATCCGGGACGGCAACATGACCGCGACCATTGAGCAGTCCCCCGGCGGCCAGAGCAAAGCGGCGCTTGATGCGCTCGTTGAGTTCATTCGCCACGGTACCAAACCCGCTCAAGCCGTGACGTTGCTCACGCCGATCGCGATTACGAAGGACAACCTCAACCAGTCCGAGCGGCTCGACGAGGTCAAGTGAACTCCCGTCCGCGACATCAAAACGCTGCCCTCCCCGTACCACGGGGCGGGCCTCAGCAGGGCACATCGGGCCTAGCTCGATCACGGGAGAAATAGCCAAACCTATGTCCATGCCTCTGTTGAACATGGTGGGGATCACTAAGTGCTTCCCTGGCGTAGTTGCCCTCGACAACGTGAATTTTGAAGTCACTCCGGGTGAAGTCCACGCCTTGCTCGGAGAGAACGGGGCCGGCAAATCTAGCCTTCTCAAGATACTCTCGGGCGCCCAGCAACCTGACGAAGGCACGATAGCTCTTTTGGGCGACAATATCGTCTTCGCTTCTCCGCATGACAGCCAGCGCAGCGGGATTGCCACGATCTACCAAGAATTTACGCTGTCGCCTAACATGACTATCGCCGAGAATGTATTCATCGGGCGAGAGCCCGGCCGTTGGCCCTTCGTCAACTGGTCGAAAATGGCGGCGGACACGAAGGCGATCACCTCACAGCTTGGCCTGCACCTGCAGCCGATGGCGCTGGTGCGCAACCTCAGCGTCGCCGAGCAGCAGATGGTCGAAATCGCGCGTGCGCTATCCATGGAAGCACGACTGATTGTGATGGATGAGCCAACGGCTGCTCTGTCTTCCAGTGAGGTGGACAAGCTGTTTGGCATCATCCGAAACCTGAAGGCACGCGGCTTCAGTATCATCTTCGTCACTCACCGGCTCGAAGAGGTTATGCAGATCTGCGATCGCTACACCGTGTTGCGCGACGGCAGGCAAGTGGGCGCCGGAACGGTAGCCAATACCTCAGTTTCCGAGATCATTCGCCTGATGGTCGGCCGTGACGTCGCTTCGCTAGGTGGGCCCCGGGCAGCGGCGAAGATGGGGGAGGTAGCCTTACGGGTCGATGGATTATCTCGGCGGGGCGACGCCCAGGACCAAAATGCCATCGTCCTCGAAAATGTGAGCCTTGAGGTACGTCGCGGTGAGATACTCGGCATTGCCGGGCTGGTCGGCGCCGGCCGCACCGAAACAGCGCGCGCGATCTTCGGAGCCGATCGCTTCGACAGCGGCCGCATCTTGGTCGACGGGAAGCCTGTAGATATCCGCTCGCCGCGAGACGCCATCAGGCACGGCATCGGACTGGTTCCCGAGGATCGCAAACAGCAGGCCTTGTTCCTGTCTCTGGCGGTACGCACTAACCTTTCGATGACGGCGCAAAAGCAGATCACCCGATGGGGCTGGTTCATCGACGAAACCGCCGAACGCAAGCTCGCCGGGCGTTATAGAGACATGCTCAATATCCGCATGGCAAGTCAGGACCAGGCGATCGCCAATCTCTCTGGGGGCAATCAACAAAAGGTCGTTCTCGCGCGCTGGCTGGCCCTGCGGCCTCGGGTTTTGATCATCGATGAGCCGACACGCGGGATCGATATCGGCGCCAAAGTCGAAGTGCACAATCTCCTGATCGACATGGCGAAGGATGGCATTGCCATCATCGTCATCTCGTCGGAACTACCCGAAGTCATGGCGATCAGCGACCGCATAGTCACCATGCGCGAGGGCAAGGTGATCGGCGAACTTGGGCGCGATGCCGCCACGCAGGAGTCGTTGATGGCAATGATGACGCTAGGTGCCAAGGCCCCCGTGGCAGGGCAGAGGAGACAGGCATGAGCGAAGCTGCGACGGCGAAACCCACCTCGCGCCCTACCGATTTCGTCGGGGTGGCGGCTCGGTTCGCACCCTTGATCTTCCTTCTTGTTCTAATGATCGGATTCGCGATCGGGGAGCCGCGATTCCTGACGCCGTTCAACTTGTTCAATGTAATGCGGCAGGTCTCGATCGTCGGGCTGCTCGCAATAGGCATGACCTTCGTGATCCTAACGGCGGGCATTGACCTTTCCGTCGGTTCGCTTTTGGCTTTCGCCGGCTTGGCAGCCGCCGCAGTCGCCAAAGGGGGGCTTGCTAATCGCTTTTCTGTCGGCACCGGCCAGGACTCCCTTGGTTATGGTTGGGAGCTCGCGCTTCTGGCCGCCGTCTTGGTCGGCATGGCCGGTGGCTTCATTCAGGGTTTTGCAATCACCCGGCTTAAGGTGCCGGCATTCGTAGTGACGCTTGGCGGGATGTCGGTGTTCCGCGGGGCCGCACTGCTGCTCGCCGGCGGCGGCCCAATCAGCGGCTTCGCCCCCGACTTCATCTGGTGGGGCCAAGGCAAAATCGGTCCGGTACCAATCCCCGTAGTAATATTCATCGCGTTTGCTCTTTTGGCGCACATAGTGCTGCGCTATACGCGTTATGGACGTCAGCTTTATGCCGTCGGCGACAATGTAGAAGCGGCGCGGCTATCGGGTCTAGATGTGCGGGCTGTGATCTGCAGTGTCTATGTGATCATTGGATTTTTTGCCGGTATCGGTGCCTTCGTGCTCTCGGCGCGGCTAGATTCCGCAGAGGCCGTGGCCGGTACCGGCTACGAACTCACCGTTATCGCTTCCGTTGTTATCGGCGGAACTAGTCTGTTTGGCGGCATCGGAACAATCTTTGGTACGGTGATCGGCACCATCCTCATCGGCGTATTGCTGAACGGCTTGGTTCTGATGGGCGTGTCGCCATATATCCAGCAGATCATTATCGGCGTCATTATTGTCCTCGCCGTTGCATTCGATACCTTTGCGAAATCTCGCCGCCGAACAACCTGACGAGACAAGCGCAGGAGAATTGGACGGCATGCTGAATTACCGTGGGCGGAAAACGATGGCGGGCATAAGAAATGGACGCCATCCCCCTACCTTGCCACCGTCCAGACGTTTACGTGACAATGCTCTGTAGAGCCCTGTATTTGCGGCTCACGGCCTGATCGGACGTGAAATGAATTGGCCCGTTCTGACCATGACCCCGGCCTATGGCAACGGGTCCAGCTTCTCGATACGGCGTATAAAGGGGACGGGAGGCGCGGAGGCCAAATCTCGTCTTCCCTGAGTTGGCCGAGGATTGCGCTATTGCAGATGATGAACCTGCGGGACGCCGAACACCGGTGTGGGTATGCCCTCCAGGCGCGCCTTCAACTGTAGCGACAGATACTGGGAGTAATGCCGCGACTGATGCAGGTTGCCTCCGTGGAACCAAAGCGCCTCCTGTCGGGTCGGCTTCCACATATTGCGCGGTTCGCCCTCCCACGGCCCAGGGTCTTTGGTCGTGCCCGAACCGAGTCCCCAGACTTTGCCGACGGTGTCGGCGACGTCCTGCGAGATCAGCTTGGCAGCCCAGCCGTTCATCGAACCATAGCCTGTAGCATAGACAATCAAGTCGGCTGGCAGTTTTTCGCCACTACTCATGATAACGCCATCCGAGGTGATTTCGCGGATGCCCACGCCGCTCCTGAGCTTAATGTCACCGTCGGCAATAAGCGCGGAAGCGCCGACGTCAATGTAATAACCCGAACCCCGCCGCATGTACTTAAGGAAAAGTCCGGATTCGTCGTCCCCGAAATCGAGCAAAAATCCCACCTTCTCAAGTCGCTCCAGCAGATGAGCATCAGCGCCTCTGATTGCGGCGGTCACAGGCTTGAGGATCTCCGGCATCAGCCTATAGGGCACCGAAGCGTTGAGGAGATCCGCCTTGTCCGTTGTGATGCCACGATCGAGGGCGTCCTCCGAATAAAGCCTGCTGATGCCGAACCTGAACAAAGCTTCCGAGGTGGCAACATGGGTCGACGTGCGCTGCACCATAGTGACATCGGCACCGTTCTCCCAAAGGTCAGCGCAAATATCGTGAGCGGAATTGTTTGAGCCGATGACCACACATTTCTTGCCGCGATAGACCTCGCTGCTTTTGTAGCGGCTGGAGTGGCATTGTTCTCCTCCAAACCTCTCCATGCCCGGAAAATTCGGCTCATTTGGAATGCCGGACATGCCCGTCGCGAGGATCAGATGCTTGGGCATCAGCGTAACAGGCTTGCCCTCACGCATGACCTCGACAGTCCATTCACCGCGCTTGGGCTCAAACGAGGCTTTCTGACAGGTGGTCGAGGTCCAGACATTGAGCTCCATCACCTTGGCATAGGCCTCGAGCCAGTCGGCCATCTTGTCCTTGGGCGAGTAAACTGGCCAGTCGTCGGGGAACGGCAGATAGGGCATGTGGTCGTACCACACGGGATCGTGCAGGCAGAGCGACTTGTACCGCTTGCGCCATGAATCCCCTGGTCTTTCATGGGTCTCGACAAGAACGGTTGGGACACCAAGCCGCTTCAATCGCGCGCCCAAGGCAAGTCCACCCTGACCCGCGCCAACGATCAGGCAATAGGGCTGGAGATCCCTGCCGAGCGCTTCGTCTTCCTGCTGGCGTCGCTCAAGCCAGGTCTGCCGGTCGCGGTGAGCCCCATGCTGAGCGCCCATGACACGGCGGCGGCCCTTCTTCTCTTCGAAGCCTTTCAGTTCCTCCATGGAAGTGAGCAACGTCCAGCAGAGATTACCCTTGAGGCGGATGTGGCCGATGCATCTCGCCTCGACCGTCTCGAAACTGAAAAATCCCTCGGCCACCCCTTCGGTGTCGCTTGCACCTTCATGGAGGGCAAATGCGTTAGGCTGCACGCGTTCCAGCGTGGCTTGGATCATCTCTCCAATTTCCTGCTTTCCTTCGGCGGTATGGAGATTCCAGGTGAAAGCCAGCAGGTCGCGCCAATAGCTGTCCGTGCCGAATAAGGAGAGAAGCTTGAGCCGGTCACCTTTTGCGGCGGCGGCGGCGAAACGATCCAGCCACGCAGAGAGGCGGCGACCAGCATCTTCATTGCCCATGGTGTTTCGTCCCACTAATTTTGATGTGGCGGCCCCTTATAGTTCTGAGGCCCGGTATATTTACACAGTTCACGGAATTCCATGACTCGCGATCTAAATGCAGAGCCTCTCCTGGCCGAGGAAATGGAAGCGGAGAAGAAACATGCTCACGCGCTGAACCACCTCGGGCGCTCCCACTCTAATTGGGACAGCATAGAACAATGAATGCGGAGCTTATCGCCATCGGTTATTCTTGCGTGGAAGGCTTGAGTCCGCCTTGCACGCCACGGTCGAAATGGTGGATCAGGCTGCTGGCTTTGGAGGTGCGGGCTGTGATCGCCATCTGCAGCGCCGCTGCGGCAAGCCCGGCCCGTAGATGGGTCTGCATGCAGAGCCCTCAACGCCGGACGATGGCCATCGAACCCGACGATTTGCGTGGCCTCGTCCCTGGCCTTCCGCATGCTTGAACGCATGCCCCCCCATTCTTTGCGCTCCCAAGCGCCGTGGCCGAATGTCGTGTCAGCCACCCATCTTCATCAGTTCGCCCTTCGCCTCCGTGCTCCAGCGTGCGGCACGCTTCAAGAAGGCGATCGCCTTGGCCCTGTCCATTTCGTAGCCTTCTCGACCCTCGGCCATGTCGCGGGCGACAGCGAGAACGGCGTCGGCATTGCCTTGATCGGCCGCCAGCTTGTAGAGGAGTGCCGCCTCACGCGGATCCTGAGGCAATCCGCCCTTGCCCTCTTCGTAGAACCTGCCGAGATCGTACTGCGCGTATTTGTTGCCCTTGTCGCTCGCCTGCTTGAAGAGCCGGGCAGCCTGCTTGTCATCCTTCGGCAGGCCGTAGCTACCCCGCTCATAGGCCTTCGCCGCAAAGTCCCAGGTCTGGGGATCGTTGCCGGCCACGGCCTTCAGGATCAGACGCAGCGACTCTTCCGGGTTTTTCGACAATCCGCCTGTGCCCCTGAAATACATTCTTGCCAGATCAAACGCCGCCTGGGCGCTGCCGAGTGCCGCCGCCTGGTGCCAGAGCAGTATGACATCTGCTTGCCTGCCTTCGTCCAAGCTCAACGGTAGACCGAGCGCATAGAGTGCGTCTGCATCGCCCTTGTCGGCGGCCTCCTTGACAAATCGGATCTGCGCCTCGTTGGGGTCTGTGGCAAGGGTCGTATCTCCGAATAGGTTCCGGCGCTGCGACCTGGCCTCTGTGGCGTCCGACACCGTCGCCTTGTCTAAAAGGAGCATGGCCTGCCGGGGATCTTCCTGGAAACTATCCTCGCCGCGCCAATAGAAAGTGGCCAGTGCGACCTGCGCCGCGGCATAGTTCAGGTCCGCGGCACTCTTATAGCTTCGGCCGGCCCGTGCCATTTCATCGACCGACCGCGACCCCACGCCCCCGCGTGCTTCATGCGCCCGACCGAGGTTGAAAAGCAGGCGCGGATTGTTCGGATCAGCGGCCAGCGCCGCTTCGCAAGCCGCGATGGCCTCGTCCGGTTCGATCCCGTACAGGCCAATTCCCGCACCGACCCCATCCGGATCGGTGTACGAGCCCGCCAAACGGTCGCACTCGGTCGATTGACCGGCGAAGGCGCTCCCCGCCATCAACAATCCGAACAATCCAGCGATAATCATTCGGCACGACCGCATCGAGCCACTCCCTCCTGCCCGTTCGGTTCTCCAAACCATATTTGGATCTTCGCGCTTAGTACATGGATCGTGTCCCAGGACAGCTTGCGGTCCACGCCGATGAAGGCAATTTCAAGCTTGGGAATGCTTTTAAGGCTGGAACTCAAATCCAGTCACGGTCACCGATTGCGGGCCGGACGGAGCTGCCCCGTGCATCAGCCAGAGATTGAGATGCAGGCGCTCGCAACTTGTGCTGGTATGGTCGGGGATCAGGTCCTTAATCCCGTCGTGGTTGCTGGGCATCCACGAAGCGATTGCTGCTTCTGGGGGCGGTAGATTACCTAGTGACCACCTGCCAGAATAGCAAACAAAATATGACGCTCGATTGAGGCCTTCGTCAATGTGCCAGTGATTATATATAGTGATGACCTCGGTCTTAGGAGGAATCTTAAAGAAATTCACGGGGTGAGGATTATGATCGTAGGGTTGCAAAGTGAACTGTGCGTTCCCTTCTCCACTTCGGAGCACCTCCAGAAAATCTATCTCACGATGAATATTGGCGCCATTGGAAGGAGGTGCCTCCGAATACTGATAGAGGAAGGCGCCAAAAATTGCATTGGGGTCGAGATCGGAGAATGATCCGCCATCAGCTTCTACCGTTATGAGGTATTTGCCGTAACCCAGCTTATCCATCAGAACCAATTCAGAAGTACGGCATTCATTCGGTTTGTTACTGGGCAATATTTGCAGCCGGATCCCTTTATCTGTGAGCTGAATGATACCCGGGTCGAAGATCGAGTTGAACGGTTCGCCAGCCCAGGTTCCCGACCTCTGGGTCCAGTGATAATTGATCCACCATTGCCTCCCAGCGAAGGTGATGAACGGATCACGTCCCGGGCAGTATTTTACCGCCTCTGGATTTCTAGTGTTGCTGGGTTGAAAATAAGAATCATCGTCATATGCTGACATTTTATGCCTCATGACTGTAGCATTTTAGCAAATAATACTTTATATCACAAGATATATACTACCTCATTATAGTATATAGGGCAAGCCTTAATTTATTGAAACTACGTCTTTAGAGGGGCACAGCGGGGTAGAGCAATGGCCATCGCGTACTCTGGTAAAATTTGGCTGTCGGCATGAACCATTCTGGAGTAAACACCGACGGCCATAGACACGGCGCCGCGCCAGGATGCTCACACGGCGAGACGCCAGCGTGAAATGAGACTTAATTGATGTTTCCTCAGAGGAAATTTGTAGATTTTTATATTGAATTGACTAGGGTCGTCTAAGTCTATTGTGTTAATCCACCTTTCAGTATGTCTTCGTACGTGGAAGAGGACCACGGAATGCCACGGCGTAGGGTGTGAGATGTGCCAGTTGCAGTAGTTGGCAGCCAAGCCGACGTTCGACGTGGCGCCCAACTCTGCCGTCGATCGCGAAACCCCGGGGTCAGAGGTTGTTTGGGGATGTCTCGAGAGCTTTAACTTATAACAAACATCATGCACATAGACTTGGGTATGCCACTGCTTAGTTACGGAGATTCTCCGGTTGACGGCGCCACAATCTGGCGTCAGCTGCGGATGTGTTCCGAACGCTGGCCAATGCAGATTTTCAGACTGCGTTGGACCGAAGAGAGGTCACAAATCTAAATATGGATCTGCTTCAATCCTCGCCGTGTGCCCATCTGGCAAAACGAAATCGATGTTCTTTCAATTTTACCGCAAGCGGGTGCGGAACTATGGCGAGATGCGGGACACCGAGCAGATCCCACACCTCATGGGTATCGCATGTGCAACGCTTCTCTCTTCGACCTATCCGGCAGGAAGGCCCTCGTCACCGGCGCGAGTCGGGGTATTGGGCGCAGCCTTGCGGAGGCCCTGAGCGCGGCCGGGGCGGAAGTCGCCGTGACGGCCCGGAACGCCGGCTCTCTGGAGGAAACGGTCTTCGCGATCCAGGCCAGGGGCGGCATCGCCCATGCGGTGGCGATGGATGTGACGTCGGTCGAGAGCTGCATGCAGGGAGTCGACGCGGCGGTCGAACGCCTGGGCGGCCTGGACATTCTGGTCAACAATGCGGGCGTCGAGGAGGTCCGCGCCTCGCTCGATGTGGACGAGGCGCTGTGGGACAAGATCCTCGACACCAACCTCAAGGGTGCCTTCTTCTGCGCGCAGGCGGCCGCGCGCGCGATGAAGGGCGCCGGGCATGCGGGCGCCATCATCAACCTGTGCTCGCTGACATCGCTTGTGGGCATTCCCACGGCCGTGCCCTACGGCTCTTCAAAGTCTGGCCTGCTCGGCATGACGCGGGCGCTGGCCACCGAATGGGCGGCCTCCAACATCCGCGTCAACGCCATCGTGCCGGGATATTTTCGCACGGCCATGACCGAGAGCTTTTATGAGGACGAGGCCTGGCAACAGGCCATGCTCGGCAAGATCCCGCAGCGCCGCTTCGGCAATCTGGACGATCTCCATGGCGTGGCGATCTTCCTGTGCTCGCAGGCGTCTGCCTACATCACCGGGCAGGCGATACCGGTGGATGGCGGTTACCTCGCCTCGATCTAGGCTGTGACATCGAGAGCAGCGCACCCACAACGCGGGAAGAATCGGCTTGGCGGCTGCTTGTATGTGCTTGTATATACTTCCCAGACGCGCGATCTCTCCTTTGCCAACATTGAGAACTTCGATGTCCGACATCAGCTTCCACGATCTCTCGCGCCTCGATGCCGGCCAGCGCGCCGACCTCCTGCGGCGGGCGGAAACCGACCTTTCGGTTTTCATCGACAAGGTGCGCCCGATCATCCAGGCCGTGAAGGAGGAGGGTGATGCCGCATTGGTGCGGTTCGCCCGCGAGTTCGACAAAGCCACCGTCTCGAAGGACGGCATCGCGGTCACGCCGGCGGAGTTCGAGAGGGCATTCGCTTCCGTCGAGAAGGGCGTGATCGAAAGCATCGAGTTCGGCATTTCGAATATCCGCAAATTCCATGAGGAGCAGCGCCCGGAGACGATGTGGATGAAGGAGATGCGGCCGGGCGTTTACGCCGGCGATCGCTACACGCCGATCGCCTCGGTCGCTCTCTATGTCCCGCGCGGCAAGGGCGCCTTTCCCTCGGTTACCATGATGACGTCGGTTCCCGCCGTGATCGCCGGCGTGCCCCGCATCGCCATCGTGACGCCCCCGGCGCCGGATGGCTCGGTGGATGCGGCCACGTTGGTGGCGGCGAAGCTTGCCGGTGTTGAGACCGTTTATAAATGTGGCGGCGCGCAGGCTGTCGCCGCCGTCGCCTACGGCACCGAAACGGTGAGGCCGGCCCTCAAGATCGTCGGCCCCGGCAGCCCCTTCGTGGTCGCGGCCAAGAGCCTCCTCTCGTCCGTGATCAACACCGGACTGCCCGCCGGGCCCTCGGAGGCCATCATCTTCGCCGACGAAAGCGTGGATGGAGCCTTGGCCGCGCTCGACGTTCTGATCGAGGCCGAGCACGGCCCCGATTCATCTGCCTATATCGTCACTCATAGTCGCAAGGTCGCCGAAGCCGCTCGCAACGCCATTCCGGGCTACTGGTCGCAGATGACCGAGCAGCGCGTGGAATTCTCCCGGGCTGTGCTGACGGGTAAGCGCGGCGGCATCATCCTCACGCCATCGCTCGAGGAAAGCTATCGCTTCATCAACGACTATGCGCCCGAGCATCTCGAGATCCTCTCCCTCGAGCCCTTCGCGCATCTGGCGCACATTACCGAAGCGGCCGAGATCCTAATGGGACCGCATACTCCTGTGACTATCGCGAATTTCGTGCTTGGTCCGAACGCGGTGCTGCCCACCAGCCGGTGGGCGCGCTCCTACGGCCCACTCTCTGTGCATGACTTCGTCAAGCGGTCCTCGGTCGGCTACGTCACCTCGCCCGCCTATCCCGAGCTCGCCAAACACGCCCGGCGGCTTGCCCGCTACGAAGGCTTCAGCTCGCATGAGAATGCGGTGTCCGAATTGCGCGAACCCTATCTCGGGCGGGGCCGAGACACTCCGGCGTGAGGCGCTCGATCCCAGGACGTTCCAGCGGCATTCCTGAAAGGATCTTCGGATGACTTCTCTACCGGACACGGCCAGCCCGCTCTACGAAAAGGTGAAGGACTATATCCTTACCAATATCGGCACCGGCCAGTGGGGCACGGATAGCAGATTGCCCTCCGAGAATGAGCTCGTCGCGTCCCTCGGAGTGTCGCGAATGACGGTCCACCGCGCCTTGCGCGAACTCACCTCGGCCGGCTTGCTGATCCGCGTGCAGGGCGTCGGCACCTTCGTGGCGCCGCCTCGTCCGCAATCGGCACTCATCGAGATCAACAACATCGCGGCGGAGATTTTGGCGCGCGGCAATCGTCACCGCGCCGAAGTGCTGGTGCTGGAGAAGGTGGCCGCCAGCATGGATCTGGCTTCCTCCTTTGAGGTCCCCCGGCAGGCGCCGCTGTCTCACTCGATCGTGGTGCATTTCGAAAACGACGTGCCGGTGCAGATCGAGGAGCGCTTCGTCAATCCCGCCCTGGTGCCTGACTATGACAAACAGGATTTCGCCCGCATGGCGACCTATGACTACCTGATGCAGAAGACGCCGGCGACCGAGGTGGAGCACATCATCTCGGCGGTACCAGCCGACCGGATCATGGCGGCGCATCTGGACATCGCCGAGGGCAGCTGCTGTCTCCTGCTGCATCGTCGCACCTGGACGGGGGCGGTCGTCGCCACTCTCAGCAGGCTCACTTATGCCGGAAGCCGCTACTCGCTGGGCAGCCGTTACCTCACTTCCAAGATCGCGTGAGCGCCGGACGATGAAGCTGATCAATGCCGACGATGCCCGCGAGATGGCCAGGCGCCGACTGCCGCGCATCTTTTTCGACTATATCGACGGTGGTTCGTTCGACGAAGCGACGCTGCGCGCCAATCGTGCCGATTTTGGGCGATGGCAGCTGGTGCAGAAAGTGCTGGTGAACCCCGAAAAGCGCGACCTCTCCACCAGCTTCCTCGGCGAGCGCCACCCTCTGCCCTTCATGCTCGGTCCGGTCGGCTTCCTCGGCCTCTATGCCGGCAAGGGTGAACGGGAGGCGGCGCGCGCCGCCCACGCAGCGGGCCTGCCGCTCTGCCTGTCGAGCTTCTCCATCGCCTCGCTCGCGGAGTTGCGCCGCGAGACCACGGGCTCCCTCCATTTCCAGCTCTACATCCTCAAGGACCGGAGCTTGTGCGAGGAACTTCTGCTGGAAGCCGAGAAGGCAGGCGTCCATACGCTTTTTCTCACCGTAGATACCGCCATCACCTCTGTGCGGGAAAAGGATTTGCGCAATGGCTTCCGCTCGCTGACGAAGGTCAGCCCGGCCTTGCTGCTGCAGATGCTGATGAGGCCAAGCTGGTTCGCCGACATCATGCGGGCCGGCGCCCCGCAGGTCGGCGCTGTTGCCCATAGGCCCGAATTCGGAAAGGGCGTGCTCGAACAGGTGTCCAACCTGTCGCGCTCCATCGACCAGACCCTCTCCTGGCGCGATGTCGCATGGCTGCGCCAGCGCTGGCGCGGGCGCCTGGTCGTCAAGGGCATCCTCTCGACCAACGATGCGTTGCGCGCGAAGCAGGAGGGGGCGGATGCGGTGGTGATTTCCAACCATGGCGGACGCCAGCTCGATTGCGCGACGTCGACGATCTCAGTGCTGCCGGAGATCGCCGGAGCGGTCGGGGACGGGCTCGAGATCCTGATCGACGGCGGCTTTCGACGGGGCTCCGACGTGGTGAAGGCTCTTGCTCTCGGCGCCGACGGCGTGCTGCTCGGCCGCGCCTATGCCTTCGGCCTCGCGGCCGCCGGATCGAGCGGCGTAAGCGCCATGATCGAGGCCATTGCGACCGAGATCGACATCACGCTGGCGCTGATGGGGATCGCCTCGGTCGATGAGCTGAAATCTCTGGGCACATCCGTCCTGAGGCCCGCGTGATGGCGAGAGGGCAACATGGCCCGGGCGCGTCGGTTGGCGGACAGGTTGTATAGTCATGTATATATTTCGATCTTGACAGCCATGAACGGTGACGATGAGATGAGGGCGCTCAATCATGACAGTTCAGGGCCGGACAGTGCGGCCCAATGCGTTCGAACCGCCGTGTTCATCGTCAAATCGCCGCACGTCCACGACGCGGCTTGGTCATTCAAGGGGATCGAGAGAAATGCGCATTTTCACGGGACAATTCCGCGCGATCATGATGGCAGCTGCCATCGCGATCGCTGCGCCGGCCACCGCTCAAGCAGCTGATGCGACCATTCCTACCACGCCGGAAGCCGGCTCGTTCAAGATCGGCATCGAGCCCTGGCTCGGCTATGGCCAGTGGCATGTGGCCGAGGCCAAGGGCCTCTTCAAAGCGAACGGCTTGTCGGACGTGCAGATTGTGAACTTCAGCGAAGACAAGGACATCAACGCGGCGCTTGCCAGCGGCCAGCTCGACGCCGCCAACATCGCGACCCATACCGCGATGGGCATGGTCGCCGCCGGCCTGCCGGTCAAGATCGTGCTGCTGCTCGATGTCAGCATGACTGCCGACGCCATGATCGCCGGCAAGGACATTGCCTCCGTCAAGGATCTCAAGGGCAAGCAGGTCGCCTTCGAGGAGGGCACGACCAGCGACATCCTTCTCAAATATGCGCTCGGCAAGAACGGCATGACGGTCGCCGACATAGAGCCCGTGCCAATGCCGGCCGCCGATGCGGGCGGTGCCCTGATCGCCGGACGCGTCCCCGTTGCGGTGACCTATGAGCCCTATCTCACCGCCGCCCGTGCGCAGAACAAGGATGTCAAGCTGCTTTTCACCGCGGGCGAGGATCCCGGCCTGATCAGCGACGTGCTGGTGGTGCGCGACGAGGTGCTCAAGTCGAAGCCCGGGCAGGTGCTGGCGATGATCAAGAGCTGGGACGCCGCACTGAAGGCCTACAACGCCAATCCGCAGGACGGCCGGGCCATCATCGCCAAGGCGGTGGGCTCCAGCGTCGATGATCTCAACACGGCCTTCGATGGCGTGCGCTACTATTCCCTGACCGAGAACAAGACGGCGCTGACAGGCGATTTCACTACCAAGACCTTCGCCGATGTCGAGGCTGCCGCCAAAAACGCCAAGTTGCTGCAGGCCGACGTCACGCCAGAGCAGATGATTGATCCGTCCTTCGTCAAGGCGGCGGAATGAGCCGGCCCGAGGTTTGAGATTGCGACGATGACCGCACCCCGCCCTGCTGGCCCGGCTACCGGTCGCTTGGCCCGGCGCCGGTCCTTCCGCATCGGCGTGCCCATCACCAGGCCGCGTTTCCTTGCGATTGCGGCCATCGTATTCCTGGCCCTCGGTGCCGTTTGGTGGGCCGTTACGGCGTTCGGCTGGGTGACGCCGATTTTCCTACCGTCGCCCGATAGCGTAGCCGCCCAACTCGTCAAGCTTGCGGGGGACGGCACGCTGTGGGTCGACCTGAAGGCATCGGTCTACCGCATCTCGGTCGGTTTCCTGATCGCCTCCGCCCTCGCCATTCCCATCGGCGTGCTGATCGGCAGCTTCGCCGATTGGGAGGCGGCGATCGAGCCGCTTGTGGATTTCGTCCGCTACATGCCTGTGGTCGCCTTCGTGCCCCTGTCGATCCTGTGGGTTGGCACGGGCGACGCGCAGAAGTTCCTGATCATCTTCATCGGCACCTTTTTCCAGCAAGTGCTGATGTTCATGGATAATGTGAAACGGGTGCCGAAGGACTTCGTCGGGCTCGGGCGCACACTCGGTCTTTCGGATATGCTGATCCTGACGCGGATCGTGGTACCGAGCGCCATGCCCGGAATCTGGGACACCCTGCGCATCAGCCTCGGCTGGGCCTGGACCTGGCTGGTTCTGGCCGAGTTGGTGGCGGCAACCTCAGGCCTTGGCTATCGCATCACCGTGTCTCAGCGCTATTTCCAGACCAACACCATCATCGGCTACATCCTGCTGCTGGGCGTGCTCGGGCTGATCACCGACCAGGTCATGAAGGGCCTGGGCAAGGTTCTGTTCCGGAACGACAGCGGGATGTGAGGCATTTGATATGAGTGTTCCCAAGCTTCACATAGGCGGCCTTCACAAGAGCTTCGGCACGGGCGCGCGGCGCACGGAGGTGCTGCGTGACATCGACCTTGATCTCGCCGACAACGAATTCGTCTCCTTGGTCGGCACGTCGGGATGCGGCAAGAGCACCTTGCTCTCGATCGTGGCAGGCCTGCACCGCTTCGATACCGGGGAACTCGCCATCGATGGCGCGCCGATCCTGCAGCCCGGCCTCGACCGAGGTGTCGTCTTCCAGTCCTACACGCTGCTGCCCTGGCTGACGGCGCAGCAGAATATCGAGTTCGCACTGAAGGCGGCCGGCTACGACCGCGCGGCCTGCCGTGAGATCGCGCGCGAGCATCTCGAGCTGGTAAAGCTCTCCCACAGCGCCGACCGGTATCCCTCCGAGCTTTCCGGAGGCATGAAGCAACGCGTTGCCATCGCACGCGCGCTCTCCTACCGGCCCAAGATGCTGCTGATGGACGAACCCTTCGGCGCGCTCGACGCGCTAACGCGCCACCAGATGCAGGAGCTTTTGACGCAGATCTGGGAGGAGCACCGGCTTACCGTGCTTTTCGTCACGCATGACGTGGAAGAGGCAGTTTACCTCTCGGACCGCATCGTCGTGATGGGCATAGGCCCCGGACGCATTATCCAGAGCTTCGACGTTGGCATTCCACGCCCGCGCCGTGAAGAAGTGATGGAAACGCCCGCCTTCATGGACTTGCAGCGCCGCGTTCATAAGGCCATCCGAGAGGCGGCCAAGGCGACGGTTGCCTAGAGCAAAATGCGTTCAGGTAGGACCGGACACAAAACTTAACTCTTTGGTACCGAACGCATTTTTTCGATTCTTGGTGATTCGATCTTAAAATAAAACACTCTAGAGCGTGGTGGCTTTAGGTTCGATTGCTTCGGCTGTCATCCCCGGCCGTATCCTCACAAGCTTTGCTTGTGAGTGTGCTCGCGAGCGCAGCGAGAGAGAACGAGGGGAAGGGGATCCAGGGGCCCACAGGGCACAGGCCTCGGCCCCTGGATCCCCTTCCCTCGCAGTCACAAGCAAAAGCTTGTGACATGCTCGCCGGGGATGACAGCCTCTCCTGCCCCGTTAGTGATCGGGTCTAGAGCCACTATGCGCTAGATGTCGCTGTCGCGCGGATTCTTGGCGGCTGACCGCGCGGCCAGGAAAAAGGCCGAAACCGGTCATGGCCCGGTCAGACCCTTTCCTGAGCGATGGCGATACCTTGGCCGACACCAACGCACATGGTCGAAAGCGAGCGTTTGCCGCCTGCCAGCGCGAGCTCAAGTGCAGCCGTGCCGGTGATCCTCGCCCCCGACATGCCAAGTGGATGGCCGAGGGCGATCGCGCCGCCATTGCGATTCACGCGCTCGTCATCATCGGCAATTGCGAGTTGGCGGAGCGTGGCGAGCCCCTGGCTCGCGAAGGCTTCGTTCAGCTCAATCACATCGAAATCACTCTGTCTGAGCCCGAGCCTTTGCATCAATTTGCGTGAGGCGGGAACAGGGCCGATGCCCATGATGCGCGGTGGCACACCCGCGGTTGCCGCGCCCAGCACGCGAGTGATGGGCGTCAGCCCGTGACGCTTTGCTGCTGCTTCGCTGGCGAGGATCAGGGCGGTGGCACCGTCATTGACACCGCTGGCATTCCCGGCCGTGACGCTTCCATCCTTGCGGAATGGCGTCGTCAACCTGGCCAGTGCCTCGAGCGTGGTCTCGCGCGGGTGCTCGTCGCGATCCACCACGACCGGACCGCCTTTGCGCTGGGGAACCTCGACCGGTGTGATCTCCATCGCCAGACGCCCGCTCTTTTGCGCAGCGGCTGCCCTATTCTGAGAGCGCATGGCAAAGAGATCCTGATCCTGTCGGCTGATATTGAAGTCAGCAGCGACATTTTCCCCTGTCTCAGGCATGGAATCGACGCCATACTGCGCTTTCATCAGCGGATTGATGAAGCGCCAGCCGATCGTCGTGTCATGAACCTCGTTGCTGCGGGAAAAGGCGCTCTCTGCTTTCGGCATGACGAAGGGCGCGCGGGACATGCTCTCCACGCCGCCGGCAATCATCAGTTCCGCCTCGCCGGCTCTAATGGCGCGCGCTGCATAGACGACGGCGTCCATCCCGGAGCCGCACAGCCGATTGATGGTTGTTCCCGAGACCTCGATCGGCAGGCCGGCCAGCAACAGCGACATGCGTGCCACGTCGCGGTTGTCCTCTCCGGCCTGGTTGGCGCAGCCGAAAACCACATCGTCCACAGCCTGCCAGTCGATCGCGCTGTTGCGCTCGACAAGCGCCTTCAGCGGGACCGCGCCGAGGTCGTCGGCACGAACTGACGACAGTGAACCGCCGAAACGGCCGATCGGGGTGCGAATATAGTCACAGATGAAGACGTCACTCATTTGCTCAACTCGGGTGTGAGGAGGTCGCCGATGGTAGCGGGCACGATGAGTTCCGCACCGGTAAGGGCCTGGAGTTCGTCCACGCGCATGTCAGGTAGTTTTTCGCGCAGGACGAAGCGTCCGTTCTCGATGTCGATGACGGCAAGCGAGGTGTAGACGCGGGTGACGCAACCAACGCCCGTCAAGGGCAGGGAGCACCGCCTGACGAGCTTTGGCTTGTTGTCCTTGGTGACATGGTCGGTGATCACGGCCACACGCTTGGCACCATGGACCAGGTCCATCGCCCCCCCGACGGCCGGCACGCCCTTCGGACCAGTGGACCAATTGGCAAGATCGCCGTTCTCAGCCACTTCATAGGCGCCGAGGATCGCGACATCGAGGTGGCCGCCCCGCACCATGGCGAAACTGTCTGCGTGATGAAAAAAGGCGGTTCCCGGCTTCACGGTTACCGCTTTTTTCCCGGCATTGATCAGATCCCAGTCTTCCTCGCCTTCCGGCGGCGCCTCGCCAAATCCGAGTATCCCGTTCTCGGTATGAAAGATCGCCTGCCGGCCCGGCGGCTGGAAGCGCGCCACCATCTCCGGAAAGCCGATGCCGAGATTGACATACGCGCCTTCGGCAATGTCCTGGGAGGCGCGCCAGGCGATCTGCGCGGGGGTGAGTTTGGTCACCATGGCTTATGCAACCTCTGGATAGCGGGCATTGGCCCGGTTCAGATCTTCTTCCTGGGCGGGATGCGGGATCTCAACGACCGCTTGAACGAAAATGCCGGGGGTGACCACGTTTTCAGGATCGATGCCACCGGGCTCGACGATCCGACTGACCTGCGCCACCGTGTAAGCTGCCGCCATGCACATCAGTGGATTGAAATTGCGCGCGGCCATCCGGTAGGTCAGATTGCCGAGCGGATCGCCGAGATGGGCCTTGACCAGAGCCACATCCGCCTTGAGCCAGCGCTCGCGAACATAGGGCCTGCCGTCGAAATCCTCGGTAGGCCTGTCCTTCGCCAGCTCCGTGCCGAAGGAGGTGGGGGTGTAGAAGGCCGGGATGCCAGCGCCGGCGGCGCGAATACGCTCGGCCAACGTACCCTGCGGCACCAGCTCCAGCTCGATCTTGCCAGCCAGGTACAATTCGGTGAAGACCCGCGGATCCGCCGAGCGCGGAAACGAGCAGATCAGTTTCCTCGCCATGCCCTGTTCGATGAGCGCCGCCAGGCCGACATGGCCATTGCCGGCGTTATTGTTGACGATGGTCAGATTCCTGGGATGGCCGGTCCGCACATGACGGTCGATCAGAGCGTGGATCAGTTCGATCGGCGCTCCTGAGCCGCCGAAACCGCCGATCATCACGGTCATTCCATCTTCAATACGCGCGACCGCTGTCGCCAGATCCGGCATGGTCTTGTCCATGGCCTTGTCCCATTGCTGTTCTTGAAGGGCGCCCCGAGCACCGCGCTGCATCGACGATGCCCCCTATCGGGCCGGTGCGAGGACGAAGTCGTAGCTGATCTCCCAGAACGGGCTGGCAAACTGGAGTTCGGCCGCGCGCTTGGGGTCATGGACTTTGTGGAAGTCGGCCAGAAGGCTTTCCTTCACGCCGAACACCGCATCCGAGTCGATATAGGGATCGTGCGGGTCGAAGATATGCGTGGTCAGTGTTTCATATCCGCCGGCCTTCAGGATGAAATGCAGATGCGCCGGTCGATAGGGATGGCGACCAAGCTTGCCGAGCATCTTGCCGACAGTGCCATCATCCGGGATCGGATAGAATCTCGGCTTGACCGCACGGAACCAATAGCGGCCATCGGGGCCGGTACGGAACATGCCGCGCAGATTGAAATCCGGCTGGATGCCCTGTTGCTGGACATCATAGAAGCCTTCGTCATTGGCCTGCCAGACATCGATCACCGCATTGTCGACCGGCTTGCCATCGGTCCCGGTGACGCGACCGTAGATCACCATATCCTCGCCCTTCTGGTCGAGGCAGATATTGGCGCCCATCGGCAGCTCCGGGGCATCCGCAACGTGGAAAGGCCCAAGCACGGTGCTCTCGGATGCTCCCGAGGGTTTGCGGTTGTTGATGGCGTCCACCAGCATCGATACGCCGAGGACGTCCGACAGCAGGATGAACTCCTGGCGCCACTCGTTGGAGAGGTGCCCGGTCTGGTTCAGGAACTTGATGGCCTCCAGCCACTCGTCCTGGGTCGGCTCGATCTCCTTGACCGCCTCGTGCAGCTTGCGGGTGATAACCTCCATCACCTGCTTGAACCGCGCGTCCTGCGCATTCTTATTGCGTCCAGTGACAACCTCGACGGAATTTTCTTCCGTGAAAAATCCTTTTTCGTGCGCTTCCATGAAGACCCTCACAAAGCCAGAATGGATTTGAGTGCGCGGCGGAGCTCCACTTCCGGCTCGGCGGCGATGGTTTGGCTACGCCAGCACACATGATGATCCGGTCGCACCAGCAGCGCGCCGCTGTCACGCACTTCGCGCAGGCGCGCCCAGTCTCCGGTGAAATCCTGCCAATGCTGACGTGGGCCGATCGTGACCACGTGGATGTCCAGGTTAAGCTCCTTGCCGACCTTTCTGGCGGCATCGGCCCAGCCCTGCCCCCCGATTCCGGTCAGCACGGTCATGCGGCCCTTGCCGGTGAGATCGAGGATCGAGACCTTTTCACCATGCGGGCCGAACACCCACGCATGCGGCACCCGGGCGCCTGGCCAGCTCGTCTGTTGGTGATGCAGCTCGGCATCCCTTTCGAATGCCGGCTCCTCCTGGCCGTTGGTAACGATGGCACCGGAGGCGTAGCGCTGGTTCATCTCGACGCCATGCGCATCGAATTCGTAGACCTTGGCCGCGATCGAGTCGCGGATCCGCCTACGCTGCTCCTCGGCCGCCGTTGTGTCGTTGCAGCGTGCGTCCATGTTCTGTTGCATCTTCACCGGATCGATGGAATCGAGCAGGCCGAGCGCCTTGAAGATTGGCCCGAATTCCTCGATGGATTTGTTGGCCCGGGTGACGATCTGCCTGGCAACAGGAGCGCGCTCCTGCTGATAGCTGTCGAGCAGCTCTGGTCCTGCAGTGCCTTTCAGGACAAAGGCGAGCTTCCAGGCGAGATTGAATGCATCCTGGATCGAGGTGTTGGAGCCCAGGCCGTTTGACGGAGGGTGCCGGTGAATGGCGTCCCCCATGCAGAATACCCGACCGTTCTGCGTCGTCGTCGCATACATGTTGTTGACGGTCCAGGTCGTCACCGATTGGATCTCGACCTCGAGATCAGGGTCACCGACAAGATCGCGAACCACCTTCGTGGCGAAGGTCCCGTCGACCTTCGGAGCCGGCTGGTTGATGTCGTATCCCCAAACGATGAGCCACTCGTTCCATGGACGGACCGCACGCACGAGTCCCATACCGATGCCGCCGACATCGGCGCCGGGCTGCACGACCCAGTAGAGAACCGATGGGCGATGCGCGACATGACGTGACAGATCGGCCTTGAACAAGATGTTCATGGAGCCACCGACGCCCATCTTGCCCTCGAACTTCAGGCCGGCGTGCTCGGCCACCTTGGAATTGCCGCCGTCGGCGCCGATCAGATATTTCGAGCGCACCGTTAGCTGCTGGCCCGTCAGCCGGTCGAGGCAGGTCGTGGTGACGCCGTCCTTATCCTGCACGTGGCTGAGATATTCCGTCGACATTCGGGCCTGCGCACCGCGCGAGCAGGCCGTCTTGAACAACAGCGGCTCCATCATGGTCTGCGGCAGGTCGTTCATAAGGCTGGGCGATGACATCTGGTGTTCGGCGCGGCTGAGCGGGTGCTTGCCCCAGCTCTTCATGCGGCCGATTTCCTCGCCGGACAGCGAGGTGCAGAACACGTTCTCGCCCATCAAATCTTGTTCCATGGCGAACATGTAGGCTTCGTTCTCCACCTCCCGGCCAAGATCGCGGAGCACCTCCATCGTGCGCTGGTTGGTGATATGGGCGCGCGGCGTGTTGGCCAGCCAACGGTAGCGGTTGATGACCATCACATCGATGCCATAGGTCGACAGCAAGGCGGCACTGGTGGACCCGGCTGGTCCGGTGCCAATGATCAGGACGTCTGTTGCAATATCAGCCATTAGGTCCTCCCCGGGGTCGTTATTGGTCCGCCCGTCAGCGTGCGACGGACGGGGAAAAGCTGAATGCCGGTACGTTCGGTGACCAAGCCCCACAACCCGCGCGGAGCAAACAGCATGACGCAGATGCCGACCAAGCCAAGGCCGAGCAGATACCAGGAGCCGTAATCGGCCAGCAGGGCTTGCAGGATGTAGAGGACAATGACACCGATGATCGGACCTTCGACGGTGCCGATGCCGCCGATCACCACGATGAAGATGACGTAGGCGGTCCAATCCGTGACCGAAAAGGCCGCATCTGGCGAAATGTGCGCCTTCTGCACATAAATCAGGGCACCGGTCACGCCAGTGATCAAGGCCGAGATCAGATAGACAGCCGACCTTATCCGAAGCGCGTTGACGCCAACGGCACGGGCAGCCTGTTGATTGTCTCTCACGGCTGCGAGCCCCAACCCCTGACGCGAGCGCAGGAGTTTGTAAATGAATACGATGGAGCCCACGGCCAGCATCACAGCGAGCCAGTAGCACAGAATATCGACGGCCTGGGCGGAGCGCACGCCGAACAGCTTGCTCACCAGGCCCACGCCCCACATGTCGCGCATGACCGGTGCGGGCAACGATGTGCCGGTGCCCCCTCCCAGGGCTTTGAACTGCGCCAGCGCTAGCCGAACCACTTCGGCGATCACCCAGGTGCCGATGGCGAAATAGGCGCCCTGTAGGCGGAAGACGAAGTAGCCCGTCGGAATAGCGAGGAGCACGGCGCATAGACCACCGACGGCGATGCCGGCCAGAGGATCGAGTCCGAGCTGGACGACCGAGCCGACCATGGCGTAGGCCCCGAGGCCGACGAAGGCTTGCTGCCCCACCGAAACCAGGCCGGCATAGCCTGCCAGGAGGTTCCAGCACTGAGCCAAGACCAGCAGGGTGAGGATGAAGAACAGATCCTGGATGCCTCTGCGTGGGACGAACAGCGGTGCGGCGAAAGCGAGTGCGACAACAAGCACCGCGACCAGGAGAAAGGCCAGGGAAGCGTGTCGTCCCACAAGAAGCCGAGCACCAGGGTGTCGCTGTCAAAACACAGCCGGGCATATTCGGCCAGAAAGCTGTCGCTCACGCCGCTGAGGAAGCGATCATGCCGGCTTTTCGCGTCAAGGCGGAGTAGATGGTCGCGGAAAAGCGGTTCCTCTACACGGAACAGCTTCCGGATCGGATTACGCGGGCGAGCGAGGAGCCGTGGCGCTGATTTCAAGGGAGGCCTCCCTCGCGCGGCGTCGATCCATCCAGCCCGCCCGGACAGCCGCCCGATCGATCGGTCACAGCTGCCCTTCGGGGTATCGCGGATCAAAGTCTTCAGGCCCGACGAACCAGACGCACTCCCTGCGTTCGCCAGCGCCACGCGGATAGTCGCATTCAGGTCTTCGAGCTCTTTGCCATATTAGGGGCCGCCTGCCGCAGCCAGGATCCAATGGCATCCGAAAACTGCTCGCCGCCAAGGGGGGAGAGCCAGGCCCGTACAATACCCTCGGGTGAGAATCGTTCGAGATCCGCCATCATCTTCTTCTCGATTTCCGCGAGCAGAGCCGCCTGCAGCGGCTGCACGTCGGGCAGGCCCATCAGCTGTCTTGCTTCAACCGGCGTGCAATCCAGATCCACGGTAATTTTCATGATCCGTCCCGCTGTTTTTGACACGCGCCTGCATCGGCGCGGACGGATCATGCCCGCCCGCCGCAACAACGCGCAATCCATTGTGGCAAATCATCAGACCGATCAAAGGTCGCGAACGGACATAGCCGGGTCCAGATCGGACATTGCATTCGGTGTCCGAGTCGGAAAATCGGCTCGATTCCAGGAGTCTAGAGCGTCTTACTTTCAGATCGAATCGCCAAGAATCGCAAAATGCTTTTGATGCCGGCAAGTTAAGCTTTGGATCAGCTTTCACATGAACGCATTTTGCTCTAGCCTACATCGCCTGCGACCAGCTCACCCAATACCCAGGAGCTCGTTGCTCTTGAAGATCAGCTCGGTGCGGTTCCGGGCCTTGAGCTTGCGCATCATGTTGCGCAGGTGGACCTTCACGGTCGCCTCGCTCATGCTCAGCTTGAAGGCGATGATCTTGTTGGGATCGCCCAACCGCGCCAGTTCGAGCACTTCGAGCTGGCGCTGGGAGAAACCGCCCGTCTTGGGTGCGGGAGCCGCCGCTGCCGCCACCTGGGCGGCGCGGGCGGACATCAAGCCGCTGGCGGGAATGAAGGTGCCGCCCACGCTGACCAGCCTGATCGCCCCGAGGGTAACGTCGAGATCGGTGTCCATGGTCACGAAGCCACGGGCGCCCATGGTCAGCGCTTCCATCATGTGAGCCGGGCTCTCCTCATCCGATATGACGATGACGCGCGCACCGCCGACATTGTGGAGGACCTCGTTGAGATCGTGCCGGATGGCGGTCTCGGTTGCCTTCTGGCCCGTGGCGCAGAGCAGCACGATCCCGTCCGCAGGCTCCTCGCCGCCGGAAAGCCAGGCCTGTGCGCCGTCATGGCAGGAGACCTCGAAATCATGGGTCATGGTCTGCAGGCAACGGGCGAGACAGGTCCGGAAAATCTTGTTCTCGGACAGGATGGTGATGGACATCCTTCCGACCGCGAGGCGGCCTGCCGGGTGAGCCGGGAGGGCTTCGGGCATGGGCAGGGCATACCCACCCAGGAGGTGGGAGGTAGAAGTGGAGGTATGAATGGACATATTCATAATCGACCTTGTCTCAACAGCACTCGTTAGGTCGATTGGTACATGGAGAGCGTGATACGGTCGTTAGCTATAATTCCTAAGATGTAACAATGCGTACGAAAATTCATTCCGAAGGCAATTCCTGAACGCCTCATAGGCTCTGGGCGCCCTGACAGCTTTCCAAATGGTATTCTATGTACTTAAGATTGATGGCAGGGTGTAATTTCTGCCCGAAAGTAGTAGCCTGAAGCCCTCGACAAAAGGCGGCGGAGAGGTATGATCCTGATTAAGCGCGCGCTATGGACGTTCAGGGTTTGTGGGCCTTTTTTACCGGTTATTGCCTCATTTAAGAGGCGGTTAGGCGTAGAGCTGGCTTGTGAACGCACGTCCTTAACAATTGGGTATAATCATACTTTTGATCGAGGGAGGAGGCTTATGTCTCCTCCCTTTTCATTTGGGCCTACCCCCGGCAGGGAGGCCGATAGCCCGGATGCCCCTCGAAAGCGCGGGTGTATCGCAACCGGCATCGTGATTTTTTCTCAAGCCCTTCCGGCCGGAAAGGAACCCGCGCTCCCTCACCTCGTTTCATGTCTGTGGGAGGGTAGAAACCATGATGACCCACCCCTTCATCGGCGCCGTTCTTTTCGCCCGTGGCATGGGCCTGGCCAGCCATGTCGGCAACGCCGAGGCGGCCCTCTACTTTCTCGAGAACAAATGGCCGGACGGAAAGAGGCCCCGGCACGATCGGGCTCGGCGAATCTGCCAGCGGGCGATGGCCGACGAGGCCACGACCCAGGAAGCGAGGGATGCATTCGTACATGCGCTGGCCGAAGCCGATTTCGATCTGCTCGATACCGCCTCGTTCCGAACCCGGCGAGGAAAGCCTCGCAATCACTGAGGCCGATGCTGTGCCGCCTTGTAGGCAAGATAGGCGATGATGGCGTCGAGATCGCCATCGCTCAGAGCCCGCCTGTCGAAGCCGGGCATCTTCATGTCGGGCCAGGCGCGGAGGGAGGCGGGCGCGCGGATATAGGCCCGCAAGGCCCAGGGCTGGAAATATTCGGTCGGGTTGCGGGGGCTGTCGAGGTCCGGCCCCACTTTCGCGTCGCCCGAGCCGCCCAGCTGGTGACAGACCATGCATTGCCGGGCGAAAACGGCCTCGCCCGCCCGGATCGGCGAAGCCGCGGGTATATCGCTCCCCACCGCGAGCGCCGGCCACTTCGAGGCCCATGTCGGCACGAAGCGCAGCGTGTCGACCGCGAACGGCCATTGCTCGCTCGTCACACCCGAGGCTGCGGGATCGAGCCAAACCAGGTAGAACGGGCCGGTGGCCTTGCCGCCCGGTGTGGGTGGCCAGGGGCTGTCCGGCGGCTCGACTGCCAGCCACGGCACAGCGCCCTTGTCGCCGGGCGCGTGGATGAGGCTCGACGGCAGATCGGTCACGAAGCCGTCCGTCGCGGTGATCTGGATATCCTGATCCGCCGGCAGTACGCCCACGCCCAGCAGCGCCCGCAGCGGGACGGCGCGATAAGTCATGGCGCGCCCATAACTCACATCCGAGGGAACCTCGATGGTCATGGCATCGGGCCGGTGCAGCAGTTCCTCGCTCGAAAAGACCGTTCTCGTTCCCATATCGACGACAAGGTCCGCGGCCCGGCCCGACGTGGCCGCCGACAGGATGTTGACGAGGAGCAATCCGCAGATGAACCAGTGGGCGGGACGGATCTGCATGCTGAAATCGACAATTTGGATGTTTCTTACAATAGCGATACTCAAACGCTCGGGTCAATTGATATTCGGCGGAGATTTTTTGGAAATCGATGCAGCAATTCCTTCCCAAGCTCGAAAACTCGCAGGCCTTTTCTTGCGGGTCAGCAGCAAACTGGCCAGAGCGGAGCGGGGATGCCTGATTTTTCTCTCACAATCGGCTCCATTGGGTGGTCCAACCGCGATTCAAATCTGCTTTCAGGGCGAGTCGACTGCTTCCCCCTCCCATTCTGCAAATTAAGCTCGCTCTTTGTGCCCTTCTGTTTGACAAAATCACGAAAACCACAAAGTTTTATTCGCCAGTCGGTTAAGCAATTAGGGCCTCTCGTATCAATATCGCTTTCCACAAGAATATCAGATTGATTTTCAATACTGCAACCAGCCTTAATGCACCACTCCGACTCGTCGAGGCGACGGTCACAGATTCCAGAAGGCATGCAATGACGCGCAACGCGACTATCGGACTTCTCATCATCGCCGTCGTCATAGTCTCTGTCGCCGGCATCATGTATTACAACGCCACTCGGAAGGCGGTCGAGATCAATATCGGCAGCTATGACCGCAAGATCTCACTGAATAGTGCCGTCTAGAGCTGGACGGCGGAGTTGAGCCTTCAACCACGGCGCTGAGGTCTCCCTTCGGGATCCTCGCCCCTTCCCATGGCCGGAGGGGCGTGACAGAGTTGCCATCGCAACAGCGAGGGAGCAGCGGCCGTGAGCCAGGCAGGCGCGATCATTATCACCGGCGCGGCCGGCAATCTCGGCGCGGCGGTGGCGGACATACTGGCGCGGGACGGGGCAAAGCTTGCCTGCATCGACCGTTCGCCGGAAAAGCTCGAGCAGCTCCTCGCCAGCCTGCCTGCCGGCACCGAGGTTCTGCCCCTCGCCGGCGTCGATCTTACCTCGCAAGAGGCCTGCAGCATTGCCGTGTCACAGGTGACAAAACGGTTCGGCAGCGTCTCGGCCCTGGTGAACACGGTCGGTGGCTTCCAGGCCGGGCCGGTCTCGAAGGCTCTGGAGCAATGGGATGCCATGCTCACCGCCAATGCCCGCACGGCGCTCGCCGTCAGCGCTGCGGTATTGCCTGTGATGCAGGCAACGCGGCACGGGCGCATCGTGCATGTCGCCGCCATGGCCGGCCTCAAGGCCCCGGCGGGGCTGGCGGCCTATGCCGCTTCCAAGGCAGCGCTCATCCGGCTCACCGAAGCCATCGCAGAAGAATATCGCGGCGACGGCATCACCGCCAATTGCGTGCTGCCGAGCGTGATCGACACGCCGCAGAACCGCGCCGCCATGCCCAAGGCCGATACGTCGAGCTGGGTGGCGCCCGAAGCCATCGCCCGGCTGATCGCCTTCCTCATCTCGCCGGCCGGCGGAGTGGTAACGGGCGCTGCCATACCGGCCACCGGCACCGGCGGAAATGCCTGAGCCGGATCTCAGCCGCTGCTTCCAGCTGATGGAATGCGAGGATGTCACGCTGCTGCAGCGCTGGGCGAGCGCCTGGTCCGATCTCGTCGAGATTGAGATCGTGCCGGTGGCACTGGGTAAGGACGTTGCCGCCGCGCTTGGCCCAGATCTCGACGCCGCCGCTCCTCTGGCTTGAATCTTCCCCCCGTTGAACCAACCCGTGCCGTGCCGCGTTTCGGTAGGGGAGGATCGGTGCGATCTTGTGGCATTCCCGGCCGGAACGCTAAACATGCCGATCCGGATGTCTGAGGTTTCCGTCCTTGTGACGAGGTAAGGCAGTGTTGATGGAACAGGTCGAAGCACGGCAGGCCGGCCACTCCGACGGAGGGAGCTATCGCCTGCTGCTCGAAGCGGTGACGGATTACGCCATATACATGCTCGACCTCAACGGCCGGGTGGCGAGCTGGAATGCCGGCGCCCGCCGCTTCAAGGGCTACGAGGCAGACGAGATCATCGGCCAGCATTTCTCGCGTTTCTACACCGAAGAGGACCGGCTCGACGGGCTGCCGGCGCGGGCCCTCGCCACCGCCGAGGCCGAAGGGCGCTTTGAGAACGAGGGCTGGCGCGTCCGCAAGGATGGCGCACGTTTCTGGGCTCATGTCGTCATCGATCCTATCCGGGATCCCGCCGGCCGGCTGATCGGCTATGCCAAGATCACCCGCGACCTTACCGAACGCCGCGAGGCGGAGCAGAAGCTCCGCCGCAGCCTGGAACAGTTCCGCCTCCTGGTGCAGAGCGTGACCGACTATGCCATCTACATGCTCGACAGGGATGGCTTCATCTCGAGCTGGAACGCCGGCGCCGAACGCATCAAGGGCTATGACGCCGAAGAAATCATCGGCCAGCATTTCTCGCGCTTCTACACGCCGGAGGACCGCGCGGCGGGCGAGCCCGCCAAGGCGCTGGAGACGGCGGGCCGGGTTGGCCGCTACGAGAAGGAAGGCTGGCGCGTGCGCAAGGATGGCACGCGCTTCCGGGCCAGTGTCATCATCGACGCCATCACGGGCGACGACGGCACGCTGATCGGCTTTGCCAAGATCACCCGCGACATCACCGAGCGCGTCGCCGCCCAACGTGCGCTTGACGAGGCGCGCGAGGCGCTGGCCCAGTCGCAGAAGGTTGAGGCCATCGGCCAGCTCACCGGCGGCATCGCCCATGACTTCAACAACCTGCTTACCGCCATCCTCGGCAGCCTGACCCTCGTGCGCAAGCGCGTGGGTGACGATGCCAAGGTGCTGTCCTTGCTCGACAACGCCATCCATGGGGCGGAGCGCGGCAGTGCCCTTGTCAAGCGCATGCTGGCCTTCGCCCGACGCCAGGAACTCAGCCTGGTCGCGGTCGACCTGCCCGAACTCGTCAGGGGCATGAAGGACCTCATGCAGACCTCGATCGGGCCGATGATCACCATCGACATGCGCTTTGCGCCCGACCTGGAGCCGGTGCGCAGCGACCGCCACCAGCTTGAATCCGCTTTGGTCAATCTGGTGGTCAATGCCCGCGACGCCATGCCCAATGGCGGCATGGTGACCATCTCGGGCCTGGCCGAGGAGATCCGCGAGAACCATCGCACCCGCCTGAAGCCCGGACGCTATGTCTGCCTGAGCGTGGCGGACACCGGCGCCGGCATGGACAAGGCGACGCTCCTCAAGGCGGCCGAGCCCTTCTTCACCACCAAGGGCATCGGCAAGGGCACCGGCCTCGGCCTGCCGATGATCCAGGGCCTGGCGGAGCAGTCGGGCGGGCGGCTGGTGCTGGAGAGCGAGCTCGGCCGCGGCACCACGGCGCGGATCTGGCTGCCGAGCGCCCTCGCCTCCCAGGACGTGGTCGCCGCGGCCTCCGGGCCGACCCCGGAGCCCTCCCCCATCGACCGTCGCCTCACCATCCTGGCCGTCGACGACGATGCGCTCGTACTCCTCAACACCGCGGCGCTGCTGGAAGATCTCGGGCATGAGGTGCTGCCCGCCGCCTCCGGCGCCGAAGCGCTCCGCCTCTTCACGGATCGGCCGGACGTCGAACTGGTGATCACCGACCAGGCCATGCCGCACATGACCGGCCTGCAGCTCGCCCGCGAGATCCGGTCCATTCAGCCGGACCTGCCGATCATCCTTGCCACCGGCTATGCCGAACTCCCGCCCGACGCCGACCCGGATCTTGCCAGGATCGGCAAGCCCTATGGCCAGGACGAGCTGGAGCGAGCGATCCAGGGGGTCGTGAATGCAAGAGGCGCCATCTGAGAGCCTCGCTCCCCTCGCTGCAGGCCGGGCTATTTCTCCGCCAGGGCTGCATTGAACTCGGCGCCCAGCAGAAAGGCGATCGCCACCAGCCAGAGGAAGAACAGCGCGGCGAAGACGCTGCCCAGGCCCGCATAGAGCTTGGAATAGGTGTTGAAATCGGTGATGTAGATGCTGAACACGCCGCCGCCCACCAGCCAGAGCGCCAAAGTGAGCAGGGCGCCGGGCCAGATCTGGCGCAGCGGCGGGCTGCTCGCCACCAGGAAGATGTGCACCAGCATGATGGCGCTGCCGAGCACGAGCAGGGTGATGCCATAGCGCGCGATCTGGATGATCGGCGCGAGCGGTTCCAGGAACGGCGCGAAGGAGATGGCCGCCTGCCACATCACCGGCCAGAGCACCACTAGGAGCGCCAGCGTCACCAGGGCGAGCGAGGCGACGAAGACGAAAAGCAGGCTCTCCAGCCGGCACAGCCAGAAGGAGCGCGTCTCCACCAGCCCATAGGCACGGTTGACGCCGATGCGGATCGCCTCGACACCGTTGCTGGCGAGGGTGATGGCGACGATGGCCGAGATGGTGACGAGGCCCGGGCGAGAATTGCCCAGCACATTGTTGACTTCCTCGGCGATCGGCTCGGACACCGCATGCGGCCAGGTCTCGAACAGCAGCTTCACAACTTCGCCCTGCAGCTGGCCGGTGCCGAGCACGCCGGCGAGCGAGGCGACGAAGATCAGGAAAGGAAACATCGCCGTGAGCGAGGACAACGCCATATGGCTTGCCAGTGCATAGTCGTCATGGGCCGAGGTTCGCACCACCATCCGCCAGATCAGGTTGAAGAAACGCTTCATGCGGACGGCGCCGTTACTGGACGGCCATCGGCAGCACGATCATGGCGAGTGGAGCGAAGCAATTCAGGGACAGCAGGCGCCGCCCTTCGACTCCTGGATTGCCAGGCTCCGCTCGCAATGACCATCATCGGCAAATGACACTCCTCACCTGGTTTCCGGATATACCTGCCGCGTTCCATATTCGCCAATGCATCGCGGAAACCTTTGTTCCCCAAGAGCGCCTGTCAACCCACCGGGCAGTTGTGGCGAGGCAGAGGTGCAGCTCACGCCCCTTCACGAATCGCGGCGCAAGCGGGCACTCACCACAGCGTTACTCGCCCATTAACCCGAGGCAAGGTATGCCTTGCAAATGAAGGAGCCGAAAGTTTACCTGATCGGGAACCGGACGAGATCGATGCGTCGAACTGTTGTTGCAGCCCTGCTCTTGTTGATCGCCGGTGGTCCGGCGATGGCGCAGCCGCGCGCCGTGATCGAGCTGTTCACCAGCCAGGGCTGCTCCTCCTGTCCGCCCGCCGACAAGATGATGGGTAGCTGGTCGAAGGACCCCACTTTGATCGCGCTCTCCCTGCCGGTTGATTACTGGGACTATCTCGGCTGGAAGGACACGCTGGCCAGTCACAGCTTCTCCCAGCGCCAGCGTGCCTATTCGGAAGCGCGCGGCGACCGGGCTGTCTATACTCCGCAGATCGTCGTGGATGGCGTGCAGCACGCCGTCGGCTCGAATGACGAGGAAGTCCGCCGCGCCATCGAGGTCGCCGGCGCCCGCGCCAACGTGCTGGCGGTGCCGGTCGGCATCACGGGTAAGGACGGTTCCTACAGCGTCGCGCTCGGCAGGACCAATTTGAAGGGCGAGGTCTGGGTGGTGCCGGTGGAGCGCCAGGCCAAGGTGGTGATCGAGCGTGGCGAGAACACCGGCCAGACCGTGACCTATTCCAATGTGGCGCGCGGTTTCCGCAAGATCGCCGATTATGACGGCGCCGCCACAACCCTCGCCCTGAAGTCCGAGGACGTCAGTGCCCCTGGCGCCGACAGCTTCGTGGTGCTGGTGCAGGCCACTACGGGCGGCAAGCCAAGTGAGATCCTGGGCGCGGCGATGCAGAGGTAGGGGAGCGCGCTGGGAGCGCGGAGATCCCAGCCACAACCGTCTTGATGGTTGTGGCGGTGTCCGCCTCTTGGAAACGCGACGCCCACAGGATAGGAAGAGCGGACAAGATGTCCGCGCTCCCAGTGGTCCCCCATGATCTCTCCCGACGATATCCGCGCCGCTCATGCGCGCGTGGCCCCCTACATTCGCCGCACGCCCATCCTTGATCTCGAAGCCGGCGCCTTTGGCATAGCGCATCCCCTGCAGCTCAAATTCGAGTTCATGCAGCATGCCGGTTCCTTCAAGCCGCGCGGGGCCTTCAACAATCTCCTCTCCCGCCCGGTGCCGACAGCGGGGGTGGCAGCGGCTTCCGGCGGCAATCACGGCATTGCGGTCGCCCATGCGGCACGCGCCCTCGGCCACAAGGCGCGCATCTTCGTCCCGGTAATCTCCAGCCCCGCCAAGATCGTCGCCATCCGCGCCCGCGGGGCCGATCTCGATATCGGCGGCGAGCGCTATGCCGATGCGCTGGCGGCCTGCGAACGCTATGTCGCGCAGACCGGCGCCCTCTCCGTGCATGCCTTCGACGCCTGGGAGACCATTGCCGGCCAGGGCACGCTCGGCCTGGAATGGGAGGAGCAGGCAGGCGGGGCGCTCGACACCGTGCTGGTCGCCACCGGCGGCGGCGGGCTGATCAGCGGCATTGCCGCGTGGTTCGCCGGGCGGATGAAGGTCGTCTCGGTGGAGCCCGAAGGCTCGCAATGCCTGAAGGCGGCGCTGGCGGCGGGCGGGCCGGTGGATGTCGGCGTCGAAAGCGTCGCCGCCGATTCGCTCGGCGCCCGCAATTGCGGGCCGAAGGTCTACGAGGTCGCCAGCCGCTATGTCGCCGAAGCGGTCACCGTGCCGGACAGCGCCATCGTGGAAGCCCAGAAGCGGACCTGGGCCGATCTGCGCGTGGCGCTGGAGCCGGGCGGCGCCACGGCGCTGGCCGCGCTGATCAGCGGCGCCTACCGTCCGGCGCAGGGCGAACGCGTGGGCGTGCTGATGTGCGGCGCGAATGTGGGGCTGGGGACGATCGAGGGGTAGGAGCGGTCGAGCGAGATGAGACAACTATGATAGAATGCGCCCTTGAAGTCCCCTCGCCCCGTTCTTACGGGGAGAGGGGGCGCAATCGTCGCGCCCTATTTTCAACTGCCCGTCTCGCCCCTCCCGCTCAGCCCTTGTTGGCCTTGTAGCGTTCGATAGCCGCGAGGATCATGCTCTCGGCTTCCTTGGCGTCGCCCCAGCCCTCAACCTTCACCCACTTGTTCTTCTCGAGGTCCTTGTAGTGCTCGAAGAAGTGCTCGATCTGCTTGATCGTGATTTCGGGCAGATCGGTGTAGTTGTGCACCTTCTCGTAGCGGCGGGTGAGACGCGGCACGGGAACGGCGATGATCTTCTCGTCGCCGCCGGATTCGTCGCTCATCTTGAGCACGCCGACCGGGCGCACGGCGATCACCGCACCGGGGATGATGCCGCGCTGGTTGGCGATCAGCACGTCGATGGGGTCGCCATCGTCGGACAGAGTGTGGGGAACGAAGCCGTAATTGCCGGGATAGCGCATCGGGGTATAGAGGAAGCGATCGACCACGAGCGCACCGGACTCCTTGTCCATCTCATATTTGATGGGCTCGCCGCCGACCGGCACTTCGACAATGACATTCACTTCATGCGGTGGGTTGCGTCCCGTCGAAACGGCATCGATACGCATCGGCATCACATCCTGTAGGGCCGGTTTTGGCGCAGGATGCACCAAACCCCCGTGGGGATGCAGCCTTATGCGGGAATCGGGCTCGTTTCAACCCGAAGATGACGGGAAAATCGTTCTCAGGCGTCGAAGACATGGGCAGGGCCGGCGACATTGAGCCGGACGCGCGCGCCGGTCGGCGGCAGCTCCAACCCGGTGCCGGTGATGCGCAGCTTCATGCCGTTCGAGATCAGCGCTACCGTCACGGCACGCAGCGCCCCCCCGAACTCCACCTCCACGACACGGGCGAGGCACCCCTGCTCGGCGCCCTCCTCGACCGGCGTGAAGCGGATCTGCTCGGGCCGCAGCATGATCTCGACCTCGCCGCGATGGCCATGCGTGCCCGCCGGCAGGCGGCCGAGCGCGCAATCGACCCAGCCGACCCCGGCCTGGCCCTTCATCAGCACGGCCTCGCCCAGGAACAGCGCCGTCCTGCGGTCATGCGGCCGGCGGTAGAGCTCGTGCGGCGCGCCAGCCTGCGCCAACCGGCCCTCGCTCAGCACCGCGACCTGGTGGGCGAAGGAGAGCGCCTCCGTCTGGTCATGGGTGACGAGAATGGTGGTGACTCCGGCCGCCTCCAGCATGGCGGCGACGGCCTTGCGCGTTGCTTCGCGCAGGCCGGTATCGAGGGCGGAGAAGGGTTCGTCCAGCAGCATGAGCCGGGGCTGCCTCGCCAGGGCCCGGGCAAGCGCCACGCGCTGCTGCTGGCCGCCGGAAAGCTGGTGCGGCCGGCGTTCCAGCATGGCGGGATCGAGATCGACGGTGCGCATCAGCGCCTCGATACGGACCGCACGGTCGGCGAGGCCGCGCTCCAGGCCGAAGCCGATATTCTGGGCGATGGTGAGGTGAGGAAAGAGCGCGCCGTCTTGGGTGACGAAGCCGATGCCGCGCCGGTGAGCTGGCACGATGGCCGGCCCGTCGGCCAGCACCGCGCCGTCGAGCGTCAGGCGGCCGGCATCAGGGGCCTCGAAACCGGCGATGAGGCGCAGCAGCGTGGTCTTGCCCGAGCCCGAGGCGCCGACGATCGCGGTACGGCTGCCGGCTGGTACCGCGAGGCTGACATCATCGAGCGCGGCCACGGCGCCATAGCGTTTGCTGGCCCCTTCTATGGTGAGGAACGTCATTGGCCGATCGAGCGCCTGGATTGGAAATGAAGCAACAAGGTGAGCGGCAGGGCCAGCAGCACCATCATCAAGGCATAGGGCGCCGCGCGGGCATAGTCGATATCGTTGGTGGCGGACCAGAAGCGGGTGGAGAGCGTCACCGTGCCGCTCGGCGCCAGCATCAACGTCGCCGTGAGTTCGGTGGTGATGCCGAGCGCCACCAGCGCCATGCTGGCGGCGACGCCCGGCGCCGAGAGCCGCAGGGTGATCTGCCAGATCGCCTTGAAGGGCGTGCGCCCGAGCGCCATGGCGGCGCGTTCCAGCTCCACCGGCGCCTGGGCGATGCTGGCGCGCAGGCCGACCAAGGCACGCGGCAGGAACATCAGGGCATAGGCGGCGAGCAAGGTCGCCATGGTCTGGTAGAGCGGCAGGGCGACGCGCACGGTGATCGTCACCAGCGCCAGCGCCACCACGACGCCGGGCAGCGAGCCGACATAATAATGGCAGGCCTCCAGCAGCCTCTGCAGCCGCCCAGGCGCGCGTACCGAAAGCCAGGCCATGGGAAAGGCGAGGAGCGAGGTCAGCACCGCGCCGAGCAGAGCGAAGCCGAGCGTCTGGCCGAGGGCGCCGGCGATGGTATCGAGCGGCCAGACCTCGGCGCCGCCAACGGCAAGCCAGCGCCCCAGCGTCGCCAGCGGCACGCCGAGCGACAGCGCCGCGGTCGCCGATGGCACCAGCAACCACAGCGGCGTGGTGCGCCCGAGCCGAATGCGCGTCGCCGGCCGCGCTGCCCCGGAGCCGACGCGAGCATAGCGCTCGCCCCCGCGCAACAGCGCCTCCAGCCCGAGCAGAAACAGGCAGGCCACCACCAGCACGCCCCCGAGCATATTGGCGGCCGGGCCGTTATAGGACGACTGGAACTGGTCGACGATGGCGGTGGAGAAGGTGTCGAACTGGATCATGGCGTAGAGGCCATATTCGGCCAGCAGATGCAGGCCGACCAGCAGCGCGCCGCCGAGAATCGCCAGGCGCAGCTGCGGCAGCACCACGCGGAAGAACACGCGCAACGGCGAGAGGCCGAGAGAGGCCGCCACATCCTCCAGCGCCGGGTCGAGCCGGCGCAGCTGCGCCGAGACGGGCAGATAGAGGAAGGGGAAATAGGCGAGCACCGAGATCAGCACGCCAGCCCATAGCCCGCCCATGCTGGGCACCACGCTCACCCAGGCATAGGAATGCACGAAGGCCGGCACACCGAGCGGCGCCACCGCCAGCCAGGACCAGATCCGCGCACCCCTGAGGTCGCTACGCTCCGTGAGCCAGGCGAGCGTCACGGCGAGGGCAATGGCGATCGGGATGGTGCAGGCCTCCAACAGGAGCGTGTTGACCAACAGTTCCCCCACGCGCGACCGGAACACCAGCGCCGAGGCGGTCTGCCAGCCGATCTGGACCGTGATCCAGATCACGAAGCCGAGGGGCAGCAGGGCGAAGAGCGAGACGAGCACGGCGGCGCCAGCAACCGCATCCCGCCCGCTGAAGCGGGAGATGGGTACAAGCCTGAAGAGATCGGCCTGGAAACGCTGACTTGAAAGAAGAGACACCGGACGTCCTGAAACTCGAAGGCCTCCGAGTGTACCCCGGAGGCAGGATATTTCGCAGATGGGCAGGGATACGCAACCAAAACCTGGGATCACAGGCTGGAAGCCGGTCCCACGAATCCCCTTACAGCAGTCCCGCAGCCGTCATCAGCTCGGTGACCTTCTGGCTGTTGAGATCCGCCGGCTCGATCTTGGGAGCCTGAAGGTCGGCCAGCGGCACCAGCTTCGGGTTGGATTGGGCGCCCTCGCCCACCGCATATTCATAGGAGGTGCCTGTCTTCAGGATCTCCTGGCCGCCCTTGCCGGTGATCCACTTCACGAAGGCCTGCGCCTCAGCCTGATGCTTGCTGGAGGCCAGCACGCCACCGCCGGAGACACTGACGAAGGCGCCCGGATCCTGGTTGCGGAAATAGTGCAGCGCGACGTTCTTGCTGTTCTCGCCAGTCTTGGCCTGATCGCCGAACCAGTAATAATGGTAGATCACCGCGCCCTGGATCTGACCGGCATTGACGGCCTTCATCGCGGTGCTGTTGCCCTTGTAGAACTTGGCATTCGCCTTCATCGCCTTCAGCCAGTCGGCCGTGGCAGCCTCGCCCTTGAGGGTGAGCAGCGCGCTGACGATGGCCTGGAAATCGGCCCCGGAGGGGGATGCCGCCCAGCGGCCCTTCCAGGCCGGATCGGCAAGGTCGAGCAGCGATTTGGGCAGTTTGTCCTCAGTCAGCTTGGTCTTGTTGTAAGCGAAGACGGTGGAACGGGCGGCGATGCCGGTCCAGCGGCCATGCGCCGGGCGAAGATTCGCGGGCACCTGCGCCAGCGTATCGGCCGGCAGCGGGGCGAACAGCTTGGCATTGTCGACCAGCACCATGGCCGGGGAGTTCTCGGTCAGGAACACATCGGCCGGCGAATTGGCGCCTTCCTGCACGAGCTGGTTGCCGAGCTCGGTGTCGCTGCCATTGCGCAGGGTGACCTTGATGCCGGTCTCCTTGGTGAAGGCATCGGCCCAGGCCTGGGTCAGGTCCTCATGCTGCGCATTGTAGACGGTGATGCCGGCATTCTGGGCCTGGGCAGCAAGGGGGGTGGCGAACAGGGTCGCGGCCAGCGCGGCGGCGCCGGCAAGGACGGCGCGGCGATGCGGCAGGAAAGCTCTCATCTGGACCTCTATCGGAATCGGGCTGCCGGTCGCTCACCGGCAGGACGGGAGCTGTGTAAGCGCGAGATCTTGGGAAAGTCAAACAATTTAGATTAGAATTAGAATTGTTAAAAACTGAATATCAAAAAACAGTATCTTGATTCTCAGTAGAAAAATTTCGCTTACATTTGTAACTAGAACAGAATACGAAAAGATATTACTTCCTTGATCCTTCTGTCATAGCGAAGAGATCACGATTTCCGAGCATTCTGGCGAAGATTACAGATGATCAAAGCTGGCCACGGCAAGCGCAGCTACTGCTTCGGCGCCGATCGCAGCCTGATAGCCGACGAACCGCTATCTCAGCGGCCAGATTCTGTGGACCAAGAACGATTAGGGAAGCCGACGGTGCCAGGCGCGAGGTCTTTCCCCCGCCCGGCAATTGCAGTCGCTTGCCCGATATTGTAGCCCTGCACCATGTCGCCCGAGCCGGATGATATCCTTGCCAAAGCCTGGGAACGCCACGCCCAGCTCCATCCCGTGCATCCGGATGAACACTTCGTGCCCGACAACACCTATCGCCTCAAGGCGCCGGGCTACTGGCTCATCCTGAGCGGGCTGGCGGGGCTGCTGATGTTCGTGGTGATCTGGCGCGCGCCGGTCGATCTTGGCAGCGCCGAGATCCGGCGTACCGTCCTCGCCCTGCTCGCGACGCTTGCCGTTGGCGGCGGCCTCGTCGCCCTGCGGCGTCACCGCCTGAACCTGGTCCGTCAGCCTTCCGCCGATCCCCTCGAGGAGCCCGAGCGGCCTTTCTCGCTCAGCGGTCTGCAACTGCTGTTCGTGCTCGCCTGCTTTGCAGCGATGACGGCCGTGCTGCTGCTGACAGCCCCGGCGAGCCTAGTCTCCGCCGTGCTGCTGACCGCGCTCTTCGTCCTTCCTGTCGCGATCCTGCTCACCTGCACCATCGCCACCCTGCTGCATGCCCTGCGCTGGCGCCTCGCCCGGCGTGCCTATGCCCGGCGCTACAACGAGCCGGATCTTGGCTATTTCGAGGTATGGGACAGGACGTAGACAATCGCAGGCATCCTTGCCTGCTCTTGGAAGCGAAACGTTTGTTGGATGAGAAGGGCAGGCAAGGATGCCCGCGATCCCAGGCTTAAGCCGCCCAGCCGAAGGCGACCTTCTGCAGCTTGCTGTCGCCGAAGCGCTCGACCATGGCGTCCACCTTCACGCCGCCGAGGCGCTGGTAGAAGTCGCAGGCCCGCTGGTTGTCCGCCAGCGCCCAGATCACCATGCCCTTGACGTCGTGGCCGCTGAGGTCGCGGCGCACGGCGTTGAACAGGCGCTTGCCCAGGCCGACGCCCTGATATTCCGGGCGCAGATAGAGTTCGAAAATCTCGCCCTGATAGGGCAGGCTCGCGGCACGATTGCGCCCATAGGTCGCGTAGCCGGCGATCACGCCGCCGAAGGACATCACGACGATGCGGGTCTTGCGGTCGATGGCGTAGCGCCACCATTTGGCGCCGCGCCGCTCCACCAGCCGCTCCAGCTCACGTCCGGGGATGACACCGCGATAGGCGTTGCGCCAAGCCGCATCATGCACATCCGCGATGGCATGGGCGTCGTCCGGCCGAGCCAGACGGATCTCTATGGCGTCGATGCTCATGGGGAAAGAATAAGCGGGAGGAGGTCGATCCTGCAAGTCCTTTGCAGGGAGGCCACCGGGATTTGATCGGCCTGGGAACGCGAACTCCCTGGGATCGCAGGCGTCTCGCCTGCTCTTGGAAACGATGCGGTTCAAGGTGCAGGCGAGACGCCTGCGGTCCCAGGAAGCCCCGTCAGCCTTCTCCTCCCCTGTAAGCGTGCCGCTTCGCAGATGCAGGCTGGAAGCCTGCGCTCCCAGGGAATAATTCTGTTGCAAGCCGGGCCCGCTCCCTGTTGAAAGGCGGCGAAAGGGAACCGCATGTCCTCCTCCCCCATCGCCAGCCTCCTTCCGGTGCCCTCCGACCACCCCCGTCAGGCGAGCGGCAGGATCGGCGTGCTGCTGGTCAATCTCGGCACGCCCGATGCGCCGACCTATTGGCCGATGCGCCGTTATCTCAAGGAATTCCTGTCCGACCGCCGCGTGATCGAAGTGCCGCGCCTCCTGTGGTGGCCGCTGCTCAACGGCATCATCCTGACCACGCGGCCGGGCAAGAGCGGCGCGAAATATGCCTCGATCTGGGACAAGCAAGCCAACGCGTCGCCCTTGCTGGTGATCACGCAGCGCCAGACCGAGAAGCTGGCCGAGGCGATGGCGGCGCGCGATCCGCGCCTCATCGTCGATTTCGCCATGCGCTATGGCAAGCCCAGCATCGCCGAGCGTCTCGACGGCCTGCGCGCCAGGGGCTGCGACCGCATCCTGCTCGTGCCGCTCTATCCCCAATATGCCGCCGCCACCACGGCGACGGTCTGCGACAAGGCTTTCGAGCATCTGATGACCCTGCGCTGGCAGCCTGCGCTGCGCGTGGCGCCGCAATGGCATGACGATCCCGTCTATATCGAGGCACTGGCAAGCTCCGTGCGCCGGCATCTCGCCGGGCTCGATTTCGAGCCGGAGGTGCTGCTCGCCTCCTTCCACGGCGTGCCCAAGACCTATCTCATTCAGGGCGATCCCTATTACTGCTTTGCCATGAAGACGGGCCGGCTGCTGGGCCAGGCGCTCGGCCTCGACGAAAGCCGTTTCAAGATCACCTTCCAATCCCGCTTCGGCAAGGAGGAGTGGCTGAAGCCCTATACGGACGGGACGGTGGAGGCCCTCGCCAAGGCAGGCACCAAGCGCCTCGCCATCGTCGCGCCTGGCTTCGTGGCCGACTGCCTGGAGACGCTGGAGGAACTGGGCGAAGAGAACCGCGAGGTCTTCCAGCACAATGGCGGCGAGAAGTTCGCCTATCTGCCCTGCCTGAACGACAGCCCCGAGGGCCAGCGCGTGCTCGAGCATGTGGTGACGCGGGAGCTGGCGGGCTGGGTGTAGTGCCTGGGTGGGCGGACGTCTCGTCCGCATCTTCCTATCTGTAAACGCACTGCCTCCAAGATGCGGACGAGACGTCCGCGCACCCGGGAATCTAAGGCCTCCCGTGCCGCACCCCACTTGAAAAACCACACAAAATGTTCCAAGTCCAAAAAATCGGCGGCGTGCCCGCCGTTTTAGCGTGTGGGTGACCTCCATGGCCGGGACTCTTCGTAAACGTGACCGGCAGCAGGCAATCCTGGCCGAGTTGCATGCCTCGCCCTCGATCCGCATCTCGGAGCTCGCGCATCGCTTCGATGTGGTGACCGAGACCATCCGCCGTGATCTCGACGAACTCAGCGAGCAGGGCCTGCTCAGCCGTACCTATGGCGGCGCCGCCGGGCCGCCACTCGACCTCGAGCCCTCGCTCGACGACCGCTACCGCACCAAGGTCGACCAGCGCTCGGCCATCGCCCGCGCCGTGCCCGGCCTCCTGCGCAATGGCGACACCATCATGATCGACGCCGGCGCCACCACCATCTATGTCGCGAGACGCCTGGCGGCCGAGCTGAAGAACCTCACCGTCATCACCACCAGCTTCGGCGTCGCCTCGGCGCTGGCCGTCAACCCGAGCATCCGGGTGATCGTCTGCCCCGGCGAGTTCGACATGGGCGATGGCGGCGTCGGCGGGCCGGATACGCTGGCCTATCTGCGCAAGTTCAACCCCACCTACGCCATCATCGGCGCCAGCAGGGTCGACGCCAACGGCCCGAGCGACGAGAACTCGATGTCGGCCTGGAACAAGCGGGTGATGATCGAGCGGGCGGAGGCGGTGATCCTGGTGGCCGATCATTCCAAGTTCGAGCAGGCGGCGCTGGAGCATGTCTGCGCCCTGGACGAACTGGACTATCTGGTGACGGACGGCAGCCCTTCCACGCAATTCGCTGCGGCGCTGAAAAAGGCAGGGGTCGGGGTGAAGGTGGCGGAGGCTTAGGGGCGCGAAAGCGTTTTCTGTGACGCCGGCGGTCGGATGAACACATCGCCGTCTTGTCCATAAAAGGCGCGGGTCATCCTTCCCCGACTGCGGGGAAGGTGGCTGAGCGAAGCGAAGTCGGAAGGGGTAGGGTGGCGCCTGCCTGGCTTGAAAACCGGCTCCGTGGCGTCACTCTCCCCCTTCCGGCCCGGCTACGCCGGTCCACCTTCCCCGGAGTCGGGGAAGGATGATCCGCGCCCTTTGCTGCAATGTGCGAACCTGACAGCCTCGAGGAAGGCCTACTGCGCCCTCGCCCCGATCAGCGCCTCGACGAACTCCGCAAAACCCTGGCCGCCCCGCTTCGTGGTCACCCATCTCGGCGGCGCGCTGAGCTGGTCACGGAAATCGAGTACATTGGCCACCCCTACCGAATTGGCGAAGAAGCCGAACATCGGCATGTCGTTGGGGCTGTCACCGACATAGGCGACGGCTTCCGGCGTCCGGTCCACGTCGACGCCCAGGACATCGGCGAGAAAGGCCCTGCTCGTGGTCAGCTTGTCGTAGTGGCCGAACCAGCCATTGACATGGATGGAGGAGATCTTGGCCGTGGCGCCCGCCTGCTCGAAGAGCTCGACGATCCGCCTGACGGCCGATGGCGGCAGGCGTGGCACATCCTCGCAGAAGTCGATGGCAAGGTCCGCCTCGCGATAGGCCTGGTCGGCCGAGACGGCGGCTCCGGGCACTTCGGCGAGCACCGTCTGGCGGATGGCCTCGAGCTTCTCGCGGTCGATGCGCCTCTCTGCCCGGTCCCTGGCGTAGTGGCGGATCATGGTGCGGCTGGCATCGTCATAGCGGAAATAAAAGGCACCATTCTCGCCCACCACGCCGGCCACCGGCCATTGCCGGGCGATGAGGTCGCACCAACCGGCAGGGCGGCCGGTGACGGGCACCACTGCGATCCCAACCTCGGCCAGCCGCGCCATGGCGTCATAGGCGATGGGGGGCAGGCGACCGTGATCGGTGAGCGTATCGTCGATGTCGGTGAGCACCACCCGCACGATGCGCCGGGCGGCAAGCGGGAAACCGGCCAGCGGATCAAGCATGGGCGGCAGGCCGGGCCGTCTCGGCCGCGATGAAATCGTCGAGCTCCCCGGCGGCCTCGGCGAGATCCAGCACACCGAAGCGGTCGCGGATGCGGCGGGCATTGCGCAGCGCCTCGCGATAGAAAGGCTCGGGAATGCCGACATCGGCGGGTTTGACCGGCGCGTTGACGTTTTCGAGCGCCGCCTTGACCTCCGTCGAGGGGCGGCTGACGGCAAGGAGGCGCCGACGAATGTCGGGCCAGTCGGCGGCAAGGCGCCGGTTGAGCGCGGCGGCGCCCTCCTCGTCCAGCAGCTTGGGCTCGAAGGCGTTCCAGCATTCGGCACCGAGCTCCGCCCCGAATTCGCGGGCGAACACGGCCGGGGTGTCGGCGTTCGCCCGGATGGCAAGGCTGGTCCGGCCGAGCACGCGCTCCTGCAGCCGCGCCACCGTCACCGTGGTCACCGCGATATGCTCGCCGTGATAGGCCATCGGCAGGTTCTGGCCACGCATGTCGATATAATGGGCGATGAGATGCTCGCCCTGGCTGGCGGGATAGGATCCCCCCGCCAGCGTCATGCCGAAGCCGGAAAGCACCAACATGCGGGCGAGCAGGGCGACGGCCGCGCGGTCGCCGGCTATCAGACGGCCTGGATCGGCCATCAGCGCCGCCTCCTCCTCCCTCTGCAGCGCGAAGGGGGTGTCGCGATAGGGCGTGCCGCGGATGAGATGCGACATCAGCCAGTCCGTCTGTGCCGTGCAGCGGCAGATGGAATCGCCGAAGCCGGCAGCGATCAGGCGCTTGGGCGCCGCCGCCAGCACGTCGAGGTCGAGGAAGACGCCCTGCGCGGCGGTGGAGGCGAGCGACTTCTTCAGCCCCTTCTCGGTGATGGCTGCGGAAGAGGAGGTGTAGCCGTTCATCGACAGCGCCGTGCCGAACACGGCATAGGGCTTGCCGGCCAGATGCGCCGCGTGCTTGACGATATCGTTGATCGAGCCCGAACCGACCGCGATGAGCCCATCCGCCTCGCGGCTCCTCGCCCGGACCTCCTCGACCACCTCCATGTCCGGATGGGGATGGGGATCGAGCACGATGCTTTCGACCAGATGCCCGGTGGACAAAGCTCCGGCCACCGCCTCACCCATGGCGCGGCGCGTGTCGGCGTCCATCACCACGGCAAGGCGCCGGCCGAGACCGAGCGGCACCACCAGCTGAGCAGCGACAGGCGCGAGACCCGTACCGATCGTCACCTTGCGGACAGGTACGGACAGGCGCTCGCCGGTTTCGCTATCGGTGAGGGTTCCTTCGAGAAGCCGGTCGAGAAACAATTGCGACATGGGTATTCACACGGGGGTCAACGGGGGGGCTGTCATCGATCGGTCGAGGCGCGACGTCTGAAACTCCCTTCCCCTTGTGGGGAAGGGTCGGAGATGGGGGTCAAGCGGGATAAGGTGAATCCCTCGCCGATGGGCCCCCGCCCTTATATTCCCTCCAGCACCTTCAGCCTGTCCGCCGTTCCCCGGCTTCGCTGCCGCAGGCTGCGAGAACGTCGGCGAGCTGGGACAGGGTCGAGCCCTTGGTCGGGCTGAACGAACCGTCGAAGACGGCCGAACCGATGGTGAAGGCGTCGGCCCCGGCCGCATCGAGGGCGCGGATCTTCTCCACCGAGGTGACGGAGCCGGCAGCAATCAGGAGGCCCGAACCAAGGCCCCGCCGCGCTGCCCGCACAAGCTCGAGCGGATCGGCCTCGGTGGCGCGATAGGCGAGAAGGTCGGCGCCGGCGCAGCCCTTGCGCATGAAGGTGCGGCAATGCTGCTCGATCTCCGGCGCGTGGCCGCCGAGCTTGGTGGGATGGCCTACCGGCCGGCCCGGGAAGGGAAAATAAGCGGTGGGGCTGCCGGCAAGGATCTCGAGCGTCTCATCCACCAGCGTGCCGCCGAGCAGACGGTCGATGCCGAGATTGCGGGCGATGCGGGCCGAGCGCAGGCAGTCCTCCGGGCTGGTGGAGACCACCTCCATATAGGAGGTCGCGCCGGCATCGCGGATCGCCTGTGCCAGGCGCTCCAGCACGGGCAGCGGCACGCCGACATCCTTGAAACCGACATGGCCGAGGCGGAGCGGGGCGATCTCGCGCACCAGCTCCAGGCAATCCTCGACCGTCCGGTCGCTGCGCGTCAGCATGAAGATGAAATCCATGGCGGCGGCTTCTCCTGGTATCGGCGACTGATAGTTGGAAATATCACATTTTATTTTGGAAGAGCAACAAATATCCAACAAAAGATATGCGACAATTGGGCGAGGGGGCGCAACCGGCTCACCTTATCCTCAGGCTCCTCATCTCGCCCAACCCCTCCGTCAAAACATCGGCGTCAGGGCGTCGAACAGTGTCCGGTAGCGTTGATAGGCCACCTCATAGGCTGGTACATCCGCGGCAACCGGTTCAGTGCGGCTGGTCGGGAGCGGCAGACGGGCGGCGGCTTCGGCAAGGGAAGGTTCGAGCCCGGCGGCGGTTGCGGCCAGCAGCACGCCCGCCATCGGCGCGGCATCGACGCTTTCGGCCCGCTCCACCGCCTGGTCGAGCACGCCCGCCCGGATCTCGGCCCAGAGCGTGCTGCGTGCGCCGCCGCCGACGAGGAGGATTCGATCCGTGGCGACGCCGAGCTCGCGCAGCCGGTCGATGACATCGCGCATGGCGAAGGCACAGCCCTCCAGCACCGCCCGCGCGAGGTGGCCGCGATGGTGGTGGGCGGCCAGTCCGTAGAACACGCCCCGCGCGCCCGGCTGCCAGACTGGCGCCATCGCCCCGTTCAGCGCCGGGATGAAGGTCACGCCCCCACTGCCCGCCGGCACGCCGGCGGCAGCCTCGGTGAGAGCGGCCGGATCGGCAAAACCCACCAGATGGCGCAGCCAGGTCACCGCGCCGCCCGAAAGCCAGCCCGGATTCTCGATGAATGAAAAGCCGGAGACAAAGCCATGCGTCTCGACCAGATTGAGGGGATCGATGACCGGATGGGGGTGCACCGCTCCCACCACTTCGGCCGTGCCGAGAGAGCACACAACCGTGCCCGGGGTGACGATGCCGGCACCGAGCGGTCCGGCGAAATCATCGCCCGTCCCGACCGCCACCGGGATGCCTTCGCGCAGGCCGGTGAGCGCGCTGCCCGCTGGCGTCAACCCGCCGGCGCTGGCGCTGGCCTCGCCGATTTCCGGCAGCTCGCTGGCCGAGACGCCGAAGCCCTCCAGCAATTCCGGGCGGAAGCAGCGTTCCGCGAGATCATAGAGCATGGTGGTGGAGGCCAGGCCATGATCGAACACAGCTCGGCCGGTCAGTCTTTCCACCACATAGGAGACGGGCTGGTGGAAACGCACGGCACCCGGCCGGCGCTGCTTCAGCCAGCGGATCTTGGCAGCCATGTGCGAGGGATCAAGCACGCTTCCCGTGCGCTCCCGCACCAGGCCGGCCGGGATATCGGCAATCTCCATTTCGGCGCGCCGGTCCATCCAGATCAAGGCGGGCCCGAGGGCACGGCAGGCGGCATCGACCGCAATGCAGCCGTCGAGCTGGCCGACAAAGCCGAGCGCGGCGACATCGCCGGCTCTCGCTCCTGCGGCATCGAGGCAACCCGCGATCGCCGGTCTCAGGGCGTCGAGCCAGAGCTGGGGGTCCTGCTCCGCTTCGCCTGGCGCCGGCGTCTGGAAGGGATAGGCGATGGAAGCGCTGCCCAGCGGGTTGAGGTTGCGATCGGCGGCCACCGCCTTCAGCGACTGCGTGCCGATATCCACCCCGATCACGATCATGCAGGCGCTCCCCCTGTAGCAAAAGGCGAATCAACGCCTACCTCCGCGGTAAAGGCGCGACGCAAAGGACTCCCTTCCCCCTTGCGGGGAAGGGTAAGGGGATGGGGGTCCCTTAGGAAGGGCTGTTCCCTACCGTCAGAGACCCCCACCCTCTAATCCCTCCCCACAAGGGGGAGGGAAGCAGCAAGCGAATCGCCTTTCCTGTTCAAGCCCTGCTCGATTGGCGCTCCGGTGGGCCTGCAGAAATGACAATCTGTCATTGTTGGAATATTCCACAATAAATATTGCAAGTCCAACATTCTTGGCGCAGTCTGTCACAAGTTGATGTTTGCAGCCGGCAGCCCGTCCAAACGTCCCTGCCGCCGCGAACCGACAAACGAAAGAGGACCATCAACGGTCCCGCGTGCCATCAGCGGAGATCCTTCCATGTCGTCAGTCACTTCGGCAGAACCGGCGCAGCTCAGGCGCAATTCTGTCGGCCTCGCCAGCGCGGTGATCATGTCCGCCGCCATCATGGGGCCGGCGGTCTCGACCTTCTTCAACCCGCAATTCTCGACGCCCTTTTCGGGTGAAGCCACGCCTTTCGTCTATGTCGCCTGCCTTATCGTGATGCTGATCACGGCGAGCGGCGTGATGGAGATGGCGGCGGTCGCCCCCAGCGCGGGCTCCTTCTACACCTATGTCTCACTCGGCCTCGGCCCCACCATGGGCTTCGTCGCCGGCGGGCTGATGTTCGTGGCCTATGCGCTGCTGCCGCCGATCGAGATCGCGCTGATCGGCGCCTATCTGCAACAGACGATCAAGCAGGCCTTCGGTTTCGACATACCCTGGATCGCCATCTCCATCCTGCCCTGGATCGCCATGACCGTGCTGGCTCTGGAGGGCATCCGCTCCACCCTGCGCACCGCGATGACGCTGTTCGTCCTGGAAGTGGCCATCGTACTGCTGATGGCGGTGATCGTCATGGCCTCGGGCGGCGCGCATGGCGTCACCGCCACGCCGCTCACGCCGTCAGCCTCGCCCAGCGGATTGCAGGGCCTGATAACGGGCGGCGTGTTCGCGGCGCTCAGCTTCGTCGGCTTCGAGGGCGCCACCACCCTGGGCGAGGAGGTACGCAACCCCCGCCGCAACGTGCCGCTCGCCATCGCGCTTTCCACCCTCGCCGTCGGCCTCATCTATGTCTTCTGCATCTGGGCCGAGGTGATCGGCCTCGGGCCGGACAAGGTCAACGCCCTCACCGGCTCCTCCACGCCGTGGAACGACCTCGCCTCCCTCTACGCACCCTGGATGACACCGCTGATCATCGTCGCCTCGGTGTCGTCAATGGCGGCGGTGATGGTCAACGGCAACACCGGCGTGGTGCGCGTGCTCTTCGCCATGGGCCGGGAGGGCATGCTGCCCTCAGCGCTTGGCTTCATCGATCCCAAGCATGGCACGCCGCGTAACGCCGTCTATTTCCAGAGCCTGTTCAGCGCCTTGGTGGTGATCGCGGTGGGCGCCGTTTCGGGGGGCCTCGCCAATCCGGACGGCGGCAGCAATGTCTATGGCTATTGCGGCTTCGTGCTGACGCTGGCGATCCTGCTGGTCTATATCCTCGCCAATCTCGCCGCGATCGCCTTCTTCCGCCGCCGCGGCGATGCCCATCCGCTGCGCCAGATGCTGTTGCCGGCGCTCGGAGCGCTGCTGATCGCGGCGCTGTTCATCGCCCAGATCATCTTGCAGACGGACCCACCCTATACCTGGATGCCCTGGATGATCGTAGCCTGGCTCGTCCTGTGCATCGCTGGCGCCGGGTGGCTGCGCATGAACCGGCCCGACGTGCTGGCGAAAGCCGGTGCCGTGCTGGCGGCGGAGGATTGAGGAAGGGCGCGGCGCGCCTCCCCCAGCTTCGTGGGCATCGAATTCACACATCTGCGCCGTCAGGAAGAGGCGCAGGTTATCCTTCCCCGACTGCGGGGAAGGTGGCTGAGCGAAGCGAAGTCGGAAGGGGTAGCGTGGCGCCTACCCGGCCTGAAAACCGGCTCTGTCGCGTCGCTCTCCCCCTTCCGTCACCGCTGCGCGGCGACACCTTCCCCGAAGCCGGGGAAGGATGAGCCGCGCCCTCTACTGCGATGTGTGAATTCGACGGTGACGAAGCTAGGGAAGGCTCAAGTCGCGCCTTCTTCTCGCTACTTCACGATGGCCAGGGCGCGATCGAGCGCCGTACCGAAGCCCTTGAGCGAGACGTTGAAGACCAGCGGCTTGGCCGTGGCGTCGATCGACTTGGTGTTGAGCTTGACCTGGCTGCCGTTGCGCAGCGCCGCGATGGTGCGGGCGTCGAGGCTTAGCGGCACCAGGCAGCCGGCGGGGATGCAGGTCTGGAAGGGCAGCGCCTGCCCGCTGGGATTCTGGTCGAGGGCGAGCGCGACGCCGGCCGAGAACAGGAGGCCGAAGGGCATCACCAGATTGCCCGTCATGCCGCCATCGGGCGTGGGTGAGAGCTCGACGGCCAGGACGCGCTGGCCGCTCTTCTGATCCGACAGCACCTCCTGGAGGGTGCATTGCTTGACATTGTTCGGCGCGCTGCAGAACACCCGCCAGTCCTCATAGGTCTCCTGGAGCGAGGAGGCGCCGCCCGGCAGCGGCGACGGTGCAGCGGCCGGGGTCTGTGGCTGAAGCGGTATCGTGGATTGGCCCTGGGTCTGGGGGGCGGCCTGGGCCGGCGGCGTCTGCGGCGGTGTTTGCGCTTGGGCAACGCCAGCCAGAAGAACGAAGGCAAGGCTCAGGGCGGTCTTCAGCATCATGTCCTCAAAGGGGCCGTGCGCACGCCCCGATTGCGAAAGGGAAGGCAGCCAATACACAGTTCTGGCGTCGTGGCTATAGGCTCCTGTGGAAAAGCAGCCGCTCTCCCTGGAGTATGATGCGACAACCGGATGTCATTGGCATGCCGGAACGGTGACAGCCTTTCGCCTTGACTTCGCACCCCTCCGAACTCAACTTCGGTGGGGATATTTTCTAGAGTGGGTGGCGATCATGGATGTTGAAAAAGCAATTGCGCTGGTCACCGCGGCCGGCATCGGGGTCACAGACCGGCGCCGCAACGAGGAAGACAGCGGCTGGCGCCTCTGCTTTGCCAATGGCGCCGAACTCGAAGTGAAGGACAATGGCGAGCTTGCCGCCTCCGGCAAGGGCGCCGACGACGTGGCCAAGCTTCTCGACCTGCCGGGCAATCCGGGCGCCAGCTGACGGGAGCGCGGACATCTTGTCCGCCCCTGTTTTTATCAGCGAATGCCGCAAACGACAGCGTTTCGAGGCGACGTGTCACATCCGTGACGCCTCATTTTGGCGCGCCGGTGCTTCCAAGAGCGGACGAGACGTCCGCGCTCCCAGGCTTGTACCCATCCGTCAGTGTGCCCAGGAAGGCGACGACATCGTCGATCTCGCTGTCGCTGAGCGCCGGCTTGTCGCCCTGGTGCCGGTCGAAGGGCGGGTCCATGTTGAGGTTGGCCTGTGCGCTCCTGGGCAGGTCGTTGTATTTGTCGACCGTGCCGTCGGGATTGCGCGGATACCATTTGCCCGGGTCGGTCTCACGGTCGACATAGAACGCCACCGCCTGGCGCAGCGAGTGGAAGACGCCGTTATGGAAGAAGGTCTGACGTAGCGCCACGTTGCGCAGGGTCGGCGTGCGGAACAGGCCACAATAGTTGGGCCGGTCACGAAAATCGGTGCGCAGAGGGCCGCACAGGCCGAGATCGTAATAGTTCGGATCCTTATTGGCGGGAATGTCCGGATTGCGCGGCACGCCGAGGGCGATCAGCCCGTAATCGGTGAACTGCGGAGGCGTGCCGTCATTGCCGCGCTGGCTGACATGGCAAGAGGCGCAATTACCCTTGTCGGCATCGTTGAAAAGCTGGAGACCGCGGGCTTCCTGCGCCGTCAGCGTTGCTGTGCCAGCCAGATAGGCGTCATATTTGCTCGAATAGGGATAGAAGGTCTTATAGTCCTGCTCATAGACCTCGATCGCCTTGAGCGCCGTCTGCAGCAGGAGGCGCGGATTGGACTGCGCCTGCGGACCGGCCAGCTCGGCGAGCTTCCCGGCATAGGTTGCCGCCCGCAGGCGGCCGATCAGCACGGCCTCGTCCTTGTTGCCCATCTCGAAATCGGAAAGCAGCGTGATCATCGCCTGGTCGCCGCCGCGGTCGACGCGCCCATCCCAGGTCAGGCCGCCTGTCGGGCCGTTGTCGATGCTCTCGTCGGCATCGTCCTCCGATTCGAAGAAATGCTCGGTGAAGGGCGGCACCACCTGCAGATAGGTGAGCGAGGGCACCGCGCGCAGGCCGGGCTGCCGAAGGTCACCTCCGCCCATCTGCACCGCCAGGGCATTGGCGGGGCCATAGGCATGGGCGGGATCATGGCAGGACGAACAGGCGACCTTGCCCGAGCCCGACAGCGAGGGATCGCGGAAGATGTCGTGGCCCAGCGCCGCCAGGGCCTCCACCTGCCGGTTCACCGCGGCCCGCGACATCACGGGACTGTCCGCTGCCTTGCCGGCAGGATCGTTCGCCGCAACCACGCCCGAGGCCAGGCCGACAGCAGCCAGCGCTAGCGTTCCCGCCACCCAGTGCTTTATTGTTGTGTCGTAAAGTGGCTTTATGTTGAACATACACCCTGGCCTGCGGCACGTTTTCGGACGTTTCGCGAGGTATGGTGCAGGATGCATATGAAGATATCAACACAGGTGGAATAGGAAGGGTGCCAGCATGCGGGCGCGGTTTATTGGAACGGTCTCGGCCCTCAGCCTTATCATCGGGGCGATGACCCCGGCACTTGCGGGTGGGTATAATGATGATCCTTCACTCAACCTGAAGCTGATCGACACCGTGGTGGTGATCTATGCCGAGAACCGCAGCTTCGATAATCTCTTCGGCAATTTCCCCGGCGCCAACGGCCTGCAGAACGCTTCTCCCACGGCCACGGTGCAGCTCGATCGCGACGGCACGCCGCTGAAGGAGCTGCCGCCGACCTGGGACGGCTTCACCGCCAAGGGCGTGACGCCGCCGGTGACGCAGGCCCAGACCGAGCATATGCCCAACCGCCCCTTCCGCGCCGACGATCCCCAGGGCTTCAACCTTAGCCTCGGCACCATCACCCACGACATGTGGCACCGCTTCTACCAGAACCAGATGCAGGTCGACGGCGGCAAGAACGACAAGTTCGTCGCCTATGCCGATGCGGGCGGTGCGGTGATGCAGACCTGGGACGGATCGAAGACAGCGATGTGGGGCGTCGCGCAGAAATACGCCCTTGCCGACAATTTCTTCATGGGCGCCTTCGGCGGCTCCTTTTTCAACCATCAATGGCTGATCTGCGCCTGCGCGCCCTATTACGCCAATGCCGACACCAATCCGGCCAAGCCTTCGATCGCCGCGGTCGAGGCCGATGGCGTGACGTTGAAATTGGCGGCCAATTCGCCGAAATCGGCCATGGACGGCATTCCGAAATTCGCCGCTGACGGCAACCTCACGCCGGACTTCTATGCCGTGAATACCATGCAGCCGCCCTACCAGCCGAGCGGCAATGATCCTGCCAAGGGCGGCGATCCAGCCATGGCCGACCCGGCCAAGCCCACCACCCTACCCCCGCAGACCGAGCCCACCATCGGCGACCTGCTCAGCCTCAAGCACATCACCTGGGCCTGGTATGCCGGCGCCTGGCAGGACGTGCTCGACCACGGCAACAAGACGCCGGTGCCGAACTTCCAGTACCACCACCAGCCCTTCAACTATTACGCCAATTTCGCGCCGGGCACCGCCGCCCGCAGCGAGCATCTGCGTGACGGCGGACTCGTCGGCGCCGAGTTCATCAAGGCGATCGATGCCGGCACCCTGCCGCAGGTTTCCTTCTACAAGCCGCAGGGCAACCTCAACGAGCATTCCGGCTACGCCGACATCCAGTCGGGCGACACCCATCTCGCCGACCTGATCAGCCATCTCGAGAAGAGCCCGCAATGGCCGCATATGCTGGTTGTCGTCACCTATGACGAGAATGGCGGCATCTGGGACCATGTTGCCCCACCCAAGGCCGACCGCTGGGGCCCCAGCAACCGCATCCCGGCGATCATCGCCTCGCCTTTTGCCCGCCGCGGCTTCGTCGACCATACGCCGATGGACACGACCTCGATCCTGCGCTTCATCACCCGCCGCTTCGAACTGCCGACGCTGCATGGCATCGAAGTGCGCGACAATGCGGTCGCCGCCAACAACGAGCCGCCGCTGGGCGACCTGACGAGCTCGCTGGATCTGAAGGGGAAGTAATCCTGGGAGCGCAGGCAGAGATGCCTTGGGCGCGGCTTTGCAAATCAGAGCGCGCCAAACACGGAGTGGCAGTCTCTGACTGCCATCTTGCCTCGGCATCAAACGCCTCGTTTCCAAGAATGGCGATCAGAGATCGCCACTCCACTCCTCCGCCTCACCCGGCAAAGTTAACGCCCATGGAGCAAAGATGCCCGCGATCCCAGGGCGTTACCCCCTCACGATCTCCAGGAACCGCTCCACCTCGCCTTCCTTCGTGGCGAAGGACGTGACCAGCCTCGTCAGATCGGCATCCTTGCCGAGGCGCTCGCTCTCCGGCAGGGCTGCAGCCGGCCATTCATAGAGCTTGGCGCCTTCCTGCCGCAGACGCGCGATCAGCGCCTTGGGCAGCACGGCGAAGACCTCGTTGGCTTCCGTTGGGAAGCCAAGCGCATGGCCTGATTCGACCAGCCCCTCCGACAGGGCCGTCGCCATGGCGTTGGCGTGGCGGGCGAGTTCGAGCCAGTGGTCGTTCTCCAACATGGCCAGGAACTGGGCGGCAATCGGCCAGGCCTTGGAGACGACGTGGCCGCTACGCTTGCGCAGCCACTCGATCTCGGCGGCCTTGTCGGCCTCGAACAGCACCACGGCCTCGGCCATCAGCGCACCGTTCTTGGTGAGGCCGAGGGAAAGCGCATCGACGCCCGCCTTCCAGGTGATGTCGGCGAGCCGCGCCCCGCGATCGGCCTTCTCCAGGAAGGCGACGGCATTGGCGAAGCGCGCGCCATCCATATGCACCTTGAGGCCGCGCGCCTTGGCAACGGCGGTGAGGGCGGAGATCTCCGCCTCGCGATAGACGGTGCCGCTCTCCGTCGCCTGCGCGATCGAGAGCGCCGCGGGTTTGGGGATGGGCGAGCCGGAGCCGCTGCCGCGCGCCACCGCCGCCTCCAGCACCTCCGGTGTCAGCTTGCCGGCAGGGCCAGCGAGCGGGATGAGGCGCGCACCATGGGTGAAGAACTCCGGCGCGCCGGCCTCGTCCCCCACGATGTGGGCGTCCTGATGGGCATAGATGGCGCCATAGGAGGGGCTGAGCGCGCTGAGCGCCAGGGAATTGGCAGCCGTTCCCGTCGCGGCGAAGAGCAGGCCGACATCGCGCCCGAACAGGCTCGACAGCCGCGCCTTCAATTCGCGCGTGAGATCGTCATTGCCATAGGCGGGAGCAATGCCACCCGCGCCGCGGGTGAGGGCATCGATGATCCGGGGGCTGGCTCCAGCCCAATTGTCACTGGCGAAATTCATGCTCTGAAGTAGAGCGGGCCGGTGTCAGGATGCAAGGGGATAGGTCGGACCAAATGTCGCTGGGTGTGCCGACCTCCAGGTCGGCATTCTTTTCTGAGGCGCGCGGCGTCTCCATGCCGATCTGGAGATCGGCACATCAAACGCGGTCCCAAGCCTCAGCGCCCCCGCACCTTCGCGATCAGCGCATCCAGCGAAAACAACCCGCCGCCCCATTTGATCAGCACCAGGCAGCAGACGGCCCAGGGCAGATGCTCGTTGTAGTTTTCGGGATAGATGCTCTCGATCACCGCCGTCATGCCGAGCAGGCCGAGCCCGGCGAAGCGCGTGCCGAGGCCTAAGACGAGCAGGATCGGGAAGAGATGCTCGCAGGTCATGGTGATGGCAGCCATCACGTCGGGCAGCGGAAAGCCGAATTCGATGCCGCCGGGCAGATGGACCTTGAACTCGTTCTCGAACAGATAGGTGGTGGAGTCGTTCAGCGTGAACCAGGTGCCGGGTACGACGCGCGTGCGGGCCGACCACCAGAACACCCGGATCAGGGCAATGCGGGCGGCGATCGCGATCAGCCAATAGGGCAGCAGCGTGCACAACTGGACCGCGCGGTCGAGCAGGGTCGTCGGCGCGGGCGCGGCGGCCGGCGCAGCGGAGGGCATGCTCATGATTTTGTCCTCGATGCCGTCAGCCCGGGAGAGCCGCGGTTTCAGGTTGAAGCTCGAACCGGCAGGCAATGCCGGCATTGACCAGCGCCGCCATGGCGCCGGGAAGATCGAAATCCGCCGCGTCGGCGAAGGCAGTTTCGGCGGCGACGCCCAGGGGCTCTCCTGCCTGCAGCGCGGCGAGGAAGGCATAGCCGCCGGGTGGCAGGATCTGCACGGCGACATCGAGATGTGGGCGCGTCACCAGCACGTCCTCGCCGGACCAGTCGGTGATCTCGCTGATCTCACCGCCTGAATTCATCTGCCAGATGGTCGCCGCCGGGAAGGCCGAGCGCAGTAGGCGCACCGCGGGATGAAAGATCACACGGACGTCGCCGAGCTGGTCGGGCGGCAGGGCGCTCAGCGCGTCGAGCGAGGCGGGCTCGGCATCGGCGGCGTGATAGGCCTGGCTGCGCGCGATCTCGAGCCGCATGACATCGGCGAGATAGGGCACCTCGCGCGCCGGCTCGAAGCCTTCCGTGAAACCGGGCAGCTCGTCGCCATAGGTCAAGAGCAGCGGCGAGCGCGGCGGATGGGCCCGCACGAACAGCGTGGCGAGCGCCCTGAAAAACTCCTCGCCCACCAGCGCGATCGAGGCGGGGAAGCGGCTCTCCACTGCTCCGGCGAGGCCGAGCGTGACGTTGTTGCGGTAGACGGCGAAACGCCGCTGCGGCGCCACGCCATTATGGGCCATGAGGCCGGAAGGCGTCGCTACCGCCGGATCGAGCACAGCCTTGCGGAAAGCGGATTGCAGATCGGCCAACATCTCAGGCCGCCCGCTTGTTGGTGGCCAATTTCTTGGCGGCACGATCCATAGCCGCTTCGGCCAGGGCGGCCTCGCGGGCAAGGACCGGCCATTCGGGCACGTCGTTGTCCCATTCGATCAGGGTGGGCAGGCGGCCTGCCTTGTGGATGACACGCTCATAGAGCGCCCAGACGGGATCGGCGACCGGACGGTCATGCGCATCGATGAGAAGCGGCGCACCGGCATCGTCGACCGTCTCGGCATGGCCGGCGAGGTGGATCTCCGCCACGAGCTCGAGCGGAAAGCGGTCGAGATAGGCCTCGGGCGAGGTGTCGTGGTTGGTGGAGGAGACGAAGACATTGTTGACGTCGAGCAGGAGGCCACAGCCGGTGCGGGCGGCGATGGCGCGCAGGAAATCCGTCTCCTCGATCGTGCTCTCCTCGAACAGGAGATAGGTGGAGGGGTTCTCCAGCAGCATCGGCCGGTTCATCACCGCCTGGACCTCGTCGATATGGTCGCACACGCGGCTCAGCGTCTCCTGAGTATAGGGCACCGGCAGGAGGTCGTTGAGGAAGACCTCCTCATGGCTCGACCAGGCAAGGTGCTCGGAAAAGCTCGCCGGCCGGTAGCGCTCGTTCAGCGCCTTTAGGCGGGCGAGATGTTCCTTGTCGAGGGGTCTGGCGGCGCCGATGGACAGGCCCACGCCATGCAGCGACAGGGGATAGGTCTCGGCGATGGCCCTGAGCTGGGTATGAGGCGGGCCGCCTGCGCCCATGTAATTCTCGGCATGGACTTCGAAGAAGCCCATCTCGGGCCTGCCGGCCAGGATATCTTTGATGTGCTCAGGCTTGAGCCCGGCGCCGGCGCGAAGGGGCAGCGTGTTGAAGCGGGCGGTGCTCATGGGACTCTCCGTGGCATTCGAAGCTTACTACGGCGGCGAGAGGAAAGGTGTTACGTCTCAAGATATGCGACCGGGAAAGTCTCAGGCCTCGACCTGTCATCCCCGCGGATCTTCCCCTCCCCCAACCAGGCTGGGAGAGGGGAAAGGCGCGGCGATCAGCTCTTGATCGGGGTCAGCGAGCCCATGCCGGTCGGTGTCTTCATGGTGACGCAGCTGCCCTTCGGCACGAGCTTGAAGGACTGGCCGTCATAGTCGATGCTCGAGGTGCCGGCGCAGGAATGGTTGCCGGCGGCGCAGTCGTTCTGGCCCTTGAGCGAGACGCCGTAGCACTTCTCCTTGGCGTCGTCGGCACGGGCGGGAGCCGAGAGCAGAGCCGCGGCGCTGGCGACGGCGCCAGCCAGAGCGAAAGCGGTGGTGGCCTTGGTGAAAACGGACATGGGGTGTTCCTTGTGTGTCTCTGGTGCAGGGACCGGGGGAAGGTTGGCGTCCTCTGCATGGACAGGACTATGCCGCGTTCCGCCCTTGCCGCCAAATCAAGTGAGCGTGGCGAAATACGCACTTTTTGCGCGAAAACATGTGATATTTCAGGTTGTAACAAAGGGAGTGGCAGGTTCGTAGGAGGGTGTTGGGCTTTCGAGGTGCTGGGAACGCAGCCCTCGGTGTGCCGGTCTTCAGACCGGCATGCTTTGTGAAGGGCGAGACCTTCTCGGATGTCGCATGCCGTTCCCGCCACATCGACTGAAAGTCGATGTGGCGGGAACGGCACACCGAGCCTGCGCCTCACTCCTAAACGGCGCGAAACTATCGCCTCTTCGATACCCCATAATCATTGACAGCAACATCAATGGCCCCGATATAGCCAGCGTTCCCTTAAACCCGCCCGCGCTCCTCGAGGAGGACCTGCCATGGCCGCCCTTTCCGATCTCGCTGACAAGCCGCACCAGGCCAGCGCCGTCCGTACCGTCTTCATCGACGGCGAGGCCGGCACGACCGGGCTCGGCATCCGCGAGCGATTGGGCTCAGTCCCGGGCGTGACCCTGCGCAGCATCGCGCCGGAGCTGCGCAAGGATGTCGCCGCCAAGAAAGCGCTGCTGCGCGAGGTCGACCTCGTGGTGCTCTGCCTGCCCGACGCTGCCGCCAAGGAGACCGTTGCCCTGGTGCGCGAGCTCGGCGCCGAGGGCCCGAAGGTGCTCGACGCCTCCACGGCCCACCGCGTCGCGCCGGGCTGGGCATTCGGCTTCGCCGAGATGGCTCCCGGCCAGGCCGAAAAGATAGCGAACGCCCGTTTTGTTTCCAATCCCGGCTGCTATCCCACCGGCGCCATCGCACTTCTGCGCCCGCTGGTCGACGCCGGCGCTATCCCGGCCGACTATCCCATCACCATCAATGCGGTGAGCGGCTATTCCGGCGGCGGCAAGTCGATGATCGAGGCCTATGAGGCGGGCACCGCGCCGGCCTTCGAGCTCTACGGCCTGACGCTCGAGCACAAGCATGTGCCGGAGATCCAGGAATATGCCCATCTCGCCCGCCGGCCGATCTTCGTGCCATCGGTAGGCAATTTCCGGCAGGGCATGCTGGTCTCCGTGCCGCTGCATCTCGATACCCTGCCGGGCAAGCCGAAGGCCGCCGACCTGCATGCCATCCTCGCCCGCTATTACGAGGGTGCGCGGCTGGTGAGAGTGCTGCCGATCGACGGCTCTGCCAAGCTGGAGCCCGAGGCGCTGAACGACACCGACCATCTGGAGCTGCGCATCTTCCCGCATGAAGCACACGGCCAGGCCGTCCTGGTCGCAAGGCTCGACAATCTCGGCAAGGGCGCTTCCGGCGCGGCCGTGCAGAACATCCAACTGACGCTGGGGATGTAACGGCCGACTCAACGGTCGGGTGAGCCCGGTCGCGCTGCCCGACGATTCGTATCGTCCTACCCCGCCAATACGTCGTCCACCCAGCCGAGCAATTGCGCTCGATCGAGCGGCTGGGTGGTATCGACCTCGAAGACCGGCCCGCAGCGCAGCGGTTCAGCGCGGCGGGCGAGGGCGTCGAGCTCGGGCAGGAAGGCCTCGCCCGGATGACCGGCATGGCGCAAGTGCAGCCGCGAACGATAGCGCTCGACCAGAACCTCCGGCGGAGCATGGCACCAGATCTCGGCCGTCATGCCGACGCCGGCGCGGGAAAGATGCGCCTTCAGTACCTCGCGGGGCTGGAAGCCGAACCAGGCGTCCGCGATGAAGGTCATGCCCTCCGGCGCATCCCCGACGATCGACCACATCGCCTGGTAGCTCGCCCGCCCGAGCTTGCGGTTGAACTCGCGGTCGCCGATGCCGAGATGGTCGAAGAAGGGCTCCTTGATGCTGTCGAGGGCAAGGATCGCCCAGCCCCGCGCATCCGCCAGGGCGCGGGCAACGCTGCTCTTGCCGCTGGCCGGCACGCCATTGACGAGAACGGCCTTCTTCATGACGTCAGCATATCCCGCTGCGCTCCGGCCAGGCCCGCGCCGATGACGCCGGCATCGTCGCCCAGGGTCGCCGGCTTTACCGGGCACTGATACCATGGTGACACGGCCGGCGCCCATTCCAGCGCTGCGCAGGCCGCCTGGCCGAGCCCGCCGCCGAGCAGGAAGAGTTCGGGATCGACAGCCGCGACGATGCTATCGACCGCCGCCCGCAGCGGCCCGGCCCAGGCCTGCACCACGCCGATCGCCCTGGAGTCGCCGCTACGGGCGAGGGCGAGCAGGCCATCGGCCGTGACGTCGGTGGGCAAGCCGGCCTCGGCGATGTGGCGGCCGAGGGCCGTGCCCGAACTCACGGTCTCGACGCAGCCCCGCCGGCCGCACTTGCACGCCAATCCGCGGGCTTCCACGGTGACATGGCCGAGCTGGCCGGCGCTGCGCCGGCCGCGCAGCACGGTTCCTTCCAGCATCAGGGCGCCGCCGATGCCGGTGCCGATGGTCAGCATGGCCACATGGCGGCAGCCACGCGCGGCGCCGATGGCGACCTCGGCGGTGAGCGCCATGTTGCAATCATTGTCGATGAACACGCGTTTGCCCGTCTCCCGGCCGATGACATCGGCGAGGGAGATGGCGGAAAGGTCGACATAGCCACCCGAGAGCACCAGGCCGCAGCGGGCATCGACCCGGCCGGGCACGCCGATGCCGACCGTGGAGATGCCGGGCCGGTCGAGCTGGCGGACCATGGCGACGAGCCGGGCGACAAGCGCAGGCGCCTCGCGGCAGGTCCTCTCGGTGACATAGTCGAGGATCTGCCCGGAAGCATTGACGCAGGCCGCCCGCACATTGGTGCCGCCGATATCGATGCCGATCGCCTGGGATGGGGGATGCATGACGGGTCCGGCGGCCTCAGGCCGCCTGCGCCGGATTGACGGCGTGGCGGGCGATCACGGTCTGGATCTCGCGCAGGCGCAGCACGGCGACAGTGGTGAGGCGTTTTGCCGTTTCCTTTCGGTCGAGCGAAATGCAGTCCTTCCACAGCGCGCGCCCGGCGATCACGCCGGAGGCGCCGTTGCGCATGGCCGTCTCGACCTGGCCAAGGAAGGTCGAGTGGTCGACGCCGGCCGAGAGCACCGCCCACGGCACGGAGCCGGCGAGCCGGGAGACGGCGGCACAGGCTTCCGGCGTGCCGGGATAAGGCAGCTTCAGCACCTTCGAACCAAGATCGAGGCAGATCCTGGTCCCTTCCACCACCAAGTCCGGTACCTTGGCGGCATAATCTTCCCGGCTCTCGCCCGGCAGGTCGTAGGTGAGGAACTCCACCACCAGTAGCAGGTCCTCGCGGGCGAAATCCTCGATGCAGCGGCGCAGGATCTCGATGTTGTGGCCGTTGGCCTCGGGCTTGTCGGCGCGCAGATAGACCATGATCTTGCCGCCGGTGCCGCCCAGTTCGCGCACACGGCGGGCGTCGATGCCCGGCACCAGGCGCGACAGACGGTAACCCTCCGCTGTCTTGTCGAAGCCGGAGGCATCAAGACCGACCAGCAGCGCCACATCGCGCGCCAGCACACCGTCATCGACCACCTTCGGCACGGCGCAGATGGGATCGAGCAGCACGCAGGAGGCCTGGTTTGCCAGATATTTCACGATATCGGACTTGGTCTCGCCGAGCGTAGCGTCACTGATCGCGGCCTGATCGGCAGGCTCGCTCGCCAGCAAGGTGCGCATGCCGCCCCGCTGGTCGCAGGCGACGACCATCATCGCCCCGTTGGGGCCGCAGATCTGTTGATAGCCGCGAAGTTCCGATGTCGTCATGCTGGCCATGGGCCTGTCCCTATCCTTGTGCTCGCGCCCCGCAAGAGGGGCGGATCGGCCTGCCGGAAAGCGCGCCAAAGGGCATGATAAACTTGCGGCCGATGATCGATTTGCATTGAGCAGGCAGCAAATTTGCTGCACCGCTCGTGTTCCGCCCAGAACGGACGGATGCTTCCCGTTTCACCGGATATCCTGTAACATATTTCTGAAAGGAATTGCAAGCTGTCTGACAATGCCTCCACGGATGGGTCGGCCACACGCAGGACGCTGCACATGGTCGCACGTCTCCACTACGAGTCCGACCTCTCGCAGATCGAGATCGCCCGCCGGCTCGGCCTCTCGACGGCCACCATCTCGCGCCTGCTGCGCCGGGCTCGCGAGGAGGGCATCGTGCGCATCGAGATCCGCGATTTCGCCGCGCCGGAGGAGATCACGCGCGAGCTGATCGAGGCGCTGGGCCTGAAGCAGGCGGCGGTGGTCGATACGGTCGAGGTGGGACTTCTGGGCTCGCTCGCCCAGCCGGTCGGCACGCTCCTCAGGACGGCCGGGCTGAAGGACGGTTCCGTGCTCGCCATCGGTTGGGGGCGCGCCGTGCGCGAGGTGATCCGCGCGGGCCTGCCGCGTATCCCAGGCGTCGTCACCGTGCCGGCCACCGGCGGCATGCAGCAATCCGCCCCGCATTTCCAGATCAACGAATTCGTGCGCCTGGCGGCCGAGCAGCTCGGCGGCGTGCCGAAATTCATCTTCGCGCCCTATCTGCCCTCCCCGCAATATCGCGACGCCTTCGTCAACGACCCGACCGTGCGCGACCAGATCGCACTGTGGGACCGCATCGACGTGGCGCTGGTCGGCGTTGGCCTGCCGCATGCGGTGGATCCGATCCATGCCGGCACCGTCACCTCCAGCGAGAGGGCGCTGGCCCATGTGGCGGGCGACGTGATCCGCCATTATTTTGACGAGGCCGGCACTATCGTGCCGTGGGACGGCGATAAGAGCCTGATCGCCGTCTCGCCGGCGCAGCTACGGGCCGTGCCGCTGGTCATCGGCGTTGCCGTCTCGCCCGAAAAGGCCAGGGCGATCATCGGCGCCGTGCGGGCTGGACTGATCAACGCCGTGGTGACAGATGTCGCTACCGCGCAGGCGATCCTCGGCGTGCTGCAGGGCTGAGAGGCGTGCGATCCGGCTTGAAATGCCGGCGGGAAATGGCGTCTGATGCGGCTATAGCGTTTTGCGATTTGACGGAACCGACAAGAATCGCAAAGACGCGTTAAAACAAGGAGTTAGAGCAATGGGCGTTTACGTGTAAACGCGCTTTGCTCTAGACCAATCAGGGGCGTTTGCCGGGATCGACATGAACATCCATTCCAATCTGCTCGACAGCGTGCCGGAGCTCGTGGCGATCCGGCGCGACCTTCATGCCCATCCCGAGCTTGGTCTCGAGGAGGTCCGCACCTCCGAGCTGGTGGCGCGTGAGCTCGAAAGCTATGGCTACAAGGTCACGCGAGGCCTCGCCAGGACCGGCGTGGTCGCGACGCTCAGCAACGGCACCAGCCGCAAATCGGTCGGCATCCGCGCCGACATGGATGCCCTGCCCATCTTGGAGGAGACCGGGCTCGATTATGCCAGCAGGACGCCGGGCCTGATGCATGCCTGCGGCCATGACGGCCACACCACCATGCTGCTGGGCGCCGCCCGCGCCATCGCCGAGCGCCGCGCTTTCGACGGCACCGTGCACCTCATCTTCCAGCCGGCCGAGGAGAATTTCGGCGGCGCCCGCATCATGGTCGAGGAGGGCCTGTTCGAGAAATTCCCCTGCGACGCGGTCTTCGCCCTGCATAACGACCCGCGCTCGCCCTTTGGCCAGTTCGCCCTGCGCGACGGACCGGTCTGCGCCGCGGTGGACGAGGCCCGGATCACCGTCAACGGCTCGGGCGGCCATGGGGCCGAGCCGGAGGCCACCGCCGATCCCATCGTCTGCGGCGCCAGCATCGTGATGGCGCTGCAGACCATCGTCTCGCGCAACATCCATGCCTGCGATCCCACCGTGGTGACGGTCGGCAGCTTCCACGCTGGCACAGCGAGCAACATCATTCCTGCACGCGCCGAGATGGTGGTGGGCATCCGCTCCTTCGATCCCAAGGTGCGCGACGAGCTGGAACGGCGCATCCGCCTGATCGCCACGGCGCAGGCCGAGAGCTACGGCATGAGCACCACGGTCAACCATGAGCGCTTCTTCGATGCCACCGTGAACCATACGGCCGAAACCGATTTCGTGCGCGAGCTTGCCCGACGCTTCGCCGGGCCGGAGAAGGTCACCGAGCTGCAGCGTCCCTTCATGGGCAGCGAGGATTTCGCCTTCATGCTGAAGGAAAAGCCGGGCTGTTATTTCTTCCTGGGCGGCAGCCGCGGCGAGGGCAGCGACAGGCCGCTGCATCACCCTGCGTACAACTTCAATGACGACCTGCTGCCTATCGGCGCGGCGTTCTGGACGGAGCTGGCTGAGGCGTATTTGAATGCTGGGAGCGCGGACGTCCCTACGACACTCTCTCGAGTGTCGTAGGGACGTCCGCGCTCCCAGCTACTTCACATATTCCCTCGCGGCCTGCTCGAGCTGGCCGTGCAGGTATTCGGCAAAGGAGCGCCAGACTTCGATGTGGAAGTCGTTCAGGCCCTTGCGCCAGAGCACGATCTCGGCCTTGACGAACAAAGTGCGCGTGGCCGTGCCGATCGGGAAGGCCTTGAGGTCGAGGTCGAGCATCACGCCGAAATTCAGCACGTCGGCGGCGAGCGAGCCGGAAACGAGGATGCCGACATTGCGGGGGCTGACATCGACGAGGGAATGGGGCTCGTCCACCGCGCCCTCGATGGCGCCATAGGCTTCCGCCTCACCATTTTCAGGGGCGAGCAGCAGCCATTCGTCCGGGCCAAGCTTGAAGGCGGTGCGGGTGCCGTCGGTGGAGGCCGTGTTGAGCCTCTCCGGCAACGCCAGACCGAAGCCCTGGCCGGCCGCCACCGCGGCGCTGTCGGGCCCGCGCAGCACCAGACGGGCGCCGCGCGGGGCGGCCTCGATGGTGAGGCGGCTGCGGGCCGTGAGCGGAGCGACGCCGTCGAGCGGATCGCGGCGGGTTGCGATATCAGCCATTGAGCCGCGTTCCTTCCTTGTCGATGAAGATGGGGTCGACCACCTTCACGGCGATCGAACCGCCGGGCATCGGCACATAGACCGTCTCGCCATAGCGCGAGCGGCCGCGTTCGAGATTGCACAGCGCGATGGAGCGGCCGAGATTGGAGCTCCAATAGGCCGAGGTGATATGGCCGAGGGCATGTTCGCCGATGGCGGGCTCCGCCATGTCGGTGATCTGGCCGCCCTCTTCCAGCACCACGCCGGGATCGGCGGTGAGAAGGCCGACGAACTGCTTGCGGTTGGCGTCCTTCAGGTCCGGTCGCATCAGGCCGCGCTTGCCGACGAAATCGGCCTTGGCCTTGCCGACCGCCCAGCCCACGCCCGCCTCGTCCGGCGTCAGCGTGCCGTCCGTGTCCTGGCCGACGATGATGTAGCCTTTCTCGGCACGCAGCACATGCATCGCCTCGGTGCCATAGGCGCAGCCGTCATATTTGACGACTTCGGCATGGATGGCCTCCCACACCGCGCGCCCATAGGCGCTGGGCACGTTGACTTCGAAGCCGGTCTCGCCGGTGAAGCTCATGCGGAACAGGCGGGTGGGAACGCCGCAGATGCGGCCTTCCTTCACCGACATATGCGGCATGCCGTCCCTCGAGATATCGATGCCCTCGACCAGCGGCGTCAGCACGTCACGGGCATGCGGGCCCTGCACGGCGATGACGGCCCATTGCTCGGTGGTGGAGGTCAGCCAGACCTTGAGATCGGTCCACTCGGTCTGGAGATAGTCCTCCATATGCGAGAGCACGCGCGGCGCGCCGCCCGTGGTGGTGGTGACATGGAAGCGATCCGCAGTCATGCGGCCGACCACGCCGTCGTCGTAAACGAAGCCGTCGTCACGCGTCATGATGCCGTAGCGCAGGCGCCCCGGCTCCAGCTTCATGAACGGGTTGACATAGATGCGGTGCATGAACTCGGCCGCATCCGGGCCGACCACCTCGATCTTGCCGAGCGTGGTGGCGTCGAACATGCCGACCTTGTCGCGCACCGTCTTGCATTCGCGGTTCACCGCCTCATGCATGCTCTCGCCGCTGCGCGGATAATACCAGGCGCGCTTCCACAGGCCGACATCCTCGAAGGCGGCGCCGAGCGCGGCTTCGGCGTCGTGCATCGGCGTCTTGCGCACGGGGTCGAACAGGTCGCCGCGCGCCGTGCCGGCGAAGAGGCCGAAGGTGGTGGGCGTATAGGGTGGGCGGAAGGTGGTGAGGCCGACCTGCGGCACCGGCTTGTCGATCGCCTTGGCGGCGATGGCGAGTGCATTGATGTTGGAGGTCTTGCCCTGGTCTGTCGCCATGCCCGTGGTGGTGTAGCGCTTCACATGCTCGATGGAGCGAAAGCCCTCGCGGGTGGCGAGCTTGATGTCCTTGGCGGTGACGTCGTGCTGGAAGTCGACGAAAGCCTTGACGCGGTTGGCATCGCGCTCATGCGGCAAGGCGCCGGTGTAGAAGCCCTCCGGATCGACGGCGTCGTCGACATCGAAGGTCTTGAGCGCGCCTTTGGAGAAGCCGGCGTCGCGGCCCGCCTCATGGCCGGCGGCAAAACCGTCATTGATGACGGCGCCGAATTCGAACACGCCGCGGCAGGCACCGGCGGAGCGTTCCTCGTCGCGAGCCGCGCCGGGGATGAAGATCTGTTTGGACTCGTCGAATTTGAGCTTGCCGCGCGACTGCGAGAACAGATGCACCGTCGGCGTCCAGCCGCCTGACATCAGCACGAGGTCGCAGTTCACCGTCTCGCGGTCATTGATGCTGACGCCGTCCGTGCCGATACGGCCGAGGCTGACGGCGCTGACGCGCAGGCGCCCCTTGGTGCCGCGCACCGTGGCGCCGGTGATGACGCGGATGCCCGCGCCTTCGGCTTCCTTCATCATAGCGCCGCCGTGGGGGCGGATATCGGCGATGACGGGCACCTCGACGCCGGCCGCCTTGAGGTCCAGCGCGGCCTGGTAGGCGCTGTCGCAGGCGGTGACAACAACGGCGCGGTTGCCGGGCTTGACGCCATAGCGGTTGACGAAAATGCGGGCTGCATCGGCCAGCATGATGCCTGGGCGATCATTCTCCGGGAACACCAGCGGGCGCTCGATGGCGCCGGCGGCGATCACCACCTGCCTGGCGCGGACCTGCCACATGCGCTCGCGCGGCATCCTGGCATCGGGCTCGGCGACATGGTCGGTGAGACGCTCGCACAGGGCGACGAAATTGTCCGAATACCAGCCGAAGGCCGTGGTACGCGTCATCAGGCGCACGCCGTCGTTGAGGGCCAGCGACATGATGATGTCGGTGGCCCAGTCGCGGGCGGCACGCCCCTCGATGGTCGCCTTGGTCTCCGAGAGCAGCGAGCCGCCGAGTTCGGCCTGCTCGTCGCACAGGATCACCGAGGCGCCGGTCTCTACGGCCGCAATGGTGGCGGCAAGGCCGGCCGGGCCGGAGCCGACCACCAACACGTCGCAATGAGCGAAGCGGTTGAGGTAGCGGTCGGGATCGGCTTCCTTCGGCGCCTCGCCGAAGCCGGCGGCGGCACGGATCTTCGGCTCATAGACATCCTTCCAGAAGCTCTGCGGCCACATGAAGGTCTTGTAGTAGAAGCCGGAAGCGAAGAGCGGCGAGAGCTTGTCGTTGATTTCGCCGGCGTCGACCTTCAGCGAGGGCCAGCGGTTCTGGCTGATGACCGTGAGGCCCTCATAGATCTCGACCTGCGTGGCGCGCAGGTTCGGCGTGGTGCGGCCGGCGTCGCGGATGACGGTGACCATGGCATTGGCTTCTTCCGACCCCGCCGCCATGAAGCCGCGTGGCCGGTGATATTTGAAGGAGCGCCCAACCAGGTGCACGCCATTGGCGATCAGGGCCGAGGCGAGGGTGTCGCCGCGTACACCCTGATAGGCGACGCCGTCGAAGGTGAAGTTAACAGGCTTGGAACGGTCTATGCGGCCGCCGGAACCGGTGCGGAAGGAGGCGCTCACGAGCGGGCCTCCCGATTCACCGGGGCCGAGGCCGCAAGCTGTTCGGCCAGGGCGGTAAGGTCGGGCTTGGGCTCACCCTGCTTGTAGGTCATCACGAATTTGTCGGTCACGGTATGGCGCACGGCGTTGAAGAAGCGGGCGCAGCCGTGGATGTGGCGCCAGCGCTCGGCGATCAGCCCCTTGGGATTGGAGCGGGTGTAGAGGAAGCCCTCCCACTCGACGTCGGTGATCGCCTCGGAAAAGGTCGGGCGGGCGATATGGGCCTCGCCCATGTTGCGGAATTCGAGCTCGGGACGGTCCTGCTCGCAGTAAGGGCAGCGGATGAGAAGCATGGCAGTCCTTAGAGCACGGCTTTGGGTTGAAACAAGAGCGGTTCCGCCACTTCACCCTCCCCTTGATGGGGAGGGTCGGACCAAAGGTCCGGGGTGGGGTGAGAGACGCCACGCCAGTACGAATAGCCGTCTCTCTTCAGAGTTTTTTCGTAAGAAGCCACCCCACCCCGACGCTTCGCGTCGACCCTCCCCATCAAGGGGAGGGTGGGCGTGGCGCTTATTGCCAGCGACCCCATCCCGAACCTCAGTGCGCAACGGCGGCGGCGGCCGCTTCATCGATCAGGCGACCGGTGCGGAAGCGGTCGAGGGTAAAGGGAGCGGCGATCGGATGGGGTTCGCCCGTGGCCACCGTATGGGCAAAGACGTGGCCGGAGCCGGGCGTCGCCTTGAAGCCGCCGGTGCCCCAGCCGCAATTGACGAAGAGACCGGGCACCGGCGTCTTGGAGAGGATCGGCGAGCGGTCCGGCGTGACGTCGACGATGCCGCCCCAGTTGCGCATCATGCGGGTGCGGCGCACGACAGGGAAGAGCTCGCAGATGGCGTCCAGCGTGTGGGCGGCGATGTGCAGACCCCCGGTCTGCGAATAGGAGACATACTGGTCGGTGCCGGCGCCGATGACGAGGTCGCCCTTGTCGGATTGCGACATATAGGCGTGTACGGTGTTCGACATCACCACGCAGGGCATGATCGGCTTCAAGGGCTCGGAGACCAGCGCCTGCAGGGGATAGCTTTCGAGCGGCATGCGCACGCCGGCCATGTCCATGACCACCGAGGTGTGGCCGGCGGCGACGACGCCGATCTTCTTGGTCCGAATGGTGCCCTTGGAGGTCTCGACCCCTTCCACCGCGCCGGAGGCATCGCGCAGGATGCCGGTGACCTCGCAGTTCTGGATGATGTCGACGCCGAGCGCGTCGGCGGCACGGGCATAGCCCCAGGCCACGGCGTCATGGCGAGCCACGCCGCCACGGCGCTGCAGGGCGGCGCCCATGATCGGGTAGCGGATATCCTTGGAGATGTTGAGGATCGGGCAGAATTCCTTCGCCTCTTCCGGCGTCAGCCATTCATTGTCGATGCCGGCGAGGCGATTGGCATGCACGTGGCGCTTGGCGACCTGTACGTCGTGGACATTGTGCGCCAGCATCATCACGCCGCGGGCCGAATACATCACATTGTAGTTCAGCACCTGGGAGAGGTTCTGCCACAGCTTCATCGCGTGGTCGTAGAGCTTGCCGCTCTCTTCCCACAGATAGTTGGACCGGATGATCGTCGTGTTGCGGCCGGTATTGCCGCCGCCGAGCCAGCCGCGCTCGATGACCGCGATGTTGCGCATGCCATGCTCGGAAGCCATGTAATAGGCCGTGGCGAGACCATGGCCGCCGGCGCCGATGATGATGGCATCATAGCTCGCCTTGGGCTCGGGCGAGCGCCATTGCTCGGGCCAGTTCTGGTGACCGCTCAGCGCGTTGCGCGCCAGGGAAAAGACAGAAAACCGCACGTCTTGCCGCCAGTTCGAGGAATCGTGAGGGGGCGACTATCAACATCCCCCCATCGCCCCGTCTAGCACGGAAGCGACGCGCCTTTTGTCGCATCGGAAGAAAATGTTCTGCGGCGGCTATCGCTGATGTCGCCAGAGCGGCGCTTTCAGGATAGTGTTTGACCAGGAGGTCGCAAACGCACATCTTGCATTTGTCAATTTACGACATTAAAAGCGACATCCCGTCGAGTCCAAATCAGAACTCTTCCAGAAATGTCGCAAGATCGCCCCCAGCCGTCGTTTCCAACAAGGCGGCTCAAAGCAACAGAAGTTGCACCCAGGACGCTTCAGACGTCCGCCACCAGTCCCGAGGGTGATCGCTCCATCCGGTGCGCTTTCCCGCTTTCTTTTGTTTCGCATGGCCGGTCTCGATCCGGTCGTGACCCAATGGAGAACAGCGTATGAACATCCGGCCGGATATCGGCGCCACGCACACCGTCGGCTTCCTGCTCACCCCCAATTTCTCGATGATCGCTTTCGCGGCGGCGGTCGAGGTCCTGCGCCTGACCAATTACGTCACGGGCGCCAAGGCCTTCGCCTGGCGACTCTATTCGCCGGATGGCCAGCCGCTCGAAGCCTCCAACGGGGTAGCCGTTGCCGTCGACGGCGCTTATGGCGATGTCGGCCCGATGCCCGAGATCATCGTCTGCTCCGGCTTGGATGTGCAGAAATACGACCACAGCTCCCTGATCGCCAAGCTGCGCAAGCTCGCCTTCTACGGCGTCTCGATCGGCGCGGTGTGCACCGGCACCTATATCCTCGCCAAGGCCGGCCTGCTCGATGACCATCGCTGCGCCATCCATTGGGAGAATTTCGACAGTTTCCGCGAGGAATTTCCGGAGATCGACGCCACGCAGGAGCTATTCGAGATCGACCGCAACCGCTTCACCTGTGCCGGCGGCACGGCCTCGATCGACATGATGCTCGCCTTGATCACCGCCAAGAAGGGTGCCGTGATCGCCGCCCTCGTCACGGACGAGCTGATTCACCACCGCATGCGCGATTCGCATGAACGCCAGCGCATGGAGCTGCGCGCCCGCCTCGGCGTCTCCCATCCCAAGCTCCTGGCCGTGATCGGCGAGATGGACAAGCGCCTGGAGCGCCCGGTCTCCTGCGCCCAGCTCGCCCGCACGGTGCGCCTGTCGCCCCGGCAGCTCGAGCGCCTGTTCCAGCGCTATCTCGACACCACGCCGACGCGCTACTACCTGGAAATGCGCCTCAACAGGGCCCGTCAGCTCCTGCGCCAGACCTCGATGCCGATCCTCTCGGTGGGCCTGGCCTGCGGCTTCGTCTCCGCCTCGCATTTTTCGAAGTGCTACAGCGAGCATTTCGACCGCACGCCCTCGGAAGAGCGCAAGGGCATGCGGGTGGAGCGCAATGTCGCGACGGCGATTGCGTGAGCTGGGAGCGCGGACGTCCCGTCCGCTCTTGAAACGATAACGCTATAGGAAGAGGCTCCAGCCAGCGACATGGCCGGAGCCTTCTTCTTTGACCATTCCGTTTCCAAGAGCGGACGGGACGTCCGCGCTCCCAGCGTCAATTCCCACCCAGCAACCCCGCGGCAATATTGATCGCCAGCGCCAGCACCGTCGCGTTGAAGAAGAACGAGAAGATCGCATGCGCGGCCACCAGCCGGCGCATCAGGCGCGAGTGCAGATTGGTGTCGGAGGTGGCGGACGAGGCACCGATCGTCACCGAGAAATAGACGAAATCCCAATAATCGGGCGGCGCATCGTCGCCGCCGAAGTCGAGGCACGGCTTCGCCGGATGGCCGCCGTCATTGTAGAAGACATGGGCGTAATGGATGGCGAAGATTGTGTGGATGAAGAACCAGGAGCAGACGATGGTCGCCACCATCAGCGGCAGGGCGAGCGCGCTCTGATTGGCGTGGCTGTGGATCGCCTGCAACTCGAAGACCACGCCGGCGAAGCTCGCGGCTGCCGCCAGCATGCTAAGGGCGAGGATGGTGACGGCGCCCTCATCGAGGTCATCGACCCTGCTGCCGAACCGCTGAACCGACAGCATGCCGAGCCTGTAGCTCACCACCACGACGAAGAAGGTGGTTGACAGGCACCAGCCGGCCAGCAGGCGCTCCAGCAGGGGCACGTCGGGCCAGACGAAGGCGAGCACAAAGCCCGCCACGAAGGACCACACCAGCGTCGGCCGGGTGGTGATCGACCGGACGATCTGCCTCATGAGCGCCGTTCCGCCGTGAAGTGCGCGGCAGCCCGCAGGATATCGGCTTCCTCGCCGAACAGCGCGAGGGCGTGCACAGCCTCGTCAACCAGGCGAGCGAGCTCCGCCTTGGCCTTGCCGAGCCCCCACAATCCCACCAGTGTGCCCTTGCCCCGGCCGGCGTCCTTGCCGGTGGCCTTGCCGAGCTCGGCGCTGGAGGATTCGACATCGAGGATGTCGTCGGCGATCTGGAAGGCAGCGCCGAGCGCCCGGCCATAGGAAAGAAGCGCCTGATATTGCTGGGCATTCGCCCGGCCGATAGTGGCGCCCATTTCCACCGCACACGACAGGATCGCGCCCGTCTTCATGGCCTGGAGCTGGCGGATGGCGTGGGCATTGAGCTCCACCTCGGCGCTGAAGCGGCCCTCCGCCTCGAGGTCGAGCATCTGGCCGCCAGCCATCCCGGCCCCGCCGGCGGCCCTGGCCAGCAGCAGGACGAGCTCCGCCCGCATGGCGGGATCGGTGCTGGTGGCGGGATCGCTTAGGGTCTCGAAAGCCAGGGTCTGCAGGGTGTCGCCGGCGAGGATGGCGGTCGCCTCGTCGAAGGCGAGATGCAGCGTGGGTTTGCCCCGGCGCAGGTCGTCGTCGTCCATCGCCGGCAGGTCGTCATGAGCGAGGCTGTAGACATGCACGAATTCGATCGCCGCCCCAGCGCGCAGGGCCGCGCCGGAGTCGCCATTGAGAAGGTTGGCCGTCTCCACCACCAGGAAGGGCCGCAAACGCTTGCCCCCACCCAGCGCCGCATAGCGCATGGCGTTGAGAAGGCGGGCTGGAACCGGCGGATCGGTGGCGACATCGAAGATCGTCACGAGCACATCCTCGATCTCGCTGGCAACCGAAGCGAGACGCTGATGGAAGTCGATATTCATGGAACGCTCATTGCAAAGGCCCGCCCAAGGTGAGCTTAGCGCGGATGGGCCTGCGGGCGAAGCAATTCCGAGCCGAATAAGGCGCAAGCCCTCCCCAGCTCTGTGGGGAAGGAGCCCGGCGCTTTACGCCTTGAAGTCCGCCCTTAGGCCATGTTCTGGCCGCCGTTGATGCTCAGCGTCGAGCCGGTGATGTAGCCGGAATCGTCCGAGGCCAGGAACAGCACGGCGCGGGCGATCTCCTCGGGCTGGCCGAGGCGGCCGGTGGGGATCAGCGGCAGGATGCGCGTTTCCAGCACCTTGGGATCGATCGCCTGCACCATTTCCGTGCCGACATAGCCTGGCGCAATGACATTGGCGGTGACGCCCTTGGCTGCGCCTTCCAGCGCCAGCGCCTTGACAAAGCCGATATCGCCGGCCTTGGCGGCGGAATAATTGGTCTGGCCGATCTGGCCCTTCTGGCCGTTGATCGAGGAGATCACGATGACGCGGCCGAAACCACGGTTGCGCATGCCCTCGATCACCGGGCGGGTCATGTTGAACAGGCCGTCGAGATTGGTGCGAATGACGGCCGACCACTGGTCTTTGGTCATCTTATGCAGGAAGCCGTCGCGCGTGATGCCGGCATTGCTGACCAGGATATCGACGGGACCCAGATCCTTCTCGACCTCCGCCACGCCGGCGGCGCAGGCGTCGAAATCGCCGACATCCCATTTATAGGTCGCAATCCCCGTCTCGGCCTTGAACTTGGCCGCCGCCTCGTCATTGCCCGCATAGCTCGCGGCCACCTTGTAGCCGTCGGCCTTCAGTGCCTTCGAAATGGCGGCGCCGATACCGCGCGTGCCGCCCGTGACGATCGCAACTCTGGTCATGGTTCCTCCTTGGTGATCTCGATGGTGTTCTTGAGGGGAGATAGGCGTCATCCCGGACGCGATGCGGCACGCAACGACGCTTCGCAGATCCGGGACCGTGGGCAGACTGGGGCGCCTAGCACGGCGCGGTCCCGTGTCTGCACCGCACCCTGCGGGTGCAGTGCGCACGGGATGACGTCGCGCTTACCGCTCCACGGTCAGCGCGATGCCCATGCCGCCGCCGATGCACAGCGTGGCGATGCCCTTCTTGCCGCCGCGGCGAGCGAGTTCGTGCAGCAACGTCACCAGCACGCGGGCGCCGGACGCACCGATCGGATGGCCGATGGCGATGGCGCCGCCATTGACGTTCACGATTGAGGGATCCCAGCCCATATCCTTGTTGACGGCAAGCGCCTGGGCGGCGAAGGCCTCGTTGGCCTCGACGAGATCGAGATCGCTGACCTTCCAGCCGGCCTTTTCGAGGGCGCGGCGGGAAGCCGGGATCGGGCCGGTGCCCATGATGGCGGGATCGACGCCAGCGGTCGCCCAGGAAGCGATGCGGGCGAGCGGGGTCAGGCCGCGCTTTTCGGCATCCTTGGCGCTCATCAGCACCACGGCGGCGGCGCCGTCATTGAGGCCGGAAGCGTTGCCGGCGGTGACCGTACCGTCCTTGTTGAAGGCGGGGCGAAGCTTGGCCATGCCCTCGAGCGTGGCGCCGTGGCGGGGATATTCGTCGGCGTCGACGATGATGTCCCCCTTGCGGCTGGCGATCGTCACCGCGGCGATCTCATCCTTGAGACGGCCGGCCTTCTGGGCGGCTTCGGCCTTGTTCTGCGAAGCGACGGCGAACGCGTCCTGCTCCTCGCGGGTCAGTTGCCACTTGGTGGCGATATTCTCGGCGGTGACGCCCATGTGATAGCCATGGAAGGCGTCGAGCAAGCCATCCTTCAGCATCGAATCAAGGAACTTCATGTCGCCCATCTTGGTGCCGGCGCGCAGATGCGCGACATGCGGCGCCAGCGACATCGATTCCTGGCCGCCGGCCACGATGATCGAAGCGTCGCCATTGGCGATCTGCTGCAGGCCGAGGCCGACGGCGCGCAGGCCCGAGCCGCAAAGCTGGTTGAGGCCGAACGCTGTCTTCTCCTGCGGCACGCCGGCTTCCATCGCGGCCTGGCGGGCGGGATTCTGGCCCTCGCCGGCGCTCAGCACCTGACCGAGGATGACTTCGTCCACCTCGGAACCCTCGACCTTGGCGCGGGCCATGGCTTCCTTGACCGCGATAGCGCCGAGCGTATGGGCCGGCGTGGCGGCAAAGGCACCGTTGAAAGAGCCCACTGGTGTGCGCGCGGCGCTGACAATGACGACATCACTCATGGCGATTTCACTCCTTTGAAGCTTTTGTCCGGCAGCCCGTTCGCGGGCCAACTCCCCTGGGCATATGGGCTGGTTCAGATGGCGGCGTCAATGCGGCAAGTGAGTTTACCGCGCTTGCACAAAGATGTTTTCGCGGTCGCGAAAAGAGCCTAGATTCAGGTTTCGGGTAGAGGCGGAGGCCTCTCCTTATGGCAAGGGCGACGGCGAAGGGCATGCTGGCATGGCGAAAGCGAAAGAGCCGACGACAATCAAGAAATACGCCAACCGGCGACTCTACAATACCGGCACCTCGACCTATGTCACGCTCGAAGACCTCGGCACCATGGTAAAGGCGGGCGAGGATTTCGTCGTGCATGACGCAAAGACGAATGAGGACATCACCCGGCAGGTGCTGACACAGATCATCTTCGAGCAGGAGAACAAGGGCCAGAATCTGCTGCCGATCACCTTCCTGCGCCAGCTGATCCGCTTCTATGGCGACAGCATGCAGGCCCTGGTGCCGAGCTTCCTGGAATTCTCCATCGACAATCTGACGCGGGACCAGCAGAAGCTGCGTGAGCAGATGACGCAGCATCTCACCTCGGGCTGGGGCCAGGCGCCCTGGGTGAATGGCGGCTTCGGCGCCCTCGAGGAACAGGCCCGCAACAACATGGTCGCCTTCCAGCGCGCCTTCCGGATGTTCTCGCCCTTCACCCAGCCCGGCGGCGACGAAGTGTCGGAACCGGCCGCCACCGCCACCTCGCGCGGGAGTGACGATCTCGACGACCTCAAGAAGGAACTGGCCGAGATGAAATCGCGGCTGGACCGCATGACGGACGAGAAGAAGTCGTAGGCCACCCGCCGTGCCTCACGTCCCCGTCAGCGCCATCGGTGTCTGCCGTCCGGCGCCGCGCAGGCGCGGTAGATCCAGCCGCAGCGGGCCGGCCACCGTGCCGAGCAGCCCGTCACAGCCCCAGCCGGCAAGCTGGCGGGCGATCGTTTCGTCGTCGACCCATTCGGCGCCGATGCCGATATCCTGGCTGATTGCCGCCTCGATCAGGCGACGCAGGGCATAGCGTCCCTGGGCGACCTGGCCGGCGGTCTCCACCAGCGCGCCATTGAGGGTAACGTGGCTAACGCCGAGGCCTTTGAGATCGGCGAAGGAGAGATGGCCGCCGCCAAAACCGGCGACGGCGAGCCGTGCGCCCGAAGACAGGATGGCGCGGCAGTAGCGGCCGTTGTTGTGGAGATCGGCCTTGGCCAGCGCCTCGTCGAGCTCGATGGTGAGCCGGTCATAGGCATTGCCGCTGCGTCGGGGCGGCTCGACCACCACAGGCAAAGGTAGCATCACCTCGGCGCCGGGATGGCGGGAAAGCGCCGCGCCCGCAAGATCGATCAGGCGCAAGGCAAAGCGGCGGGCAAGGGCGCGGTCGCAGTCAGGCGTCAGATGGGCCAATTGCCAAGGCGCCACCCCGCTGGCACCGCGGATGAAGGCACGGGCGCGGAACAGGGCCGGTCCCGCCTGGCGCGCTCTGAGCACCGGCTCGAAAGCAAGGAAGATGCGCTCTTCGTTCAGCGCCGCTGCAAGCCGCTGCGCCGCGCCGGCGGCGGCAATCCTGGCATCGTCCTCGGCAAAGGCGGCGAAGCTCCCGGGCGTCTCGCGCTCGCAGCGGTCGAGAGCACATTGCGCGGCATGGAGGGCCGTACCGGCATCAACGGAGGCCGGCGCGATATGGACGCCCCCGATGGAAACGGTGGGGCCGATCTCGCCTTGCCCAGCCTCGATGCGCACCCTGCCGACGGCACGGTGCAGGCGCTCGGCGGCCTGGGGCAGATCCTCGGCACCGCAGCCGGAGAACACGAGGGCGAACTTGCCGTCGGCGACGCTGGCCAGGCTGTCGCCAATGCGCAGCACGGCGCGCAGGCCGCGCATCACCTGGGCACTGACGGCGTCGGCGACCACCGGGCCGAATTCGGCATGGATGCGGCCAAGCCCATCGATCGAGACCAGAAAGAGGCCGGCCTGCCGCCCGCTTTCGCAGGCCTTGGCGAGGGAGGCGGCGAAGCCATGGTCGAGAATGCCGCCGGTGGGCCCACGCAGGGCGCCGGTCTCCTCGTCGGCGCATTCGGCCACCACCCGCACGAGGCCGCGCGCATTGGCCGGGCGACCGTCCGGACCCGCGAACCAGCGGCCGCGGTCCTCAATCCAGCGCTTCTTGCCCGTGCCATGCGGGCGATAGGCATAGCGCAGGCAATAGGGCACGCCCTCGACAGGGCCTCCCGAAAACCCCTGAATCATGGCCTCGTGCCGGCCGCCGGGCGTATCGAGATCGATCAGGCCGGCAAAGGCCTTGCCGCTGGCGATGGCGCTCTCGTCATAGACGCCGAGCACTTTGGCCGCTCCGGCACTCCAGGCGAGGCGGTCCGTTTCCAGGCACCATTCATAGCTGGCCTGGCCGAGGGCAATCAAAAGGGCTCGGGGATCGAGCTTCGCCTTTTCAACACAAGTGCCGAAGCCCGGCACGGCACTATCAAACATCTTATGCGTCCTGCGCCCGAGCAAGCGAACACCATCGGGAAGCAAGAACAGTGCCGCAAAAGAATTAACGGGCGGTGTTGGCAAACGCACATGGCAGCGTTCGGAGCATGGGCGGTGTGCCGGCGGGTACGCCGTCCTTGTGTGCCGATCTCCAGATCGGCATGGAACCGCCAACGGTGCTTCTTTGTGCGGTGGGAAGAAGTACCGACCTGGAGGCCGGCACACCCGCTACACGCTGCCCGCCACCATGGCGCGGATGACCACACGCAGGAGACGGGCCAGGCGCTGGTCGAGTTCGTGACGATTGGCGTCGCGGTCGGCGTGGATGGCGACGGGCTCGGTGAAGCGGTGCAGCGCATCGGCGAGGAAGGCGATCAGCCTCTCGTTCGAGCGGGCGCGGAAGAGCTCGATGGAGCGCCCCTCCTCCACCACCCGCTCGATCAGGGTACGGATGCGGCGGCGATGCTTGCGGACCACAGCCCTGTTCTCGCCGATGGCCGAGAGCCAGGCGGCGTAAAGATTGGGCTCATGGTCGAGCCGCTCGCGATAGAGCCGGGCGAGCAGCAGCATCATGCGCTCGAGCTTGTCGTCGGCCGGATCCGGCGCGTCGGCGACCACGGCGAGCTGCGTCTCCACGGCCTTGTGCCAATCGGCGGTGATGGCGTCGATGAGGGCGTCCTTCGAGGCGAAATAGCGATAGACCGCCGCGTGGCTCACCTGCGCCTCGCGCGCCACCGCCACCACCGAGGTGCGTTCCAGCCCATGCTTGCGCACATGATCGGTGGCGATGTCGAGCAGCCTTGCGCCGGTGGGTTCCGCCTTGCCCATGGTCTAAAGCAAAATGCGTTCAGGTAGAATTGGCATTCGAGTGTCGCTCATCGGCATTAAAGCATTTTGCGATTCAGGGTGATTCAATCCGAAGGTGGAACACACGCCTAGAGCAAAGCGCGTTCAGGCGCAAACGCTGCTTTGCTCTAACTCTTTGTTTCGACGCGTCTTTGCGATTCTTGCCGATGCCGTCAAATCGCAAAACGCTTTAGGTGTCGACCAGGGAGGATTTGGGCGGCGCCTGGTGCGGCTGCGCCAGATAGGCCTCGGAGCGCATCTCGATCAGACGCGATTCCGTGCGCTGGAATTCGAAGGCCTCGCGCCCCTCCTGATAGGGGTAGAGTCCGCCGGGTTCGGCCGCCGCCGAGACCACCAGCTTGACGCCACGATCGTACAGACAGTCGATCAGCAGGATGAAGCGCTTGGCCTCGTTGCGCTGCGCCTGAGCGATGACGGGCACATCGTCAAGCACCAGCGTATGAAAGTGCTCGGCCAGGGCGAGAAAGTCGGCCGCGCCCCGGGGCTGGTTGCAGAGTTCGTCGAAGGAGAAACGGGCGACGCCCATCGCCGCCTGCGGCACGACGAGCTCCCGGCCCTTGACGGCGAGCACCACCCGCTCACCCTCGCGCTGGCCGGTGAGGCGCTCGAAGGCGTCATCCATCCTGGCCCGCACCTGAGGGCCGCTGCCGGTGATGTAGGTCTCGCCGCCCGAAAGCTTCTCCAGCCGGTAATCGGTGCGCGCCTCCAGCTTCACCACATCCATATGCTGCTGCAGCAGGTCGACGAAGGGCAGGAAGAGCGCGCGGTTGAGCCCGCCTTCATAGAGCCGGTCCGGCACCACATTGGAGGTGGCCACCACGGTGACGCCGCGCTCGAAGAGATGCGTGAACAGGCGCCCGAGAATCATAGCATCGGCGATGTCGGTGACCGAGAACTCGTCGAAGCAGAGCAAGCTCGCCTCGTCCGCCAGCACCTGGGCGACGGGGCCGATCGGATCGTCGCCCTTGATGCGTCCGGCGCGCACTTCGTTGCGATAGCGGAAGATGCGCTCATGCACATCGTTCATGAAGGCGTTGAAATGCACGCGCCGATGGGAAAAGCGCGCCGGCACGGCCGCGTTGAAGAGATCCATCAGCATGGTCTTGCCGCGTCCGACCTCGCCCCAGATATAGAGTCCCTTTGGCCGCTCCGGCGGCTTGGCACGTCCGAAAAGGCGGCTGAACATGCCGGATTTTGCGGCCGGCGCCCCCTCGCCGAGCCGGTCGAGCAGGACCTGCAGGCGGGCGAGCACCGCCTCCTGCGCCTTGTCACGCTCCAACCCGCCGGACGCGACAAGGGCGAGATAGCGTTCGAGCAGGGAGGTCGGGGCAGGCGCGTGCAAGATCAGCCTCTCGCCTTGGGCGCGTGGGGCACCATGTTATAGGGTGCCTTCCAGCCGGGCATAGCGGCGATGCGGGCGCGCCAGGCGAGGATGTTGGGATAATCGGCGAGATCGATGCCGGTCTCCTCATCGAAGAAGATGTAGCCAGCGAGGGAGAGGTCCGCGATGGTCAGGCGATTGCCGACCAGGAACGCGCTCGCGGCCAGATGCTTGTCGACGATGCCGAAGGCAGCCTTGGCCCGCCCGCGCAGGAATTCGGTGACCGGGCTCTCGCCGCTCTTCTGCAGGCCCACCAGGAAGCGCAGCGTCGCGTAGTAGGAGGTGAATTTGTGGTTGTCGAACAGCATCCAGCGCAGGATCTCGCGCCGCTCATCCTCATTCTCGGGCCCGAAACGGCCGGTCTGAGCCGCCAGATAGTCGAGAATGACGCCGGACTGGCTGAGCACCTTGCCCTTGTGCAGCAGGACCGGCGCCTCGCCCATCTCGTTGATGGCCCGGAAAGCCTCGCCTCGGGTCTCGCCGTTGAAATAGTCGACCGGCAAGCGCTCCCATTCCGTTCCGGTGAGAGCCAGCATCATGGCCACCTTGTAGCAATTGCCAGATTCGCCGAAGGCATAGAGCTTGTAGTCGGCCATGCTGGTCTCCCTGTCCGCAGCGCCAGTCATAGCCAATGATAGGGCGGCGGCATAGGGGCGGCGTGCCGCTCTTGACGGCTTGCACGAAAGCATCATCCCTTCGGTGGGGAACCGTCAGTCGGCATTTCCCGGCGGTCCGGCCCACACGGGAGAGGTCGCGAATCTCGAACGTCTAACTAAGGTTCCATCGTATCGGAGTTCACCGATCCAAACGGAGAACGGACATGCTGGAAGCTCTCACACTCGGCATTGCCATCGACAGGCCCTGGCGCGAACTCTATGACGCGATCTGGCGGCCGGACTTCTTCCCCAAATGGGCCTCGGGCCTCAGCCAGCCCTCCCTGCAGCGCGAGGGCGAACGCTGGCGAGCGCAGGGGCCGGAGGGCGCGGTGTGGATCCGTTTCACCGATTATAACGTTTTCGGCGTGATGGACCATTTTGTCGACACCGGCAGCGGGCCTGAGGTCTACATTCCGGTGCGGGTGATCGGGAATGGCGAAGGCGCCGAGGTGATCCTGACGCTGTTCCGCCAGCCCGGCATGAAGGACGAGAAGTTCCAGGCCGATATCGACTGGGTGAAGCGCGATCTCAAGGCGCTGCAGGCGCTGATGTCGCCTTAGTGAATTTTACCTTCGGATGGAATCACCAAGAATCGCAAAATGCTTCCGGTTCCAAAGCTTTAGACTGGAAACCCGGTGGTGCTTGTGCATTTTGCTTTAGTGCGTGTCGAGCGGCGGCAGCTTCAGATGCTGCTCCATGCGGCGCACCCGCGCTTCTAGCTCGCTGATGATAACGCCGTGGCCGATGACGGAGGTGTGGTATTCCATCACCGCCCGACGTAGGCCGACGATCTGCTCGCTCGTTTCCTTGCGCGTCACCAGAAGATCCGAGGCGACATCCGCACGAAGGGAACGAATATCGGACTTCAATTCCGCCCTTACATCGGCGACTTCGGATTTCAACTCGTTCTTCGTATCGTCGATCTTGCCGTCCACGCGCGCAAGATCATCGCGGATACCGCGAAGCATTTTCAGGATCAGGCTATCAGGTTCGTCGCTCATGCTATGCCCTATACCATGTCGCTTTCCGTTCGGATAGCCGATCAGCCGGCACCCAGGCCGTTGACATCCCGCTGCCTCGCAGCTAGAACCCCGCATCTTTCGAATTTGGGAGCTCCTGCGGTTCATCGCGTGCTCCAAGCTGAGGCACGAGAACCATGAAGATCCGCAACTCGCTCAAGTCGCTGCGCGGTCGCCATCGCGACAACCAGCTGGTCCGTCGCAAGGGCCGCGTCTACATCATCAACAAGACCCAGAAGCGCTACAAGGCCCGCCAGGGCTGAGCCTTCTCCGGCTTGCCGCATTTTCAAAGCCCGGTCACGGTGACGTGACCGGGTTTTTTGGTTTGAAATCGCCACAATCGGCCGGCACACTGGCGCTCATGAAGATCGCGATTCTCGCCTTGATGGGGCTGCTTGCTAGCCCCGCGGCTGCGCTGGCGCAGGACCAGCCGGCGGCGGCGCCGACGCTCGACCATCTCTATGAGCGGCTCGGCAAGGCGCAGTCGGAGACGGAGGCGCGCAACATCGCGCTGCAGATCGAGCGGATGGAGCTGAAATCCGGCAGCGATACCACCGATCTCTTGATGGACCGCGCGCTCACCGCCATCCAGGCCTCGAACACCGGCAAGGCGATCAAGATCCTCAGCGCCATCATCCACCTCAAGCCCGATTACGCGGAGGCCTGGAACAAGCGCGCCACCGCCTATTTCATGCAGAAGGACTATGTGCGCTCAATCGCCGACATCGCCGAGACCCTGCGGCGCAATCCGCGCGAATACGGCGCCTGGAGCGGGCTTGGCATGATGCTGGCCGACATGGGCGACAAGAAACATGCCTATGAGGCGCTGAAGAAGGCGCTGGAGATCAACCCGCAGATCCCGGGCGCGCAGAAAGTCTTCGACGAATTGAAGACCGACGTCGAGGGGCGGGATATCTGAGGGTTTCCTGGGATCGCGGGCATCCTATCGGCGCAGACTTTGCTGGTGGGGCGCGCCAAACACGGAGTGGCAGTCTCTGACTGCCATCTTTCCTCGGCATAAGACGCCTGGTTTTCAGGAATGGCGATCAGAGATTGCCATTTCACGCCCCGCCTCACCCAGCAAAGTTAGCGCCCATAGGCAAGGATGCCTGCCGCGATCCCAGGAATGGGCTTCCAGCGTCTCGTCAAACCGATTACGTTTGGGGACGAAGCGCGGGCGGTCGGCCTGCGAACCCGGATTCCCCGAAGGCCCTGATTGACCGTCTTTCTGCTCTTTCTTCTCGTCCTTGTGATCGCCCATGTGCTTGGCGCCATCCAGGCTACCCGTATCATTGCGGCTCGCATTGCCAAGGAGAACCCACCCGAAGGGGTCTTCGAACCCGTCGAGGGCGGGCGCGTGCATCTGTTCGATCTCGGCGTCGGCCATGGCGACGGGCGTCTGCCGGTGGTGCTGTTGCATGGCGCGACTTCCAATGCGCGCGACATGGTCTATGGCCTGGGCGAGGAATTGTCCTGCCGCCGGCGCGTGATCGTGCCGGACCGGCCGGGCCATGGTTGGAGCGACCGGCCCGGCGGACGGCTCGATGCCTCGCCTGCCGAACAGGTCAAGCTGATCGCGCAGGCCCTGAAGCAGCGTAGCGTCGATCGCTTCATCGTGGTGGGCCATTCGCTCGCCGGCTCGCTGGCCGTCAACTTCGCCCTGGAACACAAGGACAAGGTTGCCGGCCTGGTGGTGCTGTCCGGCGCCACCCATCCCTGGCCCGGTGGCATATTGTGGTATTACCGCCTCTCGGCCATGCCGGTCCTGGGACGTATCTTCGTCCATACGGTGATGACGCCGGTGGGCAGTTGGGGTCTGCAGAAATCCGTCGCGGAGGCTTTCATTCCCGGCACCGGGCCGGCCGATTATGTCGGCCGCACCAGCGCCGCCCTCGTGCTCCGGCCGAAGGAATTCCGCTGGAACGGCCAGGACGTCGCCATCCTCAAATCCTTCCTCGAGGTTCAGTGCAAGCGCTATGGCGAGATCGAGGTACCGACGGCGATCGTCGCCGATCCCGACGACCACGTCGTCTCGACCGCCTTCCATTCCGAGGCGCTGCACAGCCAGGTCGCGGGGTCGCGGCTGGTCCTGATCCCCGGCGTGGGACACCAGATCCATTATGTCGCCAGGGATCAGGTCCTCGCGGAAATCGAGTGCGTGGCCGGCGAGGCCGAGGAATTGGAGCAGGATGGACTGCGCAAGGCCGCGGAATAAGGAACCGACTGCCGAGGTTCAGGACGCCTGCGCCAGTGCATGTTGAACCGCCACACGATATCGCGAGACGATATTATTTGCCGGCTATTCACTATGGGCCCAGGGAGGCATTTTGCCGACAACATAGCGAACGAGCCAGCTTAGCGAAGATCGGTTGCCATCTGCCCGACGCCTGAAATAGCGAGAAACTATGTCGGGAAAGGTAGAAAGTGGCAAATTGATATCGGAGTCATCTAATTTGCCGGCAAATAAAAAGGCGCGATGAAAGCACCGCGCCTTTGCCGAATGGAATTGTGAAGACAGGTCTCAGGCGCCTTCGGCGTCCTCGCCTTCCACCACGGCGATGCGCACCATGTTGGTGGCGCCGGGGGTGCCGAAGGGAATGCCGGCCATGATCAGCACGCGCTGGCCGGGCTGGGCGAAGCCGTCGCGCGAGGCGTGGCGGCAGGCGCGGTGGACCATGTCCTGCTCATCGCGCGCATCGTCGGTGAGCACGGCGTGGACGCCCCAGACCAAAGCAAGGCGACGGGCCGTCGAGACATTCGGCGTAAGCGCCAGCAGCGGCTTCTCGGCACGCTCGCGCGCGATGCGCAGGCCCGTCGAGCCCGAGGCCGTCCAGGCGATGAGGGCGGCGATGTCGAGCGTCTCCGATACCGTGCGCGCGGCGGCGGCGATGGCGTCGGCGCCGGTCTGCTCGGGCTCGTTGCGCTGGGCATTGATGATGGTGCGGTGAAGTGGATCGCGCTCCACCTCCTCGGCGATGCGGTTCATGGTCGAGACCGCCTCAATCGGGAACTCGCCCGAGGCGCTTTCGGCCGAGAGCATCACCGCGTCTGCGCCTTCATAGACGGCTGTCGCCACGTCGGAGACCTCGGCGCGGGTCGGCACGGGCGAGGCGATCATCGATTCCAGCATCTGCGTGGCCACCACCACCGGGCGGCCGAGGCGACGGGCGCCGCGCACGATGCGCTTCTGCAGGCCCGGCACCATTTCGAGCGGCAGCTCGACGCCGAGATCGCCGCGCGCCACCATGAGCGCGTCGGAGGCCGCTATGATCTCGTCGAGGCGCTGGATCGCCTGGGGCTTTTCGATCTTCGACATCACCAGGGCACGGCCACGCACGATGTCGCGCACCTCGTGGACATCCTCCGGCCGCTGTACGAAGGACAGCGCGATGATGTCGATATTCGCCGGCAGGGCGGCTTCGAGATCGGCATGGTCCTTCGGCGTCATGGCCGAGACGGGAATCTCGGTGTCGGGCAGCGAGACGCCCTTGCGGTTCGACATCTTGCCGCCGACGATGACTTGCGTCACCGCGCGATTACCGGTGGCCTCCGTGGTCTTCAGGCGGACCTTGCCGTCGTCGAGCAGCAGCGTATGGCCGGGGCGCAGGGCCGAGAGGATCTCGGGGTGAGGCAGATAGACACGCTCGACCGTGCCGGGCGTCGGATCGGAGTCGAGCACGAAGCTTGCGCCGTTGACGAGCTGAACCGCGCCCTCGGCGAACTCGCCGATGCGCAGCTTCGGTCCCTGCAGGTCGACGAGGATGCCGATGGGGCGGCCGAACTCCTTCTCCACATCGCGGATCAGGCCCACCATCTCCCGCATGCGGTCATGCGAAGTGTGGCTCATATTGATGCGAAACAGGTCGGCGCCGGCGCGGAAAAGCTTGGCGATCATTTCCCGCGACGCGGAAGCAGGCCCTAGGGTGGCGAGTATCTTGACTTTTCGCTGGCGTCGCATGCGGCTACTTCTCTCTTTTCCTAAAGCAAAGCGCGTCTAGGCGGAAACGCATCTTGCCTTACTTCTTTATTTTGACGCGTGTTTGCGATTCGACGGGTCCGTCAAATCGCAAAACGCCTGGGGCATTTTGTGCGGATGTCGCCGCCGCAAGGCAACGCACCCACAAGGGTGAGTTCGAACTCTAACCTCATTTTCACGCCAGAAACGTGACATAAAAGTCACGGCCTGGCGCTAATTCGCTTGAGGTGACGCTCCGGGAGGGGCAGGGGGCTTTTCCGGAGCGGGAGTCGGCGTCTGCGGCGCCGGCGCGGCTGGTGAAGCTGGAACGGGTGTGGCAGGGGTCACCGGTGTGGCAGGCGCCGGCGTCACCGTGGGAGCGGGTGTTGCCGGCTGCGCCGCGGGTCCGTCGGGTGCGGGCGGTGTATCGGCGGGCGCATCCGATTTCGGCCTGGCCCCGTTTTGGGCCTGTTCGGAGAGCTGCACCGTCCAGGCTTTCTGCTCGCCGGTGTCGATCTCGAAATAACCGGTGCGGTCATAGCCGCGCGCCAGGCAGTTCTCGAAGCCGCGGATGGTGAATTCCTTGTCGCGGGTGCACATGAAGGCACTGCCGCTCCATTCGCCGCCCTGGTCGTAGTCGACCGCATAGACATAGTAATAGCGCGAGGCCAGCGAGCCCTTGAGGATGGATTCGCAGCTGCGCGCCGCCACGTTCCACCATCCCTCCGTCAGCCAGCCCTGCTTGTCCTTGTAGCCGACGGCCACCCCCACACGGCTCGACGTGTTGTTGCAAAGGCGAAAATCGGCCCAGGCGGGGCTAGTGACCAGGAAGGGCGCCAGGCAAATGGCAGCAACCACAGGCAAGAGGCGGGCAGTAAAGCGTTTCATCCGGAGCGATTCGACCTTGGGGCTGCCATCATTACAGATTCGTTCGGGCGCAAGAAAGGCGGCAAAACGGCGTATGCTTACGCCGTCCGCGGCCGTGCGATCCAGATGCCGGCGATGATGACGAGGCCGCCCAGCGTCTGCAGCGGCGAGACGGCTTCGCCCAGGATGAGCCAGCCGAGCGCCGCGGCCGCCACCGCCTCCAGGAAGATCACCAGCGAGGAGAACACCACCGGCAGCGAGCCCAGCGCCACCGACAACAGGCCCTGGCCACCGGCATGGCTGACCCAGGCGAGCGCGAACAGAGTAAGCCAGCCGAGAGCGCTCGAGGGCAGGAAGCGCTGGCCGAGACTGTAGGTGGCCCACAGCGCCACCAGCGCCAGGATCGCGGCGGTGAGAACGGACATGGAGAAGGTGAGACGCGCGGCCCGGTGGCGCAGCCGTGCCTTTTCCACCGCCAGGAAATAGAGACCAAAGAACACCGCGGTCGCCTCGGCGAAACCGTCACCGATGAGGTGGCCGGGCGCGAAGGCGAAGGACTGGCCGACCAGCGCCAGGCCACCGAGCAGGCAGAGGCTGAGGCCGACTAGGGCGCCGCGGCTCGCCTTTCGTCGGAAGAACAGCCAGCCAAAGATCACCACCCAGACGGGCGCCGTGGTGGCGAAGAAGGTGGCGTTGGCGACCGTGGTCTTGGCGATGGCGAGATGCCAGAAGAAGAGGTCCGCGGCAAAAGCGAGGGCGGTGGCGATCACCGGCAGCGAGAAGGCGGGACCGGTATCGGGCGTACCGGCTTGTCGCTCCTCCAGCCGCATCCAGGCATAGAGCACCGGCAAAGCGAGGAAGACGCGGTAGAAGGCGCTGGCGAAGGGGCCGACATCGGACAGACGCACGAAGATCGGCGAGATCCCCATCGCCATGGCGCCACCGAGCAAGGCAGCGAAGGCGGGCCAGAAGGCATTGCGTGCGGGGCTCGCCGGTTGCGCGGCAGTGCTCATTGCGATGTCCGATGCGAACTATACTGAGTGAGGGCACGTCTTTATGCTGCCGTGCTCGATCCCACAATGTCAGTGATTCCGTGCAGTCCGATTTTCCGCCTATCGAAACGCTGGATGGCCATCCCGAATCCGGCCTGATTCTCCTGTGCGACCACGCCTCCAACGCCTTGCCGGAAGAATATGGCACGCTCGGCCTGCCGCCCGCCCAGCTCGAGCGCCATATCGGCTACGACATCGGCGCACGCACCATCACCCACGCGCTCTCCGCTCACCTGCGGGCCCCGGCGGTGCTCACCCGTTATTCGCGGCTGCTGATCGACCCCAATCGCGGCGCCGACGACCCGACCCTGGTGATGCGCCTGTCCGACGGCGCTCTGGTGCCGGGCAATGCCCGCATCGGCCATGACGAGATCGTCAGCCGCATCGAGCGCTTCTACCGGCCCTATCACAAGGCGATCGCCGATCTCGTCAACGCCCGGCTGGAGCGTGGCATCGTGCCGGTGATCTTCGCCGTGCACTCCTTCACGCCGGTCTGGCGCGGCGTGCCCCGGCCTTGGCATGTGACGCTGCTATGGGACAAGGATCCGCGCGTCGCGAGGCCGATGATCGAGGCCTTCGCCAAGGATGCCTCCCTGGTCGTCGGAGACAACGAACCCTATGACGGGGCGCTGGAAGGCGACACGCTCTACCAGCACGCCACGCTGCGCGGCCTGCCCAACGCCCTCATCGAGGTGAGGCAGGACCTGATCGACACACAGGAAGGCGCCGAGGACTGGGCCTTGCGCATCGCCTATGTGCTGTCGCCCCTCATCATCGACCCCGCCATCAGGCGCATAGAACATTGGGGAACGCGCACGGGCACTTGACCCGACTCGGCTTTTTCAGCCACATCGCGCCCAAATTTCTCAGGAGTAAGACATGACGGACGCAACCTCGGTCGCCGCCGACCAGCTGAAATCGATCATCGAGCGCATCGAGCGCCTCGAAGAGGACAAGAAGGCGATCGCCGACGACATCAAGGAAGTCTATGGCGAGGCGAAGGCCAACGGCTTCGATGTCGCCATCCTTCGCAAGATCGTGTCGCTGCGCAGGAAACCCGCCGCGGAGCGCGCCGAGGAAGACGCCATCCTCGAACTCTACCTCCAGGCGCTGGGCATGGAGGGCTGAGGCACGCCCGGCCGCTGATTTCTGCTGAGCTTGGGTCCAAGGCGCATAGGCCCCGACTTTGAGCGGGAAACGCGCTAAACACGGAGTGGCAGTCTCCGACTGCCACCTTCCTTTCTTACATGACACTTCGGTTCCAAGAGTAGCGGTCAGAGACCGCCATTCCAAACTCGCGCCTTGTCAGTCGCCGAGAAGCGCCCTCGGCTGGGATTGCGTATCGCAGATCCATGGTCGCACGGCCTGATATATTATATGGTCAATGGGATTATTATCCTAAAATAATATATTTTTTATTGACATATATAATCCAGGTGAGAAGCTTCCCGCATCGGTGTCGGATGCAGGAAGCCCTCCGCATGTTGGAAGCCAGCCGCAACGCCAAGGCCGCCTTGCGTGAGGTGATGATCGATGTCCGCGGCGTGTCGAAATCCTTCCCCACGAGGGATCTCGGCATGGTCAAGGCGCTCAACACCGTCGACCTGACCATCCATGGCAACGAATTCTTCACGCTGCTCGGCCCCTCGGGCTGCGGCAAGACCACCTTGCTGCGCCTGATCGCCGGCTTCGAAACCGCGACGACCGGGGCCATCGCCATCGCCGGGCTCGATGTGGCCGCCCTGCCGCCACAGAAGCGGCCCGTCAACACCGTGTTCCAGAACTACGCCTTGTTCCCGCATATGAGCGTGGCTGAGAACGTCGCCTTCGGCCTGCAGATGCTCAAGGTGCCGGCAGCCTCGATCAAGACCCGTGTCGCCGAGGCGCTCGACATGGTCCGGCTTGGCGGCTTTGCCGAGCGCCGCCCGAGCCAGCTCTCCGGCGGCCAGCAGCAGCGCGTCGCCCTGGCGCGGGCGCTCGCTCCGAAACCGCGGGTCATGCTGCTCGACGAGCCGCTTTCGGCTCTCGACCTCAAGCTGCGCAAGGAGATGCAGAGCGAGCTCAAGCGCCTGCAGCAGGAGACAGGCATCACCTTCGTGCTGGTGACGCATGACCAGGAGGAAGCGCTCGCCATGTCGGACCGCATCGCCGTGATGCGAGGCGGCAATATCCTGCAGGTCGGCGAGCCCCGGGAGATCTACCACAATCCCAGCAGCCGCTTCGTCGCCGACTTCATCGGCGAATCCAACCTGCTGCCGGGTGCGATCCTGGGGCGGAACCCCGATGTCACCGTCTCGGTCCGGCCGGAGCAGATCGCCATCACACCCGCCATCGAGGGCAGGCCTGGCCGCGTCAAGGGCGAGATCGCCTCCGTCACCTTCCTCGGCCTCGACACGCTCTATGAGGTCGCCCTGCCCGACGGCAGCCGGCTGCGCACCCGAACCCGCGAGGCGGCTGCACCTCTCGCGGAGGGGGAGGATGTCGTCATCGACTGGCCCGATACCGTCGAACGCGAATTGCTGAACTGAGCGGGAGGATGACGCGCATGAACCGCACGCTCCTCCTCATCGCCCCGGCCGTCCTGGTCATCGGCATCTTCATGGTGCTGCCGCTCTGCCTCGCCGTCGGCTATTCCTTCATGACCGCCAATCCCTATGGCGGCGTGACCGGGCCAGCGACTTTCGACGCCTACATCCAGTTCCTGTTCCAGCGCGATTTCGACGACAGCCTGGTCTATACCTCCAGCTATCTCATCATCATCGCGCGCTCGATCTATCTGGCCGCCGTCACCACGCTGATCTGCCTGGTGCTGAGCCTGCCGGTCGGCTGGTACATCGTCTGCCAGGACGAGCAGCGCCGACGCCTCCTCCTGTTCCTGGTCACGCTGCCCTTCTGGATCAACACGCTGATCCGCACCTATTGCTGGATCCTGATCCTCCGGGACGAGGGCCTCGTCAACAACCTGCTGCGCGCCACCGGCCTCACCGGCCAGTCCCTGCCGTTGCTCTACAATGACGGCTCGATCCTGCTCGGCCTCGTCTACACCTTCCTGCCCTTCATGGTGCTGCCGATCTATTCCACCCTGGAGCGCATCGATCCGCGCCTGATCGAGGCGGCACACGATCTCTACGCCAGCAAGTTCGAGGTCTATCGTCGGGTGATCTGGCCGCTCGCCAGGCCCGGCGCTCTGGCGGGGGCTACCTTGGTGTTCGCACCAGCGCTCGGCTCCTTCCTGGCGCCCGACCTACTCGGCGGCGGCAAGAAGCTGCTGATCGGCAGCCTCATCCAGATGCAGTTCACCTCCTCGCGCAACTGGCCCTTCGGCGCGGCGCTTTCGACCATCATCACCGCGGCCATCCTGATCATCTTTCTCATCCGGGCCCGCAGGAATCCAGCGGAGGTCCGATCATGACCGAAGCCATGAGCCGAGTCGCGAGCCAAGCCGGGGGCCGAGCCAGAAGCAAGGCCAAGGCCTTCGACTGGCGGCATACGAGAGGCCTGTTGCCGATCACGGTGGCGATCCTCGCCTTTCTCTACGCGCCGCTGCTGATCCTCGTCATCTATGCCTTCAACGCCAGCCGCCTGGTGACGATCTGGGGCGGCTTCAGTCTGCAATGGTTCGTGGCGGTGGCCCACAATGGCGACATTCGCGGCGCGGCGCTGAACAGCCTGATCGTTGCCGTCGCCGCCACCATCGCCTCTACCCTGATCGCGGTCTGCGGGGCGCTGGCGCTCGAACGCGGACGCTTCGCTTTCGGGCGCGGCATCGTCACCTCGATGATCGCGCTGCCGCTGATCGTGCCGGAGATCATCGTCGCCATCACCACGCTGATCTTCTTCTCGGCGCTCGGCATGCATAACGGGCTGGTCAACCTGATCATCGCCCACACCGTCTTCTGCATCCCCTTTGCGCTGCTGCCGATCCAGGCGCGGCTGCGCGACATGAGCGGCACTTTCGAGGAGGCGGGGCGCGATCTCTATGCGCCCGAACTGGTGCTGTTCCGCCGGGTGACGCTGCCCTTGCTGGCCCCGGCCATCTCGGCCGGGGCGATCATGGCCTTCGTGGTGTCGCTCGACGATTTCCTCATCAGCATGATGGTGTCGAGCGCCGGCTCGACCACGCTGCCGGTCTATGTCTACGGCATGATGCGCCTGGGCGTGACACCCGAGGTCAACGCCATCTCCACCATCCTGCTCGTGATTTCACTGATCTTCGTCTCCGTCGCTCTGCTGCTGGGGCGCCGGCGGGGGGCTTCACACTAAAAGACTGAACGGGACCAGAGGAGAATGACCATGCAGATCTGGAAGGCCGGCCTTCTCGGCGGCTTGCTTGCCGCCGCGAGCTTCACCACGGGCGCCCTGCCCGCTGCCGCGGCATCGGGCGAATTGCACATCTACAATTGGACCGACTACACCTCGGACGAGCTCGTCAAGAAGTTCGAGAAGGAGACGGGGATCAAGGTCACCATCGACACCTATGATTCCAATGAGACGGCGTTGGCCAAGCTCAGTTCCGGAGCCGCGGGCTACGATGTCATGATCATCAGCAATGATTTCGTGCCGATCTTCGTCAAGCAGGGCCTTTTCCAAGCCGTCGATGCGGCCTCCATGCCCAATTTCAAGAACATGGATCCGAAATGGCGCAACCGGCCCTGGGATCCCGATGCGAAATACACCGTGCCCTGGATGTGGGGCACGACCTCCTATTCCGTCGACACCGCCGTCTATAACGGCCCGACCGACAGCCTGAAGCCGTTGTTCGAGCCGCCACCGGAGCTGAAAGGCAAGGTCGGCATGTTCGGCTCGCCGAGCGAAGTGATGTCGCTTGCGCTGGTCTATATGGGCAAGCCGCAATGCAACACCAATCCCGATGACCTCAAGGCCCTCAACGCCCTGCTTCAGGCCCAGAAGCCCTTCGTGAAGGTCTATAATTCCGACGGCATCGTCGAGCGTCAGGTGGCGGGCGAGACGGTGATGCATGAGCAATGGTCGGGCAAGGCGCTAGCGACGCGCCAGCAGAAGGCCACCGTCAAATATGTCTATCCGAAGGAAGGCGTGGTCGGCTGGATGGACAATGTCGCGGTGCCAACCTCGGCGCCCGACCTCGACAACGCCAAGGCCTTCCTCAACTTCCTGATGGACCCGGAGAACATCGCCCTCCAGCAGAAGTCGACGGGCTATCAGAGCGCCATCGCCGGCTCGAACAAATATCTGTCGCCGGATCTCGGCAATTCGCCGGAATTCAACCCGCCCGCCGACCTGAAGATCACCTTCGCGCCGGCTTGCGAGGAGAAGGCGACGCGTGCCTATGACCGGATCTGGACGGACCTGCGCCAATAGGCGAGCGCATAGTCGGAAGGGCGCGCTAATCCTTCCCCGACTTTGGGGAAGGTGTCGCCGCGCAGCGGTGACGGAAGGGGGAGAGCGACGCAACTGAGCCGATTTCGGGACAGGCAGACGCCGCCCTACCCCTTCCGGCGCTTCGCGCCACCTTCCCCGCAGTCGGGGAAGGATGACCTGCGCCTTCTCTCTGCAATAGGTAAGCGGATACGATTTTGAGCCCCGCCATGACCTCGCCTGCCGATCGCGCTGTCGCCCTGACGCGGGATCTCGTGCGCTTGCGCTTGATCAACCCACCGGGCGACGAGGAGCCCTGTGCAGTGCTGCTGGCGGGCCTGCTGGAAGCGGCGGGCCTCACGGTCGAAAGCCACAGCTTCGGCGCGGGGCGCGCCTGCCTGGTGGCGCGGCTCGACGGCCCGGCCGGGTCAGACCCGATCTGCTTCACCGGCCATCTCGACACCGTGCCGCTCGGGCTCACCCCCTGGCGCGTCGACCCCTTCGCGGCAGAGATCGAGGGCGACCGGCTCTATGGCCGTGGCTCGAGCGACATGAAGAGCGGCGTGGCGGCGATCACCGCCATGGCCATCGCGCTGGCGCGCCTGCCTGGCCGGCGCGCGGGGCTGCTCCTCGTCTTCACCGCAGGCGAGGAGACAGGCTGCGAAGGCGCGCGCTACCTCGCCGGCCTGCCCGGCGTGCTGCCCCGCGCTGGTGCCCTGGTGGTGGGCGAGCCCACCGGCAACTATCCGCTGATCGGCCATAAGGGGGCGCTCTGGCTCAAGGCGAGCTTTACGGGCCGGACAGCGCATGGCTCGATGCCGGAACTCGGCGACAACGCCGTCTACAAGGCGGCGCGCGGCGTGCTGCGCGTCGCCGGCCATGATTTCGGCCCGTACCGCCACCACCATCTGGGCGCGCCCAGCCTTAGTGTTGGCTCCATGCATGGCGGGCTCAACGTCAATTCGGTGCCTGACCTCGCCGAGGTCCAGATCGACATCCGCACGGTGCCAGGCCAGTCCAACGAGATCATTTGCGATGACGTGGGCGCGGCGCTTGGGGAAGGCGCCACCCTCTCCCGCATCGTCGATGTCGACGCCGTGGCCAGCGATCCCCAGAACGAGTGGATCAGCGGCGTCTTCGATCTCTATGAACGCCACACCGGCGCCATCGTCGACCCCAAAGGCGCCGCCTTCTTCACGGACGCCTCGGTGCTGGCGCCGGCGCTCGGCGGCGTCCCGACCCTGGTGATGGGGCCCGGCGAAGCGAGCATGGCCCACAAGACCGACGAATATTGCCTGGTTCCGAGGATCGGCGAGGCCGTGGAGTTCTACACGGAGATCGCCCGGCGGTGGATGGGGGTGTGAACGGCTGGGCGAGATGAGGCGGGGAAGGATGGGGCGTGCCCTCGAAGTCCCCTCGCCCCGTTCTTACGGGGAGAGGATAGAGGTGAGGGGCGGCGCGACCTTACAAGGTGTCCCGCTCTTCGAGCATCATCAGGATATACTCACAGACGCCGTCGAGGTTCTCGTAGACATCGGCATTCTGTACACGGATGACGCGATAGCCCTCGGCTCTCAGGAAACGTTCCCGTGCGACGTCTTTGGCCTTCTCGGCATCGGTCGAATGCGTTGCACCATCGACCTCCACTATGAACATCCGATCACGACAGACGAAGTCCGGGAAGTACGGCCCGACCACTTCCTGTCGAACGAATTTGTATCCACCGAGCGTACGGTTTTTCAGTCGCGACCACAGCAATCTCTCCGCTTTGGGTGCACTCCTGCGCAAACGTTGGGCTTGGGTATGCTTTGGCAAATCAATAGTGCGCATGACTATTCCCGACAGGTGGCGTAGCCCCTCACCTCTATCCTCTCCCCATAAGAACGGGGCGAGGGGGCACAATTGCCGCGCTTCAGTTTGCGGCGCCTCATCTCGTCCAACCGGTACACGTTTTCTCTCACCCCGCCTTCACGTCCCATTTCGGCGCTGCCGCCTCGTCCGGCTCCGCGGAGAGCAGGATATCCGTCGTCGCGCCCAGATGCGCCTTCAGGAGCGCGATGGCCTTGTCCGCGTCACGCGCCAGCGTGGCCTCGGCGATGTCCCTGTGTTCCTGGGCGATGTTGCGGGCGTTCGGCGCCAGCGAGACCGAGAAGCGGCGGTAGCGTTCGCTCTGGTCGTAGAGCTGGCTGCGCAGGCGCAGGAGCCAGGGGCTGTCGCAACCATCGACCAGCGCCCGGTGGAAAGCGGCATGGGCGGCGGCCCACTCGTCGCTCGAATGGGTCGGATCATCCGGCGTGTGCTCGGGCGTGCGCGAGAGTTCATGCAGCGCCGCGACCAGCCGGGCCTCCCAGCGCACATCGCCCACTTCGATGGCGCGGCGAAGGCACAGGCTCTCGATCTGGATGCGCACGCCGGTGAGGTCCTTCAAATCCTCTGCCGAGATGGGCGCCGCCCGGAAGCCGCGCTGCGGCTCGGCGATCACCAGCCCTTCCGAGGTCAGCCGCGACAGGGCCTCGCGAATGGCGCCGAGGCTGACAGACAGCCGCTCGCAGAGCTCCTGCACCTTCAACCGGCTGTCCGGGGGAATGCGGCAGGACAGGAGATCGGCCCGCAGAGCCTCATATGCGCCTTGGGTGAGATTGACTGCAGCAGGCCGGACCATTGTGAACCTTAACCGGAGGAATCTCGCAGTAGAATATATTATGTGGCTCAGATATCAAACTCGCAAAATAATATATTCTATGTTGACATATATATAATATCGAGACAAGGTTCGTCGTCCACGAGGGAGGATGATCAGTGCGTTTTGCTGCTTACAAGTCGCCCGGCGGCGCAGGGCTTGCCATCGAACTGCCGAGCGGAGAGCTCCGTGGCCTGACGGAGACGGACGCGGCCTTCCCTGGCCATCTCGCCCAATTGCTCACGGCCGATGGTGGTGCGCTGCAGGCGGCGGGCAAGCGCCTGGAAGCTGGCCGGAGCATCGATCCCAAGGCGGTGGAATGGCTGCCGCCTTTGCCCACGCCGGGCAAGATCATCTGCGTCGGCCTCAATTATGTCGACCATTCGCTGGAGAGCGGCTTCACGCCGCCAACCTACCCGACCATCTTCGCGCGCTTCAACACCAGCCTGATCGGCCATGGCGCGGCGATCCGCCGCCCCACGGTGTCCATCCAGCTCGACTATGAGGGCGAGATGGTGGCGGTGATCGGCAAGGCCGGCCGCCATATCCCCGAGGCCCGCGCCCTCGACCATGTCGCCGGCTATTCCGTCTTCAACGACGCCTCCATCCGCGACTTCCAGACCCGCGCCCCGCAATGGACGGTGGGCAAGAATTTCGACGGTACCGGTTCCTTCGGCCCCGTCTTCGTCACGGCCGACGAGCTGCCCGCCGGCGGCAAGGGCCTGCACATCCAGACCCGCCTCAACGGCCAGGTCGTGCAGGATGCCTCTACCGACGACATGATCTTCTCCATCGCCTCCCTGATCTCGATCCTGAGCGAGGCGATCACCCTGCTGCCGGGCGACATCATCGTCAGCGGCACGCCATCGGGCGTGGGCATGGCCCGCAAGCCGCAGCTCTTCATGAAGCATGGCGATGTCTGCGAGGTGGAGCTCGAGGGCGTCGGCATCCTGTCCAACCACATTGCCGACGATCCCGCGCACGAGCCGACTTTGAACTAAAGCGTTTTGCGATTTGCCGGAATCGGCAAGAATCGCAAAGACGCGTCGAAACGAAGAGTGAGAGCAAAGAAGCGTTCACGCTTGAACGCGCTTTGCTCTAGTGCATTTCCCGAGGGAGTCGATAGGCTCCCGGGCCAGAAATAGTTGTCAAGACAAGGCGTTATGGAAAGTTGCGTCTCCGTGAGACCGCAACTTTTCTTCAAGCAATGATTGATCGAAACCACAGAGGGCAATGGTCATGACAAGAGTCCTATTTCGCAATGCCAAGGTCTGGGACGCGACGGGCGCCGAAAGCTTTCCCGGCGATGTCCTGGTCGAGGGAGGGCGCATCAAGACGATCGCCCACACGCTAAACCAGCTCTCGGGCGATGGCGCCACCGTCGTCGACTGTAACGGCATGACCCTGCTGCCCGGCCTGGTCGAGGGCCACGCCCATATCTCCTTCGGCGGCGCGGTGAAGGATTCCGATCTCGGCCTGATCCCGCCGGAAGAGCATCTGCTCCTCACCATGCGCAACGCCAAGACGCTGCTCGACCACGGTTTCACCAGCGCCTACAGCGCCGCCACCTCGAAGCTGCGCCTCGACATCGTGATCCGCAACGAGATCAATGCCGGCCGCCTGCCTGGACCGCGCCTGCGCGCCGGCAGCCCCGAGATCACCGTGACCGGCGGCCTCGGCGACGAGCGCCAGCAGCATATGTATCATGAGAGCTTCGGCATGATCGCCGACGGCGTCGAGGAGATCACCAAGGCGGTGCGCCTGTGCTGCCGCGAGGGCGCCGACAACATCAAGATCAACATCTCGGGCGATGATCTCAGCCCGGCGGCCCATGGTGGCCTCACCGTGATGAGCGAGGAAGAGGTCCGCACGGCTGTCTCCGTGGCCCGCGATTTCGGCAAGAAGATCAACTGCCATGCCCGCGCCGCCAATTCGGTCAAGCGCGCGGTGAAGTGTGGCGTCGACGTGATCTATCACTGCGAATCCGCCGACGAAGAAGCGCTGGACATGCTGGAATCGGCCAAGGACCGCATCTTCGTCGGCCCGGCCATCGGCATCATCTATGGTACGCTCTATGAGGGCGAGCCCTGGGGCTTCACCCATGAGATGGCAGTGAAGTTCGGCATGCAGCGCATCCTCGACGACAGCCGCGCCGTCTATACCGAACTGCGCAAGCGCGGCGTGCGCGCCTTGATCGGCGGCGATTACGGCTTTGCCCAGACCCCCCAGGGCACCAATGCCCGCGACCTCAAGCATTTCGTCGACCTGCTCGGCTATTCGCCCAGCGAGGCGCTGCAGTGCGGCACGCGCCTCGGCGGCCAGGTCATGGGTCTCGGCGACGAACTCGGCATGATCAAGGAAGGCTTCATCGCCGACATCCTGCTGGTGAACGGCGATCCCTTGAAGGACCTCGACATGATGGTGCACGAAGAGAACCTTGTGGTGATCATGAAGGATGGCGAGCTCTACAAGGACCAGTCGAAATCCGTCTCGGTCCAGAAGAAAGCGGCCTGAGGAGGGTTCTCGCCATGGGCAATCCGGCGGTCGCGATCGATGTCGACGAAGACAGCGGCATCTGGCGCACGGACGGGCTGCCCATGGTCTATCTTCCCAGGCATTTCCTGGTGAACAACCATGTCGCGGTCGAGCAGGCCCTCGGGCTCCAGACCTACCGCGCCATCCTGCACGCGGCGACGCGCAAGTCGGCGGTGCATTGGTGCGAGACCACGGCCGCCAAATACGGCATGGAACGGGAGGCTACCTTCCGGTTCTATTTCGAGCGCCTGTCGCAACGGGGCTGGGGCCAGTTCAGCGTCGACAAGCTCGATCTTGCCGTCCATCGGGCGAGCCTCAGCCTGCGCAATTCCATCTTTGCGCTCGAACAGGCCGACCGCACCGACCGCCCTGTCTGCTACATGTTCGAGGGCTTCCTCGCGGGCGCCTTCCACTTCCTGCTCGGCTCGGAGGCCGGGAAGAAGCGCATCGAATGCGAGGAGGTGCAGTGCTGCGCCGACGGCAGGCATGAGCATTGCCGTCTGGATGTCGTCGCCAAGGAGAGATCGGCGCGCGTCGCCTGCCGAGCGGAGCCCTGCGCGATCCGGGATGCAAGCCTGACGCAGGAGGCTTGAGGCCGGCTCACCCCGGCCACACGCGCTCGATGAAGAATTTCGGGACAATGAGGCCGAAGGCCATGGCGAGCAGGATGAGCAAGGCGGTCCCGCCGTCTGCGATAATGCCGGCGAGAAGATCCGCCGGCGCCCTGGAGCCGAGGGCGACGAAATCGACCAGCCCGCCTGCCATCCGGAACAGGAAGACGCCGGGCATCAGCGACACCACCGAGGCGAAGCCGAAGGCGGCGAAGGGCACGCGCAGCCGGTCGGCGATCGGGGTGACCAAGATGCCGACCAGAAGGCAGGCGACGAAGGCCGCTGGTGCGACACCTGCGCCTGCCTTCGCGATCAGCAGCCAGCGGCAGGCGTGGGCGAGCATGCCGATCAGGATCGGCACCGGCAGGGTCCGCCATGGCATGGAGAAGAAGCTGCCGAAGGCAGATACGGCGATACCGGCGGCGATGAGGTCCCAGATGAAGGGCACGGCGACACTGGCACTCTGCACGTCGAGCGTTTCGCCGCCAAGGGCGAGGCCTGCCAGCAAGCCGGCGCAAATCATCAGGATGATCAGGCCGGCATAGGTGAAGCGGGCGAGGCCCAGCGGGATGCGTCCGCGCGCGAGGTCGAGGGCGCCGTTAAGGAGATGCGGCCCCGGCACCAGGATCATACAGGGGCAGACCGTGACGAGATGCAGGGCCGAGGAAAGCTGCAGCCGCTCGGCGACAGCGCCGATGATGCCCGCCAGCAGCGCCGCGCAGAGCGGCTGGACGAAGAGGTTGTGGCTCATCCGGGCCAGGCCCCGGCGCAACAGCGCGCCCATGCCGGTCGACAGGGCGATCAAAGCGAGGCTGAGAAGCTGCGTCTCGCCGAAGATCACCGCGAGGGCGGCGGCGCCGGCAGCGGCCATGACGGCAAAGCGTGGGGTCGAGGCCGGCGGCTGATGCGCGATGGCGATGAGGGAAGACCGCGCGGCCGCGACGTCGATGCGGCCACCGGCGATGTCGTCGACCATCGCCATGCAGCGGGCCACGCGGTTCATGTCGACGCCGGCAGGCTGCGCTTCGGTGAGGTCGAGGCGCCCGGACCCCTCGATCTCGATCGCAAGTTCGCCCCAGCGCGGCAGCACCCTTACGTCCTGGCGGAGCGCCTTGCCGATGCGCTCGGCCGCCTCGACGGTGCGCGCCGTCGTCTGCCCGTTCTCGAACAGGAGAGTCACCACCTGCCGCACCAGCGCCAGGGCGTCGTCAGCCTTGGCACGGCCCGGCGCGGCCGCCTCATTCCCACTGATGCCGGTCATTGTCGATATCCCCCGTCCCACGCCATCACGCAGCGTAGGCGGGATGATAGACCCGGGACGCGACCAGCTTGCCAATGTCGGCGGGCCGTTCGATCCGCGCGAGCTTGTGGTCGAAGATATATTCCGCCACGCGCGCCGCGACATGGAGGGAGGCTTCGAAGATCTGGCTTTGCGGCGGATAGATCAGGCCAGTCGCCAGGCTCTTGTCGGTGACCTGCTCGGCCACGGCCTTGGCCGCCACGATGAACATCTCCTCCGTCACGCGCGTCGCCTCGGTGGCGAAGACCGCCATGCCCATGGCCGGGAAGATGTAGACATTGTTGCCCTGGCCGGGGACGAGGATCTTTCCGGCGATCTCGACCGGGCCGAAGGGGCTGCCGCTGGCGAAGATCGCCCGTCCCCCGGACCAGCGATAGGCCTCCTCCGCCGTGCATTCCGAGCGCGATGTCGGGTTGGAATAAGGGAAAATGATCGGCCGCTCGTTGATCTCGGCCATGGCCTCGATGACCCGCTGGTTGAACAGCTTCGGTACGGTGCTGACGCCGATGATGCCCGTGGGACGCAAAGCGTGGACGGCTTCGACGAAGGTCGAGACCGGCGCATGATCGAGCGCGAAGGGCTTCTGGAAGTCGGCGAGATCGGTCCTCGACTTGACCATCAGCCCGTTGATGTCGAACAGCGTGTTGCGATCCCGCGCGGCGGCGATGTCGAGCCCCTCCAGGGCCATGGCCTGGCTGATCAGCTCGGCGATGCCGGTGGCCGCCGAGCCGCCGCCGAGGAAGAGGAAGCGCTGGTCGGTGAGCTTCTGGCCGGAGATGCGCAGAGCGCCGTACATCCCCGCGAGCGCCACGGCGGCCGTACCCTGGATGTCGTCATTATAGGTGCAGACCTTGTCACGGTAGGTTTCGAGGATTGGCACGGCGTTGATATTGGCGAAATCCTCCCACTGGATGCAGCATCTGGGATAGAGAACCTGCACGGCCTGGACGAATTCGTTGATGAAGGCCATGTAGTCGGCCCCGCGCACCCGGTGCTGGCGCAGGCCGAGATAGAGCGGGTCCTCCAGGAGGCTCTCATTGTTGGTGCCGACATCGAGCGTCACCGGCAGGCAATATTCCGGCGGCACGCCGGCGCAGGCGGTGTAGAGCGCGAGCTTGCCGATCGGGATGCCCATGCCGCCGACGCCGAGATCGCCGAGGCCGAGAATGCGCTCGCCATCGGTCACCACGATGAAACGCACATCCTTCATCGGCCAGTTGTCGAGCAGCTCCTTCAACCGTCCGCGCGCGGTGATCGGCAGATAGACGCCGCGGGAAGCCCTGAAGATATGGTCGAACTTCTGGCAGGCCTCGCCCACCGTGGGCGTGTAGACCAGCGGCATGAAGGTCGCCGGATCAGACATCAGCACCGCATAGAACAGGGTCTCGTTGCGGGCTTGCAGGTCGGAGAGCAGCAGATATTTCTGCAGGTCATTGTCGAGATTGCCGAGTTCGGCATGGATGCGGGCGACCTGGAGCGTAAGGGTGGTCGGCACGGGTGGCAGCAGGCCCTCCAGGCCATAGGCGCGACGCTCCTCCTCGCTGAAGGCGCTGCCCTTGTTGAGGCGGGGATTGCGCAGGAGGGCATAGCCGGAATTCGAGTTCTGGTCGGACATCGGATGGGCTCCAGATGATCATCGAAATCGCTTGAAGGACAGGACCAGCCCTCAGCCGGCCGTGGCCACGTAAGGCTTCACCATCTTGGCGGGATCGACCACCCGATCGAACTCGGCCTCGCTGACAAAGCCGAGTTCGAGCGCCGCGGCCTTGAGCGTGAGATCGTGATCCATGGCGTGGTGGGCGATCTTCGAGGCCTTGTCATAGCCGATCACCGGCGCCAGCGCCGTGACGAGCATGAGGGACCGCTCGACATATTCGGCGATCTTCTTGCGGTTCGGCTCCGTACCCTCCACCAGGAACTTGCGGAAATTGGTGCAGCCATCGCTGAGCAGCGTGATGGACTGGGCGATGTTGGCGATGATCAGGGGCTTGTAGACATTCATCTCCAGATAGCCGCCGGCGCCGCCGAAACCGACCGCAACGTCGTTCGCCATCACCTGCACGGCGAGCATGGTAAGGGCCTCGGCCTGGGTGGGATTGACCTTGCCGGGCATGATCGAGGAGCCTGGTTCGTTTTCCGGAATGATCAGCTCGGCAAAGCCGGCGCGCGGGCCGCAGGACATCAGGCGGATATCGTTGCCGATCTTGTAGAGCGAGGTCGCCAGCGTGCGCAGCGTGCCCGAGAGCTGCACCAGCGCGTCGTGGGCGCCCTGCACGGTGAACTTGTTGGGGGCGGTGACGAAGGGCAAGCCGGTGTTGCCCGCGATCTCCGCCGCTACGGCTTCGGCAAAGCCCGGCGCGGCATTGATGCCGGTGCCCACCGCAGTGCCTCCAAGCGCCAGGTGATAGACGCCCTTCAGCGCGTCGGCGATGCGCTCAAGGCCATCCGTCAGCATGCCGGCATAACCGGACCATTCCTGGCCGAGCGTCAGCGGCGTCGCGTCCTGCATATGGGTGCGGCCGATCTTGACGATGTCATCCCACCCGCTCGCCTTGGCCGCGATGGCATCGCGCAATTCGGTGACGGCCGGGACGAGGCGCGCGGTCACGCCGACCGCGGCCGCGATATACATCGCCGACGGGAAGCTGTCGTTCGAGGACTGCGACATGTTCACATGGTCGTTGGGGTGAACCGGCGTCTTGCTGCCGAGCGCCGTGCCCGCAAGCTGGCAGCAGCGGTTCGAGACTACCTCATTGACGTTCATGTTGAACTGGGTGCCGCTGCCGGTCATCCAGACATGCAGGGGGAACATCTCGTGGTGCTGACCAGCCAGCAGCTCGTCGCAGACCTTGAGGATGAGGTCGTGACGCTCCTTGTCGAGCCGTCCGCCCGAGAGATTCGCCTGGGCGGCCGAGCGCTTGAGCACGGCATAGGCGGTGATCATCTCGCGCGGCATGAGGTCCTTGCCGATGCTGAAATGCTCCAGGGAGCGCTGCGTCTGGGCACCCCATAATTTGTCGGCCGGAACCTCGACCGTACCGAGACTGTCGGATTCGATGCGGATGTCGGGCATCGTCTTCTCCTCTGTTCAGGGATGGGAAGCGCTGGGCACGGCCACCGGCTGCGGCGCGGCCCTGAAGGTGATGGCGCAGAGCCTTTCGGCGGCGATGGAACCGCTGACGGCAAAAATGAGAGGAAAGAGAAAATCCTGGCCGACACGCGTGAATTCGAGGATCAGGGCGATCGCGGTCAGCGGCATGTTCATGGAGGCGGAGAGGAAGGCCGCCGCGCCGATCAGGGCGAAGGCGCCGAGGGGAGCGTCGGGCCAGGCAAGGGTCCATAGGCACCCCAGCACGGTGGCTAGCAGGGCGCCGACCGTCATGCCGGGGGTGAGCAGGCCGCCCTTGGCGCCGGCCCGCAGCGCCGCCAGGGTGACGGCGAGGCGCAGCACCAGCAGCGTGGCAGCCAGGCCGAGGGAAAGATCGTTGGCGAAGGAGAGCTGCAGCGGTCCCCTGCCATTGCCGAGCAACTGTGGAAAGCTCATGGCGACAAGGCCAATGCCCGTGAAGACGGCGAGGTTCCAGGGCACCAGGCGCCAACCCTCGGGAGAGCGCGCGGTCATCGCTGTCGCGATGCGCTTGAACCCGTAAGCGGCGACGCCGAAAAGCGGGCCCGCCAGTATGGACCACACCACCAGCGAAGGGCTGATGCCGAAGGGCATCACTGGATATTGCACCTCATCGCCAAGGCCGATCCAGGCCACGAGCGCGGCAATGCCGGAGGTGACGATAGCGGGCAGCAGAGCGGGCAGGCTGAAGGTACCCAGCAGCACTTCCAGGACGAAGAGGGCGCCGGCAAGAGGCACATTGTAAACGGCGGCAAGGCCGGCGCCGGCGCCGCAGGCGACGAGGATGCGGGCTTCTTCGGCATTGAGGCCGGCCTGGCGCGACAGCCAGCCGGTAAGGGCAGCGGCGATCTCTCGCGGGGCCACTTCGCGCCCGAGCGGCGAGCCGAGGGCGACCGTACAAATCTGCAGCAGGACGTGAACGGTCGTCTCGGGCAGCGGCATCGCCTCGCCCGGCGCCCGCACCGCCTTCCCGATACTGACCAGGGGTCGGCCGAAGCGATAGAGCGCCCACCAGCCTCCGCCGGCCACCAGGCCGCAGACGACAAGAACGGCAGCCCGACGCGCGGGCGGTGCGGCGCTCACGCCCTGCAGGAAACTCTCGCTGCTGATCACGGCATCGAGGCTGTAGCCATAGGCGACGTGCTGGATGACATGCAGCAGCAGCGCCAGGGCCATGCCGCCGAGCCCTGCCCCGACACCAGCCAGCACGGTGACCACGGCAAGTCTGGCAAGAGGAGTCTTCCCGGAGGGGGACATGGTCTGGTCTCCACGGCGGGATAGAACACCGGATCCGGATCCGGTTCAATCCGGCGCCGGGGTACTACCGTTGGGGCATCGAGCAAGAATTTGGATCGAGGGACCTGGCAGAGGCCGGCGGAATCTGTGGCGATGGGACGAAACTAGACCCCAGACACCAGTCGGGCCTCCGATCGCGAACGATCGGGGGCCCGACAGGTCATCATCTCTGGCAGATAAGATCAGCTATGCTGTTCTGCAGGCGGAATGACCTCGCGGCCCGCGCCGGGAACGACCGAGTGCAAAGTTTCGGGCCTGCCCTGGAAGTTCTGCTGAGCAGGCGGGATCACTTCACGGCCCGCGCCTGGGACGATGGCATCGATCGCTTCCGGCCGGCCGGTATAGTTCTGCTGGGAGGGCGGGATCACGGTGCGGCCGGAACTGGCTTCGGCCATGGTGGCCGACAGCGACAGGGCCAGGGCAACGAGAGTGGTGGTGACGAGGGTCTTCCTCATGATAGGTCTCCTGAGAGTTCAGTTGGTGGTCAAGATCAAGTCATGGCGTCACCCGATGATCTTCCGGCGGATCGATATTTCACGAGGACATCCGCGGTTTCGCATTGGCACCCTGACTTCTTGCCAGGCTACCCTGCGCAGCGGAAAGAGGCCGCTTTTCGGCAACAACGCCGCGATAACACAGATGTGCGGTGATCTATCCGAGCCGTGATCGCAGTTGATCAACCTCGACGGGAAATTCAAGATGGTGACGAGCGTCGTGAATGACGGCACGCATCCCCTCGATTTTGCGGACCTCGTCACGACCGAGCCGGAGGCCCGCACGAGAACGAATAGGCTTTCCGGCGCGACGATGGCGAGCGCGTCCGGATGGAAACGACGGCTGGGCGAGATAGAAAGGGTAAGGACAGGGCGTGACGCTTGCGTCGCGCCTTCCCTGGAAACCGCCCGTCTCGCCCTGGCGTTTGGACGCATCGTCACTCTCATTCCAAACGCTCTCGTTCCCACGCCTCATTCGGCTGGGTTGATGAAGAGACCGGGCGATGGCGGCTGCGGAGCAGCCGTGAAAGCAGAATCATGGAAGATGCAGGCCGCACTGTCGGTGCAGGCCGCCATCGCCCCGTTCCGGCTGCCTGGCCCGCTGACAAGGCGTGCAAGGCCACCTGTTTTTCCGCCTTATGAAGGCGGAGGCGAGCCAAGAGCGGATGGCACGGACCATCCGAACCTGACCAGCCGGCTCGGTGAAGGGGCTCAGCGCTGCAGTCCTGGCCGGACAGTGGCATGAGCCGTCTTCACCGCATCGGCGGGAGATGGGGACGAAGGCGTTGCCGGGCTCAAGCCCTTCACGCTCCGTCCAGGGATCACAGGGCACTTCCATGGGGTGCCGATCCCTCTGTCCCGCTCATCACCCCTGGAGGCCGGCTTCGAGAGAAGCAGGACCGCCGCGTTCGCCTATCGCGTGGACAGGCTGTCGGGGTGGATGGAGGCGTTCGGAGCCGGGTTGATCATACACCGACCGCTGACGCCTCATTCCGTTAGGGAATAAAACATGGGAGCGAACGAAAGTCAATACCTGTTCTTTTTATGTTCAAAACAATCATTTCAGGTCAGGGCGGCATGAAGGATGACAGACCCAGCGCGGCCTCCTCCTTCGTTGCGAGCGCAACAACGATGGCGACGGCGGCATGGGTGTGAGGCAATTGCCCCGTAGCCGACAACATTGAGATGCCTGAATGCGACAGCCATAAACGAGTGAGGGGCGCAATTGGTGCGGCTCTTCCTTGATCGTCTCATCTCGCCCAACCGAAGTCGGCAAATTGTGGCTGCCGTACCAGCAAGGATGCTGGCGAAGCAGCCGAGGATTTGCTGAGATGCGCGGCGTTTCGGGGAGAGGCTTTGCAATGGTCAGCGATGTCGCCATCATCGGCGCCGGCGTGGTGGGATGCGCGCTGGCCCGGCGCTTTGCCCTGGAAGGCATAGGTGTCACGCTTATCGAGGCCGGCTCAGACATCCTCTCCGGCGCCAGCAAGGCGAACAGCGCCATCCTGCATACCGGTTTCGATGCGCCCCCGGGCAGCCTGGAGCTCGCCTGCATCAAGGCCGGGCATGCCGAATATCTGGCAATCCGCGAGGCGATGGGCCTGCCGTTGTTGCGCTGCGGCGCGCTGGTAGTGGCTTGGAGCGAGGCGGAGGAGGAGGCGCTGGAGGGCATCCGCGCCCAGGCGCTCGGCAACGGCATCGGCAATGTCGCGCTGGTCGGCCAGGAGAGGCTGCGCGCAATGGAACCGCAGCTCTCGACGCAGGCCCGGGCAGCGCTGCACGTGCCCGACGAGGCGCTGATCGATCCCTGGAGCCCCTTCCTCGCCTATGTCGAGCAGGCGATGGCACATGGCGCCACGGTGCAACTCAACACCCGCGTGACCGGTGGCACCTTCGATGGTGAGGCCTGGCACATCGACACGAGCACCGGGACCCTTTCCGCCCGCCTCGTGATCAATTGCGCCGGCAACCAGGGCGATGTGATCGAAAAGCTCCTGCTCGGCGCCTCCGACTTCGAGATCCGCCCCCGCAAGGGCCAGTTCGTGGTGTTCGACAAGGCCGCCCATGGCCTTGCCTCCGCCGTCATCCTGCCGGTGCCGAACGAGCGCACCAAGGGCGTGGTGGTGACGCGCACGGTGTTCGGCAATCTCCTCGTCGGCCCGACGGCCGAGGAGCAGGAGGACCGCGAGCGCACCGAGGTGGACCATGACCAGCTCGAGGCGCTGATCCGCCGCGGCGTCGAGATCCTGCCTGCTCTCGCCCATATGCCGGTGACCGCCTGCTATGCCGGCCTGCGACCGGCGACGGAGAAGAAGGATTACCGCATCACTGCCAAGCCCGGCCAGAACTGGATCAGCGTCGGCGGCATCCGCTCAACCGGCCTGTCGGCGGCGCTCGGCATCGCCCGCTATGTCTTCGGCCTCTATGCCAGCCGGGGCCGCAAGGGCACGCCTGTCGACAGCCCCAGCATCCCCGTGGTGCCGAACCTCACCGAGCACATGCCGCGCGACTATGCCAGCCCCGGCTATGGCGAGATCATCTGCCATTGCGAGCTGGTGACGCGCCGCGAGATCGAGACCGCCCTGGCACGGCCGCTGCCGGCCGGCGATTTCGGCGGCCTCAAACGCCGCACGCGCTGCGCCATGGGACGCTGCCAGGGCTTCAACTGCAGTGCGCGCCTGGCGAGCCTGACCCGGGGCCGGTTTCCCGTCTCCCTCGACGCCGGGGAGGCCCGCTGATGGTTGAGGCGATTGTCGAGGCCGATGTGGTGGTGGTTGGCGGTGGTCCGGCCGGCTTGTCCGCGGCCACGGCGCTGAAGCGGCTCGGCGTCGCCCGCGTGATCCTGCTCGAACGCGATTCCGTCGTGGGCGGCATTCCCCGCCATTGCGGCCATTCACCCTTTGGCATGCGGGAATTCCAGCGGATTCTGTCCGGAACGCGCTATGTGGCGCGGCTGGAGGCAGAGGCGAAGGAGGCCGGCGTCGATATCCGCACCCGCCACTCCGTGCTCTCGGTCAGCGAGGGCGAGGTCTCCGCCATCTCGCCGGACGGCCGGCTTCGCGTCCAGGCCAGCCGCATCGTCCTGGCGACGGGCGCGCGCGAAACGCCGCGCTCAGCCCGGCTCGTCTCCGGAGAGCGCCCGCTCGGCGTGCTCAACACCGCCGCCCTGCAAGCCTATGTGCATCTCCAAAAACTCGTGCCCTTCAAGCAACCGGTGATCGTCGGCACGGAACTGGTGGCGATGTCCGCTTTGCTGACCTGCCGGTCCGCCGGCATCCGCCCGGTTGCTGTCGTCGAGCCAAACGATCGGCCGACCGCCCGTTTCCCCGTCACCCTGCTGCCGCGCCTCCTGGGCGTACCCCTCCATTACGGCACCACCATCGACGGCATCGGCGGCAAGGGGCGCGTTTCGGACGTGACGATCCGGAGCGGTACGCAGACCCGCACCATCGCCTGTGATGGCGTGCTCTTCACCGGCGCCTTCACGCCCGAATCCGCCCTCGCCCGGATGTCCGGTCTCGCCATCGACGATGCCAGCGGCGGACCGGTGGTCGATGCCTTCGGCCGGACTTCCTCGGCCTCGGTCTTCGCGGCGGGGAACCTGCTGCGCCCGGTCGAGACGGCCGGCTGGTGCTGGGCCGAGGGAAAGCGCATTGCCGCCAGTGTGTTCGCGGATATCAGGCAGGGCCTTCCCGATCGAGAACGAACCATCCGCATTCGTGCTGGTGAGGGCATCAAGCTGGTGATGCCGCAGGAGATCAGCCGAGGCACCATGCGGCTGGCGCTCCCCGATCTACAGGTCCGTCTCAGCACCAAGCTGCAGGGAACATTGAGACTTTCATTAAAACATAACACGATATGGTCGCGTGCGATCGACAGTGCTCCGGAGCGACGTATCCTGATTCCGATCGCCGGCATCGCTCTTCCCGACGAGGCGACCGACCTCACGCTCAGCGTCGACAGCCAATAGATCTGCCTCGACGACACGCATCGTCTCAATCGACCGTGGCGTCTCGCGCAGCCCCTATTTCTGCCAGTTCCTGGAAGATGTCGCGGGCCACAGCATGGGCCTCTCCACCCTCGACGAGATCACCGCCTTTGGCGCCGCCCGCGGCATCGGACGAGAGATCGCGACGTCGGCTGATGCCAGGGGCGGGTCTATCGGCCTCGTAGGTGTCGGAGGCGTGGCGGGCGCGGTTCCAATCGGCGGTTGGAAGGACGTCGGGCCGGCGGTAGCGCCGAGCGGGATCGACACTCTCGCAAACGACACCTTTGCTGGGTGATGCCACTCGGTGAAGTCCGCGGCCCTATGCGCGCTGCGAGAGCCCTGATCTCATTCAAGTTTCAGAACTATTTCAGCGCCGCTTCCGGACTCGCCCGATGACCTCTGCCACCATCCCATTGCTTGACGGCAAAGTTTGCGCCGGGATCTGCCGGTCCCGGCGCTAAAGCGTTTTGCGATTTGACGGAATCGGCAAGAATCGCAAAGACGCGTCGAAACAAAGAGTTAGAGCAAAGAAGCGTTCACGCTTGATCGCGCTTTGCTCTAGCGAACAGGGAGGATGGCCGCGCGCCGGCCGATCCAGCCTGAAGACAGCGTGCCCTGGCATCCCCCGCGGAACCCCGGCCCGCAGGGGTTGCATTGGCACGCTGTCGCTTCGGGTGGCCCGCTCTCACTGAGGAGACGGGACGCGGGCAAGCAATGGGATGTTGGGCCGCCAGATGAAACGGGCGGCCTCACGGCGAGAGCGTTTTACTTTCAGAGCGGCGCACCAAGAATCGCAAAATGCGCTTGATATCAGTGAGTTAATTTCGAAATCCGGTCTTGCCCGAGCGCATTTTGCTTTAGGAGCGCCCATGTCGAGAATGCTGGCAAACTGCCTGCTGTTGCTCGCAGCCGCGTTATGGGGCTTCGGCAATGTCGCTCAGAAAACCGTGCTCGAGCATCTCGACCCCTTCAGCGCGGTCGGTTCGCGCTGCCTGATCGGCGGCCTCCTGGTCATGCCGCTGCTGCTGATAGAGCGGCGCCGGCGAGTCGGCGCCGGCTACTGGGCCTCGCTGGCACGGGTGAGCGCCCTGTTCTCGATCTCCATCGTGCTGCAGCAGGCAGCCTATCTCACGACCACAGTCACCAATGCGAGCTTCCTGGTCAACACCTGCACGGTGATGACGCCGCTCGCCGCCTGGCTGGTCATCGGCGAGAAGCCGACCATCGTCGTCGCCTTCGCCGCCAGCCTCACGCTGATCGGCATCCTGCTCCTGTCGGGCGGCATGTCGGGTGCCATCAATTCGGGCGACATGGCGGCGCTGCTCTCGGCCGTGTGCTACGCGCTGTGGATGGTCGAGCTCGGCCGGCATATGCAGAACCATGGCGGCGCCGTCTCGACCGCCACCGCCCAGTTCCTCGGCTGCGCCATCGTGGCGCTGCCACTCGGCGCCCTCTACGGCAATTTCTCGCCACAAGGCGCCTGGGCCGCGGCGCCCGAACTGGCGGTGCTCGGCATCTTCTCGACGGCCGTGGCCTTCGGCATCCAGACCATCGCCCAGCGCTTCACGCCCGCCAGCCACGCCGCCGTGATCGTCAGCGGCGAGAGCGTATTCGGTGCCACCGGGGCGGTGCTGTTCCTGGGCGAGAGCTTGAACGTCGTCGCCGCACTCGGCGGGACGATGGTGCTTGCCGCCATCGTCTATCTCGCCATCGCCGGCCAGCCGCGGGAGGCTGCAGGCCCGGCACCCGCGAGCTAGCCCAGCCAGCTTGCGCTTCGCCCTCACCTCAAATAACCACCTCTCAACACGCTGTGCGCCTCGGGTTAAGCCCGGAGCATGGGGAGGCCATGGGATGAAGCGAACGCACTGGGGGGGCGGGTCTTCAGACCCGGCTCGTCGGGACCGCCCCCAAGAAGGCCGGGTCTGAAGACCCGCCCCCCAAACTGCGCGCCCCTTCAAGAGCATCGCGCTTCAGACCCAGCCCGCCTTCTCAAGCGCCGCGCGCAGCCAGGCATTGTCGGCCTCGCCTTCGAGCATGATGACCTGCCGGATCGTCGCAGCGCTCAGGCCCGGCTCCAGCTCCCGCGCCTGGCGGACGCTGGCTGCGGCGGCCTCCCTATTGTCCTGCAGGGCCTGGCAGACGGACAGCAGGGCCCAGCGGTTTACGTCCCTCGGCGGCATGCACGCGAAGGTTTCGGCCGCTTCGCCATGGCGCCCAAGCAGTAGCTGCACCACGCCGCGATCGAGATAATACCAGGGCGGATGGATGGGATTGAGCTGCATCGCCCAATCCAGCAGTTCGAGCCCGGCGGCAGGGTTCCCCCTTATCGCCTTCAGCCGGCCCATCTGCGCGATGCTGTCGGCATCGTAGGGGTTGAGCTCCAGCGCCTTGCGGCAATGCGATTCCGCCGCCGGGAAATCGTGGCGGAACATCAGGGTCAGGCCGAGGATACGATGGCAGCGCGCCTCGTAGGGGCTGAGCGACACGCCGCGCAACGCATGGTCGAGCGCCTGGTCGAGCCGTTCCGGCGGGGTCCGGCCATAGCCGTTCTGCACCGCGTCGGTCCAGGCGAGATAGGCAAAGGCAAGGCCTGACTGGGGGTCATGCGCGATGGCTTCCCATAGATGAGCCCGAGCCCGCTCGGCCGCGTCCTCGCCATTGGCCCGCAGGAGGCAGAGCGCCTGCATGAGATGGGTATAGGCCCCGACATTGCGCGCCGGCGCCGGCTCCAAGCGATGTGCGGCGGCGCTCTCGATGTTGAAGACCAGAGCAGAGGCGATGCGCTTGGCCACCGTCTGGTGGAAATCGAAGACAGCGTCCGCTTCGAAGGAAAAGGCCTGCGTCCAGAGCCGCCGGGCGGAGCGGGTATCCGACAGGGTGATCACCACGTTGAACAGCGGGTCGCCGCCATCGATCCGGCCCTCTACCACGAAATCGACGCCGGCCTCCTGGAGAGCCGCCTGCATCCCGTCGGGCTCGGTGCGGGCCAAGGCGATCGTCGAATAATGCGCGAGCACCGACAGGGTCCTGAAATAGGACAGCGCGAGGGTGATCTCCTCCGCCACCGCGTCGAAGGTGGATTTCAGCGCCTCGTCCAGGGCCTGGCTGCGGAAGGGAAAGACGGCGATGCAGGGTTCGGCCCGGCGTCTCTCCAGCCCGTCCGGCAGTTCCACCGAAGCTGGCCCAACAGCCAGAGCGCCGGACGGCTGAAACATGTAGCCCCGCCGCGGCATGGTGCGGATGATCTGCTGCTGCTCGTCGCCAATGCATTTGCGCGCATCGCGGATGCATTGCGTCAGCGAGTCATCGGTCACCGTCGTCGAGGGCCAGACCACGTCCAGCAATTCGTCCTTGCCAACGACACGGCCGGGATTGCGGGCGAGATAGGCCAGGAGCTTGAAGGTCTTGGGTCGCGGCAGCACCAGCTCGCCGGCACGGTAGAGCGTTCCCCGGCTGACGTTGAAGACGGATTCGCCGAGTCGATAGGTCAGCTCCTGCTGCATGATGAGCCCTCTCGGTGCTTTCGGTCTGGCCATTGGTCCGGCCTTTGCCTCGATTCTGTTGGAGGGTGCGGCCGACCACATCCACCAGATGATGGACATGAGGACCTCGGAAGACGGGGTTCATCCAGGGCGGCTCGGCAGGCCATGAAGCCGCGGCCCGGGAAAGGTGGCCGGATTGGCCACCGGCGAAAACGGGTCTGAGAGCCGAACCGGCTTGATCGGGCATAACATGTCAACCGCGCCCCCCGCGCAGCTCAGTATCTGGTGACACTCTAGCGCCCAGATCGTTATTTAGGAGTGAAATCGCTCAATGACAACCAGTGGTTGTGGAATTCATGCTGGGTTACCAAGCAATCCGCTAGTATCAAAGCGTTTTTCGCTCGGTTATTTAGAACAATGTCTCGCCTCCCTCCCATCTCACTTAGAGGTGTTCTCACCGATGGGAGCTTAGAGTTAAACCAAGGAAAACAACAAGCACTGCAGACGGTTCGCCTCAACTTCACGACCATCCTGTTCGCCAAAGGGTAGGTTGGCGCCTCAGGGCGTCGTTGGGCCAGCGGAGCCAAGCAGGCCGAGCTGACGCAGCTCTACGGCAAGCTCTACGGCGTCGTGGAAACGGATGGCATGGAAGCCGAGCTGCGCCGCGGTGGCGATATTGTCGGCATTGTCGTCGATGAACACGCACTCGCCCGCCAGCAGGCCCGCTTCCGCCAGGAAGAGCTCGAAGATGGCCGGATCGGGCTTGGCCAATTTGCGCTCGCCCGAGACGATCAGCACATCGAAACGGGCGAGGAAGGGATAGCGCTCGCGCGCGACCGGAAAGGTCTCGGCGGACCAGTTGGAGATGGCATGCAGGGCCACGCCCTCGCCATGCAGCTCGTCGAGGATCGCGACCGTACCCTCGATCGCGCCGCCCAGCATGTCCGGCCAGCGCGTGTGGAATGCGGAGATCAGCGCCTCGTGCTGTGGATGGCGGCCGGAGAGCTCCGCCACCGCCTCGGCGAAGGGCCGGCCGGCATCCATCTGACGGTTCCAGTCGGGCGTACAGATCTCGTCGAGGAAGCGCCGTGCCGTTGCTTCGTCCGGGAGGAGCTGGCGATAGAGATGAAGCGGGTTCCAGTCGATCAGGACACCGCCGAGGTCGAAGACCACGGCCTTGATCGGGTTTTGCATGCGCGTCTCCTCGGAATGCGTGTTTGTGCACGAATACGCATAAACACGCATTGCGTCAATGGATCGGCGCGTTCGTGGTGACCTCTGCCTAATTTCGTGCCTTGCCTCCCTCCGGCGCCTGCCTGACACTGGCGCCATGACCGACGCGCCTCTTCATGTCCTGCTGATCGACGACAATGCAGTCAGGGCATCCGTGATCGAAGAGGGCCTGCGCGAGGCGGGACATGAGCGGGTCACCATCATTACCCAGATGCGCCAGCTTTTGCGTCAGATCGTCGAGGCGGATCCCGACGTGATCTTCATCGACCTTGAAAACCCCAATCGCGACGTGCTCGAGCAGATGTTCCAGGTGTCCCGCAGCGTGCACCGGCCGGTGGTGATGTTCGTCGACCAGTCGGACAAGGCTTCCACCGAGGCGGCCATCGATGCCGGCGTCTCCGCCTATGTCGTCAATGGCCTGCGCAAGGAGCGGGTGAAGCCGATCCTCGACATGGCGATCAGCCGCTTCAACGCCTTTCACCGCCTGCGCGAGGAACTCGACCGCACCAGGCAGGCGCTGGAGGATCGCAAGGTCATCGACAAGGCGAAGGGCATTTTGATGAAGAGCCGCGGCATCAGTGAGGAGGAAGCCTATGCCCTCCTGCGCAAGACGGCGATGAACGAGAGCCGGCGCGTCGCCGAGGTGGCGCGCAGCCTCGTCACCGCCGCCAACTTACTGGGCTAGGAGCGTAGCGATGGATGTCAAGCCACAGGGCGGCGGGGACAAGGCTGGTGACAAGGCCGAACTGACGCTCGGCTTTATCCCGCTCGTCGACGCCGCGCCCCTGGTGGTGGCAAAGGAGAAGGGCTTCGCTGCCGATGTAGGCCTTTCGCTCACTTTGGCGCGCGAGACCTCCTGGGCCAATATCCGCGACCGCGTCATGCTCGGCCATTTCGACGCCGCCCACATGCTGGGGCCGATGCCGATCGCCTCGACACTCGGTATCGGTCATGTCGAGGTGCCGATGGCCGCACCCTTCTCGCTCGGACTTGGCGGCAATGCCATCACGCTTTCGCCGGCGGTGTTCGCCGCCATGGAGGCCGAAGGCGCCACGCTCGCCGCGGATCCGGCCGCAATGGGAGCGGCCCTCGCCCGCGTGGTGGCGGGATTGCGCGAGGCAGGGCGACCGGCGCTGACGCTCGCTGTCGTCCATCCCTTCTCCGGACATAATTACGAGCTGCGCTACTGGCTGGCCTCGGCCGGCATCGATCCCGACCGCGACATCCGCCTGATCGTGCTGCCGCCATCCTTCATGGTGGACGCCATGCTGGAGCGGCAGATCGATGGCTTCTGCGTGGGCGAGCCCTGGAATTCCCTTGCGGTGGAGGCGGGGGCGGGCGTGATCGCCGTCACCAAATCCGCCCTTTGGCGTCAGGGGCCGGAGAAGGTGCTGGGCATCCGCGCCGATTTCGCCGAGCGCGCGCCCGCCACGCTGGCCGCGTTGCTGCGTGCCCTCTACAAGGCCGCGCAATGGGCTGGGGATCCGGACAATCGCGAGGAGCTTGCCCGCCTGCTGGCCGCGCCAGCCCTTCTCGGCGTGCCCTCGGAGACCATCGCCAGGGCGCTGAGCGGGCGGCTGGCGCGACGGCAAGGCGAAGCCGCCACCGGCATCGCCGATTTCCTCGTCTTCCACGACCATGCCGCCAATTTCCCCTGGCAGAGCCACGCGCTGTGGTTCTATTCGCAGATGGTGCGCTGGGGCCAGACGGACTATTCGCCCGAGCTCGCCGCCCGGGCACGCCAGGTCTACCGCCCGGATCTCTTCCGCGCGGCGCTGGCCGGCACCGGCATCGACCTGCCCCGTGCCAGCGCCAAGGTGGAAGGCGCCTTGCAGACGGCGACCCCGGTCGCCTCGCGCAACGGCACCATGATCCTCGGCCCGGACGGCTTCTTCGACGGCAGGCTGTTCGATCCGGACGAGGTGGAGGCTTATATCAGGTCATTCGGCATCGCAGGCTCATCTCTGGCCCGATAGATCGAGCTCCCAAATTACCTATCACCGCTGCGCGAGCTCGATGAGCGGCCTGACGCCGCCCACCGACGTCATGAGAACGTCATCGGCCGACCCTAGATTTCGCCTCGGTAAATTTCCCCGCAGACGGAGCAGGTCCATGATCGATCGTCGCGCCTTTTTGACTATCAGTGTTGCAGTTGCCACAGTTGGAATGCTACCTGCCACAAGCGCTCTGGCAGCAACCAGGCTCGATATCTTCACCGATAGCGACGCCAACATCTCCGACTGGCTTGCCAATGTGGTGAAGCCGGCCTTCGAGAAAGCGCATCCCGAATACGAGATCAATGTGGTGATCGCTCGCGACGGCGGACTCGACGCCGTGGCGCAGCGCGCCCTCGCCGCCCTTCAGACCAAGGCCGATCCGCAGATGGATTTCGCCGAGGAGCACGACCCGAACCTGCCGAAGGGCGGGATCGAAGCCGGCCTCTGGACCAGGTTCGATGCCTCGATCGTGCCGAACTACGCCCGCGTGAACAGACTGGCGATCCAGTCGCCCTATTCGATGCCCTACCGCGGCTCGCAGGTCCTGCTGGCCTATGATTCGGCCAAGATATCGCCGGCCGACCTGCCCAGGACCTGGACTGCGCTGGTCGCCTGGATCAAGGCCAATCCTGGCCAGTTCATCTATAATCGCCCGGACAAGGGTGGTTCGGGCGGCAATTTCGTCCGCCGTGCCATCCACGAAGTGAACGGCCGGGATCCGCAGGTCTTCAAGATCGACAATTTCTCCAAGGAGGAGGCGCAGAAGCGGCTGACTCCGGCCTGGGCCTTGCTGGGCGATCTGGCGCCCTCGCTCTATGGCAAGGGCACCTACGCGGCGGGTAACACGGCCTCGCTGCAATTGCTCGCCAATGGCGTCGTCTCCATGGTGCCCGCCTGGTCGGACCAGGCCTTGCAGGGACTTTCGCAGGGCGTCCTGCCGCCCACCATCAAGCTGGTCCAGTTGCAGGACCTGGCGCTATGCGGCGGCTTCTCGGCCTCGGTGATTCCCTCGATCGCCGCGCATCGGGATGGCGCGCTGCTCTTCGCCGACTTCCTGCTCTCGGAAGAAGTCCAAACCTCGGTTCTCAAGGATCTCGGCGGCTTCCCCGGCGTGGACTGGAAGTTCCTGCCGGACGCGCTGCGCCAGCAATTCGCCGACGTGATCCCGACCGCCATCCCGACCTTCCCGCAGGGCGACTGGGAGGCGGCCGTCAATGACGGCTGGTATCGCAATGTTGCACCCAATCTGCAGCGCAGCTGACATCGCATCGCGATGACGGCGCTTCCTTTCTCGGGGTCGAAATCCCAAGCCCGGCATGTCCCTGTCGGGCTTGCGCTCGTCGCCGCGCCGGTGCTGCTCGTCCTGCTCTTCGTGCTGTTACCGGCGTTGAGCGCCATTCTCTCGACATTGCGGGTGAGCGGCGATGGCGACTGGTCGCTGCAGAATTACCGCGTGTTCCTGTCGGATCCGTTGAGCATCGGCAATGTCCTGTTCACCCTGCAGACGACGCTGATCACCGCCGTTCTGCTGCTCGGGCTTTGCCTGCCGATCGCGCTCTATCTGCGTTTCTCGCAGGGACGCCTGCCGGCCTTCGTGCAGAGCATCGCCGTGTTCCCGCTGTTCGTGCCCGGCATCATCATCGCCTACGCCCTGATCCGCTTCATGGGCCCCAACGGCACGCTGGCGACCGTGTTGCATCATCTCGGCGTGGACGGTTATCGCTCGCCCTATCTGACCGGTTGGGGCACGATCATCGGCCTAGTCTGGGAGGGCATGCCCCTCACCCTGCTGGTCCTGCTCTCCGGCCTTGCGCAGATCCAGGATGCGGCGGTCGAAGCGGCGCGCGATGTCGGCGCCGGCCGCCTGCGCATCCTCACCGGCATCATCCTGCCCCAGATCCGCAATTCGCTCATCGTCGCCTTCTCGCTGTCGTTCCTGGGCGCGTTCGGCGCCTTCACGCTGCCCTATGTGCTCGGTCCGGCCTCGCCCGAGATGATGGGTGTGTTCATGCAGCGCACCTTCACGCAGGTGCTGGACCCGGCCCAGGCCCAGACACAGGCCGTGGTGAGCTTCCTCATCTGCGCCCTTGTCGGCATTGTCTATGTGCGCTCCGTTGCACGCTCGCACGGGGCGGCCCGATGACGGGGCGGTCGCGTTCCCTTGCGAGCCTGCTGCCGGGAGTCTCGCTCGCCGGCTTGCTGACCCTCTTCATTCTCGTGCCGATCGCCGCCGTGTTTCTCTGGGCCTTCGCCGAGGTCTGGCGCTACCCATCGCTGATCCCCACGCAATGGGGCCTGCGTTTCTGGTCCGCCATGCTGTCCCGCGCCGATGTGTGGACGGCGCTGCGGACCTCGCTCGCGCTCTCGGCCGTGGTGACGGCGCTTTCGGCCCTCATCTGCCTGCCGGCCGCCTACGCGTTCGCCCGGCTGGAATTTCCGGGCAAGTCGGCTCTGCTGCTTTCCTTCCTGGCCACCCAGGCCTTTCCGAAATTCGGGCTCTATATCGCCATCGCCACGATCATGTACTCCTTTGGCCTGATCGGCACCTTTGCAGGCGTCGTGCTGATCCAGCTCGTGAACACGCTCCTGCTGATGATCTGGATCCCGGTCGGTGCCTTCCAGAACATCGACCGCCGGCTGGAGGAAGCCGCCCGCGACGTGGGGGCATCGGCAGCCCGCACCTTCTTTTCGATCACCTTGCCGCAGGCAGGGCCGGCCATCGGCGCGGCGCTGCTACTGACCTTCGTCGGCACATTCTACGAAACCGAAGGCGCCTTCCTGATCGGGGCGCCCCATATCCGCACCATGCCGATTCTGATGATCTCGCTGATCAACAATCAACTCGTCGTCCAGTACGGCGCCGTGCTTTCGGTGCTTCTCTGGGTGCCCTCCTTCATCGCGCTGCTCCTGGCACGCAACATTCTGAGCGCCCGCGCGATTGCCGGCGGTCTCGGTGGCTGATCGGAATCCTGGCTAAGCGCATGTCGAAGCTCATCGTCGAAAACCTGACCAAGAATTTTTCCAGTACCCAGGCCGTCTCGGAGGTTTCGGTCTCGATCGGCGATGGCGAGCTGCTTTGCCTGCTCGGTCCGTCCGGCTGCGGCAAATCGACGGTGCTTCGCATGATCGCCGGCTTCGAAACACCGACTTCGGGCCGCATCGTCATCGATGGCGAGGATGTCGCTCATCTCACGCCGGACAAGCGGCCGACCGGCATGGTTTTTCAGAGCCATGCCCTCTGGAGCCACATGACGGTCTTCCAGAACATCGCCTTCGGCCTGAAGTTGCGAGGCTTCGCTAGGGAGGCCGTTCGCGGCAAGGTGTCCGAGGTGCTCGAACTCGTGGGCTTGGCCGGCTATGAAAGGCGCTATCCCGGCCAGCTTTCCGGGGGCCAGCAGCAGCGGGTGGCGATCGCCCGCTGCGTCGTGCTCACCCCGAAGATCCTGCTGATGGATGAGCCGTTCTCGGCGCTCGACGCGCATCTGCGGGTGAGGCTGCGCGAGGAGGTTCGCGGCATCCAGCAGCGGCTGGGCCTGACCACCCTCTTCGTCACGCACGACCAGGAAGAGGCCCTCACGCTCGCCGACCGTATCGTCGTGATGAAATCCGGCCGCGTCGAACAGATCGGCTCGCCATCCGCCATCTATGCCCAGCCGGTGACCCGCTTCGTGGCGGAATTCATCGGGACGATGAACATGATGGAGACGACCGTCTCGGCGGGCGCTGCAACGGTCGACGGCAAGTCCTTCGCGGTCGACGGAAGCGATGGGCCCTATGCGCTCGCCATCCGGCCCGAGGATATCGGACTGTCGCATGCTCCAGGCGCGGGCCTGTCCGCCGTGGTCGAGCGGATTCTTGACCTGGGTGCATTCCGGATGGTCGATGTCCGGCTCGGCAACGGGCAGATCGTCAAGGCCCAGATGGGAAAGACCGAAGCCTGCCGCATAGGCGACCGCATCTGGCTGGCCGTCAGCGCCATGGTTGCGTTCGACGCCGGCGGCGCGGTGCATGCGGCCCGGCCTTTCCATCCGGGAGCACGCCTGCATGGCTGAGGCCGATGGTCCAAGGAAGGCGGACGGTATTTGCCTCCTCAGTGGCGCGCATCGCGTTCGTCTCAAATGGCATCGCATGAGGCGGCGCCTTGACGATATCCCGTTCACGCCTGCGATTTTGGCCGAAGCCCTGGCGGCGGGTGCATCATCGGAGGTCGATCTGCGCGCCCATGGCGAGGCGGGTTTCGTCGTGCAGCATGACGAGACCCTCGACCGGGAGACCACGGGCTCCGGCCCGGTCGCCACCGCCACCGAGGCGCAACTGCGCCGTCTGCACCGGCGCGGAGCGGACGGGCACCCGACATCGGAGCGCCTTCTGCTGCTGAACGATCTTGCGGACCTCGCGGGACGCGAAGCCGCGCCCGGAGCACTGGTTCAGCTCGACCTTAAGGAAGATGCCGCCGCCATCTCCCCCACGCTCGCCAGGAATTTCGGCCGCGCCATCGCTCCGGTTGCGGCGCGCTTCATCCTGTCCGGCCATGACTGGGAGGCGGTCGGCCGTCTCGCGCAGGCAACGAAGGAGTCTGGGGCGAAGGAGCTTGCCCTCGGTTTCGATCCTTGCGGTGACAAGGCCATGGAGCGCCTCGAAAGTTACAGGGATTTCGAGGTGTTCGTCGCAGAGGCGTTGCGGAGGGCGCCCGCGGCTTCGACGATCTATCTCGATTACGGGATCATCCTGAAGGCCGCGGCAACCGGTCACGATATCGTTCGTGCCTTCCATGCCGCCGGCAAGCTGATCGACGCCTATACGCTCAATCTCTCGCACCCGCAGGCCGAACGATCGCTCCGCAGGCTCGTCGACCTGAAGGTCGACCAGATCACCACGGACGAACCGATTGCACTGCAGGCATGCTTCGAGCAGGGCCAACGGGCTGCGGAGCGGATCTTGGCGACACGGGCGGAATGACGGCTTCGGAAGGGCCAACGCCCGATTTCGGCAAATCGCACCCCTTTTGGGGCGCTTGTGCCGCTCAAATCCTCACCACGCCAAAAATATCAGCATCTCCATGCTGCGGCGCACAAAATTTCATCTTGCTCAAAAAAGCACCTTTCCCCTAAAGTTGTACAGGATGAAAGGCATGGTCCTTTCACATTCGCCGCATCGGCCAATGAAGGCCCGCCAGGCGGCTCACATTCAAATTCCGGGCTGAAAGGCCCCGCGTCCAGTGTCGGACGCAGAACGGCAGCGCCGCCGATCGATCCCGTTTGCCGTATTGGCACAGCCCGAGGGCTGGGGATCGATCGGCGGCTTTTTGTTTTCGCCATCAGCACGCGGAGCGGAACGATGAAGACGCGAGATTTCCTCAAGGCCGGGCATTGGCCCACCCTCCTGGCCGCCTTCTTTTATTTCGACATGAGCTTCATGGTCTGGATCCTGCTCGGACCCCTGGCCGTGCAGATCGCCAACGACCTCCAACTCGACCCGGCCCAGAAGGGCCTGATGGTGGCGCTGCCCGTGCTGGCCGGCGCCTTCCTGCGCGTGGTCAACGGCCTGCTGGTCGACCGGCTGCGCCCGCGTCTCACCGGCATCATAGCCCAGCTCGTGGTTATCGCCGGGCTTCTCGCCTTCTGGTATTTCGGCATCCATTCCTATAGCCAGGTGCTGGCGCTCGGCGTGATCCTCGGCGTTGCCGGTGCTTCCTTCGCCGTCGCCCTGCCGCTCGCCTCGCGCTGGTACCCGCCACGCTATCAGGGCGTGGCGCTGGGCATCGCCGGCGCCGGCAATTCAGGCACCGTGTTCGCTGCCTTGTTCGCGCCGGCGCTGGCCGCCGCCTTCGGCTGGAACAATGTCATCGGCCTCGCCGCCCTTCCGCTGATGCTGGCGCTCGCCGTCTATCTCGCCTGCGCCAAGGACAGCCCGAACCAGCCCGCCGCCAAATCCTTCGCCGAATACGCCCAGGTGCTGCGCCAGCCCGATGCCTGGTGGTTCATGTTCTATTATGCCGTGACCTTCGGCGGCTTTTCCGGCCTCGCCTCCTCGCTCGGCTTCTATTTCAACTCGCAATACGGCCTCGATCCGGTGACCGCGGGCTATTGCACGGCAGCCTGCGTGCTGGCGGGCTCCTTGGTGCGGCCAGTGGGCGGCGCCCTCTCCGATCGCTTCGGCGGCATCCGCATGCTGACCGGGCTCTACGCCGTGGCGGTCGTCGCTCTCATCCTGGCGAGCTTCGGCTTCGGCCCGCTCTGGCTCGGCCTCTCCATCCTGGTCGTCGCCATGCTGGCGCTCGGCATGGGCAATGGCGCGGTGTTCCAACTCGTGCCGCAGCGCTTTCACGCCGAGATCGGCGTGATGACTGGCCTTGTCGGCATGACCGGCGGTGTCGGCGGCTTCTACCTTGCTTCCAGCCTCGGCTTCTCCAAGCAGATCACCGGCAGCTACCAGGCCGGCTTCCTGATCTTCGCCACCCTCGCAGCCCTCGCTCTCGCCGCCCTCACCAGCGTGAAGCGCCGCTGGCGCACGACCTGGACGGCCGAGAACGGCATCGCCGCGGCCCGGATCTGACCTCACCAGCCACAGGAGCAAGATCATGACACCCCGAGAGATCGATCTGGTCCAGACCTCCTTCGCCAAGGTCATCCCGATCGCCGATACCGCAGCCGGCCTATTCTACGAACGCTTGTTCGAAATCGCGCCCGAGGTGCGGCCGATGTTCCCCGCCGATCTCGCCGAGCAGCGGCGCAAGCTTATGGCGGCCCTGGGCATGGTGGTCGGCGGGCTTCGAAAGCTCGACGCGATCCTGCCCGCCGTGAAGACCCTCGCCGTGCGGCATGTCGGCTATGGCGTGAGCGCCGCCCATTACGCGCCTGTCGGCGAAGCGCTGGTGTGGACGCTGCAGCAAGGTCTTGGTGAAGGCTTCAGTGCGGAGACGCGCGAGGCCTGGCTCTTGGCCTATCGCCTGCTGGCCGGCGCCATGATCGCCGAGGCCTATGGCAAGGAGACAGCTGCGTGAGCCGTCCCTCCTCCGCCAAGCCGGAAAGGCTGTTGATCATCGGTAACGGTATGGCCAGCGTGCGGTTATGCGAGGAGATCCTCGCCCATGCTGGCGGCCGCTTCGAGATCACCGTGGTCGGCGCCGAACCCCGGCCCGGTTACAACCGCGTGCTGCTCTCCGCCCTGCTCGCCGGCGATATCGGCGAGGCCGATGTGAAGCTGCGCGACGCCGCCTGGTACGCCGCCCGCGGCATCACCCTGATCACCGGCCGGCGTGTCACCGGGCTTGACCCGGCAGCCCGCATCGCCAGGCTCGATGACGACACGCTCCTTCCCTTCGATCGGGCGGTGCTGGCCACCGGCTCGACGCCGTTTCGCCTGCCCATCCCCGGCATCGACCTGCCCGGCGTCATGACGTTTCGTGATCTTGCCGACCTGCCCGCCTTGCAGCAGGCGGCTCGCCAGGGCAAGCCCGTCGCCGTGATCGGCGGCGGGCTGCTCGGCATCGAGGCGGCCTATGGCCTCGCCAAGGGCGGCGCCGAGGTCACGCTGGTGCATGTGATGGACCGGCTGATGGAGCGCCAGCTCGACCGACGCAGCGCCGCCTTCCTCAGGCGCGCCATCGAGAAGAAGGGCATCCGGGTGTTGCTGAACGCCCAGACCGCCGAGATCTCGGGCTCCGCCAAGGCCGAGGCACTCGCCTTCGCTGACGGCTCCCGCCTGCCGATCGATCTCGTCGTGGTGGCCGTCGGCGTGCGGCCCGTTGTCGATCTCGCCAAGGCCGCGGACCTGCCAGTCAAGCGCGGCATCCTCGTCGATGACCGCCTCACCACCGTGGTGCCCTTCATCCACGCCATCGGCGAATGCGCCGAGCACCGCGACATCGTCTATGGCCTGGTGCAGCCGGCCTATGAGCAGGCCCGGGTGCTGGCCCGCCATCTCGGCGGGGACGAGGCGGCCCGCTATGAAGGCACGGCGCTCTCCACCAATCTCAAAGTGTCGGGCATTCCCGTCTTTTCGACCGGGGATTTCCTCGGCGAGGGGGGCACCGACGAGATCATCCTGGAGGACCGCGGTGCAGGCCTTTGCAAGCGCTTGGTGGTCCAGGGCTCCCGCCTGGTCGGCGCCGCCCTGGTGGGCGAAGCGGACGACGCCATCTGGTACCGCGACCTCATCCAGGGCGGCGCCGACATCGCCCCTATTCGCGAGAGCCTGATCTTCGGCCGCGCCTTCTGCGAGACGGTCGTCCCCCAGCCATGCAAGGAGGCCGCCTGATGGGCAACGACTTCAGCGCCGACCAGAAGCGCTACCTGGAGGGCTTCGTCTCCGGCATGCAGGCCGTGCGTGGGGCCAAAACGGCACCCGCCTCGCCGGTACCGATGGGTCCAGACGCCGCGCATCTCGCCGCGCAGGACGCCACGGTGGCGGCCGGCAAGAAGCTGGTCGACCAGGAGAAGTGGAAGCGCGCCGAACACCCGTTCGACGCCTATCCCCGGCTCAAGGCGCAGGCAAGGGATAGAGCCTTCCCCAAGCCCGAGGACAATTTCCGCTGGCGCTATTTCGGCCTCTTCTATGTCGCCCCGGCCCAGTCCAGCTACATGGTGCGCCTGCGCATCCCCAATGGCATCCTCACGCACTGGCAATTCGCCGGCATGGCCGACGTGGCCGAGCGCATGGGCGGCGGCTATGCCCACGTCACCACCCGGGCCAACCTGCAGATCCGCGAGGTGATGCCCGAAAACGCCCCTGCCGTGGTCGAGGCCGTCCAGGACCTCGGCCTCTGCTCGCGCGGTTCGGGCGCCGACAATATCCGCAATGTCACCGGTTCGGCCACCGCCGGCATCGATCCGCAGGAGATCGCCGACACCAGGCCGCTCGCCCGTGAATGGCACTATCATATCCTGAACGATCGCTCGCTCTACGGCCTGCCGCGCAAGTTCAATGTCGCCTTCGACGGCGGCGGGCGCATCGCCACGCTGGAGGAGACCAACGATATCGGTTTCCAGGCGGTGCGGATCGGCGGGGAGACCTGGTACCGCCTGATCCTCGGCGGCATCACCGGCCACCGCGACCTCGCCCGGCCGACCGGTGTGTTTTGCCGGCCAGAGGAGTGCTGCGCCCTGGCGGATACCATCGTGCGCGTCTTCATCGACAAGGGCGACCGCACCAACCGTACCAAGGCGCGCATGAAATATGTGCTCGACGCCATCGGCTTCGAGGCCTATCTCGCCGCCGTCGAGGACAAGCTCGGCCGCAAGCTGGTCCGCCTGCCGGAAAAGGATATCGCCCCGCGCGCGCCCTTCGACCGCGCCGCCCATATCGGGGTGCATCCCCAGCGCCAGGAGGGGCTGAACTGGATCGGCGTGACGCTGCCCGTCGGCAAGATGGAGGCCACCCAGATGCGTGGTCTCGCCACCATCGCGCGCGATCTGGGCGATGGCGATATTCGTCTAACTATCTGGCAAAACTTGCTGATATCTGGTGTGCCAGATGCCAGGATTGAGGTTGCCAAGGCGGCGATCGAGGCGCTCGACCTCGACTGGAAGGCGACCTCGCTGCGCGCCGGGCTGGTCGCCTGCACCGGCGCCACCGGCTGCAAATTTGCCGCCGCCCACACCAAGGAGCACGCCCTGGAGATCGCCGAGCATGTCGATGCCCGCCTGGCGCTCGACGTGCCCGTCAATGTGCACCTCACCGGCTGCCACCATTCCTGCGCCCAGCATTACATCGGCGATATCGGCCTGATCGGCGCCAAGGTCACGATCAATGACGAGGGCGACCAGGTGGAAGGCTATAGCATCGTGGTGGGCGGCGGCTTCGGAGACCAGGCCCGTATCGGCCGCGAGCTCTGGCACGAGGTCAGGGCGGAGGATTGCCGCGGCAAGGTCGAGGGCCTGCTGCGCGGCTACATGAGCCATCGGCAGGGGCCGGAAGAGAGCTTCCAGGCCTTCACCAGCCGGCACGAGCTGGAGGACCTCAAGGCTCTGGCCGAGAAGACGGAGCTCGTCAGCGCATGAACATGCTCGCCATCCCGCCGCAGCGCTCGCTCATTCCCGAGAACGCGCCCTTCAGCCCCGAGCAACGCGCCTGGCTCGACGGCTTCTTCGGCGCCATCCTGGCCGCCGAGGGTGGGGTGACGCCGGCCGACCTCACGCCCGCGGTGCCAACGGCCCCAGACAAGCCCACCGTCGTCCTCGCCGACAATGACGAGGCGCCCTGGCACGATCCGAGCATGGCTCTCGACGAGCGCATGGGCCTTGCCAAGGAACGCCCCCTCGCGCCCCGCCTGATGGCGGCCATGGCCCAGCAGGATTGTGGCCAGTGCGGCTACAACTGCGCCGACTATGCCAATGCGCTCTTCCTGAAGAAGGAGGAGCGGCTGACCCTGTGCGCGCCGGGCGGCAAGGAAACCGCCCGCATGCTCAAGCAGCTGGCCGTCGAGATCGGGGAGGATTCGGCAGCGCCACAAACTGCCGAGAAGACCGCCGTCCATGCCGCGGAGTCGAGTCATCCCGTGCCCGCGAGCGAGGCTGGTCGTTCACGAGACAATCCGGCTCCGGCGCGGTTTCTGTTGAGAAGACGCCTGAATGGCGCGAAATCGGCCAAGACGACCTGGCATATCGAGTTCGACCTGAGCGAAAGCGGGATCGATTATATCGCAGGCGATAGTTTTGGTGTCTTCCCCAGGAATACAGCCGGCCTCGCCGACCAGATCATTGCGGTCCTCGGAGCGCGCCCGGAGACCCTGATCGGCGACAAGAGCTTTCGCGATGTGCTGATCGAGGATGTCTCGCTCGGCATGCCGCCCGACAGCCTGTTCCAGCTCTTCTCCTATCTCAGCGTCGGCGAGCCGCGCCGCAAGGCTCGCGCTCTGGCCAATGGCGAGGATCCGGATGGCGATGCGGCCACGCTCGACATCCTCGCCGCGCTCTACAAGTTTCCAAGCGCCCGGCCCGGCGCGGAAGCCTTTGTCGAGGCGCTCGAGCCGCTGCAGCCGCGGCTCTATTCGATCTCTTCCTCGCACAGGGCCAATCCCGGCCGCATTTCGCTTACCGTCGATGGCGTGCGCTACCGCATCGGTTCGCGCGAACGGGTCGGCGTCGCCTCGACCTTCCTTGGCGAGCGTATCGCCCAAGGGGAGGCGCTCAAGGTCTATGTCCAGAAGGCGCATGGCTTCCGCCTGCCGGAAAATTCGGACACGCCGGTGATCATGGTCGGCCCCGGCACCGGCGTCGCCCCTTTCCGGGCCTTCCTGCAGGAGCGGGCCGCCATCGGCGCCAAGGGACGCAACTGGCTGTTCTTCGGCCACCAGCATCGCGATCACGACTTCTTCTACGAGGACGAGTTCGCCGCCATGCGCGACAGCGGCCTGCTGACACGCCTCTCCCTCGCCTGGTCGCGCGATGCCGAGGGCAAGTTCTATGTCCAGGACCGCATGCGCGAGGTCGGCATGGATCTCTGGCAATGGCTCGCCCAGGGCGCGCATTTCTACGTCTGCGGCGACGCCAAGCGCATGGCCCGCGACGTCGAACGCGCGCTGGTCGACATCGTGGCCCAATGGGGCGCGCGGTCGACGGAGGAGGCGGCGAGCTTCGTGAACGGCCTGAAGAGGGCCGGGCGCTATCAGGCGGATGTGTATTGAGGGAGCGGGACATGGCTGCACCGGAGCTCCACCCTTTCGCCGCGGACCTGACTCCGAACGGGAAAGATGCGGACGAGGACGTCCGCGGTCCCAGCCACCGCGCTCTTCGAGCAGACGGCGCATGCGCAGTGGAATCCCGGACATGCCTCTATCCGTTGTTGCCTTCGCAACCGCGGCAGGAGGCGCGCAGTGGCTGGGACCGCGGACGTCCTCGTCCGCATCTTCCTTTAGATAGCCAACGCCCTTTCTGGTCTGGCAAACCGCGTCGCACCGCACCCCTTACGTCGTCGCTTTGCAATGCCGCGCTCACAACTGGTGCGCGCGACTTGCTCGCTTCGTGGAGAAGGTTCTCGGGCCTGCCGTTCAGGAGTGTCTCGTCATGAACATCAACGCGCCCGCTCCAGGCCTCCTGGCCACGACGCCCCTCCCCACCCCCACCAAGACCACCTGCGCCTATTGCGGCGTCGGCTGCGGCGTGATCGCTACGCCAGACGGCCTCGGCGGTGCAGCGATTGCGGGGGACCCGGCTCACCCTGCCAATCTCGGGCGGCTTTGCGTCAAGGGGGCGGCGCTGGGCGAGACGCTCGGCACCGGCCACCGCATCCTCCACCCCGCCATCCACGGCGTGCGCACCACCTGGAACCGGGCGCTCGATGCCGTGGCCAAGGGCATCCGCGACACCGTCGACATGCATGGCCCGGACGCCGTGGCCTTCTACCTCTCCGGCCAGCTTCTGACCGAGGACTATTACGTCGCCAACAAGCTGATGAAGGGCTTCATCGGCTCGTCCAATGTCGACACCAATTCGCGCCTGTGCATGGCCTCGACGGTGGCCGGGCATCGCCGCGCCTTCGGGGCCGACATCGTGCCCAACTGCTACGAGGATCTGGACGAGGCCGATCTCGTCATCCTCACCGGTTCCAACACCGCCTGGTGTCATCCGGTGCTCTGGCAGCGCATCGAGCAGGCGAAGGCAAGGCGCGGCACGCGCATCGTCACCATCGACCCCCGCCGCACCGTGACAGCCGACAGCGCGGACCTGCATCTGCCCATCGCCCCGGGGATGGACAGCGTGCTCTTCGCCCGGCTCTTGGTCGAAATTGCCGAGCGAAACGAACTGGATAGTAACTATATCGCGCGCAATACGATCGGCTTCGATGCAGCGCTCGCCAACGCTCAAGAAATCGCGCCTAGCCGGGCTGAAGCCGCTGCCCGCTGCGGCGTAAACGAAATCGATCTCGCCACCTTCATCGAGTGGTGGCTGGCGACGCCCCGCACCGTCACCTGCTTCAGCCAGGGGGTCAATCAGTCGGCTCAGGGCACCGACAAGGTCAATGCCATCCTCAACGTCCATCTCGCCAGCGGGCGCATCGGCAAGCCGGGCGCCGGCCCCTTCTCGCTCACCGGCCAGCCCAATGCCATGGGCGGGCGCGAGGTCGGCGGGCTTGCCAACCAGCTCGCGGCCCATATGGGTTTCTCGGCCGAGGATATCGATCGCGTCGGCCGCTTCTGGCAGGCGCCGCGCATGGCGCGGGGCGAGGGCAAGAAGGCGGTGGCGATGTTCGAGGCCATCGAGCGCGGCGAGATCAAGGCGCTCTGGGTGCTCTGCACCAACCCGGCCGCCAGCCTGCCGCGGGCCGATGCCATCAGAGCCGCCCTGCGCAAGCTCGACTTCCTCGCCGTGTCCGAAATCAACGCCCATGCCGACAGCCTGATCGAGGCCGCCACGGTGGTGCTGCCTGCGGCCGCCTGGGGCGAGAAGGACGGCACAGTGACCAATTCAGAGCGCTGCATCTCGCGCCAGCGTCCCTTCCTGTCCTTACCGGGCGAGGCGAAACCGGACTGGTGGCAGATCTGCGAAGTGGCGAAGCGTCTCGGCCATGGCGTGGCGTTCGACTACGCCTCGCCGGCGACCATCTTCCGCGAGCACGCCGCCCTCTCCGCCTTCGAGAATGAAGGCGAACGCCTGTTCGACATCGGCGCGCTCGCCGACCTCGCGGACGAAGCCTATGACGCGCTGGAGCCGGTGCAATGGCCGCTGCCGAGAGGTGCCACGGCGGGCACGAAGCGCCTGTATGCCGAGGGCGGCTTTACCCATGCCGACGGCAAGGCGCATTTCGTCGTTCTCGCCCCGCCCGTGCTGAAGGCGGAGCGCAGCGCCGACTATCCCCTGCTGCTCAACACCGGCCGGGTGCGCGACCAGTGGCACACCATGACGCGCACCGGGCTCAGCCCGCGCCTCGCCCAGCACCGCAACGCGCCCTTCGTCGAGGTGCATCCCGAGGATGCCGCCCGTTACGGCCTCACCGACGGCGATTTTGCCGCGGTGAGCAGCCCACATGGGCAAGTGGAGCTGCGCGTCGTCGTCACCGACGCACAGCAGCGTGGCAGTCTGTTCGCGCCGATCCACTGGACCGACGCCACCGCGGCGCGCGCTCGCGTCGGCTCGCTCATCCACGCCCTCACGGATCCTGTCTCCGGCCAACCCGATTCCAAGGCGGTGCCGGTGGCGATCCGGCCCTGGACGATGAGGGCGCAAGGCTTCATCGTCTCGCGCCGCCGCCTGCCCATGCCGGCCTGGCTCAACCATGCCCGCATGACGGTTGATGAAGGCGAGGTGGTGAGTTTCGCCAGCCCGAGGGCGCCCGATGCCCTGCATGACCTCCTGTCCAACTGGCTGAACCTGTGGACCAGCCCACTCAACCAGCGCAACCCCGCCTCAGGCCTCTACCGGTCCGCCTCGCTGGTGCGGAACCGCCTGGAAATCCTGCTTTCCACCAGTCCGGAGCCGGATGAGACGGGTCTCGCCTGGGCCACCGAGCTGCTGGCGAAGGAGAGCATCGACGCTGCAACCCGCCGCTTCATCCTGGCCGGCCGGCCGCCTTCCGCCGCCGGCAGCACGGGTCGCCAGGTCTGCGCCTGCTTCGGTGTGCGGAGTGGAGCCATCGAGGAAGCGGCGCGGGCGGGCGCCGACAGCGTCGAGGCCATCGGCAAGGTGCTCAAGGCCGGCACCAATTGCGGCTCCTGCCAACCGGAGATCCGCAAGCTGCTGGAGGGGATGAGGATGGGGGTATAGGGCGCAAGGTGACGCGACCTGAGCCTCCCCCACGAAGCTGGGGGTATCGGGCACACTTTGTGTGCGCTGGGCATTGCGAAGCAATGACGGAGGGGGTGTGGCCCTACAGGCGGTCGACCAACAGAACAAGGCTTCGGCTCTTAAAAGAGCTTGAGCCCTCTTTGCCCGGACTAAGCCCGTAGGGCCACACCCCCTCCGAGCCGACTTCGTCGGCCCACCTCCCCCAGCTTCGTGGGGGAGGCTTTGGTCGCGCCCCTATGAAGCCCTATCGCCCGCCATGCTCCAGCGTCTGCTCGGCCTTCAGATTGTCGAGATCGCGGCCGATCGTGGCAACGGCCACCAGCCGGCCCCCCTCCTGGAAGCGTATGGCGGCGTCTTCCTTCTTCACCGAGCCTGCGACCTTGTGCGGATCGCTGCCCTTGGCGTGGCCGGTATAGCTGATCATCTTGTCGTAGTGGCTCGACCAGAAATAGGGTGGGTCATGGAAGGGTCCATCCTCCCCCATGATCAGCCGAGCCAGATACTGGCCCTGGCGCTCGGCATGCACCCAGTGCTCGACCCGGATCGGCTTGCCCGAGACCGGATCGGGATAGCGGGCGATGTCGCCGGCGGCGTAGACGCCGTCCGCGGAGGTTCTGAGGTGGTCGTCGGTCACCACTCCGTTGTCGACCTTCAGTCCCGCCGCCTCGGCGAGCTCCGTGCGCGGTTTGACGCCGACCCCCAGCACGACGAAATCGATATCCGCGAGCTTGCCCTTGTCCAGGTGGAGCGTGCCACCTGAAAAGCCCGTGACCTCGCGGCCGAGATGGAAGACGACGCCTTTCTTCTCATGTACCTTCTGCACCCAGGCGCCGATCTCCGCGCCCATCACCTTTTCGAGCGGCACTGGTTCCGGCGCCACCACATGCACGTCGAGCCCGCGCTGCTTCAGCGAGGCCGCGACCTCGAGGCCGATGAAGCTGGCGCCGATGATGGCCACGCGTTTTGCCTTCGCGGCAGCCGCGATGATCGCCTCGGCATCATCGAGGCTGCGCAGCGTGTGGACATCAGCCCCTTCCAGCCCCTCGATCGCAGGGCGCTGCGGCTCCGCGCCGGTGGCGAGGACCAGGATGTCGTAAGCGAGCGTGACGCCATCGGCGAGCACCACTGTCCGCGACTTCGGATCGAAACCCGCCACTTCCGTCTTGAGCCGCAGGTCGATGTTTGCGTCCTTGTAGAAGGCCTCGTCGCGCAGTGGCATCCAATTCTTGGGTGCCTGGCCGGCGAGGTAGTCCTTGGAGCAGTTCGGCCGGTCATAGGGCGGATCAGCATCCGCGCTGAGGAGCGTAACCTCACCCTCGAAGCCCTCGCGGCGCAGCAATTCCGCCGTGGCGAACCCGGCCGCGCCACCGCCGACGATCACCACGCGCTTGGCCTGTTGCCGGGGATGTCCCGCCGAGGCGACGGCCTCCTTTTCCTGCCGGACAAAGGCCTTGCCGCCCTTCTCCTCCACCAGCCAGCAGGCCACCGGGTCGATGGCCGGCGCTGCCAGTGCCTCACCTGTCCTGAGATCGAAGCAGGCGTGATGCCAGGGACAATGCACCTTGCCCTCGGCCAGCAGCCCTTCGGCGAGAGGTCCATGATAGTGGCTGCATTCGGCGCCGATGGCATAGAGCGCACCGTCGCTGCGGGCCAGCAGTACAGGCTTGTCGCCGACATGGCCGAGCAGCATGGCGCCTTCCTTGATGTCGCTCGCCAAAACGCCACGCGTAAAGTCCGGCCCCGCCGGTTTCTCGTCCTTACTCATGATGGCCTCCCTGAAGTTTGGGAGAGAACGCATGAAGAGGGGCTTTGATCCCGGATGATGGTCCCAATGCCGAGGCCTTGCGTCGGCTGGGCGAGATGAGGCTGTGAAAAATGGGGTGAGCCGCTTGCGCCCCCTCGCCCCGCTCTTGCGGGGAGAGGATAGAGGTGAGGGGCAGCGCGACGTCGGCAGTATGAAGTTTACGAACTGGAACTGGAATCAACAGCAAGCCCGACATACGAGCGCCAGCTCGGCCGTTCGCGTTCTTCTCTCGGTGCTACTCACAGAAGCCTGCGCCGCCCCTCACCTCCATCCTCTCCCCGTAAGAACGGGGCGAGGGGACTTCGAAGGCGCACCTCTTCTCACAAGCCTCATCTCGCCCAACCGCGCCTCATTCTCCTCGCGCGATCCAGCCGGCCGTCTTTTCGGCAATCATCAAGGTCGGCGAATTGGTGTTGCCGCTGGTGATCGCGGGCATCACGCCGGCATCGACCACGCGCAGGCCCGCTACACCCCGCACGCGCAGATGCGGATCGACCACCGCCAGGGCGTCATCGGCCCTTCCCATCCTCGTGGTGCCGACCGGATGGAAGATGGTGCTGGCGATGTCGCCGGCCAGCCTCGTCAGCTCCTCGTCGCTCTGGAACGCGGCGCCCGGCTTCCACTCCACCGGCCGGTAACGGGCGAGCGCCGGCTGGCCGACGATGGCGCGCACCTGACGCAAGCTGTCGGCGGCGACCTTGCGGTCTTCCTCCGTGCTCAGATAGTTCGGTGCGATCGCCGGAGCGTCCCCGGCCTGGTTCGAGCGGATGCGCACGCTGCCGCGGCTGGTAGGGTTGAGGTTGCAGACGCTGGCAGTGAAGGCCGGAAAGGCATGCAAGGGCTCGCCGAACGCCTCCAGGCTCAGCGGCTGCACGTGATATTCGAGATTGGGGTGGCTGAGGCCGGGATCTGAACGCGTGAAGGCGCCGAGCTGGGAGGGCGCCATGCTCATCGGCCCGCTGCGCCGGAGCAGATATTCGAGGCCGATGCGCGCCTTGCCGACGACGTTGCCCGCCAGGGTGTTGAGCGTGCGCGCGCCGTCGATCTTGAACACGGCGCGGATCTGCAGATGGTCCTGAAGGTTTTCGCCGACACCCGGCAGCTCATGAACGACATCGATGCCGTTTGCCGTCAGGAGCGGCGCCGGGCCGACGCCGGAGAGCTGCAGGATCTGCGGCGAGCCGATGGCTCCGGCGCAGAGGATCACCTCGCGCCGCGCCATCACCTCGATCGCTTCTCCATCCCGGAGCAGCCGCAAGCCGTTGCAGCGCGGCCGACCGTCCTCCCCGCTGACAAAAAGCAGACGCTCGACCTGAGCCTGCGTCCACACGTTCAGATTGGTGCGCTCGCGGATGGGACGCAGGAAGGCCTTGGAGGTGCTCCAGCGCCAGCCCGAGCGCTGGTTCACCTCGAAATAGCCGACGCCCTCATTGTCGCCGGTGTTGAAATCGGCCGAGCGCGGCACGCCGGCCTGCACCGCCGCCTCGGCGAAGGATTCCAAGATGTCCCATTTCAGGCGCTGCTTCTCGATGCGCCATTCGCCGCCATGGCCATGCAAGTCCGAGAAGCGGCTGTTGTCGCCGGTCGGCGGGTCGGCGCCATCGTCGAGGCGGTAGTGGTCCTCATGCGCCTTGAAGTCGGGCAGGCAATTGGCCCAGCTCCAGGCATCTTCGCCGGTTTCGGCGGCCCAGCCGTCATAGTCGCGGGCCTGGCCGCGCATATAGATCATGCCGTTGATGGAGGAGCAGCCGCCCAGCGTCTTGCCGCGCGGGTAGCGCAGGCGGCGCCCGTTCAGCCCGGGCTCGGCCTCGGTCTGATAGAGCCAGTCGGTGCGCGGATTGCCGATGCAATAGAGATAGCCGACCGGAATGTGAATCCAGGGATAGGTATCGCGAGGGCCGGCTTCTAGCAGCAGCACGCGCCTGGCGGGATTGCCGCTGAGGCGGTTGGCAAGGAGACAGCCAGCCGTGCCGGCGCCGACGATGATGAAATCGAAAGGCTCCCTCTCACCCGACCCGTCACGCGGCATTGCTTCCACCCTTGCACGCCGGACGGGCCTTGCTACACCGCCCGTCCGCTTTCGAACGCCGCACCGGTTCTATCGCGTTTTCCGCACGAAAGAGAAGGCGCGACCGCCGGGTGCATCGGAACTTGGCCGGCTGATACGCGCCAGATGTGGGGCGGCGGTCACCGACCGCCACTCCGAACGCGTTACATCGTGTGCATGGGGTGATGGCTATTATCGTAATAGCCACGGCCATAGCGCATGAGCAGATGGTCGAGAGCTTCGATCGAATGCTCGATCTCATCGATCGCTTCGATCGTCATGTCGGTCCAATCGGTGCCCAGGCGCTCCTTGACGCAGAAACGGCCATCCTTGAGGGCGTCGAGCCTTTCATGCAGCCTTTCCCGCTCGCTGAAGCACCAGCTGGTCAGGTCCGTCATCTCGGTCATGGACATCTCCCACAGCTTTGTCTTGCTTTATTGCTTATTTGGGCGGAGCAGCATCCGCCAATGGTACGAAGGGTGGAGAAACTGCGACTCTCATTCGGCGGATCTGAGGCGCGAGGGCCCTGAAATGTGTGCTGGATGAGTGCCTGCGCCGCTTTGTCGCAAGGTCGTTATCCACAAGCGAAGCGTTGATGTCACACACCGACAATCACCGTGGCTTTCCAGTTCACAATGGTTTACAATCTGTTACATATCGTGATGTGTCGATGCGCCATCCAACCGATCGTTCCCTGCGAGGCAGGCTATGTCGCTTCATTCCTATCAGTGGCCCACCAATCCGAACTACCCAGCCAAGCATGCGGTGCGGGACTGCGCCTATAATCTGGCTTGGCACAAGTTTCAGGAGTCCCATCGCGTGACCGATGCGAGCCAGCGCAAGGCCTATGAAGCCGCGCTGAAGGACATCGTCTCGCATCTGTGCGACCATGGTGATCTCGATACCATCATGCTGTCGCACCGCGCCTATTCGCAGCTCCTGAAGCGCACGAGGTCGTAAGCGGATCGGACAGAAGAGGCTGGTTACCTGGCCGAGAAGGCCGGGTTTTTTGTCGTGGGCGCGCGTTATCCCTTGATGAAAGTGCTGCGGATTTCGGTGAGACAGCGCTCCGTCGTTCACGCATAATTGTTGGACAAATGACGCCGTTCCGGGCTGATATGGCGCCGCACGAATTGCGGATGCCTGTCCATGTCCTCCGTCACGCCTGATCTCCTGCGCCTCTACAGCCATAGCGACGCCCTCGCCCTCGCCGACCTCGTGAAGAAAGGCGAGATCTCGCCTGCCGAGCTGGTAGACATCGCCATCGCCGCCATCGAGACGCTCGATCCTCGCCTCAATGCCGTGGTGATCCGGCATTTCGAGATGGCCCGCGCCATGGCCGCGGAAATGAAACCCGACGGACCTTTCGCCGGCGTTCCCTTTCTCCTCAAGAATATCGGCTCCCACTGGAAGGGCACGCGGCTCACCGGCAGCATCGGTTTTCGCGAGGATTTCGTCTGCGATACTGATTCCGAGATGGCCCGCCGCATGCGGGCCGCCGGCCTCATTCCGCTGGGGCGCTCCAACGTGCCGGAGAATGGCTGGTGCATCGCCACCGAGCCCAGGCTCTACGGTCTCACGCTCAACCCCTGGAACGAGGCGGTCACACCCGGCGGCTCCAGCGGCGGATCGGCTGCGGCAGTCGCCGCGCGCATGGTGCCGCTGGCCGAAGCCAGCGACGGCGGCGGTTCGATCCGCGTGCCCGCCTCCTGCTGCGGTCTTGTCGGCCTGAAACCCTCGCGCGGGCGCATCACCTATGGGCCGCCCGAGGCCGACATCTGGTTCGGCAGCGTCTATTTCTTCGCGGTCACCCGCACAGTCCGCGACAGCGCGGCCTTCCTCGATGCCACCGCCGGTACTTTGCCGGGCGATCCCTACATCCCGCCGACGCCGGACACATCCTGGCTTGCCGGTCTCGCCGACAGGCCACGCTTGCTCAGCATCGGCTATACGCTCACCCCGCCCTGGGGACCGGCCTTTGCGCCGGAGGTCGTTGCGGCATTGAAGGATACCGTGGCGCTGCTCGAAGCCTTCGGCCACAATCTCGAGGAACACGCCTTCACGACCGACCTGGAAAAGGCCTGGATCGACTATAATCAGGTCAATTCGGTGGAGATCGCGCGCGATCTGGACGCGCAAGCCGACTGGGCAGGACGGGCCCTGCGTCAGGATGACATCGTGGCTTTCAACTGGGCCCAGTACCAGCGCGGCCACTCGCAATCGGCGACAACCTTCAGCGCTGCCGTCGATGGCATCCGCCGGGCGAACCGCGCCATCGCGACCGAGCTTGCGCCCTTCGACGCCTTCCTGACGCCGACGCTGACGCAATTGCCGCGGCCGGTCGGCTACTGGGACATGAACGAGCCGGACTTCGACGCCTATATCGCCCGCTGGACCGACGCCGCCTTCATGTTCGCTTTCAATATCTCGGGCCTACCGGCGATCTCGCTGCCCGCGGCCTGGACCGATGACGACGTGCCGGTAGGCGTGCAACTTGTCGGCCGCTATGGCGACGAAGCCACGCTCCTGCGCCTGGCTGCCCATATCGAGGAGGCCCGTCCCTGGATCCAGCGCAGGCCGAAACACTGCGTGGAATGAGGTGAGGCCCCGCCGGCTACCGCGACGAAAACCGGGAGGGCCTCACCCGCAGGGGTCCGTTGTCGGGACGGACCCCTTACTTTGCTAAAGCGTTTTGCGATTTGCCGGAATCGGCAAGGATCGCAAAGACGCATCGAAACAGAGAGTTAGAGCAAAGCAGCGTTTACGCTTAAACGCGCTTTGCTCTAAGCCGATGCTGCGCTGGCAGTGCACTGCGGAACAGCGGCCGGAGACTTCAGATGCTGCTACCCTTCTCGATGGCTTCATGCAGGTCTTCATATTCCTCGCAGTCCGTGCCGCAGATCGTCTGGATGGTGTTGAGCTGTTCTTTGGCGAGATCGAGCCGGCCCTTGATCACATAGGCTTCACCCAGATATTCGCGGACTTGCGCATAGTGCGGATCGGCCTGGACGGACTTGAGATAATAGCCGATACCCTCGTCGGTGCGGCCGAGCTTGCGAGTGGCAAAGCCGCGATAGTTCAGCGCCTTGGCGGTGTTGGGATCGTGCAGGAGGTCGAGTACCCCGAGCGATTCGTCATAGCGGTCAGCCTTGGCGAGCACCCAGGCGTAGTTGGCCATGTCGTCGTCATCCATGGCGTCGGCCTTCATCTTGAGACAGGCCTTCTTCTTCGTGCTCCAGACCTGGCCCTTGGGGCAGGTGGTCATGTCGGTGATCGGCTTGCCCTTCATGGCGGCGCCATTGCCGCCACCGGCTCCACCGCCACCGCCCATGCCACCACCGCCCATGCCACCACCGCCACCTGAGCCCCCGCCCGAACCACCACCTCCAGAACCGCCACCTCCACCACCTCCACCGGAGGCGAAGACCGCACCGGCTGTGAGCATGAAGGCTGAGGCTAGGGCTGTGACGGCCACCTTGCGGACCGTCGAAGACATCAGGGACATGGTGTTTCTCCATTGGGTGAATGTGGGAAGAACACGTAGGGCAAGAAATTATTCGCGCGGTTGGTGTACTGGTTCTTGGACCGGGACGGAGACGGTGCCCATTGTGGTGACGCTGAGGTTCCCTGCCGACCTGGAGGTCGGCACACCGAACTCGCGCCACACTGGTGTGCCAATCTCCAGATCGGCAGGGGAACGGCACCCTCTCCGCCAAAGCTCCGATTCCGTGCCGGCCCGAAGACCGGCACACCAAATCTCCCGCACTTTCCTTGACTCTCCGGCTTATCGCTGTATAAGCCACCCCAGCGCGCGGCCCTCGGACCGCGTGCATTTTTTCGTGGCTGCTCCCGCAATGCTCGGAGGCGGCAGATATCAACGACCTGGAAAAGCCGGCCGTTCAGGATGTCCGCAAGGAGCCTCGAACAGAATGCCGGGTCCGAACGAGGATAAACATGTTCGCGGTCATCAAGACGGGCGGTAAGCAATACCGCGTCAATCAGAACGACGTTCTCCGTGTCGAGAAGCTCGACGCCAAGGTTGGAGAAGTCATCGTATTCCCGGAAATCCTGGCCGTTGGCGGTGACGCCGGCCTGACTTTCGGCACCCCCACGGTTGCTGGCGCTTCGGTTGCCGCCGAAGTGGTCGAGCATGACCGCGACGACAAGGTCATCGCTTTCAAGAAGCGCCGCCGCCAGAATTCCAAGCGCAAGCGCGGCCATCGCCAGCACCAGACCGTGGTACGGATCTCCGAGATCCTCACCGGCGGCGCCAAGCCCTCCAAGGCTGCTGCGAAGGCCGATGAAGCTCCCGTTGCTGTCGCCGCCCTTCCGGCTGGCGAACTCGATGTCTCGAACCTCTCGCTGATCTCGGGCATCGGTCCGACCATCGAAAAGAAGCTGCGGGCCGCCGGCATCGTCAGCTGGAACGAGATCGCCGCCTGGACCGACGAGGACGTCGCCAAGTGGGACGAGGAACTCGCTTTGCGAGGCCGCGCGACCCGCGAAGAGTGGGTCACCCAGGCCAAGGAGCTTCTGGCCGGCAAGCCGCCGCGCGCCAAGGCCGACCAGGCCGAGCTCGCTTCGGGCAAGGATCTGTAAATCCCGTTTCGGCCCGAAAGGGGCGTAACAGGCAGCATTTCGTTTCATGGGGTCGACACCCTGCCCGTTTTCGGGCATTGTCGGCCCGAATTGATGGATTTCACCGCCGCGTCACAGCACCGGCGTAGACAGAATTCGAGGAGTTATCGCCATGGCTCACAAAAAGGCAGGCGGTTCGTCGCGCAACGGTCGTGATTCGCGCGGCCAACGCTTGGGCGTCAAGAAGTTCGGTTCGGAAGAAGTGATTGCCGGCAACATCATCGTGCGCCAGCGCGGCACGAAGTGGCACCCCGGCGTGAATGTCGGCATGGGCAAAGATCATACCCTTTTCGCCCTTTGTGACGGCCGAGTCGACTTCCGCACGCGTGCCAACGGCCGAATTTACGTCAATGTCGCCGCCCCAGAGGCCGCGATGAAAGTAGCAGCAGAATAAACCCGGCGGGACATCAGCTCCGCCGGCTCCACTGGACCCGGCGGACCTGAAAATGCCCCAAATGGGACTCAGGTTGCAGCGGGGGCGGTGGAGAGATCCAATCGCCCCTTTTTCATGCCTGGAGCTGCCCCATGTCCCCTCTCGAAATTCTCCCGGCCGAGATCTTACCCACCATCGAGATCGAGACGGAGCGCCTGATCCTGCGTTCCCCGCGTTTTGCCGATGTGCCCGGGATGGCCGCCCTCGCCAATGATCCGGCCGTGGCCCTGATGACGGGCCGCCTGCCCTTCCCCTATGCCGAGAGCGACGCGCTGGACTTCGTGCATTTCCAGGCGGAAGCCCGCCAGGCCGGCAAGGAGCTGGCCTTCGCCATCGAATGCAAGGAGAGCGGCAATTTTCTCGGTTGCGTCGGTCTGCGTTTCCCCAAACGCGACAGCGCCGAAATCGGCTACTGGCTGGGACAGCGCCATTGGGGCCAGGGCCTGGCTACCGAGGCGGCGCGCGCATTGATCGACCACGGCTTCTCGACCCTCGGGATCGCCACGGTCACCGGCGAATGCCGCGTCATCAACGAGGCCTCACGCCGCGTGATGGAGAAATGCGGCCTGCGCTACGTCAATTCGGGCCTGCGCCACGCGCCGGCCCGCGGCGGCGCCCTGCCGATCGACCGCTTCAGCCTGACCCGAGCCGACTGGGCGAGCTTCAAGGCCTGGCGCCCGGCGATCGTGCGCGGCACGACGCCATCGAACGAATTGATGGCGTGACCCTGGGAGCGTGGAGCCGCTAAATCGGACAAAAAGATGCCGGTCTGGAGACCGGCACACCCTCACGTCACGCTCGCCAGCGCCTGGGCGATGCGCATATCACCCCAACTGTGGGGCGCGGTCGGGGGAGCGCTGCGGCTTTTCAAATCCGTGCCCTGGCCGTTGCTCAGCGAAACCTGCCCTCCGCGGGTCTTCACCGTCACCAGCCCATGCTCGACGAAGACGCCGAACACGCCATTGCTGGGCCCGGCGAAGAACTTGGTGCCGCGCGCCGCGATCAAGCCGAAGGGCGTGGTGACGTTGAGCGTGCCCGAGGGCTTGTCGTCGGGCCGGTCGAACAGGATGGCGCCGCGCTCGAGCACGAGCTCGCCGCCACGGTCGACCAGGAACTTGTCGATGCGCACCCGGGTACGCTCGCCCAGCGACAGGCGGGTCATCTCGCCGAGCTTGGCGCCGAGCCTCGCGCCGGCGCCCGTGGTGAGCATGTCGTCGATGAAGACGGAATCGCCGACCGAGAGGGTACGCTTCTCGCCCTTGAGCTGGCCGGTGCTCTGGCCCGTGACCTGGACGACCGAGCCCGCCTCGATGATCTGCATGGCGGCGGCGGCAAAGCCTGGCCGCGCGCCGGCAAGGGCCAACCCGATCAGCAGGGAACGGCGATGAATGAGCATGTTGACGCTTCCTTGTCGAAACCCGCCCGCTTCACGGGGAAGCAGGCGGAAACCCAGCGAGACAAAATCTTCTTCTGCAGGCGATATGGCAAGGATCGTGTCTGCGCCGTGACAGGAAACACGCGGCGATGATCTAGTAGCTCTGGTCGCACACGCGCTGGCGGCGGACGACATAGCGCCCGGAGTAGTCGTCATAGACCTTGACATTGCGATAGTAGCAATGCGGCCGGTATTGCTGATAGCGCGGCTGATTGTCCTGATTGTAGCCGCCACCATAGCCGTTGTCATACTGCGCCAGGGCCGGCAGGGGCGCCAGGGCGCCCAGTGCCACGGCGGCGGCAAACAACGCCGGACGGATTTTCAGGCTGGAAGTCGTCATCGTGATTCTCCTCGCTCGAACGCGGCACCGAGGCAAGGCCCGGCGCGCCGGGCCGGCCTTCGGAAAAATGACAGTTGAGACGGATAGTTGGAACGTTGACCTCGGTAAAACCCGAGCAACCCCGCCACATTGCCTGCCCACGGGAACTGGTGGGCAAGATGAGGCACAAGCATTTTGACGGGCGTATTCTAGCCGGTCTGTTTCCACCGAAACAGATCAACTTTAGGAGGAAGCCACGCTGCCTTCACACGCGCCGATATCATCGGACCGAGGCAGGATCCTCTGCCTTCTCGCGGGTCTTCCAGAGCGAGAAGACGATGCCGCCCGCGATGATGGCCACCGTCACGGCCAGGGCCAGGGCCGGATCCACCTTGCCGACGAGATGGCCCCAATAGATCTTGCCGCCGATGAAGACGAGCACGAGAGCGAGCGCATATTTCAGGTAGTGGAAGCGGTCGATCATGGCGGCGAGGGCGAAATAGAGGGCTCGGAGACCGAGGATCGCCATGATGTTGGCGGTGTAGACGATGAAGCTGTCCGTGGTGATGGCAAGGATCGCCGGCACCGAATCGACGGCGAAGATGATGTCGGCGACGTTGATGACGATCAGCGCCAGGAACAGGGGCGTGGCGTGGAGCAGCATGCGACCGCCGGCAGGTTCCGCTTGGCGCACCAGGAAGCCGTTGCCATGCAGCCCGTCGGTGACGCGCATCTGGCGGCGCAGGAGGCGCACCAGCCTGTTCTCCTTGAATTCGGAGCCTTCGTCCCTGGCCAGCAGCATGCGGATGCCGGTGAGGATGAGGAAGGCGGCGAAGAGATAGAGCACCCAGTCATAACTCTGCACGATGCTGGCACCGGCCAGGATCATGACGCCGCGCAGCACCACGGCAGCCAGGATGCCCCAGACGAGCGCGCGATACTGGAAGGCCGGCGGCACGGCGAAATAGCGGAAGATCAGCGCGATGACGAAGACATTGTCGATCGACAGCGATTTTTCGATGAAATAGCCGGTGAAATAGTCGAGCGCGGGGCTGGTGCCGTCGGGCCGCTCTCCCAGACCCCACCAGATCGCCCCGCCGAACAGCATGGCGATGGCGATATAGACGGCCGAGAGCCTGAAACTTTCAGCAACGCCGAGGACCTTGTCGTCGCGGTTGAGCACGCCGAGGTCGAAGGCGAGCAGCAACGCCACGAAGGCCAGAAAGCCGAGCCACATCCAGACGGGCTGGCCGGCAAAATCGGAAGACAGGAGATCGAACATCGGAACCGGACCCATATGCTTCGAGAGATCGAAGCCGGCTCCGACATCGCGGATGCCATCATCCACCAGAGGGGCCCGGTAACCGGCGCGTCTTGATCGCCGATTTCGGGCGCGGGGGTCAAGGGGCGGCGGATTAAGCTTTGGTTAGACTTCCCGGGATCGCAGGAAGCGACCACCCCGCCGGCGCACACCAAACGCAAAAAGGGCCGAAGCGCCAGGCTCCGGCCCCGAACGTCCAGAAGGCCGATCCGCTTACTGGGCGGCGGTGGCGATCTTCTTCTCGATCTCGCGCTTCAGGCGCACGGCCGTGGTCGACAGCTCGGAGCTGCTGGCCTTGATCAGCCAGGCATCGAGGCCGCCATTGTGCTCGACAGTGCGCAGGCCGGCGCTCGACACGCGCAGGCGTATGGAGCGGCCGAGCACGTCGGAAATCAGCGTGACATTGTGCAGGTTCGGCAGGAACTTGCGCTTGGTCTTCACGTTCGAATGGCTCACTTTGTGGCCAGACTGGACGCCCTTTGCAGTCAGCGAGCAACGGCGGGACATGGTACTATCCTTCTTGATCGGAACGGCGCCGCTCACGCGAGGCCTCAGGCAAATAGAAAACCGCCACCCGGGATGGGTGCCGGTCCTCGGCCAGAAATTGTGTGCGTTGCTATAGTCGGGCCCTTGCACGGCGTCAAGAGTATCCGCGAGAGGACTTGCCTTCTGCCGCGCTTGCCTGTATCAGGGCGGCGCGTCTCTACAGCCTACGCCGGACCATCGGCACCGGCCCGCCGGAAGACGCCATGGCGCCGCTTTAGCTCAGCCGGTAGAGCACATCATTCGTAATTAGCGGGTCCACCGCCGAAAGCGAAGTGTGAACAATGGCTTGGCAAGTGGTGCCAGGATTTAGTATGGGATTAGTAGGGCGTCTGCCCGAAATGTGCCGCTTTAGCTCAGCCGGTAGAGCACATCATTCGTAATGATGGGGTCGCGTGTTCGAGTCACGCAAGCGGCACCACTTTCTTCAAATTTTTCAATGGTTTAACGATTTCACCTGCCTGACCTTCCAGGCGGGGAAGTCGTTGGTCATCACCGGTCAGGTTTGCAACGGTGCAAAACCAAATCGATCAAACATCGAAGTTCGCGCTGGCACTTTAGCAGGTCGTCGAACGTGCTGCGCCGCTCAAAACCATTCAAAAGAAACTTGAAATGGATTCCTTGGCGCATCGCAGTCATTCCGCCGGCGATCTCGCCGGGCAGTGGCCGTCCACCAGTCTGGCGCTGGTGACCAGAATGTTCTTTATCCCGTTTCGCTGTCACTCCTTGCCTCGTGGCCATTTCGCAAGGGGCCCGTTCCGGGAACGCCTAGGGGCTCCCGAGCACCTTCATGGCGGCAGTCTTCGGGTCGCCGTAGAAGATCGGATCGACCTGTTCCATGATATCCGCGCTTACATCGAGAAAGTTTCGCTTGTTCTCGATCGGAATGAGCGCGCGGCGACCACCGTTATCCTTTGCGACTTGAAGCGGCTCTGTGAGGGATCGGAGGGGCTTGATGTTTCCTTGGACGCTCATATCGCCCAATACCAACAACCCAGGGCTGACTGGCGCTTTCCTAAGTGCTGAATAGGTCGCCACAAAGAAGGCGACCCCAATTTCGGCCTCAACTCGATTCCCAAGTAGGTCAATTACCTCGACGTGCACGTCCGAGGTATCCAACTCCCGCCCAATGCCGAACTCGGCCTTCTTCGCTTGGACATAGCTGAAGGCTCGCTGAACCGATTCCTTCATCGTTCCCGAAATGCCGCCCGCCATCTTCAGCTTCCCGGTTCCGCTCGAAACGGAAACTTCCAGGCGATACAGGCCAACCGTCCCATCGGATGTAACGCCCGCCGTATATACGGTTCCGGGTGACAGGGGATCCGTGGAGATTAGGTCACGCCCTCCTTGTTCCGGTACGCCGACGAACCGCTCCTCCCCAGTCTCCTGCAGCGTGTAGCTGAACGATGTCTGGTAATATTCGAAGGAGCCCATTTTCTTGAGCTGTTCCTTCACGCGCCGCCGACCTTCCAACGCCAGCTCAAGGATTTCCGCGAGCTCGTCCTGCGTCACCTGGCCGTGGGGGAACAGGATCTTCATCAAACCAGACACGGTTTTCCGAACCGCTTTGCGATCGCGGGCGTTGAGATGCGCGCCCATCGAGAAGTATCGGTCGATGATCTCTGTGAAATTGTGTTTGCGCATCTCGCGCAGCGCTTCGGCGAGATAGTCGACGACGAACCCGTAGTGGTCCGTGAACAGTTCATTCCGCATCTGCGGAATCTCCCATCCCGGGAGATAGAAGTGCAGGCGATCGATGAACGCCATGTCGTCGCGAATAGTGTCGGGCATCGGCGCAAAGAGGTGGCCGGTCTGAACCATGACGTCGATGGGCTGATTGGTATTGCCGAACATCGCGATGCTGGCATCCCCAGCGACGGCCTCCTGCCCCCGCTGGAACGTGCCTGACTCGCAGTAGGTCTTCATCGTCGTGATGACTTCCTTCGGCATCTTCTGGAGATCCGCGACCTCGTCGAAACCGACGACATCCCAGATCTGGACCATGCCCTTCTGGCGCCCGGACATGTGTCCGAATAGGTTAGCGACCGTGGTCCCTCCCGTCAGGAGAGCGGTGTAAGGCGAGACTTCCTGGACGACGTAGCTCTTGCCTGTGCCGCGTGGTCCGAGCTCGACGAGGTTGTAGTTCCGCTCTGCAAGGGGGATGAGCCGGACCAAGAAAAGCAACTTGAGCCGACGAGACATCTCGCCGGGCTCATACCCCATGCTCCGGACGATGAGGTCGAGCCATTCGCCGGTCGTGAACTGCTTGCGCACATTGCGGTATTCGTCGAGATTAAAGGTTGCAATCTGAATCGGAACCAGCTTGTCGATCCAGAACGGATTTTTGCCCTTCGACTCCTCGTCGGACTCGAAGCGCATGTCGACTTGCGCCCAAACACCGCCCATCAGCAGGCGCTCGTAATCGCGAACGTATTGGCTCGGGATGTGTAGAAATTTGTTGTTGAAATTGACTCCCTCGGCCCAGTAATCCGAATCCACCAAGCGGACCTTCACCTTGTCGATGAAGGAATATCTTCCGTTTTCCTTGACCTTGCTTTGCGCCTTCGCAGACTCATCGGGCCGAATGTAATTGTTTGCCAGCGTGTCGTTGACTACCTGCAATCCCATCTGAATCGCAATTTCATCTGACGAGGCGCAGTATTTTCCCAGCAGGAACTCAAGCACGAATACGGGGACGTTCGCTCCGACCTTGACCTTTCGGACGAGATCCTTGCGGACGGCCTTTCCGGCGAACAGCTGGTTCGCCTTGTTGTCGAGTGTGTCGCGGGTCGGCGGTGAACCATTGCTCATGCTTAAACTCCGAGACGAACCGGGATATCGGTAGGTGAGCGGTACAGCTCGGCGTCTGTTGTCGGATCTTGAACGACCACCCGGAGCGACGGTGAACTCTCATCGCTCAGTAGGAACGCGACGGTGACGGGCTTGCCGGCTTGAAGCTTCACGCAGCCTGTCGCGCGATCAAAATCGCCATCGACGGCCATGCCCACCCCGCCAACCTGCTTTCCCACTGAAATCAGCAGCGGTCGGACCACCAATTCGTTCGAGAAGAGAGACAGATTTTTCCCGTCGAGCTGGATCGTCACGCTGAATATGCGGTTGGTGACCGCGTCAGGCAGACCGGTCGCTGTCACCGGTCCTGCGTTCGCCCGTTCTGCTTCTCTCGCCTTCATGCGGACCGTGACCACCGGGATGAGCATCTCCTGCAGTGAGGGGCCGCCGTGGTGGAAGGCGAGATCACCGCCCGCTTTGAAAACGCCGCTCCCGACGGGGAACACGAAATCCAGATCGGATTCATACCCGAGCGCCGAGGCAGTGACCCGAACGCAACCAGCCGGGGTTGCGCCACCGCGGCCAATCCAACAGCGACGATGCAGGTCAATTTCGTCGCCCCCCGGCGGGTCGATCCGCATCGACTCATCGCGGTCCGATGGGAAGAACAGATGCCCGTGATCAGCGGTCAGCACGCTATGCTCGACGCCCGCCGCGGAAAGCTTGCGGATGGCCCGGGCCAAATTGTCGATAACCGTATCCATCACCTGCCGAGCCTGGAACGTGAACCCCCGCTCGCCGGCATGATCGATCTCCTGAGACCGCACGATGATGACCTGAGCGCCCTCAATCTTCTTGGCAAGCCGGGAGGGTTGGAGACTGAGCAGTTCGTCCAGAGCAATGTCGGCAAGCCCAGGCACGCGCGCGGCGGCAAATTTCTTCCGCGCGGCTAGGTCGGGAAGGAAAGCGTCGTCGATCTTTGCGCCGAGCGTGCCGGCCTGCTCGACAACGCTGAAGCTTGACGATGCCCCCGGCTGCAGTGCGGCCATACCGATTGGCGTGATGCTCGGTAGCGCACAGACAGCAGGTCGCACGCTGACTTCCACGGACTTTGGAAGCCGCTCGGAGAGTTCGACACCCATTTCGAAACGCATGGCGTCAACGAAGAAGTACGCCACGGGCTTGGGCTGCTTCGAGACGATCTCGCTGTATATCCGTGTTTGGTGCAATGACGGCGAGACCGTCCATTTTGCCGCGACAAGAGCTCTCGTAAAGCCATCGGCCATGACGCGGCAGGCGTCTTCGTAGACGCCCCGAACCACGCCCAGCGGACGCTCCTCCGGTTCGTCGTCGAGATTCGCGACCCATGCCTCAAGGCGGCGTTGAGCTTGGTCCAATCTGAACCAGCCGTCTTTGGCTGCGTATGCGCCAATCCAGGCATTGGCGTCGCCACCGGCTTTCCCGACCGCGGCGCGCACAGCCACACCGAGGCTCCCCAGCTCGGCCATGCGGCGACACGCCTCCCACTGGGCCTTCCGTCCGACATCACGATCTAGCCAGAAGCTATGCTCACGCCCACCGATGATTTCGAGAGCCTGATCGAACTTCTTCTCCGCGACCAGGTCGCCGCAATGGGCCAGCAGCACGCTTTCCTCAAAGCGGAACGTGTCGATCGACCCGAGAGTCCCGGCGGGGACGAGGGCGTCGCGAAGCCCCAGCTCGGCCTCCACGCGATCGGCCATCGCGGGATAAACGTCGGAGAACTTCGAGCGAAGCTGATGGGCTAGCTCCCGAACCGCTCCTTCCTCATCCTTGGTCTTCGGCGCTGGGATAGCGTCAAGAACCGAAGGGGGGGTGCCGCTGAGCTCGCATCTGAATTCACCTGCAAGGCCATACCGCAAGGTGATGGATCTCAGCTTTGGCAATGTGGCGTCGTCAGGAAGCTCCAGCCCGAGTTTCGAACGCACGAGCTTCACCAGCTCACGGGTCGCCTCTTTTGCCTCAATCTCGGCATCGCGCTCGTCGCTCGCGAGCCAAGACGCGATGATGCCCTCGTTCCCCGATGTGCTGTGGAAAATCGACTTCAGAACCGATGGCGGCTCGGTAGACGATATGTCCGATGATGCGCGCGCGAGGTCCTCATAGGAAACCCGCTCCGGCGCCAGCATCTCGTCAATCACGCCGTCGGTGTAACGCTGGCGCAGCACATTGCGCGCGAGCCGCTTCAGCTGCGGCTCATAGCAATCTCCGGCTTTTTCGAGTTCCATCAATACGGAGCCATGGCGATCGCGCTCGCAGCCCGGCAGGTAAACGATTATGCACTCCGCCGGCGCGTCGCCGCATACGAAGGGCTCTACGACCGCACGCAGCTCGAACATCGAGCCATCATATTCGGTCAGCCGCGCCGCCATGCCGCTGACTGTCACGGGCACAGCCTCATCGCTGGTCCGCGCGCTACCCCGCAATTCAGCGGTAAACGACGCGAACTCGCGGCGAACATCGTACCAGACAACTACCTTCCTGGCTTTGAGCCTCTCGGCAAGCTGCTTCGAAATATAGTCATGCAAGGGGTGCATCAGCTGAGACCTCCGCTTTCCACCTTGGACAATTCTTGAAAGCGAGCAGCGAACCAGCGAAGGCGCGCGACGCCGTCGGAGACGGCATCGCCCGACGAAGACACAATGTAATTTGCGACCTTGGGTAAAAGCAGAATGAGTAGAAGGTCGGAGGAATTTCGGTCCGGCGTGAACCGCGCATCACCTTTGGACGCCAGTTTCCCCGAAAATTCATCGAGCGCGTTCTGAGCGGCTGCTGTCATCGGCTCGGCAACAGTGACCAGCTTCCTGATGCTTTCGGGCGATACAAGTCGAACTGGTTGTAGCGCTTCGTACAGCGGGCCGGCGTTTCGCCCAAAATCAATACCGGGAAACCAGCCGCGGACCCGTGCCACAAAGTCATAGACGTCCGTGAACACGCCACCATGTTCGCGCTGCCGGCGCTCGGTCTCGGAGAACAGGCTTCCTATTGTCATATCGCCCTGCCGAACGGCATGGCCCAGCATGACAAGCAGATTGCGCTCCTGGTCTGAAAGTGAACCCGTGAGGGGTTTGTAGCCAAGATCGTGCTCAACCTCGTTCCAGACATGGGCCATCATGCTGCACACCTGGACCTCGCAAGGAACATCCGAGACGTTCGCGTAGGTGCCGATCACATCGCCTTCCGGCAGAAATGCCTCGATATGCGTAGCGCGATAGAAGTTGTTGTTATCCGCCGCGTTCTTGTCCTTCCGCTCGCTGTTTGGCGGAGCGCCACGCAAATCCACGAACCGGTTGCAGACCAGCTGAACGACCTGATCCTCATGCCTTTGTTCGTAGGTCGCTATTCGAACAGCGGCGAGATCCCGCACTGCGTCAAATACCGACTGCACACTCGGCAGGTCCTTCTTCCCAGAAGCAGCGAAGCGACGGAGCTTTCCTTCAAGGCTCTTGGGACTCTTTGCGCGAAATGTGACTTGCGCTCGGATGGCGTTGCCTTCGACAATTTCAAACCTGCAGATCTCGGCGACGCGCGCAGAGAGTTTCAGATATCGGTCGTATTCGCGGTGATAGCGAAGAACTGCGTTTTTGATCGTGTCTTCGGAGATCGTCACTATGATGATCTCCGTGTTCTTGCCGTCGAACCGTTCGGCGCTGACGCTCCCGTCAGTCCCTGCAAAGCGGCCTTGACAGCAATCGACGTACGTTCACGGACAAGCTCATCGATTGGGCGCTTTGGAGTTGGCCGCGGCTTCCACTTCCCGTCATTCGAATCGGCCCAAAGAAGATCTTCAAGTCCGTGGGCGATGGCGAGGCTGCGGTCTGTCGCGCATTTCGGTACCACACGCTCAGGCCATAGATGGATGGCGATGTGCGACCAGTCGAATTTTCCGGCCACGAGATCTTCCCACTTTGCCTTCAGCTCCTTCTGCCAAGGCTTGTGCTGAGTCATGAGCCGCCAGAGCGGGGCCATTGTCAGCACGACGCCATCGTCAAGAATCGGGTTCCAAAGGGGAGCCACATGCCTCAAATCCTCCAGGAGACTTTGCAATTCCCCGATGAAACTCTCCTGGGATTCGATGATTTTGCGCTGTGCCGCGTTCGGATTCGGTCCCGCGTCATTTCGGAGACCCTCGAGCTGGCGCTGCTCATGTGCGAGCTTTGGCGAGACATAGTCAGTCTGGACCCGAAAGAACGTGTCCTTGTTTAGGTCGTGAAGGTAGAGCCAAACGGAGTAGCCCCCTGAGGGCGTCGCAAGTTGCCAGTAGATTGGCGCCTTTCGGCCGCTTTTTGTGTACATCTTGAGATGCGCAGGGAAGAAATCGCGAGCGAGGCTGCGCCGTAAGGTCGCGGCCTCCAACATTGGCTGGCCCACGCGTTCATACACCGCGTTGACTCGCGCGGCGAGATCGTCCGCGTGGCCGGGATCGTCGACGAGCACCCCTTTACACGGCATGAACGGGGCTTCGCCGTTCGGCACCATCCCCGGGCTTGTGTCCGGCAACGCATCAAACGGTTCCGGCTCTGCTGGGATTGCGCGTTCTCCTGTCGCAAGCCGAATATCAAACCGGCCGAATGCGACGCCGACGGCCCAAGATTGTAGGGAGAATTGGTCATTGTCGTCAGCATTTGCGTCAGTATTCTTGTCTTCGTTATCGTCGATGTCTGCAACGATCTCTGCTGACGCAAAAACTGCCGCACCTGCAATCTCCCGCTTGTCAGACTCGTCGAGTCCAAAAATCTCAAAGGCAATCGCATCGATTTTTGACTGTAGTTCGAGCAATGTGGCGCCAGTAGTGCCGTTGGCTCCAACGTTAAGCGGCTTGGGCAGCGCGAACGCTAAAGAGGTTTCGACGGCCGTGTCTGCAGCGCGTGCTGCGCTCCACGCGCTTCTGGCAAGATTTGACAAAGCTTTGGCTTGGTCTGCGGACGGCTCTGCCCAAGGAAGTTTCTGTAGAACTCCAACAATGAATTCTGGATATCCAAATCGTCCAAGCAATGCCTTGAAAAGATAATCAAACGGTTTGCTATTAAAAATTGAAAGTCCAGCCAATAGAATAGACCCTGGCAGAAATACAGAATAGCCCCGGACCGAAAATATGCAACCTGAAGGCATCGGCTGCGGAGCGAACCGGCTTGCTCGAAGGGGCCATGTCATTCCGGGTAGTAGGTAATACTCAGAGCTGGCGATCCTCCGGGACCAATGTACCGTTCTTGGATCTGAAGGATTTGATACCACCCAAGCCTTCAGTTCCTTGCCTTCTTCATCCCAATTAATGGTGAGATGAAGAGATGCGTAGAACGGAGACAACTCGCCGCCCTTAGCAAAAGGGAACCATTTCTTCCCTCTTTTCCGCGAATCAATTTCCCACTGTGCTCGCAAGAAGCGAAAGTCGTCCGCGGTTGCTAGGCCCTGCCTAACCGCTCTCCCGTTGCCCTCAACAGCAGGGAATCGATTGAAGGCGGCGCGCACGCCAGCACCAATCCAGTACGCGAAGGGCGTTCCGGGTAATTCTTTGAACTGCGAAAGATTCGGTGTGAACCGATCAGTCAATTCGCCAGAGATCACTCTCTTGATGGCAGAGGCTTTGTCCTCTGCAGCAACGGCCCGGATAAAGAGCGTCATACTACTGCCTCTAAACAATAGGCGGCGGTCTCAACCATGGCACCGTCGAGCACGCCAACTCCTAAATCGGCAACGACCGTGGGCGGAGCCTTAGGCATCAAAATTTCCTCTCGCCATTTTCGGAAGCTAGACAGAAAGAAGCCGGTTCGTGAGGTTATGGCTCCGAGCCGCCCACGTGGGTAAAGAAGCTCAATGCCACGCTCCACGAAGGCGGCGTAAACGTCATTCTTCGTCCGAGGGTAACTCTTTTCGAATTCCTTCCTGCCGGGAACGCTGCATGCCCCAAAGGGCGGATTCATCAAGACGACGTCAAATCTTGTTCGAATCACGTCAATTAGGGCCATCCCCTGGGCGGCATCACCTGCAAACAACCGCCGCCTCACGCCGGAACGGTCAGACGCCGTCTCGGCGAACGCTCGTAGTGCCTCGATTATCCTGGCTTCAGCCTCGTGGAAAAAGCGGTCGTCATCGATGCCTGAGAGGTCGAGCGCCCCTTGTTTCGCCTCCGGCTCCAGGCCAGGCAGGAATGCGGTGGTTCCTCGTTGCTCTAGAAATTGCTCGCGAGCCCGACGCAGCTCCCCGGCGATGCCCTCTTCCACCCGAAGAAGCGTGCCCAGTTCGCCAGCCAGTCGGCATTCTCCAACCATTTTCTTCAACAGGTCGCGCAGCAGGGGGGGATCGAGACGAGCAGTGAATTCGTCAACGAGAGAATCATTGCCGGGCATTGATTCCGCCACGACGATATGTGTCCGCTGGATTCTCGGTCGATTGGACGCGCTAACGCCAAGTTCCTTCCATGCCCGCTGCGCCCGCATCCATAGCGCCAAGGCCGCAATCTGTGCACAGCGTGGGTCGATATCCACGCCGTAGAGATTATGTTCAACGATCAGCCTCGGGGCCGCTCTACGGAGGTCGGTTAGGTCGGGGTAGTCTTGGCGCAGCGAGCGGCCCGTTGCCTCACTTATCGGATCGGCACCCTCCGCCAACCATGCCTCCTCGTAAATTACCAGCATGAGGTCGAAGCTGTAGAGCAGGAAATGCCCCGAGCCGCAGGCAGGGTCCAGACTCCGAAGGTCGCGTGGATCCTTTCGAGGGCGTGCGTGGATCGAGTCATCGGCGGAGCGCACTAAGTATTCGCAAATCCCTGTCAGACGCGTTTTCTCTCCGTGCATCTCCAGCCAGAGGTGGCCGAGCGTGTTATCGACAAGAAATTGCACAACATATCGCGGAGTGAAGAACTGGTTGCGTACGGCCAATTCGCGGCTATTGCGCGGGGCCGGGCTATCGTCGCGCATTTTCTTGCGCTCGTCGCCGCTGTTGAAGAACTGGTAGACCCACCCGATCGTCTCATCCTCACCCCAAACCCCCGACAGGTCAGATGCGTTAAGGATGGTCAGCATCGCTTCGAACGTCTGGCGCTTGGGCCACAGGACGGAGGCGGCATCGCGGCGGTCGAACAGAACTTTGATTTCGGTCGAGAACTCATCGAACAGGCTCTCAACATAGAGGCGATAGCCTGCGGCATCGGGGAGCAGGGCCACACCTGGTGCCATGCCGCAGAACTCTCTGAAACCGGCGGACTGCTCGCCTTTCGTGATGCACTCCTGAACCAGTTGGCGCGCCTCCAGCATCTTGAGCGCGACAAAGCGATTAAGTGTCGTGAATGCGGAATCCCGGACATAGTCTGTGACCGCCTCTACGGCCGTCGTCCCGGCGGCACGTTTGTGTTCAACGGTGGCGACGATCTTGTCCCGCTGAAACTGCTGGCGGGAGGAAAGATGCGCACCGCCTGTCGGAGCGATGACGCCGCTTCGCAGCACATCGAATGTCCCTTCGAGTTGCGACGAAAAATCCTCATCGAGCAGCTTCCGCGCCTGCTGGGTTGCTCGTTCAATGGCGTTGCGTGTCGTCTTATCCATGGAGTGCGCCGATCACTGAACGATCACCTTCTTGCCGGTGCCGATCAGGCGCGAACATTCCTCCCGAATGCCGGCGAGGGCGGCATCAAGCTGTTCCTCGGTCTCAACCCCTCCAGAGAAATAGCCACCTAGCCTCACCGTCGCGACCCGATCACCATCGACAATGCGGTGCAACTCCGCGACGGCGTCTTGAAGACGCGTCTCGCAGGCATCCAGCTCCGAGCGGAGCTGAGGAATTGGCACCCGCTCCTGGTCCCGCGTCATTCCGCGCTCCAACGGAGCCGCCAGCTTCTGCTGCTGGTCCTGGTCAATTCCATCCCAGCCAGGCGTATGCGCCAGCCGGTCAATGGCTTGAGTGTAGGCGGCGATCCGGGCTTCCAACGCTTCGTCAAAACGGCGCGCGTACTCAGCGTCGATTGCCGAGGCATGTTGGTCAATAGAAGGCAACTCCCGGTAAAAGGTCTCCCGTGCCAGGAGGTCTTCAAGCCCCGCCGCCTTGGCTCGGAGATCCTCGCTGACATCGGACTCACCGCGCAGGAAGGGCCAGGCGAACCTCAGCGCATCGCGCGCCCGATCAAGGTCCCGCAAGCGAGGCTCCGAAAGGGCTTGGTCAAGCTCGGTCGCGCGTTTGATTGCATCCTTGATCGACCGGTGCGACGCGTTGAACGTCGCGATCGCGTTGTCCTCTGAACCGCGCAGGACCGCCTTCATCTGACCGATGGCGCCCTCGAGGACCGTAGCGCCGGGGAGTCGCGATGCGATGAGCTGGCCGTGCGCTGAGGCAACCGGGTCCTCATGCCGCGCGATCTCCTTGCGAAGCTCGGACACGATGGCTCCGGCGTTGAGCTCCCGGACTTCGCTTCCAAACGTGTCCCGGAAGGCCTCCGAGGCCTTCACAAGTTCCTCGAACTCGATGCCCTTTTTCGGTCGGAACGAGGCCTGACGGAAAAAATTGTTGTTCGAGAAAGTGTCGCGGGCTTCGATCCCTGTCGCGGAGTCGATCGTCTGGCCTTTGCTGGTCGCCTGAATCTTTCCGGCCCGTAGCAATGAGAGCGCAAGCAACCGCACAACTTCGAAGTCCCAACCGAAGGGCTCTTTCGCCAGCTCGTCCGCGAGGAACCGGCCGCTCGCGGTGTCCCCGTAATTGGCGCGCTCCTCGATCCGCGACAGCACCTCAGCAAGGGCGCCACTTTCAACGCGGAAGACGGTCTTCCCCTTTTCATCGCGCAAGAGCCCGAGCGTACCGAATACCGACGGCAGACCTTGGAGGTTCTCCGCGGTAAACAGCGCATCGACGCCTTTCTTCACGTCGGCAGGCTTGGCGGCGGCTTCCTTGAAGCGATCGAATACCTCCGGAAGCACATCGCTCAGGATGTCAGCCGCGCTCTTGCCCATGTCGACGGCCCGATCGTCGGGGCTTCGGTCATTGCCGCGGAAGCTGACGCTGCCGGCCAGGCAGGCGGCCTTTATTAGCCGGCGCAATTCGTCCTGGTGCCGCCTCTGCCGGATTTTCTCTTCGCCGATGAGCGCGGTTTCGTCCGCCGTTTTGGCTTCACGTTCCTTCCTGGCCAGCATCTCTTTGGAGCGGAAGAGTTCGACAGTTTCTCGGTCTATCGCGTCGTTGAGCGCGACAGCCCAAAACACGCTCTTGCGCTCCTGTTGGCTACGCGCACGCAGTTCCGTCGCCAGTGCCTGGAAGGATGCGCCAACTTCAGCGAGCTGAACGTGGAACATCATGTCGCCATCGACGATCTCTCGGCCATGGATGGAGAGACCCGCTTTGAACGTCTTGGTGTCAAAGAGCGTGTGGGTTGGCTGCGGCTGCCAGAAAGCGGCCAGTACCTCGGAGTAGATTCGATGTGCATCGCCCGGCTTCGGGCTGATCCCGTTGCGAATGCGCTCCCAATCGTCTTCCGCCGGCGTCGGAATCCGATATCCGTCGTCGCCGAGACGAACCTTGTTGGCGGCCTCAAGCTGACGAAGTGCGTCCTTCACCGCGGCAAGCTGGGAATCCCCGGCGACACCGGGATGGAGCGCCGCTGAGATGTTTTCCGCCGTGCGGTGAACGCTCTTCACGTATTGCAGCAGGCAAATCACCTTGGCGACCGGCTGCGCGAGCGGATGTTCAAGTTCCTTGGATATGGCGGAGATCTTCGCCCGGACCTCAGAGCCAATGTTGCCCTCGACGAGGTCGTAGACCTGATCGAGCCTGGCTACGGAGCCGATTGGCTGGTCTGCAAGATTGACGGCCGGATTGATGAGCAGCTGCTGGGCCAGCTTGATGATGGTGCGGTTCGCGCCGCCCACGTGCTTGCTCGCGCCGCCTTGCGTCCGAAGCCCCGAGACGACCTGGATGATCAGATCAATCTGATATGGCAGCAGAGGGTAGAGATCTATGAAACTGTCACGCGTGAGCTCCGGTAGTTTGATATCGGCGGTGAGACGGGTGTGCTCCGTGAACCTTCCGCGATGCTGGTCAAATAGCTCTCCCAACGTCTTCTGCGCAGGGGCATTTTTCGACAGAACTCGTCGGCTGGTGACCTCGGAGATGTCCGACGGCTCCAAATGAACCTGAAGAGGGAAGCGGTCCATGAGGCGGGCAAGCTCGATCTTCTTATCGTCGAGGCCGCTGACGAGCTCGCCAAGTTTCTCTTGCGAAGTGACGACGATCCAGTGTTTGCCTCGACCTTTGACGCCGAGGCTCTGAACAACGGCCTGTAGGTCGAGCATCTTTTGTATATCGCGAGCAACGAACTGGCCGACTTCGTCAACGACGAACATGAGAGCTTGGCCAGGTCGCCGGCGCTTCATCAATTCATTGGCGCGCTCCGCCAGTTTCCCGGGAGAGATGTCAGCCTTGTTTTTGACTGCCTTTACCCAGGAGTCGGCCATGGGGTACGTCTCGGGATCGAGGCTGTGTAGAACCCGGCTCGCCTCACTGAGAGCGAAGGCAACTTTGCCTTTCTCGAATGACCATTCCTTCTGGAAGAGACGACCATACTCGGCCTCAAACCCCTCAAGTTGGCCCTTCTCTTCAAGGGCGATTTCCAATTCGGAGAGGTCGAGATCTTTGGCATAGCCAAGGCTCTGAAGGAAAAGACCGTACATGATCTCGGTGAGAGACTGGTTCCCGCTCCTAATCCCTCGATCAGTCGAGACATCGAAGATAACGGCGTGGGTAGGAATCTGCTCGTTTATCGCCTTTAGGAGGACTTGAAGCTTGTTGTCGCCAGCTCTTTGAGCGAACCGATTACCGGCAGGAATTCCCGCGACAGCGCGGTTCTCGATCGATAGACCCAGCATCTTCGCAAAGCTGGATTTACCCGAGCCGAAGAAGCCGGACACCCAGATCGCGATGCCCTCGTGCGGCTTGTTCGGGGTCTCGCGAAAGGCGTCGAAAATATTGGTGTAGTGGGACCGAATGGCGTCGGTCACCACGTACTCATTGATTTCGTCGCGTAGGATGTCATCGCTGGTCTGATCGACCTTGATGACTTCCTCGATGCGACGATGAATGTCATTTGCAAAAAGACTTTTGATCGGTTCGTTGGCCATCATTGAAATCCCGTCAAAAGATTTTTGGGCGATAGTTATGCTCGGCTGCGAGCACGCCCATGAACCGGAGCCCGGCGGCACCGTCGAGATCGCCTGGGTAGAACAAGACCGCGGGCACGGTGACCCGTCCCTTCAGCTGCTCCAACAATGAGAATGTGCGGTAGACGGGGAACAAGGCGCCGGTCCGCATGATGAAGACGACATCGCTAAGCGGGTCGGGATCGTCAGGCATCCGCGCAGCCACGAGATCAACCAGGGGCGCGTACTCCGAAAGGACTGAATGCACCGTCTCGACTATCGTGTCCGTGCCCTGCTCACGCTCCGCTGCGAACCAATCTTCGAGCGGTCTCTGAGATCTCATTGCCTCATCAAGACACTGAGCCAATGAGATGCGGCTTACGCGCTTTCCCTTTTGAGTAAGCCGGGTATCGAGCAGGGAGATTTGTTTGCGTAGCTCGAACTCCTCTTCGGGTTCATAGCGGCAGAGCGCGTAAGGCATGTCGTGGTAAGCGCTTATGCGCTCACGCGGGTCAGCCAGCTCGAGTATGGGTTCGAGGCTCGTCTTGATGCGGTGTACGAGATCGCTCATGCCACCATCCTTTCCGCATACTCGCAGGCATTGGCGAAGGGCAGCGTGAGTTGGACGATGCTGCCGGCGATCTGGTAGTCCAGCTTCCGATATTGATGAAGCCGAAGGAGCTCCCGCTCAACATCTGAAGGCTGCATCAGGAACATCCGCCAGTCTTCCGACGCGAGGACTTTTCCCGGGCTCTGCATCTTTTCGCGAAGAACATAGAGGAGGTAAAGAAAGCTCCGCTCAGGCAAATGATAGCTGACAAATTCTTTGACAACGCTTCCGCGGAGCAAGTCAAAATCAACCGCCATCTTGAGCAATGCGACCGCGACGCGGTTCAGCGTCGTCTCGCTCCAAGCATGTTCGGTGGCACCACCTCGAAGGCCCACGCTTCGAAGATGCGCGTGGAGGTCTTCCGACCGCACACGATAGGCTCCCGAAACAAACTCCGGGAAAAGCCAGTTGGTCAGAAAGTCGCGAAGCAAGAATTCGTCGCGGGTCATATGCCAAAGCAGAATCGGCTTCCATTCTTCGATGGGGCAGCCATTCTTCGCCAAGAGCACCAGCGCGCGATCACGAGCGCTTGGGTCAAATCGGCGATTCAGCACCTTTGCGAGGTCACGAAGCCAAGTGGCCGTACCAGCACCGATGAAGTTCTCGCGTTTCAAACGATCGAGATTCTCCTTCTTCGAAGCGCCGAAATCCCATGCCGCGAAAACCGCATACGTTTCATCGATCATGGCTCCCTTAATGAGAGTGAACGACGAAGCGACGTGGGACCGGTCCGGCGCCTTCATGCGTTGTCCAGTCGCGCGTATGGGACGGCCAGCGCGCCGGGCTCACCACACGCAAATCCGAGCGCAAGGGAAGCGATGTCCTGGTTTGTATCGGCAAACGAAGCAGGCAACGGCACTGCGCGCCCCTCGGCCGAGCGACGCAAACGTGAGAACCGCTCGGAATCTTCGTCAGTGATCAGATCAAAAGATTGGAGCGCCGTCTTAAGCTCGGTCGCTTTCAGTGCCTCAAGTTCCAGGAAGAGCGGCTTCCACTCGTCTGCCTGATCAAGCCAACGTTCCCAATGCGTCTCGAATTCCTCCTCCACCGCTTCAGGCAGTTGCCAGAGGGTGACGCTTTGCGGCGGATCGAAAACTTCACGACAGCGAAAACCTGCGACCGCGAATACGGATCGCGCCTGGGCAAAATAGTGGGTGCGTGGGAATCCGCGCCGTACCGCCGCACTTCCAAGCCGACTGAGCTGTCCGCGAGTGTTCCACCATTTGGCGAGATCCATCTCGCCAACTCTCGCGACGACCAATCTCAACTTCAACAGTCGATCATAATCAATTCCAGCCTTCATCATTGGCGGGCGACCCTGATACAGCAGGCAAGAGAGTGCAGACCGAAACCGATCTTTGGTACAATGGGTGATTCCAAGCGGCAAAGGACAGCCATTCAGCTCCTTCCCCCATCTCGGATGCTTGCCTTCTGTTGTTCGATCCATTGATCAATATCGACGCGCTGAAATCGCCACTGCCCTCCCACCTTGAAAGCGGGAAGCTGGCCCTTCTGAGCCATGGTGTAGACAGTCTTTTCAGCGACCTTGAGCAATTGGGCCACCTCCGGCAGCGTTAGGATTTCATCCGGCATAGACCGGTCCCCTTCTTTGGAAAGGAGGGCAACAGATGCCAGAATTTGCCGGGTTTCGCCATTTCAATTCGTCGGGCGCTGGCGATTTCCACTGACATCTCGGGTGGGAAAGAGGCGGAAATAGGATTGCTTTGGAGAGACAGGGGTTACGCCTCTATTGTGTGCGTAACGGGGAATAAAAATCATGCATATTGAGACTTTGCGGATTCAAAACTTCCGACGCCTAAGAGATGTACAGATCGATCTAGCATCTGACATCTCAATTTTTGTTGGCGCGAACAATAGCGGAAAGACGTCGGCTTCGCATGCTCTGCAGCTTTTCATGGCGGCGTCTCGCGAGCGCTTTTCGGTTCACGACTTCAGCGCTGAATGTTGGGCGACAATGGATGCCTTTGGTTACGGCGTGGACGGCGCGATCCTACCGACAATTTCACTCGACGTCTGGTTTCACGTCGACGCTCCAGATCTCCACCGCGTCGTCGATCTGTTGCCAAGCCTCGCCTGGGAAGGGACGCTGGTCGGCCTGCGTGTCGAGTTCGGGGTGACCGACGTCACGACGCTCCTCGCAAACTTCCGGGAGGCACGCGAACGGGCTCGCGCGAACATCCGTCCTGGAGCCAACGGTGGGGCAGACTATCATCCGTCACCACGCACACTTCGCGATTATCTAGCCGCACAGGCGTACGAGTATTGCGTCTTGAGCTTCCCTTTCGACTCTGAACTAGATGTTGTGATCGAGACCATCCGGATGATGCCGCACTTCGTTGAGCGGCCGTTTGTGAATGGCCGCCGGCATTATGTTGTCGCGAACGAGACCACGATCGGCGAGAACTTCGCGGAGCGCTGGAATACGGAGCCGGGACGGGTGACAGCGTTCTACGCCTGGCACGGGAAGGCCTTGGCCGACTTTGAGGGCCTGCGGGACCTGGAAGGCGTCGATCTCATTGCGAGTAGCCTCGGCAAAAGCCTGGGTAATTCAATTGTCGGAACAGTGATGGATTCAAGGACGCAGACGGTGTCTCAAGCGCGGGTAGGCAGCAAACTCTATGTGGCGCCGGCGGTCGGCCTGACGCTGACGACACAGGCGAACGCCACCCAGGTGCGGCCGAATACGTTTTTTGGAGACTAGGTGTGCGACCCGGTCGCCGCCCTGATTTGACACCGGCGCAGCAGTTCATATTCCTGCGCGCCAACCCGGTTTGTGTCGGGATCGGACGGCTGTGTGCCACCGGATTGGTGTGGGAGTATCACGTAAGGCCGACGCCGCTCAGTCGAGAATATCTGGTGCGCGTCACCTTCGGTCGCAGCGAGGTGCCCGAGGTGTTCGTCATTAAGCCTGACCTTTTGAAACTCGCCGACGGTCGGCCGCTGCCTCATGTCTAACATAACCCGTTGCGCCTATGCCTGATCCTCCCGGGAACGCAGGAGTGGACCGGCACGATGCGGATTGATCAGACGTTCGTGCCTTGGGCCGCGACTTGGCTCTTCTATTTCGAAGAGTGGCTGGTGTCGGACGAATGGAAAGGTGGGGGCCAGCATCCCGGCGAGAATAATCATGGACCGTATAATCGCTCTGTCCGGCGAGCAGTGCGATGACGAACCGACCGATAAGCCAACTAACTTCTACCTCAAGTTTGCGTGTGCAGTGTTGCTGCGGCCAGCCTGAAGCCATGTTATCTGCTAAGCCTGCTCGTCTTGGCGCCGGAACTGCTTTTCCAGATCCGCAATAAACTGAGGCGACGCCAGTTCCAGCGCACGAAGAACCACGATCAGTTCGACCACGTCGAGGCGGCGCTCACCAACCTCGTATTTCGCCACGAAGGATTGTGGCCGCCCCAGTGCGTCAGCAAGCTCAGCTTGTGTCTTGCCAGCCGCGCGGCGAGCCTCCCGCAGCATGCTCTGCAAGATTTGCTGCTCTGCCGTGAAGAGGCTTTTTTGCATCCGTGCCGTTGATCTTGAAACTGGGCACGACCGCTGATAATCCTCGATCGGGATTATCCCATTTTGGGATATTCGGAGCGGTGTTCTGGATGCTCGTCATCGACCCTGACCTCCTCGACAGCCAGCGCATCGGTCGCATGGGCGAGCTCGTCGTCGAGCTGGAGCTTATTGCTCGGGGCTGGTACGTGGGCAACTTCAATGCCACCACCAACAACTCCGCAGGCTGGGACCTCTTTGCTACAAGGGGCGGCCGGTCGATCAAGCTGAGGGTCAAGGCGAAGGGCCCCAGCACGGACTGCTTCCGATGGTCAGCCAAGGCCAGCGGCGCGATCTTGCTTGGCCTCGCTGAGGGAGATCGGGATGACTATGTCGCCGCGGTGAGTTTCCTGCCAGCGGGCGGTTACGAGATCTACAACGTTCCAGCGATGATTGTTGAGGAGGAGCTTCGCCGAAACCACGCTACCTACATCTCGGGGTCCAAGAGGAACGGCGAGGCCCGCAAGGATGGCAATCAGCGAAACCTCTGGATCGATGGCACCGCCGGTCGCCTGGCTCACGGCTACCGCCAAAAATGGCAGCAGTATCGAGGAAACTGGGCTTTCGCCGAGCTGTTGGCTGGCTCGATCGTCAAGAACGCATAGGTTTTGGCTGCCGCATCTCGACGTTCCGCGTAGGCCGGCGGCGAGTTGACCCCTGCATCATTCTGCCGATTCGCGCGGGGGTCCATGACGACGCCCAGGAAAGGAAGACACGGCGTAAGCAAGAGGTACCGCGCATAGCCCACCCGATGGACCGGCCGGCCGGCCCCCACGATCGTTAGCCCTCGACCTTATCGGCGCGCTACCCCGAATAGTCGCCCTCTGGCCGGCCCTGGGAGAGCCGCTGGAGGCCCTCGGCCGGCCGCGCCGCTATACCCCTATAGCCGCGGCCGACGCCGCCCCGTCGCGACACCTCGAAAATTTGATGCCCTCAAGCTATGGCGCAGCCCGACGTGACCCTGACGTGGGCTCACAGCGAGATAGCCCTGGAACACACTCCCGTTCGCGCTGGTGTCCGGCATCGTGCGAAAGCCAGGCCTGAAAAGGCGGAGGCGTGGGGCGTCGCAGCATCGCAGACCCGATAGACAACTTTGGTGCATTGCGAAGAGGCATGACGCCTTGGAGTTGAAGTCGAGGCGATGGCCCCATCCACGAGCTAGTCGGCTAGTCATGAGGCTTGGAAGTGGTTACCTACTTGCCTGAAGCAACACGATGATGCTGCATACGCAGCGAGTGGATTTACGTCGCGCTCTTCTTAAACTACCGGGTTTAGGTTTAACCGCTAAAGCGGGTTAAACCATAAACTCTGCCCTTCACAACTATAAAAAACTGGAAAGCGATTTGCTTCTAGACGTATCCCCTATGGCTCAGATCGGAAAATCGTCCTGACGAAAAAGTTCGGTCTCCAGGTCTGGCCAGATCTCAATCAACCTTTGACGGCCTTCGCGGGTAATGCTGAGGTCTTCCGATAAATCGCCGCGCTCTCGGAGTTCCTTACAGAGCTGGCTGATACGACCTGCTGTTAAGCCGGCTTTCTCACTAAGATCTGCCTGAGTACGGGGATGTCGGCGTGCGATTGTGCGCAACAATTTGTCAGCGGCCGTCGCGGTTAAATTCTCTGACGTCTTCCAAATCAGAAGCCCATCCTCGCCTGGGATCAGGCTCATGGCAAGCTCGTCTGGCATTGGCCGTATATTACGAGTTTTCGGGAATTCCAATTTGAAATACGCTCCCGTGCGATCGTACTCGTCCTCGTTTCGCTCGTCGCTTCGTTTCCTCTGCGTGGGCACCTCTGGCCGCGACAACTTAATTGAGGTGTCCAGCAGATCTTCTCGCCTTGATGCGCCGCGCTGGTCGCCTGACTTGCCGGCGTGGTGCACAAGAAGGATTGCGTATCCTTGATGGCGAAGGTTCGTTAGCCACCTGAGAAGCGAATCGAGCGCTGTGTTGTCATTTTCGTCGATACCGGCCGATAGCGACGACAAATTGTCCAGGATGATGAGATCTGGTCGCCGCCCTTCTTTGGAAAGTGCCACCAGCACTTCCGCGATCCGCTTCTGATCTTCTTCAGCGTTAATATTGAGTGGCTTGTCCGACAAAAACAGACGTTCAGAGGGCAAGAGCAGGAGATTTTCGGAATCGCCAGGATCAAGCGCACTGACACGCGATTTGAGGTCGGCAAGTGCCATCTCGCCATCTATATAGAGAACTATCCGAGACTTTGGCACCTGATAGCAGACAAAGTCGGTGCCATAGGCAACTGCGATTGCGACGCTTAGCGCTAGCCACGTCTTCCCGATACCGCGTGCTGCGTAAATCATGTTGAGGCTCGAAGTGGACAAGAACGGCCTCACGATCCAGTCGCGATCGGGGACATGCAGCGCCTTTAGCTGCTGTGACGTTAGGATGTGCGCCCGAAGCCCAGGATTGGCGTCGGTTGCAGCTGCGAGTAAGGCGTCCAAATCAACAACGCTAGGCGCATGGTCGGCCAAGTCCCACTTCTCGGGCAGATTATCCTTCGGCACTGGCACGAGGACGACGCGCTGGGCGCCAACTGCCCTGAGCGTTATGGCGACTTGAGACATCGCGGCGCGGCCTGCATCGTCGTTATCCGGCCAAAGCGTTACCTGTCGGCCTTTTAGAGGTCGCCAATCTGCCTTATTTACCGCACCCGCGCCGCCGGACCAAGACAAGACAACGCACTCGGGAAAGATGGATCTTGCCGCATCCGCAGCTTTCTCTCCCTCCACGATCAGCACAGGCTTGCCGGGCGCCTCCGCGAGATCAACAAGCCCGTAAAGCGGGCGAGGTGAATTGTAGGCCCGAGACAGCCATTTCCCATCGCCGGTACCATTGTGAGTCCAGACCAGCGGTCGGAAGTCCTTTCGCCCGTCCGATTCATCAAAGCGGGCAACAAAGTGAAGAAGAGCGCCGGCCTCATTACGATAGGAGTACACCTTCGTGGGCTCTCTGCCGAAGATTTTTCGCCAATCGGGCGGCGGCGCGGCCTCTGGAACAATTTGGGCGCTATTGAAATCAGGCGAGGGCACTCGGCCCTTTTTTCTTTCGGTTCGATCGATTGGGCGGGGTTCCCACAATCCCAGGCGCTTGAGCGCCTCGTCGACTTCCGCAGTCGAGCATCCAGCGCGACATTTCCGAATAAGACCGCCGTCAGCACCATCCGCGAGATAGAGGGAGGGCTTTTTGTCATCATGGGCGGGGCAGCACGCCACGAAGCCGCGACCGCTGCGGGACGGCTTTTCGAGGGCGTATGCTATCGCCTCAGCAGTGAGACCGAGGGCCATAGCTCAACCCCCACTCTTACGGGTTACGAAAGAGGCTGACCGGGACTGGCTAGCAAACGCAGATTCGCGAGAGAAGCCATCTTCGCAAATTGTCGATGCACCGACCGTATTGCTGGAAAGCCAGCTCAGCAGGTCGCTCTCGCGGTACCGTATGGCACCGCCGAGCTTGCCACCCACGCGAATGTACGCAGGGCCAATGCCCTGGCTGCGCCAGCGGCGAAGCGTCGAACCAGAGACGCGTAGAAGTGCGGCAGCCTCCTTCTCGGAGAGAAGCTGAGGCTTGGGTCGTGTCTGAAACATTGAAGGGCTCCTCGTTATGAAGAGCCCTCCTATTCATGCCATATCCGCCCAGATGCAAAGGGGTGATTTCCCCTGAAACTCCCGCCTTGACTATTCTACGTTTGGCGGAATCACACCAAGTGTCTGGAGGTTGTTAAGTATGGCGTCGATGCGCTCCTGTCTCCACCTCCACTGGGGAAGGCTCAGTTCAAGCTCGTGTGCATCTGCGGGTTCGACGGAGGCCCAGAAAATTTGACGGTTCTGGTCTTGTGCAGTCGATATTACCTTCATCGCCTCCTTATAAAAATTGGCGAATTTTTCATCCTCCGGGTCAGCTCCGAGCCTTTTACGTTCTTTCTGATCAAGCGCTTCCCATATGCAAGACTTCCAATCAGGATCGCCGCCCTTCAAACGGTTTCTGTAGAACAGAGCGGCTGCGCGATGAAGCACGGGAGCTTTCTCAACCCGAGCAAATCCGCTTTTTGGGCCACGCTTACCAGTCTTGCAGAGTACCGCCGCCATCGCTGCATCGAGCCTCCTCTCGATCTCAAAGGCCGATTTGTCGGCGGAATGACACCGGACAATAGCCGTTAGAATTTGCCGAAGAGCATCATTAGGATCACGGTCGAGGGATAGGAGCTGATCAATATCGAGTTTCCCGTCGAAGCCAAGCCACAAGCTGTCGCGTGGATCATTCGAATTTCCGGTGGGACCGTCATAGTTGTCATCACGTATGAAATTTGGCATTTCATCGTCAGGCGTTGTCTGCGTTTTATTTTGCCGTCGCACTCGCCATCTCCAATATCCTTTCCGCCGCCCGCTCCACCGGCCCGCGCAGCCGGTCGACGCTCATAACAATATACCCGCCCGTGACATCGCCGTCTGCTCTGTGGTTGAGCAGGCGCTTGAGGGCGTAGGCAGGGATGTCCAGGCTCTCGGCAATGGTGATGAAGGTGCGGCGCATGTCGTGCAGCGAGAATGGCACTCCAGCCGCCTTCACAACCCGGGCCACAAAGCTCTTCGTCTCGACAAGATGGCCGGTGGTACCGTTGCCCGGGAACACCCACTCGCTCTGCCCAACTCTCTCCCGACGCGCAGCGATCACGCCAGCAAGATAGCCAGACAATGGCAGGATCAGGGGATCGCCATTTTTGGTGCGCGGCAGATGCAGGGTCTGCCCAATCAGGTCAACGTCCTCCCACCTTAGGGAAGCGATCTCGTTTCGACGCATGCCGGTGAAAAGCGCGATTGTGAGGAAGTCGCGGGCGTCATCGGTCTCCGTCTGCACAGCCTCCCACCAGGCCGGCAGTTGATGGGCCGCAACCATGGTGCGGCGGCGGCGCTCGGGCGACCAAGATCTCGTGCGGGAGAGAACCTGGACCGGGTTTGGCGGAAGGTCCTCGTGGAGCGAGGCGATGAAGTTGTAGACTGACCGCAGATGCCGCATTGCCGCATTGGCCGAGAATGCGCCATGCTCCCGAGAGATCTTGCGATGCTGCGCGAGAACCATGTCGCGGGTTATCTCGCGCAGTGGTCTGCGGCGCCAGGCTGCAAGATACAACCGCGGGGTCCGCTCATAGTTGTCGACGCTCACCGGCGACAGATTTGTCTTGGCCTCGAAGAAGGTCTCGAAGGCCTTGGCGAGCGTAATGTCGCGTACCTCGCTGCTCTTCTTTGCCTGGGCCGGCGTTACGCCGCGGCCCATGTTAGCCAGGGCATCGAGAGTGCGGCGCCGAGCTTCCTCCACTGATATTATGGGATATCGCCCTATGGTGACCCTCGCGGTGCGCCGGCGAAGCTGCCCCTCAGCAATGAATGTCTTGGCGCGCGTTCCCACCCTGAGACCGAAGCCGGGAAGCTCGGTATCTCGATAGAGCGTCTGCCCACTCGCTGTCAGGGGGATTGATTCGATCGTGCGCTTCGTCAGTCGGACCGTTGGCATGGGTCACCTCCACGCCTAGTCCAGCTATAGGCACCTTGTCGAAAAAGATAGAGAAATTAGGAAGATGGGGGCCGCATGGGCCGTGGTGATACCAGAAAGGCTACTTGATCACGTTTGGGCTAAGCGGGCGGCGCTGGCGCCGGTCTCGTGGGTGTCCCGGATTGGGGTACCATTTCCAACAATCGGAAAAACGAACGCAGCCAAATGCTTATGCAGCTGGACACATAGAAAGACCTCCACGAGCCTCTCGCCGAGTTGGGCAGAAGAGGGGCTGCTTATCAATACCGTCATCGTCCAATTGAAGAGACCTCAAGGACGTCGGAGACAGCGCTCAATAAAAGGCTCACTTCGGACCTGCGCCTTACGCAAACGTAATCAGACCAGAGATGTTTGGGTAATGGAGTTCACTCGGAAAACGTGAATAATCATAGGATGTCCCCGGCTTGTAACCTCCAGACATCTAGAGTCGTGTAGCAGCGGGTAATCGCTTTAAGTGGCTCTTTCAGACCATAGTACGGTGTCGGGTTGGCATTGTCGGCCCTCCTTCAGGGTATTACTGGAGCTAGATGAATCAATCGGGCCGCCCTCCTGGAAAACACTAACCCTTCTTGTCGTTAAAATCATAAAGAATGCGTCGGGCCGAGCGCGTCCACACACCAACTTTGGCTAAAGGTACAATGCCCTAACACACTAAAGCTTTGCTGCGACTTACGGTGGTTTGTTATAACGCGTGTTAATTGCCGGCTGCCACTGCCTATGGTTGATTTGCGGTGGAAGCCGAGCGCCTTTCATTGTATTGTCCCTAAGGGTTATCACGACGAGGATCTGAAGCGATGAAAGGGCACTCAGCTGGAAGAGGAGGTGTCGTCATCTCGGACGCAACCGTGATCACTGGCGGAGGTGATATCATTGGCAGGGATAAAGTCGATAGTCTTTCTCGGCCTCAACTGGAAGAGTTATTTGCTGCTGTCTCGAAAACAATAGGTTCGGCCGATCCGGCCAATAGCGCTGAAGCTATGGCGAAACTGCAGATCCTAAAAGACGAGACAGCTAAAGGACGAGACGCAAACGATTCATTGGTCGCCAAGTTAGTTGAAGGCCTTGTTGACCTGGTGCCTGCGGCCGCGAGTGGAGTCGTGAGTATGTTTGCATCACCGATATTGGCTGCATTTACGGGCCCGGTAACTAAATACGTAGTTGAAAAAATCCATCTAAAGTAAAAGCAACTCGGTTGAGTATTGGTTACTCAGATGGCTCAAATCAGTGCTGGCTCTCAACCAACCGGTATTTCGATCAACCGCAGTGGCCTCAGCACCGGTGGTGGAGATGTAGTTGGCCGCGATAGCGTTGGTGGAGATAATATTGGTGGAGACAAGATTACTATAAACGCCTTTGTTGGCGCGGAAAAAGCATATCAAGCAGACGACAATGACTTGGGGTCGGCACGCCCTCCTCGCCTGTTACCGTATTTGACTGATCGCGCGGAGCAGCTCCGGTATTTAACAGGAGCATTGCAGAGACAATTTGACCGTGGACTCAACAAGCCTGTCACGTTCTTCGCAATTGGCAGTGACGATGATTGCCTTGACAGCTTCGTAGAGCAAATTTTGTACCTCCGGCTTCCATCAATCCTCAATGTTAATGGATTGCCGCCTGCTATCCTCTTCCGGAGTTTGCAGTGGCCGAGCGCCAATGTGCTTTCAGATCAGAGCCTTCAAAGTACCGTCAATCAACTGGACGGGATGAAAGACCAAATTCACGATATGCTTGGCCTAAGGAGTGGCGCCAGCACGTCGATGGTTGAGCAGAAGCTCGCGAATATACGTGCGAGTTGCTTCTTCCACGTGGCATTGCAGGCTTGTGATTGGAGCGCATCGCAGGCCACCCTGGTTGAAGCTTGGCTGCATTGGCTCAATGAGTTACACCCCTCCAAAGTGCCTTTCCCCATCATCACCGTTGTCAGCATTGGATACCCATCGGACTTTTTTGGTCGCCTGAGATGGCAACGAGCGCTAAGTATTTTGCGACGGGACATTAACTCTCTGACGATCTCGACGGAATTCGCATTATCAGCATATGTTTTGCCAAGGCTACGAAGCGTGCGTTTTGATGACGTCGAGCTATGGATCAGAGAATATGTTGACAACGCGGATCGCGAGGTGTTGCGCCGCCACGTTAGGAGATATTTCTTACGTAGGCGTCTCTTTAGCATGTTTGGCATTGGGGACCGCACGCTGCCCATGTATCAAACTGCTGAAGCGGTCAAGCTTGCACTGAGAGATAAGTCAGTCCGTTTGGTCGCGCCATGAACAATTTTTATCCCAAGTCGCCGTCCGAACAACACCCACCGCAGCCGTTGGAGCTTCCTCCGCTTTCTACGTCTGCTTTCCAACGTCCGGACAAGTACCTCGCTGACCCTGGCTTAGTGGACGCCGTGAATGTGGCTTTGTTATTGCGGCAACCGCTGGTCGTGACTGGTGAACCCGGAACTGGCAAGACGGTGCTCGCATGGAGCGTTGCTTGGGAGCTTGGGCTTGAGCCGCCTCTAGTCTTCGAAACAAAATCTACCTCACAAGCTAAGGATCTGTTCTATTATTATGATACGTTGGGCCGGTTCACTGCTAAGGAGCTTCGTACAGACGCCGGCACGCCTAACGAATATATTACTTATAGCGCTCTAGGCGCTGCGATTGTGCTTACCAATTCTCTAGACACTGTTGTCGATATTGTGCCATCTGGGTTCTGCCATCCTGGAAAGCGACGCTCGGTTGTTTTGATAGACGAAGTTGAAAAGGCGCCCCGCGAATTTGCTAACGATATACTTAATGAATTGGAACGTATGTACTTTCGTATACCGGAGTTAGGAAATAGGCGTGTTGAAGCGGACGAAAATTATTCACCGATTGTTCTTATGACGAACAACTCCGAAAAGTCGCTTCCTGATGCTTTCCTGCGGCGCTGCATTTATTACGATATTCCTTTCCCGGTGGGCTCTCGGCTTGAGGAAATTGTAGCCTCGCGCTTACCGGAGTTAATGGGGACTAATGAGGAAGCAACGTTAATTAGAGATGCCATCCAATTCCTCCTCCACGCTCGCAGTGAGAGTGCTGGTCTTGAGAAGCCACCTGGGACTGCAGAGCTTCTCAGTTGGTTGAACGCCATGACTAAGCTAGGGGCGGAACCTAGATTATCGCTTCTTGAGCAAATTACGTTCGCTGAGCGGGCATTTCCAGCCTTGGCAAAGATTTCTGGCGATCAAATGCGGGTACGTGAGCTCTTGAGGGGCTGGAATGGTGGACGATCCAAAATTTGAACATCGCGAAACCTTCACACGTCTGCTGGAGCAAACTGACCTTCTGCTATCGGTGCTTAGTGTGCAAGGCCTGCAGATTGATATCGAACAACGACTCCGATTGCACAGACTGCTGCTCACTCTCATCAGCACTCAACGCATTCCCAACGACCCGGATACCTTCTGTGCGCTTATCACTCCCATACTTGCAGGGACACCGGCTCAGCAATCTACGTGCAAGGCCACATTTAGCTATCTGTTTAACGAAAACTTAAAGCAGGCCCCGCTTCACCCCGGGCAGCTCGAAGCCAAAAAGCACCATGATGGTGGGCGTAAGAATAATCTGCCAAACCACGCTCGGTTTACAAGGGGATTAACGACCAGCGCAATCGCTCTGATTGCTGCGGCCGGCCTATATCTCGCAGTAGCGAGTACATTCACCACGCGTGAGCAAAAGACCCCTAACCTGCTCTTATCTAATCCCACTATGCACATACCGGTTATGAAGCTTAAGTGGATTAAGGACTATCCTATAGATGAGCTCACACCTCCAAGGCAAGCCCCTTGGCAACGCAGCTTGCGCTGGTACTACTCTGAGTATAGCCCGACTAAGTATATAGCAGTACTGCTTCCAGTCGTACTTTATTTTTGCTTTCTTGTCTTTCTTTATCGTCGTCTTCTGGCATATATTCATCGAGAGGCGTTTCGGCACAGTCTCCAGTCGCTGAGGTGGCGTATCGACGGAGCGAACGCTCACTTCGGTGATCGACGATTGATTCATCGTTTGCAGCCTCTTCGAAGGTTGGCTCGCACCTACTTGAATCGTTTCGATGCGGAGCAGACAGCCCTCGCGTCGGCTGCAACGGGCGGTCTTATGCAGTTGCGGTTTAAAAGGGTCATTGTCCCGACAGATTTTGTAGCTTTGATTGATAAACAAAGTGCGCGAGACCATCTGGCTGCCTACAATTTAGAGGTGGTTCGGACTTTAAGGGGTGCTGGTCTAAGTGTTGAGATTCTGGAATTTAACCGTGATCCGACGCTGTGTCACTTTGCTCGTACGGAAGAATTCCTTCGTCTTGATCACGTAATCCGGCGCTTTCCCGATAGCGTCCTGCTGATCTTTGCGTCCGCCGAACAGCTGGTCGATCCTGTGCGCGGGCGGCTACTACCCGCGGTTGACTCCCTGAGGAACGCAAGGAAAGTTGTACTTTTCACTCCAAGTTCTGACAAAGCCGCCCGTTCCAAGGAGGATTTGTTGACGAACCGCCTAGGCATCTCGATATTGCCTACAACGGTATTTGGCGTTGCCAATTTGGTACATTTGCTGGGCGAAAAGAAGGATAGACGTTACGCAGAAGGCGGCATTTGTCAGGACCCCGAAGCCCATGTTGGACCGCTAATTCGTTTTTTGGCGGAACGCCCGACGCGCTGGATGCAGTCTGTCACTCCGCCGACGCCCCTTCGCCGCCAACTCTCGCGGCATCTGCGTGCCCTCGAACCAGACGTTCTAACTTGGTTAAGCTCAACATCAATCTATCCAGAGCTCCGTTGGCGGCTGACGTTATCGCTTAAATCTGGGCTTAACGACAGAGACCTGGCGCGCCCTAGTCTTGATAACAACTTGCTTGCGGTGTCGCAGCTCCCGTGGTTCCGTAATGGCTGGATGCCAGAATGGTGTCGTATCCTGTTGCAGCAGCTACTTATTGAATCCGAGAAGGAAAGAGTCCGACGAACAATCCTTGAAGCGATAGGTATGGGTCACTGGGGTGGAGAGGCGATCCATACCAATCCGCCAGAAATGCTCGATCGCTTCCAGGGTGGTGTCAAATCTGACAGTATTATGCTGAATTACTTCCTGCCGTTTCTGAGGCCAGCACAACAAAACTTTGTGCTGCCGAATTCCTGGGTCCGAAATATTCTCCGCAAGCCGCTTAAACGGCTATTAGTCGTAGCTACCGTGTCCGCGTTTTTCGCCGGATCGCTCTCGATTTTGGCCTTGTCACTAGTGCCGATAGACGAGTGCGATCTGCTCTCTGCGAGCAAACTTGATCCGCTGCGTATTGGGCCTGGAAATTTTACTGTATTTGTCGATCGACAGCCTATTTATCGACAGCAAGCGCATAACGCCTGCGCTAACGCAGTGGCCAGAGAACCAAATAACCCTCGATTCTGGTATCAACTCTGGAGAGTATCAAAAAGAGGTACCGCGGAGGCAGCCTTAGAAAAAGCTCGCTTATATGGGTACCCCCTTGTTGACTATGTAGCGGCACAAGATTTTATGGACGCGAATGATCTCGAACAGGCGGAGAAAAGCTACCAGTCAGCTCTAGACAAAGGTGTCTTGAATGCGATGGTTGGTCTCGCGGACGTAGCTGGAAAACGTAAAGATTTTAAGCTTCAATTTAAATTACTTGATAAATATTTTAAATTGGGAGGGTTTCAAAGTAAGACTTTAGCGACTTTTTATACGGGCAATTATGACTTTATTCCGAAAGACATCGAGAAATATAGATACCTGCTTTTGGCCGGTGCCCAGAGAGGCGACTCCGATGCTGCCATTAGCCTTGGCAATCTGTACGCTAATAACGGTGATCAGCAAAGGGCCAATGAGTATTATCAATTGTCTATTCGCTTGCAATTGGACGATGTGGCTGCCGCTAACCTTGCGATGAACTATGTGAATGGTGATGGTGTTGAGCAAGATCTGGAGAAGGCTACCTACTGGTCCATCTTTGCTGCCAAACTTGGCAATAGCAGCGCTGTCGCCACTTTGATTGCACTAATGTCGACAGGACAGGCAAAATTTAAGGTCGGATTTGGTCCAGCGGCGCCGTCCGATGCAACCGAACTGGCAAACACGTTGAACGATGTGGACGATGTTGAGATACAACTCCGAGTAGCAAGATCTTTTGAGGCAAATGGACAGATAGATGAGGCGATTTCTTGGTATGGTAAAGCAGCCGCTAAGGGAAACGGTGATGCAGAGGACGCGCTGGAGCGGCTCAAAGTCGACAAGCGATAGCGAGAAACAAGCGAGGAAGAAACGGTAGGATGCGCGATGACGATCCGGGTGGACCAGGGCTTGGAGTTTGTCTTACGCAATTTGGATCTTGGGGCCCAAGCCAAAGGCGTCGCGCCCTACATCTCGCCGCCCAGAAAGACGACGGACAACGCCTCTACGAATCTTTCAGTGGCAGGTTCCGCAGCGAGTACATGAATGCGCACGGGTTCCTGACGCTTGCGGGGTCCGAACCGACGGTAAACTTTTGATCCTCATTAGTAAGGGATTAGTAGGGGACACGCTGATATTCCACGAGCGCACGAGCTCACGGATACGCACCTCAAGCCTTTGATATAAAAACATAAAAAATGCGCATAAGCGCGGACAGGCTGATGTTGATAGCCTGCGAGTGCTAATTCGTAATGATGGGGTCGCGTGTTCGAGTCACGCAAGCGGCACCACTTCCCTCAAGACAAGAGTGCCTTCAGGCGAGATCGCCTTTCTCGGCTTAGCCTCGGCGTCAATAGCTCGCGACGTTCAGGGTCTGCGTGCCGTCCGGCTTGAAAAGGTAGGTCGGCCCGACGAAAGCGCCGCGGTCGACCGTGCTTAGATACCAATCCATGACGAGTTGCTGGAGGCGGACAGCCGCGACCACGCTGGCCCCGGTTGCCGCCGATAGCGCCTTCATCAGGGCCGGGCCGTCGCCGGTCAATATGTCCCCGCTCGCCGTCGTGTAGGTCGGGCCGCTATCCGCTGCGGCACATCCGCATACGACGACCAGTCCGGTCGGCGTGAACCTGCCCTTCAAAGCAGTCCAATCACGGACGGTCAGCGAGTTCAGGCCTTCCCTGCCGATGATCAGCCCATAGCCGCCGTAAATCCGGGAGACGAGCTTGCTGGCGCCAGGCGGCAGGCGCAGCACTTGGCCATTGTCCGCATTGATCTCGCCCTCCGCCATCATGCCGATGCCGTGGCACATCAAGGTCAGCCGTCCGATCGGGTTGCGTCCTGCAATCGAGCCGATTTTCGCGACGATATCCTTCATGGTGAAGCTTTCGGGTACCAGGAAATCCGTCGGCCCCTTGTCGGAAATCTTGAGTTTGACATTGTCCTCAAGGCCGTCGGCCACGATCCGCATCTGGATAGCGTCAAGACCCGAGCCCATGGGCGCGCCTCCCCTATGTCTCGGCCGGCAATATACTCCACGCCGTGTCTATCGTCTCCGATATTCAAAACTGCCTCCTGTAGGGGTGCCTCCCCTTTTCAAGCACCGATCTGCACTGGTCTGCTGTTTCAGCGCCGTTGAAGGCCTGCGAGATAGGCGCAGAACATGTCCGCCATGGCGTCGGCATAGGCTTCGATCTCCGCCGGTGTCCGAGGCGTTTCGGAGAACCGCTTTCCCACCTGGCTGAGTGTCGCCGTGATCAGGTCGCCGGTCAGGATACGGATTGTTTCCGGGGCCTCCGGCAGTGCTTCCTGCATGAAGAGCCTGATCGTATGGGTGCCTGACGCCTTCGCTTCGCGCGCCTCGGGCGCGTCGCGGTAGAGGGGTGCAGCGTCATCGAGCGCACCGCGTACCGCAGCCTCCTCGCATTCCGAGCGAATGAAGGCGTGGACGAGGATGCGCAGCCGTTCGAAGGGTGGTCTTGCGCCATCCTCGAGGATGGTGCGCATGAGATCGGTCGTCTGCCGCCACTCGTCGCTCTGCAGCCGGAACAGGATCGCCGCCTTGTTGGGGAAATATTGATAGAGCGAGCCAACGCTCACCCCGGCCTTCTCGGCCACGCGCGCCGTGGTGAAGCGCTGCGCGCCTTCCTTCGCCAGAACCTGAACCGCAGCCTCCAGCACCGCCGCGATGAGCTCGGCCGAGCGAGCCTGCTGGGGCTGTTTTCGCGAGGAAATCGAAGCACTTCGGCGATCGGCCACGGCAGTCCACGGCAATGCGAATAGGGAACCTGACGAATTAGTCGTATTTTGATGATGACGCAAGAACGCGCTTACCGCAGACAGGATATCTCGATGAACACCCTGACCACCGCCCCACTCGCGCCTCTGCTCGGGCGCCTGTTTCAGGAGGCCGATGCGGCCTCGCCGGCGACGATCCCCGCCGTGGCGGCTCTCTCCGCCGAAGAGCATGAGCGCCTGATGCAGAGCAAGACCGACTACCTCGATTTCTATGGGCGCCTGAAGGATCTGCCGCTCCCGGTCTCGCGGGAGACGGGCACGCTGCTCTATATGCTGGCGCGAGGCTCCCGCGCGCGGACGATCGTCGAGTTCGGGACTTCGTTCGGCATCTCGACCCTGCATCTCGCCGCGGCCCTGAGGGACAATGGCGGCGGCCGCCTGATCACCAGCGAGTTCGAGCCGTCCAAGATCGAGCGAGCCCGGGCAAACCTGGCGGCCGGCGGTCTCCTCGACCTCGTGGAGATCCGGCAGGGAGACGCGCTGCAGACACTGAGCACCGATCTGCCCGAGACCATCGACCTCGTCCTGCTCGACGGCGCCAAGGCGCTCTACGCCGAGATCCTCAGCCTGCTGGAGTGCCGCCTCAGGCCGGGGGCGCTCATCGTCGCCGACAATGCCGATTACAGTCCCGACTATCTGGCGCAGGTGCGTTCGCCCGGGCAGGGCTACTTGTCGACGCCCTTCGCCGAGGACGTCGAACTGTCCATGCGGATCGGCTGAGGGCGATCTGAAGCGCTACGCGAAGCCTCCCCCACGAAGCTGGGGGAGGTGGCACGACGAAGTCGTGGCGGAGGGGGTGTGGTCAGAAAAGGGCGAGGGAACCACCGACCCAAGACGCTGCTTCAAGTGCTCTATCCTGGCCACACCCCCTCCGACCTCACTTCGTTCGGCCACCTCCCCCAGCTTCGTGGGGGAGGCTTTTGGATCGCGCCCTACCAGATCGTATAGCCGCAATCGACCACCACGACCGCGCCGGTCATGGCGCTGGAGGCGTCGGTGGCCAGGAAGAGGATGGTGGAAGCGATCTCGTCGTCGCGGGCGACGCGCTTCATCGGCGTCATCTCCATCCAGACCGGCATCATCGCCGGATTGGTGAAGCCCCCGCGCGACATCGGCGTGTCGACATAGGTTGGCGCCACGCAGTTGACCCGAACCCCGCGCTCCGCCCATTCGCCGGCGAGCGACTTGGTGAGGTGGTGCACGCCGGCCTTGGCGGCGTTGTATTGCGCCTGGCGCTGCGGCTTGTTCGAGATCAGGCCGGACATCGAGCCGAGCGTGACGATCGAGCCGCGCTGGCGCTCGAGCATGTGGCGGCCGAACTCGCGACAGGACCAGAACACGCCGTTGAGGTCGACATCGACGACCTTCCGCCAGACATCGTTGGCCATCTCTTCGCCGGGCGTGTCCGGCCAGGCAATGCCGGCATTGGCGACCATGATGTCGACCGGACGCTTGGCGTTGGCTTCCTTCGCGGCTTCGGCCACCGCCTCCGGATTGGTGACATCGAGCACCACGCCTTCGACCTCATGGCCTTTCTCGCGCAGTGCCGCCCGGCCGGATTCGAGGATCGAGGCGTCATGGTCCGAGATGATCACCGAGGCGCCGGCCTCCAGCAGGGCCTCGGCGGAGGCGAGGCCAATGCCGCGCCCACCCCCGGTGATGAAGGCGGTCCGGCCGTCGAGCTTGTATTTGGCAAGATACATGTCATTCCCATTTCTTGAGCAAAATGCGTTTGGGCAGGCGCGATCATCCAAGTTAGCGCATTTGTTTCAAAGAATTTTGCGATTCCTGGTGATTCAGCCAGAAAGAAAAGCGTTCTACGTGTTGATCATTTCACAGCGCCGAAGGCGTGGCCACGGGCCAGTTGGCGCTGGGTGATCCCGCCGAAGATCACGATCGGCGCCTAGAAGCTATTTGGAGGAGATCCGGCGCAATAGGGGCCAGGCCCATGGCTAAGGTCTTTTCTTTTCAGAGTGGTCTGCGAAATCATTCCGGCTGAAACATATCCTCCCAAGCTTCGCCGGGGGGCGCGAGGATCCATGAACACAACCATGGAACGATCGTGTTCATGGATTCCCGACCTCCCTTCGATCGTCCGGAATGACGTCGCGGGCTGTTCTGATTGGACATCGCCAGCCTCCCGGAGGCCCGTACCCCATAGCCGCACTTCCTTCACTTGTAAGACAAACCGGCAGGTTGCTAGGATCGCCGCCACAACAGGGGGGCGGCTGCCTCCGCAGGCGGAGGAAGCCCCATGAAGTTCGAAGAGAACTACGATCTCACCGGCCAGGTCGCCATCGTCACCGGCGCTGCCAACGGCATCGGCCATGCGATCGCGGTGGTGCTGGCGGAGCGCGGCGCCACGCTCGCCATGGTGGACCGCAGCGAGACGGTAGCCGAGGCGGCGCGGGCACTCGGCGAACGGCATCTTGCCTTCCAGATGGACGTCACCGACGAAGCCGCCATCGAGACCATGGTCGAGGACCTCATGCAGCGCCAGGGACGCATCGACATCCTGGTCAACAATGCGGGCATCGGCCGCACCGGACCTTCCGAGGCGCTCTCGACCAAGGACTGGCACGAACAGCTCGCCATCAACCTCACGGCGCCCTTCCTGCTGACGCGGGCCGTCGGGGGGCGCATGAAGGCGCGGCGCTATGGCCGCATCGTCAGCATGGCCTCGCAAGCAGCGCTGGTCGGGCTCGACGGGCATGTCGGCTATTCCGCGACCAAGGCCGGCCTGCTCGGCATGACGCGGGTATGGGCGCTGGAATGGGGGCCTCACGGCATCACCGCCAACGCCATTTCCCCCACCGTGATCGAGACGCAGCTCGCCAAGGTGCATTGGGCCGGCGAGATCGGCGAGAATTTCCGCCGCAAGATCCCGGTGGGCCGCTTCGGCCAGCCCGAGGAAGTCGCCTATGCGGTGCTGCATCTGGTCAGCAAGAGCGCCGGCATCATCAATGGCGAGAACATGGTGATCGACGGCGGCTATACGGCGACGTGAGAGTGCCGCGGTGGTCCTCCGAGCCTATCGCGAGATCATGAGAGGCCGAGTGTGTTCGTCATTGCGAGCGGAGCGAAGCAATCCACGGGTCGAAGGGCGGCGTCTGTTGCCCCTGGATTGCTTCGCTGCACTCGCAATGACGGTGTTTCCGGCGTCTTTCACTTTATTTGAGTCAGGCTCACCCCGCCAGCCGCACTCGGTCATGCAAGGCGGCGATGTCCTGCAGGTCGGTGGCGATCATGCGGTCGATGAGTTCGGCCACGCCCGCGCCGCGCGCGCCTTCGGTGACGATGTCGACCTCCTTGAGCAGCGCCGGGATGGCGTTGGCCACCGCCACGGCGCAGCCGCAGGTCTTGACGAAGGCGTGGTCGTTCTCCGCATCTCCCACGCCCACCACATGCCTGGCTTCGATATCGAGGCGCTTCAGTGCGGCGGCAAGGCCCGTGGCCTTGTTGACGTTGGAGGGCAGCACCATCACCGCGCCCTTGTTGAAGATGATCTGCAGCTCCAGGCCGAGTTCGCGGATCGCCTCGAGCACCTGCACCTCATAGGGCTCCCAGGTGGCGACGATGGCCCGGCCGACGGAGAGGCCCGGCACCTTGGCCGCTTCCAATTTCCTGACCAGCTCCGCAGAAGCGGGTTCGGCCAGGAGCGTTTCCTCCTTGCTCTCGGGATCGTAGAGCAACGCCCCATTCTCCGCGACGATCAGGTCGAACAGGTCGAGCCGCGGGCAGACCTCGATGAGGTCGTCGAGCTCACGGCCGGTCACCATGATCGGCCGGCGCCCGGAATAGCGCAGGCGTTCGAGGGCAGAGGCGGTCGCTTCTTCGAGGACGCCGTCATGGGCGAGTGTGCCATCATAGTCCGTGGCGAGAGCGCGAAAATACATGAATCACCAATAGGTTGGACTCGATTGAATCAATAAGAGTTGCCGGCTAACTACTCTTGTTTAGCCGCCTTGTTTGTATAGCGGGCATTGCCGAGACCGGTGCCGATGGTCAGGACACCCCAGCGTTTCACATCCTGCATGAAGGGCACCTCGGAGAGGCCCTGCACCACCGCATCATTGTGCAGGATGATATAGGTCGGTTCGCCGGCGATCTCGGGAATGGCCTTGGTCAGCGCTGCCGGCAGGTTGAATTTCCGGCTTTCCCAATTGGAGCCGGGCAGGTTCTGCCCGCCCCGGGCGATCGATCCATCCGGCTTGATGACACCGGGACAGCCGATGCCGATCACCGGCGCCAGGACCAGCTTCGCCTTGTGGGCGCACGCGATGAGGTCCTCCAGCATCTCGACCATGCGCTCGATGGCGGCACCGCGAGCCGGCTCGTCGTCGACATGGTGCCAGAGCTCGGACTTCCAGACTTCCGCCTTGGCGAGATCGGCGTCGTCCTTGATATGGCTGATCACCACGCCGGCGCGAATGTTCTTGCCGCCGATATCGACGGCGAGGATGCCATCATGCCCCGCCAGGCTCCAGGCCGGCATCAGATGCAGCGAACCGATCAGCCCGGCCTCGTCGGGGTGGTGGCGAATGGGCCGGAGCTGGATCGCCATCTTTTCGGCCTTGAGCAGCGCCTCGGCCCGGGCAATGGCGAGCTTGCCGACGCGGCTCTCCTTGAAGCCGCCGCCGATGGCGATGCGCTCGGTGCCTTTCCAGGTGTCGGTGCGCAGGTAGCGCTGGATCACCGCGGCAAGCGACTGCGCGAACTCCTCGATGGCGCCATGTACCAGCGCGGCGGCCCTGAGGTCATCGCCGGTGAGAAGACTGTCGATCTGCTTGCGCTTGAGTTCATCCGTTGGGGCTTCGCCGAGGGGATCGTCGCCCTGCCTGCGGAAAAGCTTGCGCAGTTCCTCCAGCTTGTCGAGGAAGGCGCCGGTATTGGCCCTGTCGCCGATGAAGCCCTCCTTGTCGCGCAGGCCGATATTGTAGCCGTCGATACTGACGGAGGGCAGTTCCGCCGCACCGTGAATCAGGAACTGATGGCTCTTGTGCTCGTTCATCGGGGCGCTCGCGATCGGGGCAGGCGGTTGCATCGCCTTGCAAAACCCCCGATCGTCCGCGAAAGTTCCTGCGCGGCCCGCTGAACACGTCACCAAACGAGCAATCAACCGCCGATATTGGCGGCCGCCAGCACGGCCATGTTGACCAGATCGGAGTCCTTGGCGGCCAGCGGCACGATCTGCACCGGCTTGTCCAGGCCCACCAGCATCGGGCCGATCACGGTGGCGCCGCCGAGTTCCTGCAGCATCTTGGTGGAGATCGAGGCCGAGTGGAAAGCCGGCATGACAAGCACATTCGCCGGACCACTTAGCCGGCAAAATGGATACAGCGCCATGGCATCGCGGTTGAGCGCCACATCGGCGCCCATCTCGCCGTCATACTCGAAGTCGACGCGCTGCTTGTCGAGGATGCGCACGGCATCGCGCACGCGCTCGGCCCGTTCGCCCTCAGGATGGCCGAAGGTGGAGTAGGCCAGCATGGCGACGCGTGGCTCGTAGCCGAGACGCTTGGCCACCGAGGCCGCCTCGATGGCGATGGCGGCGAGCTGCTCGGAGGTCGGCATGTCATGCACAGCCGTATCGGCCACCAGTACCGTCCGGCCGCGGGCGATGGCGATCGAGAGGCCGATGACGCAATGGCCCGGCTTGTCGTTGATCACCCGGCGCACATCCTCCAGCGCGATCGAGTAATTGCGGGTGAGGCCGGTGACCATGGCATCGGCATCGCCCATCGCCACCATGCAGGCGGCGAAGTGATTGCGGTCAACCGAAGCTAGGCGGATGCAGTCACGCATCAGATAGCCATGCCGCTGCAGGCGGTCATAGAGATATTGGGCATAGGCATTGGTGCGTGGCGAGATGCGGGCATTCTGGATCTGCATGCCCTCGCGCAACTCGACGCCGGCAAAGGCGGCGGCCGCCTCGACCCGGTCCTCGCGACCGACCAGGATGGCGGTGCCCAGGCCCTGGTTGACGAAGGAAGCGGCGGCGCGGATCACCGCTTCTTCCTCACCCTCGGCGAAGACGACGCGCTTGGGCGAGCGGCGGACCTTGTCGAAGAGGCGCGCCAGCGTGCCGGCCACCGGATCGCGCCGAGCGGAGAGCTGGGCGCGATAGGCCTCGAGATCCGCGATCGGCTTGCGGGCGACCCCCGTTTCCATCGCCGCCTTGGCCACGGCCACCGGAATACGGGTGATCAGGCGCGGATCGAACGGCGCGGGAATGATGTATTCCCGGCCAAAGCGCGGCCGGGCACCCTGATAGGCGGTGGCGACTTCGTCCGGCACATCTTCCTGTGCGAGTTCGGCCAGGGCCTGCGCCGCCGCCACCTTCATTTCCATGTTGATCGAGGTGGCATGCACATCGAGTGCGCCGCGGAAGATATAGGGAAAGCCGAGGACGTTGTTGACCTGGTTGGGATAGTCGGAACGGCCGGTGGCGATGATGGCGTCATCGCGCACGGCATGCGCCTCGTCGGGCGTGATTTCCGGATCCGGATTGGCCATGGCGAAGATGACGGGATTGGGCGCCATGGAGCGCACCATATCCGCCGTCAGTGCGCCCTTGGCGGAGAGGCCGAAGAAGACGTCGGCGCCCTGCAGCGCATCGGCGAGCGTGCGCTTGTCGGTGACGGCGGCATGGGCCGATTTCCACTGGTTCATGCCCTCGGTGCGGCCCTGGTAGACCACGCCCTTGGTGTCGCAGAGCAGCACATTGTCGGGCGCAAAGCCCATGGCCTTGACCAGTTCGACGCAGGCGATGCCGGCGGCCCCGGCGCCGTTCACCACCAGCTTGGTGTCGGTGATGCTGCGGTCGGTGAGCTTGAGACAGTTGAACAGGCCAGCGGCTGCGATGATGGCCGTACCGTGCTGGTCGTCATGGAAGACGGGAATATCCATCAATTCCTTGAGCCGCTGCTCGATGATGAAGCATTCCGGCGCCTTGATGTCTTCCAGATTGATGCCGCCGAAGCTCGGGCCGAGATAGCGCACCGCATTGATGAAGGCATCGGCATCCTTGGTGTCGACTTCGAGGTCGATCGAATCGACATCGGCGAAGCGCTTGAACAGGACGGATTTGCCCTCCATCACGGGCTTGGAAGCCAGCGCGCCGAGATCGCCGAGGCCGAGAATGGCGGTGCCGTTGGAGATCACGGCAACCATATTGCCCTTGGTGGTATACGTATAGGCGAGAGCGGGATTCTCGGCGATGGCGCGTACGGGCACCGCAACGCCCGGCGAATAGGCGAGCGACAGGTCACGCTGCGTCGCCATGGGTTTGGTGGGGTTGACTTCGAGCTTGCCGGGCTTGCCCTGCGAATGGAAGGCGAGCGCCTCCTGATCGGTGAAGCTGGGACGGACTTGGCGCGGCGGTTTCTTATCCGACATTCTGGGGGCGTTCCTCTGGTAGGGCGCAGACCCTAGCGGCTGGGCGTGTCGGCAACAAGATATTTGGTGTCGCTGGTTAAAGGCGACGATTTCTGCCTCCCTTCCCTCTGCCAACAGGCTCACCAAGGCTGGTTTTCGGGTGCCTTCGTCCCGTGAACCGGCAACCGCGGAACGCCGAATCGGCCGGTCGGCTTGCCATGAAAACCTCAGGGCTGGAGGCCGAGCCGCGCATGGGCTCGGCCCGTTTTCTTTTCAAGCAAAATGCTGGGCCGCGGATTGCTGCACCGCCGCGACCAGGTCGCTTCCGGCATAGGCCTGGCCGGCAATGCCCCAGGCACCCTCGGCGGCGTAGACGATATTGGTCCAGATGTGATCGCGCCTGAGCCTGCCTCCGGCAGCCTTCTCGACAATGTCGGTCGCCGCCTCGATGAAGGCCCGCTTTGCCTCGGGAGTTGCCAGGGCAATTTCCGGAAGCTTGAGCTCGACGAAGGCGGCCGGCGCGGGTTTTCCACCCGCGAAGACATGATGCCGGGGCAGCACATTCAACGAGCCAACGACATTGGCGGTCATGAAGCTGTTGCCAGTGAGCTCGGCAACCTCGAGCAGGGCGTCGGTCAGTTCGGCGAAAGCCTGGCTTTGAGCCTGCGGATCGAGAAGGCCTTCGGGGATCGTAAGTGTGATCGGCATGGTGCGATTCCTTGCTTGGCTGGAGGGACGTGGCGCCTATATAGATATCGAACGCTCTCTATCGATAAACACCGATCGCTCTCTATGCAAGCATAAAGAGTGACCACTCTGAATATAGGAGCACCATGCGTTACAGTGCCGAACACAAGCGGGAGACCCGCGCCCGCATCCTCCAGGCAGCAGGCCGGATCTTTCGCAAGGAAGGCTATGGCGGCTCGGGCATCGACGGATTGACCAAGGCAGCCGGCGTCACCAACGGCGCTTTCTACGGGCATTTTCGCTCGAAGAGCGAGGCCTTCCGGGAAACGGTGCTAACCGGCCTGGAAGAACTGCGCTTGGCCATCGTCCAGCTCAAGGCAGACAAGGGCCAGGGCTGGCTCAGCGCCTTCGCCAGCTACTATCTCGGCGCCAAGCGCGTCTGCGATCTCGGCCAGAGCTGCGCGCTGCCGAGCCTGTCGCCAGAGGTCATGCGTGCAGACGACGAGACCCGGCAGGCCTATCAGTTGGAGCTGCAGCGCCTGATCGCCGAGGTTTCTGCCGGTTTGCCGGAAGAGCCCGACGAGGAGAACACCGACCAGGCCATTGCGCTTCTCGCTCTGCTGTCCGGTGGCGTGACGCTTGCCCGCGCGGTTTCCGATCCTGCCTTGTCCGAACGGATCGCGGCGGCCGTCAGCCGGCGGGCGCAGGCCATCGCGCCTGCGCTGAAGGACTGAAAGCGGCGGCAGCCACGCATCCACCTCCCGCGCTTATTGGTTTGCGCGGACTTTTGCCCTATATCACAGCCTCAACAGTCTTTCGGAAACCACCATGTCCGGCCTTGGCAACCGCCCCTATCTGAAGATGAACGGCATCGGCAACGAGATCGTCGTGCTCGATCTTACCGATGGCTCGCATGCCGTCACGCCGGCGGAAGCGCGGGCGATTGCCGCGCGCGAGCCCTTCGATCAGCTGATGGTGCTCTATCCGCCGCAAAAGGCCGAGACCGACGCCTTCATGCGCATCTTCAATACGGACGGCTCGCAATCGGGCGCCTGCGGCAATGGCACGCGCTGCGTGTCCTGGTATTTCATGCCCGTCGCCGGCAAGGACAGGCTGCTGCTGCAGACGCCGACCAGCCTGGTCGAGTCCCGCCGCGCGGGCCAGGGCTTCACCGTCGACATGGGTCCGCCAGAGTTCGAGTGGCAGCAGATTCCGCTCGCGCGCGATGCCGGGGATACCAAGGCCATAGATTTTTCCTTCGGGCCCGTCGATGCACCGATTATCCAAGCGCCCAGCGTGGTGAACATGGGCAATCCCCATGCCGTGTTCTGGGTCGACAGCGATCCCGCTGACTATGATCTCGGCACCATCGGGCCTCAGATCGAGCATGATCCGCTCTTTCCCGAACGCGTGAACATCTCGCTCGCCGAGGTGCGCAGCCGCGACCATATCGTGCTGCGTGTATGGGAACGCGGCGCCGGTCTTACCCGGGCCTGCGGTTCGGCAGCCTGCGCCACCGCCGTCGCGGCAGTCCGGCTTGGCAAGACGGAACGCAAGGTGCGTATCACCCTGCCCGGCGGCGATCTCCTGATCGAATGGCGCGAGAGCGACGGCCATGTGCTGATGACAGGCGCCGTGGAGCTCGAGCATGAGGGCCGCTTCACCGCCGACTGGTTTGCCGACGCGGCCTAATGGTGTGCCGATCTCCAGATCGGCACCTTTCAACATAGGAAGTCGTGCCGATCTGGAGATCGTCACACCGAACCCGCTCATGACCGAGATCGTCACCTTCGGCTGCCGCCTCAACATCCATGAATCCGAGGCGATGAAAGCCGCGATCGGCAAGCGCGATGATCTCACCGTGATCAACAGCTGCGCCGTCACGGCCGAAGCCGCGCGCCAGGCACGCCAAGCCATCCGCAGGCTCAAGCGCGAGAATCCGGAGCGCCGCATCGCCGTCACCGGCTGCGCCGCGCAGACAGATGCCGCGCGCTTCATCGCCATGCCGGAAGTCGCCTTTGTGGTCGGCAATGCCGAGAAGCTGAAGTCCCAGACCTGGCACACGCTCGGCACGACACCCGACAAGCTCGTCACTTCCGACATCATGGCGGCGCGCGACATCGCCCTGCCCGAGATCGGTGGCTTCGAGGGCCGAGCACGTGGCTTCGTGCAGATCCAGAACGGTTGCGACCATCGCTGCACCTTCTGCATCATCCCCTTCGGGCGTGGCAATTCGCGCTCGCTGGCGCCGGAGACGGCAATCGCCCAGATCCGCCGCCTCACCGAGGCCGGCTACAAGGAGATCGTGCTCACCGGGGTCGATCTCACCAGCTATGGCCCCGACCTCGCCGAGCCCCTGCCGCTCGGCGCGTTGGTACGCCGGATCCTGAAGGAGGTGCCGGAACTGCCCCGGTTGCGGCTTTCCTCCATCGATTCGGTCGAAGCCGATGCCGATCTTTTGCGCGCTCTGGCTGAGGAGGAGCGCCTGATGCCCCATCTCCACCTTTCGCTGCAATCAGGCGACGATCTCATCCTCAAGCGCATGAAGCGCCGGCATTTGCGCTCCGACGCGATAGGATTCTGCGCGGAAGCACGGCGCCTGCGTCCCGACATCACCTTCGGTGCCGACCTGATCGCCGGCTTCCCCACCGAGGATGAAGCAATGTTCGCCCGTTCGCTCGATCTGATCGAAGCCTGCGGCATCACCTATCTGCATGCCTTCCCCTTCTCGCCCCGTCCGGGCACCCCGGCTGCCCGCATGCCGCCCGTGGACGGCGTGGCGATCAAGAAGCGGGCCGCCCGGCTGCGCGAAGCCGGCGAAGCGGCGCTGACGCGTTTCCTCGACAGTGAGATCGGCAGGAAACGCATGATCCTGATGGAACGCGGCGGTATCGGCCGCACTACGCAATTCGCTCCCATACGTCCGGAGACAGCACTGCCGGCGGGCGGGCTGGTGGAGATCGAGATCACCGGCCGCAACGGGAGGGAGCTCACAGGCCGGCTCGCCACCGGGGCCGCCGGCTGACCTCAGACGGACGATACAGGCTCCTCCATCCGCCTCGCGCCGTCGATGAGCGCGCGATAGGCCGCTGGGGTTCGGCCGGTGGCGTCCCGGAAGGCACGGGTGAGATGGCTTTGGCTGCTGTAGCCGCAGGCAACGGCGACGCCGGCGATCGGCTCGCCTGCGCGCAGCAGGGTCCGGGCGCGCTCGATGCGCCGATGGGCGATCCAGGCCGAGGGAGAAACACCGAGGCTGGCGGCAAAGCTGCGCTGGAAATGGAATTCGCTGAGATGGGCGATCTCAGCCAGCTCCCTGAGGCGCAGGCTGCCGCCGAGACCGGCCTCGATGAACTCGGTCACGCGCCTCCTCGCATGCGGCGCAAGACCGCCTTTGAGCGTGCCCACCGGACGCGAATCGGCGAAGGCTCGTCGCACGATTTCGGCCATCGCCTCCTCGCCCAGCAGCGGATCACCGGCCTCCGCCGCCTTAGCCAGCAGCCGCAGCGACGCGGCCAGCTCCGGACGGTCCGCAAAGGTAAGTTCCGGCAGGCTCATCAGCCGCGCATCGCGATCGAAGGTCTCGGCGAACAGACGCCTGGCCTCCCGGTCGGGCAAATAGAGATGCACGAATTCGAACGGGCTGGTGATCTCCCAGGTCGAACTCTGTCCATGTGGCATCAGGCAGCACGCGCCCGGCCAGCCGCTCATGTGCGTGCCGTCAAGACGGAAGGTGCCGGTGCCACCCCTGAGATAGAGGCTGAACGTATGGCCTTCGGGATTTTCGTAGGTAACGTGGTCGTTGCGGTTGAACCAGCGCATGGCTGCACGCCCGCAGCCGAGGTCGAGCTTGCGCATCGGCCGCGCGAAGGGAGAAGCGGAGAGAAAGCTGTAAACCGGGCGATGAAGAGCGGACATGCGGGCGGCCAAGATGATGGGCCGAATTCTAGGGCCGTTGCCGTCGCAAGCCAACCGCCGGGCACAAGCGGCAGCGCTTTACCGCAAGATTGTGCAAGAGGGGCCGGCCACAGCGGTGCTAGGGCGATGCCATTCGCTGGCGCACCTTGCGCCGCCCCGGAGTCCAGCATGGCCAACATCGCCCTTTTCCTCGCCACCGTGCTGATCTGGGGCACCACCTGGATCGCCATCGCCCTGCAGGTCGGCCCCGTGCCGGTCTTGGTGTCGGTGTTCTACCGCTTCGGCACGGCCGCCGTGATCTTCCTCCTGGCCTTGGTGCTGCTGCGCCGGCTGCGTCTGCCGGCCTGGCGCGAGCAGCCCTTCATCCTGGCCCAGGCGGCCTGCCTGTTCTCGCTCAACTTCCTGTGCTTCTACGCAGCGGAAAGTTTCATCCCCTCCGGCTTGGTCTCGGTGATCTTCTCGCTGGCCACCGTGCTCAACGCGCTCAATGCCCGGCTGTTCTTCGGTGATCCCATCACGCCGCGTGCCCTCATGGCCGGGGCGCTCGGCGTTGCCGGACTGATGCTGCTGTTCCTGCCCGACATCGCCGGCGGACTTGGTGCCGGCACGGCCAAGGGCATCGGCCTTGCGGCGCTCGGCACCTTGTTCTTCTCGCTCGGCAATATGATCTCGCGCCGCAACAGCCGTGCCGGCCTGCCGCCGGCGATCGCCAATGCCTGGGGCATGGCCTATGCCGCCATCGCCCTGCTCGGCCTGATCGCGCTGACCGCAACGCCGATGGTGGCGCCACCCGATGGCACCTATCTCCTGGCGATGCTCTATCTGGCGATGGTGGGATCGGTGATCGGCTTTACAACCTATCTCCTCCTGGTGGCGCGTATCGGCTCCGCCCGCGCTGCCTACGCCACGGTATTCTTCCCGATCGTCGCTTTGCTGATCTCCACCGTGGTGGAGAATTATCACTGGCACTGGACGGGTTTCGCCGGTCTCGCCCTTACGCTGGCCGGAAATCTCGTAATGTTCGCCCCACGCCCGGCCCAGCACCGGACAGCCTGAGACTCCCTGGGAGCGCGGACGTCCCGTCCGCTCTTGGACGACAGGCGCTTCAGAAAGGTGGCATGTTTTGCTCGTTGCACTTCATGCGGGGAGGTTGGTGGTTCAAGAGCAGATCGTCCGACACTCTCTTGAGTGTCGTCGGGACGTCCTCGCTCTCAGGATTCATCCCCGGTTCAGCCGCCACCCGGTATGATGTCTCTCAGCAACGTTTACGTAACATTTACCCTGTTACAATGCGCTTAAGATCGGCCGGCAACCCGGCCGGGGAGACCGGCGTGACCCTATCGACCTTTTCCAGATTTGCTCTTGGCACCGCCCTGAGCGCGCTGACTGGCCTCGCGCCGGCCCTTGCCTCGGCCGGCAGCACCGCCACCACCATCCGCTACGGCGTGACGCTGGCGGGCCTGCCCATCGGCACCGCAAATCTCAACATCAATCTCTCAGATGGCGGCCCCTACAAGATCAATGCGGCCGCCAAGGTCGGCGGCGTGATCAGCCTGATCAGCGACGGCCGAGGCTCCGCCTCGGCGTCGGGCCGGCTCACCTCCACGGTGCCGATTCCCTCGGCCTATGCCCTGAACTCGATCGCCGGCAAGAAGCCGCAGACCGTGCAGATGGCGCTGGCGAGCGGCAACATCACCGCGGTCGAACTGCAGCCCGAACTGCCGCCGCGCAAGGACCGCGTGCCGGTGACAACAGCCGACAAGCACGGCGTGCTCGATCCGCTCTCGGCCATGTTGGTGCCCGTCTCCGGCAACGGCGACGCGCTGGAGCCCGCCGCCTGCCGGCGCACCCTGCCGGTGTTCGACGGCGCCACACGCTTCGACGTCAAGCTTTCCTATGCCCGCACCGAAAACGTGGACGGCAAGGGCTATAGCGGCCCCACCATCGTCTGTTCGGCCCGCTACGTGCCGATCGCCGGCCACCGTCCCGACCGCGATCAGACCAAATTCATGGTTGCCAACCGCGACATCGAACTCTGGCTCGCCCCCCTCAAAGGCACCCATGTGCTTGCGCCCTTCAAGATCATCGTCGGCACCCAGATCGGCCGCCTTACGCTCGACGCGACCCGTTTCGGCGGCAGCGGTGGGGATGATTGAGGCAGGCATCACAAAAGGAGCGGCCTGTCCGCCGCTTGTGCCAGCATGACACAGCCGGCCTTAACCTTTGTGGCGAAACTCCTGGTGCTCGGAGCAAAAAATCCTGCCCTCGCCTGCGGACAAACGGCTCTCCTTGAGCGGATAAACCGTGAACCTGCGTCATGCAGCGATTCGTCGCCGATTCGTTCGCGGTTCGGGCGGCGAAATCGAACACGGTTAATGCGCACCGCGTGTGACGGCGGTCTCTCCTTCAGGCGCGGCTAACCCTGCCTTCCGTCCCGCCATGTCGCATCAGGCGGTCGGTTCTGGCCGCCTCACTCGATCTCGAACACCCCCGTCACCGGCACGTGGTCCGATGGCTTCTCCCAGCCGCGGGCGTCGGCGAGGATCTCGATCGAGCGGGCGGCGTTGGTGAGGGTGGGGCTCGCCCAGATGTGGTCGAGCCGGCGGCCGCGGTTGGAGGCGAGCCAGTCGGCGGCGCGGTAGCTCCACCAGGTGTAGAGTTTCTCCGGTTCGGGCGTGAAATGGCGCATGACGTCGATCCAGCCATGCTCGGCGATCATTGCCTTCATCGCTTCGGTCTCAACCGGGGTATGGGAGACGACGTCAAGCAGCTGCTTGTGACTCCAGACATCGTGCTCATGGGGAGCGATGTTGAGATCGCCGACCAGGATCGAGCGCGGATTGGCATCGGGGAAATCGCTACCGAACCAGGCATGCATCTCGGCAATGAAATCGAGCTTGTGGCCGAATTTCGGATTGAGTTCGCGGTTGGGGATGTCACCGCCCGCCGGCACGTAGAAATTATGGACCGTGAGCGGCTTCTTCAGGCCTGCCGCTGCACCAAAGCGCGCGGAGATATGGCGGGCGTCGCCCTTCATGCAGAATTCGCGCTTGTCGATCATCTCGAAGGGCAGACGAGAGAAGATCGCCACGCCATGATAGCCCTTCTGGCCATTGAAAGCGATGTGATCGAAGCCAAGCTTGCGTACATCCGACGTCGGGAACTTGCCGTCTTCGACCTTGGTTTCCTGGAGGCAAAGTATATCTGGGTTTCGTTTCTGAACGAATCGCTCGACAAGACCCATACGGAGACGAACGGAATTTATATTCCACGTGGTCAGGGTAATTTGCATGGTGATCTATTCTTAGAAACACTTGAAAAGAAGAGGCGATCTTGCGAGCGCGGACATCTTGTCCGCTCTTGAACCACGACCTTTGTCGGAAAGACCTGCCTGCAAAAAAGAAGAGCGGACAAGATGTCCGCGCTCCCACGTCAATCCCTCAGCCGACGGCAGAGATCGTCGAGCTGTTCCAGCGAATTATAGCGGATCTTCATCTCGCCGCTCTCGCCGCGATGGTCGAGGGTGACCTTGAGGCCGAGCACATCGGAAATTGTGCGCTCCAGCGCGATCGTATCCGGATCCTTGTCGATGCGGCTGCGGGCCCGCAGGGTCTTGCCGGCGCTCTGCGCCTCGTCCTGCACCACGCTTTCGGCTTCGCGCACCGACATGTTCTCGGAGATGATAAGCTGTGCCACCGCCTCGGGATTGTTGACCGAGAGAAGCGCACGGGCATGGCCGGCCGTGAGCTTGCCCTCCATGACACTGTGCTTGATTGTTTCGGGCAGCTTGAGCAGGCGCAGTGTGTTGGCGACGTGGCTCCGGCTCTTGCCGATCACCTTGGCGAGGTCGTTCTGCGAATAGGCGAATTCCTCGATCAGCTTCTCGTAGCCGACCCCTTCTTCGATCGCATTGAGGTCGGTACGCTGGACGTTTTCGATGATCGCGAGTTCGAGCGCTTCGCGATCCGAGGCCTCGACAATCGTTACGGGAACATCATGAAGTTCAGCACGCTGGGCCGCCCGCCAGCGACGCTCGCCGGCGATGATCTCATAGGAATCGATCGCACCGGAAACCACGCGCACCAGGATCGGCTGGATGACGCCCTTCTCCCGGATCGAATTGGCAAGATCCTCCAGATCCTCCTCGGCGAAATTCTGGCGGGGATTTCGCGGGTTAGGGCGCAGGAAACTCGTCGGAATCCGGCGCTGGCCGCGCGCGCGCTCGATTGCGGAGCCTTCATCGCCAGTGTCACCGATCAGGGCGGCGAGCCCGCGCCCCAGGCGCGGACGCATCTTGTCATCGGAATTCATAGGTCTTCCCTTACCTGTAACATCAGGCCGCGCGCAGCAGCTTTTCGCGCTGAATCACTTCGGAGGCGAGACGAACATAGGCCTGGCTGCCCGGGCATTTGAGGTCATAGAGCAGCGAAGGCTTGCCATAGGAGGGCGCCTCGGAAACCCGGACATTGCGTGGAATCACCGTCTGATAGACCTTCTCGCCGAGAAATTCGCGGACATCGGCCATGACCTGGCCCGAGAGGTTGTTCCGGGCATCATACATGGTCAGCACCACGCCGTGAATGCTGAGATGCGGATTGAGTGAATTGCGCACCTGCTCGACCGTCCTGAGCAGCTGGGCCAGGCCTTCTAGAGCGAAGAATTCGCACTGCAAGGGTACCAACACGGCATCTGCCGCGCTCATGGCGTTCACCGTCAGAAGGTTGAGCGAGGGGGGGCAATCCACCAGAATATAGGAGCACGGAAAATCGGTGGAAGCGGAGAGGGCGTGAATAGCCTTGCGCAGGCGGAAAGCCCGATCCCGCTCTCCGGCAATCTCCAGCTCGACACCGAGCAGGTCCATGTTGGACGGCGCTATGTGCAGGCGCGGCACGACGGTCTCGACGATTGTCGAGCGCAGGTCGTGATCGCCGACCATGACGTCATAGGTCGTACGGACACGCCGCTTCTGGTCGATGCCGAGGCCTGTCGAGGCATTACCCTGCGGATCGAGATCGATGATCAGCACATCTTCGCCAATTGCCGCGAGTGCCGTGCCGAGGTTGATGGCTGTCGTCGTCTTACCGACGCCGCCCTTCTGATTGGCGATTGCGAGAATACGCGGCAACGTCATGGCATTCTTCCTTCTGCCCCGCTGCAGATCCGGCTCCCGGCTTCAGGAACCCTCAGTCCGTCTGGTAGCGGCTGTGATCGAAACAATTTGTCCGGCTGAATCCGTCAGGCTCGGGATCAATTCTGTCTGCATACTCCAATATTTAGTCGCTTCGGTCAATTCAGCATCTACATCTTGACCCTTGAGAAACAGGGCACGGCTCCCGCTTTTCAACAGCTCCGCGCTCAGCTCCAGGAGCTCGAGCAGAGACGCAAGGGCTCGCGCCGTAACGAGATCGGCCTTCCCGTCCCATTTGGCCGTAAAATCTTCGATACGAACGGGATGAATGGTCGCTGGAGCGCCTGTCGCCCGGGCCACTTCGCGAAGAAACGAGGCCTTGCGGCCATTTGACTCAACCAGATGAACATGAAGCCCGGGCATGCCGATACCGGCAATGGCGATCACCATACCAGGGAAACCAGCACCACTGCCCAAATCGACGACCGTGCGGGCGTCGCCGAGATGGGGCAGAAGCTGCGCGCTGTCAGCGATATGCCGAGTCCAGATCTGACCCAGGGTCGAGGGGGCAACAAGGTTCTTGATCTTCTGCCAGCGCTGCAGGAGGCCGACATAAGTGTCGAAATGGCTCACTGTTTCACGTGAAACAGTCATATACTTGAGGGCTTGGGTGCGATCGGCATCAGGAGTCATGTCGACAAGATGCCTGAAAGGCGTGATTCCGGCAAGGGAACCAACGAAGTGTAAGAGTCAGCAGCGTCCGCACCTCAGCGGCAACGCTCTCCTACAATCAAGCAGACTATGGCCGGGAGCTCGCTTGGTCCCCGATTTTACGTGCTTATCGCTAGTCAATTGATCGAATCGATCCGGATCCGAATCGATCAGCCAACGGCCCTCCGCTGCCTCTGCTTGCGCAACGCCGCCATCAGCAGCGTTGTCGCGGCTGGCGTGATGCCGTCAATGCGACCAGCCTGGCCGATGGTGCGGGGGCGGACGGCAGCGAATTTCTGCCGTGTCTCGTTCGAGAAGCCGATGACGGCGCCAAAGTCGAAATCCTGAGGAATCTCAATATCTTCATCGCGACGAAAGGCTGCGACATCCGCCTTCTGGCGTTCAAGATAGACAGCATACTTCGCCTCGATCTCCACCTGCTCCAAAACGGGTGCCGCGAATTGCACCGCCTCCGGCCAAAGCCTGGAGAGATCTGCAAACCCGATATTCGGATAAGCCAATAAATCGAAGGCGGTGCGGCGGATGCCATCGCGGTTGATGTGGATACCCGACGTCTCGGCCTGATTGGGTGTCACCGAAACGGACTTGGCCCAGCCAAGGGCTGTAGCAAAGGAGGCCTGCTTTTCCTTCCAGGCCTTTTCGCGCGTGGCATCGACCAGACCCAGGGCCAGGCCGCGATCGGTCAGGCGTCGGTCGGCATTGTCGGCCCGCAGGGTCAGGCGATATTCGGCCCGCGAGGTAAACATGCGATAGGGCTCGCTGATGCCGCGGGTGACGAGATCATCGATCATCACGCCGAGATAGGATTCCTCGCGGCCGAAATTGACGCCTTCGGTGCCGCCTGCGCGGCGAGCCGCGTTGAGGCCGGCCACCAGGCCCTGGGCGCCCGCTTCCTCATAGCCAGTGGTGCCATTGATCTGCCCGGCGAGGAACAGGCCCTGCACACGTTTGGCTTCCAGCGTGGCGTGGAGTTCGCGAGGATCGATATGGTCATACTCGATAGCGTAACCGGGGCGGATCATCCGCACCTTTTCCAGGCCCGGAATGGTCGCGAGCAGCGCCTGCTGCACATCCTCGGGCAGGGAGGTCGAAATGCCGTTCGGATAAACCGTGTCGTCCTTCAGGCCTTCCGGCTCCAGAAAGATCTGGTGGCCGTCGCGTTCGCCAAAGCGCACCACCTTGTCCTCGATGGAGGGGCAGTAGCGCGGGCCGCGGCTCTCGATCTGGCCGGAATAGATGGGCGCGCGGTGGATGTTGTCCTGGATGACCTTATGGGTCTGCGGCGTGGTGCGGGTGATACCGCAGGCGATCTGCGGATTGGGCAATACGGTCGTCAGCGCCGAGAAGGGCTCCGGCGGTTCGTCGCCGGGCTGCATCTCCAGCGAGGGCCAATCGATGGTCTTGCCGTCAAGGCGGGCAGGCGTGCCGGTCTTGAGCCGGCCCAGCGCGAAGCCGACGCGAGCCAGCGTCTTCGACAGGCCGAGAGCCGGCGACTCGCCCACGCGGCCGGCAGCGATGCGCTTCTCGCCGATATGGATCACGCCACTGAGAAAGGTACCGGTGGTCAGGACAACCGATCCGCATCCGAATCGATCGCCGGCGACGGTCACCACAGCCGTCACGCGGCCGGATTCGATAAGGATATCATCGACTTCCGCCTCGATGACGGTGAGACCGGCCTGCCCGGCAATCGCCTTCTGCATCGCCGCGGCATAGAGCGCGCGGTCGGCTTGGGCGCGGGGGCCGCGCACGGCCGGACCCTTGCGCCGGTTGAGGACGCGGAACTGGATGCCGCCCTGATCAGCGACACGGCCCATCAACCCGTCCAGCGCATCGATCTCGCGCACCAGATGGCCCTTGCCGAGACCGCCGATGGCTGGATTGCACGACATGGTGCCGATGGTGTCGGCGCGATGGGTGATCAATGCCGTGCGGGCGCCCAGCCGCGCGGCAGCCGCCGCCGCCTCACAGCCGGCATGGCCGCCACCCACCACGATCGCATCAAATTGCCGGTTCATCGCTCGACATCCCTTCGCGCGGCCTTTTACGCTGAAGCGAGACAGGGGTCAAAGGCTATGCCGTCGCCGGGAAAAGCACCGATATGGTGGTGCCGGTCTTCAGACTGGCATCTTCCTATGATTACTAACGCCTCATCTCAGGGCCGCGCTGATTTCAAACCATCCGTCCCGGGCATGCCGGCCTGAAGACCGGCACACCGATCATTTCCCGCTCACTTCCCAATGCAGAACTCGCGAAAGATCACGTCGTAGATCTCGTCGATATCGACCTGCCCAGTCAGCCGGCCGATGGCTCGCACTGCGAGGCGCAGGTCCTCGGCCACGAATTCCACCGGCGTGGCTTCGTCCGCACTGCAGACGAGGCTGAGATGATGGGCGATGGTCTCAAGCTCCCTGCGATGTCGCACGCGTGTGACCAACGCCGATTCACCGCCCTCGAGAGCATCGCGCGCGATCTGTTCCAAGCGGCTGAGAAGGCTGGACATTCCGGCACCCGTCTTCGCCGAGAGGGCAAGATCGAGGCCGGCCGGCGGCTCGCCACCCTCATCCCGTTTCGTTGCCACCCGTAGCACTGATGCCGACAGCGAGGGCCGCTCGCCACGAGCATCCTCGGCCTCCAGCCAGATCACTAGATCGGCGCGCTCCAGGCTGGCCCGTGCCCGCTCCACGCCCATTGTCTCCACCACATCCTGCGTCTCGCGCAGGCCTGCCGTGTCGATCAAAGTGACGGGATAGCCGTGGAGGTCGAGATGCACCTCCAGCGTGTCACGCGTGGTGCCGGCGATCGGCGAGACGATAGCCACATCCCGCTGAGCAAGGGCGTTGAGCAGGGTCGACTTGCCGGCATTGGGCGGCCCGGCGATCACCATCACCGCGCCTTCGCGCAGCCGCTCACCGCTTTGGGCGCCCGCCAGAGCGGTATCGATCTCAGCCAACAGGGCTCCCGCCCGGCGCCGCACCTCGGCGAAGAGGGCCGGCACGTCTTCCTCGTCGGGGAAATCGATCTCGGCCTCGATCAGCGCCAGCATGCGGGCGAGGCGCTCGCGCCAAGCCGCTGCGGCGCGTTCCAGCGCCCCGCCGGCCTGCCGAAGGGCCTGGCGGCGTTGGCTGCCCGTCTCGGCCTCCACGAGGTCGGCGATACCCTCTGCGGCCGTCAGGTCCATGCGGCCATTGGCGACGGCCCGGCGCGTATATTCGCCGCGTTCGGCCGGCCGGAAGCCGGGCAAGGCAGTGAGCGCGTCGATCACGCCAGCGATGATGGCGCGGCCCCCATGCACGTGGAACTCCGCCACATCCTCGCCGGTGAAGCTGGCGGGCGCCTCGAAGAACAGCACCAGCGCCTCGTCCAGGATCTCCCCGCTCTCAGGCGCCTTCAGCCGCCGGAGTGAGGCTTTGCGCACTTCCGGGACGCCACCAGCGATCGTTTCCAATCCGAATCGAACGCCGGGGCCCGAGATCCGGATCACCGCGACGCCCGCGCGGCCAACACCGGAAGCCAGGGCAACGATCGTATCAGTCATCGGTACCCCACAATTGCGGCTGCCATGCTCGCGCCAACGGCAAGGTCCATGCTTATATCTCCGGGGAAAGAAGGGGTGCCACCTTGTCCACCACGCTGCAGAACAACCTTGCCCACGAAACCAGTCCCTATCTGATCCAGCATTCCGGCAATCCCGTGCATTGGCAGCCCTGGGGCGAGAAGGCCCTGGCGCTGGCCAAAGCCGAAAACAAGCCGATCCTGCTCTCCGTGGGCTATGCCGCCTGCCATTGGTGTCACGTCATGGCGCATGAAAGCTTCGAGAACCCTGATATCGCCGCCGTCATGAACGAGCTCTTCATCAACATCAAGGTCGATCGCGAGGAGCGGCCCGATATCGACCAGATCTATATGCATGCGCTGCACGCCCTCGGCGAGCAGGGCGGCTGGCCGCTGACGATGTTCCTGACGCCGAATGGCGAGCCTTTCTGGGGCGGGACCTATTATCCGCCCGAGCCGCGTTATGGCCGCCCGGGCTTTCCGGATGTGCTGCGCGCCATCGCCAAGGCCTACCACACCGATTTCGAGCGCGTCGGCCGTAACCGCGAGGCCCTGCTCGGTGCCCTGTCGCGTATCCCTCCGAAGGGCGACACCGCCTTTGGCGAGGCCGAGCTACGCCAGGCCTGGTCGGCGCTAGCGGGCATCACCGATCCCGTCGATGGCGGCACACGCGGCGCCCCGAAATTCCCGAACGCCTCCTATCTCGAAGCGCTCTGGCGCGCCGGAGCGGAAGGGCAGGGCCGCAAGCTTTTCCTGCTCAGCCTGGAGCGCATCTGCCAGGGCGGCATCCGGGACCATGTCGGCGGGGGCTTTGCTCGCTACAGCGTCGATGCGCAATGGCTGGTGCCGCATTTCGAGAAGATGCTCTATGACAATGCCCAGCTTCTGGAACTGCTCGCCCTCGCCTGGCAGGAGACCGGCCGTCCCCTGTTCAAGCAGGCTGCCGTCGAGCTGGTGGAGTGGCTGCAGCGGGAAATGATGACCGGCAACGGCCATGCCTTCGCCGCCTCGCTCGATGCCGATTCGGAGGGTCATGAGGGCCTCTTCTATGTCTGGAAGCCGGCGCTGCTGCGCGCTGTCCTCGGCGAGGACGACGCCGAATTCGTGGCGCATGAATTCGACATCGACGAGCATGGCAATTGGGAGGGACAGTCCATTCCCAACCGTCTCGGCAAGAACGATCTCAGCGACGCCCTGGAGATCGGCTGGCTCGAGCTGCGCCCGAAATTGCTGTCGGCTCGCGACAAGCGCATTCCGCCGGCGCGGGACGACAAGGTGCTGGCGGACTGGAACGGGCTGATGATCGCAGCTCTGGCCCGCGCCTCCGTCGCCTTCGGGCGGCCGGATTGGCTGGATCTCGCGGCCAGGGCCTTCCATTTCGTCTCCGAATCCATGGCCGATAGTACACGGCTCGGCCATTCCTGGCGCGAGAGCCGGCTCCTCGTCCCCGGCCTTGCGACCGATCTCGCCAACATGACCCGTGCTGCAATCGCCCTTTTTGAGGCCGGCGCTGGCAGCGCCCGTCTGGAAAGGGCAAAGGGCTGGGCCGAGGCCATCGAGGCCGATTATCGCGACAGCGAGGGCGGGGGTTATTTCCTTAGTGCCCGCGATGCCGCGGCGCTAATCACCCGACCACGCTCGACGCTGGACGATGCCGTGCCCAACGCCAATGGCGTGATGGCGGACAACCTCTTCCGCCTGGCCGCGCTGACCGGCGAAGATCGGTGGCTGCAGCGCGGCGATGAGCTTCTGAAGGCGCTTTCCCCATCGATGAACACCAATGTCTTTGGCCATGCCTCGCTGCTGAATGCCTTGGACTTCCGGCTGCATGGGTTGGAGATCGTGGTGGTTGGGGAGGGTGAGGAAGCCCAGGTACTGTTGGCGGCGTCGAACCGGCTGCCTTACACGCATCGGACCCTGTTGCGGGTCGGGTCGGTGATGGAGCTGCCGGCCACACATCCGGTAAGGCAGACTGGGCCTCTCGACAGAAGCGCTGCGTTCGTTTGTTCAGGCGGACGGTGTTCATTGCCGGTGAAGGATGCGGCGGCGCTGGCGGAGACGATACGGCAGATGCGCGCGTGAGTGTTTCACGTGAATCAGGGTGGGAGTGATTCACGTGAAACAGGGTTAATGCACAGAATTGGTTTTCGAGAAGGCGCGACGCGCGCCTTCTATCTCCGTTCTCCCATTCCGCATCCGAATCGAAAAAGGCCCGGCGCTTTCACACCGGGCCTCTCCAATTTCAGCGGTGACGAACGTTCTTACGTGTTCATCGAATCGAAGAAGTCTGCGTTCTGCTTGGTCTGGCGGAGCTTGTCGAGCAGGAACTCGATGGCGTCGACAGTGCCCATCGGGTTGAGGATGCGGCGCAGGACATACATCTTCTTGAGAATGTCACTGGCCACCAGCAGCTCTTCTTTGCGGGTGCCCGAACGGGTGATGTCGATCGCCGGGAAGACGCGCTTGTCGGAGACCTTGCGGTCGAGGATGATTTCCGAGTTGCCGGTGCCCTTGAACTCTTCGAAGATCACTTCGTCCATGCGCGATCCCGTTTCGATCAGCGCGGTGGCGATAATGGTCAGCGAACCGCCTTCCTCGATGTTACGAGCCGCACCGAAGAAGCGCTTCGGGCGCTGCAGGGCGTTGGCGTCGACACCGCCGGTCAGCACCTTGCCGGAGGACGGTACCACCGTGTTGTAGGCACGGCCGAGGCGGGTAATCGAATCAAGCAGGATGACGACGTCGCGGCCATGCTCGACCAGGCGCTTGGCCTTCTCGATCACCATTTCCGAAACCTGCACGTGGCGCTGGGCCGGTTCGTCGAAGGTGGAGGAGACGACCTCGCCCTTCACCGAGCGCTGCATGTCGGTGACTTCTTCGGGGCGCTCGTCGATCAAGAGCACGATCAGATAGCATTCGGGGTGGTTGGCGGTGATCGACTGGGCAATGTTCTGCAGGAGCACCGTCTTGCCGGTACGCGGCGGCGCCACGATCAGGGCGCGCTGGCCCTTGCCAATCGGCGACACGATGTCGATGACGCGCGAGGAATAGTCCTTCTTGGTGGGATCGCCGATTTCCAGTTTCAGGCGCTGGTTCGGGTAGAGCGGCGTGAGATTGTCGAAATTGATCTTATGCTTGGTCTTGTCAGGGTCTTCGAAATTGATCGTGTTGACCTTGAGCAAAGCGAAGTAGCGTTCGCCTTCCTTGGGAGAGCGGATCATGCCCTCGACCGTGTCGCCGGTTCGCAGGCCGAATTTGCGGATCTGGGAGGGCGAAACATAGATGTCGTCGGGGCCTGGCAGGTAATTGGCCTCGGGCGAGCGAAGGAAGGCAAAACCGTCCTGCAGCACTTCGACGACGCCTTCGCCGACGATTTCCACCTCGCGGTTGGCAAGCTGCTTGAGAACGGCGAACATCAATTCCTGCTTGCGCATCGAAGAGGCGTTCTCGACTTCGAGTTCCTCGGCAAAGGCAAGCATTTCGATGGGAGTCTTGGACTTAAGGTCCTGAAGTTTAATTTCCCGCATGGGGAGTCCTTGTTGGGGGGATAGATCGGTTCATACCGCGCGATGAAAAGCGCGAAATCAGGAACACGTGGAGGAGCAGGTCTTGTCCGCGAGACGAATGCCGCCTTGCGTCAGCGCCTTGGTCGGGCCCGAGCCCAAACCTCAAAACGCCAGCCTGCAATGGGAGGAGAAGCGCTTTATACAGTCCGTCTGCCGCGTCGGCAAGCGGGTGAGGGTCGCTCCGGATTAAAAAGGTTTAACCACCACGAGGAGGACGATCAGGATCATCAGCACCGTGGGTATTTCGTTGATCATACGGTAGAATTTCGCCGGCCGGACATTGCGGTCATTGGCGAAGTCCTTGGTCAGCTTGGAAAACCAGCCATGCACGCCGGAGAGAATCACGACGAGCAGCAACTTGGTGTGGAACCAGCCGGCCACATAAAAACCCGAGGACCAGACGAGCAGCAGGCCAAAGATCCAGGTCATGATCATGGCCGGATTGATGATGGCTTTCAGCAAGCGCCGTTCCATCACCTTGAAGGTCTCGCTCTGGATGGAGCCCTTCTGCGCCTCGGCATGGTAGACGAAGAGCCTAGGCAGATAGAGCATGCCAGCCATCCAGGCGATCACGGCAATAATATGCCCTGCTTTCACCAGATTATAGGCCGTGCCGGCATAGTCCATGGGTAGGCTCCAAACTGTCATCCCGTGCGCGCCGCAGCACGAAGTGATGCTGCGCAGACACGGGTCCGCTGTCAGAACGATCTTGTCTTGCGGTCCCGGATCTGCATCGCGTCACTACGTGCCGCAATGCGTCCGGGATGACAGACTACAACCCCTAGCCCCTGATTCGCTTCAGCATCTGTTCGACATGGGCAATGGGAGTCTGCGGCACGATGCCGTGCCCCAGATTGAAGATGAAGGGCTTGCCGGAGAAGGCGGCGAGAATACGATCGACCGCTCGGTTCAGCGCATCGCCGCCGGCGACCAACGCAAGCGGGTCGAGATTGCCCTGCACGGGCTTCAATCCCTGAACCTCGCGCGCCGCCCAGGCCGGATCGACGGCCCAGTCCAGACCGACGGCATCCACGTCCATCACCTCCGCATAATCGCGATAGAAGGAACCAGCGCCGCGCGGAAAGCCGATGATGCGCGCCTGAGGATGGCGCTGGCGCACGCCCGCGACGATGCGCTTTACAGGCTCGATAGCCCAGCGCTCGAATTCGTTCGGCGGCAATATGCCGGCCCAGCTGTCGAATATCTGGACAGCGTCGACGCCATTTTCAAGTTGCGCCGACAAATAATCGATCGAGGCCTCGATAATGCGCTCGATCAGCGCCGAGAAAAAGGCGCGTTCCTGATAGGCCGCGAGCCTTGCCGGCACCTGGTCTTTCACGCCCCGCCCAGCGATCATATAGGTTGCCACCGTCCAAGGTGCGCCGCAAAAGCCGAGGAAGGTGACGTTGGCGGAAAGCTCGCCCCTAACCCGGCGGATCGTTTCGAATACCGGCGCGAGATGCTCGAGATCGATGGAAGGCTTCAGCGCAGAGAGCCCGGCCATATCCGTGACCGGTTCGAGCCGCGGTCCTTCTCCATCCTCGAACCAGACTTTCTGGCCGAGGGCGTCGGGAACCACGAGAATATCCGAAAAGAGAATGGCCGCATCGAAGCCGAAACGCCGGATCGGCTGCAGGGTGGCTTCGACCGCAAGATCCGGCGTGTAGCAGAAGTTCAGGAAACCGGACGCCTTGGTTCGCAGGGCCCGATATTCCGGCAGATAGCGCCCAGCCTGCCGCATCAGCCAGATCGGCGGCACGGAGGGTGCCTTGCCGGCGAAGACATCGAGGAGGGGTTTGGTCATCAGGGAGGCTCTATCGATCCGATCGGCGGGACTATGCTGGCTCGCCCAATCCGACGGCCTTCTTAAAAGAAAAGAGAGATATGAATCTTCATTCTCTTTCTTCTTAACGGTTCGTTTACCGTGCTTCCTCGCCATCCACAATCTGTTCACAGGCTTGCCGGGCGTGAGAAGGGAAATTCCAAATTGGAAACGGCATTCCGCCAGCACTGAATCGGTGAGCGTCATCAAGCGGTTGGGCCGATGATGGCTGGGGGTGTGCCGGGCTGCACTTAGCGCCTTATGAGTCTTGTTCAGGCGACGTGCATGAATCTCATCCCAAGCGTGGCGCCTGTTGATGAATTACCGGACTCTTCCACAGCCCTTCTTAAGAAAAGGTTAACGGGCCCGAACTGTCCCCACTTGTCCACAATCCTCTCCCGGGTTACCTCATGACATGGCCACAAGAAGCTTCTTCCATCTTCACCTGGTTTCGGACTCTACCGGCGAGACCCTGATCACCACTGGCCGCGCCGTCGCCGCCCAATATCCGGCGATTTCCGCCCTGGAGCACATCTATCCCCTGGTGCGCAGCCAGCGCGATCTCGACAAGGCGATCGGCGAGATCGAGGCCAATCCCGGCATCGTGCTCTACACGCTGGTCGAGGCCGATCTCGCCGAGCGGCTGGAGCGCACCTGCCGCGATATCGGCTCACCGGTGCTTTCGGTGCTGCAGCCGATCTTCGACCTGTTCAGATCCTATCTGGGCACGGAGGTGATGGTGAAGCCGGGGGCGCAGCATGTGCTGAACGCCGATTACTTCCGCCGCATCGATGCCCTCAACTATACGATGATGCATGATGACGGTCTGATGGGCGGCGATCTCAATGAAGCCGATGTGCTGCTGCTCGGCGTCAGCAGGACCTCGAAGACGCCAACTTCGATTTATCTCGCCCATCGCGGCGTCAAGACCGCCAATATACCGCTGGTGCCCGGCGTGCCGCTGCCGCCGGAGGTGGAGCACCTGCGCAATCCTCTGATCGTCGGCCTGTTCGCTTCGCCGGAGCGCATCGTGCAGATCCGCGAGAACCGGGTGCTGACGCTGAGCCCGCAGCACGATGTCGCCGCTTATACGGACCGGACCATGGTGGCGGAAGAGATCGCCCAGTCCCGCCGACTCTTCAACCAGCGCGGCTGGCCGGTAATCGATGTGACGCGTCGGTCGATCGAAGAAACCGCCGCGGCCATCCAGGGGCTGCTCAGGGCGCATCGGCGCGCGCTGATCGTGGAGACCTGAGGCAAGTTCGACGGAAAAACCGATTGTGTTTCCCGGGATCCGGCTGCTGCAGCTGAAGCAGTTGGCCGAGACGGGGCAGACGTCGCCGCCCCTCCCGCCAAAGGACCAGCCATCGAGCTCGATCGCCCTGAAGTGAGAGGCGGGCTTTCGACGAATACCGGGGTAGCGCGGACGCCGACTCCCAAGGCGAGTTGGCCTCAAATGACGGCCGCCAAGCCTTCGAACAGCTCCAGGCAAAGCTTGTCGGTGGGGTCGTCCACCGGAATGGGCTGGGACGACATCTTCACCACCACCATCTCGGCTTTCGGATTCACATAGACCCATTGACCATGGATGCCGATGCCGAAGAAGGCACGACTGGGAAAGCCCGTCTGATACCATTTGTTGCGATAACGGCCGTCGGCGAGCAGCCTGCTGAAATCGCCCTGCTTCCAGGCCTCGGCGTCGCCTCTCTGCGTGGTATCCTCGACCCAGGCTTGCGAGACCACACGGCGGCCGTCGATCATGCCGCCCAGCCGCATCATTTCGCCGACACGGGCAAGGTCGCGGGCCGCCACCACCACGCCGCCTGCCGCTCGCGGGGCGCCGGCGGCGTCCACGGTGATGTAGCCGTCCTGCCGCGCCTCGATAGGCTGCCATAGGCGCGCCGAGGCAAAATCGGCATAGCGCTGGCCGGTGGCCCGCTCGACCACCGTGCCGAGCAGGTCCGAATTGGGCGAACGGTAGCGGAACGGGCCACCATGATCGCCCGCGCCCTTGGGCATGGTGGCGATGAAGTCGAGCAGGGTTTCGCCTGGCTGTCCCAATTCGGGCGGATTCCACAGCGTGGCGCGGCGGTAGCGCGCGAAGCCGCCGGTGGTGTCGAGATAGTTCTCCTCGAAGGCCAGGCTCATGCGCATGTCGAGGATATGGCGCACCGTGGCATCGCCATAGGCGGAGTTGGCGACCTCGGGGACGTAGGTGGTGATTGGCGCCTCGGGATCGAGAAGCCTGTCATCCCAGGCGATGCCCGCGAGGATGGCGGTCAGGGATTTGCTGATCGAGAAGACGATATGGCGGTTCGCCGTGGTGAAATCGGCGGCATGATAATCGGCGACGAAGCGCCCGGATTTCATTGCGATGAGTGCGTCGGTGGAGGTTTGCTCCAGGATCTCGGCCAGGGTCTTGCGCTCGCCTGCCACTGTCAGGCTCTCGCGCAGCAGCCCGGTTGCGTCGGCATCCGGTGTCTCCGCCGGAGGGAAACCCGCCGAAATCACAGCCGTGGGCACCAATTCGGAAACATTGCGGAAAGCCCAGAGATTCCAGGGCGCCAGACGCCAATTGGCGAGGCGGACTTCATCGCGGCGGAAACCATAAAGGGATTCAAATGAGGATTGGGTCATGGCAACCACGTTAAAGGAGAGGCGCGAGTCGCCTCCCCCACGAAGCTGGGGGAGGTGGCCGAACGAAGTGAGGTCGGAGGGGGTGTGGCCAGGATGGGGCACGTGAAGCGCTAGCGTGAGGCCCGTTTCCCGCACCTCATTCCGCCCACACCCCCTCCGAGCCGGCTTTGCCGGCCCACCTCCCCCAGCTTCGTGGGGGAGGCCGCGCGCACAACTTGTGTGCGCTCGCGTCGCGCCTTCTCGAGAAGGTTCGCGCTAGGTGGTTAGGCCACCTTATTTCTGCAGCTCAGTCCAGATCTTCGTATAGAGCTCCTGCACATCGGGGGGGCAGGTGCGGGAATATTCGGCCGTCTTCATCACCTCGTCCGGCACCACGACTTCCGGCGCGCCTTTCATGTCGTCGGGCATGTATTTGTCCGAGCCGCTGATGCCATTGGCATAACGGTGGAAGGCAGAGTTCATCGCGGCATTCTGTGGATCCATGAGGAAGTTCAGGAACAGCTTGGCGTTATCGATGTTCTTGGCTTCCTTCAGCACCACGACATTGTCGCTCCAGACGACGACGCCTTCCTTCGGATAACCATAATGGATCTGTGGATGGGCGAGGCGCTGGCGCAGGGCCGAGCCGTTCCAGTCGCTGGTGGCCTTGAAGTCGCCCGCGCCCATCTTTTCGATGGTGTTGTATTCCATGGCGATCCAGTTCGGCTTGGCAGCGACGAGCACGTCGCGAGCCTTCTTGAGGAGCGCCTTGTCACCATCGCATTGCTTGCCACCGACATAATGCAGGGCCGCGGCCATCACGTCGCTCATCTCCGGCACGACGTTGACCTTGCCCTTCAGCTCATCCGGCGTGTTGAAGATGATGCCCCAGGTGTTGATGTCGCCCTTGTAGACGTCGGTGTTGACGACCACCCCCACCGTGCCCCAGGCCCAGGGCACCGAATATTTGCGGCCGGGATCGAAGGGCGGATCGGCCCATTCCTTCGCAACATTCTTGAAATTCTCCATCTTGGAGGGGTCGACCTCCTGCACCAGGCCTTCCTGGATCCAGATGGGCAGGTAGTTCTGCGAGGGCACGGCGATGTCGAAGCCGGTGCCACCCTGGCGCACCTTGGCGAGCGCGGTGTCGTTCGAATCGTAATCGGTGATGGTGACCTTGACGTTGTATTGCTGCTCGAACTTCTTGATCATGTCGGGGCTGGTGTAGTTGCCCCAGTTGAAGATGTTCAACACGCCGTCCGCGCTGGCCAGGCTGGTGGATGCGAGCAGCGCCAGAGCGGTTGCCGCGGCCGTGGACTTCCAGTTCATTTCATTGCTCCCGTTGTCGAAGGGGCCCGGCTTCAGCTCTTCTTGCCCCATCTTCATGTTGATGCACCGGATATCCGAGCGCCGTCAGGCGCCCCTTCCGCTGCATTAGTCTTTCTTCCTGCTGATGAAGAAGAAAAGCGTCACGATGCCGATGGACAGCAACAGGAAGACCGTCGACAGCGCATTGATCTCGGGCGTCACGCCGCGGCGCAATTGGCCGAGCATGTAGGTGGGCAGCGTGTCCTGCCCGCCGGATTTGACGAATTCGGTGATGACGACGTCGTCGAGCGACGTCACGAAGGCGAGCATGAAGCCGGCGAGGATGCCGGGCCAGAGCAGCGGCAACGTCACCCGCCTGAAGGTGCGCCAGGGCGTGGCATAGAGGTCGGCAGCGGCGCGTTCCAGCGTCAGGTCCATGCCCTCGAGCCGCGCCCGGATCGGCAGATAGGCGAAGGGCACGCAGAAGGCGGTGTGGGCCGCGATCAGATAGGCAAGGCCGTCATAGCCGGTGAGAATCTTGATGCGGGAGAAGAAGATCAGCAGCGCCACGCCGGTGACGATCTCCGGCACCATCAGAGGCTGGTTGATGGCGGCATAGGTGAAGGTGAGGCCGGGATAGGCCTCCGTCCGCGTGGTGGCTAGGGCCGCCATGGTGGCGGCGATGGTGGAGAGCAGGGCGGCGATGATGGCAATCTGGAAGGAGCGCAGGGTGGCGTCGATGACCTCGTCGTTGTGGTAGGCCGAGACGAACCATTTCAGGGAGAAACCGCCCCAGGTGGAGACGGAGGTCGCTTCGTTGAAGGCATAGATGACGACGATCACCATCGGCAGGTAGAGCATCACGAAGCAGAACACCGCGATGCTGGTGAAGCCGGGCTGGTAGCGGATCGAGAAACGGGCAGAGTTTCGGGGCTTGGACGGATTTTCCGGACGCGAACCGGTGTCCACTTTGCTTGCAAATGCTTCAGCCATGCCGCGCTCCGGAGCCGGCTGCGTTGCGGACATATACAAGCAGCGCGATCATCACCACCACCATCACGGTGATGGAGAGCGAGGCGCCGAGAGGCCAGTTGCGGCCCTGGCCGAATTGCAGCTCGATCAGGTTCGACAGCATCATGTTCTTGCCGCCGCCGAGCAGATTGGGCGTGACATAGGCGCCGAGCGCCGGAATGAAGACCAGGATGGAGCCGGCGATGATGCCGGGCTTCACGAGCGGGATGATGATGCGCCGGAGCACCTTGAAACGCGTGGCGTAGAGGTCGTAGCCGGCCTCGATCAGGCGGAAATCGAGCTTTTCCATGCTGGCATAAACGGGCAGCACCATCAGCGGCAGGTAGACATAGGCCATGCCGGCGAGGATGGCGGTGTCGGTATAGAGGATCTGCAGCGGCGAGGAGATGACGCCGAACTTGAGCAGCATCGCGTTGATCAGGCCCTCGTTGCGGATGATCTGCAGCACCGCGAAGGTGCGGATGAGGAGGTTGGTCCAGAACGGAATGGTGATCAGGAACAGCCAGAGATCGCGGCGATTCGCCGAACGCGTGGCGATGAAATAGGCGGTTGGGAAGCCGAGCCCCAGCGTCACCACCGTGGTCAGCAGAGCGAGTTTCACCGAACGCCACAAGATGGTGACGTTGGCGAGGGCCAGCGACAGCGTGTCGTCGAACATGTCGCGTTCAAAGAACACCGACGTCCAGGCATCGGAGGAGAACTGCCATTTCACATCGCCGTAAGGGCCGGGCGCCAGGAAGGAATAGACCAGTACGATCAGGAGAGGACCGGTGGCGGCGAACAGGATCACCAGAAGCGCCGGCGTCGACAGCAGCCAGTGATTGCGGGTCTCCCGGCTCCTGGCTTTGGCGGCGATTTCGGCGGCGTCAGACATCAATCCCTCAGCACTCGGGCCGTACCGTCGGCAAAGGCAACGCCTGCGCGCTGTCCCGGTTCGAAGACCTCGGCCACACCGCGTGTGTTCTGCCGTCGCACGGTGAAAAGCGGACCGTTGTCGAGCCGCAGGTGAAAATGGGTGTCCGTGCCGAGATAGACGATATTTTCCACCGTGCCTGATAGCATGGCCTGCGGTGCCGGAACGAGCTGGGCATGCTCCGGCCGCACCACCAGCCAGACCTTGTCCCCGGGCTTGTGGCCTTCGGCAAGGGTCGCCTGGATCTGCTGCCCCGTTGGTAGACGCACCGTGGCGTAGTCTCCATCGTGCGCGATGAGATCGGCTTCGATGAAGTTGGTTTCCCCAATGAATTCAGCGACAAAGCGTTCGGATGGGCTGTCATAGATCTCGCGCGGCGTACCGACTTGCAGGATCTTTCCCGCCGACATGACGGCGATACGGTCCGACATGGTCAGTGCTTCTTCCTGGTCATGCGTGACGAAGATGAAGGTGATGCCGGTCTCGCCTTGCAGGCGCTTCAACTCCAGCTGCATCTCCTTGCGCAGCTTGTAGTCAAGGGCGGAAAGCGGCTCGTCGAGCAGCAGCACCTTGGGCTGGGGCGCCAGCGCCCGGGCGAGGGCCACGCGCTGCTGTTGGCCGCCGGAGATCTGGCTGGTCTTGCGGCCGGCGAGATGCTCCATGCGCACCAGGCGCAGCATCTCGGTAACCCGCGCCTTTACCTCGGCCTTGGGCTTGCCGAGCATTTCGAGGCCGAAGCCGATATTCTCGGCGACCGTCATGTGCGGGAAGAGGGCGTAGCTCTGGAAGACGGTGTTCACCGGCCGCTTGAAGGGCGGCAGGCCGGCAATGTCCTCGCCATAGAGCAGGATCTGTCCGGCCGTGGGGAAGTCGAAGCCTGCGATCAGGCGCAGCAGCGTGGTCTTGCCGCAGCCGGAGGGCCCCAGCAGGGTGAAGAACTCGTTCTGGCGTATGGAAACGGAGACAGTGTCCAGCGCCACGAAACCGGTGTCGACCGCGCCGAACACCTTGCGCACGTCCCGAACATCGATCGAATTCCCGCTCGTTCCATCCGACACGCACGCAATCCCGCATCTGGCCTGACGAGGTCAGGTTCGCTTTCGATTATTGAAGTCGCTTTCAAATATTGTGATCACAAAGCGGACAGCTTTGCAACTGCAAGCGGTGAAGCGTTTTCGGGCAGCGCTGCTTACGTTCCGTCCAGGCTGGCGACATCTTGATATCTCCTTCAACACAAAGCGCTTCGGAGCAGTGATTTTCAGGCGGAGCCGGGGCACGCGGCTGCCAAAATGAACGGCAAGTTGTTATATCGAGCGCAACAAAAGGAATTGCTGCAATCGTGATCAAAGCCGAAGCGTCCCCGGCGGACGGTGCAAGCCCGCCTGCCTCCCTCATCCTCGCCTCGAAATCCGCCATTCGCGGTGACATGCTGCGGGCGGCGGGGCTGGCCGTCACCACACATCCTGCTGCGATCGACGAGCGGGGCCTCGAGCGGCAATGGGAATCGCAGGGCCTCAGCCCGAGCGCGGTGGCCGAAGCGCTGGCGAGGGAAAAGGCGCTGGCAGTCTCGCGCCAGCATCCCGGCGCGGTGGTCATCGGCGCCGACCAGACCATGGCGCTCGGCGCGCGGCGCTTCACCAAGGTTGCGACCCTTGCCGCGGCCCGCGCCAAGCTCGCGATCCTGCGCGGAAAGCAGCATGAGCTCCATTCCGGCTTTGCCCTCGCCCGGGACGGCGCGGTGCTGGCTGGTGGCGTGGCGAGCGCCCATCTCACCATGCGCGACTTTTCCGATGCGTTCCTCGACGACTATCTCGCGCGGGCGGGGGAAGCGATCCTCGCTAGCGTGGGCTGCTACCAGCTCGAAAGCCTCGGCGTGACCCTGTTCGAGACGATCGAGGGTGACTACTTCACCATCCTCGGCCTGCCCCTGTTGGCGCTGCTCCAGGCGTTGCGGGAGCAGGGGTTGGTAGCCAGCTGAGTTGGAATTTCCATGAAACGCGCCTTTGTCGTCGGTTACCCCATCTCCCACTCGCGCTCGCCGCTGATCCATTCATTCTGGCTGAGAGAAGCCGGTATCGAAGGCAGCTATGAGCGCCTTGCCGTCGAGCCCGCTGCCTTCCCCGACTTTATCAACACTTTGAAACAACAGGGCTTTGTCGGTGGCAACGTCACTGTTCCGCACAAGGAGGAAGCCTTTCGTCTCGCTTTCGTTGACGATCCAGTCGCGCGCGATCTTCATGCTGTGAACACGCTCTGGCTGGAGGGCGACACGCTCAAAGGCGCCAATACCGACGTGGTCGGCTTCCTCGCCAATCTCGATCAGGAGGCTCCTGGCTGGGACGGCAGACTCGGCCGGGCCGTGGTGCTGGGCGCGGGCGGCGCCTCGCGGGCGGTGCTTTACGGGCTGCTGCAGCGCGGTGCCGGGGAGATCCTGCTGGCGAACCGCACCTTCGAGCGGGCGCAGGCTCTGGCCACCCATTTCGGGCCGAAAGTGAAGCCCATGGCCTGGGAGGAGGCGGGCGCGGTGCTTCCGGGAACGGACATCCTCGTCAACACCACCTCGCTCGGCATGAAGGGCCAGCCGCCGCTCGAGCTCGATCTTGCCGGCCTGCCGGAAACGGCCCTGGTCACCGACATCGTCTATGTGCCGCTCGAAACGCCCCTGCTTGCCAAGGCGCGCTCTCTCGGCCTTCGCACGGTTGATGGCCTCGGTATGCTGCTACACCAGGCGGTGCCGGGCTTCGAGCGCTGGTTCGGCGTCAGGCCGGTGGTGAGCCAGGAATTGCGGGCACTGGTTCTGGCGGATATTGAGGTGAAGTAATCTCGGAGCGCGGACATCACAGCGACATGCTTGCATGTCGCGACGTCCGCCCTTGGAAACGTTGTGCGTACAGGATAGGAAGAGCGGACAAGATGTCCGCGCTCCCAGTATGACCTTCATTCTCGGCCTCACCGGCTCCATTGGCATGGGCAAATCCGCCACAGCGGCGATGTTCCGCAACGGCGGTGTGCCCGTGCATGACGCCGACGCCACCGTGCATCGCCTCTATGCAGGGCCGGCCGTCGGTGCGGTCGAGGCTGCCTTTCCAGGTGTCACGGTCGACGGCGCCATCGATCGCACTCGCCTCGGAGAGCGGGTCATCGGCAATACCGAGGCGATGAAGCGGCTGGAGGCCATCGTGCATCCGCTGGTGCGCGCTACCGAGCAAGTGTTCCTGGCCGAGGCGCGGCGGAAGAGCGCGCCTCTCGCGGTGCTCGACATTCCACTCCTCTACGAGACCGGCGGCGAGAAGCGCTGCCAGGCCGTTGCAGTGGTCTCGGCGCCGGCGGCGGTGCAGCGCGAGCGCGTGCTGGTCCGGCCCGGCATGAGCGAGGAACGCTTCGCCGCCATCCTTGCGCGCCAGCTGCCGGATGTGGAAAAGAGAGCCCGCGCGCATTTCGTGATCGACACCGGCGCCGGCTTTGCCTTTGCGCAGCGGCAGGTCGATGACATAATCAGGGCGCTTGCCTTCACCGTCTGACTCGCAGGGAATTTCATGCGCGAAATCATCCTCGACACCGAAACCACTGGCCTCGACCCCAATGAGGGCCACAGGCTGGTCGAGATCGGCTGCGTCGAGATGATCGACCGCATGCCTACCGGCAACACCTGGCACAAATATTTCAATCCCGAGCGCGACGTGCCGGTGGAAGCCTTCAACGTACACGGGCTTTCCTCCGAATTCCTGTCGGACAAGCCGTTGTTTGCCGCGCTTGCCAAGGAATTCGTCGAGTTCGTCGGCGAAGCGCATCTGGTCATTCACAATGCCGGCTTCGACATGCGCTTCTTGAATGCCGAGCTCAAGCGCGTGAACCTTGGCATCCTGCCGATGGACCGGGTGGTCGACACGCTCGCCATGGCGCGTCGCAAGCACCCCGGTGCGCCTGCCTCCCTGGACCAGCTCTGCCAGCGCTACGGCATCGATAATTCCAAGCGCGTCAAGCACGGCGCCCTGCTCGATGCCGAGATCCTGGCCGAGGTCTATATCGAGCTGACGGGCGGCCGCCAGACAGCCCTCAGCCTCGCCTCGATTTCCGCCGCCGCCGTGGCCCGTGCGGCAGCCGGGAAGATCGGTCCGCGCCCCCAGCCGCTCACCCCGCGCATCCACCCGGAAGAGCTGGCCGCGCATGAGGCCTTCATCGCAAGCCTCGGCGAGAATGCACTCTGGAAAAAATACGCGGTGTGAGTTGTTTTGGTGTGCTGGCCTTTGGGTCGACGCACCGAGGCGCGGCCTCCGTCAAGCGAGCGCCTTTGGACGGAAGATCCTTAGCAACCGCCCGTCGATGGCCGCCAGCGCTAGTCCGATCAGCGCCATGCCCGCGAAATGTTTCGGCTGCAGGGTTTCGCCCAGCACCAGCGCGCCGAGCATGATGGCGCTGACCGGGATGAGGAAGGTCACCAGCGCAAGATTGGTGGCGCCGGCCGAGGCCAGGATGCGGAAATAAAGCATGTAGCCGAGCGCCGTCGAGAGCGCGGCCATGCCCACGATCGCGGCCCAGACCGGCAGGCCCGGCATGGCCAGGGTCCAGGGCCGGTCGATGAGCAGGCAGACTGGCAGCAGCATCAGGGCGGAGGCGCTGACCTGGCCGGTGGCGGTGACCATCGGCGCCATGCCCATGCGCCTGAAGCGGCGGCCGAAGATGGCGGCGAAGGCATAAGAGATGGCGGCGCCCAGCACCGCAAGCTGGGCGAGGATATCCGTGCCAAACCCCCGCAACGCGTCCGGGCCGATCATCAGCACTACGCCCGCGAGGCCGATCAGAACGCCCGCGAGGCGGTTGCCGGTCATGCGCTCCTCGGCGGTTGCCACATGGGCGACGACCACGGTCCAGAGCGGCGTGGTGGCATTGAGGATGGCGGCAAGGCCGGAAGCAATATGGGTCTGGCCCCAGACGATCAGGCAGAAGGGCACGACATTGTTGAGGAGGCCCATGCCGAGGAAGGCAGCCCAGACGCGGGCGTCCGCCGGCAGGCGCAGGCCAAAGAAGGGCAGCATCGCCAGGAGGATGAAAGCTGCCAGGCCGACGCGCAGGGTCACGATAGTGAAAGGCGGCAGCGCCGCGATGGCGACATGGGTGAAGAAGAAGGAGCCGCCCCACAGCACGGAGAGGGCGAGCAGGAGACCCCATTCAAGAGGGCTCATCGGTCGGGCGGAAGGCGATGTCATCGTGCGTATCCCCGGAAGAGTGGTTTTCCGGGGTATGGCGGAGGTTTGGGAAGGACGACACCCGATCCCTGCTGTGACGGCAGAACCGGCACAGTTCACGGATTCTCTTCCGGGAGGACGGGGATCCTGCCGAAAAAGAAAATGGCGACTGCAGCCGCCATTCGACACCATTTCAAAGGGCCGGCGGGAAGCCGGCAGTCTCGGGAAACTGGCGGTCGGAGACCACCACTCCATCAAGCCTGGCCGACCGTCGGCTGAGCCTGGGCGAGACGGCTGCGGTAGAGCGCCACGAAATCGATCGGGTCGATCATCAGCGGCGGGAAGCCACCATTGCGGGTGCAGTCGGCGATGATCTGGCGAGCGAAGGGGAAGAGCAGGCGCGGGCCTTCGATCATCACCATCGCATGCACGTTGTCGTCGGGAATGCCGGCGAGCCGGATCACTGCACCATAGAGCAGCTCGAACTTGAACAGCGTGCCGGCGCCTTCGCCCGCGCCACCCTCGATCGAGAGCTCGACCTCATAGTCCGGGCCCCCGAGCGGCTTGCCGTTCACATTGACGGTGAGCGCGATCTGCGGGGAATTCTGGATGTTGCCGAGAGAGCGGGGCGCGTTGGGATTCTCGAAGGAGAGGTCCTTGATATATTGTGCCAGCACGTTGAGCGAGGGCTGGCTCTCCTGGCCTTCGGTGCCGTTCTGCGATTCGGTCGCCATATTCTGTTCCTTATGTCGCGACGAAGCGCCGCTGAATCACGGCGCGGGTACCATGACATTGCCTTCGGGACAAGGGCGCTTGATCCGGGTGCACGGGCATCCTGCCCGTTTTTCTTTTCCCGCGAACACGGCGGTTCAAGTACGGGCAAGATGCCCGTGCACCCGGACATGAAGACTCAGACGGCATAGTCCTTCAAGGCGTCATCGATCTCCGCCTTCATGGGGATGCTCGTTTGAGCGCCCGGCCGCGTGCAGGCGAGCGAGCCGCTCGCCGCCCCGCGCGCCAGCGCCAGGGAGAAGCCCAGACCCTGGTCGAGAGCGGCGGCATAGGCGCCGGTGAAGCTGTCGCCGGCCGCCGTGGTATCGACCGGCGTGACCTTGAGGGCGGGGGCCGAGCGGCGCACCCCGTCGATCCAGCCGACCACGCCCTCCGCACCGAGCGTGACGATGCCGGCGCAGCCATAGCGCTGGTTGATCAGCCGGGCGGCCTCCTCGGGATCGCTCGTCTCGATGCCAGCAGCCTTGGCGACAGTGAGAGCTTCGTGCTCATTGACCACGAGATCGTCGATCAGGCGCAGCATGTCCTCGGGCACCGGGCCAGCAGGAGCCACGTTGAAGACGACACGGGCGCCGCGCTCCTTGGCGATCTTAATGGCGGCGAAATTCTCCGAATCACGGATTTCGCGCTGCAGCAGCACGATATCGCCCTTGCCGAGGCTGGATTTCTCGAGCTGCCCGGCACGGGTCGACTGGTTGGCGCCGGAGGCGACCACGATGGCGTTCTCGGCCTTCTCGTCCACGGTGATCAGGGCGACGCAGGTGGGCTTCTCCACCGGAGCAACCGCGCTGACGTCGACCCCCGCTTCCCGCATGATCGAAAGGGCGAGATCGGCAAAGCCGTCATTGCCGCGCGAACCGATGATCGCCGTCTTCGAGCCGGCGCGGGCCGCGGAGACCGCTTGGTTGGCCCCCTTGCCGCCCGGCACCATGAAATAACCTTCGCACAGCACGGTTTCGCCGGGATGGGGGATGTGGCTGACATTGGTGACGAGATCGACACCAAGCGAGCCGAAGACGACGATCATGGGCAGTTTCCTCTGGCTTTTGTGGGAAGATAGCGGGTTGGGAGGGGATGGCAATATGTCGGGCTTCATGGGACCGCCGGCTTGAGTGGCGGTCTCCGACCGCTATCTTCTTTACCCCCAAGCGCCGTGGTTCCAGAAATGGCGGTCGGAGACCGCCACTCCGCGTTACTCCCGCATCTTCTGCACCACCTCAGCAAGGGCCCGCGCCCGCAGGCCCACCTCCGCTGCATCCCGGCCTACCGCATAGAGATCGGACCCGACGCCGAAGCCGTCGACCCCCACCGCGAGATAGGGTGGAATGGTTGCCGGCGAAACGCCGCCCACTACCAGGAGTTTTGTCGCTTTCGGCAGCACCGCGCGCATCGCCTTCACCGCCGCGGGCGAGGACATCTCGGCCGGGAACAGCTTCAGGGCATCGGCGCCGGCTTCTAGCGCCGCAAAGGCCTCCGAAGGCGTGAAGAATCCCGGCAGTGACAGCAGGCCACGCGCCTTGGTGGCGCGAATCACCTCTGGGTTGGTGTTCGGCGAGACGATCACCGTGCCACCGGCCTCTGCGACTTTCTCGACGTCGGAGATCGTCAATACGGTGCCCGCGCCCACCAGTGCCCCGTGACCCAGGTGCCGGGCGAGCAGGCCGATCGAGGTGAAGGGGTCGGGCGAGTTGAGCGGCACCTCGATGATCCGGATGCCGGCGGCGACGATCGCCTCGGCGATACCGACGACTTCATCCGGCTTGACGCCACGCAAGATCGCTACCAGCGGCATACTGGCGAGGGCGGCTTGCAAATCGAGGCTGGCTTCCAAATCGAGGCTGGCTTCCAAATCGAGGCTCATGGCGTGGGATCCTGGCTGCGTGCCGCCGCAATGGTGGCGAGGCCTTCGAGAAAGGCGCGTTCGGGCGAGATGATCTCGAGGCTGGCGCCATGGGAGCGCAGCGCCGCGACATAGCGCTGGGCCAGCACGCCATCGGCCACCAGGGTGATGACATGGTTGCTGCCATAGCGCTTGAAGGCGCCCTCGACCTCGGCGCCGATCAGGAGGCCGGAAAGATAGGGACCGACCTTCTCGCCTGCCATTTCGTCGCCGAGCACGCGAGAGCGGGCCTGGAACAGGCGGTTGGTGAGGCCCGTGCCGTCCTTGGCCGCCTCGAGCCCATCATCGAAGCCGGTCAGGTCTTCGGGCTCCGTGGCAAGGCGCGAGAGGAGGCTTTGCTGGCGGAAGAGTGCATAGGTCTCGCCGGTCATGAAGGTGGCGAAATCGGTGATGGCGCCCTCTTCGACCCTGGCCCATTTCGAATGGGTGCCGGGCAGGCAGACGAGGCCGTTCTTGACCTCGGTGCCGAAGATCAGGGTTTCCTCGCCCCGCATGACATCCGCACCACTTTTATCGCGTGCGATCACACCGGGCACGATGGAGACCCGATCCGTGACCTTGAGCATTGCGTTTGCAAGGCTTTTAGGCGAGGCGGGGCAGGTGGAGTAGGCTGCTTCGGCCCAGCCATTGCGGGCGCCGACCATGCCGGCCATCAGCACCGGCGCCTTTGGATTGGCCTTCATCCAGGCCCCGCAATGGCGCTCAAGCACGGCGGCAAAGCCACCAGCAGGAACGGTCGACATGCCGTCCTCGGCGGAAAGGCGGTCGAGCACCTTGCCGGCGCCATCGAGCCGGAAGGCCCGGAACCGGCTGGTGCCCCAATCCACGGCGATCAGTTCAGAAGTCATGCTGGGTCCAAGGGTTGGTCATCCCGTACGCGGTGCACCATGCAATGGTGCGGCGCAGATACGGGATCGTACGAAAGAAAGGCTCTTGCGGCTCACGGTCCCGTGTCTGCGAAGCAGCACTTCGTGCCGCATCGCGCACGGGATGACATCAGATCCAGCCGCCATCCACCACGATCTGCTGGTTGGTCATGCCGGAAGCCTGGTCCGAGGCCAGGAACAGCACGGCCTTCGCCACGTCCTCCGGCAGCATCTTGCGCTTGAGGGCCTGGTTGCGGAAGATCGCTTCCTCGCCCTTGGCGTCTACCCAGAGGGCGATCTGGCGTTCCGTCATGATCCAGCCGGGAATCACGCAGTTCACGCGGATATTGTCCTTGCCGAATTCGCCGGCGAGTACTCGGGTCAAACCATAGGCCGCCGATTTGGCGGTGGCATAGGCGGTGAGGTCTTCCGAGCCCATCAGCCAGGAACCTGAGCCGAGATTGACGATCGAGCCACCACCAGCAGCAATCATGTCGGGGATGGCGGCCTGCGCGGCGAAGAAGGCGTGCTTGAGATTGACGGCGATGCGGTCGTCGAAATAGTCGGGCGTCACTTCGAAGAATTTGTGCCGCTGGTCGTGCGCTGCATTGTTGATGAGCACGGTGATCGCCCCGAGCTTGGCACTGATGTCGGCGATGGCATCCTTGAGTGCGTCGATATCGGTAATATCGGCCTGCTTGAACAGTACTGTACCGCCAGCCTTGTTCAATTCGTCCGCCAGCGCCTGCGAGACCTTCGCGGCAATATCGATGAAGCCGACCTTCGAGCCCTGTTCGGCGAAGAGCCGCACGATCGCTGCGCCGATGCCCTGCCCGCCGCCGGTGACGAGGACGGTGCGGCCTCTGAGATCTGGAAAAATGGCGTTCGCCATCCCGGGACTCCCTGATGTCTTAATTCATTGATGCTTGGATTCGTCTTACATATCGCGCGCTTGCCGGCTTACGTCTAGCCCGCTGACAAAAGGATCGCAAACGACTACATAGGGCAGAATGACATGTCGTCGTCCTGCCCCTCCTGGGACAGGCGTCTTGTTTTGAGGTTCCCTATGAACTGGATTGCCAACGTCGTCCCGCCGCGCATCAAGGACTTCTTCTCGCGCCGCGACACGCCGGAGAATCTGTGGATCAAATGCCCGGAAACCGGCCAGATGGTGTTCCACAAGGACCTGGAGCAGAACAACTACGTTATCCCCACGTCGAATTTTCACATGCGCATGACGGCGACCCAGCGCCTCACCATGATGTTCGACGAGGGCAAGTGGGAGGATCTGCCGATCCCCGAGGTGATGGCCGACCCCCTGAAGTTCCGGGACGAGAAGCGCTACACCGATCGCCTGAAGGACGCCCGCACCAAGACCGGCATGCAGGACGCCATCAAGCTCGGCGTCGGCACGGTCGATGGCGTGCCGATGGTGATCGGCGTGCAGGATTTCGATTTCATGGGCGGTTCGCTTGGCATGGCGGCCGGCGAGGCGGTGGTGAAGGGCCTGCTCACCGCAACCGAACGGGGCCTGCCCTTCGTGATGTTCGCGGCCTCCGGCGGCGCCCGCATGCAGGAGGGCATCCTTTCGCTGATGCAGATGCCGCGCACCACCGTGGCGATCCAGCGCCTGCGTGAGGCGAAGAAGCCCTATATCGTGGTGCTCACCAACCCGACCACCGGCGGCGTCACCGCGTCCTATGCCATGCTGGGCGACGTCCAGCTCGCCGAGCCCGGCGCTCTGATCGGCTTTGCCGGGCCGCGCGTGATCGAGCAGACCATCCGCGAAAAGCTGCCCGAGGGTTTCCAGCGCTCCGAATATCTCAAGGAGCACGGCATGGTCGACATGGTCGTGCACCGCAACGATCTGAAGTCGACACTGGCCCGCCTCTGCCGCCTGCTGACCAAGGCGCCGGCCAAGGACATGCCGCAGGCGGCGTGAGGCTCAAGCAGCCTTATCCGCCAAAGCGGGTTGGGAGGGGGGCGGTCCGCATGCCATGGCCCCTCGGAATTGGATACTGCTCATCGTGCGCTTTCTGAATGAGTCGCCCTGGCGAGCGGGCCCATCCGCTGTTGCTGCGCAAGGCTTTCACCCTCTCTACTCCGGTCTCCACGCTCGATGACGCAGTCCGACGCCTATCTCTCCCGCTTCATGGCGCTGCATCCCAAGAAGATCGACCTGTCGCTCGAGCGTATCGAGGCGCTGCTGGCGAAACTCGGCCATCCCGAACGCAAGGTGCCGCCGGTGATCCACGTCGCCGGCACCAATGGCAAGGGCTCGACCATCGCCTTCATGCGCGCGGCACTGGAGGCTGCGGGCTATGGCGTGCATGTCTATACCTCGCCCCATCTCGTGCATTTCCACGAGCGCATCCGCCTCGCCGCGCCAAAGGGCGTTTCCGGTGGCGGCCGGCTGGTGGACGAGGACAGGCTGGTCGAGGCCTTCGAGGCCTGCGAGAAGGTCAACGACGGTGCGCCAATCACCTTCTTCGAGATCACCACCGCAGCCGCCTTCAAGCTCTTCGCTGACAATCCCGCCGATGTCCTGCTGCTCGAGGTCGGTCTCGGCGGGCGGATGGACACCACCAATGTCATCGACAGGCCGCTGGTGAGCGTGATCGCCTCGATCTCGCAGGACCATGCCGATTTCCTCGGCACCGATATTGCCGGCATTGCCCGCGAAAAGGCAGGCATCCTCAAGCCCGGTTCGCCGGGTGTGATCTATCCGCAGATCGACGAAGTCAGAGCGGTCATCGAGGCGGTGGCCGCCAAGGTTGGCGCGCCGCTGATCATCGGCGGCCAGGATTTCGATGTGCATGAGGAGAATGGCCGCCTGGTCTATCAGGACGAGAGCGGCCTGCTCGACCTGCCGCTGCCGCGCCTGTCGGGCCGCCACCAGCACCGCAATGCCGGCCTCGCCATCGCCGCCTTGCGCAGCCAGAGCCTTTTCCACATGAAGGACGCGCATTTCGAGAAGGCGATGCAGACCGTGGAATGGCCGGCGCGCCTGCAGCGCATCAACCAGGGCGCCATCCCCGCTTTGCTGCCGGCCGGCTCCGAGATCTGGCTCGATGGCGGCCACAATGTCGATGGCGGCCGCGTGCTCGCCGAGGCCCTGGCGGAACTCGAGGAACGCCGCCCCCGCCCCCTGGTGCTGGTCACGGGCATGCTGACCACCAAGGATTCCGACGGCTTCCTGCACAATTTCTCGGGACTGGCCCGCGAAGTGCATACCGTGCCGATCGAGCACAGCAGCGCCGCCCGCTCTCCCGAGGAAGTGGCGCTGGCCGCTCGCCATGCCGGCCTCGCCGCCCGGCCCCACGCCAGCCTGGAAGAGGCCCTCAGGGCCATCGCCAGCGAAGCCTTCACGGTGGCGCCCCGCGTGGTGCTGACGGGCTCGCTCTACCTTGCGGGTGAAGTGCTGGCCTTCAACGGGACAGCACCGAAGTAATCCCGGGTGCGCGGACGTCTCGTCCGCGTCTTGGAAACGTTGCGCTCGCTGGTGAGGAAGATGCGGACGAGACGTCCGCGCACCCGGGATTCACAGCCTACGGATCGACCGCAGCGGGCTTCCAGCCGCCGCAATCCGCTCGATGCCTTCGCGCAGTCCTTCGACCACCACCGCCATCAGGTGCCCGGTGGCGTGGATCATCGTATCCGTGTCGCGCACCATGGCGACATGGCCTTTCCAAAACAGGAGATCGCCGCGCCGAAGCTGTGCGAGTGGCGTGTCGGGGTCGAGCGGATGGCCCAGCGCCCTCTCCTGCATGTCGCTGTCGCGCGGGCAGGCGATGCCGCAGGCGGCGAGGGAGGTCTGCACCAGGGCCGAGCAGTCGAGGCCGAGGCTCGATTTGCCGCCCCACAGATAGGGCACGCGCAGGAAGGTTTCGGCCACGGCGACGGCATCGCTCTCATGCGCGCCGACCGGCCCGGCATGCTCGGCGAAGACGAAGCCCCAGCCTTCCAGCGCGAGGAAGGCGCCATTGCTGCCTGTGACGGCAAGCGCGCTGCCATAGCTCAGCGCCATCATCTGCGGCGCCTTGATCGAGGGGACGGGGTAGACGAAGGTGCGCAGGGCGCTCACGCGATGGGTGGGCGTCTGCACCGCGCCGAGTGCATTGGCCGAGAGCCAGCCGACATAGCCATCGCTTGCAGCCTGGCCCCACGCCCAGCCCTCCATCTCGTCATAGACGGTGAAAGTCTCGCCATAGAGAAGCTCGGTGTCGATGGAGGCGGAAAAATCGGGATCCTTGCGCAGCGTCACAGTGGTCTCGATCACCTGGCGCGTCTCGCCCTGGACGTAGCGCGGCGCGGGGATGATGCCCTGAAGCGAGGCGGCGGCCAGGTCGGGGCGGGCAGGGGTGATGCGGCGATCGAAATCGGTCAAGGCAGGAGTTTCCATCAGCGCGGCAGTTACCATTATCTCGGCAGTTCCTTGGCGAGGGCGACGAGAATATCGCCCAGCCGCTCCACGTAAAGGGCGCCATCGACGGTGCGCTGGATGATGACGTTGCGCCGGTCGAACTCGTCGCGCCGCCGGGCGGTGAGCTTGAGCTTGGCCAGGCTGTCGAGGGCACGGGTGATCACCGGCTTGGTCACCTGGAGCTTGGCGGCAAGGCCTCGCACCGTATGGGGCGGCGGCTCGAGATAGACGGTGAAGAGGATGGCGAGCTGGCGGCCGGAAAGATCGGGCTGGGCATCGCGGACGAGGGTCAGCGTCACGTCATGCCAAAGCCTCAGGGCCTGCGCCGGCCGAATCTCAACCGCCATGAGGGCAATCCCGTCCTCGAGGCGATCGCGGAGGCGGATCGCCGCTCATCAGGCGAGGATAAGGCCCGAATAACGCAGATTTCGTTAATACTGGGAGCGCGGACGTCTCGTCCGCTCTTGAAACGATGCGTGTGGAAGGGGAAGTGCGAACCGGGCGACTGCATGCCTTTCCGACAGGGCCGCCGTTTCAAGAGCGGACGAGGACGTCCGCGCTCCCAGGACGCGGCTCGATCGGCACCAGGCTGGAAAGGCCGAGCAGATCTTCAAGCACCGCCCCGGCAGAGAGGAGCGCCGCCTCGCCGCGCGGCCTGCCCACGAGTTGCAGCCCGACGGGGCGGCCATCGGCGGTGAAGCCGGCGGGGATGGCGAGCGAGGGGCAGGAGGCCATGGTCACCACGCTGGCCAGCCGCAGCCATTCGACATAATTCTCGAAGACATGGCCTTCGACTTCGCGCACCCAGCGCTGCTTGATGTCGAGCGGCGGCGTGCAGGCGGCCGGGGCCAGCAGGAGATCGTAGCGCGAGAAGAAAGCCGCGATGTCATCGTAGAGGCGGCTGCGACGCAGCAGGGCCGTGGCGATGGTCTCGGCATCGAGGGCGCGGCCGCGCTCGATGTTCCAGATCACGTCGGGCTTCAGCAGGGCGCGTTTCGTCTCATAGAGCTCGCGCATGCCGGCGACATAGCCGAGCGCCCTGAGTGTCTGGAAAGCCTCGGGCACGCCGGAGAAATCGGGGCAGGCCTCCTCGACGATGCAACCCGCCGCTTCGAAGCGCCGGGCGGCGGCTTCACAGAGCGCGCGCGTCTCCCGGTTGACCGGGCTGACGCCGAGATCGGGCGAGAAGGCGATGCGCTTGGGCGCCTGCCGGCGGCGGGCACTCTCACGGAAGCCGATGGCGGGCGCTTCCAGCGAGAGAGGATCGCCGATATCCCAGCCGGCCATGGCGTCGAGCATCAGGCCGATATCCTCGACGGTACGCGCCATCGGCCCGTTGACGGAGAGCGTGTCGAACTTGATGCCGTCGGGCCCACTTGCCACCCGGCCCGGCGAGGGCCTGAGGCCCACGACCGAGCAGAAGCTGGCCGGCGTGCGTAGCGAGCCGCCGAGGTCAGAGCCCGTGGCGAGCCAGACCTGGCCGGTGGCAAGCGCCACGGCCGAGCCACCCGAGGAGCCGCCGGCATTGAGCGTCGTGTTCCACGGATTGAGCGTGTCGCCGAACACTTCGTTGAAGGTGTTGGCGCCAGCGCCGAATTCCGGCGTGTTGCTCTTGCCGATCGGGATGCCGCCATGGCTCTCCAGCCGCTCGACCATGATGTCGGACCGGACAGGCACATGGTCGGCGAAGATCGGCGAGCCATAGGTGGTGCGCACGCCGGCGAGATCGTTGAGATCCTTGACCGCCAGCGGCAGGCCGCCGAGCCAGCCGAAATCGTGGCTGGGCGCCGGCGACGCCATGATGCGGCGAGCCTGGTCACGGGCGCGCTCGGCGCAGCGCGTCACCATGGCGTTGACGGGTCCGTCCACCGCCTCGATGCGGGTAAGCGAGGCTTCGACCAGCTCCAGCGGAGTGACCTCGCGCCGGCGCAGGAGGGCCACCGCGGCGCAGGCCGTCAGGCGGATCAGTTCGTCATTCTCTGCCATAGCGGCGCTCCCGGGATTCCTCAGCCGTACTTTTTCTTCAGATAGCTGTAGAGCGCCCGCGCACCCATCACTTCGCCACCTTCAGGCCGGCCGGGTTTGGTGGAGGGGTTCCAGGCGTAGATGTCGAGATGGACATAGGCCGCCGCCTTCTCCACGAAGCGGTTGAGGAACAAGGCCGCGGTAATCGCCCCGGCAAAGCCGCCGCCGGGAGCGTTGTTGATGTCGGCGGCCTTGGATTCCAGCATCGAATCATAAGGCGGCCAGAGCGGCAGGCGCCAGAGCGGGTCACCTTCCTCCGCCGCATGTGCCAGCAACGTGTTGGCGATCTCGTCGTTGCGGCTGAACAAAGGCGGCAGGTCCGGGCCGAGCGCGACGCGGGCGGCGCCGGTGAGCGTCGCCATGTCGACGATCAGCTCCGGCGCCTCCTCGTCGGCCAAGGCGAGGGCATCGCCGAGCACCAGGCGGCCCTCGGCGTCTGTGTTGCCGATCTCGACGCTGAGCCCCTTGCGCGAGGCCAGGATGTCGCTGGGGCGGAAGGCATTGGCCGAGATCGAATTCTCGACGGCGGGGATCAGCAGGCGCAGGCGGATCTTCAGTCCCGCCGCCATGATCATGCTGGCGCAGGCCAGCACCGAGGCAGCGCCGCCCATATCCTTCTTCATCAGGAGCATGCTGGCACTCGGCTTGATGTCGAGGCCGCCGGTGTCGAAGATCACGCCCTTGCCGACCAGGGTGACCTTTGGATGGGCAGAATCGCCCCAGGTGAAGTCGATGAGGCGCGGGGCGCGGGAAGAGGCCCGGCCGACCGCATGGATCATCGGGAAATTCTCCTTCAGGAGATCGTCGCCCACGATGACCTTGAAGGTGGCTTTATGCTTTTCGGCGAGCTTGCGCGCCGCCAGCGCCAGTTCCTCGGGGCCGAGATCGTTGGCCGGCGTGTTGATGAGATCGCGGGCGAAGCGTACGGACTCGGCGATGCCGTCGATCTCATCGCGATCGATTCCATCGGGAACGACAAGATATAAGGCCTTGATATCATTTCTGCGATAGCGATTGAAACGGTAAAGGCCCAGCAGCCAGCCAAGCGTCGCCAGCCTGTCGTCATGACTTGAATTGGCGAAGCGGTAGGTGCCGCCCGGCAGCAGGGTGACGAGCTTGGCCGGCAGGAAGACGTCGCGGTGGCCGGCGCCTTCCGCCTCCAGCGCGAAGACCACGCCGCCGAGCGCGCCGCCTGCGCCGGGCAAGGTGATGTGCTGGCCCGCCTTGGCCTCAAAGCCGTTGGCGGCGACCCAGTCCTGCTGCGCCTGCGGCAGGTCCTTCAGCACGCTTGCGAAATTTTCCTTGGTGACGAACCAGACCGGAACGGCCTTGTCGTCGGCGGCAACCAGAAGCTCGGACATGTGCTGCTTTCAGGGGTTGGGAAGTATGTCGTCGATGCGCCCGCTGAGCCGGTAGGCGAGCAGCCCGAACCATTCGCGGGCGGCGAGGTTGCATTGGCGCAGGCCGTCGCTCATCGAATAGAAGGGCCGCAAGGCGTCCTCGGGTCCCGCCGTGCGGTAGTTGACGGGATAGGCGATCACATCAAAACCCGCCTTGCGAAACAAGGCCATCGAGCGCGGCATGTGGTAGCCGGAGGTGACGAGGAGATAACGCTGCCCGGGCTGGGGCTTCAGCATCGCATAGGTGAACTCGGCATTCTCATAGGTGTCGCGCGAGCGATTCTCGAACAGCATGCGCTCATCGGGGATGCCGAAGCTCCTGAAGAGCTGGCGGGAGGCATCCGCCTCGGAGATGTCGCCCCAAATCTGGCCGGCCAGCGAGCCGACGCCGCCGGTGAAGACGATCTTCGCATCCGGGAACTGCCGCGACAGGCCAGCCACCGCCGTCATGCGTTCGGCCGAGTCGGTGAGGGCGGTCTCATGGCGCGTGGTGGAGATGTGCGTATCCACGGCGCCGCCGAGCACGATGATGCCGGCGATTTTCGGCAAGGCCGGATTGGCGGGGCTGAGATCGTCCGACGCCGCGAAGGCCGGCGGCGGGAAACGCTCCTCCAGCGGGGCGATCATGATGCTGCCAAGCGGCGAGAGACCCATCACCGCGAAAGCCAGGATCGAAAAACCCATCAGGAAGCGTCCAAAGCGCTGGAAGCGGCGGGTGAAGCTGGCGAGGAGGCCGATGAGGCCGAGCACCAGTGCCGCATTGGAGGGCAGAATCAGAAAGCTGATGATCTTGGCAGCGTAATAGAACATGCGGGGCCTTGGGGAGAGACTTGGTGTGCCGGTCCGAAGACCAGCATCAATGGCACCTTTGCAGGTCCGGGCGGGGCTGTACCACGCTCATGTTGCGTTAAGGCTAAGAAAGGGTTGACGCGGTTTTGCCGACCAAGGCCCGACCGAAAAATCGCCACGGAACCGAAGATGATGCGAACCATCGTCATTGCGAGCGCAGCCAAGCAATCCAGGAGCCAAAGGGCGTGTCTGCTGCCTCTGGATTGCTTCGCTGCGCTCGCAATGACGAACTGTCGGCTCAATTCCTTGGTGATTTCGAAGGGTCGCCTCGAAATGCGAGGGGATCTTCAACTTTCTTCATGACCGAGACGGACGCAAGCCGGTCGACCCCTTCACGCCGCATCGGCGCTCAGGAAGCGCTGGTCGGCGAGATCCAGCTGGCGGCGCAGCTTGACGATGGTGAGGCTTTCGTCGACGGCGCAATTGTCGTGGCTGAGGAGCCCGCCCTTCTTGATCGGTTTGGTGACGCGGGCGCGCTCGGCGAGGCCCAGCGGCAGTAGGCGGTCCCGGCGGGCATCGGCCCAGCGCATCGACCAGCCGCGATAGTCATATTCGCCGATGCGCCCCAGCACCATGCCGGGGGTGAGGTCGCGCTTGGCCACCGCCGCCGTTTCGGCGACGGGATGGTCGAGCGGCTGCAGGTCGGCGGTGCCGTAGAGCACGGCGCAGGCAGCGGTGAGCGGCGTCTCCAGACTGGTGAGGTGGTAGGGCCGGTGCAGCGTGAAGAAGGGCCCCTTGCCGACATGAAGGTCGGTCATACGCTCCAGTACGCGCGGATGATTAGGCTCGACCACGCAGAACACCCCTGGAGCCACGCCCCTGCCGATCGTGTAGTCGACGCAACCCCGGCGCGAGAGCACGCCGCCATGGCTCGTCGGGACCAGCACCTCGGCGAGTTCCTCCTTGCTGGCGCGCGGACCATGCATGCCGGGTTTGTCGGGTTCGAGGCCCGTGGCATTGGCAAGCGCCACCATCTCGACCATGGTCTTGGAGCCATCGACGAATTCGACCAGCACGCGCGGATTCATGTCGCGGGCCGTTGCCTCCTCGACATAGTCATCGGGGACCGCGTCGAAATTCAGCGCGTTGTTCTTGCCCTTGCCGGCGGCAACCACGGTCATGCCCAGGGCGCGGGCGAAGGCCACGAGCTCCACGGCGGCGGCCGGCTCGTCACCCGCCGCGCCGGTATAGATCACGCCGGCCTTCTCGGCCTCGGCCTTGAAATGGCGGCCGATGGTGATATCGGCCTCGACGTTGAGCATGACGATATGCTTGCCGTGCCGGATCGCCGCCTGCGCCACGATCGCCCCGGATTCGGGATGGCCGGTGGCATCGATGATCACCTCGATCCGCCCGGCGGAAGCGAGGGCCTCGAGGTCGGTGGTGATGGCAATGCGGCCGGTCTCGATGGCCCGGTCGATGGCCGAGGCGTTGGAGACTTCCACCAGCTCGTCCAGCCGGTGCCCGGCGCTGAGGGCGGCCGCAATGGCATTCTGGGGCCGCGTGCGCACGGCGACGGCGCCCACCCTGAGGCCCTGCATCAGCGCGATCTGCACGATGAGATCGGTGCCCATCTGCCCGGCGCCCACCAGCCCGATGGTGACAGGCCCCTTCTCGCGAGCCCGTTCCATCAGATCGGCGGCGAAAGAGGGGTTCATGGGGTACTCCGTCGAAATCGTGATCTTTGTTTCTACCCCTCAACAGGCAGGCATGCAAAGATTCTTGGATAGGAGGGCCTTCTGGCGGGCCGTCACGCAAAAGCGCAAATGACCCAATTTGCGTAAATTACGCTGATCTCGGAGGGAAGAATGGCAGACAGGCTGAAGGTGCCGGCAACCGAGTTCAGCCGGAATTTCGCACGCTATCGGGATGAAGCCATCGCCCGGAAGATCGTCTATATCACCAGCCGTGGCAGTGTTGTCGGCGCCTATCTTTCCGCCGGCGAATTGAAGCATTACGAGGGGCTGAAGCATTACGAGCCCGAGGTGCTGGTCGTTGGTAATCTTTCTGAGGAGGCTGTGGTGGAAATCGAGGTCGCCGAATACGGCGTTGCTCCTCGAGATTAGCCACTACCCGAACCGCTCCGCCGCAAACGGCTTCGGATCGACATAGGTCTCCTCGCCCGTCATCATCTCGGCCAGAAGGCGTCCCGTCGCCGGGCCCAAAGTGAAGCCGAGATGCTGGTGGCCGAAGGCGAGCCAGAGGTTGTTGTGGCGCGGGGCCCTGCCGATGATGGGACGGGAATCCGGGAAGATCGGACGCGCGCCCATCCAGGGCTCGTGATCGGCCCGGGCGCCGAGCGGGAAGAGGTCGCGCGCGCTTCTCGGTCCAGTCGACTTGCACCGGGGTTCTCGGTGCGTCGCGGCGGGCGAATTCGGCACCGGTGGTGAGGCGCATGCCGCCCACCATCGGGGTCAGCACATAGCCGCCCTCCTCGTCGAGCACCGGCCGGCTCAATTTTGCGCCCCCGGCGGCCTTGTAATGCATGTGGTAGCCCCGCTTCACGGCGAGCGGAAAACCGTAGCCAAGCGGGGCGAGCACATCCATCGACCACGGGCCGAGCGCCACCACCGCTTCGCGCGCCTCGACCGGGCCTTGCCCTGTCTCCGTCGTCCAGCCCAGACCGCCGCGCTTCACGCAGAGGGCGTCGCCCCGCAGGAGCTTGCCACCGATCTTCTCGAAATAGGCCGCATAGGCCTTGGTCACGCCACCCGGACTGGAGACGCTGTGGGGATCGGCCCATTGGGAACCGGCCAGGAAGTCCGGCTTCAGATCCGGCTCCAGGGCTAGCGCCTCCTCGCGGCTGAGCGGCCGGGCCTGGTAACCAAACTCGGCGGCGAGGGCGAATTCCTTCTCCTCGGCCCGGCAGGCGGCTTCGCTGTGGTGGACCTTGAGCCAGCCCGTTGGCCGGAAATACCCTTCGGCGCCGGCCTTGCGGGCCAGCGCCTGATGCTCGGCCAGGCTGGCGCTCACCAGCGGCTGCATGATGCGGGCGGTGGCATTGAGCCGCTCCGGCGAGGAATTGCGCCAATAGGCGAAGAGCCAGGGCGCCAGCCCCGGCAGGGCGGACCAATGGTAGTTGGCGCCGGGATAACGCTTCAGCACGACGCCGGCGAGCGCCTTGAAACTGCGCGGAAAGGCGATTGGCAGGAGGGCGGAGCATTCGACCAGGCCGCTATTGCCGTAGGAGGTTTCCTCGCCTGGGCCTCGCCGGTCGATGAGGGCCACGGCCTGGCCGCGCTCCTGCAGATGAAGCGCAGTCGAGGTGCCGACAATACCGCTACCCAGCACCAGGACGTCGTAGCGCATGAGGGACTCCCTAAAGCGTTTTGCGATTTGACGGAATCGGCAAGAATCACAAAGACGCGTCGAAAAAAGAGTGAGAGTAATGCAGCGTTTACGCTTGAAGGCGCTTTGCTCTGGGGAGCGCCGTCATGTGTATGTTCACGTTTTGTAAGACCTATCCCGTCTGGACCCAAACGGGAAGTCCGCTACAGCTTCATTCCGGCCCTCGGCCGGCCGCTTCCGCCAGCGTGCCGTGATAGGCCAGCGTCTTCGCGGCCTCGATGATCGCCCTGAAGCTCTCGAAGGCCGGTTTGCTGTGATGGCGCGCCCGCATATAGGAATGGTCGAGTTCCGGCTCGTAGCGCAGCATGACCGGTACACCCGCCGCCTCCAGTCTTTCGGCGAAGATGAAGGCTTCGTCCTGCAGCGTGTCATGCGCAGCCGCCGTGATGAAGGCCGGCGGCAGGCCGGCCAGGTTGGTTTCAAGCAAGGGAAGCGCCAGCTTGTCCCGTCGTGCCGAACTATCGGCCGGACCGAGAAAAGCGTCGAGATAATAGAGCATTTCCTCGCGCGAGAGGGCGGAAGAGATGGCGTTGCGCCGGTAGGATTGCGTCTCGCTGTCGGCGTCGAGCACGGGATAGATCAGGATCTGGCCTCGCAGCGCCGGGAGACCCCTGTCGCGCAAGGCAATGGCGAGCGAGGCGGTCATCTGGCCGCCGGCGCTGTCGCCGCCGGCGATCAGCCGGGCGGTGTCGATGCCATGCGTGAGACCCTCGGCCAGCACCCAGTCGAGAAGGGCAAGGGCGTCCTCGCATTGTGCCGGAAAGGGATGTTCGGGGGCCAGACGGTAGTCGAGCGCCACCACCACGACATCGGCGCCGACGGCGATCTCGGCGCACATGTCGTCGTGGGTCTCCAGGCTACCGAGCACCCAGCCTCCACCATGGAAGTAGAGCAGCCCCGGGCGGTGGTCCGAACCCTCCGGCCGGTAGATCCGCAGCTTCAGGGGACCGTGCCTGCTCGTGAAGCTGTCGTCATAGATCGAAAGTCCGGGCGGATGCGGCGCCTGCCAGATCTTGCACACCGCATCCCAGGCCCCGCGCTGGCGTGCCAGCGGCCAATGCACGGCCTCGGGCGGGGTTCCCACCGCGAGCTTCATACGGAAATCGGCCATGCCGGGATCGAGCGGCGGGCGGGAGGCGGCGAGCCGGTCGAGCCGGACCGAGAGGGCGGGAGAGGCTTTGGTCATGGCGATTGCGGGAGGAGATGAGGAGAGTAAACGCATTGCTCACGGGCTGTCATTCCCGGCGACGCCGCAGGCGGCGGGAAGGGAATCCAGGGGCTCACAGGGCTGGTACCTTTGGCCCCTGGATCCCCTTCCCCTCGTTCTCTCTCGCTGTGCTCGCGAGCAACTCGGCCGAGGATGACAGTGCACCTATGGTCGGACCTTTCCTCATGCCTTGAAGAACGCCCGGATCTGGGCGAGGAACTGGGCCGGCGGGCCGGGAGAGGTGGTCACGGCGGCTGCCGCGTCCCGCGCCAGGAAAGCCTGGTTGCGGCGCATGGAGGCATCGAAGGCCTGGGCGAGACTCGGCTCGGCCGTCATCAGCGGTTCCAGATCCTCCTTGCGCAGCTCAAACACGACACAGTGCGTGAGCGCCAAGAGGGTGCCGGCATTGGGTGCGCCGGTGAGCAGGCTGGTCTCGCCGAAATAATCGCCGGGGCCGAGGCGTCCCACCACATGGGAGCGCCCGTTGATCGAGCGGCTTCCCTCCAGCACGCCGGAGGCGATGATGAACAGGATCGCCTGTACATTGCCTTGCGAGACGAGTGTGGTGGTGGGCTCGAGCCGGCGCTTGGTCACGCGCTTGGCGAGATCGGCGCGCTGCTTGGGCGACAGGTCCCGGAAGAGCACGAGCTCGCTGAGCAGCACCTCGGGCGGCAGGGTCTCGACCATGCCGGTGGAGGCCGTCATCGGTCCGATGGGCGTCGAAATCATCCCCGGGGTGGAGGGGCGGATGGAATGATAGTGAAACTGGCGCAGCACTTCCGTCAGCAGCGTGCTCTTGGCCCCACCGAGGTGGTCGGTATGGGCGACCGAGAAATAGATGTCATAGGTGTTGAAGCGCGCGCCGATGCGTATCAGGGAGGAGGAGGCCGCCGGCTCGGCCAGGATTTTCGGCGTCAGCATGGCCGCCTGCTTGAGCAGATCCATCACGATGTCTGGCCGGACGGATGATTCGCAGGAGAGCTGCACAGAATCGTCCCGCCTGGTGCTCGGCTTGCTGCGGTTGATCACGCGCGATTTGGCGATCAGGCTGTTGGGGATGGTGGCGATGTCGTTGGCGTCGGTGCGCACGCGGATCGAACGCCAGTTCACCTGCACGATCACGCCCTCGATCGAGCCGTCGACCCAGATGCGGTCACCCACCGTGTAGGGATGCTCGATGCCGACGGCGATGCCGGCAAAGACGTCGGCGAGTGTGTTCTGCAGGGCGAGTGCCAGCACGATGGCGATGATGCCGGAGGTGGCGAGCAGCGCCCGCACCGGCAGGTTGAAGACGAAATTCACGATGGCCAGCACGGCCGTGATGTAGATAAGGCCCGCGGTCAGGTCCGAGCCGAGCTTGGCCTGGCTCGATTCCCGCTTGCTCCACAGCGTGAGGTGCAACACACCTACGACCAACCGAGCGCCGATCAACCACCACACGCTGATCAGGCCCTGCTGCCAGAGGGCGATGCGGATGTCGCTGTCGAAGGCGGGCGCGGCCGGCATGCCGCTGGTGCGCAGCAGCAGCATGGTGAAGACGACGAACAACGCGCCCGCGATGCTGGCGCGCAGCCAGATCGGTCGCCAGGCAAGCCACCAATTCGCCGCCGAGAGAAGGGCGAACACCGTGGCCAGGGTCAGTTCCGTGAGCTGCGACAAGGGAACCATTGATATCGATGAGGTCGGCGCATGATTGCATCGGAGCGAGCCGGATGCCAGAGGGGTGTTGGCGGTTCCCGGGGATCGCAGGCGTCTCGCCTGAAGCTCGATCCAAAGCATAGGCCGAAACCGGTGTGTCGGTCTTCAGACCGGCATGCCCGCTGCCTTGGTGGCAAGATGCCGTTACCGCCACATTGACCAAACGTCGATGTGGCTGAGAAAACCGGCGCACCGATTCGAGCCTCTCCGGCTCGCGCATTGTTTGCAGCATTCGCTGTCAGCCAAGAGCAGGCTGGAAGCCTGCGGTCCCAGGGGGTCCGGCGCCTTTCTTCCGCCAGCGACTCCCTACTCGCCCAGCCTCAGCTGCATGAAGACGAGGTCGAGCCATTTGCCGAACTTCTGGCCGACTTCCGGCATCCGGCCCGTCTCCACGAAGCCGAAGCGACGATGCAAAGCGAGGGAGGCGCCGTTTCCAGCCTCGATACCGCCGAGCATGATGTGCTTGCCGCCCTCGCGGGCCATGGCGATCAGGGCTTCGAGCAGGCCGGCGCCGATGCCCCGTCCCCGTGCCTCTTGGGCGACATAGATCGAATGCTCCACCGTGTAGCGATAGCCGTCAAAGGGACGCCAGTCGCCGTAGCTGGCATAGCCGAGCACCTCGCCCGGAGCGCCGGCGACCAGGATCGGATAGTTCTGCTTGGCGCGCGCCTCGAACCAGGCCTGGCGATTGGCGAGATCGACCGTGTTCCAGTTCCAGATCGCCGTCGTATGCAGCACGGCGTCGTTGTAGATGCCGAGGATGGCGGGCAGGTCGGCTTCGATGGCGGGGCGGACGGTCATGTGGGCAGGGCTTTCCAGAAGAAGGTCGTGTCGGAGGGCTCGCCATTGGCCATCAGCGCATGGCCGGGCATGACGCCGAGGCGCTGCCAGCCGAGCTTCTCGTAAAGCCGTTCGGCGGGTGAGCCAGCGGTGGTATCGAGGCTGAGCAGGGTACGGCCCTCGGCTCGCGCCCTCTCTTCGAGTGCCACCATCAGGGCCTGGGCGATGCCGCGCTGGCGCCCGCGTCGGTGCACCAGCAGCTTGGCGACGTCGGCGCGATGGGGCTGGTTCTCGATCAGCACCGGGCAGAGCTGCACCGTGCCGACGATCTCGCCATCGAGGGTCGCGACGAACAGGATGGCGCTGCCCTCGGCGACGCGGGCGGCGGTCTTCGCGTAGAAGCCCTCGGCGGTCTCGCGGGAGATCGGCAGCAGGAAGGAAACGGAGGAACCGCCTTCGACACAATCGATCAGGATGTCGGCGAGCGCGGGCACAAGGGAATGCGCTTCCTCGGCCGTGGGCACGGAGATCGCGAGTGCGCTCATCGGGGAACCTGTCTTGCGGGAACGAGGATGACGAAATAATGCGCCGGCTCGCTGCCGGGATTGTGGAACATCAGAGGCTTGTCGAGCTGCATGTGCAGGCAGTCGCCCGGCTCCAGGGGGAAGGCCTGCCCATCGACCATCATGGTCAGCGCGCCCCGTTGCAGGAGGACGAGCTGGTCGAAGGCAGTGGAGGTCTGTGGATCGAAGGGCAGCAAGGCGCCGGCAGGGAGCTCGACCTCGACGAGATCGACGATGCCGGTAGCGGTCGCCGGCGACACCGCCCGACGCAGATAGCCCGACCCCGGGTCGCGCCAGAGCGGCTGCTCGGCCCGGCGGGCGAGGGGCGAGGCGGCTGGCGCCGGCGGGGCGAACAATGTGGAGAGGCTGACGCCGAGCCCGCTGCACAGCCGGTTGAGAAGCTGGGCGGTGGCGCTGGATTCGCCGCGCTCGATGCGTGAGATCATCGCCCGGCTGACTCCGCTGGCGGCGGCGAGCTGGTCGATGGTGAGGCGCATCTGCCCGCGCAGCGCCTTGATGCGGGCGCCGAGTTCGGCGTCGATGGTGTCGGGAGCATCCATGATGTGAGGATGCATTTCCACTATAATGGAGTCAAGGGCGTTGCTACCAGCTTACTGAGTCCTGGAAACTCACTATTGGCAGGACGAGGCACGATTGGTGTGCCGGTCTTCTCAGCCCCATCGACCTTCGGCCGATGGGGCGGGAACGGCATCTTTCAACGGAGACCCAGGGCATGACGGTCTGAAGACCGGCACACCAATTGAGGCTGCTGCCTGCGATCCCGGGATATCCTCACTCCTTCACATAATTCCGCCAGTTGTGCTCCTCCTTGAAGCCCAGCACCTCGCGGATCTTGCGGTTGGAGAGCAGCGTCTCGTACTCGCCGAGCGCCCCACGCACCGGCACATTGGGATAGAAGCGCTTGAGGAGCTCCGCCGTCGGCAGGTTGGAGGAAGTGTGGTCGTTGGCGGCATTGAACACCTGGAAGCCGAGACCGTCCTTCTCGACGGCAAGGCGGGTGATCTGGCCGAGATCGCGCGCATCGATATAGCTCCAGGCGATCTTCTTGCGGAAACCGGGATCGGCGAACCATTTCGGGAAGTTTTCCGTGTAATCCTCCGGCACGATCACATTGCCGATGCGCAGCGCATAGATGTCGGCGCCGTCGCGCTGGGCGAAGGCGCGGGCGGTGTTCTCGTTGACGATCTTGGACAGGGCGTAGCTGTCCATGGGATCGACATCATAATCCTCGTCCAGCGGGAAATAGGCGGGATCGCGCGGCTCATTGGCGAAGACGACGCCATAGGTCGTCTCGCTCGAGGCCACGACGATCTTGCGGATGCCGAGCTTGGTCGCGGCTTCAATGACATTGTAGGTGCCCATCGCATTGATGCGGAAGACCTCATTGTCGGGCACGATCATGACGCGTGGGATGGCGGCGAAGTGCACCACGGCATCCACCTTCTGCGGGCGGAGCGAAGGGTCGAACTCGTGCTGGCCCGTATAGCTCGACAGCGCGTTGAAGACCTGGCCTGAATCGGTGATGTCGGTGATCAGCGTGCGCACCTTGGGATTGTCGAGCGGCTTGGTGTCGATGTTGAGCACCTCATAGCCGTGATCGACGAGATATTGCACGACATGCCGGCCGGCCTTGCCGCTGCCGCCGGTGAAGATGATGCGTTTGGGCATTTCCTGCTCCCAGGAGAGTTTGGTGAATGAAATGGATGGGGCGATCCCTCGCCATGCCGTCCACGCGGCACTTTTCGCGTGATCGAATGGTATGACAATAGAGCCTCCTCGCTGGTGGGCAAGGCTCTTGGTGGCTCGCGTGCCGAGTCCTGATGACAAACGGTCTGGTGCTGCGTAGATCTAGCCCTTCCCGTCTCGATGAAGCGACCGTCCATGTCCGTACCTCAGCCCCTGCGCGAAGCCGTCATTCCGGAACTGCCCAACTATTACCGGGGCAAGGTGCGCGAGAATTACGACCTTCCCGATGGGCGGCGTATCATCATTGCGACAGACCGGCTCAGCGCCTTCGACCGGGCCATCGCCTCCATCCCCTATAAGGGCCAGGTCCTGACGCAGACGGCGCGCTTCTGGTTTGAGCAGACGGGCGATATCTGCCCCAATCATGTGCTCGAATACCCTGATCCGAATGTCGTGGTAGGCCGCCGGCTCGAGATCCTGCCGGTGGAGATGGTGGTGCGCGGCTATCTCGCCGGCACGACGGGCACTTCGGTGCTGACCCTATACAAGCAGGGCAAGCGTGACATGTATGGCGCGCGCTTTCCCGACGGGATGCGCGACAACCAGGTGCTCCCCCGGGCCATCATCACGCCCACCAGCAAGGCTTTCGACGGGGGTCATGACGAGCCCTTGTCGGCCGACGAGATCGTGAAGTCCGGACTGCTCAGCCAGAGCCAATGGGACGAAGTGGCGGCTTACGCCCTCGCCCTTTTCGCCCGCGGCCAGGCCATGGCGCGCGAGCGTGGCCTGATTCTCGCCGACACCAAATATGAGTTCGGCATCGACAAGGATGGCCGCATCCTGCTGGCGGACGAGATCCATACGCCCGATTCCAGCCGCTACTGGTTCGCCGCCAGTTATGGCGAGCGCTTCGAGGCGGGCGACAAGCCCGAAAGCTTCGACAAGGATTTCGTGCGCAACTGGGTGGCGGCGCGTTGCGATCCCTACAAGGAGGCGATCCCGGAGATCCCGGCCGCGCTGATCGAGGAGACCTCGCAGGTCTATATCCGCGCCTTCGAGACGATCACAGGCAGCAGCTTCGAATCGCCGGCGGATGGCGAAGAGCCGCTGCAGCGGATCAGGAGGAACCTGGCGAAGTATTTTTGAGCGGTCTCGATCCGCGCTAATCCCGCCCCCTTCCCTTCTCCCCGCCTTCTCGGCCATATCGACACAATGATTCTCACCGGAGAGCCTTTCATGCTGGGACCTATCCCGCGCGTCATCGGGCATCGTGGAGCTGCGGCGCATGCGCCGGAGAACACGCTCGAAGCCATCTGCTGCGCTGCGGCCTTCGGGGTCGAGATGGTGGAGGTCGATGTCCAGCTCACGCGCGACGAGGTTCCCGTCATCATCCATGACGACACGCTGGACCGCACCACCACCGGCACCGGCCCGGTGTTCGAGCGCTCCTGGAAGGAGATCCGCGAGCTCGATGCCGGCGCATCCTTCGGCCGCGCTTTCGCCGGCGAGCACATTCCAACGCTGCAGGACGTGCTCGCCCTCTGCCGCGAGCTGAAGCTTGGCCTCAATGTCGAGATCAAGCCCTATCCAGGCACCGATCTGCGCACGGCCGAGATCGCCCTGTCGGTGCTGGAGAATTTCGGACCGCTGGAGGGCTCGCTCCTGGTCTCGAGCTTCTCGGTGGAGAGCCTGAGGACCGCGCATAGTCTCGCCCCCCATCTGCCGCTCGGCTATCTCATCCATGACCGGCCGGACAATTGGGCTGCCATCGCCGATGAGGTCGGCGCGGCTACCATCAACTTCGACCACACCAGCGAGACCCCACAAACCATCGCCGCCTATGCCGCGACCGGCCGGCCGCTGCTCTCCTACACGGTGAACACGGCGGCCCGGGCCAAGGAGCTCTTCGACCTCGGTGTCGCCGGCGTCTTCACGGATTTTCCGGGGCGGATTTTGAAGGTGGCGAAGTAAGGCGCTGGGGCGATATGGTGCTTCGTTCCAGGAACGCCCGGATAGCCCGCATCATCTCTGCTTCCGGCGCTTTTGTCGCCCCAAGGTGGTCCCCCTTGGTCTCCAGAAACGGCAGGCCGCCCGCTTCCGCAAAAGCCTGCATGACTGTGCCTTCGGCCGGTCTCCGATGAGGTTCCTGGTTTAAGAGGCCCGTCCGAGACGGCTCAACGCATAATGCGGCACGTCCCTTAGCCTCAGCCCGAGATAGTTGAAGCAGTAGACCGGCCAGCGCCAGTAATTATAGGCGAGCTGGGCCAGGAGCTGGGCGAACAGGATGCCCGTGAGGCCGAGGCCAAGCTGGCCGGCCATGATTACCGAGACGATGATGACACCGCCGGTGATCAGCATGGCTTTCCAATAGGGAATGGTATTGTCGGCTGTGGTGATCAGGCGTGTGGAGACGAACATGTTCATCTCCAGGCTATAGAGGAGGATCATCAGAAGCAGGAGCGGCGTTGGCGGCAGCGAGGTGTTGGCGCCAATAAGGTGCAGCAGAGGGGGCACGACGGTGATGAGGATCGCCCCGCCCGCGATGCACACGGCCCAGCCGAAGACCAGCGACTGGCTGAACATGGATTTGAGTACTTCGCGGTCTCCCGCCACGCCCGCCTTGGCGATCCTGGGGCCGAGCATGGTCTGCACCACCGCGGCGACCGAAGCGAGAGAGACAAGAGCCTGGTTGGCGATCGAATATTGGGCGGAAACATGGAGGCCCGCATACCAGCCGATGGCGAGCGCCACCAGGCGATTGGTGAGCATGACGCCCACCACCGTGCCGCCAAGCTGGCGGGCGCTGCGTAGCAGCGTCAAGGTGAGTTCGCGATGGTCGGCACGCGACCAGATCGTGCCCCTGGTCATGCTGCGCACCGGCGCCAGCGCAAGATGGTAGTCGAGCCGCATGGCGATGGCCGCAATCGCGAAACCGAGGCTCATCATGGTGAGGGACGGAAAGATCAGCAGCGCCAGGATGGTGAAGACCACCTGAGCAACGCGGCTGCGCACGGCGATCTCGTAGTTGCGGCGGGCCCGCCCTGAGCCGATCAGCGGTGCGCCCTGCCACTGGAAATAGGTTTGCGCCAGCATGGTGACCACGAAGATCGCCCAGGACGGCCAGACGGATTCGCGCAAGGCGACGCCCTCCGTCATGACGTGGATATAGTAGCTGCCGGCCGTCACCATCACGATGCCGGCGAGGAGGGTCATATAGAGGAAGATGCGGTGGGCGGTGTCGAGCAGGGCCGAGAGCAGGACGGGATCCACCCTGTCATCGTCGGACTTGGCCGGGATCGTGGTGTCCTTCAGCTCCTTGGCGCCGGCGAAGACATAGGAGAAGAAGCGGATGAACGTGTCGGTAATGCCGAAATCAAGCAGGAACACCATGGCCTGGATGGTGAGGTAGATATACCAGATGCCGATCTCGGCCTGCGGCAGCCGCGTTACCGCAAAGGGCAGCATGATCAGGCCGGAGCCCACGAGCATCGCCTGGGAGAGGATGCCTATCGCCAGGTCGATGAGAGATTTGCGCATCTTGAATGAGCCTATCCGTGTCGGTTCGAGGGCCAGAGCCGGACTTTACGCAATAGAGTTCGCGTATCAGGCCATGAGCGCGGCGAAGGTAGAGAGGGTAACGCAAATCTCGTGCCGAACGCGGGCGGCGGCGACATGCAAACGGGCGAGATGGCGGCCAGGCTCCAATTCAGGGCTGCTTCTTGCCAAATCCCGCCTTTATGTGCGAATGCCATGATCATTATGTCATCCAGATTACGGATAACCCGATTATGATCTGCCCGTCGCGGCTGGTTAAATAACGCTGCGTCAGATAGAGTGTTATCCATGTCGAGAACGATTTGCTTCAGAGGTTTATCGGCGTGCTCCACATCGTTTACAGATCCTATGGCGGCGAGAACCAAAAAGGGCGTCCGAGCTACTATAGTAAATTACTTGCATTGGAGTCCACGATTCGGGCCTTCGAAGAGCTCCAGAAGGGTGCGGCCGAGCTGATATTCCTCAACGACGGACCTATACCCGAGGATCGCCTCAGGGTGATGGAAGCATCCGGCGAGATTATCGCGCGGGCCAATCTGGGTATGCGTGGCTCGATCAAGGCCGGCATGGCGTTGCCGGCGCAGCGTCGCTGGAAGCCAGGCGATCTCGTCTGGTTCGCCGAGGACGATTATCTCTATCTGCCGCAGGCCTTTGCCGACCTCCTGAAAGCGACTGAACTCTTTCCGCAGGCCGCCTATTTCGGCCTCTATGCCCAGATCGGCGACCGGTTGCCGAGCGGCAATCCCACCGACGAGACGCGCGTGCCCGCCAGCTGGCAGGACTCGGAGGTGACGCTTGTGAACGGCCATCCCTGGCGTCGGGCATTGAGCACCACGTCGACCTTCGGGGCTCGCGTCAAACCCGTGTTGGAAGATCGCCGCATGATGGACATGGCGATGGAATCGGGCGGCGCCTTCGACCATACGACCTGCCTGATGTATCAGGGTCACATGCCCTATCCGATGTTCGCGCTGACGGAGCCGTTGCGTTCCACCAAGGACGCAAAGGACTGGCTGCGCCGTGCCGCCATTTCGGCCGTGCGCGCCGGGCTGAACGGCTACCAGGCCATGCGCAGGGTCACCGGCAGCTCCATCCGGCTTCTGGTCGCGCCGGAACCGGCTTTGAGCACCCATCTCGAAACCGCCTATCTGGCCAGCGGGAATGATTGGGAGGCGGTCGCCCGCTCGACGAAGAAATGGGCGCAAGCCCGGGGCCTCGCCTGAGGGTCCAGCGGCCTGGAGCTTCATCCAGGGCTTGCAACGATCGAGGTTCGCGGCATTCAAGACTTGCGGCATTCAAGACTTGCGGCATTCAAGACTTGCGGCATTCAAGACTTGGAGCCGTCCGGCGCTTCCACCGGCATGGCCGGCGCCGCCAGCAATTTGGCGAGGCATCCTGTCACGAAGCCGCACCCCCAGGCCAGATGCATGGCCGGAATCGCCGCCAGCACGCCGACGATACAGAGCGAACGATAGTCCAGCAGCAGGCGCACGGCCGACAGCAGCACCACTCCCGCATAAAGGCCGAGCGGCAGTACGAGATAGGGGTCTGCGTCGCCGAAGGGCAGGATCAGCAGGCAGTAGAGGAAGAGCAGCGCCGGCAGAAGCTGGCGCAACCGCAGGCGCTGCCTGTGCTTCATGAAGTTGCGGGCCCGGCCGCGGCCGTAGCGGTAATATTGCTGGGCGAGCGACGTCAGCGAAGCGCGGGGGTAGTAGTCGATCGGCAGATTGGCGGCGAGCCAGATCCGGCCGCCCTTGGCGCGCAGGCGGTGGTCGAATTCGGCATCCTCGTTGGTGTCGAAATCCTCGTCATAGCCGTTGAGCGCCACGAAGGTCTCGCGCTTGAAAATGGCGTGATGACCGTGGTCGACGAAGCCGGAGGCGTCGCCCATGCGGTGACGGGCGCCGCCATTGCCGATCGCCTGGTTCGAGACATAGGCGACGGCGCGCTGGAAGCAGGTCTGCCCGACTGAGCGCAGGCGGACGACCACGCTGTCGACCTCGCGGTGCACGATCTCGTTCAGGATGTCGGCGACAAAAGTATCGCCATAGGAGGAATGCGCATCGAGGCGCAGGATGTAACGGGCACGCGGATCGATCTCGGCCACGGCTGCATTCACGCCGGCGGCCTGGATCTGCTTGGGATTGTCGATGAGACGGACGCGAGCATCGCGTTGGCCGAGACGGCGGACGATCTGGCGGGTCTGATCCTTGCTGCCGCCGTCCGATACGATGATTTCTATGAGAGACGGGGGTGCATTGACGAGTATTTGCTCAATCAAATCAGTTATATGGCACTCTTCATCCAGCGTAGGTATAATAATACTGAGATAAGGAGGCATGCTAGAATATACACTTCTCATCATTGGCTTAGCCTGATGTAAGTTTGCACGGTCCAAGCAGTCGCTCATGATCAAGGTCTTTACGTAATGTAGCAGAAAGATTGCCTACTGTGTGTGATATCCTTAGGGCGACTCAAACAAAATGAAAACCTCTCAGGCGGGGAGCCATGCCTGCGCCGCAGTTCTTGCGACGCAGGTTCCGCCTGTGCGGCGGACGTAGCACCTCGTCTCAGGAAGAGGAGGCCTGCGTTCTTGATGCGCTCTGGTTTGTGTTGAAACGGGGATCTCTTTTGGCATAGCGAGGCTTGAGGCCGAAGCGAGAGCCCCAGAAACGTCGGGCCGGGCGGCCGCTCGCCTGGGTTTCCACCACGCCGCGGCGGCGCGCCTTGGCCTCGAAGGCCAGCACGACGACGCTACCGGCGACCAGGCCGGCGAGCATCGCCAAAGGCAGGATCAGAGACGGCTTGGGGAAGGCCGGGCGAGTGGGCAGAACGGCGCTCTGCACGAGCTGCAACGTCGACAGCCGCTCATTGGATTGCCAGGCATTGGCGATCTCGGCATCCGTCGCCTTCTTGGTATAGAGCTTGACGTCGTCCTCCGCCTGCCCGACCTCGCGCTTGAGCTCGTTGAAGCGTGCCTCGTTCTGTGTCAGCCCCTGCAGTGCAATGTCGCTATCGGCCAGTTCCTTGGCCTGGTTGGCTTCTGCGGCATGCAGACCCGCCAACTGCGCATTCAGCGTGACGATCTGCTGGACGCCTTCCTGATACATCTTCACATGCAGGAGCGAGGGATCGTCGCCGAAGCCGTCGCCGCCGCCACGCTTTGTGTCGGCGTTGAAATTGGTCTGGCCGAAAATGGCGGCCGGCAGGTTGATCTTGCCCTTGAGAGCGCTGAGCTGAACCTTCATGGACTGCAACTCGGCGTCGTTCTTCTGGATATCGCTGCGCAGGGAGGCCAGGTCGGCGGAAGCTTTGTCGCGGTGCTTCAGCAACAGCGTGCGCTGCTCGTCGACCGAATAAGCCTGGTTCGCCACCGAGAACTGCTCGAGCCTCTGGTTCAGCTCCGCCAGCTTGGCGTTGGCTGCTATCACCTGATCGCGGAAGAATTGCGTGGCGAGCGGATTGCTTGCCAATCTGGAGTTGCGGATGATCAGGCTGTTGGTGATGTAATTCGCAAAAAGTTGAGCCTTCTGGGCATCGGGATCGCGGAATGAGATCTTCAGCAGGCTTGTATTGGGCTCCACCTCGATGCTCAAAGCCCTCTGCACGGCAGCGATGGCAAGATCGGGATCACTATTGGCCGGAGTCTTGAAGTATTCGTCCAGCAGTCGAAGGGGCGGCCAGGTTTGATCCTTCGTGTTGTTTGCGACAGGTTGTTGCGGTGCAATATCCACGCCCGCCTTCTTGAACTGGGCAATCGCATCGGCAATAACGCCCTCGCTTTCGGCGATCATCACTTGGGCATTGACGTAACGATCTTGCTGCTGAACGGAGTTATAAGCATCCGTATCAGCCTTATCGCTGAGTGAGCGGCTGGAATCTGCAAGAATGAGCGCGCTGGCTTCAAAAACCGGTGGAGTTACCTTTAAGAAAAGGGCTCCACCAAATAAAAACAGCCCCAGGATTAATGTGAACGCAACTTTCCGCCGCCAGATCGCTGCAACAAAATCATAAAAATCCATTTGAGCCTCCAATGCCTATTGCATAGCAGTCGAGGCCCGTTTTTTAAAGAGCGGCTCTGAGTAAATAGGGTGCGTTTGCCTACCTCGATGGACTCGGGAGGAGGTAAACCTACCTCATATGGTGGGGGTAACCTTTTCACCCCTCCTTCTAGGGAAGACCCGAGGCTGGTCTCGAAGTTACGTGTCAAACCTCGCGCCTCCTGGCGTGTTGTCCAGAGTGCGACCAGGCGAAATCCTATGAAAACGATGTCTATAGGCTGAAGACACCAATAAAGGGGTAGCAAGGCCTGTTATATTGGTAGCGCGGTGCGGCTCCGCCAATAAGATAGCGCGGTCGGCAAGCCATCCGCCCTCGCAGCGGAGCCGATGGAAGGCGTGGCCGCGGCGCGATGCCGTCAACCTCTGCAATTCGTGCAGGCGGACCGCGTCGTCAACGCTTGTGCAGGGCTTCGACCACACCGCCCATGGCCTTCTCGAAGAAGCGGGGGCGATGGCTGCGGCGATAGTCACGGGCGCCGTCGACCATGTCGAGCAGCGGCTCAATCGGCTTGAAGCTGGTCGTCGGCTTCATGGCGAGGCCTTCCGACCCGGCCTGCTGGATCACCAAGGTAAGCTCGTTGAGATGCACGAGGAAATCGGGCGTCATCGGCTGCGGCCGGCCCTCGCGTATCGCCCGGGTCATTTCGGCGATGCCGGCAAGCTTGTCCTGGGCATAGATCTCGCGCCGGCGCAGCCAGCTCACCGCCTTGTGCTTGAAGGAGCGGCCGACGCCGCGCTCGGCTTCCACGGCGTGCGATTTCCAGCGGCGTACCAGCACAAGCCTGCGTCCGCCGATGCCGAAGATCCGGCCGATCAAGGGTTGCGTTCGCACCGTATAGGCCTTGCGGGCGCTGAGGCTGACGCGCGAGAAGCGCTCCAGACGGACCGGCGACTGGTCGTGGAAGATGTTGTCGGCGGTTAGCTCGCCTTCGTCGCCAATGATGCGGAAACGGTGGTCCCGGGGCGCTACCCAGCTGCAGGTGACACGCGCGGCCACGCCATTGGCGAAATTGAGGCATCCCACTGAGAAGTCCGGCGTATCGGGGGGCGAAAGGGGCGTGGAGGTCTTGTTCTCGACCAGGGCCTTGGAGAAGCCGCTCAGTGAGATCACGGGCCCGAACATGGCGCAGAGCCAGACGAGGTGATAGGCGACATGCTCTACCGTGCAGCCTTCCTGCAGCTCCTCCGCGTAAGGGAAGGGAGCGCCAGTCGGGCTCTGCACCTTTTCGAGCTCCATCAGATGGGCCGGATTGTCGTCGAGCTCGGCATAGACGAGCACGGGCTTGCCGATGGCGCCGTCGCGCACGGCCTTCCACATCGTGCTGATGGCATCGCAGTAGAGATTGGACGGCGCGCCGGTAAGCACCAGGCCGCGTGCCTGAGCAAGTGCGAACAATTCGCGTGTCCGGGCGAGATCCGTCGTCACCGGCTTTTCGGAATAGACGTGCTTGCCTGCTTCCAGGGCGCACCTGATCGTATCGTAATGCGAACCGATGCTGGTCAGGTTGACGACGATTTCGACCGCGGCATCGGCCAGCAGGGCGTCAAAGCTCGGATAGACATGGAAGCCGTAGTGTCGGGACACCGTTTCCGAACGCCTGGTATCGATATCGAAGATGCCGCAGATCTCGAGCTCGGGATGAGCCCAGCGCGTGCGCATATAGATGTCGAAAACATAGCCGCAGCCGACAAAGGCGATCTTCATGCCGAAATGGTCCCGAGCTTCGGCCAGTCGTGGATGGCCTTGCGGATAGTATCCGTGGTGGCGGCTACGGCGATGCTGTCATCCAGCGGCATGATGACGCTTTCGAGGGAGCCTCGCTCGATACAAATTCTTACCTCGTCCGCCTCGTAGTGATAGCCATTGCCGGCATAAAACTGATCAAGGCGGGTGCCGCGGCTGCGGCTCGAACGGCCGGTGCGCTGGGCGACCTGGTGGACGAAGGCGTTCTGGCGCAGGCGCGAGCGCCAGCCGAACTGAGCCTGATCGGGACCGCGCGGGGCCTCCTGGGCGAGGTTCAGCCCGTGGGGACGCACGATCGAGCCGCGCATGCCAAGCATGCCGCCAGTGCCCAGAACCTGGAAATCGTCTGGCGCCCAGGCGCGGATGCTGACGAAAAACGAGCCGATCGCTCCGCCGGGATAGCGAAGCTGGAATGCCGCGTCCTCATCGACGCCGCTGGCACCGACCGTCCCAGTGGCCTGCGCCAGTGTGGGAGAGCCGAACAGCCATTGGCCGAGCGACAGCGGGTAGGCGCCCAGATGCGCCAGTGCTCCACCGCCAAGGGCCGCGTTGAACATGCTGTTGGCGGGATCGGGTGTTTGCGAGATGCCGAAATTGCCCGAAATCAACCGAACGTCGCCCACGGCGCCAGCCGCAAGCTTGTCGCGCATTGCCTGGGCGGCTGGCAGGAAGCGCGTCCACATCGCCTCCATGGCAAAGATGGATCTCGCCCGCGCCGCCTCGGCAATTCGCGCCGCCTCCTCGGCCGTCGAGGCGAAGGGCTTCTCGACCAGCACCGGCAGGCCCGCCTCGATACAGAGCAGCGCATGGGCGGCATGTTCGGAAGGAGGCGTGGCAATATAGACCGCATCAACGCCGCCCTGTACTGCGGCTTCGGCATAGCCGGCGATGGAACGGCCGATGCCCGTACCGGCAGCAAAGGCCTGGGCCTTATCCAACGAACGCGAGGCGACGAAGCTGGCTTCGGCATTGCGCGCCGCCGCAAGGCCCGCGACGAATTTCGCGGAGATGGCGCCCGTACCGAAAATACCCCAGCGAAACCGCGTCACGGCCGGCGACTCGCGGTGAAAGGAATTTCAGCGGCGCAACAGGCCTCATCAGCCGGAGGGCTCGAGTGAACTAACATGACGATCGGGACCCTCATCCTGTCGAATCATCCGCCGTCAGACCCCGATCGGAACACGGCCTGACGCTGCAATCGGCACACTCGATCGTGCCCGAAAGCCGAGTGTCCTGCTTTTAGGGTTAGCGGCTGCTGCATAGCAAGTAAGGAGATAGAGGTAGGGATCTTACGGAGGGTAAGTAAAGAGAATTGAGGCTATTGGGGCCGCCAGGTTGGAAAAATGGCACAGAAAATATTTGATACGTCAAATACCACACCTTTCTCGTGTACCAATTACCTGGTACACGCGCCGCGTAGGGAGCGGCTTCTACTACCCGAAAGGAGGAGGGTGAAGGGCGCGAATCCACGCCTTGTGGGTGCGCTGCAGTATTGTCCCCAACCCGTGGCTGACTTGCGCAACGTCCGCCCGCTTGGCATTAAGCGCCGGTAGGTCCGCGATCGCCGGGCATGAACGCGCGTTCTTCCCACAACCAACCGCAAGCGAGCCAACGATGCAGCGGCAGCCCATAGCAGAAGCGGTGAGGGAGGACATCGTCAACGGCAAGGAACTGGTCTTCGTCGATTTCGACCACACCCTGCTTGCCTGCAACAGCAGCGAGCTCTTCATTGCCGCCTGCAAGCCGTCCTGGCTGGTGGCCTGCATCGATCTTGTTGTCAGACGCCTCATTCCCTGGAAGCTGACCCACGTCCCGCATTGGTACCGGCTGAGGGATTATGCATGTTGCGCCCTTATCGTGCTGCTCTGCCCCTGGAACGTCATGCTCTGGAAGCGCGGGGCGCCAGACCTCTTCCGCCGGCATGAGAGCCGCGAACTGGCCGTTTCCCTGCGCGCGTGCGACCCCACCCGCCTCGTCATCGTCAGCTTCGGCCTGCAATGGATCATCCGGGCATTGCTCAGCGAAAGCAGCTGGCGCGACACGCCGCTTGTCGCAACCCCCAATCTAGCCGGTCCGGCCTACTTCTCCAGCGGCAAGCTCGACATCGTACGAGCCCATTATCCGGACGAGGTGATCGCCCGGGCAGCCTGCATCTCGGATTCGCTCGATGACCAGGACATCCTGCACGCCGTCGGCAAGGGGGTGCTGATCGAGCCGCAAGGCGACGTCTACAGAGCGGAGGAACACCTCTACCTCCCCCTGCGCTACACGGCGGCTGCCAAGTATGCGCGTTCCTATGTGCTCGACCAGTTCCTGTTCGTCGATGTGCTGATCGTGATCGCGGCGACGAGCTTCGGCTTTTCCACCCTGTGGCAGGCCTGCCTGTTCGTCCCGCCGCTGATGCTCTCGCTGATGTGCGTCTACGAGCTCGGTTATTTCGAGAACGACATGGTGGCGGCCAGGAAGGAGGTCGCGCCGACGCTGACGGCCAAGGTTGAGCGCTACCGCACTTATCCGATCGGCTTCGGCGCCTGGGCCTGGGCCTTGGTCCTCGGTTTGCTCGGTGTGCTGCTCGGCTGGCATTTCGGCGCGCTGCGCAGCGAAACCCTGCTGGTTTCGGCCGCCTGCTGGCTCGCCGTCCTCGCCGTGGTCCGAGCCGTCTTCTTTGCCTATAATGGCACGGCGACTCGCTGGCGCGCTTTTTTCTACCCCGTGCTGCAGCTTCTCAAATATGGCTCGCCCTTCGTGCTGATCCTGGCTTCGCTGCCGGGCGCCGTGCTGGTGCTGAGCCAGATCATGCTGATGTGGTGCTCCTATCTGATCTATCGCGCCGGCGGCAACAACAAGGCGTTCAACCGGGACGTGCTGCGCCTGATGATGTTCGGTCTCGGCGGGGTCTGCCTGGCGGCGTCCTTCCGGTCGGCTCCGGTGGAAGGCTTTTTCCCTTACGCGATAACGGCGGCCTGGGCCTGCGCCAGGGTGTTCAAGGCCCCGATCATGCGGGCCTGCAAGACCCTGCGGTCGCGCCCTGCTCGAAGATCGGAAACCGCTCTCTAGACGACAGGGACCGCGGGCACGAGGCTCCGGCAGGCGGCCTTCTCAGCCAGTCTCCACAAGTGCTTCCGCCTCCGGCTGCTTCGCCAGCGCGGCGCTTCCCCAGATCACCAGCACGATCATGGCGGTGACGAGTGTGGCATCGGCCAGGTAGCCACCCATGAAAGTGTAGGTGGCAAGCATTGGCCACATCAGCGAGGCGTTGGCCATGCGCATGCAGCTCGCCAGATAGACGATGTAGACCAGTGTGCCAATCAAGCCATACTCGAAGAAAAGCTTCGCCCAGGTCGGCCCGAACATCGTGAAGGGCATCACATCGAAATAGCTGCGAATCGTGCCGGGGCCCTCCCCGATCAGCAGGGTGGCATAGTCCTCGAAACTATAGCGCCCGATCAGGTAGAAGGCAGAGACGAAGCGGGCATGTCCGCTGGTGTTGGGAGTGGTGAATTCACTGAAGCGGTTGGTTATGGCATCGACCTGAAGGGCGCTGCCAAACACGATGATGATCGCCACGATGCTGAGGCAGGCTACGAGCAGCATCAGGTTGCCGGATCGTATCAGCAGGATACTGCCGAACAGGGCAAGCACGATCAGGCCGGTTCCCGAATAGCTGCACAGCATGCCGGCGGCGAAGACGATGAGCCGGGACACGCGCTGGCGGGTGATCAGCTCCACGATGGTGGCGAGGGCGAGGAATTGGCTGAAATAGGACGGCTCGGCAAAAACGATGCCATTGCTCTTGAAAATCTCCGAGCCATAGCTCAGCGGGTTGAGATTGTTGTAGCCGTTTATCGCGATCACACTCGGCAGGGAGTCCATCGGGAAGGCGATCCGGCTTCCCACGACACGCTGGGAGGCGAATTGAATGACGCCCGCGATGGCGAGGTAGAACATCAATTCCACGAAGAAATACAAGCCGCGCCGAGCATCGGAAGCCCCGTCCCGAAGGCGAAAGGCCAGGCAGAGCTGCAGCAGCCCCACCAGAAGGACGGACCCCAGGGAAACCTGCGGGCTCGTCGAATTCACGGTGAAGGACAGGCAGCTGCAAAGCATGAAGGCAAACCACAGGCCGAACGATCTCCGGTCGAGGAGAACCACTCCGCGCACCCAGGCCAGCAGGACGGCCGCCGGTGCGATCAGGGTGCTGATAGGCAGCCAGTTCCCGGTGATCGGAAGGGCGACTTTCTCGACGATCGTCATGCCCAGGATAAGAACGACGATATGGGGATAGACCTGTGCCGTTCGTGACGGGGCAGTGGAGATCGAAGGACTGTGGCTCACCAAAATGCTCCGCCGTGCTCGGTTCGCGGGGATCCATGTTTCCAACGGGCAAGGGCCGCGCAAGACAGCGGCATCCGTGAAGACAGCTGTGTCGATGCGGACAATTAGCCTCATTCCGGTCACCGGGCAAAGGGGTTATTGACCACTGATAATATCGTGTATCTATGACCAGCAACGGCATAGACGGTCCGGGATACGATTTTAAGGCCCGGGTCTCCGTTACGGCATGTCATAGATTATCTGGCTAATCAATTTGTGGGGATTTCGTGGTCGCCAGCCTCGATCAGCAACAGCCGCTTTCGATTCTCTGGCTCGGCCGTCGCGTACCGCTTCCTCTCGACTCCGGTGACAGGGTCTATTCATTCCGTCTGATCGAAGCGACCGCCAGGACCGGAGCCCAGGTGACTTCCTGCGCCCTGCTGCCTCCTAGCGTCGCTGCCGGTAAACTGCCGGAGGCGATCGACTGGAATCCGGTCGAGGTCGAGGAGCTCGGCGCCCTCCGAGGACTCCTGAGCTCGCTACCGCTGGTCTCCGCCCGCTCTTCCCCGCCACGGATGGTGGCTGCCCTGCGCGCCCTGCTCAGGCGGAAACGTTTCGATGCCGTGGTCTTCGATTATTACGCCCCCGCCTGGGCCCTTGAAGAGCTGCGGCATGCCGGCCACAAAGGCAGGATCGCCTATGTCGCCCATAATTACGAAGGAAGGCTCGCCCGCGACATCGCGAGGGATTTCCGGGGCAACCCGCTACGGCAGGTCCTGCTGAACTGGAATGCCGGCAAGATCGCGCGGCTCGAAAAGAAGCTGGTGGAGGCGGCCGATCTCGTCGTCTGCCTGACCGAGCGCGACCGCGATGACTTCCAGGCCGAGATCCGGCGCGACGTGCCCTATCTCATCCTGCCGCCCGGCTATTCCGGCCTGCGCGTCGCCAGCCGTCAGATCGCGCCTTCCGTGCCGCGGCGTGCCGTGATGCTGGGCTCGGTGCGCTGGATCGCCAAGCAGATGAATGTCGAGGCTTTCCTCGCCGCCGCCGACGAGAAGTTTCACCGGGCCGGCATCTCGATCGATATCATTGGCGATACGCCGGATGAGTTTCGCAACAAATGGCAGTCCTGCCTGAAGGCGGCGCGCTTCCGAGGCTTCGTCGCCGATGTCGCGCATGAGCTCGCCATGGCCCGCATCGGCCTGATGATCGAGGCGACGGGCGGCGGTTTCAAGCTGAAGCTGCAGGATTACATCTATCACCGCGTGCCCGTCGCCGCGCTTTCCGGCTCCTTCGAGGGCCTGCCGCCGGCGGTGACAGATACCTTCTTGGTCGAACCGGACATGGAGCGGCTCGCCGACCGGATCATCGCCGAGATCGACCGGGTCGAGGATCTCGACCTGCGCCAGAACCAGGCTTTCGAGGGTGCCAGAGGCTTGTTCGACTGGGACGAAAATGCCAGGGCGCTGGTCGCGGCCTTGCGCGGCGGGCAGGCCGCCCCCCAAGCGGCTGCGCCTTCCGGCATGCAGGAGAGTGCAGCGTGAGACGGCGTTCCGTTCTCCTGGGCCTCGCATCCCTCGGCACCGGCCTGCTGGCAGGCGTGTCCGCGGCAATCGGCGAGGAGGCGGCCTGGCGTGACGGGCTGCCCAAAACGGGATCGGGACCCCTGCTCGTAGTTTTTGTCGGAAACGATCCAATCGATGCCGATCGTTTCGATGCCTGGCTCGAGCGGCGCGCTGACGGGGTGCAGCTCTTTACCGGCTACGCCAATTGGGTGGACTGGTCGGGTTCGATCGGCTGGCTGGTCGACCGCTGGAAGCCGAGCGGGCGCCGTGCCTTCTGGTCGATCCCGCTGATCCCCACCGGCGCCACCCTCGCCGAGGCAGCGCAAGGCGAACATGACGAGCGCTATGCCGTGGCAGCCCGCCGCCTTGCCGCGTCGCAGCCCCAGGGCCCGATCCTCATCCGCACCGGCTGGGAATTCAATGCCGAGTGGTTCCCCTGGTCCGCCCTGAAGGAGCCCGACAAATTCGCCGGCGCCTATCGGCGTTTCGTGCGGAGCTTTCGCTCAATCTCTAGCCGGTTCGTGTTCGAATGGACGCCCAATATCGGCGATCGCGGCCTCGATCCTGAGGTCGCCTATCCGGGCGACGACTATGTCGACATCATCGGACTCGATTTCTACTATCATCCGCAATGGAACAGCGCTGATCCCGACATCGCCTGGACCCATATGCTCGAGCAGCCCTATGGCTTGAAATGGCACCAGCGCTTTGCGGGGGACCGCCGCAAGCCCACTTCCTATGCTGAATGGGGTGTCGCGCTCGACTCCTCCGGGCCCTATGTGCGCCAGGCCGCTGCCTGGTTTCGCGACCACGACACCGTCTACCAGAGCTACTGGAATTCGGATGCGGCATTCGCCGGCAAGCTGAGCGACAACCGCATCCCGCGGGCGGGCGCCGCCTACAGGGAGATGTTCGCCGCTTCTGCTCGCTCGCCCTGAACGGCGACGGCGAAGGCTTTACGCCCCGGCCGCTTTTGCCGCCCTGCGCTGCAGCAGCGCCCGCTCGCGCGCATTGCCGGCGAGGGCGGCCGCCGCCTCGAAGGCTGCCCGCGCCTCCTGGCCCCGGCCGAGCTTGAGCAGGAGGTCGCCCCGCACGCTCGGCAGCAGGTGGTAGGCCTTCAGCACGGGTTCGTCCGCCAGGCGCTCGATGATCGCCAGCCCCGCGGCCGGGCCCTCGGCCATGCCCACCGCCACGGCCCGGTTGAGCTCCACGATGGGCGAGCGGGTGAGGGCCGCGAGTTCGGCATAGAGGCTGGCGATGCAGCGCCAGTCGGTATCCTCCGCCCGCTCCGCCTGTGCGTGGCAGGCAATGATCGCGGCCTGCAGGACATAGAAGCCGCCGCCGCCGAGGCTCCTGGCCCGGGCCAGGGCTTGCAGGCCGCGGCGGATCTGCAGACGGTTCCAGAGGGCGCGATCCTGGTCGAGCAGCAGGATCGGCTCGCCATCCTTGTCGATGCGGGCGGTTGTGCGCGAGGCATTCAGCTCCATCAGCGCCTGCAGGCCATGCACCTCGGGCTCCTGTGGGGCGAGGGCGGTGAGCACGCGGGCAAGGCGCAACGCCTCGTTGCACAGCTGCGGGCGCAACCAGTCCTCGCCCCGCGCAGCCGTATAGCCTTCGTTGAAGATGAGGTAGGTCACCTCCAGCACCGAGGCGAGGCGGCGTGAGAGCTCTTCGCCATGGGGTGTCTCATAGGCAAGGCCCGAGGCTGACAGGGTGTTCTTGGCGCGCAGGATGCGTTGGGAGATTGTCGCTGGCGACATCAGGAAGGCGCGGGCAATCTCCTCGGTGGTGAGGCCGCAGACCATGCGCAGCGCCAGCGCCGCCCGGGCCTCGCGCGGGAGCAGGGGGTGGCAGGCGGTGAAGATCAGGCGCAGCATCTCGTCGCCGATATCGTCGTCAAGGCCGGAATCGAGGTCGGGCATGGCTTGCTGCTCCTCCTCCAGATCCCGGGCGAGCATGGAATGGCTGCGGTCGAGCATCGGTCGGCGGCGCAGGTGGTCGCGCGCACGATTTTTCGCGGCCGCCATCAGCCAGGCGCCCGGCCTTTCCGGCACGCCTGTCTGTGGCCAATGTTCGAGGGCGGCGAGCAGGGCTTCCTGCGTCAGATCCTCGGCGAGTGGCACGTCGCGCAGCATCCGCGCCAGGCTGGTGATCAGGCGCGGCTGCTCGATGCGCCAGGCCGCGAGGATGGCGCGATGGATGTCGTCGGCCGTCACCCCGGCCGCCCTGGTCCGTTGTCGAGGCGCTCTAGTCGCATCCGTGGCCATTCGGCATGAAGGCCCGCATCTCGCAGATGCCTTCCCATTCCGGCATCAGGTCCTTGTGGAGCTGCATGAACTCCTGCATCGAGGCGACGGCCTCCTCCCTGCCCGGCAGCTCGAAAATGGCATAGCCGCCGACCACTTCCTTGGCCTCGACGAAGGGACCGTCGATGAAATTGAGCTGCCCGCCCTCGAGGCGCAGCTGTGCGCCGGTGGCGATCGGCGTCAACCCGCCCGAATCGATCATCCGCCCAGCCTTGATCTCGCGATCGACCAGCTTGCCCATCGCTTCCATCAGCGCGGGCGACGGCGGTCCCTGGTGGTCGGTCTTGACGATGAACATGAAACGCATGCGGGTTCCTCCTTTGAAGGCGAGCGCGGCGTCCGCGCCGCTGGATCTCTCGCTTATTGTCTCAACGAATGAGGGTAAGGCGATCCGACAATGGCGGGGAAAAAACTGGGAGCGCGGACATTCTGTCCGCTCTTGGAAACGGATGGTTCTACGACAGAGGAAGAGCGGACAGGATGTCCGCGCTCCCAGCTACTTCCCATGCCACAGCCCATGTCGCTTATGCCAGTCCTCCAGCGATTCCGGAGGCCAGGTGTCGCAATGGATGTGCCGCTCGCCTTTGGGCACTTCGATCCAGTCCGGCGCATAGGCGAGAGCGGCTTCCACCACTTCCGGCGGCTTTGGCAGCGGTGTGTCGATGGCGGAAGCATGGGGATGGATGAGTTCCGGCCAGCGCGAATCCCATAGCCAGAGCGCGCTGCCGCATTCGCCGCAGAAATTGCGCTCGGCCGGCGAGCGGGTGTCGGGCTGGCCCTCCTCGCGCATGACGGCGTGGTAGATCCTGATATGGTCGCGCCCTGTCACCTTCAGGCTGTCCGCATGGGCGCCGAGATTGATGGCATAGCCGCCCGAACCCGCCGTCTTGCGGCAGATCGAGCAATGGCAATGCATGAACGGCGCCGGGCTCATGGCGTTCACGCTGAATTCCACCGCACGGCAGTGGCAGGATCCCTTCAGCAGCATGCGTGTCTCCTATTTGTCGGATGGGTTTTTTGAGAATAGGCCTGAAGGGAAACGGTTTTGAAGCCTGTTTGCTCCCAGACTGTCTATATCAGGGCCTAGCCTGGAAATTTGTGCAGTGCAGCATTACCTCTTCAACGAGACTATTGTGGATCAGGCTGATCCGAAGGACGAGGAGCCGTCGGCATGCGGAATCTGTCGGACACCATCAATCGACTGGCGGCCTTCAAGGGCATGAAGGCGATGCAGATGCCTCACGCCGGCGGGCGGCTCTTGCCGCTTGCCGATTTCGGCTCCAATCCGGGCGGCCTCGCCGGCAAGATCCATATTCCACCGAATCTGGCGGCAGGCGCAGCCCTGGTCGTCGTCCTGCACGGCTGCACCCAGACGGCGGATGGCTATGACCTCAGCGCGGGCTGGTCGCGTCTGGCCGACGAACTTGGCTTTGCCTTACTCTTCCCCGAACAGCGGCGCCTCAACAATGCCAATCTGTGCTTCAACTGGTTCGTCCCGGAAGATTGTGCCCGCGATTCCGGCGAGGCGCTCTCGATCCGGCAGATGATCGGCAAGGTGGTGGCGGATCGCGCCATCGACCCCAAGCGAATCTTCATCAACGGCCTGTCGGCAGGCGGTGCCATGACCTCCGTCATGCTGGCAACCTATCCCGAACTGTTTGCGGGCGGCGCCATCATCGCGGGGCTGCCCTATGGCACGGCCACCAGCATACCCGAAGCTTTCGATCGCATGCGGGGGCATGGCGGCCCTTCCGGCAAAGCCCTGCAGGCGCTGGTCGAGAAGGCATCTCCTCATGCCGGCCCTTGGCCGATGCTTTCGATCTGGCACGGCACTGCGGATGCCACTGTCGCGGTCAGCAATGCTGACGGCATCGTGGAGCAATGGCGCGGGCTCAATGGCCTCGCCGCAGCGCCCTCCAGCGTGGTCAAGGCGAAGAACCATACCCGCAAGGCCTGGAGCAAAGCCGATGGTACCGAGGTGGTGACGCAGTATCTCATCGACGGCATGGGCCACGGCACGCCGATCTCTGCCGCTGACGGCGTCGCTGCTCCCTTCATGCTGGATGTTGGCCTGTCCTCGACACGCGAGCTGGCGCAGGTCTGGAAGCTGCAAGCCCGCGATCGGCGGGCGCAATCCTTCTACAAGCCGAATTTCACCCTGATCGGGGACCGGACTGCTTCGCCCGATTCAGCGAAAACAAGGAGAGGCGGCATCAGGGAGACGATCGAGAACGCCCTGCGGTCGGCCGGATTGCTGCGCTGAGTCGGAGACGGTCACTCCACGCGCGCGCTTCTCACACGCCCTCGACCTCGTAGGTCCATACCCTGAACGATTTCAGCAGATGCGGGCCGAAGGAATTGATCAGCGGGATGTCGGCGGCGTCACGCCCGCGCGCCACCACGACGCGGCCGATGCGGGGCGTATTGTTGCGCGGATCGAAGGTGTACCATTTGCCTTCCAGGAACACTTCGATCCAGGCGCTGAAATCCATGGGGTCGACGACCGGTACGCCGATATCGCCGAGATGGCCGTTGATGTAGCGCGCGGGAATGTTGAGGCAGCGGCACAGGGTCAGGGCCAGATGGGCGAAATCGCGGCACACGCCGATGCGCTCGTTGAAGGCTTCGAAGGCGGTGCGGGTCGAGCGGGCCTGCATGTAGTCGAACTTGATATGATTATTTACGAAATCACAGATCGCCTGCACCCGGCTCCAGCCCGGCGGCAACTGGCCGAAAAGGTCCCATGCGGCCTGGCTCAGCCGGTCCGTCTCGCAATAGCGGCTGCCCATCAGGTAGACGAGGCATTCGTCCGGCAGGTCGGGCACCGGGAATTCGCGGGCGCCGAGGGCGATTTCATCGAGCAGGCCGCTGTCCCAGATCGTGGCATCGCCCCAGATGGTGAGGTCGCCGGCGGGGGCGACCATGCGCCGGCAGACATTGCCGAACATATCGTGATAGGCGGTGGTCGGGATGCTGGGGTTGGTCCAGACCGTCTCCGGCACGCGAATATCGGCGGCGCGTTGCTCGTTGATCGATAAGAGGCAGACGAGAGCGGTGGGCTGGGCGCACTGGATCGTGATCTCGTAGCCATATCGAATCAGCATCGGCAAATCCCGTCCCAGGAGGCCTCGCTCGGCTGGAGCGAGAGGCGGTTGTCCCACGCGTGCCGGCGATCGAAGAGTAATGGTTCGGCGCGTGAACGGTTCCACGTGCGAAGATGCCGAAGACGAAATTATGACACGCGAAAGCCCGCCCTGACTATCGCTAAGCCGGGCCCCCCTGCCGAAAGAAAGGGCAAACGGCCGGTAGCGGGCTTTCCACCGTCGATGCGACCAGTAATCGCGCCGCCAGCCTCAGAACTTGTAGCTTACGCCCACATGCACATCGTTGGTCTTGAGATCGGTGCGCGAGTTCTCGAGCGGAGCGACGTTCTTGATGCCGGTACTCATGCTGCCATAGTCGGTATAGCGATATTCGATGCGCCCGGTGATGTTGTCGGTGAAGCCATATTCGAGGCCGCCGCCAATGGTCCAGCCGGTGAGCGTATCGGAGAAGGGTTGCCGCCCGGCCACGCCATAGACGGGATCGAACTTGTAGCCGCCGAAAGCCACGCCGCCGGTGATGTAAGGCAGGAAGCGGTCGATGCCGTAGCCGGCGCGGGCGCGGATCGAAGCGTTCCAGTCCATGCTGGAATTGCCATAGGTACCGGGCAACGCCGCGCCGCCACTGGAAAGCACGCCGCCATCGCCTCTCAGGCCGGCGAGGTTGGCATCAGCTTCGACACCGAGCAGAAAGCCGCCGGGAAACTGGTAGTTGTAGCCGGCATGCAGGCCACCGAAGGGTCCTTTGGGATCGAGCTTGCGCGAACCCAGCAAGGGAGAGCCGCCGGTGGACTTGCCCCAGCCATACCCGGCCTGGATGCCGACATAGGGGCCGCTCCAATTGTATTGGGCATAGGCGGGCAGCTGTGTGACGGGCTCAGGCCCCGGTGCCGCGAGATCTGCCGCAAGAGCCGGGACCGCAAACATTGCGGCAATAACGGCAAGGAGGGCGGTTGATCTCAAGGACATGTTTTCCATGCATGGACAAGCGCTTCCATAGAGATACAGCACTGTGGCGAAAAAAGGCAGGGTTTGTTAAGGATTGGTTAAGGATTCGGCGCGGGACACGCTTTCTCCTTGCTGCAGCAGCTCGATACGCCTTAGGCCCTTGGCGCGCTCCATCCTCTCTGCTATTGCGCCCGGATGAGCGCAGAACCCATCGAAAATATCCGGAATTTCTCCATCGTGGCCCATATCGACCACGGCAAGTCGACGCTTGCCGATCGTCTGATCCAGGCTACCGGCACCCTGACCGATCGCGAGATGGTCGAGCAGGTGCTCGATTCCATGGATATCGAGCGCGAACGCGGCATCACCATCAAGGCGCAGACCGTGCGCCTGAACTACCGCGCCCAGAACGGCAAGGACTATATCCTCAACCTGATGGATACGCCCGGCCATGTCGACTTCGCCTATGAGGTCTCGCGCTCGCTGGCGGCCTGCGAGGGCTCGCTCCTGGTGGTGGACGCCTCGCAGGGTGTGGAGGCGCAGACCCTCGCCAATGTCTACCACGCCATCGACGCCAATCATGAGCTCGTGCCGGTGCTCAACAAGATCGACCTGCCGGCGGCCGAGCCCGACCGCATCAAGCAGCAGATCGAGGATGTGATCGGCATCGATGCTTCCGAGGCGGTGCCGATTTCGGCCAAGACCGGCCTCAACATCGACCTGGTGCTGGAAGCCATCGTCAACCGCCTGCCCCCACCCAAGGGCGACCGCGAGGCCCCGCTCAAGGCACTGCTGGTGGACAGCTGGTACGATGCCTATCTCGGCGTCGTGGTGCTGGTGCGCATCTTCGACGGCACCCTGAAGAAGGGCCAGCGCATCAAGATGATCGGCACCGACGCGCATTACGAGGTCGACCGTCTCGGCGTCTTCCGGCCGAAGATGCAGAATATCGAGGCGCTCGGCCCCGGCGAGATCGGTTTCATCACCGCCTCCATCAAGGAAGTGGCCGATACCCGCGTCGGCGACACCATCACCGACGATCGCAAGAACAATGTGCAGCCGCTGCCAGGCTTCAAGCCGGCGCAGCCCGTGGTGTTCTGCGGCCTCTTTCCGGTGGACGCCGCCAATTTCGAGGATCTGCGCGCCGCGATGGGGCGCCTTCGCCTCAACGATGCCTCGTTCTCCTTCGAGATGGAATCCTCCGCCGCGCTCGGCTTCGGCTTTCGCTGCGGCTTCCTCGGCCTGCTGCATCTCGAGATCATCCAGGAGCGCCTGGAGCGCGAGTTCAATCTCGACCTGATCGCCACCGCCCCCTCGGTGATCTACAAGATCAACATGACCGACGGTGCGCAGATCGAGCTGCACAACCCGGTCGACATGCCGGACGTGGTGAAAATCGCCTCGATCGAGGAGCCCTGGATCCGCGCCACCATCCTGACGCCGGACGACTACCTCGGCTCGATCCTCAAGCTCTGCCAGGATCGGCGCGGCGTGCAGGTCGACCTCAATTATGTCGGCAAGCGCGCCATGGTGCAGTACGACCTGCCGCTCAACGAGGTGGTGTTCGACTTCTACGACCGCCTGAAATCGGTGTCGAAGGGCTACGCCTCCTTCGACTATCACCTCACGGATTACCGCGAGGGCGATCTCGTCAAGATGCAGATCCTGGTCAATGCCGAGCCGGTGGACGCGCTTTCCATGCTGGTGCACCGCGACCGGGCGGAGAGCCGCGGCCGCGCGATGTGCGAGAAGCTGAAGGACCTCATCCCCCAGCACATGTTCGTCATCCCGATCCAGGCCGCTATCGGCGCCAAGATCATCGCTCGCGAGACCATCCGCGCCTTGCGCAAGGACGTCACCGCCAAGTGCTATGGCGGCGACATCACCAGAAAGCGCAAGCTTCTGGAGAAGCAGAAGGAAGGCAAGAAGAAGATGCGGCAGTTCGGCAAGGTCGATATCCCGCAGGAAGCCTTCATCGCCGCCCTGAAGGTGGATGGCTAGGCTGGCCGGATGAGCGTTGCATTCACCCGCGAGGACAGCGCGGCGACCGCCTCGGAAGTCGAGCTTCCCGATCGTCCCGTCTCGCCTCACCCCAACCTTGTTACCGCGCGAGGACTGGCGTTGCTGGAGGCTGCGTTGGCCGAGGCGCGGGCCGCCCATGATCGGGCGCAGGCGATCGAGGATGTGAACGAACGCCGGCGCGAGGCCGCGATGGCCCTGCGCGATCTCGTCTATTTCGCCGAGCGGGCCAAGACCGCGCAGCTGACCGTGCCGCGCAGTGTCGGGGAGGCCGGCTTCGGCATCCGTGTGACCTTCGAGCGAGGCGACGGCCGCCGCCAAGCCTTCACCATCGTCGGCGAGGATGAGGCCGACCCCCGGCAGGGATCGATCTCCTATGTCTCGCCGATGGCAAGGGCTCTTGCCGGCAAGCGGGTCGGCGATGTCGCCGAGGTCGCGGGGCAGGACATCGAAATCCTGGCGATCGAATTGCCGGGGGATGCCTGAGGCCATGCATGCTCCCGTTCCAGCCGGGCTTGGCCCCGCGCCCTTCGACGGCAGGCGCTTCAGCAATCTCTCTGGGCCGGACGCGCATGGATTTGCCTCGGTCCTGAAATGGATGCTGACGCGCCGCCGTGCCCGCTGGCCCAAGCGCCTGGAGCCCATCCAGGCCGCCCCGCCGCCGGACAGGGTGGATGACGGCACCATCCGCGCCGCGCTGATCGGGCATGCCACCGTGCTGCTCCAGCTGGCCGGGCTCAACATTCTGACCGATCCGATGCTGTCGCGGACGGCCGGACCCTTGCCGTGGCTGGGCGTCAAGCGTGTGCGCGATCCGGCTTTTGCCTTGGCGGACCTGCCGCCGATCGACCTCGTCCTGCTCAGCCACAACCATTACGACCACCTCGACCGCTCGACCTTGGCGGCGCTGGTGGGTCGCGACGATCCCCTGATCCTCACCGGTCTCAGGACCGGCAGGTCCGTGCCCTCGGGGCGGGTGGTGGAGCTCGATTGGGGCCAGAGCCATCAAGAGTTCGGACTGCGCGCGACCTTTGTCCCGGCGGAACATTTCTCGGCGCGCGGCCCCTTCGATCGCAACGCCGCGCTGTGGGGTGGCTTCGTGCTGGAGACCGCGCTGGGCCGGATCTATTTCGCGGGCGACAGCGGCGACGGCGCGCATTTTGCGGCGATTCGCCGGCATTTCGGCCCGATGACGCTCTCCCTCATCCCGATCGGCGCCTATGAGCCGCGCTGGTTCATGAGCCCGGTGCATATGGATCCGGCCGAAGCCCTGGCAGCCAGCCTCACGCTGGAATCGCAGGTGAGCCTCGCCATCCACCACGGCACCTTTCCGCTCGCCGACGACGCCATCGATGCGCCGCCGCGCCTGCTGGCCGAGGCTCTCGCCTCGGCGGCTCCCGCCGGCCGCGGGCTCGATTTTCGTACTCCCGCCTTGGGGCAACCCGTCATTGTCGCTGCTTCGGGAGCTTGATGAGGCTCAGCCGGCGTAGAGGCTCCAACGGCCGCCGGGCCAGCGTCGCTATGGGGTGCCGGACGGCCGCAATGAGACCATTCAAGCACCAATATACCGATCCGTCACGTTCGAGTCACGGTTGACAGAATTCAGTAAGAAACTTGGACATCTAAGTAATTATATCGATATATAACGATATTACATTAACATACGGCCTCAAATATTGCGTATAGAAACGCTAATATAAGTGGTATTACAGTAATGCATCAAAGTATAAATTTAATGTATAGCCTTTAGAGCATCTGCTAATAAAATTTGTCATACAAAAACGACCGGGGACTTAGTATTCCCGATCGATGAAGTATTCTCACGGGAAGAATTAACATCATATTGCGATCTGTAAGGCGACATGCTCGCATCATTCTCACGTCTCACGTGGCCTGATCCAGATACCACTAATTATGCATGGGCGGCGCTTGACAGAATTGGTTCTCATGTGGTTTACGGTGCATCAAGACAACAACGGACAGTGTTACATAAAGTAGAAAGCACGTACGAGTTGGTAGAGTAAGGTTCTTGTCCAAGTAACTTCTTGAGTAAACAACCTGCTTGCCGGCTCTTATGGGTGTTAGTGACAGAATAAATTTAGTTATTAGATACAATACCAATCGTTTTTGCCGGAACTCTGTAACCAGAGTGGAACGCGAATGCATAATTTTGGTCGCGAACTTATTTTCAAATAAATCTTACTTATTAAATTAAGCAGGACCAGTACATCCGTTATTTTTTGGACGAACGTGGTTAGTAAATACGCATGGTACTCTTTCTACGGTGTACGATAAGTAAAAAATCAGCGTTGTTTAAGTAAGAAACTCTATGAAAAAGAAACGTATGATGCAGCGGATCGTGAAGGCTACCTCTATACAGTTAGTAACTAAAAGATCTCTGATGCGTGATTGCATGGAGGCTGTCCTGTCTTCGGCGTTTTCACGGGAAGCTGTCGATGGATTTGCGACTTTGTCTGATTGGTTCCGCGCCTCGGGCGGATATAACCCGCGCCAGAGTATCCTGATATTGGACCAAGGCGCTTTCGAGCAATTACAAACCGTCTATCACGGGCCCAAGTGCGAGATGCCCCAGATTATCGTGATTTCCGATTATCACAATGCCGGCAATCTTGCGCAGGCCTCGCGGCTCAGCGTGAAAGGCTGGATCTCCACGCGCGACGGTGTCGACGCAGTGGTGGCGGCAACCCGGGTGGCCATGTCGGGCGGTATTTTTGTGCCGACGAGCTGCGAGGCCAAGGCGGAGGCCGCAGCGGCTGTGAATTGCGAGCAGGTTTTCGGGGCCTCCGGGCATTTCGGCAGGCTTTCGGGTGCTACCCCTCGCCAGCTCGCGATTATCGAGGCCGTGGGTCTCGGTCTTTCCAATGCCGAGATCGCTGCACGACTCCGCCTGCGCAAGGAGACGGTGAAGGCCCATCTGCGCAGCCTCATGAAAAGGCTGTGCGTCAAAACTGCCGCGTCCCTCGCCAGCGTGTGCGAGGATCTGGTGAAGCATTCCAGTAAAATGCAGGCTCGTCGGCGCTTCCGTGTCGAGTTGGAGCGAATGTATTGGGGAGAGGGTCTCCGCGGCGAGCGCTCCGCGAGTGAACAAGTGACCTACCACTGAGCCGATGCGGCGAGCCGGTTCAGTCGAACTCGGACTTACAGGATCGTTCTCAACGCCGCAGCTCCGTAAGCCAGATATACTGATCGGCAGGGTAATAGGACGTGGTGAATTCCACCACGATATTTGAGGCATCCAGTCCTTTCCAGATGATTTTCAGCACCGGACTGCCGGGCTGAACGTCGAGACCTTCGGCAACGATGGTTTCAGCCGCCGTAGCGCTGATCTCTTGCAGGATCCGCACGGGCCGGGTCCCTCGTGCCTCCATGGCTTCATAGAGCGATTGTCCCTTGCCATCGAAGCTAAGTTCGATGGCCCAGGCCGGCAGAAGAGCGATCTCCACCACCCTTGGCACGTCATCGGCCAGGCGGACGCGTACGAGCTCCCGGATGTCGCCGTCGATCGCCAGGCCCAGTTCGCGTATTTCGGGTATTGTCGGCACCCGAACGACATCGCGAATAACCCGGCTGCTGGGGTGCATGCCGCGCCGGCGTGTTTCCTCCGAGAAGCCGAGGATGGAGTTGGTGGAACGGCGGAAATCTTGCGACACGACGGTTCCGGAACCATGGCGCGTCACCAGGATACCCTCGCCTTCCAGGGTCTGGAGTGCGCGGCGAACGAGATTGCGCGAGACACCGAGCGTCGCACTGAGATCGCGTTCCGGCGGCAGGACATCGCCTGGCTTCAGCACCCTCTCAGTAATGGCGCTTTGAAACCCGGCGACGATCGCGGGATAGAGTTCCCGCCGAGTCTGGCCTTGCAGAAAACCGTTAAGATGGCTGGATAAGAGCGCTTTGGTCGGCATTCCTGAACTCCATCGGATAGCCGCCCATTTGTCCGGTAATGCGCGGCCGCACCGATGCGATTTGAGTGCGAAGATTGATCACGGTTCCGACGAGTTTACCGGCGATATTGATGTCGCCGGTCAACGCCTACCGTCGAGGATCCGAAACGCGAATAGTTAAATTCTAAAAGCAGATCGATCCTATGTCACTGAGGTCGGATAAGTAAATTACCTGAAAGATTGGGGCGCCCTCCCCAATTTCGGCAGGGCCGTCGCATATGGGCTTGTCTGTCCTTCCGGGCGCGCTACATCGTAGGGATGCTGTACAGATCCGGGAGAATGGAGTTCTCTCAGATTACGATCCCCTGTCTGCGGCGCGGCATGACATACCGCATCGCGAACGGTATGGCCATGCTCCTCCATGTGTGAGTGCGCAGGCGATTTCGGGGGCGGCACCACTGCCGATCTGCGTGTTTCGCAGCCAGGGTAAAGCGGGAAAGACCCCTCTAATCTCCGCCGTGATATCGCTCTTCCCGCCAGGGAGGCATTGCAAAGGGGATAGTCGCACACCTCCGAGATATCCAGCGGGGGGGGGGGGTCGGCGACCTGTCCGTGCCCAGCGTCGCCGGACGGTTCAATGAGACCACTCAAGCGCCAATATATCGGTCCGCCAGTTTCCGGTCACGGCCGACCGGATTCAGTAAGGAACTTTGACGCCATAGCAATTATGTCACCATGTCACGGGAGTTCATTCACTCTCGGCCTATAATTACGTATAATATGCGTTATGATACAGTAATGTTTTAAAAGGTAACTATGAGGCATTGACCTTCAAACGTCTATTTAGTTAAACAGTCATACAAATCGATCCACGTATTTAATACCGGCTGATTGATGGAGTACCTTTGGCCGAGGATTTGATCTCATCATCGATTTGCAAGACGACATACCTGCATCGTTCAAACGCGCCATGTGGCCTGATCCAGATACCACTAATTACCTATGGGTGCCACTTGACAGAATTGGTTCTTGTGTGGTTTACGAGTGTATCAGACCAAGCGCGTGCGGCGCGCAAAGTAGATGGCCGCATACGGACTTGCAAAGCAAGAGTTCTGCTAAGCAGTCTCCGGCGATATCACTGGATATATCGCCCCAAATGCCGTTGCGTAATATAAAAATACTGAAATGTCCGAATAGCATAAATTTTGCTACTTTTGGATTAGAGCTGACGTTCGAACTGAGCAGTTTTGTCAGTTCCGTTACGAGACTATCTTGGAAGTGTGGAAACCCACAGTGTGCAAGCTAACGCTGTGGAATCTACGTTGTTCAAGTGAACTAAAGTCACAGAAAACGTACAGTGGTCTTTTCACGTCGTGGTCGAACGTAAAAGAACCGTACTGTTCAAAAGATGAAACTCTTTGAAAAGAGTCACGAAAATGGACCAGACCATGAATATTACCACTATCCAACTGATAAATAAAAGCTCTCTGATGCGCGGTTGCATGGAAACCGTCCTGGCGTCGGAATTTCCGCGGGAAACCGTCGAAGGGTTTGCTGACTTGTCCGATTGGTTCCGTGCCCGCGGCGGAGCGAGCCCACATAAGGGCATCCTGATATTGGATCAAGCCACTTTCGAGCAATTGCAAACCATCTACCACGGCCCCAAGTTGGCGATGCCCCGGATCATTCTGATTTCCGATCGGCACAATGTCGACGATCGCGCGCGGGCCTCGCGCCTCGGCGTCAAGGGCTGGCTCTGCAGCCGCGACAGCGTCGACGTCGTTGTGGCAGCAACCCGGGTGGTCATGATGGGCGGTAATTTCGTGCCGCCAGGCGCCGAAGCTAGGGCGGGCGTCGCCACGGCCTTGCATGTCGACCGGGCTTGCGAGATCTCTCCGGGCCTCGGCGGGCTTACGGGTGCCACGCCTCGCCAACTCGCGATTATCGAAGCTGTCGGCCTGGGCCTGTCCAATGCCGAGATCGCCGCGCGGCTCCGCTTGCGCGAGAGGACGGTGAAGGCCCATCTGCGTAACATCATGAAAAGGCTGAGCGTCAAAACGACCGCTTCCCTGCCTGGCTTGTGCGGCGATCTGGTGAAGTATTCGAGCGAGATGCAGGCTCGTCAGCGTTTCCGTGTCGAGTTGCAACAGATGTACTGTGGAAACGGCTTCCTCGGGGCGTCCATGGCGGGCGGGCAGGTCACCTATCACTAGAGCAAAACGCGTTTAGGCGCAAACGCATTTTTACTCTAACTCTTTGTTTCGACGCGTCTTTGCGATTCTTGCCGATTCCGTCAAATCGCAAAACGCTATAGAGCAAAGCGCGTTTAAGCTTAACCGCTGTTTTGACCTTACGGGCCGTTAGAAAATAAGTGAACCGGCAAGCCGGTGTCGGGAGTGCGAGAGAGGCGCGGCGCTTGAAGCGCTTGATCTTAAACGATCCCTTGGTTACCCGGTCAAACCGCTCGTCAGCGACCGGATCAATCGACAGCACCCTGCCTGGCATCCTCCTTCGGCGGAATGAGCACAAAAAGACAGGGTAAACGGGCGAAGGCTTTCATGGTCATCCCGGACGCGATGCGGCATGCCATGCCGCCTCGCAGTCAGACCGAACGCTTGTTGGGTCTGACTGCGCCACATCACCGGGTAGCGTAGTGTGCACGGGATGACCATAAGGGCATTCACCCGATTGCGCGGGACAAACACAGAACTAGTATTGACTTTCATTCGCTCCCATGTTTTATTCCCTAACGGAATGAGGCGTCAGCGGTCGGTGTATGATCAACCCGGCTCCGAACGCCTCCATCCACCCCGACAGCCTATCCAAGTGGCAGGCGCACGGCGGTCCTGCTTCTCTCGAAGCCGGCTTCCAGGGGGTGATGAGCGGGACAGACGGGATCGGCACCCCATGGAAGTGCCACGCGATGGAAAGACCACGCGATCAAGATCCCTGGACGGAGCGTGACGGGCTTGAGCCCGTCAACGCCTTCGTCCCCACGTCCCGCCGATGCGGTGAAGACGGCTCATGCCACTGTCCGGCCAGGACTGCAGCGCTGAGCCCCTTCACCGAGCCGGCTGGCTCAGGTTCGGATGGTCCGTGCCATCCGCTCCCGGCTCGCCTCCGCCTTCGGAAGGCGGAAAAACAGGTGGCCTTGCACGCCTTGTCAGCGGGCCAGGCAACCGGAACGGGGCGATGGCGGCCTGCACCGACAGTGCGGCCTGCATCTTCCATGATCTTGCTTTCACGGCTGCTCCGCAGCCGCCATCGCCCGGTCTCCTCATCAACCCAGCCGGAAAGGGCGTGGGAACGAGAGCGTTTGCGCGTTGCGGTGGGAAAGCGAAAGAGGCTGACACTTGGGTATCGTTGAAGAATTCAGTGCATCGGCAAGCCGGTGTTCAGGGAGCAGGAGAGGCGCAAGCGTCGCGCTTGATGCACTTATTTTTTAACGATCCCTTATCTCCTTGTTTCGACGCGTCTTTGCGATTCTTGCCGATTTCGTCAAGTCGCAAAACGCTTTAAGCCGCCGCCAACCAGTTCGGCCTGTCTCAACCGGCCGCGCCGCCGTCGGAGCGCTCTCCCATCCGATTAAATACACAGTCGCCCCGACTTTTGCTTTGGTACAGCCGGGATGGCAAATTCTGTTGCGCTCGGCCTCGCAGGAATACTCTCAACGCCGTAGTTCCGTCAGCCAGATATACTGATCGGCAGGGTAATAGGACGTGGTGAATTCCACCACGATATTTGAGGCATCCAACCCCTTGCGGGTGATTTTTAGCACTGGACTGCCCGGTCGAATGTCGAGACCCCCGACGACGACGGCATCGGCAGCGGTAGCGCTGATCTCCTGCAGCACCCGCACAGGCCGGGTTCCTCGTGCCTCCATGGCTTCATAGAGCGATTGCCCGCTGCCATCGAAGCTGAGTTCGATGGTCCAGGCCGGCAGAAGAGCGATCTCCACCGCCACGGGCACGTCGTCGGCCAGGCGAACGCGCACGAGTTCCCTGATGTCGCCGTCGATCGCCAGGCCAAGCTCGCGTATTTCGGGTATTGTCGGCACCCGAACAACGTCACGAATGACCCGGCTGCTGGGGTGCATGCCGCGCCGGCGTGTTTCCTCCGAGAAGCCGAGGATGGAATTGGTGGAACGGCGGAAATCCTGCGATACGACAGTTCCGGAACCATGGCGCGTCACCAGGATACCCTCGCCTTCCAGCGCATGCAGCGCACGACGAACGAGATTGCGCGAGACACCGAGCGTCGCACTGAGATCGCGCTCCGGAGGCAGGATATCGCCAGGCTTGAGCACCTTCTCGGCGATGGCGCTTTGGAACCCGGCGATGATCGCGGGATAAAGCCCACGACGGCTCTGGCCCTGCAGGAAGCCCCCAAGATGGTTGGATAACAGCGCTTTAGTTGGCATTCCCGAACTCCATCGAATAGCCCGCCCTTCCTCCGGCAATTCGCGGCCGTCCTGTTGCGATTCGGGCATTACAATCGTCCAAGGCCAGACAAGTTCCCTAGCGATTTCGCTATCGCCTAGATAAGTCGGCCATTTAAGGTCATAAATACGAATAATGGCGTCTTAAAAGAAAACAGATCGAATGTCATCGCCGTTTAATAAGTAAATGCCTCACAAATTCGGCGTGCTTTTCCCTCGTTTCAGAGGGCCGTGCGCCCACGCCCGGCCGCCTTTTCCATGGGGCGAACAGAACAGGGAACGCTCCCTGAGCCTCAAGCGCTGTAGCGCTCCTCCCGCCATGGATCCCCACGGTTGTGATAGCCGCGCAGCTCCCAAAATCCCGGCTTGTCGCGGGTGGCGAATTCGATGCGGCTGAGCCACTTGGCGCTTTTCCAGAAATAGAGGCGGGGCACCACGAGGCGCACGGGGCCGCCATGTTCGCGTGAAAGCGGGGCGCCGTTCCAAGTGTGGGCGATCAGCACGTCGTCGCCGAGGAAATCCTGCAGCGAGAGATTGGTGGTGTAGCCGTCGGAGGAATGCAGCACGACATGGCTGGCCTCGGCTTTGGGCCTGACGATCTCGGCCAGCGCCTGCGTAGACAGGCCTTCGAAGCGGTTGTCATAGCGCGACCAGGTGGTGACGCAGTGGATGTCGCACACTTCCGTACTCTGCGGCTGGGCGGAGTAGGCTTCAAAATCCCAGACGATCGGATTTTCGACCGCGCCGAACACGTCGAGCTGCCAGGTCTGCCGGTTCACCTGCGGCTGCACGCCGAGATCGAGCACCGGCCAGTCCCTCACGAGATGCTGACCGGGCGGTAAGCGGTCGCTTTCGGGCCGTGCCACTCGGCCGGTCAGGAACTTGCCGGCTTGCGCCCACAGCTGCTTGGTGCGCGTCAGCTTCGAGTCGGCAGGTGTCGCGGGATCCTTGTCGTCGGTCATGGTGGCCTCCACAAATCGGACCATAATGCATATCTCGGTCGATGGAAGTTCGGCTGCTATAAGAGCCGGCAACGAATCGAGAGCCCTTCATGTCCGCTGACAGCAATCCCCTGCTTGCCCCTTGGTCCGCCCCCTTCGGCGCACCGCCCTTCGCCGAGATCCGGACCGAGCATTACCGGCCCGCCTTCGATGCCGCGCTGGCGACGAACAAGGCCGAGATCGCCGGGATTGCCGACAGTGTGGAGGAGCCGACGTTCGACAACACGCTCGGTGCCTTCGAGCGCTCCGGCCAGGCACTCGACCGGGTCGCTTCGGTGTTCTTCAACCTCGCCGGTTCCAACACCAACGAGGACATCCAGGCGATCGAGCGCGACATGGCGCCGATCCTCTCGCGCCATCACACGGCGATCTATCTCAACGACAAGCTGTTCCGCCGCATCGATGCGGTTTACGCCAAGCGCGACAGCCTCAGCCTCTCTGCCGAGCAGCTGCGCGTGCTGGAGCGCTATCACATGGCCTTTCGTCGCGCCGGCGCCGGCAGGCCGGAGGACGTCAAGCAGCGCCTCGCCGCCATTTCCGAGCGGCTCGCCAGCCTCGGCACGCAGTTCGGCCAGAATGTGCTCAATGACGAGAAATCCTGGGTGATGAAGCTCGACGGCGAGGCCGATCTGGCCGGCCTGCCCGACTTCCTGGTCGCCGCCAGCGCCGGCGCTGCCACCGATCGCGGCGAGAGCGGCCATATCGTCACGCTGTCGCGCTCGCTTATCGAGCCTTTCCTGCAATTCTCGGCCCGGCGTGACCTGCGCGAGACCGCCTTCAAGGCCTGGCTCGCCCGGGGCGAAGGCGGCGGCGCCACCGACAACCGAGCCATCATCGCCGAAGTGGTGGCCTTGCGCGCCGAGCGGGCCAAGCTCCTGGGCTACGAGACCTTCGCCCATTACCGGCTCGACGATTCCATGGCTGGGACGCCCGAAGCGGCGATGGATCTCCTGCGCTCGGTGTGGAAGCCCGCCCGCAAGCAGGCGCTGATCGAGCGCGAGGGCCTGCAGAAGCTTGCCGCCGAGCAGGGTGACAATATCGAGGTCTCGGCCTGGGACTGGCGCTATTACGCCGAGAGGAAGCGCAAGCAGCAATATGAGCTCGATGAGACCGAGCTGAAGCCCTACCTGCAGCTCGACAAGATCATCGAAGCGGCCTTCGACACCGCCAGCCGCCTGTTCGGCATCACCTTCACCGAGCGCAAGGACGTGCCGGTCTATCATCCCGACGTGCGTGCCTTCGAGGTGACGGACAGCGCGGGCAAGAGCGTCGGCCTGTTCTATGGCGATTATTTCGCCCGTTCCTCCAAGCGCAGCGGCGCCTGGATGAGCGCCTTCCGCAGCCAGGAAAAGCTCAATGGCGAGATCAAGCCGATCATCGTCAATGTCATGAACTTCGCCCGCGGCGCCGCCGGCGAGCCGACGCTGCTCTCCTTCGACGATGCCCGCACGCTGTTCCACGAGCTCGGTCACGGCCTGCATGGCCTGTTGTCGAACGTGACCTATCCACTGCTGTCGGGCACCAGCGTGGTGCGTGACTTCGTGGAGTTCCCCTCCCAGCTCTACGAGCACTGGCTGGAGCAGCCGCAGGTGCTGGAGCGCTACGCCGTGCATTACAAGACGGGCGAGCCGATGCCCAAGGCGCTGCTCGACCGCCTGCTCGCCAGCCGCACCTTCAACCAGGGCTTCGCCACGGTGGAATATGTCTCCTCCGCGCTGGTGGACCTCGAAATGCACCTGCTCGAGAGCACCGAGGGCTTCGATGCCGGCGCCTTCGAGACCAAGGTCCTGAAGGAGATCGACATGCCCAAGGCGATGGTGATGCGCCATCGCCCGCCGCATTTCCAGCATGTCTTCTCGGGCGAGGGCTATTCCTCGGCCTATTATTCCTACCTTTGGTCGGAAGTGCTGGATGCCGACGGCTTCGACGCCTTCGTCGGGGCAGGGGATATCTTCGATGCGGAAACGGCCCGCAAGCTGAAGGAATTCGTCTATTCGGCCGGCAACAAGCAGGACGCCGCGAAGGCGTACCGGGATTTCCGCGGGCATGATCCCCGGCCCGAGGCGCTGCTCAGGAAGCGCGGCCTGGCGGCATAGCCGGGAGCGCCGGCTTCCCAGCGGGCTCTTGGAAACGCGACGCTATCGGTGTGCCGGTCTTCAGACCGGCATGCCCTCGACCTTACCCTGGTTGCAAGGTGCCGGTCTGAAGACCGGCACACCGATGGACGCCCGCGCTCCCAGCCTACGCCGCGTGCCGTTCCGCGCCCGCGCCGAAATGCTCCACATAGCGCGCATTGATCTTCTCGACCGGCAGCACCACCAGCACGTCGGTGGTGCCGAACTGGTGGTCGATCACCGCGCCATCGCCGAAGCTGGCCCCGAGGCGGAGATACCCCTTGATCAGCGGCGGCAGGGCCTGGAGCGCCCGCTTGACGTCGACGCCCTCCCTGGCGATGCGGTTCATCGAGATGTAGCGCTCCGGCACCGCCTTGACGCGCCATTCGCCCTCGGCCGGCGCGTGGTGGTGCAGGAAGGCGAGCGGCAGCGCGAGGCGGCTCGGCTCGGTGCCCTCCAGGCTGGCGCAGCCCAGCATCACGTCGATCTTGTGATGCAGCACATAGGTCCAGATGCCGTGCCAGAGCAGTTCCACCGTGCGCTTGTTGCGATAGGCGGGGAGCACGCAGGAACGGCCGAGCTCAAGGAAATTCTTGCCCGGGTGGCTGGTGATCAGCGGCTCGACCGCATATTCGGAGGCCGAGTAGAAGCCGCCGTGGCGCTCGGCGATCTCCTGGCGCAGCAGGCGGTAAGTCCCGACCACCTGGCCGCCCGGCTTACCGGGGACATCGGGCGCAGCGGCATGGTCGATCACCAGCAAGTGGTCGCAGAGCGTGTCGTATTCGTCGCGGTCGCGCCGTGAGACCAGCGACAGCGTGTTGGGGATGGCGGCCATCTCCTCATAGAAGACCCGATAGCGCAGCTTCTGGGCCTGCTTCACGTCCTTGGCGGTCTGCGCGAGCCGCACTTCGAGGGAGCCGATACGTCCGAGGGTCATCGGCAGACCGATATTCTCCAGACGGCGCTGGCGCAAGGCCGGCTTGAGCCGCCGCGGCGGCACCGGGAGAATTCCGGGCATGATGCCGCCCGGCAGCCTGCCGCTCCAGCCGCGCGGATCGATCTTCGCTAGAAAGCCTTTCGGCGTCGTCGTCGGCATCTGCGGCCCCTGCCCGAATCCCTGCACCGTCTCTTCTTCATCACAGATTGCAGAAAGATTTGTGACGGCCCGATCGTAACATAATCAGGCGGTTCTAGACGCCGGACAGGCTCTGGCGGGGCCAGATGCGATCAAGTGTCACGATGGCGAGGCCGAGGATGTAGAAGGCCAGCAGGATCAGTCCGGCATTGCCGAGAGCGCGGGGATAGCCGAGCACCGGCACGTTGGCGAAAGGATAGAGATAGCGGCCCGAGAGGGCGCCGTAGATCAGCGAATAGGCGACATAGAGCGCCGGAAAGATCAGCCAGGACAGCGGGTCGCGCCAGGCGAGCCTTCCCTTGGGGACGAAGGCCAACCAATAGAGCGTGAACAGCGCCGGCACCACGCGGTGCAGGCCGATATCGACGACGACGGCGAGGCCGGAGAGCTGCCTGAGGCCCGCCAGGAGCACGGCGTGGATCACGCCGACGATGACGATATAGACGGTGACGGCGGCGAGCGTCTGCGGCCGGGTGAGGAAGCTGTCATGCCGGCCGGAGAGGGCGCAGGCGGCGGCGACCGCCGCCACGATCGCATTTGTCTGGATCGTGAAATAACTGAAGACGAGGACGAGACCATCGAGGAAGGAGCGTCCCTCGGCCATGACGCCGCCGACGACGATATAGACACGCAGAACCACGGAGAGCGCTGCGACAAAGGCGATCAGGGCGGTGGCGAGTCGGCTGGCGGGGTTGCTCATCTATACTTCCGGGTGCGCGGACATCACAGCGACATGCAAGCATGTCGCTGTGATGTCCGCACCTGGGAATCTACGCCAGCACCGTGGCCCGATCCGTCCTTGCCCGATAACTCAGCGCCTCGGCGATATGGATCCGCCCCACATCCGCCTCGCCGTCGAGATCGGCGAGGGTGCGCGAAACCCTGAGCACGCGGTGGAAGCCGCGGGCCGAGAGGCGCATGGCTTCCGAGGCATCGCGCAGCAGCTTGGTGGCGGCGGCATCGGGCTTGGCGACCTCTTCGACAATCGAAACCGGCACGCTGGCATTGGTGGAGGCCTCGGGCAGGCCGAGGCGATGGTAGCGCTCGCCCGCCCGCTGCCGCGCTTCGGCGACGCGGGCCGCGACCTCGGCAGAACCTTCGCTGGGCGGCGGCAGGATGAGGTCGGCGGCCGAGACGGCCGGCACCTCGATGACGATGTCGATGCGGTCGAGCAGCGGGCCGGAGATGCGGGCCTGGTAGTCGGCGGCGCAGCGCTCCACCGGGCCGCGCCGGCAGGCAAAGCCGGGATCGTTGGCCTTGCCGCATCGGCACGGGTTCATCGCCGCCACGAGCTGGATGCGGGCGGGATAGGTGACGCGGGCATTGGCCCTGGCGATCACCGCCTCGCCCGATTCCAGCGGTTGCCGTAGGGCATCGAGCGTTGAGGGCGTGAATTCCGGCATCTCATCGAGGAAGAGCACGCCATTATGGGCAAGCGAAACCTCGCCAGGCCGGGCGGTGCTGCCGCCGCCGATCAGCGCCGGCATCGAGGCGGAGTGATGCGGGGCGCGAAAAGGCCGGCGGCCGGTCAATTCGCCGCCGGCGAGCTGGCCGGCCACCGAATGGATGATCGAGACTTCCAGGAGCTCGCTCGCCACCAGGGGCGGCAGGATCGAGGGCAGGCGCGCCGCCAGCATGGACTTGCCGGAGCCGGCAGGGCCGATCATCAGGAGATTGTGTCCGCCGGCGGCCGCGACTTCCAGCGCGCGCTTGGCGGTCTCCTGGCCCTTGATATCCTTGAGGTCGGGCATGGCATGCGGTGCCGCCGCGATGCGCGGCTGCGGGCGCGAGAGCAGCTGCGTGCCCTTGAAATGGTTGACAAGCTGGATCAGCGAGCGCGGCGCCAGGATGTCCATGTCCGGGCCGGCCCAGGCGGCTTCCGGGCCGCAAGCGGCGGGGCAGATCAGGCCGAGACCCTTGCCATTGGCGGCGACGGCAGCCGGCAGCACCCCCGCCACGGCAGTGATGGTGCCGTCCAGCGCCAATTCGCCGAGCACGCAATAGGCCTCCAGCGCATCATGGGGAATGGCGCCGATCGCCGCCATCACGCCGAGGGCGATGGGCAGGTCGAAATGCGCTCCCTCCTTGGGGAGGTCGGCTGGCGCGAGGTTCACGGTGATGCGCTTGCCCGGCAGCGCCAGGCCGGAGGCCACCAGCGCCGAACGCACCCGCTCACGCGCCTCGGACACCGCCTTGTCCGGCAGGCCGACGATGGTGAAGGCGACCGAGCCCTGCATGAGTTGCACCTGCACGTCGACCTTGCGGGCCTCCACTCCCTCGAACGCTACCGTAGAGACGCGCGATACCATTGGCCTTCCCCATGCCCGTAACGCCACGATAACGGGGACGTAACGTCAAGCCAAGGGGTAAGGAGAACAAAACGTGATTTTTAAGCGCGACCTGAGCCTCCCCCAGCTCCGTGGGGGAGGCTTCGTGTTACGTCCTTCAACGCCGGCCCGTCATACTGCGCCCGCGGCCGGATCAGGCCGCCGCGCTCCGTCTGCTCCAGCATATGGGCGATCCAGCCCACCGAGCGGGCGATGGCGAACAAGGCGAGCGGGGCGTTGGCGGGCAGGCGGCAGGCATCGGCCAGGGCGGCGAGGGCGAAGTCGACATTGGGTGGCTCGTCGCTGAGGGCGGCGACCGCCTCGCGCAACTCGGCGAAGGCGGCGGGCAGCTCGAACTGCGCCAGCAGGGCTTGAGCCCGAACATCGCCCTCCGGATAGAGCGGGTGGCCGAAGGCGGGCAGGCGGTGACCGCGGGAGAGCCAGTCGTGCACGGCGCGGCGCGCGCCGATGCGGCCGGTGGCGTCGGCAAGGGCCTGCACGCCGAGCGCGGCGCCGCCATGTAGGGGCCCGGCCAGGGTCGAGAGGCCGGCCAGCAGGCCGGCGGCGAGCGGTGCACCGGTGGAGGCGGCGGTGCGGGCGGCGAAGGTGGAGGCGTTGAGCTCGTGGTCGGCGAGCAGTACCAGCACGCGGCGGATCAGGTCTAAGGCGCCAGGCGCTTTCCAGGCCTGCGCGACGCGCTCATGCAGCGGCAGACCAGCCTGGGCTGTGCCGCCGAGCGTGGCGGTGGCAAGCGTGCCGACGAGGCCGGCCGCCTCGCGGCGGAGCATGGTGCGGGAGCGCCCACCGGTCGGAAAATCATGACTGGCCCGCCGGGCAAGAGCGAGCAGGCCCGCCTCGAAGGGATTGGAGGGCACCGGCGTCCCTCGGGCGGTGGGTGGCGCCTCGAAGGTGACCCGTTCGGCCTGCCAGAGCAGGGCGGCGACCGTCTCCAGCGTGGCGTGTTCGGCCATCGCTGCCGCATCCTCGCCGCGATACCACAGCCGGCCCTCGGCAATGGTCGAGATGCCGGACGCGAGCACCGGCTCGCCGAAGGAAATGGTGTGGGTCGCCACCTCGGCGACGCTGCGCCTGCCGGCATTGCGGCTCGCCAGAGCCTTGACGTCATCGCCATGATAGAGGCTGCGACGGGTGTCCTCAGGGCTTGGCCGCGTACGGATCTTGCCGCGACTGACATTGGCATAGAGCGTCTGCGGCTGGACTTTCAGGATAGCGAGCGCCTGCTCGGAGGTGATCCAGCTCATGGCGATACATTGACGATTTCGATCAAGATTGACGTCAATATATCCTGGGAGAATTCTCACCGCAATCTCAGTTGGAGTGCAAGGTGGAGTGATCCTGATGAACAACGGATTGGATGATGTCGTTGCCACCGAAACCGTGATGTCCGATGTGGATGGCCTGGCCGGACGGCTGATCATCCGCGGGCATTCCCTCGACGATCTTGCTGGGCGTCATAGCTATGAGGAGGTCGTCGCGCTTCTCCTCGCTGGCTTTTTCGAGGACTTGCCGGCGGAACGGGACCTCGCCGCCCGCCTCGGCTCGGCCCGGGCCGAGGTGTTCGAGGCCCTGGTGCCGGCAAGCACGAGGCTCGGCCATCCGACAGTCACCGAAGCCCTGCGCGCCGCCATGGCGCCGCTTGCGGACGGGGAGGATCTTGCCACCGCCCTTCGCCTCATCGCGGCGCCGGCGGTGCTGGTGCCCGCCCTCATCCGCCAGCGCCGGGGGCAGCCGCCCGTAGCGCCGGATGCGGGCGCCGGCCATGCGGCCGACATTCTGCGCATGCGGCACGACAGGATGGCTGCGCCCGAAGCTGCGGCGGCACTCGACACCTATCTGGTGACGGTAAGCGACCACGGCCTCAACGCCTCGACCTTTACGGCCCGCGTGGTCGCTTCCACCCACGCCGGGCTGGTTTCCGCCAGCCTCGCGGCGCTCAGCGCCCTCAAGGGGCCGCTGCATGGCGGCGCGCCCGGGCCGGTACTCGACATGCTTGACGGCATCGGCGCGCCGGAACAGGCGGAAGCCTGGCTGGAGGCGAGCCTCGACAAGGGCGAGCGGCTGATGGGCTTCGGCCACCGTGTCTACCGCGTGCGCGACCCGAGGGCGGAGGCGCTGAAACGCTCGGTGCGCGCGCTGGTGGCCGGCGGCGAACAGACCGAGGGCCGCCTCGCCTTGGCAGAGGCCGTGGAGGCGGCCGCCACCCGTATCCTCGCCCGCCGCAAGCCGGACCGGCCGCTGCAGATCAATGTCGAATTCTACACCGCCCTGCTGCTCGAGGCGCTCGGCTTTCCGCGCGAGAGTTTCACCGGCGTCTTCGCCATGGGCCGGTTGGCGGGCTGGATCGGCCATGCCCGCGAGCAGACGCTCTATGGCCGCCTGATCCGCCCGCAATCGCGCTATGTCGGCCCTAGGCCGGAGCAAGCGGCGTAAAGTGAGGCCATTGTGTCGGGCTCGACAGAATGGTGTGCCGGTCTTCAGACCGGCATTGAACCAGAGCGCGGGCAGGAAAAGCGCTCTGTTCGGTTGTCGAGGTGGTTCCGATGCCAATCTGGAGATCGGCACACCGAAGGCGCCGGTGTGCCGACCCCCAGGCACGGAGCCGCCGCACCTGTCGGAAAAGCCAGAATGCCGGTCTGAAGACCGGCACCCCTCCTTTACACCGCTACTGCCGCGGTCTGCTTCCGCACCCCCGCCAGGATGATCAGCGTCGCCACCAGCAGCACGATGCCCGCCGCGGCATAGACGCCCCGCGCCCCGCTGGCGTCGAAGAAGGCGCCGCCGGCCGAGGCGCCGATCGAGATGGCGAGCTGTACCGCGGCGACGATCAGGCCACCGCCGCTTTCGGCTTCATCCGGCACGGCGCGGGTGAGCCAGGTCGACCAGGCGACCGGCACGGCGCCGAAGGCAAGGCCCCAGAGCGCGATCATCACCGTATCGGCCAAAGGCGCGCTGCCCAGGGCCGCAAGCACCAGGCCAAGCACGCCCATCACCAGCGGCATCACGGTCAAGGTGAGGCGCATGTCGCGTTCCAGCAGGAAGCCGCCGAGCAGCGTGCCGAGGAAGTTGGCGATGCCGAAGCCAAGCAGGATGGCCGACATGCCGCCGACGCCAACCCCCGTCACCGTCTCCAGGAACGGCCTGATATAGGTGAACAGGGCGAAATGGCCGGTGAACACCAAAGTGACGGCGATCATGCCGAGGCCGATCTGCGGCCGCGCCAGCACCTCGATCAAAGTGCGCAGGCGCGCATGGCCTTGCGGCGCCATGCTCGGCAGCGTGGCGAACTGGACGACGAGGGTGAGCGCCCCGAGACCGGCCGCCAGAAGGAAGACCGTGCGCCAGCCCGCCAACTCGCCGACAAAGCTGCCGAAAGGCGCGGCGAAGATGGTGGCGGCCGAGACTCCGGTGAAAATGATCGAGAGGGCGCGCGGCACCTGCGCTTCCGGCACCAGCCGCATCGCGGTGGCCGCCGCCATGGTCCAGAAGCCGCCGAGCCCGATGCCGAGCGCCACGCGCCCGAGCACCAGGGCGGTGAGGCTCGTGGCGCTCGCGACCAGCAGGTTGGAGGCGATCAGCAGCACGGAGAAGCCGAGTAGGAGGTAGCGCCGGTCGAGCCGGCGGCTGACGCTCGCGACCAGCAGGCTGGTGATCAGGGCGACACTGGCGGTCGCCGTCACCGCCTGCCCGGCCAGGCCTTCGGTAACGCGGAGGTCGCGGGCGATCGGGGTCAGCAGGCTGGCCGGCAGGAATTCAGCCGTCACCAGCCCGAAGACGCCGAGCAGCATCGAGATCACGGCCCCCCAGGCGGCTGTCTGGCGCGGCGGTGCCGGGGAGGCCCCCGGAGTTGAATTGCTCATGTCATGCATCCTGGAACGTTTTGCGTTGCAGCAAACATAGAGTGGACTTGGCGGACGATCTATGTCATGAAATCCAAAATGCTTGATCATTCGTCCAAATCTCTCGCGACTCCGCGGCCAGCCTCGACCTCTTCGGATCTGGTGAGCGAACTGCTGCTCGGCATGCGCCTCACGGGGGTGCAATATCGCCGCATGGAGCTGGCGGCGCCCTTCGGCATCCGCTTCGGCACCATGGCTGGGCGGGCACAGTTCCATTTCGTCGCTGCAGGCACGGTGTTCCTGCGGGGCCTGGGGGAGACTGTGCATCGGCTGGAGGCGGGCGATGCCGTGCTGCTGCCGCGCGGCGGGGCGCACGATCTCGTCTCGGCGCCAGATCTGCCGAGCCGCGACATCGACAGCTTCGAGACCACGGAACTCTGCCACTGCGTCTGCGCCATCGAAGCCTGCCCGGAGGCAAGCTGCCGCAGCAAGGATGCGCTGGTGTTCAGCGGCTGCATGGAATTCGACCTTGGTGGCATGCATCCTCTCATCGGTCTGATGCCGGAGGTGATGCTGGTCGGCACGCTGCTGGCGCGCCAGCCCGAGATCGTGCCGATGCTCCAGGCCATGGAACGCGAGGTGTGCATGGAACGCGCCGGCTCCGCCGGCATATTGGCGCGGCTGGCGGATGTCGTGTCCGCTTCCATCGTGCGCGGCTGGGTGGAATGTGGCTGCGACGACGTGCGCGGCTGGCTCGAAGCGCTGCGCGATCCCCGCCTCAGCCGCGCCATCGGCGCCCTGCATCGTGATCCCGGCCGCAACTGGACGGTGGAGGAACTCGCCAGCGAGACGGGCAGCTCCCGTTCCGCCTTCGCCGAACGCTTCCTCACCGTCATCGGCCAGACGCCCTTGCGCTATGCCACCGAACTGCGCATGCGCCTCGCCGCCGAATGGATCGGCCGCGACCGCATGCCGATCGAAACCGCCGCCGAGCGTCTGGGCTATGGCTCCCAGGCCGCCTTCAGCCGGGCCTTCAAGCGGGTGATGGGCCATCCGCCGGGGGCGGTGAAAGGGATGCGGGCGGCGTAGAGCCCGCGTCTTGTTCTGCGAGGTAACGTCAGCGCTGCCCCTCCTCCAGCATCTCCTTGAGATCCCCCAGCTCGCTGTGATGCAGCAGCAGCACGCCCAGTTTCCGCGCCAGTTGCTCGGCCGCCTTGGTGAAGTCGCGGTTCGAAACCACCGCGGCATAGTCGGCGTCGCTGAAGCCGGCGGCGGCGTGGGCTTCCTGGACGGCTTTGTTGCCGACGGGATTGCCGAAATAGAGCTTGCATTGCAGGGCGACGACCGTGTCGTCCCTGCGCGCCAGGATGTCGACGCCCTGGTCGCCGGACCGGCCCGTGACCTCGGCCTCCCAGCCCGCCTTGCGCAGGAGGTCGGCGCAGAGGTGCTCGTAATCCTCCGGCGTGATCTGGTCCATCGCCTCGGGGATGCTCGTGTCGGGCTCGGCGGCGGCCCAGGCCTTCACCATGCGGGTGGCGAAGGCGTCGAAGCGGGGGATGGCCTCCTCGTCGAGGCTGAGCTTCACGGCTTCGCGGAAGCGCACCAGCTCGTCATGCCATTTGTCGAATTCCTCGGCGCCATAGGCGTTGACGCGCACCAACTGGCGGTAGCGTCTGGTGAGCGCGCCGCTGTGGCGGCGGATCAGGCGGCGCCATTCCGGCTTGTCGCCGCCGACAGGCAGGATGCCGAGCCAGGTGAGCAGAATCACCAGCGCCAGCCCCGTCGCGGCGATGGCTGCCGCCCGGCCGGTGAGGCGTTCGAGGCGCGCCAGATTCATCGCGACGATGAACACGATCGCGTATTTGGTCAGGCTGACCCATGTCGATGGCCTGAATATGCCGAATCCCCGAAGCATGGGCTGGTTCTAGCCTGAAATTGCTGCCAAGAGGTGCAGCAGAACCTGCTAGGAGGTCGTCATGACCGAGATCGAGACCCTGGGCGCCCGCATCGATGCGCTCGAAATGCGCCTGACCTTCCAGGACGAGACCATCGAGGATCTGAACAAGGCCATCGTCGCGCAGTGGAAGCAGATCGACGGGCTGACGCGCCAGCTCGCCCAGATCGAGGATCGGGTGGCGGTGGGCGAGCAGAGGGCCGATCTTGCCGGCTTGCCCGAACCACCACCCCCGCATTATTGAAAGAGCCTCATCCTTGGAAGAGCCCGTGCCCGAATCCCCCACACCCCCGCTGATCACCCTGGCCCAGGCTGCCCGCCGCCTGGAGACGGAGGCCAAGGCCCTCGGCAATGTCGCCCGCCAGCACGGCTTCTTCACGGCCGTGGGCCGGGACCTCTACTTCACCGAGGAGCAGCTCAAGGCGGTGGATACGCTCCTGAAGGACAGGACGCGGGCCGAGAAGAAGGCGGCTGCGCGCAAGAAGAAGCCGCGCTCGACCTTCGGGATCCATGAGAGCGCGGAATTGCGCAAGCAGAGGCGGCGCGACAAGAAGCGGCAGGAAAAGAAGGAGGGGGAGTAGTCCCCGGGTGCGCGGACGTCTCGTCCGCCTCTTCCTTTCCCACAAGCGTGGTGGTTCCAAGAAGCGGACGAGACGTCCGCGCACCCGGGAAAATCACCCCAAATTTGACCTGCTCCCCGTCAGCACCTCCGCCATCAGCGGCCGGCTGACCCTCTCTCCGAAATGGCGGCGCCTGCCGACCACCAGCTCGACCAAGGCGCGTGTATAGAGCCCAGGGCCGCTCGAATAGATGCGCCAGCCGCCGTCCACCGCGATGGTCTGGGCCCGCACCCGGCCCCATTCGGCGCTCGCCGCGTAGCGGTCGAGGAAGGCGGCGTCGGAGGAGGAGAAATAGGTGTTGCGCTGGCGCAGCGACGCATTGGGCAGGCGTCCGGTCACCGCGATCGGGTTGGCCAGCGCCAGCTGCTCCCAGACCTTCTGGGCCTCGCCCTGCTTGGCCAGGGCCTCGCAATAGCGCAGATGGGCGTGCACATACATCAGGCCGATCTCGCGCCCGAAATAGGAGGCGGATTCGGCGCGGCGGAACAGTTTCTCCGGGCCACCGCCATAGACCACCGGCCGATCCATCAGATGGGCGCCATCCGGCAACAGCAGATGCTCGCGGATCACGCCGAGGTGGTGGCGCGCCTGGTCTGATGTGAACAGCCCGCCGATGATGGGCTGCGTCATGGAGATCAGCGAGTAGGATAGGCCCGTGCGGGTGTCGGAGGGATGCAGCAGCAACTCCACCCCGTCATGGGCGGGATCGAACAGGCCATAGCCAGCCACCACGCCGTCGCGGATGAGGTGGCGGTTGTAGTCGCTGCGCATCCTGGCCGCGAGGTCGGAGAGTTCGGTGCCACGTGCCGCCTCGCCCCAGCGCTTGAGGATGGCCGAATAGCGCAAGACCTGCTCGTACAGGAGCGCCACCGTCCAGCTCGACACCATCCAGTCGCGTAAGTGCGGATCCGCCGGCTGGAGGGAATCGTTCCAGTCGCCCTCGCCATAGCGCACGAGGCTGGTGTTGGGGATGAAGCTCGCCGTCACGGTTTCGAGCAGCTTCTCGACATGGGCGGCGAGGCTGGCCGTCTCGGCGGTGCGGGCGTTCTTGGCGTCGCGCCAGGGGGCTGGCGCGTCGAGGATAGTAAGGTCGCCCGTGGCCTCGACATAGTCGCACAGCGCCTTGAGCGGCCAGACGATGACGTCGCCATGGCTGTCGCCGGCGCGAATATAGGGATAGGGGTCGAGCATGAACCATTGCGGCCAGTCGCCCTTGGCCTGCGACTGCTCGCCGAACAGGGTCAGCACGATGTCCTTGACCTCGGCATCGTGCTCCAGCGCCAGCATCATCTCGATCGGGCCCTGGCAGACATCGCGCGTGCCCCAGGCTGCGCCGGTATATTGTTCCAGGCCATGCGGCACTGTGAGATGCATCATGGCGTCATGGGCAAGCCAGGGCAGCAGCAGGTCCTGCGCTTCCACCTCGGCGTCGGAGCCTTCCAGGCGCAGGTCGCGGGTAACGTGGCTCCAGAACCGGCGGGCCGGCGCGAGCAGGCTCTCCGTGTCCGGCCCGGCGGCGAAGCGCTGCGCGAGGGCCTCGCCTTCCGTCGCCGAGGTCATCGAGCCGGTGACGGCGAAGACGAGTTCGGTGGTCGGCGCCGAGCGCAGGGCGATGAAGGCGCCGCCGCGGGCCGTGCCGTCCTCATAGAGCAGTTCGTCGCCGCCGATGGCCTCCACCGCCGCGGGGGTCGAGGTGACGAGGTGATAGGCGGCCTCGGGATAGGTCTGCCCCCACAGCCAGTCCGCGCCCGGGCGTAGCGTGATTCGCTTGGCGTTTGCGTCAACGTCAACCGTGCCCGTCTGCTCATAGTCGCGCTCGCCCATCACGACATGGCCAAACACAAGGAAGCGGCAGGCCTGGCCCTCGACGCTGACGCGCCACTGCATGCCGGGCGCATCGCCGGCGGCGACGGCTTGCACGGTGATGGTGCGGTCGGCGAGGCGATAGATCCATTTCGCGTCGTTGAGGCCGATATCGAAGGCCGAGGGCACGGTGAGGAGCCGCCAGGGATGATCGCCGCCCTGGCCGAGATCCACGAGCATGCGCAGCCCGCTCGCCTGGGTGAGGTTGTAGGGATCGCGCGAGACCGAGAACAGCTTGTGGAAGGAGGTGTTGCCGATGGTCAGTTGGGCGGAGAACACGCCATGCATCCAGGCGGTGGAGCACAGCGTGGACTCATCGAGCTTCATGCTCCCGCCGCTGCGCAACAGGGCGCCATGGCGGCGCGGCACCTGGCGCTCCTTGGCGGCGAGCACGATGTGGCGGTTCTGCTCGCCCTCCGGCACGAAGAAGGAGAGCAGGGTTTCGCCCTGCCTTTCCTCGGCCTTGCGGGTGGGGTAGAGCCGGCCGACCAGGTCCATATCGAGCGCCTCGACGGCGAGAGGCCTTGCACCCTGCAGCAGGCTGCGCAAGGGCTTCGCGGGCGCCGGCAGCGAGACCTGCCCGATATCCTGGCGCAGAGAGGCAATATTGCTTAGCCGGCTTAAGTCTGCACCGCTCGATGCGTCCGGATGGTCGGGCTCGAACCGGCCGAAGAAGATGATCTCGGCCGTCCCCGATCCCGAGAGCGTCAGCGGCAGGGACTGCAGGCCGACGCAGCCGACCTCGTGCTGCTGGCGGATATCGGGCAGATCCGTGCCAAAAGCCTGTTCGAGCGTGCCGGAAAAGCGGTAGTCGGGCCCGAAAAGCTGCAGCGCGTCGGTGGCGAAGCTCTTCACGCCCTGCAGGCAGCCATGCGCAACCCAGGGAAATTTACCGGCCTGGCTTAAATTTTGCCGGCTCATGATCACAGGGCCGAACTGCTGGTGATCGCCGATATGATGGTCGAGATATTGCGAGACATAGGCCTCGCTGTTCATCAGGAAGCCGCGCGGCCCAAGGCCGATATCCTGCACGAAGACGATATCGCAGGGCGTGTCGCCATGGCCGGAAAGGGTGACGTCCCAGAACCAGGCTGGTTCGCTCGGGTGCAGGCAGAGGGTTACGCGGAAATCGATGCCGCCGGCCTGTCCTGTCCAGCCGGCGCTGCTCCCGTTTGCGGCGAAATCCGCCTTTGCCTCCGGCCCGACCAGCTCGGCCACGAAGGGTTTCCTGCCGCCGGCGCGCAGATAGATCCGTCCGATGCCGCCATGGATGGGCGAGCCGAGCACCTGGTTGATGGTCACCGGCGCCTTCGCGTCGCGATGCTCGATGGCGAAGACGGTGCCGTTGGCGGCAAAGCTTACCGTCAGCCCCGCCGCATTGGCGATCGAGGCCAGCTTGAGATCCGCATCGCGCGGGATGCTGAATTGACGCTTGCCGCCGTCGGCCATGGCTTCCTCCTTAGGGCGCGTTCGAATCGCGCCGGCTTGGTCGTGCCCCATTCGGCGCACACTCCGTTCGGAAAAAGCGCAACTGTCAATCCGCCTTATCGACCGTCGGATCGGCGGCGGCCGGTTGCGGCCCGTTGCCGATGAAGGTCACCGGCACGCCCTGGCGCACCAGAGTGGCGAGGGTGAGCGCGTCCCAATTGGTCAGGCGGATGCAGCCATGGGAGTAGCGTTTCGAGATGCGGCCGGGATCGGGCGTGCCGTGGATGCCGTCACCCTCGGCATTGAGATCGATCCACACCAGCCCGACCGGATTGTTCGGTCCCGGCGCGATGGTGAAGGGATGCCTGGCCTTGACGCCCTTGAAGGCATATTTCGGATTATAGGTGTAGTCGGGCTTGAGATTCACCCTTTCGATCTCCAGCGTGCCCGAGGGAGCCGGTTTGTCCTCGCTGCCCACCGAGGCCGGGAAGAAGTGGAGGAGCCGGCCGGTGGCGTCGAACGCCTTCAGCGTGAGCCTGTCCTTGTCGATCTCGAGCCGCGTGGCGGAGCCGGGCAGCGGCGCCTGGCGGTTGGCCTTCACCCGCGCAAGGTCGGGCTGCGCCACGGCGGCCACCGTGATGGTGTCGCCGGGCTTCTTGAAGCGCTCGCGCGGATTCATCGCCTTAAGGAGTTCGGGGCTGATGTGGAATTTCTCGGCCAGTTCCTCCTCCACATTGCGATAGCCGAGCCGGCGCAGATGCGCCATGGCCTCGAACTTCACCGGAATGCGCTTGGTGAAGGGGCCGCGCAGATCCTGGCGGGTGATCTCATAGTCCGTCACCGCCGGCTCCTGCGTCGTCCCCGCCAGGCTGTCCCAGCTCGCCTGGTCGAGCTCGCCGGTCGAGGGCAGGCCGTGATCCGCCTGGAAGGCCGCGAGCGCCTTGGCGAAATTGTCGCCGTGGCGGCCGTCGATCTCGCCGGGCGAATAGCCGGCGCGGTCGAGCAGGATCTGGGCCTTGACCAGCGAGGCGCGGGGGCCTCGGGGCTTGCCCCGGATGTCCTTGGCAGAGAAGGTCGCGGTATTGATGCTCTGCGTATCGAGCTGGGCCGAGAGGGCGGGCCCGGCGAGCAGCATCAGGATGAAGCTGGCGGCAATCGCAACAAGGCGCATGGTCTGTCTCCCGAACCGAGGATGCCAAGAGAGGATGCCAAGACAAGTCGCCGATGGCGCAAGAGGTTCCCTCGGGAGGAGCTCCCCTCGAGTTCCGGGCACCGGAGCGGTGGTGTGAATCAGGACAGAACAGGACGGCCCAAGATGGCTGGAAATCGCCGCCGCCACGCTATAAGACCGCGCTGTTTCGTGAGAATGAAAGTTGCGCCATGACCGAATTGATTGACGGCAATGTCCACGCGGCCAATGTCCGCGCCCGCACCAAGGTTCGCGCGGAGGCGTTTGCCGCCGCCCATGGCCGCAAGGCGCGCCTCGATGTGGTGATCGTCGGCAACAATCCGGCCAGCCGCGCCTATGTGAACACCAAGGCCAAGATGGCGCATGAGACGGCCATCGACGGCCGCCTGATCGAGCTGCCCGAGACCATCGGCAAGGATGAGCTGCTCGGCGTCATCAATGGCCTCAACGCCGATCCTGGTGTCGACGGCATCCTGGTGCAGCTTCCGCTGCCCGGCCATCTCGACGGACAGATGATGATCGACGCCATCCATCCGGCCAAAGATGTCGACGGCTTCCACCCGATGAATGTCGGCAAGCTCTTTACATCTGCCAGGATCGATCCGGAAGCGATGCTGATCCCCTGCACGCCGCTGGGCTCTTTAATGATGCTGCTCGACACCGTCGGCAAGGCCGGCCTCTCCGGCAAGAACGCCGTGGTGGTCGGCCGTTCCAACATCGTCGGCAAGCCGATGGCCCAGCTCCTGCTCGCCAATGACTGCACGGTGACCATCGCCCATTCGCGCACCAAGGATTTGCCGGCAGTGTGCCGCGAGGCCGACATCCTCGTTGCCGCCGTGGGCCGCGCGGAGATGGTGCGGGGCGACTGGATCAAGGACGGCGCCGTGGTTATCGATGTCGGCATCAACCGCGTGCCCACCGAGGACGGCAAGGGCCGCATCGTCGGCGATGTCGCCACCCAGGAAGCGATGGGCAAGGCGTCCTACATCACCCCGGTGCCGGGAGGCGTCGGCAAGATGACGGTGGCCTGCCTGCTCCACAACACGGTGGTGGCCGCCGAGGCGCGGGTGAAGGGATAGGGTGCGGCCAGCCCTTACCGGGTAGCGCCCCAGAGCGAAACGAGGCGGGGCAATCGCATTAAACCGGGAGAGCGTTCCCCATCTCCTGTCATTCCCTTCCCGATGCCTTCGGCAATGCCGGGAATGACAGTGCCTCCTTCCTCCAACATGAGCCTAAAGGACGACGCGGCGTTGCTTGCGGCCCGCGTCGCGCCCGCCTACATTTCAATGATGTGAGCGGGGCGAAAGATCCAGCCTGCCCAGGCCTCGGGATCGATCTGGCCCGACAAGCTCGCGTCAGGATGCGGGCCATCCCATGGTGTGTGCCGGTTGCGGTTTCGAACTCGCGCCAGGCTTCGCCTTCTGCCCGCGCTGCGGGCGGCGGCAGGCCAATGGCAGCGCCGTGCCCGAGGCCGCCGGTGCACCTCCCGAATCAGCCCCTGCGCCCCAGGAGGAGCGCGAGGCGGACCGGCGGCTGGTCACGGTGCTCTTCGCCGACGTCACCGGTTTCACCACCCTGGCCGAACGGCTCGATCCCGAGGAGGTGCGGGCCTTCCAGACCGCCTTGTTCGAGACCCTGGCGCAGGTGGTCGCCCGCCATGACGGTTTTGTCGAGAAATTCATCGGGGATGCCGTGCTGGCGGTGTTCGGCGCTCCCCTTGCCCATGAGGACGATCCCGAGCGCGCGCTCAATGCGGCACTGGACATGGTCGCGGCCCTCACACGGCTCAATGAGCAATGGGCCGCCCGCCTGGGGCAGACGATAGGCCTTCATATCGGCGTCCATACCGGGCCTGTCGTCGCCGGCCATCTCGGACGGACCTCCACGGCCGCCTATGCCGTGACCGGCGACACCGTGAATACCACTGCGCGCCTGCTCGCCGAGGCCTCGGGCGCCATCCTCGTCTCCGAGGCGACAGGTGCCCTGACGCGACACCGCTTCGCCTTCGGGCCGGCGCGCGCCCTGACGCTCAAGGGCAAGGCGGAACCCGTCCTGGCCTATCCCCTGATCGGCCTGCTGGCCGCGCCGGGCTCGGGCCGCGGACTGGCGGCCCATGGGCTCGCCAGCCCGATGACCGGCCGCACCGACGAGTTGGCGCAGTTGATGGCCGCCTTCGACCGGATGCGCACGGGCCGCTCCCAGCTCGTCGATCTCGCCGGCGAGGCAGGAGCGGGCAAATCACGCCTGATCGCAGAATTCCTGGCGGTGCTGGAGGCAGAGGGTGGGCTTGACGGCGGCGCCATCCGCCGCGTTTCCTGCTCGTCGCGGGGCGAACCGACCTATGGCGCGTTCGGCGCCTTGTTCCGGGAGGGCTATCAGGTGCGTCCCGACGATTCGCTCGAGGCGGCACGGAGCAAGCTCGCGGTGGGGCTGCAATCGCTCGGAGCGGAGGCCGAGACGGCGGACGCGATTGCGCCGATGCTCAGTTACATGCTCGGCGTGGAAGATTCCGAGCGACGCGAACTCGCGCCCGAACAGCTGAAGCGCCAGATCACGCTCGCCGCACGCCTGCTGATCGAGCGACGGCTCGACCAGGGCCATCTCCTCTTCATCATCGAGGACATCCACTGGGCGGATGCAGCCTCGGTGTCGCTTCTGTGCGATGCCGCTGACCACCTCGCCGATCGCTGCTTCATGCTGGTGCTGTCCCATCGTCCTGAAGGGCAGGTGCCACCCGCTTCGCGCGCTGAACGCTCGACCATCCGCCTCGCGCCTCTCTCGCGGGAAGACACGAGGGCCATCGTCACCGGCCTGTTCGGCGAGATGGCGGATGATGGCGGGCAGGACATCGGCAACTTCATCGCCGCCCGGTCCGGAGGCAACCCGTTGTTTGTGGAGGAGATCGTCCGCAGCCTCGTGAGCCGGGGCGTGCTGGTGCGCCATGGCGATCGGTGGGTACGTGGGGCGCCGCTCGATGCGCGGGAGGTTCCTGCTACCCTGCAGGGTCTGCTCCTGTCGCGGGTCGATGCCCTGCCCGCCGAGGCGCGGCGGCTGCTTCAGGAGGCGGCCGTGCTGGGCGTGACGGGAGGGCTCGCGCTCCTGCGGGCCATCGCGGCGGATGCGGGCGCCGTCGAGGGCAGGCTGGAGCAGCTCATTGACGCCGACCTTATCTGCCCGGCCGAGCCTGGCGAAGGGGATGACTCCTACCGTTTCCGGCATGCGCTCGTGCATGAGGCGGTGTATCAGAACCTGCTGCTTGCCCGCAGAACCGAACTGCATGAACGGGCCGGCCGTGCGCTCGAACGCACCGTGGGCGAGCATCCCGAAAGGCTGAGCGATCTCGAAGCCCTGGGGCACCACTGGAGCCTGAGCGCCGACAAGACGAGGGGCGCCCGCTACCTGATGGCGGCCGGCGATTGGGCTCGCGGCCTCTATGCCAATGAGGACGCCATCCGGCACTACGAGCGTGCCTTGAGCACCTTGCAGGGCAACCCGGCATGCGAAGGCGACATCCGCTCCATTCGCGAAAGGCTGGCCGATCTTCTGGCGCTGGCCGAACGGCGCACCGAGGCGGCGGTTCACTACGAGGCGGTACTTCGGGATTTCGAGGCCAACATGGATCATGCAGGCGCCGCCCGCCTCTATCGCAAGAGCGGCTGTTTGCACTGGGAGTCGGGCGAGCGCGAAGAGGCTGCTGCCTGCTTCGCACGGGGCCTCGCTCTGCTCGGGGACGAGGGCTATTGGCTGGAACGCGCCGAATTGCTCGAGGAAACCGGCCGGCTCGCCTTTCGCGCCGGCGACAATGCAGGGGCGATTGCCTGGGCGGAGCGGGCCCTGGCCGAGGCGGATCGCGACAACGGCGCTGGCGCGGAGCCGGAGCGCCTTCGCGAGCTCGCCGCCACGCGGGCCCAGGCCTACAACACGATCGGTGTGGCGCTTGCCCGCAGCGGCCGGCCGGCCGACGCCGTCGACCATATCGAGCAGAGCGTCAGGCTGGCGGAGGAGCATGCCCTGCTGCAGGCCGCCTGCCGCGGCTATACCAATCTCGGCGTGCTCTACTCCTCGCTCAACCCGCAGCGGAGCATCGGCACCTGCCTGCGAGGGCTGGAGACGGCCAAGAAGGTGGGCGATCTCGGCTTCCAATCCCGCATCTACGCCAATCTCGCCGTGTCCTACTGCGCATTGACCGACCGCTGCGAGGACGAAGGTGTCGAGGCGGCGCAGAGAGCCATCGATCTCGATCGTCGGCTCGGGCTCTTCGATCATCTGGCCGCCCCGCTCATCATACTCGGCCAGATCTATCAATGCCGGGGCGACCATGCGCTCGCCTTGGCATCCTATGAGGAAGCGCTCCATCTGGCCGAGGAGACGGGTGAGCCGCAATTCCTCTTCCCCTGCTATGATGGTCTCGGCACACTCCATTTGGACGCTGGGAACCGGGCCTCAGCGGAGCTATACTTGGCGAAATCCGACGAGGTCTGCCAACGCGCCGGACTCGAACCCGATGCACTGATGGTTCTGCCGTTTCTGTGTTGACCGGGAGCTAGTCGAGCAAAATGAATTCGGGCAGGAGCGAATTTCCAGATTAACGCGTTCCAGGAGGGTGCCGCATGAACGAGATGCCATTGCAATCACCAATATCGTCGGGCGAACGCGCTCCGGATTTCAGGCTTCCCGCCCTGGATGGAGCCGGAACCGTGTCGCTATCCGACTATCGCGGCAAGAGTTCGCTGTTTCTTGCTTTGTTCGTGGGACTGTGGTGCCCGTTCTGCCGCCGGGCGCTGGCCCAATTGGCGACCGCCAGCCCTCAGCTCGAGGCGCTGGGGGTCGAGACCCTCGGCATCGTCGCCACCGAGCTCGAGAATGCCCGCCTCTATTTCAAGTTTCGCCCGAGCCGGTTTCGCATCGCCACCGATCCCGCGCTTTCCATCCATCGCGCCTATGGCGTGCCCAAACCGGTCCCGACGCCCGATCTGATGAAGGCCCTCTCCACGCTGCGCGTCAATCCGACCGGCGAACTGCCTGAACCCCTGCCAGTCATGGAGGCCTCCATGACCCTCGCCAAGCTCGATGGCTATGTCGAGAACGAAACCGATCGCGGAGACGTCGAGCGCCAATGGCCGCAACTCAAGGGGCAGTTCCTGATCGACCGCGACGGCATCGTGCGCTGGACCCATATCGAATGCCAGGAAGGCTTGGAAGGCATCGGCAAATTCCCGGCCGCCTCCGAGATCGTGGCCGCAATCCGGGCATCGATCGGCGGTGAGGGGACGCGGCTGCATTGACGGTCTCGCCCACTAGAGCAAAGCGCGTTTAGGCGTAAACGCTGCTTTGCTCTCACTCTTTGTTTCGACGCGTCTTTGCGATTCTTGCCGATTCCGCCAAATCGCAAAACGCTTTAGCTGTCGGCTCTGGGTCCGGTAATTGATCCAAAGCGGCAGCGAAAGCATCGTCATTGCGAGCGAAGCGAAGCAATCCGGGGGTCAAGGGGCTGTGCCTGCTGCCCTGGATTGTTTCGCTCCGCTCGCAATGACGGACGCAGGCCGTGCCTTCCATGCTTCTTCGGTCAGGCTCCTTGTTGTCGTGTCCTCTCTCGCAGAAAACGGTTGTCGCTTTTCGGCATCAGCCCCGAAATCGTCGTCGCTGCGACGGCGCCCCTCGACAAAGTCCCCGCTTCCCGCTACCCGATTCCGGCTTTGCCTTTACCGAAATCGTTTCAGCGAGGGGTTCCATGCAGTTCGTGATCCAGTGTGAAGACATACCCAACGGGCTCGAACTGCGCATGGCGACGCGGCCGGCGCATATGGATTACCTCAAGGCCCAGGACGCCCATGTCCTCGGGGCCGGCCCCTTCCTCAACGACCAGGACCAGATGGTCGGCTCACTCCTGATCGTCGACTTCCCCTCCGAGGCCGAGGCGCGCGTCTTTGCCGAAAACGATCCCTATGCTAAGGCCGGCCTGTTCGCCGCCACCTCGGTCCGCCGCTGGCGCTGGGGCGTGAAGCCGCCGGCTGTCGTCTGACCCCAATTCCATAAAGAGAGGCCGCCATGCGCCACTGGCTGATCAAGTCCGAACCCGAGGTCTGGAGCTGGGACAAACAGGTCGCGGCCGGCGCCAAGGGCACGCCCTGGGACGGCGTGCGCAACCATGCCGCCAAGCTCAACCTGATGGCGATGAAGAAGGGCGACCAGGCCTTCTTCTACCATTCCAACGAAGGCAAGGCCGTGGTGGGCGTGGCCGAGGTGGTGCGCGAAGCCTACCCTGACCCCGCCACCCCGGGCGAACCCTGGGTGCTGGTCGACTTCAAGGCGTTGAGGCCTTTCCCCACACCCGTCACCCTGGTCGCCATCAAGGCGGAGCCGAAGCTCGCCGAGATGGCGCTGGTCAAGCTCTCGCGGCTCTCGGTGCAGCCGGTGACGGAGGCGGAATGGAAGCTGGTGTGCGAGATGGGCGGGTATAAGGGGTAGGACCTTCGATCCGAGAGCAAGATCATGACCGGCAGACATCCCTTCGCAACATTGCGCGATCGCATGTTGCCCAAAGCGCAGGCCGAGGCCTTGGCGCGCAAGCTCGACAAGGAATTGGATCTCGCCGGCGCGCGTTTGGTCAAAAAAGTATAGCGCCGTGGCTCAGCGGTGAAGCCTAGAGCAAAACGCGTTTAGGCGTAAACGCATTTTTACTCTAACTCTTTGTTTCGACGCGTCTTTGCGATTCTTGCCGATTCCGTCAAATCGCAAAACGCTATAGCAGGCATAATCCGGGTTGTTAGTCGCCCGGTTGCCGGAATTCAGGCAAATCTCACCCTTCTTTCAGGACTTTGCCCCTCATATCGCTGATCCTGTCAAAATGGTCAGCATTTGGATTGGGGGCGGCGATGACACGCGCGGTTCTGGCTGTTCTGCTCGCGTTACTTCCCAATCTCGCTGCACACCCAGGCGAGGCCCATCATCGCATCGGCGAGGTCGATGCCAGGCGCCTCAGCGATGCCGAGTATGAAGCGATCCTCGAGACGGCCCGGCGCAATGGCTGGATCTATCCGGCCGAGCAGGTCGAGAGCGGCCACCGGCGGTATTTCCAGGAATTCCGCATGCGCCTGATGAACCGTGGCTATGAGATCGTGTCGGATGGGACGTCCGTTTGAGGGCAACCCGCCGACGATAGGCGAATGTGGGGGGCGGGTCTTCAGACCCGGCTCTTGTCAGCGCGGGCCTCGCAGGAAGAGCCGGGTCTGAAGACCCGCCCCCCAATGCTTCACTGCAGCACCTCCGTGCCGATATGCTTCAGCTTGTCGGGGTTGCGCGTGACATAGATGCCCGCGATCTCGCCATCCCGGATATCCAGCGCCGTCGTTTGCAGCGTATCGTCCCGCTCTACCGTGACGAAGCCCGGCAGGCCGTTGATGAAGCCGTAGCGCACCAGCTTCGACATGCTTTCGGCAAAGAAACGGCTAAGGCCGGCCTGCAGCCTCATCACCTCCTCGATGCCGGTGATGATCTTCAGGGATGCCGGCTTCTTGCCGCCACCGTCGGAATAGACGGCGACATCGGCGGCGAGCAGCGCTTGCAGCCGGGTCATGTCACCGCCACGCGAGGCGACGAAGAAGGCATGGGCGATTTCGAGGCCCTTCTCCTTCGGCATGTCGAAGCGCGGGCGCGAGTTGCGCACATGGCTGCGGGCCCGGCTGGCGAGTTGTCGGCAGGTGGCGGGCTAGCGTCCGATGGTCTCGCTGACCTCTTCGAAGCCGAGGCCGAACACGTCATGCAGCAGGAAGGCGGCGCGCTCCAGCGGCGTGAGCCGTTCGAGCGCCAGCAGCAGGGGCAGCGTGACGTCCTCCACCTCGTCCTCCGTTTCGAGTACCGGCTCGGGCAGCCAGGGGCCGACATAGGTCTCGCGCCGGTGCCGGGCCGATTTGAGCTGGTCGAGACAGAGCCGCGTCACGACGCGGGTAAGGAAGGCCGCCGGCTCGCGCACCGTCTCACGGTCAGCGGCGAGCCAGCGCAGGAAGGCGTCCTGCACCACGTCCTCGGCATCCGCCACCGATCCGAGCATGCGATAGGCGATGCGGGTGAGGCGCGGCCGCACGGCATCGAAGCTCGCGGCTGCTTCGCTTGCGAGGGCGCCGCTCATCACGCGGCAACCCTTGTGCGCGCGGGATGCACGGTCTTGAAGCCGACATTGATGCGGTTCCAGCCATTGATGGCCACGATCAGCATGGTGAGCTTCACCAGTTCCTCCTCGCTGAATGCAGCCCTCGCGATCTCATAGGCCGCATCGGGCGCGCGGGTAGCGGCCACCAGCGTCAGGGCTTCGGTCCATTCGAGGGCGGCGCGCTCGCGCTCATTATAGAGCGGGGATTCGCGCCAGGCATCGAGCAGATAAAGCCGCTCCTCGCTCTCGCCATGCTGGCGGGCGCTGAGCGCATGCATGTGCAGGCAATAGGCGCAGCCATTGATCTGCGAGGCGCGCATCTCGACGAGTTCCATCAGGCTGGTTTCCAACCCATCGATACCAAGGGTGAAATCGCGCCACTGCGTCATCAGGGCGGGAGCGGCGGCGAAGGCGTTGAGGCGGGCTTTCATGGGGCGGTCCTTTCTCGCTTGGAGTTGCGCAGCCATGACGAGACGGGACGGCACGGTGTGACATGGGGCGAAAATTTTTGAAGGCGTACTTCAACCGTCGCCGCCATTCTCCCGCCTTCGCGCTGGACGATTTCATCCAAATCGCGCTAGCCTTACGGCAGCCTGAATTTTTGAGCCGGAGACGTCATGGCGCCAGCACCGCCTCTCGATCCCCTGAAGAAGGCGGCGACGCTGGCCTGCTGGCGCGGCAAGGTCGAGCCGCGGCCGCTTGGCGGAGGCATCACCAACACCAATTTCACCGTGATTGACGGCGCCGACAAATATGTCGTGCGCATCGGCGACGACATTCCCCTCCACCAGATCAGCCGCAGCAACGAGTTTGCCGCCAGCAAGGCCGCCTTCGCCGCCGGCATCTCGCCGGAAGTGGTGCATAGCGAGCCGGGCGCACTGGTGCTGCGCTTCGTCGAGGGCCGCACCTTCACGCCCGAGGATATCCGGGACCCGCGCAACCATACGGCCCTGATCGATCTCATCCGGCGCTGCCATACAGAGATGCCCCGGCATTTCCGTGGGCCGGCCGCGATCTTCTGGGTGTTCCAGGTGGTGCGCGACTATGCCCATACGCTGCGCGAGGGCACGAGCCGGCATTTAGCCCTGCTGCCGCGCCTGCTGGCCGAAAGCGAGCAATTGGAGGCGGCCGTCTGCCCCGTCGACATCGTGTTCGGACACAATGACCTGCTCGCCGCCAATTTCCTCGATGACGGCAAGAGGCTGTGGCTGGTGGACTGGGACTATGCCGGCTTCAACTCGCCACTGTTCGATCTCGGTGGCCTCGCTTCCAATTCCGAAGTGGAGGAGGCAGGGCGGGAGGCGCTGGCCGAGGCCTATTTCGACCGGCCGATGAGCGATGAGCTGCGCCAACGCCTCGCGGCCATGACGGCTGCCTCGCTCTTGCGCGAGACGACCTGGAGCATGGTGTCGGAGATTCATTCCACGCTTGATTTCGACTATGCCGGCTACACGGCCGAGAATCTGCGGCGCTACGAGGCGGCGTATAGTGCCTGGGAGCGCGGACATCCTGTCCGCTCTTGATACGGTAGCGTTTCCATAAAAGGTGAGACCTGGGATAAGGGTCGAGCCCTTTTCGTTGATCTGTGTGGTTCAAGAGCGGACAGGATGTCCGCGCTCCCAGGAATTCCCCATGTCCGACCTTCCTTCCTCTGTCAAAATCCTGATCATCGGTGGCGGCATCGTAGGCTGCTCGACGGCCTATCACCTCGCCAAGATGGGGCTGTCGGACGTCCTCGTGCTGGAGCGCGGCAAGCTCACCTCCGGCTCCACCTGGCACGCCGCCGGACTGGTCGGGCAGCTCAGGACCAATGCCAATATCACCCAGCTCCTCGGCTATTCCGTCGCCCTCTATGACCGGCTGGAACAGGAGACCGGCCTTGCCACCGGCTGGAAGCGCAATGGCGGCCTGCGTCTTGCCTGCAATAGGGAGCGCTGGACCGAGGTGAAGCGCCAGGCCACCACCGCCACCTCCTTTGGCCTGGAGATGCAGCTCCTCACCCCGAAGGAGGCGCAGGACCTCTGGCCCCTGATGCAGGTGGACGATGTCGTCGGCGCCGCCTTCCTGCCGACGGACGGGCAGGCTTCGCCCTCCGATATCTCCCAGTCGCTGGCCAGGGGCGCGCGCAATGGCGGCGTCACCTTCAAGGAGGGCGTCACCGTCACCGGCATCGAGGTGGAGGGCGGCGTCGCCCGCGCCGTGCTCACGGATCAGGGTCGCATCGAGGCCGGGAAGATCGTCATCTGCGCCGGGCAATGGTCGCGCGAGATTGGGGCGATGGCCGGGGTCAACATCCCCCTGGTCTCGATGCAGCACCAATATCTGATCACCGAGCGCATCGAGGGTGTCGCCTCGAACCTGCCGACGCTCCGCGATCCCGACCGCCTGACCTACTGGAAGGAGGAGGTCGGCGGGCTGGTGATGGGCGGCTACGAGCCCAACCCCAAGCCGTGGGCCCATACCAAGGCGACGGAAAAATTCGAGTTCCAGCTGCTCGACAACGATCTCGACCATTTCGAGCCCCTGATGGAGCTTGCCATCGGCCGCGTGCCGGCGATGGAGAACGCCGGCATCAAGCAGTTCATCAACGGCCCGGAAAGCTTCACGCCGGACGGCAATTTCATCCTCGGCGCCGCGCCGGAGGTGAAGGGCATCTATGTCGGCTGCGGCTTCAACGCCTTCGGCATCGCCTCGGGCGGCGGCGCCGGCATGGCGCTGGCCGAATGGGTGGCGAAGGGCGAGCCGCCCTATGACCTCTGGGCCGTCGACATCCGCCGCTTCGGCAACAACACGCTCGACACCTCCTGGGTGCGCCAGCGCACCATGGAGGCCTATGCCAAGCATTACACCATGGCCTGGCCCTTCGAGGAGTACCAGTCCGGCCGTCCCTTGCGCCGCTCGCCGCTCTATGACCGGCTGAAGGCGCAGGGCGCGGTGTTCGGCGAGAAGCTCGGATGGGAGCGGCCGAACTGGTTCGCCGGCCCCGGCGAGGAGGCGAAGGACATCTACAGCTATGGCCGCCAGAACTGGTTCAAGGCAGTGGGCCGCGAGCACCGCGCCTGCCGCGAGGCGGCTGTCGTGTTCGACCAGACCTCCTTCGCGAAATTCTCGCTGACGGGCCGCGATGCCGAGGCGGCGCTCTCCTGGATCTGCGCCAATGACGTGGCCAAGCCGGTGAGCAGCCTGGTCTATACGCAAATGCTCAATCGCCAGGGCGGCATCGAGGCCGATCTCACGGTGGCGCGGGCCGGGCCGGACACTTATTACATCGTCACGGGCACCGGTTTTGCCAGCCACGATCGCGATTGGATCGCGCGCAACATACCCGTCGGCCTCGATGCGCGCCTCACCGACATGACCTCGAAAAACGCCGTTCTGGTGCTGATGGGGCCTGAAGCACGCGAGATCCTGGCACGGCTGACGGAAGACGACATTTCAAATACCGGCTTTCCCTTCGGCACCTGCCGCTTCATCGACATATCCGGCGCCCGCGTCTTCGCCATGCGCGTGACCTATGTCGGCGAGCTCGGCTGGGAGCTGCATATTCCGGTGGAGTTCGCCGCCACCGTCTATGACGCGCTGATGGAGGCCGGCGGCCCGCTCGGCCTGGTCAATGCCGGCTACCGCGCCATCGAATCGCTGCGCCTCGAAAAGGGCTACCGCGCCTGGGGCGGCGAGATCGGACCCGATCATTCGCCCCTGATGGCGGGGCTCGGCTGGGCGGCGAAATTGAAGAAGAACATCCCCTTCCTCGGTCGGGAGGCGCTGGTCGAGCAGGCCGGCAAGCCGCTGCCGCGCTTGCTGGCCGGCTTCACCGTTGCCGATGCCGGCGTGATCCTGCTCGGCCGCGAGACGATCTATCGCAATGGCCAACGCTGCGGCTGGCTCGCCTCGGCGGGGTATGGCTACACGCTGGGCAAGAACATCGGCTATGGCTATGTGCGCGACCCAGCGGGCGTGGACCGCGACTATGTGCTTTCCGGCAGCTATGAGCTGGAAGTGGCAACGGAGCGCGTGAAGGCGGAAGTGTTCCTGGAGCCGCTCTATGATCCCAGGATGGAGCGGGTGAAGGCGTGAGCAAGCGTCCGATCAAACCGGTATGTATTCGCAAACTCATCGCTTTTGTCGACGCTGTGAGGCTTCTGGATGAGCGCTCTTGAGTATCCTCTTCTGCTCGAACCCCTTCCCTCGGAGGATGGTGGCGGCTTTGTCGCGATCGTGCCCGATCTGCCCGGCTGTATGAGCGATGGAGAAACGCCGGAAGAAGCGATCGCCAATGTAAAGGACGCGATCGTCGTGTGGATCGAGACCGCCCGCGAGATGGGCCGCCCGATTCCCGGCCCTTCACGCCATCTCGAAATCGCCTGAGAGTTTGCCGGAGCGGGCGAAGGCGTGATCAAGGCCATCCTGAAGGCGGCGCGCGCCCTCTTGGGTTCAGGCCGTGCCGCGCACATAGACGATCTCTATACCCTTGCTCCGAGCCAGTTCGCTAGCCGCCTTCACAGCATCGGTGCGAACGTGGAACGGACCGAGCGGATCGGAGGGAACAGTGTCGTCGGCATAGGTAGCACTGTTGACCACCCAGACGGGCCCGTCCTCCTCCACCAGGATCCAGCTGTTTTGCGCCGACGGGTTCTCTCCCTCATGAAGTTCTCGAATATCGGTCATCACTGGCCCTCCTGGAACAGCTCTTCTCACAAAGGGAACATTGTGGCGGCCGGTAAAGTTTCCTCCACAGATCCGCGTTCAGCAATGGGACTGATATGCCCAAGCAGGAGGGGATGCGTTCGATGTCCAACGAGAAGGCTCGATTCCCTATCGGGACGATTGTCGTCCTGGCGGCCGGTTCCCAAGCGGCCAAGCCGCCTTTCCGACTAGGCGACGATCTGACCATGGAATCCACGACAGACGGGAAGTCCACCTGTCGCATTACCGCCATCACACCGGAGACGATGGAAGTCACCTGCGCAACGACGCATTACAGCTTGACGCCCGCTGCGGCGACTCTGGAAGAGGGTGGTGTCTCCGCCTATGTGGGCGGCTGGGTCGTGCGGTCGATAGCGAGGAGTTAGGGCCGGGGGGCGGGTCTTCAGACCCGCCTTATCCCGGGAACGTCGTGTTGCAGGCGGCTCTGAAACCCGCCCCCCACTCACACCGCCGGCGGATTCAGCCGCGCGAAAGCTTCCTGGCGGCGATAGGGGAAATAGGGATAGGCCGCCTCCGTCGCGCTCGCCTGGTCGAGCCTCTCCATTTGCTCCAGTGAGAGCGACCAGCCCACCGCGCCGAGGTTCTGCCTGAGCTGCTCCTCGTTGCGGGCGCCGATGATCACCGAGGACACGGTGGGCCGCTGCAGCAGCCAATTGATGGCGATCTGGGGCACGTTCCGGCCCGTCTCGGCGGCGACGGCTTCCAGTGCGTCGATGACGCGGTAGAGCCGTTCCTCGTCGACCGGCGGGCCGAAATCGGCGGTCCGGTGCAGGCGGCTGCCTTCGGGCAGGGGCTGGCCGCGCTTGAGCTTGCCGGTGAGGCGGCCCCAGCCGAGCGGGCTCCAGACAAGGGCGCCCAGGCCCTGGTCGAGGCCGAGCGGCATCAGCTCCCATTCATAGTCGCGGCCGAGCAGGGAATAATAGGCCTGGTTGGCAACATAGCGCGGATAGCCGTGGCTTTCGGCGATGGCGAGCGACTTCATGATCTGCCAGCCGGAGAAGTTGGAGACGCCGACATAGCGCAGTTTGCCGGCGCGGACGAGGCCGTCCAGGGTCGCCAGCACCTCCTCCACCGGCGTGCCGGCGTCGAAGGCGTGCAGTTGCAGGAGGTCGATGGTGTCGGTGCCGAGACGGTGCAGGGCGTCATCCACCGCGCGCAACAGGCGCGAGCGCGAGGTGCCCCACTCATCCGGGCCGTCGCCCATCGGCAGGCCGGTCTTGGTGGAGATCAGCACGCGGTCGCGCCGGCCTTTGATGGCTTCTCCGAGCACCTGCTCGGAGGCGCCGTTCGAATAGACATCGGCGGTGTCGAACAGGTTGATGCCGGCGTCGAGGCAGATATCGACGAGCCGCCGTGCCTCCCGGGCATCCGTGGTGCCCCAGGCCCCGAAGAGGGGGCCGGAGCCACCGAAGGTGCCGGCCCCGAAGGAGAGGGCGGAGGCCTTGAGGCCGGAACGGCCGATGCGGCGATAATCCATGGTTGGGGTCCTTTAGGTTGTGAGGTTGCGCTCGGGGATAAGGCGCGGCGCAAGCCTCTCCCACGAAGCTGGGGGAGGTGGCATTGCGAAGCAATGACGGAGGGGGTGTGGCCCAACGGCTCGCCCTAGAAGAAAAAGCTCAGAGCTTCTCCAAGATTGAATTGAAGTTTGCTCTGTCACGGCGAGCTAGCGGGCCACACCCCCTCCGAGCCGACTTCGTCGGCCCACCTCCCCCAGCTTCGTGGGGGAGGCTCGCGTCGCACCCCTTTGCCTTACGCCGGATGCCCAGCCGGCACCGGGCGGCGGTCGAGGACGCTGCTCAACAGGGTCAGGCCAAGGGCAGCGGCAACCAGCACGGCACCGACCAGCGGCGTCATGCCGAGGCCCAGCGGCGAGGCCACCACCAGGCCGCCGATCCAGGCGCCGAGGGCGATGCCGAGATTGAAGGCGGCGATGTTGAGGGCCGAGGCGACGTCGACGGCGGCCGGGCGATGCAGCTTGGCGAGCTGGACCACATAGATCTGCAGGCCGGGCACATTGGCGAAGGAGAGGAAGCCGAGCGCGGCGAGCGTCACCAGGGTCCAGGCGGGCGAGACGGCCGTGACGGTGAAGACCGCCAGCACCAGGGCCTGCAGGGCGAAGAGCCCGGTCAGCGCCTTCACCGGATTGCCGTCGGCGATGCGTCCGCCGGCAAGGTTGCCCACCGCGATGGCGGCGCCGTAGAGCACCAGGATCAGGCTGACGCTGCCAGCGGCAAAGCCGGTGATCTCTTGCAGGATCGAGGCGAGATAAGTGAAGGCGACGAAGGTACCGCCATAACCGAGCGCCGTCATGGCGAAGACGAGGAGCAGGCGGCCGCTGCCGAGCACCCGGACCTGCTCGACCAGACGGGCCGGCGGCGCCTTGGGCAGGCGCGCGGGCAGCAGCAAGGCGACGGCGGCGAAAGCAATCACGCCGAGGCCCGCGACGCCCCAGAAGGTGGCGCGCCAGCCAAAGTTCTGGCCGATGAAGGTGCCGAGCGGCACGCCGGTGACGATGGCGACCGTCAGGCCCATGAACATCAGGGCGATAGCGGAGGCGCGGCGATTGGGGGCCACCAGGTCGGCGGCGATGGTGGCGCCGACGGAGAAGAACACGCCATGGGCGAAGGCCGAGAGCACGCGTGCCACCAGCAGCATGCCGTAGCTGGGGCTGAGCGCGGCCGCCATATTGCCGAGGACGAAGAGCGCCATCAGGCCGAGCAGCAGGCTCTTGCGATCAAGCCGGCCAGTGAGCGCGGTGATCACCGGTGCGCCGAAGGTAACGCCGAGGGCATAGACGCTGACGATGAGGCCGGCGAGCGGCAGGGTGATGTGAAGATCATTGGCCACGGTCGGCAGCAGGCCGACGATGACGAATTCGGTGGTGCCGATCGCGTAGGCGGCGATCGTGAGGGCGAGGAGGGCAAGGGGCATGGGAGGGATCCCGACTTGTTTGAAATTGTCGGGAGTGAATATCGCCGGCCCCCATTCCCTTGATAATTGGGCATAATAGACGAATAGTTTTGAATTGAATTCAAGGATGGAGCATGCGATGGACAATCGGGCAGGCGAGATGGAGGTCTTCGTTGCCGCTGCCGAGTTGCGCAGCTTCTCCGCCGCGGGACGCAAGCTGCATCTTTCGCCCTCGGCCGTGAGCAAGCTCGTCACCCGCATCGAGGACAGGTTGGGCACCCGCCTGCTGGTGCGTACCACGCGTGCCCTGCAGCTCACGCCAGAGGGCGACACCTATCTTGCCCGGGCCCAGGCGATCCTCGCCGATATCGCCGAGACCGAGCGCATGATCTCCTCGGGCGGCGAGGTGGTGCCGACCGGGCGCCTGCGGGTGAGCGCCTCGGTCGGCTTCGGCTCGCGCTGCGTCGTGCCGCTGCTGCCCGATTTCCTCGCGCGCTATCCGAAAGTGCAGCTCGATTTCTCGCTGACGGACGAGGTGATCGACCTCGTGGAGCAGCGCGCCGACATCGCGCTGCGCTCCGGCCCGCTACGGGATTCCAGCCTGAAGGCGCGCAAGATCCTCGAGAGCCGGCGCGTGATCACCGCCTCGCCGGCCTATGTCGAGCGCCATGGCCTGCCGCGCACGCCCGAGGATCTGGAGCGGCACAACTGCCTGCTCTTCAACTTCCGCCGCGGCTTGGATACCTGGCCCTTCCGCGACCCGCAGACAGGGGAGCTGCGGCGCGTCAGCGTGAGCGGCAACCTCCAGGCCAATAACGGCCCGACCATGCGCCAGCTCTGCCTCGACGGCCTCGGCCTGGTGCGCCTCGGCCGCTTCCATGTCCAGCCCGATCTCGACGCCGGTCGCATGGTGGCGCTGCTGGAGGACTACAACGCCCTCGACATCGAACTGATCCATGCGGTGTTCGCGGGGCACGACCACCTCGCCGCGCGCATCCGGGCATTTGTGGATTTTTTGGTGGAGAGGATCGGGCGGGAGGCTTGATGAACCGGCATGGTTCACTTAGGTTATTATGAATTCTTACGAGGCGGGCCATGACAGCTTTCACCGTACGCATTCCGGACGACGCAGCGGAGAAGCTTGATTCTCTTGCGGCCAAGCTCGACCGATCGCGCTCTTATGTGGCTGCGAAGGCAATAGAGGAATTCATTGCACGCGAGAATTGGCAGCTTGCTGAGATCGAGGCGGGGCTGATCGAGGCCAGGCGCGGGGACTTCGCGAGCGAGGCGGAAGTCGAGGCCGTGATCAGCAAGTATATCCGGCCCGAATAGGCATGGCAGTCTACAGGCTGCGCTGGACTCGCAGGGCACTCCGTCGCCTTGACGAAATCGGCACCTTTATCGCTGCAGATAGTCCAAGGGCAGCGGAAAAGATCGTGCGCCGGCTGACTTCAGCTAGTCGCCATCTCATCCAAAACCCGGCGCTGGGACGTACCGGCCGGATCCCAGGTACGCGCGAACTGGTATTGGCTGATGTTCCCTACATCATTGCCTATCGTGTCGAGGGTACCGACATCGAACTGCTTACTGTGATGCATGCTGCTCAGCAGTGGCCTGATAGGTTGTAGTCGGCCATTCCCTTCCGGAGCCCTCCCCAATTTCCCGGGGAGGGGCACTGGCTTGCTTAGGTAGCGCTTACGCCACCTTGCTCTCGGCCACCGGCTCGGTCTGCAGGTAGCTCTCCAGGCTGTCGTCGAGCGCATCCACCCACTTGGTATGGTGCTTGGGCGCCATGGTGCCGGTCATCAGCGAGCGGTAGCCATGGTCGCGGAAGCCCATGATGTTCTCCGCTTTGTGGTGCTCCCATTCCATGAAGGTCTTGTTGGTGGCCTCGATGTCGAACTGCGGATAATCCGTCTCGGCCAGCAATTCCTTCACATAGTCGCCCTGGAACCAGATCATCTGCTCGGCGTCCTCGAGCGTTTCCTCGCGGGCGCGCCAGGCGTCGAAATTGGCCTTCAGCTCGGCTTCCGGCGGCAGCTTGATGCGGCCCATCATCACGTCGCGCGCCCACCAGGCCTGCACGTCGAACATGTTGAATGTGTAGAACTGGTCCTGCATGCCGATGTAGAAGAGCTGCGGATTCTTGTCGAAGATCACGCCCTTGTAGAGGCTGTCGGCCCACATGCGGTTGGCTGTCTTCAGGCGCAGCTCGTCCGGCAGGAAGGGGAAATGGTGCTGATAGCCGGTGCACAGGATCAGCGCGTCGACCTCCTTGCTCGACCCGTCGGCGAAATAGGCCGTGTTCTTGTCGAGCCGCTGCAGCAGCGGGCGCTCCTCGAAATTGGCGGGCCAGTTGAAACCCATCGGCTTGGAGCGGTAGCTCGTCGTCACCGACTTGGCGCCATATTTCCAGCATTGCGAGCCGATGTCCTCGGCCGAATAGGAACGCCCGACGATGAGGATGTCCTTGCCTTTGAACTCCATGGCGTCGCGGAAGTCATGGGCATGCAGCACGCGGCCGTTGAAGGTCTTCACGCCCTCGAAATAGGGCACGTTGGGCGTGGAGAAGTGGCCTGATGCCACCACGACATAGTCGAATTCCTCGTCATACATGCGATCGTTGGGACGGTCATGCGCGGTGACCGTGAACTTCCTGGTCTTGTCGTCGAAACGCACCATGCGTACCGGGGTGGAGAAGCGCACCCATTTGCGCACATCGGCCTTCTCGACGCGGCCCTTGATATAGTCCCACAGCACGGCGCGCGGCGGGTAGGAGGCGATCGGCTTGCCGAAATGCTCCTCGAAGGTGTAATCGGCGAATTCCAGGCACTCCTTCGGCCCGTTCGACCAGAGATAGCGGTACATGCTGCCGTGAACGGGCTCGCCATGTTCGTCGAGCCCCGTGCGCCAGGTGTAGTTCCACAGGCCGCCCCAGTCGGACTGCTTCTCGAAGCAGACCACTTCCGGGATCTCCGCGCCCTTCCTGGCGGCGGACTGGAAGGCCCGGAGCTGGGCGAGACCCGAAGGACCGGCACCGATCACGGCTACTCTCGTCATATGTTCTATCCCTCTGCCGACGGCATTCGAATGGATGGTCTGGTGTTTTTGTCGCGCTACTGGCATTCTGGTGCTGCCTGCGGCGCGGTTATGGCCTGACGATCGCCCTGGCTGCCGCAAGGGCTTTCCTGCAGATAATATTTATTTCCTGACTATAATCGCGCTCGCGGTTATGGCAAGGCGGCTACGCGTTTTTTGGGTAAGGCTCCGCCAGGGCCTGCAGGTTCAAGGCTGGGAGTCAGCTGGCTACAGCGAGCGATGCGGCACTTGATCCGCCCGGCCGATTTTGCGATTCTGCTGCCATGTCCGATCAAGACCCCGACAATCCGCCTCATGCCGCGCCGGGCAAGGTACTGAGCGAGGCCGCTAGGCGCGCGCTCCTGGAGGCCGCGGAGCGCCACAAGGCCGAAAAACCCGAGGCGCGTCCGCGCGAGATCAACGGCCGCGATGGGCCGGAGCCCGTGCGCTATGGCGATTGGGAAGTGAAGGGCATCGCCTCCGATTTCTGAGGGGCAGGATGGGCCTCTCACTTCCCGGGTCGGATCTCCAGGCGATAGCCCAGCAGCCGCGCCAGCGGGGCCAGCACGGCGAAGAGCGCCTTCTGCAACCAGACGGGCTTTCCCGTGAGATAGAGGTGGTCGCGATAGCTGTGCAGCACCAGTGCCATCAGCAGGAAATGCGGCTTGCCGCGGGTGGAAAACCACTGGCTGCGGCGCTCGGTCGTAGCGGCGAAATTGGCGAAGAAACGGCGCTGCTGCTGGGGTGGATCGAAGATCACCGAAAATTCCGTCTGCCGGTCGTGGCCATTGACGAAATAATGCGGTGCACCGCGCCGGATCGTGATGGACTCGCGCTCATGCACGATATGGGCCTCACCATGGATCACCACCTTCAGGCAGCCGGAGCGGACGAGGAAGGTCTCGTCCGAGCCCGGATGGATGTGCTCCAGCCCATCGGCCCCGCCCGAGCCATTCCGGCCCAGCACCACGTCGAAGCAGACCGGATCGAGATCGTCGAGATGGGTCGGGAAGATGAAGGCTTCCCGGTTGAAGGCGTTGTGCAGGACGATGCTGTCACCCGGCGCCGGCACGTCGAGGGTTTGGGCAAGATACGCCTGCATCAGAATGACCCTCCATCGGCGATATAGAGGCTTCCCAGCGGCAGCGGGCGACGGGCCGGACGGACGGCGCCCCGGCGCCGCGCGAACAGCCGGTCCAGCCAGCGGTAGAAGCGGACGCCGGGCTGCAGGGCTTGAAAGAATTCGCTCATGATCTGGTCCTCTCGTCAGACGCGAATGTCTCGCGGTACCGGGCATTGGCGATAGCCTGCGTCAATCGAGCGTGACACGGCGGTGGTGTTTTTGTGTATTCGACGCTGGATTTCGGACAAAAGAGCAGCCTTTTCCGGCTGCATTGCGCGAAAAGCATATTGTTTCCCAACTCTTAAAGTATCTGTCACCTTGGATACAGCTCGTCTCTACCCGCCCGGTGAATCGCAAGTGTTTACCTAGGGGCAGAAATGTCGGCTTCATGCGCCGCGCGGGGCTGATTAGATCTGCAGCGGACCGTTCGAATCAAATACCCCGAGGTCGTTATTGGCTTGGCAACGACAAGCGGAGGCACCCTCGTCCAGCCCGGCCCATTCCGAGCATTTCGATTGTAGTTTCGATTATAAAAAGTTATATTCAGCATGATAATTGAAACTTCCTGGAGAGGGCCGGCCGCACATGGCACAGTCAACCACAGCCGGAACCCGGCACCGCCGCAGCCGCTCAAGTTATTTTGGCGACGAACCGGCGGCGACGCCCGCACGTTCGCGTCGGCCCGAACCTGGCCCGAGCGATGACCTCGTGCGGGCTTTCGTCTTGCGCACCAGCAGAGCGCTTGCCCATATCGCCGAGCGCATGCCGCGGGAGCGCCTGCTCGAAGCCGTCGGTGCAGCGACCGATACGGACGTGCTCTTCCGGTCCCTCCGCGAGGCCGCTGCTTTCGGCGCGGAGATCGAACCGGACGACCCCGATCCCTTGACCGAGGCGCTGCTTCGGGGATCGGAAATGAAGCGGGAGATGTTGAAGGCGGAAGGCGGGGCGGTCTCTGCCCAGGAGCTTGCTGGCCATTTGAGCATGACGCCGCAAGGTCTCGGCCGCAAGCGCGAGCGCAATCAGGTCTTCTGGCTCGAAGCCGGCGACGGCTATGTCTATCCGGCCTTTCAGATCGGCAGGGATGGCTTGCTGGCGGGCATTCGCGAGATCCTCGGCGCCTTCACGGTCGAAGACCCGTGGATGCGCGTCAACTTCATGCTCACCGGCGATATCAGGCTTGGGGGGCGTCGGCCGATCGACCTTCTCCGCGAGGGGATGGTCGACGAAGTGGTGATGGCGGCGGCGGCGTATGGCGAGCATGGCGCCGCCTGATCCCGGCCCGCTGCCTCCACCCGATTTCGCGACGCGTCGCCTGCCGACCGAAACGATCACGGTCGGATCGCGACTGATACGGATCCATCGCAGCAGCCTCGGCCCTCTGTTCTTCGGCTCGACCGGCGGAAATCGCTTCGATGACCCAGCCAGGACCTACGGTGTCTGCTATTTCGCCACGTCGATCGCAGGGGCCTTCGCTGAAACCTGCTTGAGAGCGGTCGGCGCGCAGTTCGTTGCGATGACCTTTCTCGACGAGCGCTCTTTTGCCGAGATCGAGGTGACCTCGCCTCTCCAGGTGGTCAGCCTTCATGGCCCGGGATTGGCGCAGCTCGGCGCGACCAGCGTCGTCAGCAGCGGGCCCCACGCCCTGGCGCAGCAATGGTCGCAAGCCATTCACGATCATCCACAGGCGCCGGACGGCATCTCCTATCGCTCGAACCGTGACAATGGCGAGCTCTGCGTCACCTTGTTCGATCGATGCCAGGCGAATCTCCGCATCGCTGGTTCGCGACCGATCATGGCAAACCGTGCGGCCCTGGCGGCCCTTCTCAATCGCTACACTGTCGGCCTCGGTTAGAGCGCAATGGCTTGAACGCCAAGCGCCATTCAATGAGGCGAAGCAGGCGAGGCCGTCATCCCTGGCGCCCCCTGGATTCCCTTCCTCTCACCCTCTCTTGCGTCGCTCAAGAGCGGCTCGGCCGCCTATCGCCCAACCACTCCTTGATGCCATAACCGGCATAGACCAGGGCAAGCGCGGGGCGGCGCAGGCTGGCGAGGGGGAATCGGGGCGGCAGGCCGGCCAGCGGCGCGGGCACATCGACCTCGCCCGAGCCAGCGATCGCCTGGGCCAGATAGCGCCCGGCAAGCGGGGCGGCGATCACGCCCGAACCGTGATAGGCAAAGCCGTAATAGACGCTTGGGTCGTCGGGCACGCGGCCGACCGAGGGGGCGAGCTTCAGCGAGAGGGCGACGAGTCCGCGCCAGAAATAGTCGGTGCTGACGCCTTTCCAGGCCGGGAAGAGCTCGCCGATGCGCCGCTCCATCCAGGCGCGCATGGTGGCGGCGGCCTGCGGCGAACCGGAGGTGTCGCCCCGGGCGCCGAACAGGAAGCGCCTGTCCGGCAGCAGGCGGTAGTAGAATAGCAATTTGCGGGTATTGGAGACCGGTGTCTCCGTCACATAGGGCGCCGCCTTGAGCTCCGCCTCGGTGAGGGGCCTGGTCACCACGATGTTGGAGAGCGCGGGCCAGACCCGGGCGTCGATGCTCCTATGCAGCCCGTCCGGCGTCCAGCCATTGGTGGCGAACACCACGCGCTTGGCCGTGACCGTGCCGGCGGGCGTGATCAGACGATGCAGGGCGCCTTGTCGCTCCCAGCGCTCCACAGGGGACTTCGCATAGAGATGCGCGCCGCGCCGCTGCGCGGCCTGCGCCAGTCCCATGGCATAGGCGAGCGCATGCAGCCCGCCGCCGCCATCGACATGCAGGCCGCCGAACTGCTCGGTGCCGCCATGGCCGATCTCGGTGAACTCTTCCTTCGTATAGAGCCGGGTGCGGATACCGACATGCTCATGCGCCTCGGCTGAAGCCTTTAGACCCTCGAAAGCATGCCGGTTGTGCGCGGCATCGAAGGTGCCATCGCCCTGCAGGCGGATGTCGAAGCCTTCCTCTGCGGCGATCTGCCGGGGATAGTCGGCGCCGGCCCTGAGATCGGCGAAGAAGCGCCGCGTCTCCTCGAGGCCATAGCGGGCGATCATCTCTCCTATCCCGAGCTTGCTGGGCGGAAAGGAGAGGAAACCGCCATTGCGGCTCGAGGCACCCCAGGCGATCGGCCCAGCCTCGAGCACGGCCGCCTCGATGCCATAGTCCTTCGCGAGATGATAGGCGCAGGCAAGGCCGGTATAGCCGCCGCCGATGATGGCGACGTCGCAGGCGACATCGCCCCGCAGCACCGGGAAATCGTGCCGCGTCGCCGTCGCCTCCCAATAGGAGGGCTGCAGCGTGGCGGTGTCATAGAGGGAGGGGTCGAAGACGGGCTTGAACATGATGCCGGCACTATGGCAGAGGCCGGCCCGAGAAATAAAGGCCTTCCCCGCTCCTGTCCTGCCAGCCTGAGACTCGCTGTCTCAGAATACCGGCGGCGTCGGATTTCGATTCACCGATTTGCTCCGACTATTTCGCGAATGTTTCTGTCTGATCGCGATTTCATCAATCACCATCACGATAATTTCAAACCGTTCCGTCTCGTTTTGCATTGCGGTCGTCAAGGCCGAGGCGTACAAAACAACGATTGCTTGGCGGGTTGAAGTTGGAATTTTTCAAGGAGAATAATCATGAACAAACTTGTTATTTCGGCGATTGCCGCTGCCGGTCTGGCCCTTTCTGCTTCCGCCGCCTTCGCTCATGGCCATATCGTGACCGGCCCCGAGCTTTACGCCACTCCCGAGGCGGCTGCTCCGGCGTCGCAGGCCGTGCCCGCCGTTCACAAGACCCGGATCATCCATCATGCCGCACATGCACCCCGCGTGAACACGGCGTCCTGATCCGTCGACCCCAGACTTTTCACCCACTCTCGACTTAAGCGAATTTCAGTACCAAGGCGTTCATCAAGCTTCCTCCATTTCTCTCAATGAATGACTTAAGTCGTAACGAACGCCGCCCCGTCTTGTCGGGGCGGCGTTCTTTTTGCTGGGTATTGCTACCGTCGCGAGCTCTTTCCCCGTCCAATTGCCACACGTTAACAACCTGGTAACCATGACCGGTGCCATGATGGGTTGTGCGCTCTCACGGCACGATCTCGAAATTTCCTTGAATAGCTGCCGCAAGGACTCTTTCGGCGGGAGTCAGGGGGAGAGTAAAGTGAACTGATTCGGGGAACGGGATCGGCGGCACTCTCTGGCCGGGCGATCCGGATTTCCGCGTAAGACGAAGCTGCGGGCTCGTCCGGCTTTTGCCGCCCCGCGCTGCCGTCGTCGCGTTGCGTTTCAGGGTGAGTGGAACGTCAGGCGCCGGCTTCTCGCCGGCACCGAGGGGATTCGGATTCGTCGAGAGAAAATGCGGCAGGACAAGCACATAAAGCGCGATTCCTCCGGCAGCGGCCGGACTCTGCCTCTCATGCGCGTCGGCCTTGCCGCCGCCGGCACTCTCTGTGTTTCCACGGCCATGGCCGCCGATACGGCCTCGCCCGGCGTCAGCCTCTTCGGCGATCTCTCCGGCGCCGACCGCCGCATCCTCGCCATGCTCGCTTTGTTCGCCGGCCTGCTGATTCTGGCAACCGGCCTGGCGATCTTCTATCTGCGCGCCCGCAATGCCTGGCTGGCGCGCGACCGCGCCGCCAAGGCCGAGATGTCGACGCTCGCCGCCCGGGCCGAGCGCGCCGAGGAATTGCTGATGTCGGAGCCGCAGCTCGTGGCGGTCTGGTCCGGCACGGACGACCTGCCGACGCTCTCGGGCGAACTCCCGGGCGTCACCATCTCGCCCTCCAGGCGCGGGCTGATCGGCACGGGCTGGCTCGACTATCACGACACCCGCAATCTCGAGGAGCAGATCCGCGCCCTGCGCGAGCGCGGCGAAAGCTTTCATCTCGTCGCCCGCTCCCGCCATGGCGGCTATATCGAGGCCGAGGGCCGCGCCATAGGCGGGCGCGCCGTACTGCGGCTGCGCGACGTCACCGGCGACCGGCTGGAGCTTGCACGCCTCGCCGACCGGCACCGCCGCGCCAGCGAGGAGATCGAGGCGATCCGCGCCCTGCTCGACGAGGCACCGGTACCGCTCTGGCTGCGCAACGCCAATGAGAAGCTGACCTGGGTCAACAAGGCCTATGCCAGGGCGGTGGATGCGCAGGACGAGAACGACGCCCTCTCCCGCGACATCGAGCTGCTCGACCGCCCCGCCCGCGAAGAGGCCGGCAAGGCGCGGCATGACGGCAAGGCCTTCCTCAAGCGCGTGCCGGCAGTGGTGGGCGGCGCCCGCCGGACGCTCGACGTCATCGACATTCCCTCCTCGCGCGGCTCGGCCGGCATGGCCATCGACGTCTCCGAGGTCGAGACCATGCGCGCCGATATCGGCCGCCAGATCGAGGCGCATGTCCGCACCCTCGACCAGCTCGCCACCGCCGTGGCAATCTTCGATGCCGACCAGCATCTCACCTTCTCCAATGCCGCCTTTGCCGCGCTCTGGCAGCTCGACCCCGCCTTCCTCGACAGCAAGCCGACCGACAGCGAGATCCTCGACCGCCTGCGCACCCAGCGCCGCCTGCCGGAACAGGCGGATTTTCGCGCCTGGAAATCGAAGCTGCACGAAGCCTATCGCGCCCTCGAACCGGCCGAGCACTGGTGGCATCTGCCCGATGGCCGGACATCACGCGTGGTGACCACGCCGAACCCGGCCGGCGGCGTCACCTATCTCTTCGAGGACGTCACCGAGCGCATCGACCTGGAAGCTCGCTACAAGGCGCTCTCCCAGGTACAGGGCGAGACGCTGGAAAACCTCAAGGAGGGCGTCGCCGCCTTCGGTTCGGACGGGCGGCTGCGGCTCTCCAACCCTGCCTTCGCCCAGATCTGGCGCCTGCCCGGCGAGATGCTGGAGCAGCGCCCGCATATCGACGACGTGGTGGCGCGTTGTTCGCTGCTGTTCCGCGACGAGGGCATCTGGCAGGGCCTCAAGAACGCCATCACTTCGATCGGCGACGCCCGCCGCTCGATGGACGACCGCATGACCCGGGTCGACGGCAGCGTGATCGAGTTCTCCACCGTGCCCCTGCCCGATGGCGGCACGCTCGCGACCTTCACCGACGTCACCGACTCCGTGAACTTCGAGAATGCCCTCGTGGAAAAGAACGAGGCGCTCGAGGAAGCCGGCCGGCTCAAGAACGACTTCGTGCACCATGTGTCCTACGAGCTGCGCTCGCCCCTGCAGAACATCATCGGCTTCGTACAGCTGATGGCCGATGGCGCTGCCGGGCCGCTGAACGAGAAGCAGCGCCAATATGCCGGCTACATCAAGACCTCGTCGGACGCGCTCTACGCCATCATCAACAACATCCTCGACCTCGCCACCATCGATGCCGGCGCCATGACGCTCGACCTCGGCAAGGTCGACATCCGCGAGGCCATGCAGGGCGTGGCGGAAGCCGTACAGCCGCGCCTCGCCGAAACCGGCGTCCGGCTGGAGATGAAGGCGAGCCAGCAGATCGGCACCTTCGGGGCCGACGGCCAGCGCGTGCGCCAGGTGCTGTTCAACCTGCTCTCCAACGCCATCGGCTTCTCCCCGCCCGGGGGCACCGTGACCCTCTCGGCCCTGCGCAAGGGCGAGGAGATCGTCTTCCGGGTCGAGGATCGCGGCCGGGGCATCTCGCAGGCGGTGATCGACCGCGTGTTCGACCGCTTCGAATCGCATGGCGGCGGCAGCGGCCATCGCGGCGTCGGGCTCGGCCTTTCGATCGTGCGTTCCTTTGTCGAGCTGCATGGCGGCAGCGTCGAGCTCGTCTCCGAGGAAGGCCGCGGCACCATCGTGACCTGCCGCTTCCCCGTCGACGCCTCCGCCCATCAGGAGGCGGCGGAATGAGGGGAGCGCGTCATCCCGGACAAGATGCAGCACGAAGTGGTGCATCGCAGATCCGGGACCGTATCGTTGTAAGCTTTATCCGTCTTGCGGTCCCGGATCTGCGGCGCAACATTGCATGTTGCACCTTGTCCGGGATGACACCTATCCGAAGGCCCTAGCCGTTGACCGATCTTCTGACCCACCAATGGACCCTCGACCTTCCGAGCGAGGCCGCCACCGACATGCTGGCGCGCGATCTCGCGCCTGTGCTGAAGGCCGGCGATCTCGTCACCTTGTCGGGCGACCTCGGCGCCGGCAAGACGGCCTTTGCCCGTGCCTTGATCCGGCAGATCGCCGGCGATCCCGAGCTTGAAGTCTCCAGCCCCACCTTCACGCTGATCCAGCTCTACGACACGCCCTCCTATCCGGTGGTGCATGCCGACCTCTACCGCATCGGCCACCCCAGCGAGCTGGAGGAACTCGGCTGGGACGAGGCGCCCGACGGCGCGCTGGTGCTGGTGGAATGGCCGGAGAAGGCCGGCGATGCCCTGCCGTCCGATCGGCTCGACATCCGCTTCGTGCATGCCGGCAAGAGCGAGACGGCGCGGCGCGCCACGCTGGTCGGCACCGGCGAATGGTCGCGGCGCCTGCGCCGTATCTCGCAGATCGGCGATTTCCTGCGCGGCGCCGGCTGGCAGGACGCCACGCGCCAGCACATCCAGGGCGATGCTTCCACCCGCACCTATACGCGCCTCACCCGCGGCAAGGCCACGGCGATCCTGATGAACTCGCCCGCCCGCACCGACCGGGTGCCGGTACGCTACGGCAAGACCTACAGCCAGATCGCCCATATCTCGCAGGACGTGAAGCCCTTCGTCGCCATGGACCGGGGCCTGGCCGAACGCGGCTTTTCCGCCCCGCAGATCATCAAGGAGGACCTGCTGCACGGCCTGCTGCTGCTGGAGGATTTCGGCGCCGCCTTCATCGCCGAGGGCAGCATGCCGCTGCCGGAGCGCTATGGCGTCGCCATCGACATGCTGGCGCATCTCCACGCCCTGGAACTGCCGGACACACTGCCGGTGACGCCGGCCATCACCCACAAGATCCCGATCTTCGACTATGGCGCCCTCGACATCGAGGTGGAGCTGCTGATCGAATGGTACCTGCCGCTGATCGGTGCGCCGCAGCTCTCCCAGCGCAACCGCGACGCCTTCACGGCGTTGTGGCGTGCCGCGCTCTCGCCCGCCGTCAAGGGCGAGAAGAGCTGGGTGCTGCGCGACGTGCATTCGCCCAATCTGATGTGGCTGCCCCAGCGCGAGGGCATCAAGAAGATCGGCCTGCTCGACTTCCAGGACGCCATGATCGGCTCGCCGGCCTATGATGTCGCCGCGCTCTGCCTCGATGCCCGCGTCACCGTCCCCCAGCCCCTGGAGCTGCAGCTGCTGACGCGCTATGTGAAGGCTCGCAAGATCGCCGATTCCGCCTTCGAGCCCGCCGAGTTCGCCCGCGCCTATGCGGTGATGGCGGCCCAGCGCAACACCAAGATCCTCGGCCTGTTCGCCCGCCTCGACAAGCGCGATGGCAAGCCGGCCTATCTCAAGCACATCCCGCGCATCCGCGCCTATCTCGACCGGGCACTCGCCCATCCCTCGCTGGCCGAGCTGAAGGAATGGTTCGAGACCTTCGTCTTCTCGATCGAGGCGAGGGTGTCGTGAGCAGGCCCCTCAAGGCGGTCAAGCCCTTCAGCACCGCGATGCTGCTGGCGGCGGGCCTGGGCAAGCGCATGCGCCCTTTGACCGACCACAAGCCCAAGCCGCTGGTCGAAGTCGCCGGCAAGACGCTCATAGACCACGTGCTCGACCGCCTCGCCTTCTGCGATGTCGAGACGGCGGTGGTGAACGTGCACTACTTCGCCGAGCAGATGGAGGCCCATCTCGCCGGGCGCCGGCGCCCGAGGATCCTGATCTCGGACGAGCGCGCGGGCCTGCTCGATTCCGGCGGCGGCGTACGCAAGGCCCTGCCGCTGCTGGGCAAGGCGCCCTTCATCGTCTGCAATTGCGACAGCTTCTGGATTGAGGGGCCGCAGGTCAATCTCGAGGCGCTCAAGGCACACTGGGACCCCGCGCGCATGGACATCCTGATGCTGGTCGCCGCCACCGCCACCAGCGTCGGCTTCGACGGACGCGGCGACTACCACCTCGACAGCCACGGCGCCCTCGCCCGCCGCCGCGAATGCGAAACCGCCCCCTTCGCCTATGCCGGCGTGCTGCTGATCAAGCCGGAGCTGTTCGAGGGCACGCCCGAGATCTTCTCGCTCAACCGGCTGTTCGACGCGGCCGAGGCCAAGGGCCGCCTCTTTGGCAAGCGCCTCGACGGCATCTGGCTGCATGTGGGCACGCCGCAGGCGGTGAAAGAGGCGGAAGAGAAGATCGCGCTCTCGCCGGTGGAGTAGCTGGTCCCGGATGCGCGGACGTCTCGTCCACATATTGAACCGCCGCCGCTGTAAGAAAGGGCGCTGACCTGCCGGTCGCACCCTTCTTCACCTAATGACTCGTTTCCAAGAAGCGGACGAGACGTCCGCGCACCCGGGGGGCCATCATAGCAATTCCTGCCATTGACGCGCGCCGTGTATGACGCGCACGATTTCAGCGCCGCCATCTACCTCACGATACAGAATGAGGTATTTCCCAGCTGGAAACATCCTGAGGTCTGGTCTTACGTCTGACCGCGCCACACCCATACCTGGCATCTCACCAAGGCCACGGCATCGGCGATAGATGTCATCGAACCATTTCTTCGCCGCCATCGGGCTGTCAGCCGCAATGTAGAGGGCAATGTTCTCTATATCCGCCTCGGCCTCCGGTCGGACGCGGAACGGCATCAGGAATTCGGGTCTGCGAATTTGGCGCCGATGCGGTGCCGGATACGAGCAAAAGCCTCGTCACCATCCGTTGCGGGGCCGCTTGCAATTCCGACATCCCAGATCCGGCGGAGTTCTTCGATAGCCTGTTCACGTTGCAACCGGCGGAATTTCCAGTCGCGCAGGGCTTCGCGCATCACTTCGCTAGCCGAGGCATACTCACCAGCCTCGACGACCTCGCGCATCATTGCGGCGTATTCGGGTGTCAGAGACACGCTCACTTTCTCGACATTGGCCATGGTGGATTCCTTCTTTTCAAATGGTAGGAAGGATTACCACCAATAGCAAGCCCAACGGTAATCTGAAAGGGAAGACGTCTCGTCCGTTTCTTGAACCACCAGCCTTAAAGAAAGGGCGCTGACCCTTGGTTACGCCCTTTCTTGCTATCTCCCGTTTCCAAGAGCCGGACGAGACGTCCGGGCACCCGGAAATCACCCCGCATACGGCCCGCGCAATCCCAGCCTCTCGGTCAGCGCCGCGTAGCGGTTGGTGTGGCGCACCAACGCCGCGCCATGGCGCTGCATCAGGGTGGCGCGGCGGTCGGGATCGGTGGTCGAAGAGAGCGCGCCCCAGATGGCGGCGAGGGCTTCCACCGCCTCGCGCGCCTCACGCAGGGCGGTTTCGTCCGCTACCGCGCGGGCGAGCGTGCCACGGGTCGCCGCGCCAATACCATTGACGGTGCGCGCGCCGGCATCGACATAGCCGGCCGGCAGGTCGCCCTTCAGATTGGTGACGACGCCGTAGTGGATGACGTCGAAGATCTGGTCGACCGCCTGCATGGCGCCCTCGACGCGCGAGGGGTGGTCGGTGTCGGCGGCGGCGTGCGGCAGCAGCTCGAGCTTGCCGGGATGGCGGCTTTCGAGCGCGCGATAGGGTACCATCGGCCCAGACAGCGTGCCGTCGGACGCGTTGCGGAAGAGATCGGCATCGATGCAGGCATAGGAGACCCTGCCTGTGGTGAGCGCGGCATCGAGCGCCTCGGCGTCAACGACCTCGCCGCGGTCGTAATTGATCAGCACCGCACCATCGGCCAGGCGGTTCAGGATATCGGTGTTGACCAGCGACTGGTTGGCAAAGCGCCCGCTCTTGGCGTCGACCGGGCCGAGGCCGGTATGTACCGTGAGGATGTGAGCGCCCTCGGCCGCCGCCTCTGCAGTGGCGGCATATTCGAAGCCTTCCGACTCGATCCAGTCCTTGTGCCGTTCGCGAGCATGGATGGCGACCTTCATGCCGAAGGCGCTGGCGAGCTTGGCCAGCTCGCGGCCGATATTGCCATAGCCGATCACCGCGATGCGGCGGCCCTCGAGCTTTTCGGTCGGAAAGTCGCGCAGATGCTTGCCGGTGTCGAACTCACCGGCGACGACGCGGCGATGCAGTTCGTCGACCTTGAGGTCGGGCGCCACCTTCAGCAGGGCCTTGAAGGCCATCTGCGCCGTCGCGCGGCTGTTGAAGCTCGGCGTGTTCATCAAAGGCGCCTCGCCGCCGGCGCCGCTGCCGCCGCCCCAGGAGGCCGAGCCCATATTGCCGGTGCCGGCGCCGATGCGCACGCCGCCGAGCGGGAACACCGAATTCTTGGGCAGGAAGGTCGCCGCGGCGATCACCGCGTCATACTGGCCCTTGTCGGTCTGCGGCAGAATCTCCGCCTCGGTCGAGAGATCGGGCTGGTAGAAGAAGTGGATGCGCCCCTTCGCCAGCGCCGCCTCGTCGGCGATCGGCCCGAGATGGAAGACGCCGCCCTTGGCCTCGATGTGGCGGCGGACTTCCTGATGGTCGGGCTCGCCGTCGCCGTTGAAGCGCATGCCGACGAGATCGGCGACCAGCACCTTGTAAGCACGGCCGGGATCGTCGCGCCGCACGCGCTCGCCGCCGGCACTGTTGCTGACGGCGAAGGTCTCGCCCAGCTTGGCGAGCTCCTCCTCCAGCACCACGATCTTGGCGCGCAGATAGGCATATTGAAGATTGTCGAGCAGGGCGTCGATGTCTTCCGCCGGCCGGATGCCGCCGATCCAGGCGCGATAGTCACCCGGCGTGCCCGGGAAGGCGTTGACATAACGGGCGACGTCGAGGCCGCGCTCATGCTCGCCATTGGGATGGGTGACGCCCTCATAGGCCAGCACCTGCTTGGAGCGGGCGATGATGCGGGCATGGATCGCGGGGTCCGTGATGTCGGCGTCCTTGATGCGCAGCAGCGTCACCGCCGCGCCGCGCCGTTCGGGATCAACAACGCCGAGTTCGAACAGGGGATGCTTCGCCACCCAGTCGTTGACGGCGGCGCGGTTGCGCACCGAGCGCTGGTAGAGGTCCGACACCGAGCCGAGGCGCTTTTCCGAGCGCAGCAGGCCGAATGTGGTCTCGGCGAAGGCGAGGGTGGAATAGGTGTTGATCACCCCGCCCAGCATCTTGTCCTGCGCCGGATCGTAGATCGGACCGACATTGACCGTGCGCTCGCCGGTGAGCGGGCGCTTGGGATCGACGGGCGCCACGATCTTGAGCTGGCGCGGGATCGCCCAGGACGGCGACTTCTGGTTCTTCTCGACGAGGCCCAGCGCCTGTGGCGTGAAGGAGACGACGAAATAGCCGGAAATGCCGCCGATCGCCTTCTGGAACGGCATGAACATGCAGCATTTGGCGATGACGTTGTTCACCGCCTCCGTGCCCCAGGGCATGGCGCCGAGCATGGAAGTGGCGTCGAGCACGGCATGGTGCTCGGCGGGGTTGCGGTCGAGCCATTCGAGCAGGTTGGCGATATCCTCAGCCGTGTAGGTGGTGGCGCCCGTGGTCTCGTGGCCGACGCCGATGAAGAGCTTGACGCCCATCTTCTCCAGGGTATCGGCGCTGGGAATGGCGCCTTCCTCCTCGGCGAAATGGATGCGGCTCTCGTCGCCCTGATGGGCATAGCGGTGCATCTCGATGAGCTGCGCCCCCCAGGACTGGCGGAAGAAGCCACCGGCCTTGGCGGCCTCGGACTCGGGCCGGAGCGTGTCGACATAGACATGCTGGGCCGGGTCGCGGGCGGTGACGAGATGCAGGGCGCAGACCGTGAAGCCGCTATGGCCGCCGCCGAGGCCCACCGCCATCTTGTTGGCCTTGGGGAACTCGAAATAGCGATGGATCTCCCGCATCATGTCGAGGAGGAACTTATCGGCCGGATAGCCGCGATGCATGCTTCGCCCGACTTCGGCGGTGGTGAAGGGGCCGAGATCGGCGCCACGGTCGTCGAGCTTGCGGTAGTTCTGCTCGAGCCAGTTGTCGAACTCGAAGCGCAGCAGGCGCGCATCGGCCTCGTCGAGCGTGCCGTCGGTGATCGGCCCGACGCCGAAGAAGGGATTGGAGGTGCGTGCCGGCGGCCCGGAGCGCGTCAGTTCGAGGGCCTGTTCGCGCTGTGCCTTCAAGGTCTCAGCATTCGCCATGATCGGGGCTTCTCCTGCCGGATGGATGCGGTTTGTTTTGTGGGAGCTTTATCCGGCCTTGGCCCGCGCCATGTCTGTCTTTGACGCGACCGCCGCTTCGCCGCGTTACGCAGCGGGCCCGGGACCGCCGGCTTTCCACCCGGCTTCTTCCTCCCGGTTTGCGGTTCTTTTCCGGCAAGGGCGCGCGACCCCCTGGGACCGCAGGCGTCTCGCCTGCCTCTTCCTCCCCACCGGGCGCACCGTTTCCAAGAGCAGGCGGGACGCCTGCGGTCCCAGGGGGTCGCGCGCCCTTATCGGCAAACGAGAGCCGGCTGGAAAACCGGCACCCCCAGCGCTATAAAGCCGCTCCCCTCGGAGCTTCCATCCCATGCTCGATCCCGCCAATCTCGCGCTCTATACCGGCGCCCAATTCGACATGCGACTTCGGCTCTATGCAATTAGCAGCCAACGTTGAGAATGGATGTACACACCAAGCTCAGTGCCAAGCATCTTCAAGTCGCGCCATGAAATGAGGCGCTCCCAACAAGAAAGTCCTCTTGATAAACTTGCGTCGATTATTGGCTCCCACCCTTGCATTGACCCCCCGAAGGCCCGCGATAAACCTCTGAAAAACAACAAAAATGTGCCGCTTGGGGAATGAAATTTAACGTGGGAATGCCTATATTCCCAATCGAATCAGAAAAAGAGTTGCTGAATGTCCGATCCCGCCTTTTCCGAAGTCCCCGAAAATGCCTATGGCGCCGATTCCATCAAGGTCCTCAAGGGCCTGGATGCCGTGCGCAAGCGGCCGGGCATGTATATCGGCGATACGGATGACGGCTCGGGCCTTCACCACATGGTCTATGAGGTGGTCGACAACGCCATCGACGAGGCGCTGGCCGGCCATGCCGACATCGTCACGGTGACGCTAAACTCCGATGGCTCGGTCACGGTCACGGACAATGGCCGCGGCATTCCCACCGACATCCATGCCGAGGAAGGCGTGTCGGCGGCCGAAGTGATCATGACGCAGCTCCATGCCGGCGGCAAGTTCGACCAGAACTCCTACAAGGTCTCCGGCGGCCTGCACGGCGTCGGCGTTTCCGTGGTGAACGCGCTCTCCTCCAAGCTCACGCTGCGCATCTGGCGCGACGGCAAGGAGCATGCGATGACCTTCAGCCATGGCGATGCCGATGCGCCGCTGAAGCTGGTCGGCCCGGCCGATGGCAAGCGCGGCACCGAGGTGACCTTCCTGCCCTCGACCGACACCTTCACCAAGGTCGAGTTCGACTATGCCACGCTGGAGCGCCGCCTGCGCGAGCTCGCCTTCCTCAATTCCGGCGTGCGCATCGTGCTGACCGACCTGCGCCATGGCGGCTCGACCAGCGAGGAGCTGATGTATGAAGGCGGCCTCGACGCCTTCGTGCGCTATCTCGATCGCTCGAAGAACGCCCTGGTGCCGACGCCGATCTATGTGAAGGTCGACCGCGACGGCATCGGTGTGGAAGCGGCCTTGTGGTGGAACGACAGCTATCACGAGACGGTGCTGTGCTTCACCAACAACATCCCCCAGCGCGACGGCGGCACGCATCTGGCGGGCCTGCGCGGTGCGCTGACGCGCCAGGTCACCGGCTATGCCCAGTCCTCCGGCATCTCCAAGAAGGAGAAGGTCGAGATGACGGGCGACGATTGCCGCGAGGGCCTGACCTGCGTGCTCTCGGTCAAGGTGCCCGACCCGAAATTCTCCTCGCAGACCAAGGACAAGCTGGTCTCCTCCGAGGTGCGCCCGGTGGTGGAAAGCGCCATGAACGAGGCGCTGTCGACCTGGTTCGAGGAGCATCCCGCCGAGGCCAAGGTCATCGTCGGCAAGGTAGCGGAAGCCGCCGCCGCCCGCGAGGCGGCCCGCCGTGCGCGCGAGCTCACCCGCCGCAAGGGCGTGCTCGACGTCGCCTCCCTGCCCGGCAAGCTCGCCGACTGCCAGGAGCGCGATCCGGCCAAGTCGGAACTCTTCATCGTCGAGGGTGACTCGGCCGGCGGCTCGGCCAAGCAGGGCCGCGCCCGCGAGTACCAGGCCGTGCTGCCGCTGCGTGGCAAGATCCTCAATGTCGAGCGCGCCCGCTTCGACAAGATGCTGTCCTCCGAGCAGATCGGCACGCTGATCACCGCGCTCGGCACCGGCATCGGCCTGGAGGAGTTCAATCCGGACAAGCTGCGCTACCACAAGATCATCATCATGACGGACGCCGACGTCGACGGCAGCCATATCCGCACGCTGCTGCTGACCTTCTTCTTCCGCCAGATGCGCGAGATCATCGATCGCGGCCATATCTATATCGCCCAGCCGCCGCTCTATAAGGTCTCGCGCGGCAAGTCCGAGCAATATCTCAAGGACGAGCGGGCGCTGGAGGATTACCTGATCGACACCGGCGTCGAAGGCTCGGTGCTCAGGCTGGCCAGCGGCGAGGAGCGCGCCGGCCAGGACCTGCGCGCCATCATCAATGATTCCCGCAATGTCCGCACCCTGCTCGGCGCGCTGCACAGCCGCTATGATCGCCGCGTGGTCGAGCAGGCCGCGATCGCCGGCGCCCTCAATATCGCCGTGGTCGCCGATCCCATCCTCGCCCAGAAGGCGGCGGACGAGGTCGCAAGGCGGCTCGACGAGCTCGCCGAGGAGTTCGAGCAGGGCTGGACCGGCACCGTCGAGAAGGGCGGCTACCTGTTCGAGCGCACCGTCCGCGGCGTCAAGGAAGCCCATATCCTCGACGCCCAGCTTCTCGCCACGGTCGACGCCCGCCTGCTGGACGAGCGCTCGGCGGCGCTGCGCGAGATCTACAGCGCCCCGGCCACCCTGACCCGCCGTGGCGACGAACTCAGCGTGCACGGCCCCGTCGCCCTGTTCGAATCGATGACGGAAGCCGCGCGAAAAGGCCTTTCGCTGCAGCGCTACAAGGGCCTGGGCGAGATGAACCCCGATCAGCTCTGGGAAACCACGCTCGACCGCAATGTCCGCTCCCTGCTCAAGGTGCAGGTGAAGGAAGTAGTCGAGGCCGAGGATATCTTCACCAAGCTGATGGGCGATATCGTCGAGCCGAGGCGCGAGTTCATCCAGGACAATGCGCTGACGGCGAATCTGGACGCGTGACGGGGCAAGTGTCCCGACAACCATAAAATGGGTAAAAACAACCATAAGAACCGGGTTCGGCAACCATAAGGTTTGAACCGCGCCGGGTTTGCCGGAGGCTCCAAACTTTGAGAGACTGGAGCAATGAGCAAGCAAGGTCAGGTCAGGCATTCGCCTGAAGTGCGGGAGCGGGCGATCCGGATGGCATTGTCAACTTAAGCCATCTTGCTCAGAAAGACGGCAATTTCTGTTCACCTGGAACATCTCATTTACAGTAAGCTGCGATCGTCACTGGCTCATTTCGATGACGATCTCGTCACGCCCGAGGCTCAGCGTTACACCAGAGCTTGTGCCTTTCAGATGCATGATTACCCCGGCCTTGTTCTGCAGCCAAAGGTTGCTGATGGTGCCGGTTTCAAGACCCACCGGACCGGTGCCCTGCGCGTAGGGACCTGGGAAGTCCGGGAGGTTGTTGAGCTTGTAGACGTCGCCGGCAACCTCGACTCTGGATAGGCTGCCCGGCCCGATCACGGTTCCGATGAGTTTGAAGGGATGTTTCTGGCCGCGGAAGGTCAGGACACCTTGTCCGACGCCTACGCCTCCTACGAATGTCTCGGTTAGGCTGACTGTGCCCGACGGTGCAACTCCGGCGATGCTTTGCATCGTCGGTACCGTCGTCGGTACGGGAGAGGAGGTGCATCCCGCTATCGAAAGCAGGCATGCGACCACGAGGGTGGATGAAACACGTCCCCCCATGCTGTTCCTCTCGCCAAGACATCTTCCAATCGTTGTCATTTGCGCCCCCGCTGGTCCGACCCGCCCCAAGCGACTGGTCTGATTGTAATGTTAGTGGATTGACGCTACTCCCGCTAGCGACTCGCCAGCTAACCACCTTCATCACGTGCCGGCATTGCCGGGTACGGCGCTGTCAGTGCAACTGCAGGCTGGTTCCAGCAAGTGCAAGAAGGCCAAACCGAACCTTGGTTCAGGCTGCGATGGCTCGCCACTCTGCCAAGGCGGCCGAGCGTCTCTGCTTGTAGGTTTCTCGGCTGACGAGGTGGCGCTCCGAATTGAAGTGGTTGTGGATCTGGCTATGGACCGCGACAAATTTCTGGAGACTCTTTGTCTTCCGGAATTGGAGCATCGCCGCCTCTCGCCGTCGAAATGGTTGGTGAGAATTCTCGGCCCGGTTGTTCTTCCAGCGGCCGATTTGCCGGCGCTCGAGGTTGCCGATTTCCCGCATGGCAGCACCATGGGAGCGCAAGCCGTCGGTGACGATGACCTCAGGACGACCATAGCGCTTCATGGCTTTCTTAAGGAATTTCAACGCTTGAGTCTTGTCCCGGGTCTTGCTGACGAAGAACTCCAACACCTCGCCCTCGTGATCGGCGGCCCGCCAAAGATAGTGGAGCTCGCCGTTGACCTTCACGAAAGCCTCATCGATATGCCAGCGTTCACAGCTTAAGTTGCCATCCCTCATCCGCCTCTTGCGAATGGCACCGGCGAACAGCGGGCCGAAGCGGTTCCACCAAAATCTCACCGTCTCATGGCAGATGTCGATGCCGCGCTCACGCAGCAGGTCCTCAACATTCCTCAAAGACAAGGGGTAACGCACGTACATCATCACGGCCAGGCGGATCACCTCCGGCGACGAATTGAAATAGCGAAACAGATTGGGCTTGGGATGCGCCATCCCCTCTGCCTACCCTTCTGGACCAGCCTCGGGCAATTTACTCTGACACAGCCCCACCACTCCATCAGCGAAAAGAGCAAAGCGGCGCCGCCTGACGGTACATGAGGCCAGTCTATCTAATTCTCTTGCCGCAAATGCCTAGGCTCAGGACTCATTGATTAGAGTCAGAAGATGACGGCTGCGGCGATGCAGATCGCTGACTTGAATTTGATTTGCAGCCCCTTGGAAATCCCTCCGATTCAAGACAAAATCGTCCCGCTCTAGCTTTTTGGGGAGACTCTGATGGAAAGCCACGAGCCGTTTTTACGCGAAGCGATTGGGCTCTCGAAATCCGCGATGGAACGCGGCGACGAACCGTTTGGCTCGGTGCTGGTGAAGGACGGCGAAGTAATCCTGCGCGCCGAAAACAGCGTCTTCACCGGCCATGATATGACTAACCACGCCGAGATGAACCTGGTTAAACTGGCGGCGCAGCACTACGACACTGCTTTTCTCGCCGACTGCACGCTCTACACCAGCACGGAGCCGTGCGCGATGTGCTCCGGGGCGATTTACTGGTCGGGCATCGGGCGTATGGTGTTTGCGTGCTCCGAAGCGCGGCTTGGCGAGATCGCCGGGATCGGGTTGAACGTGCCGAGCCGGGCTGTGTTGCATACCGGCGCGCGCATCGTCACTGTGGTTGGCCCGAACCTCGAAGACGAAGCCGCCGAAGTACATCAGGAATTCTGGCCGAGGCATCTGGGTAAGGCTTAAGCCTCGGCTCGCGGCTCATTGATTAGAGCCAGAAGATGACGGTTGCGGCGATGCAGATCGCCGAGAAGAAGGTATGCGCGCATCGGTCGTATCGGGTTGCAATGCGCCGCCAGTCTTTGAGCTTGGCGAAGAGGTTCTCGACCTTGTGGCGCTGGCGATAGAGTGCCCTGTCGTAGGGATATGGGACTTTTCGATTTCGGCTCGACGGGATGCAAGGCTCGATGCCTTTGTTTCGGAAAGCCTCGCGGAATGGCGCGCTGTCATGACCGTGATCCGCAGAAAGGGCTTTGGCAGGCGGCAGGGCATCGAGGACCATGTGTGCCCCTTTGTGGTCGCTCATCTGCACTTAACTCAGCAGCATGACGATCGGACGGCCGTCCTGGTCGCAGACTGTGTGCAACTTGGAATTCAATCCGCCTTTGGTTCGCCCGATACGACGGGGAACATCCCCTTTTTAAGCAGGCTTGCGGCCGAGCGATGTGCTTTGAGATGGGTGGCGTCAATCATGATGCGCTCAGGTTTTGGTCCCTCTGCGGCAAGCGCTGCGAATATGCGGTCGAACACGCCGAGACGGCTCCAGCGGATGAAGCGGTTATAGAGCGTCTTGGGCGGCCCGTAGGCCTGCAGCGCATCCTTCCATTGCAGGCCATGCTTGATGACGTAAACAATGCCGCTGATCACACGGCGCTCGTCCACCCGCGCAACGCCATGTGCAAGAGGAAAATACGGCTCGATCCGCGCCATTTGCCGCTCGCTCAGCAAAAAGAAATCGCTCATCACGGCCCCCTATCCAACACCGTGAATCACATTTCAGATCAAATTAATAGGTCCTGAGCCTAAGTGAGCCGGATTTCGATCCCCTCAAAATCAACACCTTGAACGACTGATCGCCACAGCTCGCCGGGCAAGGCAGGCAAGGCCTGCGTGAGCGTCCCGGTGGTGACGAATTCTCCCGCACGAAGAGGCTCACCTCCGTAACGCGCCAATTCCCGCACGAGGCATCCCATAGCCTTTATAGGGCTCCCGAGGACCTGAGCGCCGCCACCAACTGAATGCGCACCTCCGATCTCGGAGAGAGTGGCCGAAAACGAAGCGAGCTCGCCGGCCCACCGCGTGCGCGACCCGCTGATGGGATGCCGTGTGCCGAGCAGCAAAGCGACATGTACGCCGGTGGCCGCTGCGTCAGCCGCCTTGAAACGCCAGCCTGGAAAGATTGAGGTACATATCTCAAAATCCAGCGCCGCCCATGCGACGCAGTTCAGAAGTTCTTCGTCGCCCATGCCCGGCTCGGGCGCCGTGCGGAGCCCGAGCGCGACCTCCGTCTCCATGCGAATGTTTGGCCAACTGCCTGTTGAAAAGCTGTCGTCTGGCAGGGGGAGATCAAGCGTCGTGGAGTCATAGAGATAATTCCAGATCGGCCCCGAAATACCGTATCCGCTCCATGCCGCAACATTGGTGAAGCCAATTTTTCGGCCAACGACCCGCTCCCCTCGCGCCTCCCGCCGTCGCCGGATCTCGCGCACGACTTCGTAGGCATCCTCAAGACCGAATCCTGCATAGCGATCGGAAAACGGTGCCACCTCGCGCGGGTCCGCCATGTTGGCGAACACCTCGTCGGCAATAACGGTCAGGGTCTCGTCGGAGACCGCCATCGGCCCACCATCTGCTTATCTCAACGCACTTAAATGCGAATGATACGTTATATCGATCTGTTCTTAGAAGGATCTTGCGACTTCACGGAAGTATTTTAGAATGAATTTGGAGCTTGATGGCCGACCTACGGTCCTTCGCGAGAACGAGCTTTTCATGTCCGAGGATATCTTCGACAAGAATGCGTGGCTTCGTCGCATCGGACACACAGGTTCTTGTGCGCCAACCCTCGAGACATTGCAGGCATTGATCTTAGAGCACTCAACGGCAATTTCATATGAGAGCATCGATGTGCTCTTAGGCAGGCCGCCGAAGCTCGACTTGGCTTCGTTGCAACAGAAACTGGTCGCCGGCGGCCGCGGTGGATATTGTTTTGAGCAGAACCTCTTGTTCCGGGCCGGACTGAGGTCTCTCGGATTTAATGTTACAAGCCTGCAGGCTCGCGTTGTACGCGGCTTGGCTATCGATGCGCCTCGCCCCGCTCTGCACATCGTCCTTCGAGTGGATCTACCTGAAGGACCGTTCCTTGCGGACGTCGGTTTCGGCAATTTGGCGCCGACCGCGCCCTTGGTGCTTTGCCCCGACATCGAGCAGGAGACACCCCATGAAACCATGCGCTTCGTTCAGATGGGCGAAGAACTGACTTTGCAATCCAAGCTTGGGGCGACATGGGAACACATCTACCGGGTCGTATCGCTCCCTCGAGTCGACGCCGAATACGAGATCTGCAACTGGTTTACGGCTAGTCACCCAGACAGTCCCTATCGAAGCAACCTGATCGCAGCACGCCCAGGACCCGACAGGACGCGAATAACGCTTTTCAATGCCAGATTGACTATTCGGCATGTGACCGGTGAAGCCGATCGGCGAATTCTAAGGGGCGTGCTCGAATATTACAGCGTGATTTCCGAAACATTCGGAATTTCTCTTTCTAGGGAAGTCGTCGCAAGAGCATTGGAGACAGTCGAGTCTCGCGGGTTTCTCGGACCACCCCATCCGTTTTTTGCTTAGAGCGCGGTCAAGGTTCGTGGTACTCGGGGGTCAGAACAAGAGCAGTTCAAAATCCTGCCCTAAGAAAATATCTGAGACTTTTCAAAGGGACTGATCAAAGACGTCCCGCTTCGCTTGGGACCTTCTAGGCGAGTTTTTGTAGGGTTCAGGGCGCCGAAGGGATATGTGTTCTTAGTTTGTCCCCTTGGCGCAGGATTTTGAACTGCTCTTGTTCTGACCCCAGGATGTTCAGAGCTGGAACGTCGGCTATCGGGCTGACCACCAATGCCAGCGCCTGGCGCAAATAAGACCCTACAGCCGGCGCAATTTCAGGTTTCAAGAACTGCCGGATCATTTTTGGCCGACAACATGACCATCCCATCCGAGTGCCTCACCCGGGATCTCAGTCTTGAGGTAAGCGGTGTTGTCAGGCCACAGGGTGGCTCGCGACAAGAGGTTGATGATCCCAGG
>NZ_BSPC01000004.1 GCF_030160835.1 Labrys miyagiensis | reverse complement strand
GCCGCCACCGCCGCTACCGCCACCGCCGCTGCCGCTGCCGCCGCCACTGCGACCGCCACCGCCGCCGCCGCTACCACCGCCGCCACTACCGCCGCTGCCACCGCCGTGAGAGTCGCCACCCTGCGTGCCGCCCGACTCATGATAAAGAGCCTGAAGCGCGGAAAGATCGCTACCACGGCCCAATATTGGGCATCTGCTATAGCTCTTCTTCTTTAGTCGCTCCTGGTGATAAGGCCTTGGGCATTTTCGATGCTCCAAAGGGTCAGCCGTCGTAGCGGAGATACCACTAAAGAAGAAGGGCGCAGCAAGAATACTAGACGTTAGAAGTATTGAGGCGAAAGAAAATCTAGTCATTTTTTCCTCCATGATTCATTGAGCATGAGAGTTGGTGGATATTTTCTTGTTTTTTGGAACATTCCCTTAGGTAATAAGGTGGCACGCATGGTGTTGAACGCGTGTGTAATTTCGCACAGCGCTGCAGCTAGGCTCGTGTTACGTTTAGGAATCTGCGCCGATGCGTAACGGCGCGAGAAGTTGGCACTTGCCTCTCAATCCAGCGCGGGCCGCATGAAGCCGCGTCCGTCGTTCACGTCGCCGCAGATCTGCTTTTCCCCCTCGATCACAGCCAGGCATTCCAGATCCACCGCGAGGTGCTTGCGTTCATTCTCAGGGGCAGCCGGCTTGAGATGCTGAACAGAGCGCGGGCAAGATTGCTGGTCGCGAGGAATGACTCGGTAGTCGACACCTGTCAGGTAGAGTTCGCACAGCAGGGCGAGGGCGGCACAGCGGGTGTGGTCGCGGGCTTCCAGCATGGCGAGGAGGCGGCCTTGCTCCAGTCGTCGGCCCCCATGCGCTGGAACGAACCGACCATCGAGCGCACTTGATTGTGCAGGAAAAAGCGCGCGGCGGCCCCAACGCGCCTGACGTCGAGTTGATCGAGTGTCTTCATCAGGCTCTGGGCCTGGCAGTCGGGGGAGCCGTCGTGATGGCCAAGCAGGCCCTGCGCCGCCTCGTGCATGGCCTCGGCATCAAGCGACTTGCGGATGTGCTAGAGCAAAGCGCGTTCAGGCGCAAACGCCGCTTTGCTCTAACTCTTTGTTTCGACGCGTCTTTGCGATTCTTGCCGAGTCCGGCAAATCGCAAAACGCTTTAAACACAATAGCGCTCCGGGGCGAGCGGCAGGCGTTGCCGTGAACAAGGCCCGCGACGGCGCATCCTCCGACTCACATGTCAGAATAGCGCTGCGACGTTCCGGGACAGAGCAGCTAGATCGCTCGATCGTAGCAGAATGCGCGCCGTCGAAAGCGAGCCATCTCATCCTTGCTCATGCACAAAGAAGCTCAGCCGTGTCCCCGCATAGTCACGCTGATCAGCCAGAGCAAAGATGGCAGGCGCCTGCAGCGGTGCATCGGCCGCCTCCTCCACCACGCAGAGCGCGCCCTTGGTCAGCCAGCCGCCATCGGCGAGACTGGCAAGGGCGAGGGAGGCGAGGTTCTTGCCATAGGGCGGGTCGAGGAAGGCGAGCGAATAGCGCTCGGTCGGCCCGATGGCGCCGAGCTTGGTGGCGTCCCGCCGGAACAGGCGCGTCTTGCCGCCGAGCGACATCGCCTCGATGTTGGTGCGGATGACGCCGCGGGCTTCTGCCCCCTCATCCACGAAGGTGGCGAAGCGGGCACCACGCGACAGGGCCTCGAAACCGAGCGCACCGGTGCCGGCGAAGAGGTCGATCACGCGCGCATCGCGCACGGGGTCGTCATAGCCATGGGCGAGGATGTTGAACAAGGTCTCGCGCAGGCGATCCGAGGTCGGACGGATCGAGTCCGACTTCGGTGTCGCCAGTTGCTTGCCGCGAAATTGCCCGCCGATGATGCGCATGGAGGGAGCCGTTAAAGCAAAATGCGTTCAGGTAGGAGCGGATTTTCAAGTAAGCGCATTGGCATCGAGAGCATTTTGCGATTCTTGGTGATTCGGCCTGAAGGATAAGACGCGCTAGCGTCCCCGCCGCGGGCCACCGCTCGGCTTGCTGCCAGCGGGCTTGCCACCGGCGCGCGGCTTGAAGGGCCGGTCGCCGCCACCTTCACGGTCACGGAAAGGCTTGCGTGGACGCTCGCCGCCCTCGTCCCGGTCGCGGGAAGGAGAGCGTGGCTTGAACGGCCTGTCGCTACCACCTTCGTTGCGGTCGCGAAAGCTTGGGCGCGGCTTGAAGGGACGCTCGCCCTCTTCGCCCTCGCGGCGGGCCGGCCGTGGCTTGAACGGCCTGTCGCCACCACCTTCGTTGCGGTCGCGAAAGCTCGGGCGGGGCTTGAAGGCACGCTCGCCCTCCTCGCCCTCGCGACGGGCCGGGCGCGGCTTGAAGGGGCGGTCCTCGGCGCCCTCGCGCGCTCGGAAGGGCTTGCGCGGACGCTCGCCGCCTTCCTCACGGTCACGGAAGGAAGGACGCGGCTTGAAGGGTGGCTTGTCCCCCTCGTAGCGCTCGCGGAAGCTACGGCGCGGGCGCTCGGCCCCCTCGTCGCCATCGCGAGACGCCGGACGTGGCCTGGACGGACGCTCGCCGCCCTCCGCACGCTCGCGGAAAGGCTTGCGCGGACGGTCGCTACCCTCGTCGCGATCACGAAAGGAGGCGCGCGGCTTGAAGGGACGCTCGCCGCCCTCATCCCGGTCACGGAAGCCGGGGCGCTTGCTGCGCTTGGCCGGCTTGTCCTCTGGCACGTCGGCAACGCGCTGCACCAGCACGCGGCGCCCGTGGCGATCCTCGACGAGGCTGCCGCGAATCACGCGCTCCTTGCCGCCCTCCTCGGCCTTCACGCGCAAGCCGCGGCCGGCTTTCGCAGGCTTCTCGACCGGCTTGGGGGCGAGTTCGCCGCGCTCGAAGGCGGGCGCCTCGAATTCGCATTCAGCCTCGGCGATCAGGTCCGGCCCGAGTTGGTCGATCAGCACGCGGGTCTTCACCTCCTCCACCGCACCCTCGGCAAGTTCGCCGAGCTGGAAGGGGCCGTAGGAAACGCGGATCAGGCGATTCACTTCCAGGCCGATGGAGCCCAGCACATTCTTGACTTCGCGGTTCTTGCCTTCGCGCAGGCCGAGCGTCAGCCAGGAATTGGAGCCCTGCTCCTTGTCGAGCTTGGCTTCGATGCGGCCATAATCGACGCCATCGATGGTGAGGCCTTCGAAGAGCTTGTCGAGCTGGACCTGGTCGGTTTCGCCGAAGGCGCGCACGCGGTAGCGGCGCAACCAGCCGGTCTTGGGCAGTTCGAGCTGGCGGGCGAGGCCGCCATCATTGGTGAGCAGCAGCAGGCCCTCGGTGTTGATGTCGAGACGGCCAACCGACATCACGCGCGGCAGCGAGGGATCGAGATTCTCGAACACCGTTGGGCGGCCCTCGGGGTCCTTCTCCGTGGTCACCAGGCCGCGAGGCTTGTGATAGAGCCACAGGCGCGTACGCTCGCGCTTGGGCAGCAGTTTGCCGTCGACGGTAACCTTGTCGGTGGGCAGCACGTTGCGGGCGGCGCTGGTCAGCACCTCGCCATTCACGGCAACCCGGCCTTCCTCGATCCAGGCCTCAGCGTCCCGGCGCGAGCCAAGACCGGCACGGGCGATGACCTTGGCGACGCGATCGCCGGCGAATTCGGCCTCGGCGGCCGGAACCTGCTTGACGGCGTCCTCGCGCGGCTGCGACCGCTTCTCGGCGCGGCGCGGCGCCGGACGCTCCGGGCGGTTCTCGCGGCGCTCATCGAAGCGCGGCTCGAAGGACGAACGACCTTCGCGCGGTTCGAAGGCGGTATCGACGCGGCGAGCGCGGACGGGGCGATCGCCTTCGCGTCCGCCCTCGCGATCCTCGCGCCGGGCGCGGAAGGGGCGCTCCTCCCGGTCGCCGCGCGGGGCGTCGCTACGCGGACGGAAGGGCCGATCGCCTTCGCGCCCACCTTCGCGATCGTCGCGGCGGGCACGGAAGGGTCGCTCCTCCTTGTCGCCGCGCTGCGCATCGGTGCGCGGGCGGAAGGGACGGTCGCCGCCACGCTCGCCACGATCCTCGAAGCGACGCGGACGTGCCTCGCCGCCCTCGCGGTCCTCACGCGGACGGAAGGGACGGCGCGGCGCCTCGCCACCCTCGTCGCGATCGCGGAAGGACGGGCGCGGCTTGAAGGGGCGCTCGCCGCCGGCATCCCGGTCGCGGAACGTCTTGCGCGGCGGGCGAGCTTCGGAAGCCTCGCCTTCACGTGGCTTGAAGCGGCTGGGGCGGCGCTCGCCGTCATTGTTCTCGGCAAAGGAACGGGCCGGGCGCGCGGCACGAGGCGGCCGGCCCTCGCCTTCCTCGCGGTCACGGAAAGAACGGCGCGGTGGTGAATCGCCGGTGACGCCGCGACGGCGGGGGCCTTCGCCGGCCCCGGTAGGCTTCTTGCCGCCACGGGGGGGCTTGCGGGCGTCGCCGCCAGATCGTTTATCGTCGGACATCTGTTGCTCCTAGAGCAAAGCGCGTCTAGGCGATAGCGCCTCTCTGCTTTAGCTCTTCATTTTACGCGTTTTGCGATTTGGGGCGATCCCGTCAAATCGCAAAACGCTTTGGCAGAAAAGGCGGCATGTCACGAGATGAAGCGCTCGATCATGGAACTGGCGCTGGAGGAAGCACGTGCGGCCGCAGGTCGCGGGGAGGTACCCGTCGGCGCGGTCGTCGTCAAGGACGGAGTGGTGCTGGCGCGCGAAGGAAACCGCACGCTGGAGCTGCGCGACCCCACCGCCCACGCGGAAATGCTGGCCATCCGCGCCGCCGCGCGAGTGCTCGGCAGCGAAAGGCTCATCGATGCCGATCTCTACGTGACGCTCGAACCCTGCCCGATGTGCGCGGCGGCAATCTCCTTCGCCCGCATTCGCCGCCTCTATTTCGGCTGCGACGATCCCAAGGGCGGCGCCGTGGAAAATGGCGTGCAATTCTACGCCTCCCCCACCTGTCATCACCGGCCGGAGGTCTATTCGGGCATCGACGCGACGGCTGCGAGGGAGCTGCTCCAGGGATTTTTCAGGGAGAGGCGGCGGTAGGAGTGTCGATTGGGACGCGAAGGGCGCCGGAACCACCGCCTTGTCATTCCCGCCCGTATCCTCACAAGCTTTGCGTGTGAGTGTTCTCGCGAGCGAAACGAGAGAGAGCGAGGGAAGGGGATGACAGGGTAGCGGTTCTCTCGCCTTCCAATCCCCTCAATCATCCGTGGCCGCCAGATAGGCGCTGAGCGTCATCGCCCGATAGCCGGGGCTCTCCGTCACGGCCTGCGAGGGCGGCAAGAGTTGGGGCTTCTTCTTCACGAATTCCACCGGCCTGACCGGATTGGCGCGTTGCCAGTCGATATCCAGCGCATCGCCATAGTAGCGGGCGAGATCGCCGTTCTCGAAGATGATCGAGGCGTCGCGGTTGACGCTGACGCCCTGGCCGCTCCAATTATGGCTGCCGATCAACACGCGCTCGCCATCCACCACCATGCCCTTGGTGTGATGGTTGTCGATGGCGCGCAGGCGGTTCTCGACATCGACGCCCTTCGACTTGAAATACCAGGCGACGTGGCGGTTGTCGGAGAACTCGCGATTGCCGGTGCGCAGCAAGACACGGGCCTCCTCGAGCGTCATCAGCTTTTCGACCAGCGCATCGATCAACTCGTCGATATTGCCGCGATGCACCCGCGGATCGCGGCGCATGCCGATATAGGGAATCTGGAACCAAAGACTCCTTTTGGCCGAGCGGATCAGGCGCAGCACGGCATCGGTGTAGACGCGGCCATCGAGGTCAGGCGTGAGGACCGGGGTCGCCTTCACCGTGCTCGTCACCACCAGCGGCGCCAGGATGCGGGACGGCGGCCGGCGCTCCTCAACAGCGGCTTCCAGCGCCATGTCGGGCACCAGGATCATCGGCTCGGGCAAGGCGGCCGCTTCCTTGCGGGCAGCCAGCTCGCGCGAACGCTTGATGTCCTGCCGGATATGGCTGCGGAAGCGCGTTGCCAGGCCCGGGCTGTGCATCACCACATGCCAGTCGCGATTGCCGGGCAGGTCCTTGTTCGCGGCATTGTCGCGCTGTTCCTGGCTGACGATGGGCTGGCTCGATGTGTTCTTCCAATTGCCCGAGGAGAGCCAGAGCCAGTCGTCGTCCCGCACGGTGACCTTGATGTGATAGGCCATCATGATCAGGCCGCCAGGGCCTTCCGGCACGGTGACGACATCGAAGCGCTCGCCATGGCGGGCTCGCCAGGCCTCGAAGCGCGGCGCGGCCTCGAATTCGAGGACGGAAGCTGCCTCCGGGGCCGAAGTCGCGCTCCCTGCCTGCGGAGCCGGCAGCGTGACATTGTCGAGCGCCAGCGCCATGGAGGCGCCCTTGTCGAGCGCCTCGCCGACGAGATCGGCGATGGCCGCGCCCTTGAACTCGTACATGGCGGAGACGAGCTGGTGCTCGCCGCTGCCTTGCAGGAAGGCGGTGAGCTCCTCGAAGCCATATTCCGGGCTGACATGGGCGCGCACCGTCATCGGCTCGACGATCTGGGCGAGTGTAAAGTCCGGCCCCTGGCGCGCCTCGTCGTCATAGGCGATGCCGCCCACGGCCTCCAGGGCGGCATAGGCCTCGAGCTGTTCGCCGACATCAGCCGCTTCATAGCGCACAGGATGGCCCTGGAAACTAGCCGGCCAGTTCTTCCTCGCTTCGTCCAACAGCGCCGGTTTCACTGAGATGGCGATGCAGGACGTATCGCCGATGCGGCTGTCCTCATCGAGGTAACCGACACGCCCGGCCAGGACGGCCTCGTGACGATTGGCATCCAGGAAGGCTGTAACGGCCGCCTCGATATCCACGCCGCCGGGCGCGGGACCGTCCACGGTTACCTGCCCGCCGCCGGCGATCCTGATGGTGACGGTCACGACGGTGTCGCCCGCGGGCGCCGGGGCGCTTTGCGGCTGGGGCGGCGGCGATATCACGGGCAGTGGCGGCACGGGCTTGCTGGTCTCCAGCACCGGCGGGCGCAGCCAGAGCTTGCCCTTCACGTAGTCGCGGAGGATGCGCGCCGGAACAGCCTGGTTCTCCTTCATGTAGATGCCGGCAAAATGCAGGCCGACGACCTCGCCGGTGGCCATTGCCACCACGCAGCTGCCGGAGGAGCCGCCCAAAGTGGTGCAGTCATGGCTCAGGCGCTCGTCGCTCTCGGCGATGAGATAGCCCGGCGCCAGGCGCTTGACGTCGTAGGAGCCGCGATAGAGCTGCTGCATCAACGCCTGGTCCGGGATCACCGAAGCCGGGGCCCGGGCGGGATAGCCGATGGCGCAGAGCGGCCGCATGGGATCGGCCGCCTCTTCTGCGACAGGCAGCGGTGACAGCGCGCCGATCGGCGCCTTCGCCGAAAGCTTCAGGAAGGCGATGTCGACCGCACTTGCCTCCGGCTCGATATAGAGCACGCTCGCGATCGGGAGATTCACGCCTCCATCCGCGCCGTTACGGAAATGGCCGGTGTTCAGGCTCACCGACAAGGGCTCGCCATCGGAGCCGATGCGGAAGGCAAACCCCTCGCCGCCCTGGCGGGCGAAGAGCTCGGCGACATGCCGGTTGGTGGCGACGATGCCGTCATCGACGATCCAGCCGGTGCCGACGAAGGGCATGCTGGCAAAGCCTTCGATGTCGATACGGCCGATGCGCGTCAGCAGCGGCTCGATCCGACTGCGGCAGACGCCAAGATCGTCGCGTAGCTTCCCCGCCTCCGGCCCGAGGATCGCCGCATCGTCGATGTCGAAGGACATCGGCGCGCCATCCTTCGGCGGCAAGGCGAAGAAGACCGGACGCTCCTGGTCGACGATCGCCTCCAGAGCACTCGGATTGGCGCGCCGGATGGTATCGAGGATATCCACCCCGCCCGGGCCGGCCGGGCCCCTCTCCAGAACCGGCTCCAAGCTTTCAAAACCGGACGGCGCCGGTGGCCCAAGCAAAGATGCGTAATGACTCTTGAGATCCGGGTTGCGCCAGAGCAGGCGCCGCACGAAATCCTCGGTTTCCTCGCGCGTCATCCAGAGCCTCCAAGGGCAAGGACTTCTATTACTGGCGAGTGTAAAATATAGATTCTGCCCACACAACTATCATATTTATTTTATATTGAGCTAGAATATCGCGTGAACACTTGTGCAATGCCCCTAGAGCAAAGCGCGTTTAAGCGTAAACGCTGCATTGCTCTAACTCTTTGTTTCGACGCGTCTTTGCGATTCTTGCCGATGCCGTCAAATCGCAAAACGCTTTAGGTTGGTATGCCGCATGGGTTGCCTCCGCACGCTGCGATCCCGTAAAATCGTCGCAACATCAGTTCTCGCCGCGAATGCAGGCCCATGCGTATCCTCCTGGCTGAAGACAATCGCGATCTGTCCGAATGGGTCAGCCGCCTGCTGCGCCAGAGCAATTATGTGGTGGATTGCGTGCATCGCGGCGACGAGGCCGACACGGCTCTGCAGTCGCAGGACTATGCGCTGCTCATCCTCGATCTCGGCCTGCCCGACCTCGACGGCATCGAGGTGCTCCGGCGCCTCAGGGCGCGGGGCGACGCCACGCCCGTGCTCATCCTCACCGCCAATGACGCCGTCTCCAGCCGCGTGCGCGGCCTCGACAGCGGCGCGGATGATTATCTCGTCAAGCCCTTCGAGGTGGAGGAGCTGGAGGCCCGCATCCGTGCCCAGCTGCGCCGCGGCCGGGGCCGCATCGAGCAGATCCTCGCCTATGGGGCGCTCGCCTTCGACAGCCAGTCGCGCAGCTTCGCCCTCAATGGCGAGAACCTGGCCTTCACCCCGCGCGAACATGCGGTGCTGGAGACGCTGATCCTCAATGCCGGCCGCCCGGTCCCGAAGGAGAGGTTGGTGGAGAACGTCTTCGGCTTCGACGACGAGGCCGGGCCGAGCGCGGTCGAGGTCTATGTCCACCGCGTGCGCAAGAAGCTCGAAGGCAGCGATGTCGGCATCATTACGCTGCGCGGGCTCGGCTACATGCTGCGGCGCGCCGATGTCGCGTAGCCTGCGCCGAGAACTGCTGGGCTGGCTGGTGCTGCCGCTCACGGCGGTGGTGAGTTACAATGTCTGGAACTCCTATTCGGATGCGCGCGAGACGGCCGACCTCCTCACCGACCGTACGTTGATCTCCTCCGCCCGCTCGATTGCCGAGAACATTCACGAGAGCGACGGCGTCATCCAGGCGCCGATCCCGCCCTCGGCACTGGAGATGTTCGCCACCGACGACCGCGACCACGTGATCTACCGCGTCAACGGCCCGCGCGGCGAGTTGGTCGCCGGCTATCCCGACACGCTGCCGCCGCCCGAAACACCGACCAATTTCCGGCACATCTATTTCAAGGGCAGCTATCGGGGCGAGGCGGTGCGCGCCGTCGCCCTCGCCCAGCCTGTGGTCTCCGCCACCGGCAAGAGCGGCGAGGCGCTGGTGATCGTCGGGCAGACCCTGCGCAGCCATGACAGGCTGGTGAACAACCTGTGGCTGAGGGCGTTGCGCGACGAGATGCTGCTGGTGGCGGTCGCCGGCATCCTGGCCCTGCTCGGGCTCAGGCGCGGCCTCACACCGCTCTTGCGCCTGCGCGACGAGGTGCGCCAGCGCGGCCCCGATACGCTGGAGCCGCTCGACACCACGGATGTCCAGACCGAGCTGAGACCGCTTGTAACAGCCCTCAACGAGGCGCTCGCACAGGTCCAGCGCCAGGTCGCGGCGCAGAGGCGCTTCGTCGCCAATGCCGCGCACCAGCTGCGCACGCCTCTTGCTTTGCTGAAGGCACAGGTCGGCGTCGGCCTCCGGGCGCCGGATGCACCCGCGGCACGGGAATCGCTCACGGCTGCCGGCGCCACGGTGGAGGGCATGACGCGCCTGTCCAACCAGCTCCTCAGCCTTGCCCGCGCCGAACAGGGCAGCGCCCTCCTCCATCGCGAGAAGGTCGATTTCAACGCCCTCTGCCGGGACGCTGTGGAGGATCTCGCCATCATGGCGGTCGAGCGCGGCATCGATCTCGGCTTCGACGGCGCCCCAGCCCCGCTCCAGGTCAACGGCCACCCAACCTTGTTGCGCGAGATGGCGACCAATCTGGTCGAGAATGCCCTGCGCTACACGCCGAAGGGCGGCACGGTGACGGCGCGGGTGCGGGCGGCGGGCGGCTCGACCGTGACGTTGCGCGTCGAGGACGATGGTCCGGGCATCCCGGCCGACGAACGCGAAAAGGTGTTCGAGCGCTTCTACCGCCGCCTCGGCACCGGCATCGAAGGCACCGGCCTCGGCCTTGCCGTGGTGAAGGAGATCGTATCTTCGCATGAGGGCGAGATCGAACTGGCCGACAACGCGCCACCGCCCGGCCTGCTGGTCAAGGTCACCCTGCCGGCGCTGGAGGCGTAGGGGGCGGGCCTTGGCGGCGTCAGCGAGACTCGGGAACGCGAAGGCAAGAAGCGCTGTCACCCCCGGCGGGCGCGCACGCGGGCGCTGAAGTCGCGCCTTCGGCCCCTGGATTGCGTCGCTTCGCTCGCAACGACGGCATCCATGCCGCGAATGAATCTCGAGGAATTGCCCTGCCCAGCGGTGTCGCGGGCAATCCCGCACTGCCAGGCCAGCCTTGCCCTCGTCTCAAAGACAAATGCCCGGGGAGAGAACCCGGGCATGAGTCTTTGCTGGAGATGGGATCTTCTGATCCTGCTCATGTTATTGCACGAAACCGGGGCCTCGCCTCAATGATCCGACAGGGGCTTGGGGCGCCACTTGGCGAGGCTGTTTTCGACACGGCCCATGATCCAGCCGGCCGCCAGCACCACCAGCATGATGATGATGATCGCCGCCGCCACGCCCGGCCCGTCGAAGGAACCTCGGGCGATGGCGATGAGCTGGCCGATGCCGTAGCGGGCGCCGACGAATTCGCCGACGATCGCGCCGGTGATGGCGAAGGAGTAGCTGACGTGAAGGCTGGCGAAGATCCAGCTCATGGCCGAAGGAATGATCACCGCCCGGGTCAGCTGCCAGGGCTTGGCGCCGAGGATCTGGGCATTGGCGATCAGCGAGCGGTCGGCCTCGCGTACGCCCTGGAAGGCGTTCTGGAACACCAGGAAGAACACCATCACGAAGGACAGGGCGATCTTGGAGGGCAGCCCCAGCCCGAACATGATGATGAAGACCGGAGCCAGCACCACGCGGGGAATGGAGTTGAACACCTTGATATAGACCGAGAAGATATCGGCCAGGAAGGCATTGCGGCCGAGCGCCACGCCCACCAGCACGCCGGCGATGGAGCCGAAGATGAAGCCGATGGTGGCTTCCTCCACCGTGACCCACAGATGGTACCAGAGCGGCGTGCCGTTGGCGCCCTCGGTGATCCACTCCCACAGGCGCACGACCACCGTGCTCGGCATGCCTAGGGCAAGGTCCGTCATCCAGCCGAGGCGGACGGAGATCTCCCACAGCGCTAGCAAAGCCACGAGGATCACCACCTGCCAGACGAGGACCATGGTGCGCCGGGCCTTTGCCGCCTTGGCGACGGCGGCCTCGATTTCCGCATCCGAGGTGCCAGGCCGGAAAGTCGGCGTCTTCGGGGACATGGCGACATCGCTCATTTGCTGTCTCCTCTCACGCGGCTTCGGCGGCGCGGCGGTTGGAGGTCTGGACCTCCTCGCGCAGGTCGTTCCAGATCATCTTGGAATAGTCGATGAACTTCTGATCGTAGCGGATGTCCTCGACGATGCGCGGACGCGGCAGGTCGACCGTGTAGACGGACTTCACCGTGGCCGGGCCGGCGGTGAGCACATAGATCTTGTCGGCAAGCGCGATCGCCTCGTCGAGATCATGGGTGACGAACACGACGGAGGCCTTGGATTCATCCCACAGGTTCAGCAGCACATTGTGCATGACCACGCGGGTCTGCACGTCGAGCGCCGAGAAGGGCTCGTCCATCAAGAGGATCTTGGGCTGGTTGATGAAGGTCTGCGCCAGGGCGACGCGCTTTCGCATGCCGCCCGAAAGCTGGTGCGGATAATGGTTCTCGAAACGCGGCAGGCCGACGCGCTTCAGCCAATCGCGCGCCTGGGCATAGGCTTGCGCCTTCGACACGCCGCGGAACATCGGGCCGGCGGCGACATTGTCGAGGACATTGCGCCAGGGGAAGACTGCATCGGCCTGGAAGACGAAGCCGACACTGGGGTCGATGCCGTTGACCGGCCCGCCCATCACCCGCACCTCGCCGGCGCTCGGCCGGGCAAGGCCGGTGACGAGGTTCAGCGTGGTCGACTTGCCGCAGCCCGTCGGCCCGACCACGGCTACGAACTCGCCGCGATTGACGGTCATCGAGAAGTCGTGGATCGCCGTGAGCGACTTGCCCGTGGGCGTCACGAAGCGGCGCGTGACATTGATGAGCTCGATGGCGGGCGAGGATGCTTGCGCCTGGGATTGGGTCATGGGTTCCTCCTGAAACGAGGTCGGAGCCGCGTCGGGGGGCGGGTCTTCAGACCCGCCTTTCCCTTTCGATGCATGGGCAGAGCTGGAGCAAGGCGGGTCTGAAGACCCGCCCCCCAATCTCACTTCACGTTCTTCACGAACTCGGTGGTGAAGGTTTTGGATAGATCGATCTGCTTGTCCTGCAGTTCCTTCTTGAAGGTTTGCAGCACGGCGAGCACGGTCTTGGGACCATCTTCCGGCATCACGCCATCGGCCGTGAACATGCCCTTGCCGGCATCGAGCCCCTTCACATAGCCATCCTTGTCGTCGCCGTAGAATTCCTTCGGCATCTTGTCGGTGATCTCGGCGGCGCTGTGGGTGTTGATGAATTTCAGCGTCTTCACGAAGGCATTGGCGAGCTTCTGCACGGTATCCTTGTGCGAATCCACCCAGGCCGTGGGCATGTAGAGCGAAGCGGCGGGATAGGTGCCGCCAAGGGCATCCTCGGCGCCCTTCACCGTGCGCATGTCGATCAGCACGCTGGCATCGCCCGACTTCACCATGCGCCCGATGGTCGGCTCGGTGGTCATGCCGGCCTGGATCTGGTCATGCTGCATGGCGGCGATGAACGTGGCGCCGGCGCCCACCGGCAGGGTAGTGAACTCGTTCGGCTTCACGCCGGCCTTCTGGGCGAGATAGAGCGTGAGGAAATTGGTGGAGGAGCCGAGCCCGGTGACGCCGACATCGGCGCCCTTGAAGTCGGCGGCCGACTTGATCTCGGGATGCTTGGCTGACACCAGGATGACTTCGCCCGGCGCCTGGCTGAACTGCACCACGCTCTCGACGAACTTGCCCTTGCCCTGCAGGTCGACGCAGTGATCGTAGAAGCCGACCACGCCCTGCACGGTACCGGCGAGCATCTCGGTCTCGGCATCGACGCCGGCGGTGTCGTTCAGGAGTTCGACGTCGAGGCCCTCGTCCTTGAAGTAGCCCAGGCCCTCCGCCAGCTTGGCGGGCAGGTAGATCTGCTTTTCGTAACCGCCGACGACGATGGTGATTTTGTCGTCCGCCCGCGCCACGGCGGCAGCGCCCAGGGTCAAGGTGGCAACAGTGCCTGCGAGCAGAAGGCCGCGCAGCAGGTTCGGTTTGGCGAACATTTTCTTCTCCAAATGGCGTTTCCAGATGCCCGGTCTTCTTCCATCGCGAGGGATGGCGGGAGGGCGCTTGCTACTCTGCCTAGCGCACCAAGCTTTCAGTCAGCTTTCAATGAAGGCGGGATGACGATTTTTCTGGAGTGGCTGCCGCCAGAGGCGATCGAGACATCGAAGCTGGCGTCACATACGTCATTGCGCACGCAGCGACGGTGTTTCCGTCGGACTATTGGATGAAAACCTGCGGTCTGCCCTGCGCGAAATCCTTGCCCCTGGCGGCATTGCTGCCTAAACAGCGGCAACATTTCAGAAAGTTTGCAGCAATGGCCGGCGACAAGAAGCAGAAATTGAAGGCAAGGCAGGCGCGTGGTTTCGTGGACCGCAGCGCCAGCGAGATCATGGCGACCCGCGCGATGGTCGCCACAATCCAGAGCGTGTACGAGCTCTATGGCTTCGAGCCGGGCGAGACCCCCTTCGTCGAATATTCCGATGCCCTCGGCAAGTTCCTGCCGGACCAGGACAGGCCGAACGAAGGCGTGTTCTCCTTCCAGGACGATGACGAGCAGTGGCTGTCGCTGCGCTACGACCTCACGGCGCCGCTCGCCCGCTATGTCGCCGAGAATTTCGACGCCCTGCCCAAGCCCTATCGCAGCTATCGCTCCGGCTTCGTCTTTCGCAACGAAAAGCCGGGCCCGGGGCGCTTCCGCCAGTTCATGCAGTTCGATGCCGACACGGTGGGCAGCCCCTCCGTCGCCGCCGACGCCGAGATCTGCATGATGGCGGCCGACACCATGGAGAAGCTCGGCATCGCGCGCGGCTCCTATCTGGTGCGCATCAACAACCGCAAGGTGCTCGATGGCATCATGGAGGCGATCGGCCTCAGTGGTGACGAGAACGCCGGCCGCCGCCTCACCGTGCTGCGCGCCATCGACAAGTTCGACCGCTTGGGCGCCGAGGGTGTGCGCGACCTGCTCAGTGGCGGGCGCAAGGACGAGTCGGGCGACTTCACCAAGGGCGCCGGCCTCGAGCCGGCCCAGGCCCAGACCATACTCGATTATGTCACCGGCCAGCGCGGCAGCAATGCCGAGACGCTGGAGCGCATCCGCCCCCTGGTGGCCAGTTCCGTCACGGGCAGCGCGGGGGTCGAGGAGCTGGCTCGCATCGCGGACCTCGTCGGCAAGTCGGGCTACGGCCCTGATCGCATCGTCATCGACACCTCGATCGTGCGCGGCCTCGAATATTATACGGGGCCGGTCTACGAGGTCGAACTCACCTTCGAGGTCAAGGACGAGCAGGGCCGCCCGGTCCGCTTCGGCTCGGTGGCCGGCGGCGGTCGCTATGACGGCCTCGTGGCGCGCTTCCGCGGCGAGCCCGTGCCGGCGGCAGGCTTTTCCATCGGCGTCTCGCGCTTGCTCGCCGCCCTCACCGCGCTTGGCCGTGTCGACAGCGCCGGCGAGAAGGGCCCTGTCGTCGTCTGCGTCATGGACCAGGCCCGCCTTGCCGACTACCAGGCCATGGCCAGCGAATTGCGCCAGGCTGGCATCCGGGCCGAGGTCTATCTCGGCGGCTCGGGCATGAAAGCGCAGCTCAAATATGCCGACCGCCGCAAGTCTCCGGTCGCCGTGATCCAGGGCTCGGACGAAGCGGAGAAGGGCGAGGTGCAGCTCAAGGACCTGGCGCTCGGCGCCGAGATGGCCAAGGCCATCGCCGACAACGCCGAATGGCGCGAGGCCCGCGTGGCACAGCGCGTCGTGCCGAGGAGCGAACTGGTGAAGACGGTGAAGGAGATGCTGGGGTAGGCGCGAAAAGTCTCCGCGCAGCGGCCCTGTCCGGAAAGGCGTGGGAAGCCTCCCCCACGAAGCTGGGGGAGGTGGCCGAACGAAGTGAGGTCGGAGGGGGTGTGGTCAGGATATAATGTCGGAACCGTGACCTAGCGACACTTCGTTTCCGGCGCCTTGTCCTGACCACACCCCCTCCGTCATTGCTTCGCAATTCCACCTCCCCCAGCTCCGTGGGGGAGGCTTCCCACACCCTACTTCCCCCCGGACAGCGTGTCGTGGAGAAGGCTCTCGGGTCTCGCATAAACCTCGTTTTGGCTTTCCAGTCGCGCAAGCCCCCTTGCCCTGCTAGAAGACCCCCGATTTCGATGATGGACCGCGCATATGCCCCACCCAGCCTATGAAGCCTTCGATGCGCTTGCCCAGCGCTCGGGCTATGCGCTGATCGATCCGCCCGTGCTGCAGCCGGCCGGGCTGTTCCTCGACCTGCTCGGCGAGGACATGCGCCGGCGCGCCTTCCTCACCACCGATGCCGAGGGCCGAGAATTCTGCCTGCGGCCGGATTTCACTATTCCCGTCTCGCTGCATTATCTCAAGGAAACCAAGCCCGGCAGCATCGGCGCCTATGCCTATCGCGGGCCGGTGTTCCGCTTCCGCGCCGATGGCCCGAGCGAGTTCCTGCAGGCCGGTTTCGAGAATTATGGCCGCACCGACAAGCCGGCGGCCGATGCCGAAATGATGGCCATCGCCATCGAGGCGGCCGCCGGGCTCGGCCTCGTCAAGCCCGATATCCGCATGGGCGACGCCGGCATCGTCACCGCCATGCTCGACGCGCTCGACCTGCCGCCGGTCTGGCGCCGACGCCTGGTGAGCGACCTGCGCCGCTCCAAGAACCTCGACGAGGACCTCGCGCGCCTCGGCAGCACCGCGCCCAAGAACGGCGCGGCCGCCTATGCCGGCTTCCTCGCCGCGCTGGAAGGCTCCGACCCCGGCTCGGCCCGCGCCGCCGTGGCCGACCTCCTCTCCATCGCCGGCATACAGCCGGTCGGCGGGCGCAGCGTCGACGAGATCGCCGACCGCTTCCTCGAACAAGCGGCGCTCTCTTCCGGTCTTGGCGTCGATGCCGACAAGGTGGCGATCACCCGCAAGATCTTCGCCGTGGCCGGCGATCCCGACACCGCCTCGGCCGAATTGCGCAGCATCGCCGGCGACGCCAGGCTCGATCTCAACGCCGCGCTCGATGCCTTCGACGAACGCACCGGCTTCTTCGCCGCGCGCGGCATCGATGTCGGCGCCATCAAGTTCGCCACCGGCTTCGGCCGGCGCCTCGACTACTACACCGGCTTCGTGTTCGAGCTGCGCGATCCTGGCCAGCCCGACGCCCAGGCGCGCGTCGGCGGCGGGCGCTACGACCAGCTGATGAGCCAGCTCGGCTCGATTGAAGCCGTCCCCGCGGTCGGCTGCTCGATTTGGCTCGACCGGTTCGGCGGAGACGCATGATGAACGCTCCCTCTTCGCCCCTCCAATCTCCGTTGCTTCTGGGCATTCCCTCCAAGGGCCGCCTGCAGGAAAACTGCACTGCCTTCTTCGAGCGCGCTGGCATCCGCTTCGTGCAGGAACGCGGCGCGCGCGACTATCGCGGCGCCGTGCCTGGTATGGACGATGTCGAGGTGCTCTTCCTCTCGGCCTCCGAGATCGCCGGCCAGCTTGCGTCCGGCGCCATCCATTTCGGCGTCACCGGCGAGGACCTGGTGCGCGAGAGCATCCCGCGTGCCGATGAGCGCGTCAGCCTGATCCAGCCGCTCGGCTTCGGCCAGGCCAATGTGGTGGTTGCTGTGCCGCAGGCCTGGATCGATGTGCGCACCATGGCCGACATCGAGGATGTCGCCGCCGGCTTTCGCCAGCGCCACGGCCGCCGCCTCAAGGTCGCGACCAAATATATCAACCTGACGCGGGCCTTCTTCTCGGCGCATGGCGTGGCCGATTATCTCATCGTCGAAAGCCTCGGCGCCACCGAGGGTGCGCCCGCCTCGGGCGCGGCCGATCTCATCGTCGACATCACCACCACGGGCGGCACGCTGACGGCCAATGCCCTGAAGGTGGTGGATGACGGGGTGATGCTGCGCAGCCAGGCCAATCTGGTCGCCTCGCTCGGCGCCGACTGGAACCCGCGCGCCCGCGTCGGCGCCGCCGCCATCCTCGGGCGTCTCGCCGCCAAGGCCAAGGGCAGCGCCCAGCGCGAGATCCGCTGCGTGCTGCGCGGCGCCAACCAGCAGCATCTGCAGGACGCCGCCCGCCAGTTCGGCGCCAGCGCCCCCTTCGGCCTGCCCGCTCCGGGCCAGCCCCTCACCTTCCACGTCCCCGCCGGCCAGGTTTTCGACTTCGCCGCCTGGCTGACCGAGCAGGGAGCGGCGGCGATCGCGGTGACCAATCTCGACTTCGTGTTCGAGCCGCAGAATGCACTGTACAGCGAGCTGGAGAAGAGGCTGGGATAGCGCCCTTGGGATCGCAAGCATCTCAGCCACAACCAAGAGAATGGTTGTGGCTGAGATGCTTGCGATCCCGGGCTGTCACGAGAATTATTCGGGTTATCACGCAAGACTCACGGCTCTATGGTAGCCGCCCCTCCCGTTTCATTTCAGAGATTGTCATGTCCGATAATGCAAAGCCCGTCTGGTTCATCACCGGCTGCTCGACCGGGTTCGGCCGCGAGCTCGCCCGTCATACGCTTTCGCTGGGCTATCCCACCGTGGTCACCGCCCGCAATCCGGCGCAGCTCGAAGAATTCACCATGGAGTATGGCGAGCTCGCCTTGGTGCTGAAGCTCGACGTCACCAGCCAGGACGACATCGACGCCGCGGTGAAGATCACGCTCGAGCGGCTCGGGCGCATCGACGTGCTCGTGAACAATGCCGGCATCGGCTATTTCGGCTCCTTCGAGGAAAGCGAGCTCGCCGAAGTCCACAAGATGTTCGACATCAATCTGTGGGGCCTCACCCATATGACACGCGCTGTGCTGCCGACCCTGCGCAAGCAGCGATCGGGCAGCATCGTCAACATCTCCTCGATCGGCGGCCTGCGAGCCTTTCCGTCGGTGAGCTTCTACAACGCCACGAAGTTCGCCGTCGAAGCGCTCTCCGAAGCGCTCTCCCAGGAACTTGCCCCGATGGGCATCAAGGTCCTGCTGGTCGAGCCCGGTCCCTTCCGCACCGACTGGGCCGGCCGCTCCGCCAACGAGGCGCCGCAGACGATTGCCGACTATCACGAGACTGCCGGCGCCCGCCTGGCGCAGATCCGTGGCAACAGCGGCAAGCAGGTCGGCGACCCCGTGCGCGCGGCCGTGGCGATCGTGAAGGCGGTCGAGGCCGAGAAGCCGCCACTGCGCCTGCTGCTCGGCAAGGTCGCCCTCGCCGGCGCCCGCATCAAGCTCGAACAGCTCGCCGCCGATTTCGACGCCTGGGCCGAGGTGACCGAAGGCGCGGATTATCCAGAATAGGGCGCGGCACGAGCCTCCCCCACGAAGCTGGGGGAGGTGTCGCGACGAAGTCGTGACGGAGGGGGTGTGGTCAGGATAAAGCACCGAAAACACAACTCATGGCACGCTGCTTCCTGCGCCCTTTTCTGACCACACCCCCTCCGTCATTGCTTCGCAATGCCACCTCCCCCACCTTCGTGGGGGAGGCTTTCGCGGTGCGTTGTTTCCCGAGCATTGCAAACTACCCTCTGCTGGTCCACACAGGGGCGAATCCTGTTGCCGGCTTGTCATGACCGATCGCCCCAAACTCGTCCTCGCCTCCGCCAGCCCCCGCCGCCATGCCCTGCTCGAACAGGCCGGCTGCGCGCCCGATGCCCTGCTGCCGACCGATATCGACGAGACGCCCAGGCGCGGCGAGGCGGCGCGCACGCTGGTGCAGCGCCTGGCCAAGGAGAAGATCGAGGCCGCTCTCGTCACGCTGAAGAGCCGGTCCGACCTCGCCGGGGCCTATATCGTCTCGGCAGACACGGTGGTCGCCTGCACCGGCCGCGTGCTGCCCAAGGCAGAAACCTTGGCGGATGCCGAAGCCTGCCTGCGTCTGCTCTCGGGCCGCAGCCATACCGTGATGACCGGCGTCGCCGTGGCCAATCCGCAGGGCACCATCCGCACCCGCCTGGTGGAGACGCGCCTGCGCTTCAAGCATCTGTCGCTCGACGAGATCAATGCCTATCTTGACTCCGGCGAGTGGCGGGGCAAGGCCGGCGGCTATGCCATTCAGGGGCTCGCCGGCGTTTTCGCCCTGCGCCTCGTCGGCTCCTACACCAATGTCGTCGGTCTGCCGCTGTATGAAACCGTGAGCCTGCTCGAAGGCGCCGGCTTCCCCGTCCGCGGCACCTGGAGGGAAAATCTGTGAGCGAACCGGTTCCCACCCCCCTGCTCAAGCGCAAATGCCCGATCTGCAGCAAACCCAGCGTCGAGGCGGTGAAGCCGTTCTGCTCCAAGCGCTGTGCCGATATCGACCTGTCACGCTGGCTGAAGGGTGTCTACGCCATTCCCGGCACGGAGAATGACGAGGCCGATCCGACCGACCAGGACGATCCCTTCAATGCAGAGCGTGACTTATGACCGAACCGCAGCGTTATACCATCGCCGGCCTCGAGGCCTTCCTCGAATCCGCCCTTCTGGCCGGCGGAGCTGACGTTCCCTCCGCCAATGCCGCGATCCGGGCGATGATGCATGCCTCCATTATCGGCGTGGACAGCCATGGCGTGCGGCTGCTGCCCTATTATCTCGGCGTGCTGGCGAGCGGGGAAGTGAACGGCCATCCCCAGATCGAGGTCTCCCATGGCGCAGGCTCCACCGCCGTGCTCGATGCCGACGGCGCTATCGGCCACTATGCCTGCTACCGCGCCATGGAAGTCGCCGTCGACATCGCCAGGGGCCAAGGTGTCGGCGCGGTGACGATCAAGCACATGTCGCATATGGGCGCTGCCGGCGCTTATGCGAAATGGGCCGCCGAGCAGGGCTTCATCGGCATGCTCGTCGCCAATTCGGACGCGGCCGTGCGCCTGTTCGACGGGCGCGACGCCTTCCACGGCACCAGCCCGATCGCCATCGGCGCGCCGGTGCCCGGCCAGCGCCCCTGGCTGATGGACATGGCGACCAGCGCCATCCCGCAGAACCGCGTGCTGCTCTACCGCTCGCTCGGGCTGACGCTGCCCCAGAATGTCGCGGTGGACGAGAAGGGCCTCCATACCACCGATCCGCACGCCGCCCGCACGCTCTCGCCGGTCGGCGGCGAACAGGGCTACAAGGGCGCGGCGCTGGCCGGCCTCGTCGAGATCCTCTCCTCGCCCCTGACCGGCATGTCCCTCTCCACCGAGCTGGTGCCGATGTATGGCAAGCCCTCCACCGGCGCCCCGCGCGACATGGGCGGCTTTGCGCTCGCCATCAACCCCGCCGCCTTCATCGGCACGGAAGTCTACGGCGCCATCATCACGCGCTACCTCGCCAATATCCGTGCCGCCGTCCCGGCGGAGGGCGCGACCGGCCAGCCGATGGCGCCGGGCGATCGCGAATGGAAGGTCGAGGATGAGCGCAGGGTGAAGGGCGTGCCCGTGGATCCCGACAGCGAGAAGGCTTTTGCCGAGCTGGCGGAGAAATATGGGCTGACGCTACCGGCGAAAGCCTGACCCATCCTGGCGAGGTAAATGCGGGATTGCGGCCGCGTGCCGCCCCGGATCAGCGCATTCTTTGCCCGCTCTCCGCGAACACCAAGGCCCTGACGGGATCGAAGCGGGCGGTGATCGGCTCGCCGGATTTCAGGCCGCGGCCATTGCTGGTCTGGATTGTCACCAGATCGCCGGCACCATGCCGGGCGAAGATGAAGGTCTCGCCGCCCAATTGTTCGAGGAGGTCGATGGTCAGCTCCAGGGCGGCGCTGCCACTCGCTTCGAAATGTTCGGGGCGGATGCCGACAACCACCGTTGCCCCTTCCTTGGCGCTGCCATCCGCCAAGGCGAGCGGAATCGTGGCATTGCCGAAATCCGGCAAGCTCGCCGCCCAGCCGCCATCCCCTGCCCGCGCCAGCACAGCCTTGAAGAAGTTCATCTTCGGCGAACCGATGAAACCGGCAACGAAGAGGTTCGCCGGATCGTCATAGAGATCGAGTGGGGCACCGACCTGTTCGACGGCGCCGCCGCGCAGCACCACGATCTTGTCAGCAAGGGTCATCGCCTCGACCTGGTCATGGGTGACATAGATGATCGTGGTCGCCAGCTTCTTGTGCAGCCGCGCGATCTCGATGCGCATATGCACGCGCAGTTCGGCGTCGAGGTTCGAGAGCGGCTCGTCGAACAGGAAGACCTTGGGATGACGCACGATGGCGCGGCCGATGGCCACGCGCTGGCGCTGGCCGCCCGACAGTTGCTTCGGCTTGCGGTCGAGCAGCGGTTCCAGGCCGAGGATGCGCGCGGCCTCGCCAACCTGTCGTGCCACGTCGGCCTTGGGCATGCCGGCAAACCGCAGGGCAAAGCCCATATTCTCCCGCACCGTCATATGCGGATAGAGCGCGTAGGACTGAAACACCATGGCGATGCCGCGCCGGGACGGGTCGACATCGTTGACCACCGTATCGCCGATCTTCAGCGTGCCGCTGGTGATGTCTTCGAGCCCGGCGATCATGCGCAGCAAGGTGGACTTGCCGCAGCCCGAAGGACCGACGAAGACGACGAACTCGCCGGACTTCACCTCGAGGTCGACCCCCTTGATGATCTCGATATTGCCGAACGACTTGCGGACATTGCCCAGCGTGAGGTCACTCATCGGCTCCCTCTCCTTCCGCTCAAGCGACACTGAGCTGCAGCGTGTAGGTGGCAAAGCGCGGCGACGAGATCTCGATGCTGATCGCGCCCGGCTCCCCCGTGCTCTCCACCCAGAAGCCGGTGGTGCCTCCCTGAAACGGCGCGATGGCCGGGCCGATCAGGCTGGCCGGTCCGTCCAGGCGGATCGTGGCGGCATCGTTGAGGAAAGGCAGCTTCGAGCCCGCCTGATCGAGGGCCCGTACGATCACCCTGGTGCTGTCACGCTCGCCGGCCCGCAGGGTCTGGCTGTCGGTGACGACCTCGAGCCGTTTCGGAACGGGATCAGCGACCATGTGGAGTTCGGCGACGGGTCTGCCGGCGACGAAGCCGGTGAAATGCGCGTCCTCCCAGCGCATGCCCCAGACCCCAAGCTCGTCCTTGGTGAAGTGGCGGTGGTCGATGACGACGGGCGCGTGGGGCAGATGCGGGAAGGTCTCTCGATCGGGGCCGATGCGCTTGGTCAGCGTTCCATAGCGCAGTTCCACCTCATCGCAATTGGTGAGGATGATCAGCGGCAGCACCCCGCCGATATTGCGCTCGCCCCTCGCCCAGAAGGTGACGGGCTTCAGCACCACTTCTTCGGCCGGCTCGCACTGGCTGGCATAGACGAAGGCGGCGAATTTCGGCTCACGGAACATGTCGAGCACGCCGTGATAACAGATGCGATCCCCCGATCCGAAATCCTTGTGGGTGTTGTAATCGGCCATGCACCAGCCGATGCAGCCGGAGATACCGGCATCGCCATAGGAGGCATTGAGCACTTCCAGGTGCCGGCGCACATGTTCGGCCTGGCGCTGCTCCTGGTCGTAGCTCTTGGTCGGATACATGTGGCCGCCATACTCAGTGATGAGATAGGGCACCGCGCGATCCAGCCCCGTGCATTCCTGCTGCGGGCGCAAGGCCGTGCGCGGGCGGTTCGTCCCCGGCAGTTCCTCATTGCCGAGAACGAAATCGTTCATGGTGTAGACGTCCTCGAGGAATTCGCTCTCGGTGATGTAGCGCACGCCGCCGGTGGGACGGGTCGGGTCGAGTTCCCGCGCGAGGCGGTTGGTTTCGGCATAGAAATCATGGGAATCCTGGGACTCGTTGATGCGCACGCCCCAGATCACGATCGAGGGATGGTTCCAGTCACGCTGGATCATGCGTCGCACATTCTCGATGGCCTCCTTCTGCCAGGCCACGTCGCCGATATGCTGCCAGCCGGGAATCTCCTCGAAGACCAGCAGGCCGATGCGGTCGCAATGATCGAGGAAATATTTCGATTGTGGATAGTGCGAGGTGCGCACGAGATTGCATTTGAGCACCCGCTTCACGATTTCCGCGTCCCGCTCCTGGGCCGAGCGGCCCATCGCATAGCCGGCATAGGGATAGGCCTGGTGCCGGTTGAGGCCCCGGATCTTCAGCTTGCGGCCGTTGAGCAGGAACCCCTCGGTGGTGAAGGCGGCCGTGCGGAAGCCGAAGCTGGAGGAGAGGCTGTCCTTGCCTGCATCGGTGCGGAGCTCCACGTCCATGTCGTAGAGAACGGGATCGTCGATATCCCAGAGGGCCAATCCCTCAAGGGCCTCGAACGAAAGCAGCCCGCCCTCGGCGATGGCGGCGGTGCTGACCTCGGCGATCGCATGGCCTTCCACCGTGCGCAGGCGGGCCGTGAGGGTTCCCTCGATAGGCAGGCCCTGCGGATTGGCGAGATCGCAGCGCACCGTCACCGATTTGCGCTCGGCCAGTACATGGCCCGTTTCGATCTTGAGATTGGCGATCGAGACGGGGGCGGTCACCTTCAGCCAGACGTCCCGGTAGATGCCGGCATAGGTGAGGTAGTCGATCCGCCCGCCGAAAGGCGGTATCGCCGGGTTCTCGCGGCCGTCGATCTTCACGGTGATGAGATTGTCGCCTTGCCGCAGGCGCCCGGTCAGCCGAGCTTCGAAGGGCGTATAGCCGTCCTTGTGCGCGGCAATCTCCTCGCCATTGAGGAAGACCACCGCATCGGCCATGGCCGCGTCGAACACCAGCGATATCTCGCGGCCGGCGAAGTCGGAGCGCCAGGGCAGATGCTTCTGGTAGCTGAAGGCGCACTGATAGGCGGTCTCGTCGAAATAGTTGAACGGCAGCTGCACCGCGGTGTGGGGCAGCTCGACCGCAAGCCCGCCCGCGGCGAGCCGCTCCGGCGCGACGGCGCCCTCATGGAAATGCCAGCCTTGATTGAAATTTTCGACAATACGCATGTTCATTCCTATTTGACCGAACCCAGCATGCCCTGGACGAACTGGCGCTGCATGAGGAAGAAGACGATAAGCGTCGGCAGGGTGGCGAGCACCGCGCCGACCATCACCACGCCGAAATCGGGGTAGTAGGCCGAGGCCAGCGACGAGATCACCAGCGTGATCGTCTTGGTCTCGTTGGACTGCAGCACGATCAGCGGCCACAGATAGCTGTTCCAGGCCGCCATGAAGACGATGATGAAGGCAGCCGCATAGGTCGAGCGCATCACCGGCAAGAAGATGTAGAGAAAGATCTGCCATTCCTTCAGGCCATCGACCTTGGCGGCATCCCGTAGCTCGGAGGGGAAGGCCTTGGTGCTCTGGCGGAAATAGAAGATGATGAAGGCCGAGCCGATGGTCGGCAGCAGCACCGCAATATGGGTGTTGATCAGGCCGGCTCGGCCCATCATCACGAAGAGCGGGATCATCAGGGCCGCGAACGGCACCATCAGCGTCAGGAGAATGGCGCTGTAGATCCGCTCGCGCAGCCTGGAGCGGAACATCTCGAAGCCGTAGCCGGCCAGCGAGGAGACCGCCAGGGTGAACACGGTGCTGAGCAGCGCGATCTTGGCCGAGTTCCAGAAGATCAGCGGCGCATCGACCTGCGAGAAGAACTTCTGCACATTGTCGGCGAACGCTCCCCCGAACGACAGGCGGCCCTTGATGATGTCGCCGGACGTGTTGGTGGTACCGATCAGCATCCACAGGAAGGGGAAGATCGACAGGAAGGCCATGCCTCCCACGAAGCCATACATCAGCACCGGCCCAAGAATGGCCCTGAGACGATCGCCGCTCATTGCTCTCTCTCCCTTGCCGCGTAGAACTGCAGGAAGGCGAGCAGCGCCACGAGGATCACGATCACATAGGACACGGTGGCCGCGTAGCCGAGATTGGGGATGAACTTGAAGGTCAGGTTGTAGATGTAGAGCGAGAGGGTCAGCGTCGCGTCGGAGGGGCCGCCGAGCGTGATGTTCGCCACCTCGTCGAAGAGCTGCAGCGTGCCGATGGTGGAGATCACGGCGGTGAACAGAATCACCGGCTTCAGCATCGGAATGGTGATGCGAAAGAACTGCCCGCTGGCGCTGATGCCGTCTATGCGTGCCGCCTCGTAGATCGAGCGATCGATATTCTGCATGGCGGACAGGTAGAAGATCATGTTGTAGCCGGTCCACCGCCAGGTGATGGCGATGATGATCATGACCTTCGCCCAGAAGGGGTCGGTCATCCAGGGAACGGGCGACGCGATCAGGCCTATCCCTTGCAGCGTGGCGTTGACGATGCCGTCGCTTGCGAACATGCCCTTGAACAGGGCCGAATAGGTCACCAGCGACGACACGCAAGGCAGGAAGATGGCGATGCGGAAGAAATCGCGGCCGACCAACCGGGGACTGTTGAGGACGGCCGCCAGGATCAGCGCCAGCAGCAGCATGATCGGCACCTGCACCACGAAGAAGGTGATCGTCGTGGTCAGGGCCTTGAGAAAGACAGGATCGTTGAACAGGCGGACGATGTTGCCGAAGCCGACGAAGCGGATCATGGTCCCGCGGCCGGACTGGAAGGACATCCAGAGCGACCACAGGATTGGATAGACCATGAACAGGCCGATCAGCCCGAGTGCCGGCCCGATGAACAGCCAGCCATTGACATCATAATAGCGGCGCACACCGCCGGGACGCACAAGAGCCATCGGCATTTCCTGAAGCCTGACCGTCGCGGGCGGACGGCATGGTTGATGCCGCCCGACGCTTGAGGGCGTGTCCCCGCCTATTGGATCTGTGTCTTCAGCTGCGCTTCGATCGCCTTCAGGGCATCGTCGACCGAGCCGCCCTTGGCCAGGGATGGGATCTGAGCGATCACGGCCGCATCGGCTTCATTGGTATAAGTGCCGTAGCTGACGGGCGGAATCTTGGCGAGCCAATCGGCGAAGCTTTCCCAGACCTTTGCGCCGCCGAAGAAGGCATCGGCCTGGCCATAGGCCGGCCCTTGACGCGCCACCAGAAGCGAACCGACCGCACCGCGGTCCTGCAGGATCTTCTGGTAAAAGTCGACATCCTTGCCATAGGTCTCGTTCAGGAAATCGATCGCGTCATCCTTCTGCGGCGAGCTGGCCAGCACATACCAGCTCGAGCCGCCGAGATTGGACTGATGGGTGGCGCCATCGATGCTCAGGGCAGGGATGGGAGCAACCCCCCATTTGCCGGATTGATCGGCCTGCGCCTTTACGGTACCGGTGATCCAGACCCCGGTCACCACGGCGGCCACGTCGCCGGAGGTGAAAGTGCTCACCCAATTGGCCCAGCCGGCGGCAGGCTTGTAGATGCCGGCGTTCATCATCTTGCCGAGCGTTTCAAGCGAGGCCTTCAGCGCCGGATTGCCGGTGATGGTGGGATTGCCATCCTTGTCGAAATACCAGCCACCGGCCGATTGCATCATGATGCGCACGATACCGGCGTCATTGGGATCGATGCCGATCATCTTCTTGCTGGTCTTCGCTTCCACCTGCTTGCCGATCTCGATGAAGCGATCCCAGGTGATGTTCTGCATGTCCTCGGGCTTGAAGCCCGCCGCCTCGAGATAGTCCTTGCGGAAATACATGCCGGTGACGCCGGAATCGAAGGGCATGCCATAGACCTTGTCCCCGACGGTCATCACCTTGACCTTGTAGGGCGCGAAGCCGGAATAGTCGACCTTGCCGGACATCGGCGCGAAGGCGTCAGGGAAGGACTGCAGATATTTCTGGGCGCCGTAATCCTCGATCAGGACAATATCCGGCAGGCCGGCGCCGGTACCGGCGGAGAGGCCCGTCTGCAGCTTCTGCTCGACATCCGCCTTGGCGAAGTCGACCACATTGACATGCACGTCGGGATGGGCCTTGGCATAGCGCTCGCCCGCTTCCTTCATGATCGCGACGTTGAAATTGGGATCCCAGCACCAGACGGTGATGTCCTTCGCCTCGGCGGCGGCGACCGCCAGCAGGCTCGCGCCGGCCAGTGCCACGCCGGCGAGTTGGGGGCGCAGCGCACGCAGAAAATGCCTCATCGTTTCCTCCCGGAGGTCCGCTTGAGGAACGGGTTTCTCCCGTTTCCCGCGTTGAGTATTCCTCAGAACGCAAAAAGAGGCAAGATCTTTAGTAAATTTTTACCAGCCGATCTATCCATCTGGAAAGGAAGGCTTTTCTATCTCTCTGCGACGCTATCACGCCAGACGAGTTCCGTTGCCAGTGTGACCTTCTTGGCGGTCTCGCGCCCCGAGAATCGTTCGAGCAGGAGATCGACTGCGGTTTCGCCGATCAGCTCGGCGGGAATACGAACGGTCGACAGCGGTGGGTTGAGAAGCTCGGCCACCGGAATATCGTTGAAACCGGCAATCGCCACGTCCTTGGGTATGCGCAGGCCGAGATCCTTGATGGCCCGATAGGCGCCGATCGCCAGATTGTCGTTGCAGGTAATGATGATTTCGGGCGGCTGAGCGCCCTGCATCAGCCGACGCGCCAGGCTGTAGCCGGTCTCCGGTGTCAGCCTCTCTGTGAGGCAGATATCCGGATCGAACAGCCCCATCTCCTTCATCCAGGCGACATAGGCCCGGCAACGTGGCTCGTTGAAAACATCGGTATCCGCATAGAACGCCTCGATCCATCCGATGAGGCCTATGCGGCGGTAGCCACGGCCGTGCAGGGCGGAGAGCAGCTTGCGCGTGGCGAGCGCGAGATCGCTGGCCACGCTATCATCCAGGTCGAAAGGCGGAAAGAAATCGGCAAAAACCAGGTTTCGGCTGTGTTCGCGCAGCCATTCCACCTCTTCCGGCTTGTGGTAGCCGACAGCGATCACTCCCGAGGCGTCGCGCAACAGGCCGGCCTCTGGCGGAGCATCGGTGTGATAGAGCTTGGCGACCTCGATCTTCAGGGCCTGGCAGCGGTTCTCGATGCCGAGCCGAACGCCGATATAATAAGGATCGGTCAACTCCTGGGCAGGCCGCAGGAAATGCACCAGGGCGATGCGGCCAGCGCCGGGCACCAGGGTCTGCGCCGCCACCGCGGCACCCGCCGCGCGATGGCGATTGCGCGGCGTGGCATATTTGAGCGCCTCCGCCGCCTCGATCACCGCCTGGCGCTTCGCGGCCGAGATCGACAGGGTCGCGTCATAGTTGAGAACGCGCGAGACCGTCGCCGATGAAACGCCGACAGCCGCCGCGATTTCCTTGATCGTTGCCATTCCCTACCCCTGCCACGGTGGAGACCGCCACGGCCGAACCGATCCACGACAAGCCCTGGCCTGACCGTCGATCAATTCCGGGGAGTCCAAATCGATTAGTAAATTTTTACTCCTTAAATCAACGAATGCAAGCGTCGCCTGTGCGCCTTTTAAGGAGCGGGGAACCTGGGCAAGAATCGTCTGAAAGGCAACACCGGATCTTCGATCGTGCGCCAAAGGCATGTTGTGCTCAGGATCGTCAAGCTTGACATTTGTACCGATCAATACATATTGTACCAACCGGTACAAACGAGGCACTCCCATGTCCGAACAACGTCCCCCCCTCCCGCCCTTCACCTACGAGACCGCTATCCAAAAGGTCCGCGCCGCCGAGGATGGCTGGAACAGCTGCAATCCCGAGCGCGTCTCGCTAGCCTATACGCTCGACAGCCGCTGGCGAAACCGTTCCGAATTCCCGTGCGGACGGGCGGAGATCGTCCAGTTCCTTACCCGCAAATGGCAGAAGGAGCTCGACTATCGCCTGATCAAGGAGCTCTGGGCTTTTGGCGGGAACCGCATCGGCGTGCGCTTTGCCTATGAGTGGCACAATGACAAGGGCGAGTGGTTCCGCTCCTACGGCAATGAGAACTGGGAGTTCGACGAAAACGGCCTGATGGCAGTGCGCCACGCCAGCATCAACGACTTGCCGATCCTGGAGAGCGAGCGCAAGTTCCATTGGGACCGCTCCAAGCCCCGGCCATCGGACCATCCGGGCCTGTCCGATCTCGGGCTGTGAGGCCCAGAGTAAAATGCAATCCGGTTGAAACGGCATTCGAGTTTAATCGACTGAAAACATCAGATTTTTTAGATTCCAGACCAATCGATCCGGAGGTAACCCGCCGCATGAGGCTCATCCGCGAGCGCGCCGACGTCCTGCCTGTCCTGACCGAGGTGTTTCGCACCCATGGCTATGAGGGCGCGAGCCTCGCCCTCATCAGCCAGCATACGGGCCTGGGCAAGGGCAGCCTCTACAATTTCTTCCCGGGCGGGAAGGAGGAGATGGCGGCGGCTGTGCTCGAGGGTATCGATGGCTGGTTCCATGCCCATGTCTTCGATCCCCTGCGCAGCCATGAGGATCCGCGCCGGGGGATCGAGGCGATGTTCGAAGCCACCGACCGCTATTTCCATTCGGGTGAGCGGGTCTGCATCGTCGGCGTCTTCGCGCTGAGCGACGTGCGCGACCGCTTCGCCGCCCGTATCAACGCGTATTTTACGGCTTGGCGGGATGCGCTGGCCGATGCATTGCGGCGATCCGGGCGCGATGAAGCTTCGGCCGCGAACCTCGCGGAAGAAGTGGTCGCCGGCATCCAGGGGGCGCTGGTGGCGGCACGAGCGCTCGATGATCCCGGCGTGTTCCGACGCCGGATAGAGTGGATGCAGGCGCTCATCTAGCGGTACTTATGAACGCAGTTTAGGCATTCGTCGTCCAAGCAAATAGGGGCTCGACGCGATGGAGACGGCTCTCCGGTACGCCTTCGCCGATAACGCCCACGATCACTTCCTTAAACTCGATAGGTGGCTGGCCTGGTCCATGCCGAAGGCCTGACGTTGACGCCCATTTCCACTGTACACGAATCATTCATCTAACTGCAGTTTCCCCAAGGGCTCGCAATCATCCACTTTCAATTCTTTGGCCGATTTACGTATCTTGGCTCCAGGCGAGGATGATTCGATGGGTAAGCGGCTGAGAGATCCGGTTCACGGGCTCATAATATTTGATGAAAATCAAGCCATCGACATGCTCGCATGGAAATTGGTTGATACGCTAGAATTTCAACGTTTGCGTCGCATCCGGCAACTTGGCGTGTCAGAATTTACCTTTCCCAGCGCCGTTCACACACGCTTCGCTCATTCGATCGGAGTCTTCCACACAGCCCGCACGCTTGTTGAAGTCTTGAAACGGGAAATGAGGCGCAATGAACAAACCTTCGACGAAGAAGTTGCCGAAGTCGCTCTTGCCGCTGCCTTGCTCCATGATCTTGGTCATGGGCCGTTCAGCCATACCTTCGAAGGCGTTCAAGAGTCGCGCGGGGTGAAGAAGCGCCACGAAAAGTGGACTGCAGGCATTATTCGGAATCCAAGGGGACAGGTTCAGCCTCTACTCGACGCTCATCGGGAGGGCTTCACCGAGGCAGTCGCAAGCTTGGTCGAGAAGGAAGACCCTGAGCATATCTACCATGCAATCGTCTCAAGTTCCTTCGACGCTGATAGACTCGACTATCTCCGCCGGGACAAATTGATGACGGGAACCGGAGCCGGTGGCATCGATTTCGATTGGCTGATCGAAAATATTCGCGTTGCGGATATTGAAATCGACGCCCCAGACGAAGATGGCCACGAACCGCGGCGGGTTCCCACCTTCTGCCTTACCGCAAAGGCGCTTCCCGCTGCCGAGCAGTTCCTGCTTGCGCGCTATACGCTGCACCAGCAGGTCTACTTTCACAAGGCAACCCGCTGTGTGGAGCACATGATCGGCAAGCTGTTCCGCGCACTTGCGCGATTGGCAGCCGGCAAGAAAAACGACATAAGAAGAAGTGGATTGTCGGAGGAACACCCGCTCCTTCGATTCTTCTCGAAAGGCGGCGAAACCGTCGAAAACTACCTTGCCTTGGATGATACCCTTGTCTTTGGTTCAATCGATGCCATGTCGAGGGCGGAAGACCCCGACGTTGCCGAGGTTGCAACACGGCTACGCCAGCGAAAGCTTTACAAGACTCTCGATATCGCAGAATTCGGAGAGGATCCGGGGACACAGCGTAGTCGATTGCGGCGAATCAGGGAAAAATTGGCCAGTCAGATCGATCGTGAGACCGTGATGATCGATGACAAGGCCGCAATCGGTATCTACGCTGAAATTGGTGGCGATGAGGAACACATGCACAAGAAACTGCATATCCTCGACGGCAACAAGCCGGTTGAAATCAGTAAACTTTCTCCTTTGATCCGAGCGTTAGAGCAAAAGAAGCAATTCACTAGGCTATATTTCGCAGATGCCTTTGAACGGGACGCTGCACGCAAATGAAGGAACCCGCCATGAAGCATGAGCCCGAACACTATGTAGCCGACATCCTTAGTGCGGCGGGGGGGCGCCTGGTCAGTCGCATCCGTCTGCAGAAAATCGCCTATCTCCTGGACCAGCTTGGAGCGAAAAGCGGTTTCGATTATTCATATCACCACTATGGCCCCTATTCCCGCGATCTCGACAGTGCGATCCTTGATGCGGAGGCCTTCGGCCTGGTGAGAGAGGAATACGGTTACAGGAAGACCGACGGCGCGCGCTACAGTGTGTTTGTCCGCAATGCAGACGACAAGCAATTTTCATGTCTGAAAGACAGCCATCTGCGGGATATTACGAAACAGCTGGCCTCGCAAAATGTAACGGTGCTTGAACTTGCGGCCACGGCTCATTGGTTGGTGAAATTCGAGAAAGTCGATGACTGGCAAGCTGAGATACATCGTCGCAAGGGCACGAAGACCGACAACGGGCGATTGGAAGAAGCAACGAAGCTTCTGGCTGAAGTTGGGCTACCCCCCACCGTGGCTGCCGTATAGGATCGGCAATCTCATTTTCGGCCAAGAGTGCTAAGAAGACTTTCGCTGAGAGATGGCTTTCTTTTCCAGCCACGGTGCACTTTTTGCACCCTCATAGCCTGTCCCGCAGCGCAAAGTAGCTCATCCCAGCCACCAGCGTCGGCCAGCGCAGCAGCCTCCCACCCGGGAAAGGCGGCGTCGGTAAAACGGCGAGTCGGTCGAACTCGCCGAGGGTGGCAGCCGTCACGTCGGCGAGGATCTTGCCGAAATAGGGCGCCAGCATCACCCCCTGCCCGGAATAACCCGAGGCGGTGAGGACGTTGGGCGCCAGGCGCCGCACGAAGGGCAGGCGCGTGGTGGTGATGCCGAGCGTGCCGCCCCAGGCATAGTCGATGGGCTTGTCGGCAAGCTGCGGGAACACTTTGAGCATGCGCTTGCGCACGAAGGCCTTCATGTCGGCCGGGAAGCCCCGGCCGTAATTCTCGCCGCCACCGAAGATCAGACGCCGGTCGGCCGAAAGGCGGTAATAGTTCACGACGAAGCGGCTGTCGGCCACCGCATAGTCATTGGCGATCAGCGCTCGCGCCTCATTGTCCGAAAAGGGTTGCGTCGCCAGGAGAAAATTGTTGATCGGCATGACCCGCGCCTCGGTATAGGCGTCGAGGCCGGAAAGATAGCCGTCGCCGGCCAGGATCAGCCAGTCCGCCGAGACGCTGCCCTTGTCGGTGCGGACGAGCGCCTTGCCGCCCTTCGACTCATAGCCCACGGCGCGGGATCGCTCGTAGATCCGCACGCCGACATCGAGCGCCGCGCGGGCAAGACCGAGGGCGAGGTTGAGCGGATGAAGATGTCCGCCATCATGGTCGATGAAGCCGCCATGATAGCCGCTCGCGCCGAGCAGGGCATCGAGCTGCTGTTTGTCGACGGCCTCCACCTTGTCGTAGCCATAGACCGTGCGCAGCTTCTCGGCATAGGCCTGCGACATCGCTACATAGTGGGGCTTGTGGTCGGCGACCAGAATGCCGTTCTTGTAGTCGCACTCGATCCGATATCTGGCGATCAGGCCCTTGAGGTGGGCCTTGGCCTCCTCCGCCATCGCCCATAATGCCTTGGCGCCATCGAGGCCGACGAGATTTTCGAGATAGTCCTGGTCGCGCCGCTGGCCGGAATGCACCTGCCCGCCATTGCGGCCGGAGGCGCCCGAGCCGATCTCCGCGGCCTCGAGGATGATCACCGACAGGCCGCGCTCGGCGAAGGCCAGCGCCGCGCCAAGGCCGGTATAGCCCGCGCCGACGATGCAGATATCCGCCCGCTGGTCGCCGGCCAGCACCGGCTGCGGCGCGAGCTTGTGGGCGGTGGCGGTGTAATAGGAATTGGCCGGATGGCCGGTGTTCTCGGTCATGATGGTACTGGATTGGAGTGTCGATCACCGATCGACAATCTTGGAAACGATGCATCTGCCGGTGAGGAAGATGGCGGTCGGTGACCGCCACTCCGTGTCTGGCGCGCGCCCTAATGTTGGCGCCTGCGATCCCAGCAACTCGATCACACGTTCAGCAACAGGTGCTCGCGCTCCCAGGGGCTGATCACTTTCATGAAGGTCTCGTATTCCTGCTTCTTGATCGCCGCATAGGCGGAGACGAAGGAGGAGCCCATGACCTGCTTGATCGGTTCGCATTCCTCCATCTCGGCCACGGCTTCGAGCAGGCCGCGCGGCAGTTCGAAATCACGGTTCTTGGCGTCGGATTCGATCGGCGCGGTGGCCTCCAGTTCCTCGGTCATGCCGAGATAACCGGCGGCCAGCACCGCCGCGGTGGCGAGATAGGGGTTGGCGTCGGAGGACGGCACCCGGTTCTCGACCCGCCGCGCGGCCGGGCCGGAGGGCGGCACGCGCAGGCCGGCCGTGCGGTTGTCATAGCCCCATTGCACATTGATCGGCGCCATGGAATCCCGCGTCAGGCGGCGATAGGAGTTCACATAGGGCGCCAGCATGCACATGATAGCCGGCAAATATTTCTGCTGGCCGGCCAGGAACGAGAAGAACAGCGACGTCGGGCCGCCGGTCTCCGGATCGGAGAAGATATTCTCTCCGTTGTCGGCATCGACGATGGACTGATGGATATGCAGTGCCGATCCGGGCTCGCCGGTCATCGGCTTGGCCATGAAGGTGGCGTAGATCTTGTGCTGCAGCGAAGCCTCGCGGATGGTGCGCTTAAACAGGAAGACCTGGTCGGCCAGTTCCAGGGGGTCGCCATGGCGCAGGTTGATTTCCATCTGCGCCGCGCCGTCTTCATGGATCAGCGTGTCGATCTCGAGGCCCTGCTGCTCGGAATATTTGTAGATATCCTCGAACAGGGCATCGAATTCGTTCACCGCCGAGATCGAATAGCCCTGGCGCCCGATTTCGGGACGACCGGAGCGCCCGATCGGAGGCTTGAGCGGGTAATCGGCGTCGGTGTTGGGCTCGACCAGATAGAATTCGATCTCCGGCGCCACCACCGGCTGCCAGCCCTTCTTGCGATAGAGTTCGCGGATGCGGCGCAGCACCTGGCGCGGCGCCTGCTCGACCGGTCGTCCGTCGCGCGTCACGGCGTCGTGGATGACCTGCGCGGTCGGATCCATCGCCCAGGGCACCGAGGTCAGTGTCGACCAGTCCGGCTGCATGAACATGTCGGTATCGGCTTCCACCGCATCGACCAGCCCGTCATAGGCGGGATATTCGCCCGTGATGCACTGGTAGAAGATCGACAGCGGCAGGTTCATCACTGGGGCGTTGAGAAATTTCGACACCGGCATGATCTTGCCGCGGGCAACCCCGCCCTGGTCGGGCACCAGGCATTCGATTTCCTCGATATTGCGGGCGCGGAACCAGTCCCTCGCGCTCTCCACGCCGGAGATGCCGCGCGCGGAGTCGATATCCGCCACGCCGGAAACTTCCAGCTTTTCTGATTTTTTCTTTTTGCTCATCGTCGCACACATGCGGCATCCACCCCGCGAAATGCGGAGCGGCGACCCGAAACAAGCGCCGGCGACCTGTTTGACGATCCCTGGAGGGCAGACTGAGGAGCCTGCCCGGGATCATCACGCGACTGACCTCCGGTTCGGGCCCTTGGTTTAGGAGGGCGGAGGCGCACGCGCCGCGCATCGAGGAAGACGCGCAAAAGAGGCATCGGTAGACCGACGCTGGGGACACACTGCCTTCAGCGGACGGTAAAAGTCAATTCGGCGCCGCAAAAATGTGATCACAAAATAGACGGAAAGCCTATTTCTCCAGTGGACCGCAGTCGACTTCCCGGTTTAGGCTGTACGTAACGATAACAGCCAGACGGGATATCATGAGTGTCACAGACGGGGGTGGCGTCGCGGCGCCGGTAAAATCGCAGACGGCGATCGGGGGCGTTCGCCGAAAATTCCAGCCCTGGAACGACCCGTCCGCTGTCCCACTCATACGCTTCGAGAATGTCACCAAGCGCTTCGGCGATTTCGTCGCCGTCAACAACGTCTCGATCGATATCCACCAGCGCGAATTCTTTTCCCTTCTCGGCCCCTCCGGCTGCGGCAAGACCACGCTGATGCGCATGCTGGCCGGCTTCGAGGAACCGACCTCCGGGCGCATCACCCTGGCGGGCAAGGATCTTGCCGGCGTGCCGCCCTATGAGCGGCCGGCCAACATGATGTTCCAGTCCTATGCGCTGTTCCCGCATATGTCGGTCTCCGACAACATCGCCTTCGGCCTCAAGATGGACAAGATGCCGAAGGCGCAGATCCAGGAACGCGTCAACCAGATGCTCAAACTGGTCAAGCTGGAGAAATTCGCCACGCGCAAGCCGCACCAGCTGTCCGGCGGCCAGCGCCAGCGCGTCGCCCTTGCGAGGGCCGTCGCCAGGCAGCCCAAGGTGCTGCTGCTCGACGAGCCGCTCGGCGCCCTCGACAAGAAACTGCGCGAGGAAACCCAGTTCGAGTTGATGGATATCCAGGTCGAGCTCGGCATCACCTTCATCATCGTCACGCACGATCAGGAAGAGGCGATGACGATGTCCGACCGCATCGCCGTCATGGATCATGGCAAGCTGGTGCAGGTGGCCCCGCCGGGCGTGATCTACGAGCAGCCCAATTCGAAATACGTCGCCGACTTCATCGGCAACATCAACATCTTCGAGGGCAAGGTCGGCAGCGTGAACGGCAACGCCGTCTCGGTGCAGTCCGCCGGCAACCCGCCCTTCCGGGTCGAGAGCGCCGAGCCCGTGAGCACGGGCCAGACCGTGTTCCTCGCCATCCGCCCGGAGAAGATGCGCATATCGCTCGATCCGCCAGCCGACACCAGCAATTGCCTCGTCGGCGAGGTCTTCGACATCGGTTATCTCGGCGATTGGACCAATTATGTCGTCGAGATTGCCAGCCTCGGCCAGCGCATCCGGGTGAGTTCGGCCAATATGAGCCGCTTCGTCGAACGGCCTCTCACCTGGGAAGACAAGGTTTATGTCACCTTCGCGCCGGATGCCGGCGTGCTCCTGACCAAGTAAGGGGGCTGATATGGCCGATGCCACCCCTCTTGCCGGACCGGCGGACAGCGCGGTCGTCGTGGCCAAGGACAACGGGCCGCGCCAGCGTTTCTTCTCCGGGCGCACGCTCGTCATCGCGATCCCCTATCTGTGGTCGCTCGTCTTCTTCGCCATCCCCTTCTTCATCGTCTTCAAGCTCTCGGTCAGCCAGGTCGCCGACGGCAACCCGCCCTATACGCCGGTGTTCAGCTTCGACGGCACCTGGCAAAGCCTGACGGACTATTTCTCCCAGCTCAACTTCGACAATTACTACTCGATCTTCAACATCTGGGGCGAAGACGGCGACTCGCTCTACATCAAGTCCTACTTCTCCTCCGTCACGATTGCCGCGATCTCGACGTTTTTCCTGCTGCTGATCGGTTATCCCATCGCCTATGGCATGGCCCGCGCCTCGAAAACGCTGCGGCCGACGCTGCTGATGCTGGTGATCCTGCCCTTCTGGACCTCCTTCCTCATCCGCGTCTATGCCTGGACCGGCATTCTCAAGGGTCAGGGTCTTCTCAACCTCGCCCTCTCGCAGGTCGGCCTGGTCGACATGGCCAACCCGCCGGAGTTGCTCGGCACCAACTGGGCCGTCTATATCGGCATGGTCTATTCCTACCTGCCCTTCATGGTGCTGCCGCTCTATTCGACGCTGGAGAAGATGGACCACACCCTCTTGGAGGCCGCCGCGGATCTCGGCTGCAAGCCGATCAAGGCGTTCTGGCTGGTCACCTTCCCGCTGTCGCTGCCTGGCGTGATCGCCGGCTGCATGCTGTGCTTCATCCCGGCGGTGGGTGAGTTCGTCATCCCCGACCTGCTCGGTGGCTCGCAGACCCTAATGATCGGCAAGTCGCTGTTCGACCTCTTCCTCCTGAACCGCGACTGGCCCACCGCTTCGGCGCTGGCGATCATCCTGCTCGTGGTGCTGGTCGGGCCGATCACCTATTACCAGCATATTCAGGCCAAGGCTCTGGAGGCCAATCGATGAAAAGCGGCGCCTCCTTGTTCAATGCCACCTCGGTCGCCCTCGGCCTTGCCTTCCTCTATCTGCCGATCCTCATCCTGGTGATCTATTCCTTCAATGATTCCAGGCTGGTGACGGTGTGGGGCGGCTGGTCCGCCCGCTGGTATGGCGTGCTGTTCCACGACGACGCCTTCCTGGCCGCCGCCTGGGTCACGCTGCGCATCGGAGCCCTCTCGGCGACGCTGGCCACCATCCTCGGCACCCTGGCCGCCATCGTGCTGGTGCGGCTCGGGCGCTTTCCCTCTCGCATGACCTTCTCGGCCATGGTCTATGCGCCGCTGGTCATGCCGGAGATCATCATCGGCGTGTCGCTGATGCTGTTCTTCGTGGCGACGAACGTCCAGATGGGCTTCTGGACGGTGACCTTTGCCCACACCACGCTCACCATGTGCTTCGTCACGGTGGTGGTGCAATCGCGCCTCCTCTCCTTCGACCGCTCCATCGAGGAAGCCGCGCTGGATCTGGGCTGCCGGCCTTTCAAGTCCTTCTTCCTGATCACGCTGCCGATCATCGCGCCGGCGGTGATTTCGGGCTGGATGCTGGCCTTCACGCTCTCGCTCGATGACCTCGTGATCGCCCGCTTCACCTCCTCGGCCGGCATCAACACCCTGCCGATGATCATCTATTCGCAGGTCAAGCTTGGCGTGAAGCCGGAGATGAACGCCGCCTGTACCCTGATGCTGGCGGTGGTCGCCCTCGGCGTTGTTGCCGCCGCGATCTATACGAGGCGTGCAGAGGCAGAGCGCGAGCGGGCGGAAAGGCTGGCGGCGGCGGGGTAAAAGCTGGGAGCACGGACGTCCCTCTACGACACTGAAGTGAGTGTCGTAGGGACGTCCGTGCTCCCAGTTACTGCGCCTGCGCCGACGATGCCGGCACGCTCGTCACCGAGTCCTGCGTCACGTCCTGGCCGGGCTTGGCGAAGCTGCGCAGCAGCGGGGCGGCGGCGCCGGAGCGGCGGATGAGGGCTTCCGTGTCGGGCTCGACCACCGGCACGTCCCAGCCACCAGAGACACGGAACGGCAGGCGGAAGGGGCTGGCCCCGTCGCCGTCGCTCCAATTGGCCATGCCTGCCATGTCGAGGCTTCGAAGGGCGATGTTGCTCTGGCCGGCCAGGGTCACCGAAAGCGAGCCGTTGTCCAGGCGGCAATCCGTGGTCTTGGCCAGGCCTCCAGTGATCTTGAAGCTCGCCTGCGCGGTGTCGAAGGTGGTGCGGCCGCCATAGCCGGACTCGAACCGCGCCGAGAGCGGGCGTTTTTCGATCTTCTGCATGAGATCGGCGAGATCGATGCCGACCAGGGCGCCATTGCCGACCTTGATGTCGGCGCGGCCTTCCAGGGAGCGCGACAGCTCGGCCACGGAAGCGCCGGTACCATTGATTTCGATGGTGCCCTCTCCCGTGCCCTCGAGATGATGGAAGCCGAAGAAATCGGGGAGCGACTTGCCCATCTCGACCGAATCGAAATTGCCGGTAGCGGTAAACTCGACCGCATTGCCGGTGCTCTTCAGCGTGACATTGCCCTTGAGGGTGCCGCCATAGGCCGCCGCCTCGCCGAGCGCGAATTCGAACACGCCATCATGGCTGGAAATGGTTGCCGCGGTGCGGCCGAGTTTGATCTTGTCGATCACCGTCTCACCGGCCGAGATGCGCACATCGAGATCGCTGACCATCAGGCTCTTGATATTGATGCGGTCGTCGCGCCACTGCCTCGGCATGCCGCGGGAGAGCTGCACCTCGCTCGAATAGGCAGAGAGGTCGATGGTGTCGGCCGCCAAGGTGCCGCTGACCTTGGGCCGTTCGCCTGCAAGCTGGATGAGGAGCGAGCCCTCGGCCTCATTGCCGTCGAGCGTAAGCTGGACATCGTCCAGCGAAATGCCGGTGGGATCGACGGTGACCGGCGACTGCACCTCAAAGGCGGCAAGGCTGTGCCCGTCCGGCAGGGGCAGACCGAGCCAGCGCAGGGTCTCGCGCAGCGAAGCGCCGTTGGCGGTGACCTGCCCCTGCAGCCTGCCGTCGCCGTCCACGGTGCCGCTGGTGGTGAGGTTGAGCATCTCGCCCTTGATGCGCGCGCGCATGTCCGACTTGCCGCCGGAAATCAGGCTGGCAGGTTCGGCTATCGCCACCGAGACCTCGGCATTGCGGTCACGCCAATTGATGATGCCGGAAGCGGACATCGCGTCCGTGAGGCCCGACCAGGCCAGGGTCGCGTCCTCGATCGACACCGTCGTCGATTGCCCGCCGGCATCGGCATATTGGATGGTGCTGTCGACCAGGCGAAGTGCGGAAATCGGCATCGCCTTCTCGAAATGGCCATTGGCGGCATCGGCCAGCACGCCGGTCTTGAAATCCCAGGAATGATCGTGGGTCTTGGTCGTCGTCAACCCGATGCGCGCCCGCTTCAGCATCAGGCTGGACACCTCGAGGCGGCCGATCAGGAGCGGCGTCAGGTTCAGTTCGCCCTGGAGCTTGTCGCTGACGAGCAGCGGCGGCATGCCATCGGGGCCGGGAATGGTCACTTTCTCCACCAGCAGCGTGGGGAGCGGTGCCCAGGACAGACGCACCGGGCCGTCGATTCGCACCGGGCGTCCGGTGAGCGCCACAAGCTGGCGCGTCAGCGCCTCCCGCAGCGCGCTCTCAGGTGCCAGCGAGGGGACGATGAGAACCAGGGCGACGAGCGCGGCAGCGATGGCGGCTAATGATAGCCCAATACGCTTCATGCGGGATCCGCGCCTCACTCGATAAAAAGATGTTTGATTATCAATCGCGCACGCCGGTTGGGCGGGGCTGACTCACAAACGACGTTCACTATAGATGGCAGGCCATCGTGGTAAAAGCGAGGCCGGGTTGTGATAGCCCGTCCATGCCGGGCGGCGTGGCCGAACCGACGTAATATGTGACCGTCCCAGGGTATTGCTAGTCTGTGCACGTCTATAGCATGGCAGATGCATGGTTAACAAAGCTGGAAATTATAATGGGAAAGCCGCCAATCCGCACGCTGAGCATTGTGGATATGCACACAGCCGGGGAGCCGGTGCGCATCGTCACAGGCGGATATCCCGAGCTGACCGGCACCACCATCCTCGACAAAAGGCGCGAGGCGCTGGCCAAGCATGATGATTTGCGACGGGCGATGATGCTGGAGCCGCGCGGCCATTCCGGCATGTACGGCGTCATTCCGGTCAGGCCGCATGCGCGAGAAGCGGCCTTTGCCGCTCTGTTCACCCATAATGAGGGCTACAGCACCATGTGCGGCCATGCCACCATCGCCATCGGCAAATGGCTGGTGGAAAGCGGCCAGATCGCTGCCACGGCGCCGGAAACCCGGTTTGGTCTCGAACTGCCCTGCGGTGTCGTCGATGTCGCCTGCCGGGTCGAAGCGGGGCGCGTGGTGGAGACCGCTTTTGAGAGCGTGCCGGCCTTCCTGAGCCAGAAGGACGCCGAGCTCGACGTGCCCGGCTTTGGCCGCGTTGCCTGCGACGTCAGCTTCGGCGGCGCCTTCTACGCGATCCTGCCAGCCTCGCGCCTTGGCCTGGACTTCTTCTCGACGCCGCTGGAGCGATTGGTCGCAGCCGGCACCGCCATCACCGCCGCCGGACGGCAGCAGCTGAGCGTCCTGCATCCTGAGGAAGCGGATCTGGGCTTTCTCTATGGCACGATCCTGACCGATGATGCCGTGGCGGCCGAGCCGACCTACAACCTTTGCATCTTCGCCGAGGGGCAGATCGATCGCAGCCCCACGGGCAGCGGCGTCACCGCCCGCATGGCGCGCGACCATGGCCGCGGCCTGATCGGCAGGGATATCGAGCGACGCTTCATGGGCCCGACGGGCCTGCCCTTCCAGGCCCGCATCACGCAGGTGAAGGACGATACCGTGCGGGTTCGTGTCGCCGGCCAATCGGCCTTCAGCGGCACCGCCATCTTCGAGATCGATCCCGACGATCCGCTTGGTCATGGCTTCGTGCTGCCGCCGAATTATGGTGCGCTACGTGGATGATTGGAGTGGCGGTCTCTGACCGCCACTCCAATCATCCACGGAACTCTTGCCCACTTTCGAAAACATCGCGCTTGCAGCATAGGAGGAGGCGGACAAGATGTCCGCGCTCCCAGCTTCGCCAGGATCTCTTCATGACGACTGCCGATAAACCACTCTGGACCCCTTCGCCCGAACGCCTTGCCGGGACGCAAGTGATGGCCCTGATCGCCGCAGCCAATGCCCGGCACGGCTTGGCGCTCAAGACCTATGCCGACCTGCACCGCTGGTCCATCGAGAGCCAGGGCGATTTCTGGAGCCTCGTCTGGGACGACAGCGGCATCAAGGGCGAGAAGGGCGAACGCCTCGCCATCGACCTCGATCGCATCCAGAAGGCACGCTTCTTCCCCGATGCCAGGCTGAACTTCGCCGAGAACCTCTTGGCACGCGACGATGACACGCCGGCGCTGATCTTCCAGGGCGAGGACAAGGCCAGCCTCACCATGAGCTGGCGCGAACTCAACGCCCTCGTCTCCCGCCTGCAGCAGGCCATGCGGGCCGAGGGCGTCGAGCGAGGCGATCGCGTGGCGGCCATGATGCCGAATCGGCCCGAGACCATCGCCATCATGCTGGCGGCCGCCTCCATGGGCGCGATCTTCTCCTCCTGCTCGCCCGATTTCGGCGAGCGCGGCGTGCTCGACCGCTTCGGCCAGATCGAGCCCAAGCTGTTCTTCGCCATCGACGGCTATTGGTATGCCGGCAAGCGCATCGACAATGCCGCCAAGGTGGTGGCGATCGCGGCGCAGCTCGGCGGCAGATGCGTGATCGTGCCCTATCTCGGCGAAGCCGAGGCCCTTGCCGGCCAGATCCGCGGCGCCCGCACGCTCGAGGCCTTCATCGCGCCCTATGCGGCCAGGCAGGTCGAATTCGCACGGCTGCCCTTCAACCAGCCGCTGTTCATCCTGTATTCCTCCGGCACCACGGGCGTGCCGAAATGCATCGTGCATGGCGCCGGCGGTACGCTGCTGCAGCTCGTCAAGGAGCACCGCTACCAGTGCGACCTCAAGCCCGGCGACCGCAGCTTCTACTTCACCACCTGCGGCTGGATGATGTGGAACTGGCTGGTCGCGGGCCTCGCCAATGGCGAGACGCTTCTTCTCTTCGACGGTTCGCCGTTCCATCCGGTGCCGGGCGTGCTGTTCGACTTCGTCACGCGGGAAAAGGGCGTGCTGTTCGGCACCTCGGCCAAATATATCGACGCCGCCCACAAGGCCGGCCTGACACCGCGCACCACGCATGATCTCTCCGCTTTGCGCCTGATGACCTCGACCGGCTCCCCTCTCTCTCCGGAGGGCTTTCGCTGGGTCTATGAGGAGGTGAAGGGCGATCTCCATCTCGCCTCGATCTCCGGCGGCACCGACATCGTCTCCTGCTTCGTACTGGGCGATCCCACCGCCCCTGTGTGGTCCGGCGAGATCCAGGCGGCCGGCCTCGGCATGGCCGTGGATGTCTGGAACGACGACGGCAAACCGGTGCGCGAGGAAAAGGGCGAGCTCGTCTGCGTGAAGCCTTTCCCGTCGATGCCGGTGATGTTCTGGAACGATGCGGACGGCAAGAAATACACCGCCGCCTATTTCGAGCGCTTCGACAATGTCTGGCACCATGGCGACTTCGCCGAATGGACCCGCCATGGCGGCCTGATCATCCATGGCCGCTCGGACGCCACCCTCAATCCAGGCGGTGTGCGCATCGGCACCGCCGAGCTCTACGCCCAGGTCGAGAAGATCCCGGAGGTGCTGGAATCCATCGCCATCGGCCAGGATTGGGAGGGTGACGTGCGCATCGTGCTCTTCGTGCGCCTGCGCGACGGCGTGATGCTCGACGACGCCCTGGTCGATCGCATCAAGCGCCAGATCCGCAGCGGCGCCTCCCCGCGCCATGTGCCGGCCAGGATCCTGCAAGTGGCGGATATCCCGCGCACCAAATCCGGCAAGATCACCGAGCTCGCCGTGCGCGACATCGTGGCCGGACGCGGCGTGAAGAACCAGGAGGCGCTGGCCAATCCGGAAGCACTGGCGCTGTACAAGGATCTGCCGGAACTGAAAGTCTGAACATTCATGCGCCTCCTCGTCTTCCAGCACCTGACCGCCGGCCATCCCGGCATCTTCCGTTCGTTCTTCGCTCGCGACGGCGTCATTTGGGACGCGATCCGTCTCGATCGCGGCGAGGCGATCCCCTCGCTCGATGCCTATGACGCGCTCTGGGTGATGGGCGGAGAGATGAATGTCTGGGACGTTGACGAGCATTCCTGGCTCGTCGAGGAGAAACAGACCATCCGCCGCTGGGTGCGGGAGTTGCAGCGTCCTTTCCTCGGTTTCTGCCTCGGTCACCAGTTGCTGACGGATGCGCTCGGCGGCACCTGCGGGCCGATGCGCCAGTCCGATGTCGGCCTGCGCGACATGGAGGCTACGCCGGCCGGGCGCGAGGATCCGCTGTTCTCGGGCCTTTCGCCATGCTTCAAGGCCCTGGAATGGCATGCGGTGCGCGTTGCCCAGCCGCCCGAGGGCGCACAGGTGCTGGCAAGCAGCGCCGGCTGCAGCGTCGAGGCCATACAGGCTGCGCCGCGCGCCTGGGGCCTGCAATTCCACGCCGAGGCGGATGACCAGTCCGTGCGCGACTGGAGCACCCATGGCGACTACCAGGCCTCCTTCGAGCGGCGTCATGGCGAGGGCGCCATGGCGCGCCTGGAGACGGAGATGGTAAGCCGCGCCGGCGAGCTGGAAGGCAATGCCGTCCTGCTCTACCGCAACTTCATGCGGGCCGTGCAGGGTTGAGAGCAAGGCGCCGAATTCTTCACGGTCGGGTAACGCCCAACCTCTTGATCAAAGACGCCTTATCCTGTCCGATAAGCCGGATTAACAATCCAGCCGAGTCCCCATGCGCATCCTCGTCCTGCAGCACCTTGCCTCCGAGCATCCCGGCATCTTCCGTTCCCATTTCGCCCGGGATGGCGTCGAATGGGATGCGGTGGAGCTCGACGACGGCGGCGTCATCCCGGCTCTGGAGCCCTATGACGCGCTCTGGGTGATGGGCGGGGCGATGGATGTCTGGGATGTCGAGGAGTTTCCCTGGCTGATCGAGGAGAAGCGCGTCATCCGGCGCTGGGTGCGCGAGCTGCAGAGGCCGTTTCTCGGCATCTGCCTCGGCCATCAATTGCTGGCGGATGCGCTCGGCGGAACCTGCGGGCCGCAGAAGCCGCCGGAGGTCGGCGTCTTCGACGTCGATCTCACGGCGTCGGGCAAGGTCGATCCGCTCTTCGAGGGCCTCGCTTCAAGCTTTCCGGCGCTGCAATGGCATTCCGTGCGCGTGGCGCAGCCGCCGGAGGGCGCCGAGGTGCTGTCCTCCTCCCCGCTCTGCGCCGTCCAGGCCATGCGGGCGGCGCCGCGCACCTGGGGCATGCAGTACCATGTCGAGGCCGAGCTCGAAGCCGTGCGGGAATGGGCCTGCGTCCCCGACTACCGGGCAGCGCTCGAAAAGACCAATGGCGAGGGCGCCATGGAAAGGCTGCAGGCGGAGATCGCAGCGCATGCTGCGGCATTTGAGGCCAATGCCTCCATTCTCTATCGCAATTTCATGCGGCTCGCGCGAGAATAGCGCTTGGGACCGCCGGCTTTCCAGCCGGCCCAAGGTTTCACGCCGACTGGAAAGCCGGCGGTCCCAGGAGGAACCAGACCATGCCCGAAGGAACGCCGCAAAGTACCACCGGCATTCCCATGCCCTCGCCCGATCCGGCGATCCTGGCCCGCCGCCAGGCGATCGTCGACGGATTGGCAAAGCTCGTTCCGGCCGAGAACCTGATCAGCAGCGAGGACGAGCGCCGCGCCTATGAGACGGATGCCTTCACCGCCTATCGCACGATACCGCTCGTGGTGGTGCTGCCGGAGACGACGGAACAGGTCGCGGCAATCCTGAAATTCCTCAACCAGGAGGGGGTGCCCGTGATCCCGCGCGGGGCCGGTACCTCGCTCGCCGGGGGCGCCCTGCCCCAGGCCGATGCCGTGGTGGTCGGCCTGTCCAAGATGAACCGCGTGCTGGAGCTGCGCTTCGAGGACCGTCTGGCCCGCGTGCAGGCCGGCATCACCAATCTCGGCATCTCCGGCGCCGTCGCCCATGAGGCTTTCTTCTACGCGCCCGACCCTTCCAGCCAGCTCGCCTGCACCATCGCCGGCAATATCGCCATGAATTCGGGCGGGGCGCACTGCCTCAAATATGGCGTCACCACCAACAACATCCTCGGCGTGCGCCTGGTGACGATGGCGGGCGAGATCCTCGACATCGGCGGGGATGCCATGGATGCCGACGGCTATGATCTGCTCGGCATCGTCATCGGCTCGGAGGGCCAGTTCGGCATCGTGACGGAGGCGGTGGTGCGCATCCTGCCGATGGCCGAGGGCGCGCGCCCGATGCTGGTGGGCTTTGCCGCGCCCGAGGATGCCGGGCGCTGCGTCGCCGCCATCATCGCCTCCGGCATCATCCCGGTGGCGATCGAATATATGGACAAGCTCGCCATCGAGATCACCGAGGGCTTCGCCCATGCCGGCTATCCGCTCGACGCCGCCGCCATGCTGATCATCGAGGTGGAGGGCTCCAACGCCGAGATCGACCGCCTGCTCGGCCTGATCTCCGACATGGCGCGCGAGCATGGCGCCACCACCATCAAGATCTCGAAATCGGAAGCCGAGAGCGCGGCGATCTGGAAGGGCCGCAAATCCGCTTTCGGCGCCACCGGCCGCATCGCCGACTATATCTGCATGGACGGCACCATTCCGACGGGCCAACTGCCGATGGTGCTGCAGCGCATCGACGAGATCACGCAGGGCTATGGCCTGCGCGTCGCCAATGTCTTCCATGCCGGCGACGGCAACCTGCATCCCCTCGTGCTCTACAATGTCAACGACGCCAACCAGCGCGAAAAGGCCGAGGCCTGCGGCTTCGACATCCTGCGCCTGTGTGTCGAGGCCGGCGGCTGCCTCACCGGCGAGCACGGCGTCGGCATCGAGAAGCGTGACCTGATGCGCGAACAGTTCAACCAGACCGATCTCGACCAGCAGCGGGACTTGAAGCTGGCCTTCGATCCCCACTGGCTGCTGAACCCGGCCAAGGTCTTCCCGCTGGATATGCGGCCGGGAGGGTGGAAGTGAGTTTTGAATGCCAAGAGGCGCCGCGCAAAGCCTCCCCCACGAAGCTGGGGGAGGTGGCACGACGAAGTCGTGACGGAGGGGGTGAGGTCAGGACAAAGCACGAGGAACACAGTTACGGATTGGCGGTTCGCGCGCCACACTCGGCCCACACCCCCTCCGACCTCACTTCGTTCGGCCACCTCCCCCAGCTTCGTTGGGGAGGCTTTGCGTGGCGCCTTTCACGAATTGCCGTATGACCATGACCCACGCCCCCACCACAGAGGCCGCACTCGCGGACATCGTCACCGAGTCCTTCCGTACCAAGACCCCTCTCGTCATCGTTGGCGGCGGGTCGAAGGATGGCATCGGCCGCCCGATCAACGCTGCCCCGCTCAGCACGAAATCCCTCACCGGCATCACGCTCTACGAGCCCGCCGAGATGGTGATCTCGGCGCTTTCCGGGACGCCGCTCGCCGAACTCACCGGCGCGCTCGACGAGAGAGGCCAGATGCTGCCCTTCGAACCGGCGGACTGGCGCGGGCTGCTCGGCAGCGGACCGAGCGAGCCGACGGTTGGTGGCCTGGTCGCCGCCAATCTCTCTGGGCCGCGCCGCATCACGGCCGGGGCCTGCCGCGACAGCCTGATGGGCGTGCGTTTCGTCAACGGCAAGGGCGAGGCCATCAAGAGTGGCGGGCGGGTGATGAAGAACGTCACCGGCTATGACCTCACCAAGCTGATGGCGGGCTCCTGGGGCACGCTCGGCATCCTCACCGAAGTCACCTTCAAGGTGCTGCCCAAGCCCGAGGCCAGCGCCGGCCTGGTCTGGCAGGGGCTCGACGACGCAAAGGCGGTCGAGCTGATGTCGGCCGGCCTCGGCAGTCCCTTCGAGGTCTCCGCGGCCGCCCATATCCCCGCCGATCTCGCCTCCGGCACGGCGCAGACCGTGCTGCGGCTTGAGAATTTCGAGAGCTCGATCGCCTATCGGCGCGAGAAGCTCGCCACCCTGCTCAAGCGCTTCGGCAGCCCCGACCATCTCGACAGCCGGGCTTGCCAGGGCTTCTGGTGGCAGATCGCCGATGTCGCGCCCTTCGCGCAGATGGACGGCGCCGTCTGGCGCCTCTCGGTCGCGCCCTCCAAGGCCGTGGCGCTGGTGCGGGCCCTGCGCCGGAACGGCGAGGCCAAGCTGTTCTACGACTGGGGCGGCGGCCTGATCTGGCTGCTCGCTCCCGAGACGGTGGAGATGGCCAAGGCAATCGCGGCGGCTGCGAAAGCCCAGGGCGGCCATGCCATGCTGATCCGCGCCAGCGCCGATTACCGGGCGGAGAGCTTTGCCTTCGGCCAGCAGGATGGCCCGATTGCGGCGCTGAGTGCTCGCGTGAAGCAGGCTTTCGATCCCGCCAATATCCTCAATACCGGCCGCCTGGGAGGCTGACCTTGCAGACGAATTTCTCCCTGGCGCAACTCGCCGATCCGCATATGAAGGAATCGGAGCAGATCCTGCGCACCTGCGTGCATTGCGGCTTTTGCACGGCGACCTGCCCAACCTATGTGCTGCTCGGCGACGAGCTCGATTCCCCGCGCGGGCGCATCTACCTGATCAAGGACATGCTGGAAGGCGGCAAGCCGGCCACGGCGGAAGTGGTCAAGCATGTCGACCGCTGCCTCTCCTGCCTCTCTTGCATGACGACCTGCCCCTCGGGCGTGCACTACATGCATCTGGTCGACCATGCGCGCGCCCATATCGAAAAGACCTATGAGCGTCCGGCCAGCGAGAAGCTCCTGCGCAACACGCTCGCCAAGATCCTGCCGAACCGCAAGGCCTTTCGCTGGGCCACGACGCTGGCCCGCCTCGGCCGGCCCTTTGCCGGCATCGCGGCGAAGCTCCCGGAAGGTGGCAGGCTCGCCGCCATGCTGGCCCTCGCGCCCTCCGCCCTGCCCGCCCCCTCCTCCGCGACGCAGCCCGGCAGCTTTGCCCCCAAGGGCGAGCGCAAGGGCCGGGTGGCGCTCCTGACGGGCTGCGCCCAGGCCGAACTCGCGCCTGGCATCAATGAGGCGGCCATCCGCCTGCTCAACCGCCATGGCGTCGAAGTGGTACTGCCGAAGGGCGAAGGCTGTTGCGGCGCGCTGGTGCATCACATGGGCCAGGAAGCCTCGGCCCTCGCCTACGCCAAAGCCAATATCGACGCCTGGACGGCGGAGATGGCCAACGGCCTCGACGCCATCCTGATCACCACCTCGGGCTGCGGCACCACCATCAAGGATTACGGCTTCATGCTGCGGGACGATCCCGCTTATGCCAGGAAGGCTGCCACCATCTCCGCCATCGCCAAGGATATCAGCGAATATCTCGAAACCCTGCCGCCGCTGCCGGTGACGCGAGAGACCGGGCAGAGCGTCACCTATCACGCCGCCTGCTCGCTGCAGCATGGCCAGCAGATCAAGACCGCTCCCAAGAACCTGCTGAAGCAGGCCGGCTTCGTGGTGAAGGAAGCCGCCGAGGCGCATCTGTGCTGCGGCTCGGCAGGCACCTACAACATGCTGCAGCCCGAGATTTCGGCGCGCCTGCGCGAACGCAAGCTCGGCAATATCGCCGCGACGAAGCCGGAAATCATCGCCGCCGGCAATATCGGCTGCATGACGCAATTGGCGCAGGGGACCGCGACGCCCATCGTGCATACGGTGGAGTTGCTGGACTGGGCGACGGGCGGGCCGAGGCCGAAGGGGCTGTAACCTGGGAGCGCGGACGTCCTCGTCCGCTCTTGGAAACGGTAGTTCTACGACAGAGGAAGAGCGGACGAGGAGGTCCGCGCTCCCAGGCTACGACGCCAGCTCCGCCAAATTCTTCTTCGCCACCTCGTTCGCCGGGTTGAGCTCCAGCGCCTTGGCGAAGATCTGCCTTGCCTCATCCAGCTGGCCGCCGCCCTTGGCCGCATGGCCCAGGCCCATCAGCGCCGGTTCCGAGGGGCGGAGCTGGAGCGCCTGCTGGAAATGGGCCGCCGCCGGCTCGAAGCGCTCATTCTCCAAGAGGAGATAGCCGAGATTGAGATGGGCCTCGGCATGCCGGGGATCCGCCTCGATACAGGCCAGATAGCCCCGCAGCGCTTCGTCGCCGCGTCCGAGCGAGGCGAGCAGGCCGGCATAGTTGAAATGCGCATCGGCCAGTTTGGGATCGATATCCAGCGCGGAGCGGAAGCAATATTCGGCCCGCCGCGTATCGCCCAGCCCGCGATTGGCGAGCCCGAGCCGCATCTGGGCGTCCGCGCTCCTCGGATTGATCTCCAGGGCGCGCAGCAGCAGCTTTTCCGCCTCGGCATAGGATTCGCGCTGGAGCAGCAGGGTGCCGAGCAGGTTCAGGGCGTTGAAATCATGCTTGTCCCTGGCCAGCACTTTTCGATAGCCGGCCTCCGCTTCGTCGAGACGGCCCTCGCGATGATGGTCGATGGCTGTTTTCAGTTTCGCTTCGGCGGCCATGGCTTTGCATCCGTACGGGGCGGGAGGGAGTGTCGGCCCTTGTGACGGATGGCGGTTCAAAGGTCAATTCGTGCGGGTGCTGTTATAGCCGGTGCGGCGTCATTCCGGCTGAAGCGTATCCTCACAAGCTCTGCTTGTGAGTGGTAACGCCGGAATCCATGAACACAGCCCTCACAGGACAGTGTTCATGGATTCCGGGTCTCCCTACGGTCATCCAACCAAAACCGGAGGTTTTGGTTGTGGGAATGACGACACCCGCCGCCCAGGCTTGCCTCCCCGCTGGGAAGTTTTCCTCGAAAAATCGCATATTGGGTTTCAAGGGGGCTGCCTATTGGTCTATCCATTTCCGCGACGATTTCAGTCCTACGGAGCCCTTCATGCCTGACATAAGTCCAACCGGCCTCGCGATCACGGGCGCGATGGGTCCGCGCTACGATGAAATCCTGACGTCGGAGGCTCTCGAATTCGTCGCCACCCTGCAGCGCCGCTTCAACGGCCGCCGCAAGGAGCTGCTGGCGAGGCGCGCCGAGCGGCAGAAGCGCTTCGATGCCGGCGAGACGCCGGACTTCCTGCCCGAGACGGCCAATATCCGCGAGAGCGACTGGCAGGTGGCTCCGCTGCCCGCCGATCTGCTCGACCGCCGCGTCGAGATCACCGGGCCGGTCGACCGTAAGATGATCATCAACGCGCTCAATTCCGGCGCCAAGGTCTTCATGGCCGATTTCGAGGACGCCAACTCGCCCACCTGGTCGAACTGCCTCGACGGCCAGATCAATCTTCGGGATCGCTGGGCCGGGAAGATCGACTTCACTGACACCACCACCGGCAAGGCCTATGCGCTGAAATCCGATCCGGCGGTGCTGATCGTGCGTCCGCGCGGCTGGCATCTAGACGAGGCCCATGTCACGCTGGACGGCGAGCCGCTATCGGGCTCGCTCTTCGATTTCGGCCTTTATTTCTTCCACAATGCCAAGGCGCAGATTGCGCAAGGGTCAGGCCCCTATTTCTATATTCCCAAGCTCGAGAGCCATCTCGAAGCCCGGCTGTGGAACGAGGTCTTCCTGCTGGCGCAAGAGAGCCTCGGCATCCCCAAGGGCACGATCAAGGCCACCATCCTGATCGAGACGCTGCCCGCCGCCTTCGAGATGGACGAGATCCTCTACGAATTGCGCGACCACATGGCCGGCCTCAATTGCGGGCGGTGGGACTACATCTTCTCCTTCATCAAGAAGCTCGCCAAGAACCAGGCCTATGTCCTGCCCGACCGTTCTCAGGTGGTGATGGGCAAGGCGTTCCTGCGTGCCTACTCCCTGTTGCTGATCAAGACCTGCCACCGCCGCGGCGCCTTCGCCATGGGCGGCATGGCGGCGCAGATCCCGATCAAGAACAATCCGGCCGCCAACGAGGCCGCTTTCGCCAAGGTTAGGGACGACAAGGAGCGCGAGGCCGGCGACGGCCATGACGGTACCTGGGTCGCTCATCCCGATCTCGTGCCGGTGGCGATGGAGGTGTTCAACCGCCTGATGCCCGAGGCCAACCAGCTCGGCAAGAAGCGCGAGGACGTCTCCATCGGCAAGACGGAGCTCCTGCAGGTGCATGAGGGCACCCGCACGGCCGAGGGCCTGCGCGACAATGTCCGCGTCGGCGTGCAATATATGGAAGCCTGGCTGCGCGGCCGCGGCGCCGTGCCGATCTACAATTTGATGGAAGACGCGGCCACCGCCGAGATCTCCCGAGCCCAGATCTGGCAGTTCGTCAAATATGGCGTGACGCTGGAGGGCGGCATCATGGTGACGCCGGCCTGGTTCGACGGCGTGTTCGAGGAGGAGATGCAGCGCGTGCGCGGCGAAGTGGGCGATGCTGCCTTCTCGGGCGGGCGCTTCCCGGAGGCGGTGAAGCTGTTCAAGCAGCTTTCGCTGGCGCCGGATTTCGCCGACTTCCTCACCCTGCCCGCCTATCAGATGATCGTATAGAAGGCGGTGCGTTTGAGGGAAGGTGCGGTTGGGGGGCGGGTCTTCAGAGCCTGCCTCAAAAGTCGTGTAGAAGCGGAGAGAGACGCAGATTTTGTCATACCCGGGCTTGCCCCGGGTATCCAGACACCACTTCTCCAGCGTTTGGGCATCCCTAGATTGCCGGGACAAGCCCGGCAATGACAAAAAGTTGGGGTTCCACCGACTTTTCGGTCAGGCTCCGAAGACCCGGCTCTTCACTCGACGCATATGCAGGTTCAGGCGGGTCTGAAGACCCGCCCCCCATGCGGCCTGCTTCCGTCACGGGCCGACGAGGGTCCCACCCGTCGGCTTCCCGACGGGTGGTGTACGACATTTCACTTGCGCGTCTCGATACTGCCGCCACACTCGCGGCAAAAGGTCTGGAATCAGCCGGGCCTCTTTTCAATCCAGCGGAGCGCCCATGTCGATGCCTCAGCCCAATCCCGGCTATCGCGGCGATTCCTCGCTTGGTGTGGGACAGATCGTCAACGATGCCTGGAATACCAGTATCAAGAGCTATCTGGGGCTTTTCTTCCTCAATCTGCCGATCCTCATCGCCGCCGTAGCGTCCTTCGGGGCCGATTCCCAATCGATGTTTTCGGCCGACGGCAGTGCCATGGAACAGATGGTCCGGGACAATATGGGGCGCTTCATCACACTCGAAGTGCTGATCTTCATCGTCTCGATCGTCTGCTCCTGTGCGATGACGCGCATCCTCTATGATCGCTATGTCGGCGCACCCGTCTCCGACCGAGAGGCGGCCGTGACGGGGGCGAAGAGATCGCTGCCGGCTATCGGGCTGCTGCTCATTTTCATAGCGGCTTATGTCGTGTTCGCCTTCGTCGTGGCGCTGATCCTCGCGTTGCTCCAAGGCGTTCTCGGCTTTCTCGCGCTGATCCTGGCGATCGGGCTGGCGATCCTCTTCCTTTACCTCGTCTTTCCCTATGTCCTGTCGGGCATCGTCTGCATCAACGAGGAACTCGGCCCGATCGCCTCGCTCAGGCGCAGCAAATATCTCACCAGCGATTATCGCTGGCCGCTGCTGGCCGTCAGTCTCGTGGCAGTTGTCGTGATGGCCGTCTATCAGGGCATCATTCTTGGCCTCGATTATCTCATGGCGCCCGCCGCCTTCGGGCACACCATTCTGCTGGTCTTCGTCGCTCTGATCTATCCGCTGCTGGGCGGCTGGGTAATAGGCCTGTTCGTGATCGCCGCTCATCGCCTGCGCGCCTTAAAGGACGGCGTGATCTCGGGCCGCAACCTGTCGAACGTCTTCGAATAAAGACACTATCGCTGCAGGTTGGCCGCCCGCGCCGTGGTGAGCCGGCGCTTCAGGCGTACGATGGCCTCCTGCTGCAGGTCGCTCGCCTCGCCATAGGCATTGGCGACCCGGGTCAGCATGTCGATGAACTGCAGCCTCTCGTCCATGGTCAGGCGGCTGACGAGCAGCGGCGTGAGGTCATCGGCCACCGGCGAGAACACCCGGCCGCGATCGGTCAACTGCCAGGCTGCTTCGAATAGGGCCTGACGGTCCTCGATTTTCAGCGGATCGGCCATCAGGTCATAGATGACGTTCCTCTCCGCCGCCGTCAGCGGCGCGCCGGTACGCACCAGCTGGATCATCAGGACCACCGCGGCAAGGCGCACATCCTGGAGCTGGTGCAGCGGGCGGCGCGTCAGGGCGGCCGGATCGGGACCGTCGACGCCCTTGTTGAGTGGCCGAAGGCCGTAAGGCTGCGAGCTTGGGGAATTCCGCGCCGATCCCTTCGTCTTTGGCCTCGTCAGCCAATAGAGACCGCCGGCTCCTGCCGCTATGGCGAGAAGGAAGATACCTCGCGGCACCTGCAGCAGCAGGAGGCTCACCAGCACGAGAGCGGCAATCCAGCCGGCCCATTTACGTATGGCATCCATGATTTCGACTTCAGCCCCAACTTGACAGCCGAAGATGTTACGAAGGGGAAGGCCGCGCAAGTCCGCCTTCCATGCCTTGTTGCATCAAAGTGAGCAAGGGCTCATCGGCAGTCGTCTGCCCCCAGCCTTCGAAATTCAGCACCTCCTCGGCCGGCAGACGCTTGCGCCAGCCCTTCACTTCGAGCTCGGGGCGGACATAGGCCTCGTGCACATAGCCGAGGCAGAGATAGGCCACGGGAATCACCCGTTCGGGAATGCCAAGAAGCGCGCGCAGCTCGAGGGGATCGATGATGCTGACCCAGCCGACCCCCACGCCTTCGGCCCGCGCCGCCAGCCAGATGTTCTGCACGGCGCAGACGGTGGAATAGCTGTCCATCGCCTTGTCATGCGTGCGCCCCAGCACCACCGGCCCGGCGCGATCGGGATCGCAGGTGATGCACAGATTGACCGGCGCCTCGACAATGCCCTCGAGCTTCAGGGCTCGATAGGCGCCTTGCCTGTCCGCCGGAAACAGGGCTGCGGCTTCCTCATTCGCCTCGCGGAACAGCGCCTGCACCTTGCGCCGGGTCTCCTGGCTGCGCAGCACGAGGAAGTTCCAGGGCTGCATGAAGCCGACCGACGGTGCGTGATGGCCGGCGAGCAGGATACGCGCCAACACTTCGTCCGGCACCGGCTCCGGGCTGAACTGGCTGCGCACGTCGCGCCTTGTATAGATCGCGCGGTAGACGGCGTCCCGCTCAGCCGAAGAGAATGGGCCGCAAGCCGAAAGAGCTTCGCTGTTGTCCATCGATTGTCCCCTCACGATGGCAATCCCCGCGCCGTCCGCGCGCGGGAACCTATCGCCTTCGGCCGGTCTTCTGACTCGGGATCATCCCACCCGGGCGCCTTCCCCGCGATCGCGAGTGGCATCGGCCCGAACAGTCCCCCTTACAGCGTTGGGCACGTCGCGGCTTTGAACCGCATTCCCGATTCTCCCGCCAGGCGGGCACCGAAGGTGGTGGGGATGTAGCATGGCAAGAAGGGCGCGGGAAGCGCTATGGCTGGGAGCGTGGACGTCCTCGTCCGCCCTTGAACCACAGGCGTCCAAAGGATAGACGGGCCGCCCGCATCAGGCGACCTACCTTTTCCTCTTGCCGAACCGTTTCAAGAGCGGACGAGGACGTCCACGCTCCCAGCCATAGCGTCACTCCGCCAGCACCCTTGTCGAGGGAAAGATCACCTCCACCAGCGTTCCCGCATTCTTGGTCGACTGGATGGCGAAGGTGGCGCGGTTGGCTTCCACCAGCGCCTTGGTCAGCGGCAGGCCGAGGCCGGTGCCGCCGAGCGTGGTGGAGGCAACCTGGCGGAAGGGCTCCATGGCGATGGCAAGCTCGCGCTCGGTCATGCCGACACCGGTGTCGCGCACGCGCAGTACCGCCTCACCCCGCTCGGAGAGCGTGGTGGAGATGATGGCCTGGCCGCCAGCCTGGGTGAACTTGATCGAGTTCGAGAGCAGGTTCAGCACGATCTGGCGCATGGAGCGGTTGTCGGCCACCACATTGGGCAGGCCGTTGGCGAGCGCCATGCGGATGATGATGCGGTCGCGGCTCGCCTGCGGCTGCATCAGGCTCACCGATTGCTGCACGACCTCGTTGAGACTGACGCTCGCAAAGGTGAGGTCGAGCTTGCCGGCCTCGATCTTCGAAAGGTCGAGGAGGTCGTTGACCAGGCTGATGACGTGCTCGCCGGAGGTGTGGATGTCGCGCGCATAGGAGCGGTAGCGCTCATTGCCCATCGGGCCGAAGCGCTCCTCCATCATCACCTCGGCAAAGCCGATGATGGCGTTGAGGGGCGTGCGCACCTCATGCGAGATCTTGGCGAGGAAATCGGACTTCTGCGAGGAAGCCTCCTCCGCCTGGCGCTTGGCTGCCGTCAGCTCGCCTTCCGCCTTCTTGAAGGACGTGACGTCGCGCAGCACGGCGCAGAGGCGCTTGCCGTCGTCGCCGAGGCGCCCGATGGTCATGAACAGCGGCACCGAGCCGCCCTGGCGCACCCGTCCCACCACCTCGCGCCCGTCATTGAGCAGGCTGGCCACGCCGTTGGAGCGCAGGCTGTCGAGATAGTCATAGGCGGCGCGGTGGCTCTCGGGCGCGAACAGCAGCAGGAGATCCTTGCCAACGATCTCGCGCTGCTCATAGCCGAATAGGGCCTCGGCACTGCGGTTGATGCTGACGATGCGTCCTTCGCGGTCGAGGATGACGACGCCGTCCGTGGCGGTGTCGAGCACCGCCTGCAACTCATCCGCGCGGCGCTCGGCAAAGCGCAGTTTTTCGGCGCTGACCTCGCCGAGCGGGCGTCGCACCGAGATCAGCAACGCGCTCTCGCCCTCCCAATGCGTGGTTTGCACTTTTCCATCGACCGTGATGGTCTCGCCCGAGGCCGTCTTCAGGAGCACGCCGGAACTGGCCCCCTCGCCGTCGGCGGTGGGTGCGGCGCCGGCGAAGACCTCATCGAGGCCGCCGTCGCGGCGGATCGCCTCGACATCGGGATAACCGAGCAGTTCGAGCATGGTGCGGTTGGCGAATTGCAGATCCTCGCCGCGCGCGATGATGATGCCGATCGGCAGGCGGTCGATCAGGGCCACCGGCACCATGTCGAGACGGCCGAACCGGATCGGGCGGGTGGGCTCCGTCTCGCCGGGGGCAAGCTCGAAGGCAGGCGGCTCGGAGCTCTCCTCCTCCTGCCAGCGCTCCTCGTCGGTCCCCCACGGCAGCAAGGGCTCTTCATCCAGCATCTCGGGTTCCGGCCCGGCCGGCTGGGGCCGGGGCGCCTCCGGCTCTGGTTCGAGCCTGATTACCACGGGTTTGGCGAGCTCGGGCTTGGCAGGCTCGGGCTTGGCAGGCTCGGCTCTGGCGACTTCCGGTTTCGGCGCGTTGGGCTTGGCGATATCGGATTTGGGCGTCTCGGGCCTGGCTACCGGCTTCGGCTCGCCTTCGATGCGCGCGCCGAGGGCCCTGGCGATCTCGTGGAAGGCGATGCGCTCGGTCGGCGTCAGGCTGTGGCGATCATGTCCCTGGCGGTCAAGCGCCTGCCGTTCTTGCACGATTCGCTCGGCCGCCGGCTTGCTCGGCAGGCGCACGACATTGCTTTCCGTCGACGGGCGGACAGGCCTTGCGGGCCCGGGCGGCGGCGCGGAAGGTGCCGGCTCGGCTGACTTGCCTGCAGCGTCCGATTCGTCCTCGTCAGTCGGATCGGCCTCCTGCCAGACGATGGAGGGCGAGGCTTGCGGCGCCGGCTCGGCGGGCGCCGACATCGGCCTGGGCAGACCGGCGACGCCGAAACCTCGGAAGCCCTGGAAGCGACCTTCGCTGCCCGTCGCCGGCGAGGCGCTCAGTGTGATCGGGATTTCCTGGCGGCCGGCCTTGTCGGGCCACACCAGGGAGAGACCCGTCCAAGTCCGGGTACCGGCCAGGGCGGTGGCGATGGCCGTGCTGTCCAGAAGGCCGGCAGCGGTGGCAACGTCCTCAAAGCGCCGACCGGTCCAGTCAGCCCCGGCGCGGCCAAGCACCTGGGCCAGCTCCGGCGAAACCATGACAAAACGTCCGCCGGCATCCGTCTGGAAGGTAAAGCGCACCGGCTTGGTGCGTTGGACGGGTGCCACGGCCACCACCGGCGGTGCCGGCGCCGCCTTGCTCGGTTCGGCTCTTGCAGGACTGGGGAATGCTTCTTCCACCGTCGGGGCAGGCTTATCTCCGTCGAGATCGACCCAGCTCCAGGCTCCGCTTTGCTCATAGGGCTTGGTGAGGCCGGCATCATCAGCCTGCGGCAAGGGTGGCAGCGTTTCGGGCACCGAGGGCGGCGCCCAGCCCTGCCGCCGACGGCCGCGGCGCGGCAGGTCGAGCGATTGCACGAGGAGGCCGAGGAAGCCTTCGGGTCCATCGAAGGAGCGGCAGGCGCAAGAGAGCGCGTCGAGCGCGCCCATGCCGGGCAGGCGCAGGCGCTCGAGCCGCATCGCACCCGGGCGCGGCAGCTTGCGGGCGATGGCGGCGATCTGGGGCGCAACGGAGACCAGCGCTGGATTGGACTGCTGGCGCGCGATGTCGGCGGGCGACAGGCCGAGGCTCTGCGCGCCGGAGCGATTCGCCCAGACCGGCGAGCGCCCGTCCAGCTGCCAGACGAAGGCCGGGCGCGGATCATCCATCAGCGCCTGCAGACGCTGATCGGCAAGCAGTGCTGTGCGCAACAGTGCCTCGATCATGCCGTTCCCTGAAACCTGCGAAAATGACTAACAAAGTATGAATACAGATGGAAAACAAAACGGTAAATCGCCAGCCCTCCATCATCCCCTGTTGATCTTGGGCATGGTTAAAACGGCGGGGCTGCGCTATCGTCGAATGGCCTTGGAAAGGCCACGGAGGATAGTGAGATGACAACCAAACCGCCCAATTTCGAGATTCCGCCCGAAATGCGCGAGGTGGCCGAAAAGAGCGTCGAGCAGGCCAGGAAGGCATTCGACGGCTTCATGGGCGCGGCCTATAAGGCAGCCGGCACGCTGGAAGGCACCACGGACACCATCCAGGCCGGCGGCAAGGATATCGGGCGCAAGGCGCTGACCTATGCCGAGCAGAATGTCGCGGCCGCGCTCGAATTCGCCTCCAGCCTGGTGAAGGCCCGGGATCCGCAGCAGGTGCTGCAGTTGCAGAGCGATTTCATCAAGAGCCAGCTCCAGGCCTTTGGAGAACAGGCCAAGGATATCGGTTCCACGGCCGGCAAGATCGCCTCCGACGTCGCCAAGCCTCAGAAGTAAAACCCCCGCAAAACTTGCAAGACATGGCGAAAACGCAGCCCTGTCTTGCAGGAGCGACATGTCTGCCTGCAATGGTGAGGCTGTTTACTTTCCCTATCGGAAATAGCCGGGAACGAAATGGACCGAACAGTCCCTATCTGCGGGAAGACTGTTACCTTCATACCTATTGCGGCGCAATATCCTGTCGGATTGCCACCAAAACGCAATAGTTCAGCGCGGGCTTAGTGACCGCTTACTGTCCCGTTTCGGCACCAAAACCCCCAAAAACGACGAATCATCTGATGATTGTGCAGTGCAACAAAGATGTTGCATTGCACAAGTGCATTTGCTATAAAACGAGGCAGATGAGGTTGCCTTTGTTGCAGCGCGTTGAGCCGCAGGCCCCTCCAGGTATCGCCAGGCCTTCCGGCCCATTTTCACGTTGTCTCAAGGAGCTTCCCATGGTTACCGCCAAGAACAAGTCCGAAACTGAACTCGCCTTCGAAAATCTGTCCAAGCTGGAAGTGCCCGCTTCCGTGCGTGACTTCGCCGAGAAGGGCGCTGCCCAGGCGAAGGAAACCTACACCAAGATCAAGGCTGCGACCGACGAAGCCTCCAACGCTTTCGAGACCACCTACTCGACCGCCACCAAGGGCGTTTCGACCCTCGGCCTCAAGGTGCTCGAGAATGCGCGCTCCAACACCAATGCCACCTTCGACCATGCCATCGCTCTGTTCGGCGTGAAGACCTTCTCCGACGCGATCGAGCTTCAGACCGCTTTCGTGCGCAAGCAGGCCGAGAGCTTCTCGGCTCAGGCCAAGGAATTCGGCGAACTCGCCCAGAAGGTCGCCAACGAGACGGCCGCTCCGGTCAAGGCCCAGGTCGAGAAGACCTTCAAGAGCGTAGCCTGAGTTTTCAGCACGTCTTGATATTTTGAGGAGGCCCGGGCTCGTCCCGGGCCTTTTTTATCTCGAGCATGGCGTCGGTCATAACGACATGCCCTGGGAGAGCGCGCAAATTTCCCGCATCTCCACACTTGAAATAGCGGATCGATCCCGCTAAACGCATGCCCAGATGCAGTTGTAGCTCAGTTGGTTAGAGCGTCGGATTGTGGCTCCGGAGGTCGGTGGTTCGAGACCACCCAACTGTACCACTCAAGTGATCGATATCCTTCACTTTGGTTAATCTCATTTTGTTCCAAATCGCCATGGTTCGACACTTTCCGCGGAAGGTCTCGAAATTCTTGCCGCGCGCCAAAGCACCCGGCATCCCGCAGGGCCTCCTCATCCTCGTGGCTTAAGGGGCGCGAAAAGCGTCTCGCAACGCCGTGACCCTGAGATTGAGGTCCGCGAGGACCTCGACTGTCATTCCTGCAGCTTCAGCCTTTTTATAGAGAGCTTCGGCGAGGGCTCTGGTTTCTGCGCGAATGGCGCCCCCCCTGGCGGTGAGCAAGACCCTCACCTGCCGCTCATCCTGGGGATTGCGGTTTCGACTGACGAGCCCAGCTTGTTCAAGACGCTTCACGAGCGGAGTGATCGTGCTGGACTCAAGATCAAGCCTCGTGGCGATGCCTGTGATGGTCTGATCGTCCTCTTCCCAGAGGACGTTGAGAACGAGATATTGCGGGTAGGTCAGGCCGATCTTGTCGAGCCACAGTTTGTATGTGCGGCCTACGGCAATGAACGCACCATAAAGCGAAAACCCCAGCTGCTCGTCCAACGGGAGGGGGAATTTGAATTTCATGTCGCGCTCCTAATCAGTGATTGCGATAATTAATATCGCAATAAGAAAATGCTGGACAGACAATATTTTTGCGCTAGGATTTTAGTTATCGCGATATGGATTATCGCAGCCAGCAATCAGGAGGGACATCATGAAAAACGCCAGCGCATTTCTCGCCTCTGCCGCCGTGATCGGAGTTCTTTGCGGAGTCGGGGCAGCTCACGCTGCAACGGCCGGCGCAATCAAGAATGTTGTTCTCGTCCATGGTGGCTTCGTGGACGGGTCGGGTTGGAAAGGCGTCTACGACATCCTCGAGAAAGATGGCTACAAGGTCACCATCGTGCAGAATCCGACGAGCTCGCTGGAAGACGACGTGGCTGTCACCCGTCGCACCCTCGCCGCGCAGGATGGCCCCACGATTCTCGTTGGCCACTCCTATGGCGGCGTGGTGATCACCGAATCCGGGAACGACCCCAAGGTTCGTGGCCTCGTCTACATCGCAGCCTTCGCGCCCGACACCGGGGAATCGGTTTCCTCGCTGATCGCCAACCCGCCGCCCGGCGCCGCGGTGCCGCCGATCCTGCCGCCGCAAGATGGATACTTGTTTCTGGATCGCTCAAAGTTCTCGGCTTCGTTCGCGGCTGACGTCAAGCCTGCTCAGGCGGACTTCATGGCGGCCTCTCAGGTCCCCTGGGGCTTGAACGCGCTGAACGGAAAGGTGACCGAGCCAGCGTGGAAGGGCAAGCCGAGCTGGTATCTGGTGACCGCTGACGATCGGATGATCCCCGCGCCGGCCCAGAGACAGATGGCGAACCGGGCAAAGGCGACAGTAGCCGAAACGGCTGGAAGCCATGCGATCTACGTGTCGAATCCGAAGGTCGTGGCTGACATTATCGAACAAGCGGCCAAGGGAGCCGCGAAGTAGCGGCGCACACAGCTGCCAATCGCGTCACTGCCAATTTTGTGGGCCTTGAAGCCGATCTTCGGGGCCCACTCTTATTGCCCGTTGATCAACAATGTTCGGCGTACCGCCGGAGCCTCCAGAGCGAGTGCGAATGAGGTAGACCCGATACATCCTATGAGTGCGGCCTTGGTAATCAACCCGACCTTGTAAGCTTTATTCCTTCGGCAGATCATTGTCTGGGGCTCGGCGGCTGTACGAAGACACGGGAGGAATAGCAATGCTCTCAAAATTCGTGTTCGCAGGGTCAGTTATCCTGGTCGGCCTTACCAGCAGTGCCCTTCCGGCCGTGGCCCATATGCAGTCGGGTATTCATGGATCAAATCCATGTTTCGGCGATGCTAAGCAATACTGTGGCGGAGTGGTTAATTCGAGCTCTGGAGTACCTGGTTGCCTGAAGTCTCACATGGCTCAGCTCTAGGCCTCTTGCAAAGCCCGGTTGCAGCGCACGATGAGTAAATAGACAACGGATTTCGCATGGCTCGGCCGCTTCGATAGATCGCGAGTATCGGAGCCCACTGGCGACGCTAGCGCTCTAGGACGGCTATATACTTATACGCGCGTCACTGCGCCGCTCATATCGCCAGTATCGAATGGGGGATTATTTAAGCTACCCCGAAGCCTTACTCCCCCCTGCGTAGAGGGGATGCCACGCAAACCTATGCGTTACGGACCCGGCTGAAATTCTCTGCTAGAACAATGAGGTGGGCATCAACCACACAGTATTAGTAACTGGCCCGGCTCAGGTCTCTGAGCCGGGCTTTTTATGTGCTGGTCTCGGGCAGCAGCGACACGCGAAGCTCTGGAGAATGCGAAGTGGCAGCCCGGGCGCGGAGAGTGAAGCCGACCAATCAGGAGATGATGTCAAAGCGCGCAGACGATCGTGATTTTGCGTCGGCTGGACGGCTTGCAAAGGGATTGTACTCGAAGATGCAGAGCCTCTGGGGCGAGCCCGATTGCAGACAAGCCGCGCACCGAGGCGGCGGCGACATCGCTTAATACCGGGCCGCCGAGTTCGTAAGATCCAAGAAACAGAAGTCGCGGCTCGGGAGTCTTCCAATCTCGCGAGACTATCTGCGACCACTCAAGGCGTCCCTTACTGCAGAAATCCTTGAGATAAGAATGTCGAGCTGGTCCGCGTCGAAGTCAATACTAGCTAGTGGCTTGTCTTGGCCAAAGATAGTTATCTTTGATAACTTTAGGTCCGGACTCGCCACCACTGAAATGTAATCTTTCGGTTGAACTGACAATTCCTCAAGTGATTTAGCTGCCTCGGTGATAATGGACCCGGCAAGCGACTCGTTTCGCCCAGAATTCATAGGATGATTCACAACTCATTAATGATTCACACAGAACGATATTCGATCCTATCCGAAAGCGGTATCAATGCACACCTACTTGGCCAAAATTATATTGGCGCGCATCGTCGCACCAACTTCGGTCAGAGGCCCGGCGCCACTACTCCTATGAGCTAAGCGGCGAACCAAAAACTCAAATGATATGGTGGCCCTGGCCGGCATGTCGCAACGCTACCCGGCTGGGACCGGCCAGGGTGTCTGCACCCAACCGCGGCGGCCTGGTCGGGACCCCGCTCATGCTGATATGAGCGGTGTCTGTTGTCCGGTTCCGCACAACCTTAGCCACGTTAAGACGCGTCAAGCGACGATTCCTGAAAGGATGAGGCGACCATGACCGAGCGAGAACGGCATCCGCAGGGGGAGTCTACGCGCTGGCTATTTTATCTGGCCGCCTGGGGCGTGAGCTCCGTCATGGCAGGCGTCCTTCTCGGGCGCTATTTGAAACAGGTGTCAGCCGATTATCCGCCAGCGGAGCCGAATGCTACGCCAGCCTCCAAAATCTCCGGGCCGCGCCGAGGCGCTTCGTGAGTAGGGTAACGGGATGGCCGAGAAGTTCCGACACCCCCTAGCGATGCCTTAAAACTCCCTCGGCGGAACCAGGAACGGCTCATCAAACCTCGGCACTTCCGAGGGGTAGGACTCCGGGTCCTCGGCCGGTTCTTCCGCAGGATCCTCTTGTGGCGTCTCGGGGTCGATCGGTTCGGGATCGGCGGGCAGCTTTGGCGGATCGTTGGGGTCTATTGTCATTATCGACTGCTCCTGGCTCGCGGATCATTTCACGACTCGATCATTCTTCGCTGGATTTCGCAGCCTTTTTCCGGCGTTCGATCACGGCTTCGACCTTCTCGAAATCCGACGGGGCCATCGACAGCCCTTCGATCTTGTCGGCGCCCAGCTGCTGGACAGTCGCCCGCAGATTTTCGGCGGGGACGACCTTGACATCGCCACCGTGAAGCATGATCGCGACGGTTCCAGGAGGCACCAGGTCGCTGGCGATGATCCCGAAGCCATCGAGAAGGATCACGTCCCTCTCCAAAGGCGCGTTTCCCCACCGAATATTCTTTCCTGATTATAGTCGATCCTACCGGGCCCAATAGTCAGGCATTTGGATAGTGCGAGATCGGCCACGACAGTCTGTAGGCGGAGGATTTTAGGGCGAGGCCGCTGTTACTGGGTTTCCGGCTCCCATATTCATCACCGCCGAGTTCAAATAGCGGATGCTCTCGGCCAGGGCCGGCCCGGGATCAGGATGGGCCTGCAAGACGGGATCGAAGGGCTCGAAGGAAATGAAGCCATCATAGCCAGCACCAAGGAACGCGATCACCTGCTCGACATTGCCTGCGATGTCATCGGGACCGACAAAGCCACGGTCCGGCTCTCGCAGCCTCTCGGGCGGAAGATCCCGGCGCGAGATGCCCGAGACGTGAACCAAGCGGGTATGTTGCGGGTATAACGCTTGATCACCGCAGCGAAAATGCTGGAAGGTATCGTGGCATAGGGCCAGTCGGCCAAGGCCATCGACGTCCTCGATAGCCGCAACGGCCGGACCTTTGAACTTCAGAGTGCTGGCCGGCATGCCGAGCGGCTCGACGAGGCCGATGACGCCATTGTCGGCAAGCACAGGCTTCAGGGCGAGGAGGGAACGGCGCAGATCGGCCTCCAACTGAAGAGGGCTCCGGCCGTCCCGTTCATCGACAACCGGGCAGAGAACGATCGCGGGCGCGCCGCACGTCGCCGCGTATTCGATCAGAAAACGCGCTTCCCGGGCGCGCTCGGCATTCCAGTCGTTGAAGCGCTGCAAGGCGTTGATCGAGGCGATCGTCAGTCTCGCCTCGGCCACCCGCGAGGCAAGTTCGCGGGGCGCCAGGCCGTTGGCGAACTCCTGCCCCTCCACATCGTTTCGGATCTCCACGCCCTGCACGCCGGCGCCGCGGGCGACTGCGAGGAAGGAGGTGAGGTCGCGGAAGGGCGAGACGGTGCGGTTGATCGCGAGCTTCGGTATCATTATTTCCTCTCCTCAAAGCCACTAGCCGGCAGTTCCGCCAAGCAATCGCTGAGGCATTTACGGGTCAGTTTTTTTGAACCATCCGTTGAGAGGACCACAGATCTCCAAGGTTCGCAATAAAAATTTCAATACTAATAAAATAGCAATTTTCATTGATGAACAGGCCGACTGGCCCCAGTTGCTCTGCGCTCGCCGGAAGACGACCCCTGTGCCGGGTCTGACGACCATGCTGACCGCCACATCGCGCCTCCCGCGCCCGCTTCCCGGATCGCGGCCCACCCGCCTTGATAACTGAGATTGGCACAAAGCGAACCCGCTGAGGCGCTTCGCGATCCGATGATTGAGTCGACAACGTCGCCTGATGCGGCCATAGCGTTTTGCGATTTGACGGAATCGGCAAGAATCGCAAAGACGCGTTAAAACAAGGAGTTAGAGCAATGGGCGTTTGCGTGTAAACGCGCTTTGTTCTAGGACCACAACGATGCGAATCTCGGGTTCCGAGAGGGCGGAATGGCGCGAAGACAATAGTGGCGATGCGCCCAACCTGGCGCGACACCGCTGACCGTCAGATCTTGATAAAACCAACGCCCGCGAGCGAACCAAACGGCAGCCCGGCCAGGGGTCCGCCTATATCGAGGCCGCCGAGGTCGACAGGAAAATGGCCGGTTCTTTCGATGATCTTGCGAACCTCAGCCTTGGCATCGACATCATCGCCCGAATAGAACAGGACACGCTGGCCACCCGAGACCGCCGGCTCCGGCAGGAGCCGAACGTCAAGATGGTTGAATGCCTTGACGACACGCGCGCCCGGAACGAATTCGCGGAACACCTCACTCGAATGCTTGCCACCGAGATCGATCGCCTTGATGCCATAGGCAGCGAGCGGATTGTTCGGATCCTTCGCGTCGGGCGAGTCCGGATCGAGGAACTCGACGGGGTTGGTGCCGTCGATCACGACACGGCCGTTCCAAGCAGGCAGACCGCCCAGCGCCTTTTCGAGGTCGACCCAGCGCACGGCCACAAGAACGATATCGGCGCTTGCGGCTTCGTTAACGGTGCCGGCTCTGATCGATGGGCCAAGCTCCCCAACGAGCGCCGCCAGCGTCCCGGGGCCGCGGCTGTTTGCGATCGTCGCCGAAACCCCGTTCCTCGCCAGCAGCCGGGCCACGTTGGACCCAAGGGCACCCGCTCCGATAATACCAATGCTCATTCGTTACTCCTGTTGATGATGTGGGGCTGAGTGGATCCCGTACGGCCGCGCCCCGTGCCGGCCGTCTGGTCACGATCGGCTTCAGAGCCGAACGAAATAAAAATGTGTCACCGACACGAATACATTTAAGGATAAAAAATTTCACCACTCCAGCGGTATGCTGAATTTGCCAAGGCGCGCGACCTCCGCGGCAATGTCGGCGATTGTGACCTTTGCAAGTTCGTCCTCGAGCGCCTTGCGCGCGCGCATCAATGTGGGTTGCATGGCTTCCAGGATATTGCCGCCAACCGCGCAATTCTCGCAGGGCGGTGTCCGGTGCAGCGAAAACAGTTCGGTATCCTCAACAGCCTCATAGACGTCCAGCAACCGAATCTTCTCCGAGGGCTTCGCCAAGAGCGCGCCCCCGCCCGCACCGAGCTGCGACCGGGTCAAGCCGGCGTCACTCAGGCGTGACAGCAGACCCCGGATCACGACCGGACTGGTATTGACCGAATAGGCGAGATCCTCGGAACGCAGCGGTGCGCCATCGCTCACCGCGAGTGCGGCAAGAGTGTGAACTGCGACGGCAAAGCGCGTACTCGTTGGCATGGCAAATTCCAATGGTGTGTCACTGCCATTATTACACACCATTACCACTGTCAATGGGCCTTTCGCCTGGAATCCTGTCCGGACAACGTCTCTGACCCTCGATCATCCACCGGCCTGTCGGCCGAGAGGCTCGGTCGAGCTCTTCCTGCCGCGGCTCGGTGCCCGGTGGGCCGCGCGAGAGCGGAAGGGGCCTGAGTGGCCACAAACGCTCCGCGGAGTTCCATCTTGCTCATGTGAGCGAACGATGAGTAAGTTGTGGCTTGCTTTGCAGGATCGCCAAAAGGCGTTACGCCAAGCGTCACCCCTTGCCAATTGCGAGCTCGCCCTTGCCCCGTCGTCCCCTGCAACGCGTTCAAGCCGCGCTCGCCGCCCGCCGCTATTTCCTCGGGCAACAGACAAAGTCGCAGATCGCCGATGAACTGGGCGTTTCGCGCTTCAAGGTGGCTCGCCTGATCGACGCGGCCATCGAACAGAAAATCGTGCAATTCATCATCACTGAGCCGGATGATCTCAATGCCGAGCTCGGCGAAGCCGTACGCAACAAATATGGACTTAGGGCTGTATTGGTTCTGGACGGTCCTGACATGTCGACGAGCGACCTTACGACGCCGCTTGGCAATCTCGCCGCGTCCTTGCTCGACGAGACATTGCAGGATGGCCAAACACTCGGCATCGCCTGGGGGCGGACGCTTGCGGCCATGGCCAAGGCACTGGTGCATCTACCCAAAGTCGATGTTGTCCAGGTGGCAGGCACGCCCGGAGGCCTTGAAATATCGCAAAATCCCGTTGAATTGGTTCGTCGCTTGACCAGCGTCGGCGGTGGAAGAGCCTATCCCATCTATGGTCCCATGTGGACCGAAGACCCGACATTGGCACAGCGCTTGCGACAGGAACCAGCCGTGGCGGCCGCAATGGAAAAATACGCCGACATTGACGTTCTTGCCGTCGGCATAGGGTCATGGGATCCTGCGGAATCATGCCTGTGTTCAGGCTTTCCCGCCGATTGGCGCCGAGAGGCCCTCGCCGCCGGCGTCGTAGCGGATGTCTGCGGATCGCTCATTGGTTCGGACGGCCAGGAAATTCCGAGCAGGCTCGACGAACAGGGACTCACGATCACAAGTGAACAGCTCGAACATATCCCCGAGATCATAGGCATAGGCGGAGGCTTGCAGAAGGCCGAGGCAATTGCGGCAGTCCTCCGCGGCAATTGGGTCGACGTCCTGGTGACTGACGCCGGGGTCGCGCGACGCCTCCTTATTTAAGCACCCCGCTGCATCGAGCATCCGAGCCGTCACGCGGCAAGCATTTTTGTGCCCAAATTTATTCGCTCATTTGAGCGTATATATGCTCTCTTGACAAAGATATGATCACGCTATTATGTTGCCAGCAACAACAAATCTATCGGGGAGGCAGCCGCGTGCCCGCGTTGAGCGATGACCGACTGGTGAAACTGGCGCGTATGGTGATCGAAGCCGAAGGGCGCGCCGTACATCGCGTGGCAAGCGCCATCGACGCGCGTTTCGTGCACGCCGCCCGCGCAATCGTTTCCGCATCCGGCAAGATATTGGTCACGGGAAGCGGCACTTCGGGAACGGTCGCCGCCCGCGCAGCCCATCTGATGTCAGTCTGCGGAACGCCGGCCTTCTATCTTTCGCCAACAGATGGCCTGCATGGCGGGCTTGGCGTGCTTCAGCCGCAGGATCTCGTAATCGCCCTTTCGAAGGGCGGCGGCTCCGGCGAGCTCAACGAGTTCTGCAGCAAGGCCAAGCCGCTATGCGCTGGCGTGATCGCCATCACCGCCACGCCGACCTCCGACCTGGCCGCCATGGCTGATCATGTCATCGCCTTCTCGCTCGACGATGATGCCGATCTCGGCTCCGTCGTGGCGACAGGGAGCTCCCTTGCAATCTCGGCGCTGCTGGACGCTCTCACCGAGATCGGCCGGGTAAGCCGTGACTATGACTGGCAGCGCCTGCTTTACACGCATCCTTCGGGCGCCGTCGGCCGCGATGCGGCAGCGAGCCTGCAGCGTCTGGCCGGTATTCAGACGAGGGGCTGACCATGGCAAGGGACCTCGTCGCAGGGATCGATTCCTCCACGCAGTCCTGCACGGTGCAACTTCGCCGGCTGGATGATGGCGTCGTCGTCGCCGAGGCAAGAGCACCACATCCACTCACCACGCCGCCGCTCAGCGAGCAGGCGCCGGAAGCCTGGTGGGGAGCTTTCAAGCTGTGCCTTGCAGAGCTTGAGAGCCACCTTCCGCGCATTGCAGCCATATCGGTCGGCGGGCAGGGCCATGGGCTCGTGCTGCTGGACGATACCGATCGCGCCCTCAGGCCCGCCAAGCTCTGGAATGATACGCAATCCGCACCGGATGCCGAGCGACTGCTGAAGGCGTTGCCGGCGTCGGAATGGGCCCGGCGCACGGGATCGGTGCCAGCGCCAGCCCTCACCATATCGAAGCTTGCCTGGACCGAGCGCAACTATCCCGGCCTGGTCGCCAAGGCGCGGCGCATCATGCTGCCCTTCGACTATGTCGTCTATCGCCTGGCACGACACGCTGTCACCGAACGAGGCGGCTCGTCGGGCACTGGCTACTTCAATCCTTTCCACAATAGCTGGGATTTTGAACTGGCCGATCTGGCCGTGCCCGGCATCGATTGGTCCACAAAGGTCCCCGACATCGTGGCCTCCAACGAGCGCGCCGGCGTTGTGAGCGATGCGGTCGGTGTTGGAGCCCTGGCAGGAGCAGTCGTTGGCGCCGGAACCGGCGATAACATGACCGCCGCGCTCGGCCTGAATGTGCTGGAGGGCGATACCGTCATCTCCCTCGGCACAAGCGGCACGATCTACGGCCGATCCCGCACGGGTGTGAAAGACGCCACGGGCTCGATCAACGGTTATGCCGATGCGGCCAATAGCTTCCTGCCCATGGTGACAACGCTCAATGCAGCGAAAGTCAACGACGCCATCCGGCGGCTGCTCGACCTGTCCTATGAGGATTTCGACCAGCTGGCGCTGACGGCTCCTCTCGGGGCCGAAGGTCTCGTTCTGGTCCCCTATTTCGATGGGGAGCGAACCCCAAACCTGCCCGGCGCCACCGGAACGCTCTTTGGCATGCGCTCGAACATCTCTCGCGCCTGCCTGGCCCGCGCCACCATCGAAGGGGTGCTGTGTGGCCTTCTGGAGGGCGGTGACCTGCTCGCGCATCACGGAGTGCCGCGAGACGGGCGCTTGATCCTGACTGGCGGTGCCGCACGTTCGAAGGCGTATCGACAGATCCTCGCGGACCTGACGGGCCGCCCCGTCTGGATTTGCTCTTTGGCCGAAACAGCGGCTGCCGGCGCAGCCGTGCAGGCCGCCGCTGCATTGACCACGACCGCGACCGACGAGATCGCAGCGGCCTGGGCCCCACGGCTTGAGATCTCCGCCGAACCGGCCGGCACGGATGCTGGCGCCGTCAGGCAAGCTTACCGGCAGGCCTCGGCCACCGCATTTGCAACCACAAGCTCCTAGGACTCGACGCCAAATGGCTTCCCCAACTCCCCAAGCAGCCTCTGCCGTTCCCGGGAAGCGCCGCTTTCCCGAAGAGATCGGCATTCTTCTGGTCCTGCTGGTCGTCATCCTGGTCTTGAGCTTGCTCTCACCGTCCTTCCGGACCGTGAGCAATGCGTTTGTGCTCCTGGTCAACGGCACAGTCATCGCCTTTCTCGCCCTCGGCCAGACCTTCGTGCTTCTTACCGGAGGGATCGACCTGTCCACCGGTGCGAATATCGGCATGACCGGCGTCCTCGCTGCCCTCCTGATGCAACTCGGGGTGCCTTGGCCGATTGCCGTATTGCTGGCCCTTGCGGTTGCGACGTCGCTTGGACTGATCAACGGCGCACTCATTCACTTTCTGCGCATCCCCGCATTCATCGCGACATTTTCGACGCAGGGCGTTGCGCTCGCCATCCCGCTGATCATCACCGGCGCGCAATCCATCTCTGTCCGTCAGATCGGCTTCTCGCTCATCGGCCAGGCAAGGGTCTTTGGCGTGCCGATGCCGGTGTTGCTCATCACCGTCGCAGCCGTCATCGCGGGAATATTCCTCAATATGACGCGCCGCGGCGTGCACATTTATGCGCTCGGGGGAAACCGCGCGGCGGCTCGCCTCTCCGGCGTCAACACCGCCCGCACCACGCTTTGTGTCTATGGCGTGAGTGGTTTCTGCGCCGGCATGGGTGGCCTCATTGCCACGTCTCGCCTGATGGTGGGCTTTCCGGCAACCGGAACCGGCAACGAACTCTTTTATTCCATTGCAGCGGCTGTCGTCGGCGGCGTCTCGCTGTTCGGCGGCATGGGCACGGTGCTGGGCGCCATGATTGGCGCGGTGCTCATCGCCGTCGTCAGCAACGGCATGAACGTCATCAATGTCCAGAGCTACTGGCAGTCCCTTGTCATCGGCGTGATCATCCTGCTCGGCGTCACCTTTGATACCTACCGGCGCGCCAACAGCGCCAAGCTGTCATTCCGCAAAGCTCCCGAAAATCGCGCGGCTTCACAGGCTGCGGCACCCGTTCCCTCCGGCACGACAAAACCCGGGGGGCCGGCCTAGCTCGTGGGCCCAGACATTTTGCATGAGCGTGAAGAACCAAGGAGGAAAGAAATGAAAATGACGACTCTCGGCTCAAGCCTGATGGGCGCGGCAGCGCTCAGCGCCAGCATGCTTTTCCTGGGCGGAAGCGCGCTCGCTGCGCCCAAGCTGCCTTCGAACTGCAGTGAAGCAAAGCCGACCATCGGCGTCGCGCTGCCGAATACGGTCAACCCCTATTACATCGCGATGCAGGACAGCTTCCAGAAAAACGGCGCCAATCTCGGCTACGCCGTCAATGTCGCCATCGCCAACGACAATGATTCCAACCAGCTCTCTCAAATCGATGCCTTCGTCCAGCAGGGCGTCTGCGCCGTCGTATTGAATGCCGTCAATTCCGGTCCCGGCGCGGCCAGCGTGAAGGCGCTCAACGAAGCAGGCATCCCCGTCTTCACTGTCAACGTCATCGTTTCGGACGACGACCTCAAGGCCCAGGGCGCCTCGTTTGTCGAATATGTCGGCGCGGATCAGGTGGCAGGCGGCCGGCAGATCGGCGAGCAGCTTCTCAAGGATCTCGGCGACAAGGGCAACATCGTGGCGGGTATCGTCGGCGATCCCGATCAGATTCCGACGAACCAGCGCGACAAGGGCTTCACCGACGCCATCACCAAGAACCCCAACTCGAAAGTCGTGGCCACCGTCAACAGCAAGGTCGACCCCAATGTCAGCCTTCAGGTGACGGGCGATCTTCTGCAGGGCCATCCGGACATCAATATCATCTGGGCTGATACCGGCCCCGGAGCCGTCGGCGCTCTGCAGGCCATTACGCAGCAAGACAAGGCCGGCAGTGTCAAGCTCTACGCGTTCTGCGCGGCTGACGCTCCGCTGACCGCGACCTACGCCGCCTGCGCCGCCCAGGAACCCGCCGACTATGCGCGCATCGCGCTCGAGAACCTCAAAAAGTATCTCAGCGGGCAGGACGTGCCGCCGCAGGTGCTGCAGCCGCTCAAGATCTTCCTGAACGGACAGAAGCCCGGACCGGGTGAAGTCGGCTGATTGCCCCAAGGAAAGCGAATGCCGATGAGCGCCCGAGAAAGCCTGGTTGTGGCCGAGGTCTCCAAGGTATACGGAGCGACGAAGGCCCTGACAGATGTCAGTCTGGAGATTCCGGCTGGCCAAATCGTGGCGCTCATCGGCCACAATGGTGCGGGCAAATCCACGCTGTTGCGTCTTTTGTCGGGGGCCCACACGCCCACCACAGGTTCCATCAGCATCGATGGCCGGCCCGTCACCTTTCAATCACCGTCCGAGGCGAGCGCTGCCGGCATCGCCTGTGTGTACCAGGAACTCAGCTTGATCGACGAACTGACGGTCGCCGAGAACTTGTTTCTTGGCGCCGAAAAGCTGAAAGGCGCCCTCCTCGACCGCCGAACGATGAATCGGGAAGCCGACGCGCTTTGCGCGGAATATGGCATTCCCGCCACGTCCACCGATCGCGTCGCCAGCCTTTCCGTCGCCCACAGGCAGCTTCTCGAGGTCGCGCGTGCCATTCATCGGGATGTCCGCTACCTCCTGCTTGATGAACCGACAACGGCCCTCGAGCAAAAGCAGATCGAAGAGTTGCTCGCCATCATTCGGCGTCTGGCACGCGAGCGCGGGGTTGGCATCCTGCTTATCGACCACAAGCTCGACGAGGTTTTCGCCGTCGCCGATCATATTGTCGGCCTTGCAAACGGCCGGATCGTCTTGTCAGGCGACGCCACCAAGATCGGGCGAGAGGAGGTGGTGGAAGCGATTGTCGGCGCTGGCCACGACGGCAAACACGCGTCCGGACATCGCGGGCGATTGGTCGGGGGCGAAGCGATCGGCGATGTCGTCTTCGAAGCCCGCGATCTGGCCGGCAATGGCCTTCAAGGCGTCAGCCTGAAGGCTCGCGCTGGAGAAGTGCTTGGTATTTATGGGCTGATAGGTTCGGGTCGTTCACGCTTTCTGCGCACAGTATATGGTGCCGAGACGGCTCCCGAGGGAGGAATGACCCTGAATGGAAAGGCCTTCGCGCCGACAGAACCCGAGCAGGCCATAGCCGCCGGAATTGCCTTTCTGTCCGAGGAGCGCAAATCGGATGGCTTCATTCCTCAGATGACGTCGATCGATAACGTCCTTCTGCCCGTGCTCGACCGCTTTGTTTCATCGGGCCTGTTGAGATGGGGCCTGCTGCGCAAGGCAGCCATCGAGGCGCTGACGCATGTTCCTATCCGAGGCGACATCCGCCAGCCCATAACGGCACTCTCCGGAGGCAATCAGCAAAAGGTTCTCTTCGCACGCTCGCTCTTGCAGTCGCCAAAGCTACTGCTGCTCGATGAGCCGACCAAAGGCGTCGATATCGGGGCCAAGGCTGAGATATACGAGATTATCGGAAACTTCGCGCGTTCTGGCGGATCGGTGCTTGTCGTCTCCAGCGAGGAAGAGGAACTACTCGAAATAGCCAATCGGATTCTTGTCTTTCGGCATGGCGCTTGTGATGGGATCGCAATCCCGGAAGACGAACTTTCGATTGCAGCGCTTCGGCGTCATGCCTGGTCGCAAGCGGCATGAAGCTTTCTCCCAGCCTCTATGCCGCCGACCCCTTCCGACTGCATGAGGCGATCGCAGCGGTGGCCCCCTATAGCGCCTCGTTCCATGTCGACATCATGGACGGGCGCTTTGCTCCCGCCTTTGGCTTTGGCGAAAGCGTCGTCCGCCGCCTCGTCAAGGAATACCCGGTCCCGATCGATGTACACCTCATGGTGGAGCATCCCAAGGCATGGGCCAGGCGCTTTGCAGAATTAGGCGTCCGCAGCGTGGCGTTTCATCTTGAAGCTACTTGTGAACCCGAGGCGCTCCTTGATGCCGTGCGCGCGGCCGGAGCACGTGCCTATCTCGCCCTGCTGCCGGATTCCCCGATCGAGAAAGCAGAAGCCATCATGACCTCAGCCGATGGCCTGCTGCTGCTCACCGCCCCGCCTGGCGGCGGGGCTTTCTCCAGCGACGCACTGGCTCGGCTCCACAAGGTGCCTGCCACAACACGCGTCATCGTGGATGGCAACTTGCAGGCTGAGCAGCTTATCTCGCCGGCCCTATCGCGGGTTGAACTCGCAGTGGTGGGGAAGACGCTGTTCGAAAGCTCCAATATTGCCCAACGAGCACAAGAATTGTCCGAGATCCTGAAATATTAATTGCCAAAGAAACGAGGCTGGTGCCTGCAAGAGTGCGGAGCATGTTCCCACCGGCCCGGCTGTTGCATGCCGCCTGAGTCGTCAGGCTGAGATCGAGCTTCGAGCCTTCAGGATAGTGCCCGCACCCTTTAGCGCAAATGCCGCAACCGCTTCTTCCAGCGCTCGCCGGGACCCCATCCCCAGCTTTGCCGGGTGTTTGGGTGCTCTTCCCCAGCGGGCTGCGTTTCCGGCACGACCTGCACAGCCGGTGCTGATGGCGGAAACGCCTTCGGGACTGGCGCGGGCGGATCCTGTTGCGTTCGCGTCGCGGTAATGCCCGCCGGAGCCTTCGCTGCAGAGGCAGCTTTCGGGGGCCGTCCTTTCTTTGCGGGCGCCGTCGCAACCCGCACCTTCTTGGCACGAGGTTCGGGCAGCTTGGATGGCGCCGTTTCCTGTGCTGGCGCCATCTGCACCGGCGGTTCATCCGCCACGACTGCAACGCCGGAGGTCTCTGTCGTTACAGGCCGCGCTGGTGCTCGAAATACATTCTCGGCGCTGAAGACTTCCTCACGCTGGTTAGTTGAGGCGGTCGTCAAGGACCTGAATGCCTGCTCGGCCAACTGGCGTGCTTCGGTGTGAGAGGCAGGAACGGGAGGGGCGATCGTCTCGGCCAGTATGGGCTGCCGGATCTGGACTGGCTCTCTAGCCGAAATGCCGGAACGCGAGCGCTTCACCTCGACAACGAAAGGTTTGATTGGCGTCTTCATCGAGCAACAAGAATCTGGAGGGGAATAATCCTCAATAGAGCATCGCTCTCGCAAAAGCCATGGCCTATGAATCATTGATAACGGTCAATGACTCCAGCCCTTCCTGCTCGCTGTCTTGCCGGTCGACAGGCTCGTCCGCGCCATCAGATGTGACGGTTAAGTCGGCCAACGCCTCGGTGAGCAATCCGGAATCCGTGAACGCAGTTCCACAAGGAAAAGGTCATGTCCGTGGATTCCGGCGTCCTCCCTCACAAGTAAAGCCTATGAGGATACGCTACGCTGGAATGACGACACGCCCTCAACAGCCCGGCGTTCACGAACCCGCAGCCAGTACACTCGGAGACACCACTGCATGACCCATCCTATGGCTGCCAATAGCGAATTCCAGGCCCTCAACGCCTTCTCGGCAACGCTCGGCCAGAATTCCGACCGCACCCAGGCGGCGGGTGGCAACACCTCGCTCAAGCATGACGGCGCGATGTGGATCAAGGCCTCCGGCACCTGGCTCGCCCATGCGCTGGAGCGCGACATCATGGTGCCGGTCGTGCTGGCGGACTTCCTCGCCGCCCTAGCCGACAAGGATCCGCGAGCCGAGACCGCCGTCGATTTCGTCGACCAGGCCCGCAACAGCCTCAATTTGCGGCCCTCGATCGAGACGAGCGTGCATGCCGTCATTCCCCATGCCGTGGTCGCCCATATCCATTGCGTCGAGACGCTCGCCCATGCCGTGCAGCCGGGCTGCGAGGCTGAGATCGCCAGGCGATTCGCCACGCTCGGCGACGTTGCCTCGGCCTTCGTGCCCTATTGCCGGCCCGGCGTGCCGCTGTCGGAGGAGATCCTGGCGCGTTCGACGCCGGCCACCAACGTGCTGATCCTCGGCAATCACGGCCTCGTCGTCTCTGGCGCCAGCGTCGCCGAGGTCGAGGACAGGTTGAACCGTGTCTGCCAGGCCCTCGCTTTGCCGCATCGCCCGGCGCAGGAAGCCGATCTCGGCAAGCTCGCGGCGATCGTCGCAGGCACGAACTACCGGCTGCCCGCCAACCCGATCGTGCATGGCGTGGCGCTCGATCCGGTCAGCGCCGGCCATGTGCGCGGCGGCTCGCTTTATCCCGACCATGTCGTCTTTCTCGGCCCGGGCGTGATCGAGACCGACGACATCGCCGCCGGCGAAGCCATCCGCAAGCCCGAGGCCAAGGACGGCCCGCCGCCCATGCTGGTGTTGCCGGGGCTCGGCATCGTGCTGCATCGCCGGACCACGACCGCGGCCGACGCGCTGGCGCTCTGCCTCTGGAACGTCGCCTCGCGCCTGCCGGCCGGCGCCGCGATCCAGCGCCTGACGCCGGAACAGGATTATCAGCTCACCCATTGGGAAGCCGAGAAATACCGGCAGGCGCTCGACGCCAAGGCGAAGGCTTCATGAGGGCGACGGTTCTGTCATAATCCCGATAACGAGAAGAGGCCGGGGAGGCCTGAGATGACGGAGCCGCCGACCAATATCGCGCATCTGTTCGCCCAGGCGGCAAAGTTGGCCTTTGCTTTTCGCGCTGGGCTCGACGAGCGCCCGCAACGGCCGGAGGTTGGTTATGCCGAGGCTCTGGCCGCCTTCGAGATGCCGACGCCACAGACGGGCGAACCAGCCGAGACGGTGCTGGAAGACCTGGTGCGGCGCGCCACGCCCGGATTGCATGCCACCACGGGCAACCGCTTCTTCGGCTGGGTGATCGGCGGTTCCCACCCCGTCGGAGTCGTCGCCGACTGGATGACCTCGACCTGGGGTCAGAATGCCGGCAACCACACCGCCTCCCCCTCGGCCGCGGCCTGCGAGACGGTGGCAGCGCGCTGGCTGCTTGACCTGCTCGACCTGCCGCGGGAAGCCTCGGTCGGTTTCGTCACCGGCGCTACCGTCGCCAATTTCGTGGCGCTGGCGGCCGCCCGCAGCGAGGTGCTGCGTCGGCTCGGCTGGGATGTCGAGGCCAAGGGCCTGTTCGACGCGCCGCCGATCCAGGTGCTGATCGGTGATGCCGCGCATTCCACCGTGTTTTCGGCCCTGCAATATCTCGGCCTTGGCCACGAGCGGGTCACCCGTATCGCCACCGACAGGGAAGGCGCCATGCTGCCCGACGCCTTCACCAGGGTGATGCGCAATGTCGACTGGGACGCACCCCTCATCGTGGTCACGCAGGCGGGCCAGATCAACACCGGGGCCTTCGATCCGCATCCGGCGATCATTCACGCCACCCGCGTTCATTCCAATTGCTGGATCCATGTTGATGGCGCCTTTGGCCTGTGGGCCCGCGCCTGCCCCACGCGCGCCGCGCTGGCCGATGGCATCGAAGGCGCCGATTCCTGGGCGACGGATGGGCACAAATGGCTTCAGACGCCCTATGACTGCGGCTATGCCATCGTCCGCAACCCTGATGCCCATCGCCGTGCCATGATGATCGCGGCGAGCTATCTGCCCTCGGTGGGCGACGGCGAGCGAGATCCCTCCCATTATGTCCCGGAGCTGTCGCGCCGTGCACGGGGCTTCGCGACCTGGGCCATGCTCCGCCATTATGGCCGCGAGGGCATCGCCGCGCTGGTGGAGCACCATTGCCGCCTCGCCCGTCTCATCGCCGACACGCTGCGCGAAGAGCCCGGCATCGCCATCGTCAACGATGTCGTGCTCAACCAGGTCATCCTGCGCTTTGGCGCGGGGGAGGGAGCGGAAAAGGGCGACGACCTTACACGCCGCACCATCGCCGCCCTCCAGGAAGACGGCACCTGCTTTGCCGGCGGCGCCCAATGGCAAGGCCGCTGGGTGATGCGCCTCTCGCTCATCAGCGGGGAAACCAGTGAGGCCGACGCCCTGCGCTCGGCCGGCGCGATCGCTCAGGTGTGGCGGGGCGTGCGGGAGGGCTGACGACTTCTCCGATTGCCTTCACCGATGCACACAGGGCTGTCATCGCCGGCCGTATCCTCACAAGCTTTGCTTGTGAGTGCGCTCTTGAGCGAAGCGAGAGAGGGCGAGGGGAAGGGGATCCAGAGGCTCGTAAGGCTGAGACCTTAAGCCCCTGGATCCCCTTCCCTCGGCCTTCTCACACAAGCAAGCTTGTGTGGATCTCGCCGGGGATGACAGCCCTGTATGCACCGATGAACAGCCACTTGAGCTTCTACATCGGTGTCACGCGCAATAAAAAAGGCCGAGCTTACGCCCGGCCCTCTCGAAATCCGTGGTTGTCCGCGGCTGAGGTCTTACGCAGCCGAAAGGCGGTCAGCCGACATCTTGCCGGAACGGCGGTCCTCAACCAGCTCATAGCTGATCTTCTGGCCTTCCTGGAGATCGCGCAGACCAGCGCGCTCGACGGCGCTGATGTGGACGAAGACGTCCTTGGAGCCGTCATCCGGCTGAATGAAACCATAACCCTTCTGGGTGTTGAACCACTTCACGGTACCTGTGCTCATGATGAACCTTTCCTATGGGCACGTGCCTTTGCAGCGAGTGTGCAACAAAAGCGCTGTTGGTCGAAATTGGTAGGAAGGTCATCAGCGTGCACGGCCACAGGACCGCGCGGCCAAAACGTCCGGCCGAGTTCGATGGCGTTTTATGATGTCATTAACGACTAAATGCAAGTAGCGCGATCACATCCGTTCAATTTTACCTTAACTCCACCCAATAGATATAACCCCTTCGCGCCCTCAGGCCGGGTCGAGATACGGGCTGAGGCGCGCGTGATCGAGCGGCGGCAGACCGGCCAGCCGCCCGGGATTGTTGTCGGAGGATTCCCGGAGATGGCTCTCCAGCGCGCGGGCGGCATCTTCAACCCGACCCTCGCCGAGATGGCTCAGAATGGCCTTGTGCATGACGATCATTCGCGGAATGTCGGGCTGCTCCTGGGAGGAACCGAAGGACAAATGCGCCGTGATGAGCGGCAGCTGGCAGCGATAAAGCGTCTCGCGCAGCTCATCATTGCTGCATTTGAGCACGATGTCGTGGTGCAGATCGACTTCCAGGCGATGCAGCAGGGTCTGATCGGCGCGGGCCTGCGGTGTTTCGGCATCGCAAACACGCGCCAGCCCCTCGCGGATCATGCGCGGATCGAGCCGCGGCGCGGCCTGGCGGAGCGCTGGAGGCTCCAGCAGGATACGCATCTCGTAAAGCTCCTTGATGCGGTCCGGCGTCAGGGGCCCTGCATACCAGCGCGCATTGGCTTCCTGGCGCACCAGGCCGACCCGCTCCAGCCGGAGCAGCAATTCATGCGCGATGGTGCGGCTGACGCCGAAATGCTCCGCAAGGATCTGCGAGCGAATCTGGAAACGCCCGAACAGCAGGCAGGAAGCGACCTCCTTCTCCACCGACGAATAGATCAAGGCGCGCCAATTGCGGATGCGCAGTTCCGCCGCGATGTCCGGCGGCAGCGCGACATGGGCGCCGAGTTCGCCCAGCATCGAGATATCCGTCGGACGGGGACCCACGATCACTCCGCGCATGGCGGGCCGGCGGTGGACAAGGCCTTCGGCCTCCAGCCGCATCATCGCCGACACCGCGGGCATGCGGCCGATGCCGAAGAGATCGGTCACCGCCTTTTCGCGGATGACGAAGCCCTCCGGCAAGGCGCCGGAGCGGATGTGATCGGCCAGCACCTGGCCGACGATCTCGTTCATCCGGCGCCGTCCGCCGACAGAGGCGGCACCGGGCTCGCGACCGGCGGCGAAGGTTCCGCTCATGGCCTCTCCTCCTTGGATGGCCTCACCTGAAGCCGGCCTCCGACAGGGCGCCGATACGCGCGACATTGGTGCGATCGATGATAGCGGCGCCGGCGTCCATGTCGACTGGCAGCAGGCCATAGCGGATGTTCAGCACCAGCTGGATCACAGGATAGAGCCCCTGCGCATAGGGCTGCTGGTCGGTGGTGCAGGCAAGATGCCCGGCTTCGATCAGGCGCAGGATCGTCGGGGAGAGATCGAAGCCGGCGGCATAGACAGGCCGCGACATCCGCTCCGCCGCCAGTGCCGCACCCTCGGTGTCGGCCTGGCCGGTGGCGAGCACCGCGGAAATTTCCGGCCGCTGCGCGAGAATGCGCAGAACGTGCCGGGCCGCCTCTTCGGGGTAATGGCCGGTGATGGTCTCGACCCACTCGATGCCATGATTGGCGAGCCCCGCCTTGATGCCGTCGCGCCGTTCCTCCAGCGCGGAAATGCCGGGATCGTGCATGGTGAGCAGCACGGTGCTGCCCGGCCTGATATCGGCGGCAACGCGCCGTGCCAGGGCCCGGCCAGCAGCCGGAAAGTCCTGGGCGATGCTGCTGAGCGTGCCAGCCTTGCCCCGCCCGGCATCGATGTTGAAGGCGACGACCGGCACGCCGCGGCTGCGCGCCTCGGCGATCACCGGCGCGAAGGCATCCGCATCGAACACCACGATGGCGAGCCCGTCGACACCCTGTTCGAGCCCCCGCCGCGCGATCGCCGTCATCCCAGCGGCATCGACCCCTACCGTGCCCGTGAACTCGGCCTCCACCCCCATCTGCGCGGCGGCGTCGGCCATGCCGCGCCGGACGGGGCCGAAGAAATCCTCGTCGCAGTTCACGGCAATGAACAGGAGCTTCAGCCGCTTGCTGGATTCGAGAGGAGCCATGCGCCGCTCCTCAGGAAATCGCCCGCGCCGAGCCTTCGGCCTGGTGGCGGCCGAGCGCCTCCCAGTCCCAGTCGATGCCGAGCCCAGGCTCGGCGGACGGCACTGCATAGCCGGCTTCGATACGCATGCCGGTACGGGTCACGCCGTCGAGCTGGGGAATATATTCCACCCAGCGCGCATTCGGCACAGCACAGCACAGGCCCACATGCAGTTCCATCAGGAAATGTGGGCAGACGGCGACGTTGAAGCTCTCCGCCATGTGGGCGACCTTGAGCCAGGGGGTAATGCCGCCGATGCGCGCCACGTCCACCTGCACCACCGAACAGGCGCGGCGCTGCAGGTAGTCGCGGAAATGCGAGGCGCTGTAGAGGCTCTCGCCCACGGCGATCGGGATGGTGGTCGAGGCGGAAAGGCGCACATGCCCGTCGACGTCGTCAGCCGGCAGCGGTTCCTCGAACCAGCCAATATCGGCCTCGCGATAATGATGGGCGCGCCGGATCGCTTCGTCGACGGCGAAGGCCTGGTTGGCGTCGGTGAAGATCTCGAAGGCCCCACCCACCGCCTCGCGCACGGCGATAAGCCGGCTAACATCCTCGCGGATAGGGCGCCCGACCTTGACCTTGCACCCTCCAAAACCATCCGCCTTGGCCTTGAGCGAGTCCTCGACGATGGCCTGCGTCTCCAGTTGCAGCCAGCCGCCCTCGGTGGTGTAGAGCCGCACCTTTTCCTGTGCGCCGCCCGCCATCACATGGAGCGGCAGGCCGGCCTTGCGGCAGCGCAGGTCCCAGAGCGCGGAATCGACCGCCGCGAGCGCCAGCGAGGTGATGGCGCCAACCGTGGTCGCGTGGCTGAGGAAGAGGAGATCACGCCAGATCTGCTCGACCATGCCGGCCTCGCGTCCGATCAGCGCCGGGGCGAAGGTGCGGGCGAGGAGCTCCAGCACCGAATGACCGCCCGTGCCGATGGTGTAGCTGTAGCCGGTGCCGACGGCGCCATCGGCATCGATGATGCGCACGATCGGGGTTTCCTGCGCTACGAAGGACTGGATCGCATCGACCCGTTTCACCTTGGGCTCGAGCACCACCATCGAGAGCTCGACACGTGTGATCCTGGCCATGAGGCCTCCCTTGCTGAGCGCTCCCAACGCCGCTTTTCCCGGCGGCCTCCCGTCAGGCATACGCCCCGCTTCTTGACGGCGTCAAGAATATTGCATGAACTATGCAATATGAGCTGTCGCGGCGGGAATCGTGCCCGCTGAGCCTTGCGCGGATTGCGCCGGCGCGTTCAATTGGGCCAACAGCCAGAAAAGCGAGGAAACGCCATGAAGACACGCAAGGTCGGCCGCACCAGCGTCGAAGTCACCGAGTTCTCCTTCGGCTGCACGGGCATCGGCAATCTCTACAAGCCGGTCAGCCGCGACGAGGCGGCGGCCACGCTCCAGGTCGCCTGGGACGCCGGCATCCGCTATTTCGACACTGCGCCGCGTTACGGGCATGGCCTTGCCGAGCTCAGGCTCGGCGATTTCCTTTATGGCAAAGCGCGCGACAGCTATGTGGTCTCCACCAAGGTCGGCCGCGTCCTGCGCCCTGTACCGGAACATGCGGTGCCCGATTACGGCTTTGCCGATCCCCTGCCCTTCGCCGCCGACTACGACTACAGCTATGACGGCATCATGCGCGCCTTCGACCAGTGCCTGACGCGCCTCGGCCTCAACCGCATCGACATCGTCTATATCCACGATATCGGCGTTCTCACCCACGGTCAGGCAGAGAACGACCGGCATGTCCGCGCGCTCCTCGACAGCGGCTTCAAGGCGCTCGGCGAGCTGAAGAGCCGGGGTGCCATCAAGGCTGTTGGCGTCGGCGTCAACGAAGTGCGGATCTGCCTGGATCTGATGGATCATTTCCCGCTCGACTGCATCTTGCTGGCGGGGCGCTATTCGCTGCTCGACCGCTCGGCCGAGCCGGAACTGCTGGCGCGCTGCCTCAAGGAGGGGACCTCCCTGGTGATCGGCGGCGTCTTCAATTCCGGCATCCTGGCCACCGGCCCGATCCCGGGCGCCACCTTCGACTACGGTCCGGCATCCGAGGATGTGCGGGAGCGCGTGCGTGGCCTCGAAACCGTGGCCTCGACCTACAAGGTGCCACTCGCGGCAGCGGCGATGCAGTTCCCGCTCGGCAGTCCGGCCGTCGCCTCGGTGCTGATCGGCACGGGCAATCCAAGGAGCCTGACGCGCAACCTCTCCCAGCTCGACTTCAAGGTCGATCCCGCCGCCTGGGCCGAGTTCAACCGCTACACGCTGATGGCGCCGGATCCCGCAGACGCCACGCCCTGGGCACAGACGGAAGGGTGATGGAAACGCGACTGGGCGGGCGGGTCTTCAGACTCGGCTCTCAACAGCTGTCCCCTCTCTGAAAGAGGCGGGTCTGGAAAGCCTGACCGGAAAGTCGACGGAACCTCGACTTCTGTCATTACCGGGCTTGTCCCGGCAATCCAGGGAAGCGCAAACGTTGGAAATGCGGTGTCTGGATACCCGGGACAAGCCCGGGTATGACAAAATCTGCGCCTCCCTCGGCTTCTTCACGACTTTTGAGTCAGGCTCTGAAGACCGCCCCGCCCCCCGAAACTGCGCCCATTTCCCTGGCGACGCCGGAACCAATTGTCCCGCCCAGCGCTAGTCAAGGCCAATCGTCATCGTGTAACAGGGCCGCATGTCTGAAAACCTCACGCTCGGCATAGCCGCTGTCTCGACCGCTGCCGTCATCCTGCGTCCGTTCAACTGGCCCGAGGCGATCTGGGCCGTGGCGGGCGCGGCGCTCTTGCTTGCCCTCGGCCTGCTCTCGCCGCACCTGGCGCTGGCCGGCGTGGCGCGCGGTACCGACGTCTATCTCTTCCTGATCGGCATGATGCTGCTGGCCGAGATCGCGCGCTATGAAGGGTTGTTCGACTGGCTCGCGGTGCAGGCCATGCGCCATGCCGAGGGCTCGCCGCTCCGCCTTTTCGCGTTGGTCTATGGCGTCGGCGTGGTGGTCACGGTCTTCCTGTCGAACGACGCCACCGCGGTGGTGATGACGCCGGCTGTTGCGGCCGCGATGCGCACGGCGCGGATCGACAAGCCCCTGCCCTATCTCCTCGTCTGCGCCCTGGTCGCCAATGCCGCTTCCTTCGTGCTGCCGATCTCCAACCCCGCCAATCTGGTGGTGCAGGGCACGGCCATGCCGCCTCTCCTGCAATGGCTCGCCATCTTCACGTTGCCCTCGCTCGCGGCGATCGCCGCGACCTATGCCGCCCTGCGCCTGACCTTCCGCAGCCATTTCGCCGGCGCGATCGCCAGCGACATCGCCGAGGCGCCGCTCTCGCGGGGCGCCATCACCGCGGCGCTCGGCATTGGCGCCACGGCCATCGGCCTGATGATCGCTTCGGCTCTCGGCCGCGATCTCGGCCTGCCGACGGCGATCGCCGGCATCGCCACCACGCTGGTCGTCGCCATCATCGGCAAGGAGGGGGCCCCCACCATGCTGCGCCATGTCATGCGTGACATTTCCTGGGGCGTGCTGCCGCTGGTGGCGGGCCTGTTCGTGCTGGTGCAAGCCCTGGAAGGAACGGGGGTACTCACCGCCCTGGTCGATCACCTGCAGGCGCTCGCCCGACAATCGGTCCCGGCGGCGAGCTGGATCACCGGCCTTGTCACCGCCTTCACCTGCAACGTCACCAACAATCTGCCAGCGGGGCTGATCGCCGGCAGCACGGTGCAAGCGGCTCAGGTGCCGGATGCCATCCGGGCAGCGGCGGTGATCGGCATCGATATCGGCCCGAACCTTTCGATTACGGGCTCGCTTGCCACCATTCTCTGGCTCACCGCGCTCAGGCGCGAGGGGCATGGCGTGAGCGCCTGGGCCTTTCTGAAGATCGGCTTCATCGCCATGCCGCCGGCCCTGCTCCTCGCTTTGGGCGCGCTCAGCCTGCAGGCTTGGTTCTGGTAAGGGGCCGTTAAAAACAAGTGAACCGGCAAGCCAGTGCCGGGAGTGCGGGAGAGGCGCGGTGCTTGAAGCGCTTAATCCTGAACAATCCCTTGGGTTACCCGATCAAACCGCTCGTCAGCGACCGGATCAATCGACAGCGCCCTGCCTGGCATCCTCCTTCGGCGGCAGGCGCAGTGCACACGGGATGACTATAAGGGTGTTCATCCGATTGGGTTGGACAAACACAGAACCGATATTGACTTTCTTTCGCCCCTATGTTTTATTCCCTGACGGAATGAGGCGTCAGCGGCCGGCGCAGGTACAACCCGGCTCCGAACGCCTCCATCCACCCCGACAGCCTGTCCAAGTGGCGGGCGCAAGCGGCGGTCCTGCTCCTCTGGAAGCCGGCCTCCAGGGGGTGACGAGCGGGACAGACGGGATCGGCACCCCATGGAAGTGCCACGCGATCCCTGGACGGAGCGTGACGGGCTTGAGCCCGGCGGCGCCTTCGTCCCATCTCCCGCCGATGCGGTGAAGACGGTTCATGCCACTGTCCGGCCAGGACTGCAGCGCTGAGCCCCTTGACCGAGCCGGCTGGTCAGGTTCGGATGGTCCGTGCCATCCGCTCCCGGCTCGCCTCCGCCTTCATAAGGCGGAAAAACAGGTGGCCTTGCGCGCCTTGTCAGCGGGCCAGGCAGCCGGAACGGGGCGATGGCGGCCTGCACCGACAGTGCGGCCTGCATCTTCCATGATCTTGCTTTCACGGCTGCCCCGCAGCCGCCATCTCCCGGTCTCCTCATCAACCCAGCCGGAAAGGGCGTGGGAACGAGACCGCTTGCGCATTGCGGTGAGAAAGCGGCGGAGGCGAGAGCGTCTGACGCTTGGGGATTGTTAAGGAATCAGTAAATCGGCAAGCCGGTGTTAAGCAGAGTGGAGAGGCGCAAAAGCGTCGTGCTGGAAGCACTTATTTTTAACGATCCCTAAACGGTCCTCTCAGGAATCGCCGAAACCGAGCCAGGGCTCGAGGCTCTCCCAAGTCTGGTCCATTGCATATTCGGGCACGAAGGGCAGCGAGACGTGCCCGAAACGCAGCGAAAGCTGTCCCTCGGCCGCGTCCTCGCCCTGCTTGGCGATCGAGGCCACGTAGAGGGCCGAGGCAAGGCCGGTGCGGTCGGAGCCGGAATTGCAGTGGATCAGCAAGGGCTTGGGCGCCTTCGCCATCAGCTCGATCAATTGCTGAGCCCGGGCCTGCGTCAACTCGTGCTTGGCGGACATGCTGAAATCGATATGCGCGACGCCGAGCGCCTTCGCGTCAGCCAGTTCCTTGTCGTACCAGTGCTCGCCGGGATTGGCACCGCGCAGATTGATGATGGTCTTGATGCCGTAGCGCTGAACGACGCGGGTCATCAGCCCGTTGCCGAGTTGGGCGGACCGATAGACCTCGCCGGGCACGACGGTGCCGAAATTACCGGTAAGGAGGGCATTGCTCGCATAGGCGCCGACGGCGAGCACGGCGGCGAGGAGACATCCGCCAGTCACGGCAAGGATCGATTTTCGGCCGGGAAGCATTACAGGACCACACACAACAAGGAGAGTTCCTATTCGCGCGTGGATTGCAGCCAAAAAAGGGCTGTTTATTTCCGGAAGGTAAAGATGGCAGCTATCTTTTGGGGGGTGTGCTGCCTGTGGCCCACGATCCACGATTGCAGGCATCGGCGAGGAACGGAGCTGCCAGGGCAATCGCTTCAGGTTCACGAAACGCGACGCGAACGATGATGGGGTATTGTGCAGGCTCACTCGTCATTGCGAGCGCAGCGAAGCAATCCAGGGGTCGAAGAGCAGTGTCCGTTGCCCCCTGGATTGCTTCGCTTCGCTCGCAATGACGACAAGGAGAGCGTCAAATCAACCCGAGGCGATTGCCCTCCCGAACCGCAGAAGCCCGGTTTCATGGGAAGGCCTTACAGCGTATAATCGCTGATGCGAATATGATCATAAGATCAAAAAGGGGAGAGGCTTCATGCATGCGACCCCGATCACAGGAGCCCAGATCCGGGCAGGCCGCGCCTTGCTCCGCTGGACGGCCCAGAAGCTGGCCGACGCCTCCAGGCTGGGTGTGGCGACTATCCGCCGTGCGGATGCCGCCGACGACGTCCCCCAGATTACCGCGGCCAATGCCGCAGCCATTCGACGGGCCCTCGAAACGGGAGGGGTCGAATTTATCTGGGATCATGGTAGAGGTGTCGGAGTCCGCCTCGCACGCAACCGCGCGCCGCAGGGGGAGCATTTTGACTTTGTCAGTGATGGGAATGAAGGGTGAGGAAGTCTGTCTTGGCCGTGGCTGCGGCGATGCCGGTGGTGTTGGGCGTATCGCAGGCGCAGGCCTATGATTACATGGCGGTCGGTATCGGCACCATGCCGTGCAAATATTGGCTGTCCACGCCGCAACTCGAGGGGGAAGGCAATACCTGGATTCTGGGTTGGTGGACGGGGCTGGATAGCCGCAACGACAATCATTGGGTCGGCAGCAGCACGGATGGCAATGGCATCATCTTGGTCGTGAAGAAAGAATGCCAGAACAACCCCAATAAGCTACTCATGAATGTGATCGCCGACCTTTTCAAGAAATGGAATCATCCGCCCAAATAAAGTTTTCGTCAGCGCGGGCTTGCTTCTGCTCCAATATGGGCATGAATGCAGGTGATTCTAGGCATATCCAGAATACACTGTTGCGATAGACATTTTGTTGCTGCGTTTCCCGCTTCTGAGCACGCGGGAGCTGCTCCGAATCAAAAAGGCTGGAGCCTCGCGGCTCCAGCCTTTTTCACGGGGTTCACTCGGCGCCCGTATGCCAGGGGCCATGATGGGCGCCGGGCTGGTCGATACGCTCGAAACCATGGGCGCCAAAGATGTCGCGCTGGGCCTGGACCAGGTCCACCGTGGCGCGGCTGGTGCGCAGTTGCTGCAGATAGTTCACCGCCGAAGTCAGCGCCGGCACCGGATGGCCGTTGGCGACGGCGAGGCCCAGGATTTTGCGGGCGGACGGCAGGGCCGCCTTCAGCTCACCGGCGAAGTCCGGATCGAGGATCAGCGATTCGGGCGCGGGCGTGGCGGAATAAGCCTTCGACATCGAATCGAGCATGCGCGAGCGGATGATGCAGCCCGCACGCCAGATCTTGGCGATCTCGGCCAGCGGCAGGTTCCAGTCGAATTGCCTGGAGCCGGCGGCGAGCACGTCGAAGCCCTGGGCGTAAGCGAGGATCTTGCCGGTGAGCAGCGTCTTCTCGATGTCGGCGATGATCTCAGGCGTGGCCGAACCGATCGGCGCCCGCTCGGCATCGCCCAAGGCCCCATTCACCGCCTGGCGCAGGCTGCGCATGGAAGAGAGGCCGCGGGCTTCCACCGCCGCCGCAATGGCGCTGGCAGGCACGCCGAGGTCGAGCGCCTCGATGGCGGACCAGCGGCCCGTGCCCTTCTGTCCCGCGCTGTCGAGGATGACATCAACCAGAGGCTTGCTCGTGGTCGGATCGACTGAACGCAGCGCCTGCACCGAGATTTCGGTGAGGTAGGAGGCCAACGGCCCCTTTGTCCAGCCTTCGAACACATCGGCGATGGCAGCGGGCGTCATGCCCAGGCCCGAGCGCATCAGGCCATAGGCTTCGGCAATCATCTGCATGTCGGCATATTCGATGCCGTTATGCAGCGTCTTAACGAAATGGCCGGCGCCGGCAGGGCCCATATAGCCGCAGCAGGACGCGCCTTCATAGCGGGCCGCGATGGCGTTCAGCACATCCTTGACGCGCTCATAGGCCTTGGGGCTGCCGCCGACCATGATCGAGGGGCCGTGGCGGGCGCCCTCCTCGCCACCGGACACGCCGACGCCGAGGAACTGGAAGCCCTCGGCGCCGAGCGCTTTGTCATGGGCGACGCTGTCGCGGTAATTGGCATTGCCGGCATCGATGATGATGTCGCCCTGCGAAAGATGGGGCTTCAACTGGTCGATGGTCTCGTCGACGGCGGCGCCGGCCTTGACCATCAGCAGAAGCGCGCGCGGCGGCTTGAGGGCAGCGATGAGCTCTTCGATCGTGTGGCAGGCGATCATGTTGCCGGCGAGATCGCCCGCTTCCTTGATCGCCTCATCCGTGCGCGCCGGGGAGCGGTTGAAGACGGCGACCTTGAAACCCTTTTCGGCGATGTTCATGGCGAGGTTGCGCCCCATCACCGCCATGCCGATGACTGCAATATCTGCCTGTGCCACTTGTGCGTCTCCCCTGATCACTCAGCAACCGATCATATTGTCAAAATCGATCCTTGCCAGCGCTATGCCGCCTTTGTCGCCCGATGTACAGACCTGGCGGCGCTCATTGTGTAGGCAAAGGCGCTTTCCGAAAATTTCGAAAGATCTCGGAAAATCGACGAGTTTGACCTATCCACCGGGCCGGTACGATCGATTCAACGCGGGATGCCCGGTGAAGGTTGCGCGTACCGCAGTCCAGGCATGCGCCCGCCCCGCCCTGTCATTGTCACCAGATCTGTGGCGGTGACAGAGGCACCGGATCGGTCCTGAAGCCGTGTCGGTAGCGGGTGCGCAGCTCCAGGCTTTGGGCAAGCTGCTCGATGCTGTCGAGGGCGCGCCTCAGCTCCGTGTGGCTGTAATAGGTCAGGAGCCCGGTCGCGAGCTCGCTCTCGCCGGCATCGAGGAGAACGGCGGCGCTGCGGACGATTCCGGCCTGGCTGCGGCTCAGCTCGGCCTCGATCGCCTCCCACAGCGCGGTCGCTTCCGGCAGGAAGGCCTCGTGATGCTGGAAGATGAGGTTGAGCAGGCGCTTGCCGGCCGCGCTGGCCGAACGGGTCGACTCGATGCCCTGCGGTATCAGCGAGACCGTGTCGGAGCGCCCCTTGTCCGCGTGCCGCGTGTCGAGGAAGCGGGCGGCCTCGCCCCCGCTGAGATAACGGTGGGCGCGATACTCTTCGGGAACCTCGGCAACGCCCATGAACACCGGCACGAAGGGCGCGGCAACGGCGCCGACCTGCGTGTGCCAAAGCATGCGGAGCTCCTTGTGGGCCGGCGTCGCCAGGGGCACCACTTGGCCATAGCCGGCCGTATCGCCGGTAAGCCGCGCCGTGCGCACGGCCCAAATCACATCGGCAAGCCCGATCTTGCCAGGCCGCCGGGCGCGTCCTGCCATCTCGGCCTCGATCCAGGCGGCACCGGCCCAGCGCCCCCTGCCGTCGCCATAGACTGCATTGGCATCGAACGGCCCCTCGCCGCTATACCAGCCCTGCCCGCGCGCGAAGGAGACGAAATGCGCGGGATAGAGGAAGTCGGCCGGGCGGGAGTCATGCACCGGCACCACGCCGACATAGCCCGGGCGCGAGGCACGGATGGCGTCGGGTCCGAGCCGCTCGGCCACCCACAGACCCTGCCCGCCCGAAAACTCGATCACCACCCAGGCTTCCTCGGCATCGGCGATCAGATGTGAGTTGCCGCCATAGTCGGCATAGCCATGGCGGGCAATGAGATCGGCGATGATTTCGACGCCGTCGCGTGCCGTCCTGGCCCTCTCCAAAAGGATACGGGCAAGGTCACTGTAATTGGGGCCACTCTGGTCCACCGGCGTCATGGCGATCAGCTCGGGACGGGACGGCGACCAGATGTCGCGCACGGCGACGCCATGCTCGTTGAGCCCACCATTGGTCAGCGGCGACGGCACGCCTTTGTAATGGCTGTAGCTGACGCGAATATGCCGCGATGTCTCGGCAACCTGCGGAATTTCGCTCATCCGCCCCGGTAGATCGGCCTGCTGCGTCACTCCGACGCTGATCACAGTGCCAGGTGCGTGGTGCCGGCGCGGCACGATTTCCAGCCAGTGGCTGGACGGCTCGTCGCCATAGCCGGCGAGATAGGCGATGCCGTCAGCCGTATGATTCCTGCCGATATAGAGACCGTAGCTCACACGCCCCTCCGCCTTGCCTGCCTGCCGGGCGTTCATGCCATGACAGCCACCCCTCACCAATAGGATAAGTGTCCCTCCTTATGGCCGAGTTGCGTAACAGGTGTGTCTTTGGTCACGTACCAATAACGCAGAGCGCGTTAACCTTTGTGCAAGGTCATCGCCTCTAGCGTGAGGAACTCAGGCAGCGGCGCTGCAACAATCGAATCGGAGGCCAGGCACGTCATGGCTGATATCGCGCAAAATGCTCAACTGTCGGGCGATCTGCTGCAGACAATGTTCGCCTCGAACATGACCAACATGATCGTTCTCGATCTTGTGGTTGCCGCCATCATTTTGCTCGCGCATCGTTTCTTTCTTGCGAACGAGCGTCGCATTAACTCTGCGTCATCCACGCCGAACGAATAAGTCCGAACCCACTTTGATGCTACGGCGGGCAAACCCTGGGTCGCCCGCCTTCACCAGTCCTTACGCTTCATAGCAGGCTGTCCCGCGACCCGCTCGGTGCCGGGAATGACATGGTCGATCTGCACCATGCAGAGCACCGCCCCCACCACCACGATCACCGCCCCCGTCAGCAGCGCCGGCACGAACGAACCGCCGGCCTCGACGATGAAGCCGGTCACGGCCGGGGTCGGCGCACCACCCGCATAGCCGCCGAAATTCTGCATCGAGGCGATCGAGGCCGCGGTGTTGGCGCGCTGCCATTTCTGACTCGCTCGGGGATCGAAGTGCCGGCGCAAGCTCCGCGCCGCCGCCCGGTTCGGCGCTGCGGGAACCTACCACTCCGGCGTGAGTTTTTTTCAGGAGCGGCGGACATCCGGCCGCGCCTTTCCACTCAATGCCGAGGAAGAACACATGGCAGACACCTTGTCACCGGAAGACATGCGCAAGGAATTCGATAAGCAGATCGCGGATCTGAAAAAGGAGGTCGGCGCTCTCAGCAAGATGCTCGCCCGGCAGGGCGCCGAGAGCCTTGAGCGCACGCGGGAAAGCGCTGCAGATGCCCTCGACCGTGCGAAGGGGCACGCCCGCGGCTCACTCCAGCACGTCCGCGAACAGGCTCAGTTCGTCTCGGACACCATGAAGGAAAATCCCGGCACGGCCGCCACCGTGCTCTCGTCAGCCGGCGTTATCGGCTTCGTGCTGGGCCTTATCGTCGGTACGCAGTTGTCCAGTCATTCCCGGCACTGGTAGTTCGCGAGGAGAGCGGCGGATCTCGATCGCCGCCCTCTCTTCCCACACGATCTTCGGTTAAAGCGAAATCGGGTCAGCAAAAGTGCGCGCCGTCATTCCGGGCGACCGAAGGGAGACCCGGAATCCATGAACACTAACTTCGAAGGACTGTGTTCATGGATTCCGGCGTTCCGCTTCGCTCCAGCCGGAATGACGGGCGTAGGCTGCGAATCTCTCTAATCGGGTATCGCTCGAGCGGCGACCCCGCATATGCGTGATGCCCAGCCTGACAGCTCCGCCACGGCAGGCGTTGCCGGGTCAGGAACCGACCTTCGACGCCGCTCGCGCGATGAGCGCCTCGAGGGGTTCCGGGCGATGCAGCAGGAACCCCTGGCCATAGTCGATGCCCAGCTCGTACAACATATCGAGCACATCCTCCTGCTCGATCCTCTCGGCCACCACGCTGCAGCCAAGGCTCCTGGCGATACCGGCGACAGCCACGACGATCTCGCGGTCGAAGCGGCTATGGGTGATGTTCTCGACGAAGGAGCCGTCGATCTTGATGGCATCGACCGGGAAGCGCCTGAGATATTCGAAGGAACTCATGCCGGCGCCGAAATCGTCGAGGCTGACCCGGCATTGGCGCTCTCGCGCTTTCTGCACGAATTGCGCGGCAGCCTCGTAATTGGTGACGGCCGCCGTCTCCGTGATCTCGAAGCCAATGCCGGCATGGGACGCGCCTGTTTCCTCGATCAGGTTGTCGACGAAGCTCCAAAGCTGCGGGTCGCTGAGCGTCTGCGCCGACAGGTTGAAGCAAAGTGTCACCTCTCCCGATCTTGTGGCGGCACCATAGAGCGAAAGGGCTCTCAGGATGATCCAGCGGTCGACCCGGGAGGCCAACCCGAACCGCTCGGCGACCTTGACGAAATCGCCCGGCGGAATGGACGTCCCGTTGCGCGTCGTCAGCCGGGCCAGGACCTCGATGCGGCGGCTTGCCTGCCAGGGCTTGCCGAGCAGATGGATCTGCTGCCCAAAGAGCTGCAGGGTGCCCTCGTCAAGAGCCTCGAGAGTATCCGTCGCCACGCGCGAGGAGTTGAGGCCCCTGGCGCCCGCTCCGTCAACGGAGAAGACGGCAAACCGGTTGCGGCCGGCGGCCTTGGCGGCGTAGCAGGCGTCGTCCGCATTGGCCAGCGCATCGGCAACGCTCGTGCTGCAATCGGTGATCAGGGCAATGCCGACGCTTGCCGCCAGCTTGCGCGACAACAGCCCTTGCCCGAGATCCGCATTGCGGATGGCGGCGAGGATCGTCTCGGCGAGCTTCCTGGCCTGAACCGCATCGCAAGTGGGAAACACCATCGCAAACTCGTCGCCCCCGAGGCGCGCCGCGAAAGCCGAGGGCGGCAGGCAGCCCACGAAGCTGGCGGTGACGTTCTTGAGGGCAAGGTCGCCGGCAGCATGGCCGGCAAAGTCATTCAAGGCCTTGAAGTAGTCGATATCGACGTAGAAGACCGCAAGCGGAAGCTGAAGGGGATCGCCGATGGTGCCGGACAGCTGCTTTTCGAATGCGGCGCGATTCAAGAGGCCCGTCAGCACGTCGTGTCGGGCCGCGAAAGCGAGCTCCTGCTGGCGCTGCCTTTCTTCCGTGATGTCACGCACGGTGCCGAGTATCCGCCCTGCCGAGGGGCCGTCGGACAGGTGGCGGACCAGCGACTCGATGTGACGGATTTCACCGTCGCGGCGAATGATGCGGTATTCGACGGCGGTAACGCCCTGATTCTCCAGGGGTTCCAGATGCGCCCGCTCCGTCGCCTCCTTGTCCTCGGGATGCAGGAAGGTATGCCAGAGATCCGCCGAGACTTCGTCCGTCTTGGAAACAACGCCGTAGATCTCGCGCGTTCGCGCATCCCAATAGCTCTTCGGGCTATTGAGCTCATGGTGCCAGATCCCGATGCCGGTAGCCGCCAGCGCCAACCTCAGCCGCGCATTGGCTTGCTCGAGCTCAGCCTCCGCCTCCTTCTGCCTGGTGATGTCGGTCTGGACGCCGATGACACGGATCGGCCGTCCCTCGCCATCGCGCTCGACGATACCGCCGCGGTCGAGGACCCATACCCAGCCGCCGGATTTGTGCTGCAGGCGCAGTTCGGTCTCGATCATATCCGTCAGGCCCGCGATGTGGCGCTCGCCACTTTCCAGCGCCTGCGCCTTGTCATCCGGATGCGTCAGCTTCAGCCAGCGGTCGAACGTATCGCTTAGTTCATGGGCGTCGTAGCCAAGCATGTGCGACCAGGTCGGCGAATAATAACATTTGCCGCTCCGCAGATCCCAGTCCCACACGCCAAGGCGGGCACGCTCGAGCGCCAGTTCCAGAGCCTCGACCTCGCGACTTCTATCTTTCGTCATAGCAATATATTGCGCGCCCGCTTGGGGTCATTGTGCATGAAACAAGCTCCGATGCACGCCATGTGCAAATCAGGATTTGAACTTCTCACTGCTTTACATTGCTCTCGATGGGCGCGTGTTGCAGATCCGACCATAGGATAAACCCGACAACACGTCGATCAGAAAGCGTGCCGCCCTTTATATCCCCGATTTCCTGTATCAAAGGTGTATTCCTTGGACTTGATATACAGAAATGGCCAAAGAAGGAATGACAAGGTTCTATCCGTCCTAGGCAGTGGCTTCCGCAATCCATTTTCGTCCAACGCCGTTATTGCTGCGGCGATGAGCGGTTCGTTCCGCGAAGGAGGGCCCCTCCCGCATTCTATGCCGCAATGCCCCGCTGCTGCCTCTTGGTCATCGAATATCCCCTGAATTGTCGCCTTTTCTATTTCGCGGAATATCTGTCAACCATGCGCCATGGCCATGCCGGCAAAAAAAGGGGGGAAGGCATCGGGGCGGTGCTCCCGCGCCAACATGCGCAGAGCCTCGCGAAGGTAACAGCCTGCAATTTCAACGGGTCAAAAAAGGTGGTGCTGCAAGAGAGGATTGAACTCTCGACCTCTCCCTTACCAAGGGAGTGCTCTACCACTGAGCTACTGCAGCATCTGCCAGGGGACTCGTCCGAAGGGACTTGCCCGGCGCGGCGCCCTAGTGCCACAAGGGAGGCTTCAGTGCAAGACGCCTGCCGTATAAAGTTGCTGATTAGATGAGTTCGCCTCCCAAAACCGAAGCCGAAAAGCGGGCCGAGCGCCTCGCCAAGGCCCTGCGCGCCAATCTTGGGCGGCGCAAGTCGCAGGCGCGCGGGCGCGATGCGGCTTCGGTCGAGGAGGCCGATGCGCCGAAAAGCGATGCGAAAAAGTCACAAGAGGATTCCGAATAGCCGCCACCCGCCTGCGGCCGGGGTTTCGCCCTTGTCCGGCCTTTGTGGTTCGTTTACTCAAACCGGTTAACCTTAGTGTTTGAGTGACTCGTTTCGGAGTCCCGGCCCCCTTATAGCTCTTCCCTCGCGAGCGGGCCGAAGCCATTTCGAAGGACTGATCATGGATCGCATCAAGATCACCGGCGGCGCGCCGCTCCACGGCGTCATCCCGATTTCCGGTGCCAAGAACGCTGCCCTGCCGCTGATGATTGCGAGCCTCCTGTCCGAAGACGTGTTGACCCTGACCAACGTGCCGCGCCTCGCCGACGTCGCCCTGCTCGCCCGCATCCTGGGCAATCACGGCCTCGACGTCACCATTGCCGGCAAGCGCCCGGGCGAGGTCGAGCTCACCGGCCAGACCGTGCGCCTTGATGCCCGCACCATCGTCGATACCACCGCTCCCTATGAACTCGTCTCGCGCATGCGCGCCAGCTTCTGGGTGCTCGGCCCGCTGCTCGCCCGCATGGGCCAGGCTCGCGTCTCGCTGCCAGGCGGCTGCGCCATCGGCACGCGGCCGGTCGACTTCCTGCTGATGGCAATGGAGCGCCTGGGCGCCACCATCGACATCGAGAACGGCTATGTGGTGGCGCAGGCCAAGAACGGCCTCAAGGGCGCCGAGATCGAGTTTCCGAAAGTTACCGTCGGCGGCACCCATGTGGCGCTGATGGCCGCCACCCTCGCCCACGGCACCACCGTCATCCACAATGCGGCGCGCGAGCCCGAAATCGTCGATGTCGCCGACTGCCTGATCAAGATGGGCGCCAAGATCAAGGGCGCCGGCACCTCCACCATCGAGATCACGGGCGTCTCCCGCCTGCAGGGCGCCCATCACCGCGTGGTATCCGACCGCATCGAAGCCGGCACCTATGCGATGTGCGTGGCGATGACGGGTGGCGACGTCATGCTCGACGGCGCCCAGCCCGGCTTGTTCGAGAACGCGCTCGACGTGCTGCGCGAGGCCGGCGCCGAGATCACCGCCACCAATGAGGGCATCCGCGTGCGCCGCAACGGCCACGGCATCGACCCGGTTGCGGTGACCACTGAGCCCTTCCCGGGCTTTCCCACCGACCTGCAGGCCCAGCTGATGGGCCTGATGACCAAGGCCAAGGGCAAATCGCGCATCACCGAGACGATCTTCGAGAACCGCTTCATGCATGTGCAGGAACTCGCCCGGCTCGGCGCCCACATCCATCTCGACGGCCAGACTGCTATCGTCGAGGGCGTACCCACCCTGAAGGGCGCGCCGGTGATGGCGACGGACCTGCGCGCCTCGGTCTCGCTGGTGATCGCAGGCCTGGCGGCGCAGGGCGAGACCACCGTCAACCGCGTCTATCACCTCGATCGCGGCTTCGAGAGCCTGGAGCGCAAGCTCGCCGCCTGTGGCGCGCAGATCGAGCGGATTTCCAGCGAGGGGTAACCCTGGGAGCGCGGACGTCCTTCCTGGGATCGCAGGCGTCTCGCCTGCCTCTTGGAAATATAGAGTTCAACAAAAAGGGCGCAGCCGATGAGGTCTGCGCCCTTTTCCTTTGCGTCGGTGGTTCAAGAACAGGCGAGACGCCTGCGATTGTCTATTCGAATCCTATCCTGAAAGCTTAGCTTTGGGGTGCCTCCAGCTCGGTGGCCGCCGAGCTGGAGGCGGGAGGGGACGGGTCGTGCCTGCGATCATCGAAGGACTGACTTAGGAGTCTGACCACCCCTCTCTTTTCCATGAGGCCTGAACGGATACCGGCTTAGCACCGGAGACAAGCAGAGGACTTGGAAAAGATGACGAGCAGCGTAGCACAGAACGTCGGCACCGATATCGGCAAAGATTATCTGGATGTCGCTCTCTTCGCGCCCTGATTGCCTGGCTTTCTTCCTGGATTGTCGAGCGTGTCGTATTCGAAGCCACCGGGGCTTACCATCGCCACTTCGAACGGGCCCTCAATGCAGCCGGCCTTGCAGCCGTCAAGCTCAACCCGCGCCAGGCCAGGCGCTTTGCCGAAGGCATTGGCAAGCTGGCCAAGACCGATCGCATCGACGCCATGACCCTGGCTCGTTATGGCCGTGCCTTCCAGCCGGAACCGACCCTCATCGTCAGCCAGGCCCTTGATGAGATGAAGCAATTGGCCGCAGCTCGCGATGCCCTGATGAAGATCAAAGTGGCGACCCAGACCCGCCAGCAGACGGCTGAACTGCCCCTGATCAAGCGCCAACTCGCCAAGACACTGGCCCTGACCGAAGCGCAGATAAAGGCCATCGACGCGGAGATCGCCAAGCGAGCCGACAAGGATCCCGCCTTCAAGCGCAGAGCCGAAATCCTCGACTCCATCCCCGCCGTGGCACCCATCACCGCGCACGCCATGCTCATCCACATGCCCGAACTGGGCACCCTGTCCCCCGCTCAAGCGGCCAGCCTGGCCGGGCTCGCCCCTGTCCCACGCGACAGCGGCAGCAAAAATGGCAAGCGCTTCATTCGCGGCGGAAGAGCCCTTCTGCGACGAGCCCTCTATATGCCTATGGTCTCCGCCATCCGATGGAACCCAGATCTCGGTGCCAAATACCAAGCCATGGTCGCTGCCGGAAAGCCCAAGAAGCTCGCCATCGTCGCTATCATGCGAAAGCTCATTATCCTCGCTAACGCTCTCTTGCGAGATAATCGTAGTTGGACACCGAAACCCGCTTGACCGAATACGGATACTCCCAGAAAGGACGTCCGCGCTCTCAGCCCTACTCCCCATCCAGGAAATCCAGCACCGCGGCGTTGAAGAAGTCCGGGTCCTGCAGGAAGGCGAAGTGGCTGGCATTGGGCAGGATCAGGAGCCCTGCCCCCGGTACGATGGTGGCGATATATTCGGTGTGCTCGCGCTTGATCGCCTCGTCATGGTCGCCGTCGACCACCAGCACCGGCGCCTTGATCGACTTCAGATCGGCGTCCGACCAGTTGGGTTGGCTCGCCCACATATGGCTGATCTGGTCGACGAAGGCGTCATATTCCTTCGGCGTGGCCGAGAGCTTCCCGTACTCCTTGCCGGCGCGCTCGATATAGGCCGCGAAGGTCGGATTCTTTTCCACGCCGTCCTTCACGCCGGAGGTCACGGTGTTGGCCGCGAAGGCGAAGATCTTGTTGACGCGGTCGGGATGGCGGATGGCAAGGTCGAGGCCCAATATGCCGCCATCGCTCCAGCCGACGATATCAGCGCGCTGGATCTTGAGATGGTCGAGCAGCGCCACGACGTCGTCGGCCATCAGGTCATAGCCGTAAGGTCTGGCATCGCGCATGCTGCGGCCATGGCCGCGGCTGTCGACCAGGATCACCTGGTGATGCGGGGCCAGCGCCTTGACCTGCAGCCCCCAATAATCGGAATTGCCAAGGCCGCCATGCAGCATCACCACCGCCGGTCCCTTGCCGATGGTGGCGTAATAGAGCTTGATGCCGTTGACCTCGGCAAAGCCGCTCTTCTCGCCGGCGACGGGAGGCGGCGTCGGCGGCAGGGTCTCCCAGCGCTCGGCAGCGAGAACCGTCCCGAGCGAGGCGATCAACAGCAGGAAGGCGGAGAAGGCAGCAGAGATCACGCGCATGGCAGGGTCCATCGGTTTCCGATCCGGTCGCAGGCGACGATCCACCTTTTAAGCGCGAAGGTAAAGATCTACAAAATTAGTAGACTGATGCCGGGAGCGCGGACAGCCCCTGGGAGCGCGGACGTCCCTACGACACTCAAGCGAGTGTCGGACGATCCGCTCTTAGAAACGTCGCGTGAGGGGAAGGCCCTGCCGTAGTTAACGCTGCACCCCTTTTTACAGGCGTCCCGGTTCCAAGAGCGGACGAGACGTCCGCGCTCCCAGCTACCCCGCATTGTCGCCGATCCAGCGATACCAGGCATCGGCACTGCCGTTGAAGACGTTGAGATCGATCTTGCCATCGACGCCGTGGGACAGGCCGGAGCCGGAATATTGCCAGAAGATCCACTTCCGATCGTCGAACACCTTCGAGGGGTGCTGCGCGACCGAGCGCAGCCAGAAGGGATAGTCGAGGAAGGCGCCTTCCAGATTGTCGTGATAGAAGCCCGGCGCGGTGTAGATGATGGGCCGCTGGCCGTAATAGCGCTCCACCATGGTGATGAAGACGCGCATCTTTTCCTGCACCTGGGCGGGTGACAGGCGCGCCTTGCAATCCGAATCGGCGTTCCATTCCACATCGAGCACGGGCGGCAGGGCGCCCTCGGCCCTGGGCACATTGCGCATGAACCAGCGCGCCTGCTCGGCGGCGTTGCGGCACCAGTAGAAGAAGTGGTAGGCGCCGCGCCTCAGGCCGGCCTGATGCGCCGCCTGCCAGTTGTATCTGAACATCGGATCGAGATGATCGCCGCCGTCGGTGGCCTTGATGAAGGCGAAATTGGCACCCTGGAGGCGCAGGGTCTGCCAGTCGATGTCGCCCTGCCAGCGCGAGACGTCGACACCATGCACGGCGAACACACGGGGGGAGGCCCGGCCGAAATTGATCGGCTTGGCATCGCTGAAGCGGCGGCCGTAGATGCGGTCGCGCGGACCGGACCGCATAGCCGGCTCCCGCGGCAGGGGAACGGCGTCCGGGCGGACCGGCGGGACGGCCACGAAGGCGACCGTTTTTCGGGGGCCCAGGGCTGGCAAGGGCTGGGCATCCGGCAAGGCTTGTGAATCCGGCAAGGGTTGCTCGACCGGCGCCGGTGGCAGGGGAGCAGTCGTATCGGCGATGGACGCGGTGGTGTCCGGCGTCGAAACGCGCGGAGAACCGGAGGTATAGCTGCTGACTGCGCCGCAGCCGGCCAAGAGAAGGCAAGCGCCGAGAAGGGCGAAAAGGCCGGGAACACGCATGGGTACTCTGTCGAACAAACGCCAAAACTGCCGCAGCCTTGGTTGCCCGAGGCTGCAGCCCAAGATCTGGGCCAAATTCGCAAAAAATGGCTGAATCCTGGCGCGTTATGGCCGGCCTGCGGCAGCGGGAGCGCGCCAATCCCGAATCATGGTGACTATTTGCTTACGAGACGGCTGGAATCGCAGGCTTCCAGCCTGCCTCTTCCCGGGTGCGCGGACGTCCCGTCCGCTCTTTGGCGGTATCGAGTGCTGCGAGAGCCCCGGTTGAGCATGCGCGCGAGACGATGCCGGCGGCAACTCCTATCCGGGAATGCGTTGTTTCCAAGAGCGGACGGGGACGTCCGCGCACCCGGGAAGAAACAGGCTGGAAGCCTGCTTTCCCCGAGTTCTACTCCGCGGCCTGCGCCTTCACCTGAAAGGGCAGGTCCAGTCTGTGCCAGACCGCCACCAGAGCCTTGGTGAGATCGGCGATCAGAGCCTCGTTATGGAAAGGCGTCGGCGTGATGCGCAGGCGCTCGCTGCCGCGCGGCACCGTCGGATAATTGATCGGCTGGATATAGATGCCATGATCGGCCAGCAGCAGGTCGCTCGCCGCCTTGCAGCGCTCGGCATCGCCGACGATCACCGGCACGATATGCGTATCGGAGATCGCCACCGGGAGACCGGCGCGGGCGAGGGCCGCCTTGGTCCTCGCGGCATTGGCCTGCTGGGCGGCACGCTCGGCCTGCGAGCTCTTGAGATGGCGGACCGAGGCCTGCGCCGCCGCCGCGACCGCCGGCGGCAGGGCCGAGGTGAAGATGAAGCCCGGCGCATGCGAGCGCACAGCGTCGACGATCGGCGCCGCTGCGGCGATATAGCCGCCCAGGGCACCGAAGGCCTTGGCGAGCGTGCCCTCGATCACGTCGACACGCTCCATCACGCCGTCGCGCTCGGCGATGCCGCCACCACGCGGACCGTACATGCCCACCGCGTGTACCTCGTCGAGATAGGTCATGGCATTGTAGCGCTCGGCGAGATCGCAGATGCGACCGATGGGGGCGACATCGCCATCCATCGAATAGACGCTCTCGAAGGCGATGAGCTTGGGCCTTTCCTGGCCGGCCTTGCGCAGGAGCTCTTCCAGATGGTCGAGATCGTTGTGGCGGAAGATCGCCTTCTCGCGGCCGGACTGGCGCACGCCCTCGATCATCGAATTGTGGTTGAGCTGGTCGGACAGGATCAGCGCGTCCGGCAGGAGCTTGCCGATGGTGGAGATGCCGGTCTGGTTCGAGACATAGCCGGAGGTGAAGACGAGCGCGGCTTCCTTGCCATGGAGATCGGCAAGCTCAGCCTCGAGCATCACCACCTGGTGGCTGTTGCCGGAGATGTTGCGGGTGCCGCCGGCGCCGACGCCGAGCTGCCTGGCCGCGGTCACCATCGCCTCGATCGAGGCGGGGTGCTGGCCCATGCCGAGATAGTCGTTCGAGCACCACACCACGATCTCGCGCCGGCCCTGCGGCGAATGCCAGAGGGCATGCGGGAATCGCCCGGCGATACGCTCGATATCGGCGAACACCCGATAGCGCTTTTCCTGCCGGAGCGAGTCGACCGCATTTTCGAAGATCGCGGTGTAATTCATCATCTCAACCCAACTTTGCCGATGCCTGGGCCTCAATAACCGGACCTCGCCGGAGTGCCTGTGCACCAGGATACATCACGGGATTTCCCGTGTGGAACTCCTCAAAACTGAGAAAGTCATATCGTCATTCCTGTGATAATGCATCAGGCAGCGTGACATGGATGGCGATTGGTCGCGCCCCGCTCCGTCCGGACCCCTTGCCCGAGGAGGCTGCTAGGCCCGGGCATACCTCGATCGGCCTCCTCGATTGAACCGATCGGGCTTGCCACACGTATTACCGTCGCGTCTGCGGCAATCCTGCTCCTGCGCTTTCTGGAACGATGGTCTGCAACGGTGCCATGAAACGGTTTGGCTGGCTTGGCCGCATCAACGCCTATTTCGGCAACGACGAGCCTCACCTCGCGGCGGCAGGCTCCGTGGCGCTCATCATCGCGGGAAACCAGCCTTTCTATCCGCTCTATGTCGCAGCGATCGCGGGAGGAAAATTCTGGCCCGCCCTGTTGACCTGGTTCTCCACGCCGTTCTTCCTCGCCGTGCCGGCGGTCTGTCGCCGCGCACCGCTTTCAGGCCGGCTCCTGCTGGCGGCTTGCGCGATCGGCAACACCATGGTCACAGCCGCCGCGCTGGGGCCTCGCAGCTGGGTAGAGTTGTTTTATCTGCCGTGCCTCGCTTTGGCGCCATTGCTCTTTGCCGGCAAGGAAGCGGGCTACGGCCTGATCGCCTGCGTCATTGGCAGCGGCGTTGGTCTCCTCGTCATCCATGGCAGCCATCAGCACGGGCTCGCGGCATTCGATGACGAACAATTTCGAGCCCTCGCCCGCCTGCATGGCTTCAGCGTCGCCGGGTTGCTTATCGTCTTCGCTTTCCTTGCCCTGCGCCTGCGAAGGCAGTTGCGAGCCACCACCGTTTCTCATTCGGGACACTAAGCAGACTTGCATTGGCAAACCAATGCTTCGCCTGCTTAGGTCTTTGTTTCGACGCAGGTTCTTGTAGGAAAGCCGTGGTACACTTTTCTGGAACCTGCTTAGGACACCACAGTGCTGGATCACATGAGCGTGACGTCCTACGATAGTCACGCAAGCGACCACAATCGGCCCTAACATTGTCCGCCCTTTGAAGGAGGTACATCATGTCATTTCGCCGTCTGACGCTCTTCTCCGCCCTCGGCCTGTCGCTCGCTCTCTTGGCCGCTCCCGCCCATGCCGAGATCATCAAGTACAAGGCAGACCTCTCCGGCCCGGGCGAAAACCCGCCGACCACCTCCAAGGGCACCGGTTCAATCGAGGCTGATCTCGATACCGCCACCCGCAAGCTGACCTGGTCCGGCAGCTATGCCGGCCTTACGGGGCCCGAGACCGCAGCGCATTTCCATGGCCCGGCGCCGGCAGGAGCCAATGCCGGCGTGATGGTGCCGGTGACGGCGAAGACGAGTCCCTTCAAGGGTTCCGCCACGCTGACGCCTGAACAAGCCAAAGCCTTTGCGGACGGCAATGTCTATTTCAACGTCCATACCGACCAGAACAAGGGTGGCGAGATCCGCGGCCAGATGATGCCTGAGAAATAGGCAACCTCCAGCGAATCGTCTTTCGCTGCCTCTGAAAATGGCGATTGCGGCGCAGGAGATGCCTCTTTATTGAGAGGCTGGTTCCCTTCCTGCGCTGCGACCGTACCCTGTGTCTTCACCCCCTGAAACCCGCATTCGCGAGCCTGCCGGCCAGGCTGCCAGCGGCTGGCTGGCCTTTGTCTGCGATCGCGCGCCATGAGGAACGAAACCTCCTTCCGCCCGATTTTGATGTCGGGTCTCGGCGTCACCTTCCTGTCCTTCCTCGACGCCTGCATGAAGGTGATTTCGGAGACTTATCCGCTCACGCAAGCCGTCACCCTGCGCTATGGCGGCGGCGCGCTGTTCGCCGTGCTGATCTACCTGATTGTCGGCGGGGGCCGGCCGAGCCTGGCAGCCATGAGGCGCAACGCCCTGCGCGCCCTCATCGTGGTGGCGACGGCAGCCTGCTTCTTCACCGCCATCGCCCGCCTGCCATTGGTGGAAGCGATCACCCTCACCTTCCTCGCACCGCTGCTGATGGCGCTGCTCGGCCGCCTCATCCTCAAGGAGCCGGTGGCGATCCCGGCGCTTGTCGCCATCCTGGTGGGCTTTGCCGGGGTGATCGTCATCGCCCGCGGCCAGGAGGTGGGCGAGACCCACAGCTTCGATCTCGTCGGCCTGCTGGCAGCGCTCGGCTGCGCCTTCTTCTATGCGATTTCCATGGTGCTGATGCGCCAGCAGACAGCCCAGGATTCGACTGTCACCATCGTCTTCCTCTCCAACTGCTTCGCTTTTCTTTTCGTGCTGCCGACAGCAGTATGGAACTGGCAGCCGGTGCCGCCCTTGCATTGGCTGATCGCCGGCGCCGTCGGGCTGTTCGGCACCTGCGGGCATCTGTGCCTCGCCTGGGCCTATGCGCGCGGCCATGCCGGCCGCCTCGGCATCATGGAATACACCTCCTTCATCTGGGCGATGCTCTTCGGCTACTTCATCTTCGCCGAGATCCCGACAAGCTGGACGCTCGCCGGCGCGGCCTTGATCATGGCTGCCTGCCTGTTCGCGACCTTCAGCCAGGGCCGAGGCCGGACGGCATGAGGCATGCCCGGGACGCTGGTGTCCAGGCCGGCATGGAACGCAGTGCGTGCAGGACAGGAAGCCGGTCTGAAGATCGGCACACCAATCCCGCCTTCATGAAAACACGCCCGCCAGAAATTCTTTGCCCACGCGCTTCTTGACAGTCCGAGGGGGTCTGACTAAATCCGGGCCAGCCGTTAGCACTCGCTTGAGGTGAGTGCTAACGGCGTCAAGATAATCCCTTCGATGTGGAATGTGGGCGCACCCCGCGCCTGTCGCACAAGAGGAAATAAGCCATGAAGTTCCGTCCGCTCCACGACCGCGTGGTCGTACAGCGCGTCGATGCCGAAGAAAAGACCAAGGGCGGCATCATCATCCCCGACACGGCCAAGGAAAAGCCCCAGGAGGGCAAGGTCGTCGCCGTTGGCCCCGGTGGCCGCGACGAGGCCGGCAAGCTGACCCCGCTCGACGTCAAGGCTGGCGATCGCGTGCTGTTCGGCAAGTGGTCGGGCACTGAGATCAAGCTCGATGGTGAGGATTTCCTCATCATGAAGGAATCCGACATCATGGGTATCGTCGCCTAAAGCAAAATGCGTTCAGGTCGAAGCATTCTTCCAGATAATGCATTGGAAGAAGGAGCATTTTGCGATGCTTGGCAATTCGATCTGAAAGTAGAACACTTTAGCCAGCGGATATCACACATAATTTCACTCTGAGGACACCAATATGGCTGCCAAGGAAGTCAAATTCTCCACCGATGCGCGCGACAAGATGCTGCGCGGCGTGGACATTCTCGCCAATGCCGTCAAGGTCACGCTCGGCCCCAAGGGCCGCAACGTCGTGATCGAGAAGTCGTTCGGCGCTCCCCGCATCACCAAGGACGGCGTCACCGTCGCCAAGGAGATCGAGCTCGCGGACAAGTTCGAGAACATGGGCGCCCAGATGGTTCGTGAGGTCGCCTCCAAGACCAACGACACCGCTGGCGACGGCACCACCACCGCCACCGTCCTGGCCCAGTCGATCGTTCGTGAAGGCGCCAAGGCTGTGGCCGCCGGCATGAACCCGATGGACCTGAAGCGCGGCATCGACATGGCCGTCCAGGCTGCCGTCAAGGACATTGCCGACCGCTCCAAGAAGGTCGCCAACTCCTCCGAGATCGCCCAGGTCGGCACCATCTCGGCCAATGGCGACGCCTTCATCGGCGGCGAAATCGCCAAGGCCATGCAGAAGGTCGGCAATGAAGGCGTCATCACGGTCGAAGAGGCCAAGAGCCTCGACACCGAAGTCGACATCGTCGAAGGCATGCAGTTCGACCGTGGCTATCTCTCGCCTTACTTCATCACCAACGCCGAGAAGATGATCGCGGACCTCGAGGATCCCTATATCCTCATCCACGAGAAGAAGCTCTCGGGCCTCCAGGCCATGCTGCCGGTGCTCGAAGCCGTCGTGCAGACCGGCAAGCCCCTCCTCATCGTCGCTGAAGACGTCGAAGGCGAAGCTCTCGCAACGCTCGTCGTCAACAAGCTGCGTGGCGGCCTGAAGATCGCTGCCGTCAAGGCTCCGGGCTTCGGCGATCGCCGCAAGGCCATGCTGGAAGACATCGCCATCCTCACGGGCGGCCAGGTGATCTCCGACGACCTCGGCATCAAGCTCGAGACCGTGACCCTCCAGATGCTCGGCCGCGCCAAGAAGGTGTCGATCGAGAAGGAGAAGACCACGATCGTCGACGGCGCTGGCAAGAAGAAGGACATCGAAGGCCGCGTTGGGCAGATCAAGGCCCAGATCGAGGAAACGACATCCGACTACGACCGCGAGAAGCTCCAGGAGCGCCTGGCCAAGCTCGCTGGCGGCGTTGCCGTGATCCGCGTCGGTGGTTCCACCGAAGTGGAAGTCAAGGAAAAGAAGGATCGCGTTGATGACGCGCTGAACGCCACCCGCGCGGCCGTTCAGGAAGGCATCGTCCCCGGCGGTGGCGTGGCTCTGCTGCGTGCCAAGGCTGCGGTTTCGAAGCTGACTTCCGACAATTCCGACATCCGCGCCGGTATCAAGATCGTCGAGAAGGCGCTGGAATCGCCGATCCGCCAGATCTGCGAGAACTCGGGCGTCGAAGGCTCGATCGTCGTCGGCAAGATCCTCGAGAACAAGTCGAAGACGTTCGGTTTTGACGCTCAGACGGAAGAATATGTCGACATGCTCGAGAAGGGCATCGTCGATCCGGCCAAGGTCGTGCGCACCGCGCTTCAGGACGCCGCTTCGGTGGCTTCGCTCCTGATCACCACGGAAGCCATGATCGGCGAAGCGCCGAAGGAAAAGTCCGCAATGCCCCCGATGCCGGGCGGCGGCGGCATGGGCGGCATGGACTTCTAAGTCCAAGCTCCCTGTGAGATGAAGGAAGGGCGGTGCCGCGAGGCACCGCCTTTTTTCTTTGCCGGGAGCGCGACAACCGCGCTCAACCCTCGACGAAGTGGATTGGGGCGCAAACGCAGACTATGATAGTATTCCATCCTACTGCCCTGCTATCATTGATCCGGGAGGAGCTCCTATGAGAACAACCCAGCAATTCAGCATAACGCTGCCGAACGATATGGCGGATGTCGTGGAGCAGAAAGTTACATCGGGGGCCTATGCCTCGGTCAGCGAAGTGCTGCGTGAGGGTGTGCGGGCGCTCATTGAACGCGATGCGGCGGTCGAGCGTTGGCTTCGCGACGAGGTGCTTGCAGGGCACCAGGAATATCTCAACGATCCGTCTAAAGGCGTCCCTGCCGAAGATATTCTAAAGCGCATGAAGGCCAGGCGCGCCACCGGAGCGGTGTGATAGGTCGTGCAGGTCATCTTTACGCCTCTGGCTGAGCGCCACATCGGTCAGCTCCACGCCCACATCGAAGGCAAGGCGAGCGAAGCCATTGCTGACGGCTACATCACCCGCATTCTTGACTATTGCAAAGGTTTGAGGACCTTCCAAAACGCGGCACGAGGCGCGATGATCTCATGCCCGGATTGCGTACGATCGGTTTCGAACGGCGAATTACCATTGCCTTTGTCGTTGCAACCGACAGGGTGCTGATCGAGGGCATATTTTATGGCGGGCAAGACTTTGAGGCGGTCTTCAAGGGCGACGACTAACAAGACGAATAATAACTGGTCCTCACGGGGCACGGATGCGCTTCCTGAGTTCCGAGCATCGGGTCCCGCTTACTCACGAACCTCCCAAGATCTGGTTCCTACCAATTACGTTTTCAGAAGATCCCCTTCTTGAAACCAGCCTTTTCAAGAATAGATCTTGGGTCACTCTCATTCTTCGTCGTATCGCTTCCAAAAGCAGGTAGGGATGCCTGCGCTCCCAGCGTTGACCTCTCCCTCCCATCAGTTGCATGAAGGCTCATGGAACACGCGAACACCTCCTTTCTTCCCAGCCTTCTCCTTTTCCTGGGTGCCGCGGTCATCGCGGTGCCGATCTTCAAGCGCATCGGGCTTGGCGCCATTCTCGGCTATCTGATCGCGGGCGTCGCGATCGGTCCTTCTGGCTTTGCCCTGTTTACCGACACCGGCACGATCCAGCATATCGGCGAGATCGGCATCGTGCTGCTGCTCTTCGTCATCGGGCTCGAATTGCAGCTCTCGCGCCTGCTCGCCATGCGCAAGGATATTTTCGGCCTCGGCGGCCTGCAGCTGGTGGTCTGTGCGCTGGTGATCGGCGGCATCGCCTATTCCCTGGGCCTGTCGATCCTCGGGGCGGCGATCACCGGCATCTCGCTGGGCCTGTCCGCCACTGCCATCGCCCTGCAGGTGCTGAACGAGCGCGGCGAATTGCAGGCCCCTTACGGCCAGCGCAGCTTCGCGGTGCTGCTGTTCCAGGACATGTCGGTGGTGCCGATCCTGGCCCTGATCCCGCTCTTTTCGGTCGAGATGGCGCACGCGTCCCATGAGGGCAATGGCCTGCTCAATGCCGCCATCATGATCGGTTCGATCGCCGTGGTGGTGCTGGCCGGACGCTATCTGCTCAACCCGCTCTTCCGCATCCTCGCCTCGACCGAGGCGGGCGAGGTGATGACGGCCGCCGCCCTTCTCCTGGTGCTCGGCACCGCCCTGCTGATGCAATGGGCGGGCATGTCGATGGCGCTCGGCGCCTTCCTGGCCGGCGTGCTGCTGGCCGAATCGCAGTTCCGCCATGAGCTGGAGGCCGATATCGAGCCCTTCCGCGGCCTGCTGCTCGGCCTTTTCTTCATGAGCGTCGGCATGGACATCAATGGCCGGCTGGTGCTCGACAACTGGCTGGCGCTGATCGCCCTCGCCCTTGGCCTCGCTTTGGTCAAGTCGGTCTCGGTCGCGGCCGTGTTCCGCCTGATGGGTTCGTCCCGCCTCGATGCGCTGCGTTCCGGCATCCTGCTCTCGCCGGCCGGCGAATTCGCCTTCGTGCTCATTCCCCTCGGTGCGGTCTATGGCTTCCTGAACGCCGAGCAGGCGGCCTTCGCCAAGGCGCTCGCCGCCCTCACCATGCTGTTCGGCCCGCTGATCGCGGCGGGATCGGAGCGCCTCCTGAAGCGCTTCGCGCCGCCCGCGCTCACCATCGAGGAGGATTATTCCGATGCCCACGGCAAGGCGCTGGTGATCGGCTTCGGCCGCTTCGGGCAGGTCGTCAGCCAAGTGCTACGCACAGCCGCCATCGAGACGACCATCATCGACAAGGATGTCGAGATGATCGACGTCGCCTCGCGCTTCGGCTCCAAGGTCTATTTCGGCGACGGCGCCCGGCTCGACGTGCTGCGCGCCGCGGGCGCGGCCGATGCGCGCGTGATCGCCATCGCCATCGACAACCGCGCCGATGCCGTGAAGATCGTCGAGATGGTCAAGGCCGAGTTCCCGCTGACCGAAGTCTATGCCAGGGCCTATGATCGCCAGCATGTATTGGCGCTGCTGACAGCCGGCGTCGACTACCACATGCGCGAGACCTTCGAGAGCGCCCTCGCCTTCGGCCGCTCCACGCTGGAGGCTCTCGGCGTCGACAACATGGAAGCCGAGGAGATCATCGACGATGTACGCGACCGCGACGCCAAGCGCATCGTCGCCCAGCAGCAGGGCGGCATCTATGCCGGCATCGATCTGGTCAACTCCAAGCGCCTGCTGAAGCCCGAACCGCTGGAGCGGCCGGATACCAAGGGCGTCACGCTGAACCGCGACGCCATCAACGCCGCCGAGGAGGCGAAGGAGGACGAGGAGACGGGCTGAGCGGCTTGTCTCTCACACGGGCAAGATATCCATTGCCCTGGCTGCCATGTGGGTATCGCAGAATTGCAGGAAGTCGGCGATCTTGCCGTCAGCGATAGTCATAAGATCGAGCGTTTCTGTCGGGAAGCTTTGCTGCTTCGGAACATAAAACATCGTGCCCTTACTGTGCACGACGGCGCGGTTGCCTTCCACCACCACGGTGTCGACCCGGTAGTCCCTCCAATCCCAGGCATTCGTCAGACGTTCCAGAATCGCGCGTAGATCCTCGCGGCCGCGCACCTCGGTGGTCAGGGGACCCAGAATCTCGTCGCCCGCCAGCCGGAAGTGCGGATCGGGTCCAAACATGGCCATCAGGCCATCGACGTCGCCCGCGCAGCGACGGGCATAGATTTCGCGAACGACGGCTTCAACTTGGTCACGATTGCTCAAGACGTTCCTCCCTTCGGGTTGTCGGCAAGTCCAGGGCGGCATGGCACCGCGAGCCGCCTTGGTTATGGAAAAGGGCCGGCCTGGGGCGTGTCGTCAGGCCCAACCACCGGAAACGGTCAGGCAGCCAATGAACTCATCGCTTTTGCAACGGTGTGCGTGTCGCAGAACTCGACGAACTCGCTGATCTTGCCATCGACGAGGGTGAGCAGGTCCAGCGTCTCCGTGGTGAAGCGCTCGCCTGTTGGCAGGAAACGGACCACGCCCTTGCCGTGCACGACGATGCGGTTGCCCTCGATCAGGATGGTGTCGATGCCATGTTCGGACCAATCCCAGAGCTCGACCAGAGACTGAACCATCTGGCGCAAAGCCTCGCGACCACGGATCTCCTTGGTCAAGGCGCCGAGGATCTCATCGCCGGCCAGCCGAAAAACGGGATTGGCCCCGAAATCCCCCATGATGCCTTCGATATCGCCCGCGCGGCGCCGGCTATAGCTCTGGTGCACAAAGGCTTCGATCAGACTTCTGTCGCTCATGTTGTTCCCCCTTGCCGCATTCAGCACATCGCCTCGCAGGGAATGATTCCACCGGCAAGAAACGGCTGGCAGAGCAGACTGACACCACACGTTTGGATGGAGACCTGAGGCCATACTACGCCTCTGCCTTGCCTTCGGAAAGAGAGGCGGATTGCATGAGGCGACGCGGTTGCCCCGGCGAGCGCCAGGGCTCCGAACTTGGGTTAACAACAGTAGGGGGCGGACCGGTTCGTCATTCCGGCTGGAGCGTAGCGACACGCCGGAATCCATGAACACAGACCTCACAGGACAGTGTTCATAGATTCCGGGTCTCCACGCACAAGCGAAGCTTGTGAGGATACGGTCATCCAACCAAACCTTTGGTTTGGTTGTGGGAATGACGTTCCCCGCCTTTATAAACCCACGTTCCGAGCTCTGCGCCAGCGCGATGCTCGCTTGAGCTCCCCGGAATTGTTTGTAGACTAACGACTTCAGGCCAACCAAGGGAGCGGATGATGGCGCAAGAGGAAACCAAGGCCGGCGGAGCCGATGACAAGCTGGTCATCCGCAATATCGGGCTGCTTCTGAGCGGCGATATCACCAGGCCCATCCTCGACGCCGACACCATCGTCTCCATCGGCGGCAGGATCGCCGCCATCGGACGCTCCGGGGATCTCGACCTTTCCGGCGCCACCAGCATCATCGACGCCAACGGCACGGCGGTGACGCCGGGCCTGATCGACAGCCATGTCCATCCCGTCGCCGGCGACTGGACGCCGCGCCAGAACCAGCTCGGCTGGATCGAGTCCAACCTCCATGGCGGCGTCACCACCATGGTCTCGGCCGGCGAGGTGCACACGCCCGGCCGCCCGCGCGATGTCGTCGGCCTCAAGGCGATGGCAATCTACGCCCAGCGCTGCTTCACCGCCTTCCGCCCGAGCGGCGTGAAGATCCACGCCGGCGCGCCGGTGATCGAGCCCGACATGGTCGAGGAGGATTTCAGGGATCTCGCCGCCGCCGGCGTGAAGCTGCTCGGCGAAGTGGGCCTCGGCGGCGTCAAGGACGGCCCAACGGCACGCCGGATGGTGGCCTGGGCTCGCAAATACGGCATCCAGTCGACCATCCACACCGGCGGCCCCTCCATCCCCGGCTCCGGCCTGATCGACAAGGATGTGGTGCTGGAGGCCGATACCGATGTGGTCGGCCATATCAATGGCGGCCACACCGCCTTGCCCACCGACCAGATCCGCTGCATCTGCGAGGGCTGCGGCCGCGGCCTCGAACTCGTGCACAACGGCAATGAGCGCGCGGCCCTCTACACGCTGCGCATCGCCCGCGAGATGAACCAGCTCGAACGCGTCATCCTCGGCACCGACGCCCCCGCCGGCTCGGGCGTGCAGCCGCTCGGCATCATGCGCATGGTCTCGATGCTCTCCTCGCTCGGCGACGTCCCGGCCGAAACAGCGCTCTGCTTTGCCACTGGCAACACCGCCCGCCTACGCTCCCTCGACTGCGGCATCGTGGAAGTCGGCCGCGCCGCCGACTTCGTCATCATGGACAAGGCCCAGCATTCGGCCGGCAAAGACCTGCTCGATTCCATCCAGCTCGGCGACCTGCCCGGCATCGGCATGACCATCATCGACGGCGTGGTCCGCACCCAGCGCAGCCGCAACACGCCGCCGGCAACCAAGGTGCCGGTGATCGTGGGGCATTGAGGGCTGAAACCGCCCCTCACCGTGGAAGAGGCTTTAGAGACCCACCCTACTCAATGGTCGGCTCGTTTGAGGTGTACTCGTAAAGGGCCGCTTGTGGTGGCCCTGTCCCAACCACTCCCGAGTCTGCCGAATCTGACTGTTGGAGCCGTTCTCCCCAATCGCGCATGCTCAACAGCACGGGCGCGAGCGACTCACCGAGTTCCGTCAGCTCGTATTCTACTTTCGGGGGTACTTCAGGAAACACGGTTCTCTTGACGATTCCATCCACTTCGAGCTCGCGCAGCTGCAAGGTGATCATTCGCGGCGTGGCCGAGGGCGTGACCCGGCACAGGGCGTTGAAGCGCAACTTGCCGTGCAGCAGATGAAAAACCAGGACCGGCTTCCAGACGCCACCGATAACGGAAAGCGTCGCTTCGACCGCGCAGCCGGTACGACCGGCTTTGCGCTGCCTTGATCGGCGGGTAGCACTATCATCCATGATACTACATGTCCTGTTTGTACGTACTCCCTATCTCCATAGTGAACCGCTATAGTCCGACCTGCAAGCGCACCCTTCGTGAGCGGTGCCAAATGCTCGCGGTCTATAGCGTTTTGCGATTTTCCGGAATCGGCAAGAATCGCAAAGACGCGTTAAAACAAGGAATTAGAGCAATGAGCGGTTGCGTGTAAACGCGCTTTGCTCTTGGGAGAGTCGGCATGGACGCTATCGAATATATCGGCCTCGTGGCCAGCAGCCTGGCAACACTCGCGTTCCTGCCGCAGGTTGTGAAGACCTGGCGCAGCCGCAGCGCGAATGATTTCAGCTTGGCCACACTCCTGATGCTTGAAGCCGGTACGAGCCTCTGGATTTTTTACGGCGCGTTGCGAGATGCTCCGGCGATCTGGCTCGGCAACGGCATCACATTCATGCTTGCCGGCTTCATCCTGTCGGTGAAAATGAAAACTGTTCTGCTTTCTACCGGTTCGCCAACGGGAAGATCGAAACCGTCTGTTCGGTGATCGACCAAGCTGGAATCGAGACGTAGCCCTGGCCTTTGGTGGAAGGGAGCAATAGTGCCTGCAGGCACATAGGCGGAACCAGCTCCCCGTGCTTGGCTGGAGCGCCTAATCTCGTCTTCAGCGACACCGATCCGCAGTGTACCGAGCGTAGAGGGTTACGCGTCTCCAGCCGGGATTAGCGACAAGCGAAAAAATCGTCGTCATCATCCCGGGAACCATGACATGAAGCGCTTCAGCACGTTCCTCGCCTTTGCCTTGCTTTCAGCCAGCCCTGCCCTCGCGGGCGATCCGGACAGCTGCAAATCGGTCCGTTTCTCCGATGTCGGCTGGACCGACATCACCTCGACCACCGCCATCTCCTCGCGCATCCTCAAGGGGCTCGGCTACGATCCCCAGACGACGGTGCTGTCCATCCCCGTCACCTATGCCTCGATGAAGAACAAGGACATCGACGTCTATCTCGGCGACTGGCAACCAAGCATGGAGAACGACCGCAAGCCCTATCTCGACGACAAATCGATCGTTGTCTCCACCGCCAACCTGCCTGATGGCGCCAAATACACGCTCGCCGTACCGCAATACACCTATGACAAGGGCCTCAAGGATTTCGCCGACATCGCCAAGTTCAAGGATTCGCTGCAGAGCAAGATCTACGGCATCGAACCCGGCAACAACGGCAACCGCATGGTGCAGGGCCTGATCGACGCCAACAAGGATGGGCTGAAGGGCTTCGAGGTGGTCGAGTCCTCCGAACAGGGCATGCTGGCCCAGGTCCAGGGCAATGTCGCCCGCAACGAGGACATCGTCTTCCTCGGCTGGGCGCCGCATCCGATGAACGTCAACTTCAAGATCCAGTATCTGACAGGCGGCGACGACACTTTCGGCCCAGACTTCGGCAAGGCGGTCGTCTATACCGATCTGCGCACCGGCTGGGCCGAGCAATGCCCGAATGCCGCGAAATTCATCGGCAATCTGAAATTCACCGTGGGGCTTGAGAACCAGGTGATGCAGATGATCACCGGCGACGGACTGGACGGTCCCACCGCAGCCGAGAAATATCTCAAGGCCAATCCCGGCATGCTCGATGCTTGGCTCGACGGCGTGACCACCTTCGACGGCCAGTCGGGCCTGCCCGCGGTGAAGAAGAGCCTGGGGCTTTGAACGCGATGCTGCGCTGATAGTCCTGAACAGCTTTCCAGGATGGGCGCGACTCCCGCGCACACAATTTGTGTGCGCGGGAGTCGCGCCTTCTGTCTTAAAGACCAGCCCGCCTCCCCCAACCCCTGGTCGCGCGCAGTTGTCAAAGCGTCAGGCTTGGGTCATCTTGTGTGTACACTAACGATTCCTGCGAGGCGCTGCTCCATGCGAAGCCGTCCTTGGCCGAAGAAACAGTCGCCATGAGAGACACGCATTCGTATCGCCTTCATGTCAACGGATCCGGCTATGCCGTGGAGGCCGCGGGCAATACGGCGCTTCTGCACATACTGCGCAACGACCTCGAACTGAACAGCCCCAAATATGGCTGCGGCCTCGGCGAATGTGGCGCCTGTACGGTGCTGATCGACGGCGTCGCGGCACGAAGCTGCGTCCTTCCCCTGCGCCTGGCCGAAGGACGCGAGATCGTGACACTCGAGGGCCTCGGCACGCCGCAGGCCTTGCATCCGGTGCAGCAGGCTTTCATCGAAGCCGAAGCGGCCCAGTGCGGCTATTGCACCAATGGCATGATCCTGACCATCGCCGCCCTGCTCCAGCGCCAGCCGGATCCCGACGATGCCACGATCCGCAATGAACTGCGCTACAATCTCTGCCGCTGCGGCACGCATATCGAAATCCTGCGCGCCGCCAGGCTGGCAGCGGACAGGCTGCGGGACGCGGGTGCCCGGTCATGAGCATTCCCTCCCGCCGCGACTTGCTGTTGCATAGCGGCGTGCTCGCCATCACCGAGCCTCATCACGGCACGCATGGCCGGGAGACCGATATCCATGTCTGCCTGACCGATGAGGGCAAGGTTTACGCCTTCTGCGGCCATGTCGACCTGGGTACGGGCATTCGCACCTCCCTCGCGCAGATCGTGGCCGAGGAGTTGGATGTCTCCTTCGACTGCGTCACCGTGATCCTCGGCGATACCGAGGAGACCCCGAACCAGGGGGCGACCATCGCCAGCGAGACGATCCAGGTCACCGCCAAGCCGCTGCGCATCGCCGCGGCGCAGGCCCGTCACCATCTTGTCGAGCTCGCTTCCGAGACGCTGGGGGTGCCCACGGACAGTCTCGCCACCGAGAACGGCGTCATACGCTCGCTCAGCGACGCCACCCAGAGCGTGAGCTTCGCCGATCTCTTGCGCAACCGCCGCATTCACATGCATGTCGCGCATGAAACGCCGTTGAAGCCCGTGAACGAGCATCGCATCATCGGCAAGCCCATCGGCCGGGTGGACATTCCCGACAAGGTGGCGGGCCGCTTCGTCTATGTGCACGATGTGCGCGTGCCCGGCATGCTGCATGGCCGTGTCGTTCGCCCGCCCTATGCCGGCATCGACAATGGAGATTTCATCGGGCGCAGCCTGGAGGCTGTCGATCATGGTTCGATCGCGGGCCTTCCGGGCATCGTGGCCGTGGTGGTGGAAGGCGATTTCATCGGCATTGTCGCCGAGCGTGAGGAACAGGCGGCGGCCGCCGCCGCGGCGCTCAAGGTGACCTGGAAACCTTGGACAACGGGGCAGAATCTCAACGATCTCGACAAGGCCTTGCGGGCCCAGCCCGTGCATTCGCGCCGCCTGATCGACGAAGGCGACGTCGAGACGGCATTGGCCGGGGCGGAGAACCGGCTCGACCGCACCTATGTCTGGCCTTATCAGATGCATGGCTCGATCGGCCCTTCCTGCGCGGTCGCAGATGTCAGGCCCGATCGCATCACGGTATGGTCCGGCACGCAGAACCCCTTTCCGCTGCGCACCGATCTCGCCTTGCTGACCGGTTTGCCGGAAGCCTCCATCAAGGTCATCCGCGCCGAGGCCGCCGGCTGCTATGGCCGCAATTGCGCCGACGATGTGGTTGCCGATGCGGTCCTGATGTCGCGCGCCGTCGGCCGGCCGGTGCGGGTGCAGTTGACGCGCGAGCAGGAGCATCTGTGGGAACCGAAGGGGGCCGGACAATTGATCGATGTCGCCGGCGCTCTCGGCCCGGGCGGCAGCCTGCTCGCCTATGATTTCCAGACGCGCTACCCCTCGAACACGGCGCCGACCCTGGCTTTGCTTCTCACAGGCCGCGTTTCTCCCGAACCCGTCGTCGTCCAGATGGGAGACCGCACGGCACGCCCCTCCTACGACTATGAGAATTTGCGCGTCACGGTGCATGACATGGCGCCGCTTGCCCGCGCCTCATGGCTGCGCGGCGTCTCGGCATTGCCCAATGTCTTCGCTCATGAAAGCTTCATCGACGAACTGGCGGAGCAGGCCGGCGTCGATCCCGTCGAATTCCGCCTGCGCCATGTCGACGATCCGCGTGCGGCCGAACTGGTCAAGGCCACGGCAGAACGCGCGGGATGGCAGCCTCATGTCGGCCCCGCGCCGCAGGAGGAAGGTGCCACTATCCTGAAAGGGCGCGGCTTCGCCCAAGCGCGCTATGTGCATGGCCGATGGCCAGGGGTGGGCGCGGCCTGGTCGGCCTGGGCCGCGGATGTCGCCGTCAACCGCTCGACTGGCGAAATCAGCGTGACGCGGGTGGTCGTCGGCCAGGACACCGGCATGATGATCAATCCCGCCGGCGTGCAGCACCAGATCCACGGCAATGTCGTGCAATCCACCAGCCGGGTGCTGAGGGAGGAAGTCAGCTTCACGCAAACCATGGCGGTGGCGGAGAAGGAATGGGGCAGCTACCCCGTCCTCGCCTTCCCGGAACTGCCTGCCATCGACGTCATGATGATGGATCGGCAGTTCGAGCCGCCTCTCGGCGCCGGCGAGTCTGCCTCCGTTCCCAGCGCCGCCGCCATCGTCAACGCCGTCTATGATGCGACTGGCGTGCGTTTCCGTGAATTGCCGCTGACGCCCGAGCGCGTGCTCGCGGCCCTCGGCAAGGCACCCGCGAAGCCGGCGGCCGCGAAATCCTGGCGCCGGACGGCCATGCTCAGCGGCATCGGTGCATTGTTTGCCGGCTTGGCCGGCCTCACAACGATTGCGATGCCGATCCGCAGCGCCATTCCGCCGATCCCGCGGCCCGATCCCGCCGTCTATTCGGCGGCGACCATCGAGCGAGGACGCATCCTGGCGGCGCTTGGCGCCTGCGCCACCTGTCACACCAAGCCGGGCGGCGCGGCTTTTGCCGGCGGCCTCGCGCTCGCCACGCCCTTCGGCACGGTGATGACCACCAACATCACCCCCGATCCCGAAGCCGGCATCGGCGCCTGGTCCTTCCCGGCTTTCGCGCGTGCGATGCGCGAAGGCATCCACCGCGACGGCCGCCATCTCTATCCGGCCTTCCCCTATCCGAGCTTCACCAAGACGAGCGAGGCCGATCTCGAAGCCCTCTATGCCTATCTGATGGCGCAGCCCGCCGTGGCGAAGACAACACCACCTAGCCGGCTAACCTTCCCTTTCAATCTCCGCCCGCTGATGGCCGGCTGGAACCTCCTTTACAACCGCAGCGGCGAGCTCGCGGCCGATCCCGCGCAATCGACGCAATGGAACCGCGGGCGCTACCTCGTCGACGGCCTCGGCCATTGCGGCGCCTGTCACAGCACGCGCAACGTTCTGGGAGCCGAGGGCACCGGCGCGGCCTATCTCGCCGGCGGAACGGCCGAGGGTTGGGATACTCCCGCCTTGACGCTGCTGTCCTCGGCGCCAATTCCCTGGAGTGAGGACGAGCTCTTCGCCTATCTGCGCAGTGGCGCTTCGGCCCATCATGGCGTCGCCGCAGGCCCGATGGCGCCGGTGATCAGCGAATTGAAGGCCCTGCCGGATGAGGACATCCGCGCCATGGCGGTCTATCTCGCCACCTTCAGCACGCCCTCCACGCCAGGGCAGGCGCAGACACAAGCGGCCAACCTCGTACAGGCGAGTGCCTCGTCCCTCCACCCCGCGACCACGTCGGCCGCACGCCTCTTCGATGGCGCCTGCGCCGTCTGCCACGAGGCCGGGCGCGGCGCGCCGCTCGTCAATGACGGACCGCCGCTCGCCCTCAACACCAACCTCCACGCCGCTACGCCAGTGAACTTCCTGCGCGTGCTGGTGGACGGCATCGACAACTCCAGCCATGGCGCCATGCCGGCCTTCGGCAAGGCGCTCAACGATCAGCAGATCGCCGACCTCACCCGCTATGTGAGGGCACGCTTCGCACCGGACAAGCCGGCGTGGACGGATGTGGAGGAGACTGTGGCGGTGGTACGAGCGGGGCATTAGCGCGCCGGCAACGCAACCTCCCGGGTGCACGGACGTCTCGTCCGTTCTTGGAAACGAGACGCTTGCCGAAAAGAAGGAACGGACGAGACGTCCGTGCACCCGGCAAGAAGCCGGCGCTCCCAGTCACCGCTTGAACAATCTCGCATCCACCGGTGTCGGGTCGCTCGGCAACTGCGCCGCGCGGTGGCAGACCTTGGCTTCTTCGATCAGTTGGTCGAGCAGCGCCGTGAACAGCACCGGCTTGGCCGCCGCCTCCCAGAGGAAGTAGCCGAAGGAGCCCGGGCAGGGATTGACCTCATTGAGCCAGACCTCGCCGGTCTTCTCATTGGAGAGAAAGTCGATGCGCGGCGCCCCGGTGCCGTTGACCGCCTGGAAAGCCTCGCTCGCCCATTGCCGGATGGAATTCTCCAACCCTGCCGGGATATCCGGGTTGATGTCGCGCGTCAGCGAGAGCATGCCCTGGCTGGAGGCGCCGGGCTGCTTGCCGCCACCGGTCTTTTTGGAGCCGCCGGACATATATTTGGTCTTGAAGTCGAGCAGGTCGCTCTGGCGCTTGGGCCGCTCGATGGCCGAGGTGACGACGGCGCCGTTCTCGCGCCGCACCGCGACATTGTATTCGACCAGGTTCTCGACGAAGGGCTCGATGATGGCCTGGGTGTCGAACTTGAAGATGGAGGGCAGCACCTGGCGCACCGTGTCGATATCCTCGGCCTTGGCGACACCGATGGAGGAGCCGAGATGGGCCGGCTTCACGATCACCGGGAAGGCGATATTGCGTAGCGCCTCCTCCAGGCTTGCCTTGTCGGGGATCAGGCCCGTGGCAGGGCGGTTGACCACCGCATCCGGCAGCATGCCGATGCCGCGGCCGGCGAAGGCGCGCTTGGTGATCGCCTTGTCCATCAGGATGGTCGAGGCCATGGTGCGCGCGCCTGTATAGGGCACGTTGGCGGTCTCGAACACACCCTGGATCTGGCCGTCCTCGCCGATATTGCCGTGGAAGGCGAGCAGCGCCACGTCGAAGCCGATCGGCTCGGGCTTTTTTGCGAAGAAGCCGCCCTTGCTGCGCGGGATCAGTTGGCCCTTGTTGGCGGAGAGGTCGAGATCGACGCGGACGAGGTTCTTGCGGGCCTCCTCGCCGGGGATGTAGTTGGCGCGGTTGCGCAGGGCATCGCCGGTGAACCAGGCGCCGTCGCCCGCGATATAGACCGGGAAGCCCTCATATTTCGTGCTGTCGAGCGCGTTGAGCGCCTGCAGGCCGGAGACGATGGAGACGTCATGCTCCGGCGAGCGCCCCCCGAACAACACCGCGACGCGCGTTTTCGACATCGTGTACCCTTGGTTTGGCGCGTCTTCGCGATTCCTGGCGATGACGCCAAATCGCGGAACGCTATGGAATAAGCCGAATCGTTTGTGCGAAAATAGGATGCGGGGCGCAGCGAGGCAAACCGGGACAGGCGGATCACGCGCCGGCGGCTCCGAATTCGTCCGCAAACGGCGGAATCACGCCGGGCTTCGGTCCTTCGGTGTAGCTCAGGCAAACGCGGTCTTGCCACGACACGCGCCATGAAGCACCTTGCGCACAAGAAAGCCCGCCGGCCGGAGGAATGATGTCGAATACCCTGTCGCAGATTCCATTGTTCCACTCGTTGGGCGAGGCAACGATCAAGGCGTATGACGGGCGGGTACGCTGGGCCAGGTTCGAAGAGAACGAACTGGTCGTGGACTATGACGACAATTCCAATGACGTCTACTTCCTGCTGTCGGGCAAGGTACGCGTGCTCTACCGCACCATCACCGGCAAGGAGGTGATCCTGGCGGAACTGGGCGGCGGGCAGTTCTTCGGGGAGCTTTCAGCCATCGACGGCGTCGGCCGCTCGGCCAATGTCACCGCGCTCAACCGCTCGCAGATGTGCATCATCTCCGGTCCGATCTTCATGGAGCTGATCACCACCAACGCCTCGGTGTGCAGGCAGATCCTCACCCTGCTGGCGAGCCGCGTGCGCGCGCTCAACACCAAGCTCGCCGAGCATTCCTTCTTGCAGACCAAGCACCGGCTCTATGCCGAGTTGATCCGCCTCTCCCAGCCCCGAGCCGGCCATTCCGGCCAGCGCGTGCTCTCGCCGCCCCCTTTCCACCACGACCTCGCCGCCCGCATCGGCTGCCGCCGCGAAGCGGTGTCGCGCGAATTGTCGGCGCTGGAGAAGGAGGGGCTGGTGGCCAAGACGAGAGGCGCGCTGGCGCTGGTCAATCCCGAGGAGCTCAACAAGCGGATTTCGGCGGCACTGGCGGATTGATCCCTTGGGATCGCAGGCATCTCAGTCACAACCATCTTGATGGTTGTGACGACAGCCTGCGGTCCCAGGGCGGCTGTGCTACCGGTGCCATCTCGGCTCGAACCCATTGCGCAGCGCCGTCACGACTGCCGGCGGCGTCAACAGCCGCACCGGCTTGTCCTGCCAATCCGCCACCTCGCGCCAGCCTTCCGGCGACCAGCGCAACACCCCGCCCTCTCGGCGCGTGAAGGCTTCCCGGTCATCCGCCCACACCGCCCCATCAGGCAGGTCCGCAGCCGTCTCAATGCGATGCTCGGCCAGGCGTTCGGCATGGAGGATCTCGTCCATGCGGCCGGCGAGGGCGTCCTTCTCTGGAAACGCCGCCGCGAAGGCCTTGGCGTCCGCCCTCCGGCATTCGAAACAGGGGCGGTGGCCGGCCGCCAGCGCCGTGACCTCGTCGAGGAAGAAGAGCTCGGTATAGGTATTGCGTGGCGCCATCACTTCGCGGTGCCAGCCCTTGAAGTGGAGCTCGCAGCAGATCCAGGCCTTCGAGGCCCAGCGCCGCCGGCGCAGGCGCTTGTGATCGTCATGCAGCCGGCCGCCGCGGTTGCCCATCATGGTGCCGCGGGCGCTGAGCGCGACGATCTCGCCGAAGGGCGTGACGCGGTTCTGCAGGGGCTCGCTCATGGCGCCGGCGATCCATCCGGCTTGAAGGTTTTCAGATAGGCGATGACGTCGTCGATCACGGCCGGATCGCCCAAACCAGCAAACGTCATCCGGGTGCCGGGGATGAAGGCGGAGGGTGCGGCGAGATAGGCCCTCAACGAGGCTTCGTCCCAGGTCTTGCCGGAGGTCTTCATGGCCTGCGAATAGGCATAGCCGACCACGGAACCGGCAGGGCGGCCTACAACGCCGTTGAGCTCGGGGCCGACGACATTCTTGGCGCCCTCGCCGATGCGGTGACAGAAGCCACATTTGGTGAAATTGGCCTTGCCGTTGGCGGGATCGGCGGCGAGAGCGGGGGTGGCGAGGAGGAGGAGGGCTACTGGGAGCGCGGACTTCCAGTCCGCCCCCTTTACCCAATCGCCCCGTTTCCAAGAGCGGACATCGCGACATGCAGGCATGTCGCTGTGATGTCCGCGCTCCCAGGTCATCTCGCCAATGCCTGTTCGCGGATCTTCGCGATTGTCGTCGTCGGCGTGATCGCTTCGGGGTCGAGCCGGCAATGCAGGATGGCCGGCTTTCCGGACGCCAGCGCCCGCTCATAGGCCGGGCCGAACTCCTCTGCCGTCACAACCGTCTCGCCATGGCCGCCGAAGGCCCGGGCATAGGCGGCGAAATCCGGGTTCTTCAGCGTCGTCGCCGAGACACGGCCAGGATATTCGCGTTCCTGATGCATGCGGATGGTGCCGTAGATGCCATTATCGACGACGACGACGATGATGGGCAGTTCATACTGCACGGCGGTGGCGAATTCCTGGCCGTTCATCAGGAAGCAGCCGTCGCCAGCGAAGCACACCACCGTCCTGTCGCGATGGAGCGCCTTGGCGGCCACGGCGGCGGGCACGCCATAGCCCATCGAACCGGAGGTCGGCGCAAGCTGCGTACCGAAGCGGCGGAAGCGCAGATAGCGCTGCACCCAGACGGCGTAGTTGCCGGCGCCGTTGCAGATGATGGCATCTTCGGGCAGGCGGTCGCGCAACCAGAGAAGCGCCTCGCCATATTGGAAACTGCCGGGAATGGGCTTGGGCTCGTCGGTCCAGGCATGGAAATCCTGGTTGGCCTGCCGCGTTTCACCTGACCAGGGCAGGCTGTTGGGCGGCTGCAATCCTTCCAGAGCCGAGGCGAAGGCCTGGGCAGAGGCGTGGATGGCGAGCGTCGGCTGGTACACGCGCCCGAGCTCCTCGGCGCCGGCATGGATATGCACGAGCTGCTGTTTCGGGGTGGGAATATCCACCAGCGTGTAGGAAGAGGACGGCATCTCCGAGAGGCGCCCACCGGCGAGGATGAGGAGATCGGCCTCTTTCACACGCTGCGCGAGCTTGGGATTGGGGCCGATGCCGACATCGCCGGCATAGTTGCGATGATCGGCGGGGAACAGCATCTGGCGGCGGAAGGAGGTGCCAACCGACAGGTCGAAGCGTTCGGCAAAGCGTACCAGGCTCGCCATTGCCTTCGGCGACCAGCCCGAGCCGCCCGCGATGACGAAAGGCTTCTTCGCCGCCCAGAGCAGGCTTTGCAGTCGCATCATGTCGGCATTGCCGGGCCAGGTCTGCGCGGGCTCGACATAGGCGGCGTCAGCGATCTCGGCCATGTCCACCAGCATGTCCTCCGGCAGCGCGATCACCACCGGGCCGGGGCGCCCCTGCATGGCGACGCGGAAGGCACGGGTGACGAGTTCGGGGATGCGCTCGGCCTTGTCGATCTCCACCACCCATTTCGCCATCGAGCCGAAGAAGGCCTTGTAATCGACCTCCTGGAAGGCCTCGCGCTCGCGCATGCCGGTCTCGATCTGGCCGATGAACAGGATCATCGGGGTCGAATCCTGCATGGCGATATGGACGCCATGCGAGGCATTGGTGGCGCCCGGCCCGCGCGTGACCATGCAGATGCCCGGCCTTCCGGTAAGCTTGCCCGCGGCCTCCGCCATCATCGCCGCCCCGCCTTCCTGCCGGCAGACCGTGACATTGATAGGCGCATCATGCAGCGCGTCGAGCACGGCAAGATAGGATTCGCCCGGCACGCAGAACACATGCTCGACACCCTGAGCCACCAGCGCATCGACGATCAGGCGGCCACCATTGCGGGAAGGAAACTGGGTCATGGATACTCTCGAAAGGACTGCCCTTCTCATACGCCGTCTGGAAGGCAAGGCAACCCCGTGGCGTGGGTCCGGATGCACGAGCATCTTGCTCGTTCTTCTCTCCCCTCAAACGCTCAGGTTCAAGAACGGGCGAGATGCCCGTGCACCCGGAAGGTCACCCCTTGCCCCACGAACGACCAAACATTACATCCAGATCATGTTGTCACCTGAGCCCCTCAAGCTGCTTGCCTTCGACGGCGAAGACCTGGAGGTCATCTCGACGCATCTGCAGGATGCGGCCGTCAAGCCTGTCGACATGGCTTTCCTGCCGCGCGAGAAGCGTTTCGCGCTGGTGGTCGATCGCTATGACTGGTGCGGCGCGCAGAGCGGAGAGCGCACGCGCCGGCGTTCGGGCCTGCATTTCGAACGCGTGCTCGGCGTCAAGCGTTCGCATTTCGAGCAGAATTGCGAGAAGTCCGAAGTGCTGCTGTCGATCTCCTTCCAGGCGAGCGACGATCCGGCCGGCCAGGTGACCCTGTTCTTCGAAGGCGGTGGGGCCATCCGCCTCGAAGTCGAGTGCCTGGAAGCGGCGATGTCCGATCTCGGTCCCGCCTGGCCCTGCGGCTCCCCGCCGCCTGTAAGGGCCTGAGGACGGCACTCCGGGTGCACGGGCATCTTGCCCGTAGGCGCTAACGTTGCACAGTGACACGCAGAGCGGGAGTGTCGATCACCGATCGACAATCTTGGAAACGATGCATTTTGCAGAATGCGAAGAGGGCGATCGGTGATCGCCCCTCCCGGTTTCCGCAGCTTCGGCCAGCAAGGCACCCGGAAAAGGCAGCCCTTTCATCGAGACAAGGCGGGGTGACTTCCGCCCGAAAATTCTTCATAGGGTGCGGCGGCAGGCTCGCGCCTCGCCTCCATCTTGCCCTTCATCTTCCAGAGGATTGCCATGCCGGTTCGGCTCGATAGTTCAAAGGCCGATTTCGCCGCGGCGTTTGCGGCGTTGCTCGCCGCCAAGCGCGAGATCTCCGAGGATGTCGATGCCTCCGTGCGCGGCATCATCGCGGATGTCGTCGCCCGTGGCGACGAGGCGGTGATCGACTATACCAGCCGCTTCGACCATCTCGACCTGGCGCCCGGCACCCTGCGCGTGACGCAGGCGGAAATCGATGCCGCCCGCGCCGAATGCGAGCCGAGGGCGCTGAAGGCACTGGAACTGGCGGCCGAGCGCATCCGCGCCTTCCACGAACGGCAGAAGCCCGCAGATCTATCTTTCACCGATGCACTTGGCGTCGAGCTTGGCTGGCGCTGGACGGCCATCGAGGCCGTCGGCCTCTATGTGCCCGGCGGCACGGCCGCCTATCCCTCCTCGGTGCTGATGAACGCCATCCCAGCCAAGGTGGCGGGCTGCCCGCGCGTGGTGATGGTGGTGCCGAGCCCCGGCGGCCTGCTCAACCCGCTGGTCCTGGCGGCGGCCAAGCTTGCCGGCGCCGACGAGATCTACCGCATCGGCGGCGCGCAAGCGATCGCCGCCCTCGCCTATGGCACCAGGACGATCGCCCCCGTCGCCAAGATCACCGGCCCGGGCAATGCCTATGTTGCCGCAGCCAAGCGCCGTGTCTTCGGCCATGTCGGCATCGACATGATCGCCGGCCCCTCCGAGGTGCTCGTCATCGCCGATGATAGCGCCAATCCGGCCTGGATCGCAGCGGACCTGCTGGCGCAGGCCGAGCACGACACCGCCTCGCAATCCATCCTGATCACCGACAGCCCCGCGCTGGCGGATGCGGTGGAGCGCGAGGTGGCGGCGCAGCTCGAGACCCTGCCGCGCGCCAATATCGCCGGCGCGAGCTGGCGCGATTTCGGCGCGGTGATCACGCTCGGCTCCCTCGACGAGGCACCGGCCCTGGCCGACCGGCTGGCGGCGGAGCATCTGGAGATCATCACTGTTGATGCCGAGGGGCTCGCCGCACGCATCCGCAATGCCGGCGCCATCTTCCTCGGCGGCCATACGCCGGAGGCGATCGGCGATTATGTCGGCGGCTCGAACCATGTGCTGCCGACGGCCCGCTCGGCCAAGTTCTCATCCGGCCTCGGCGTGCTCGATTTCATGAAGCGCACCTCCATCCTCAAATGCGGGCCGGAACAGCTCGCGGCCCTCGGCCCGCCGGCAATCACCCTGGGCGAGGCGGAGGGGCTCGCCGCCCACGCGCGCTCGGTTTCGATCCGCAGCAATCGCGTGCTATGAGCGGAGCGACGTCATTCCGGGGCTCCCGAAGGGAGAACCCGGAATCCATGAACACTATCCTGAGAGGACTGTGTTCATGGATTCCGGCGTTTCGCTTCGCTCCAGCCGGAATGACGCGGCGCGCCAAGGCCAAGATAGTTGTAGAGGACCAGGCTTGGAAGAATTCGGCCCCGATTGCCGGCTGATCGCCGTTCATCTCGATGAGCGCAGCATCGGTCGCGGCAGCCCCGACCAGGAGCATGAGCGGCGCGTGGCCGCCTATGACCTGATCGAGGAGAATGTCTTCGCGCCCGTGGGGTACGATACCGGACCTTACGGCCTGCACATCTCGCTTCAGGATGGCCGTCTCGTCCTCGACATCCGCAATGTCAACAGTGAGCCCGTGGTGGCGCATGTGCTCTCGCTGACGCCGCTGCGCCGCGTGGTGCGCGATTACTTCGCGATCTGCGACAGCTATTACACCGCCATCCGCATGGCCACGCCCTCGCAGATCGAGACCATCGACATGGCCCGGCGCGGCCTGCACAACGAGGCGTCCGAACTGCTGCGCGAGCGCCTCGCCGGCAAGATCGCGCTCGATCTCGCCACGGCGCGGCGGCTCTTCACCCTGATCAGCGCGTTGTACTGGAAAGGCTGAGACGTGATGGGGGGCCGCCGTCCACAGTCGGTCCTGTTCGCCTGCGGGCACAACGTCATCCGCTCGCCCATGGCCGAGGCGATCGGGCGCTATTATTTCGGCCGCTCGATCTTCTTCGGTTCGGCGGGCGTGCGCCCGGGGGAGCCCGACCCCTTCGTGCCGATCGTGCTGGACGAGATCGGCATTTCCCTCGGCAAACACCGCCCGCACAGCTTCGAGGAGCTGGACGAATTGGAGGGGCTCAACTTCGACCTCATCATCACGCTGGCGCCGGAGGCGCACCACAAGGCGCTCGACCTCACGCGCACCCTGGCCGCCGATGTCGAATATTGGCCGACGGCCGATCCGAGCCTGACCAGTGGCAACCGCGACCAGAAGCTCGATGCCTATCGTGCCCTGCGCGAAGGCCTGATCGACCGCATCACCGCACGATTGGGCTGAGGACAAGGGGCCGCCGCTGTTCCCCCGGACATAGAAAAACCATACCGCCAGAACGTCATTCTTTTAAACACAGCTAAACTGTATAAGCCGCGTTGCGATTTTCTCGCTCCCCCACTATCGTGCGCCGCGATGAACCGGAGGTTTTGATGCGCGTTCTGCGTCCCCTTGCTCTTGCCGCCCTGTCGGCCTTCACCCTGGCGGGTTGCTCGATGTTCGGTTCCGTACCGCCGAACAATGTGCCGCCGACGCTGCCCAAGCCCCTGGACAACAAGACATCGCTGCCTTTCCCGCTGAATCGGACTTTCGCGGCAATCTCCTACAAGGACCAGACCTTCAAGGACGACCGGCCGACGATCCTGATCTCGGACATGAACCGCGGCATCGGCTTTTCGGCCTGCAACAACTGGTCGGCCACCATCCTGCCGCGCCAGGACCAGCGCCTCGTCATCGGCCCGGTCGCCATCTCCAAGCGCAAATGCGAGGACCGCCTGATGCACAACGAGCAGGTCTTCCTGTTCGTGATGCGCACCTCGCAGGAATGGTTCTATGACGGCTACACGCTGACCTTCCGCGGGCCCTACGGCGAGATGAAGTTCCAGCCGGCAGCGTAAGGCGCGGGTGGGTTATGGATATGAAGAAGGCCGGTCTTTCGACCTAATGCGGTTCACTTAAGAGCCTTTACGAACCTAGTG
>NZ_BSPC01000003.1 GCF_030160835.1 Labrys miyagiensis | reverse complement strand
AATGGCGGGCTTGGCCGGCACGACCTGCGGGCGGGGCTGCTGCGCGGGAGCGGCCTCGGCGTCGACCTGGTCGTCACCGACCGTCTGCGGCGGCAGGGGCGCGGCGACGGGTGCTGCGAGGCGCGTCTTCGGCGCTTCGGCCACGACGGCCGGGCGCACGGTCGGCAGGCGCTGCGGCGCCATGGCGACGGAAGAGGCGCCGGCATCCTCGTCATCGGCCTGGGCGATCTGAGCCTGCGGCACCGAGCGGTCGGCCGCGCCGGCATAGGCGGACGGCATGTAGGCATCGATCAGGCGGCGGACCACGACGTCGCGCGAGCCGGCGCTGCGGCCGCCCATGACCACGGCGATGAGCTGGCGGTTGTCGCGGCGGACATTGGTCAGGATGTTGAAGCCGCTGGCCGTGGTATAGCCGGTCTTGATGCCGTCGACACCGTCCACCGAGCCCAGGAGATGGTTGTGGCTGCCGATCTCGCGGCCGCGAAAGACGAAGCTCTTGGTGGCGAAGAAGCGATAATAGGCCGGAAAGCGCTTCTGGATCGCCATGCCGAGGATGGCGATGTCGTGTGCGGTGGTGATCTGCCGGTCATCGGGCAGGCCGGAAGCGTTGACATATTGCGTCCTGATCATGCCGAGCGCCCGGGCCTTGCGGGTCATGATCTGGGCGAAATTGCCCTCGCTGCCGCCGAGCGCCTCGGCGACGACGACGGCCGCATCATTGGCCGAGCGGGTGACGATGCCCTTGATGGCGTCGTCGACGCGGATGGTCTGCCCCGCGCGCAGGCCCAACTTGGTGGGCGACTGGGACGCGGCATGGGCCGAGACGGGCAGGGGGGTCGCCATGGTAAGGCGGCCGGCCTGGAGCTGCTCGAACAACAGATAGAGCGTCATCACCTTGGTGATGGAGGCGGGATGGCGCAGGGCTTCAGGCGCCGCCTCATAGAGCGTGCGTCCGGTCTTGACGTCGACCACGATCGCCGCATAGCGCGGATTGTTCATCATGTCCGCGGGCAGCCCGCCCGTTGACTGAGCCGCCGCACGCACCCGCTTGCCGCGCAGGTGCTTTACAGACTTGCTCTGGGTCGTTGCATGATGCACGCGGCGCCGGGCGTCCGCGTCTCCAGGATGAAGGGTCATTGTCGCCGTGAATGCTACAATGCCGGCTGCAACCATTGTGGTGGTCCGGGCAAATCCGCCCCCGATCCATCGCGATAGCATGCAAAGTCCCCAATACTCACCGGCGCAAAAGACGCCGTCCACTTACCTGTCCCTGCTTGGCCGGCGGCCATGCTCGCCCTTCGTTTCGGGGCTTATCCCTTTGTCCCAAGAACAAGGGGCTGATCACGCCGTGCCGTGCAGGAACGACACAGTCAACAAACCTAGAAGGACGCGGTTACGGATCGGTTAAGTGTCGGCTGCGATCGTGCTCGAAGATTATCCCTTCCTGCGGCATTTTGGTCGCACTCCGGCCGAAAAGCCAGGGGGCCTTCGAACCAACGGATTTCACGACGCGTTCAGCTTTGGGCGCCTATAATTGCAGCTTGCTGCACTAGCGAAATACGGGGGGTGATCCTAAATTGAGGCAATGGAAGCTCTTTTCCCCCGCGCATATCGTGTTAGGCTGCAGAGATTGCGGTTGTCGAAATGGAAGATTCACCAATTTCTAAATCTAAGAAAATGGCCGCGCGGGACGAGGGCGTCCTGATCGGCATGGCACGCGAGCCGCGGGCCCCGGGGGGCGGCGACGGGACAGGCGCTGCCGTCATTACCAAGACCAAGCCCGTCACCAAACGCCCCAAACTCTACCGTGTCCTGCTCCTGAACGACGACTACACCCCGATGGAATTCGTCATCGAGGTGCTGGAGCGTTTCTTCAACAAGGACAGGGACGGCGCCACCCACATCATGCTGCATGTTCACCACAATGGTGTGGGAGAGTGCGGCATCTACACCTATGAGGTCGCCGAGACCAAAGTGACACAAGTTATGGATTTTGCACGTAAGCACCAGCATCCGCTGCAATGCGTCATGGAAGAAAAGTGAGGAACTGATCGTGCCATCCTTTTCAAGACACCTCGAACAGTCCCTCCATCGCGCTTTGGCGGCTGCCAACCAACGCCACCACGAATACGCGACCCTGGAACATCTGTTGCTCTCCCTGATCGAGGATCAGGATGCGGCCGCGGTGATGCGCGCCTGCAATGTCGATCTCGACATTCTCCGGCGCAACCTCGTCGAATATATCGACACCGAGCTCGAGAACCTGGTTTCGGACGGGCGCGACGACGCCAAGCCGACGGCCGGTTTCCAGCGCGTGATCCAGCGCGCCGTCATTCACGTCCAATCCTCCGGCCGCGAGGAAGTCACCGGCGCCAATGTGCTGGTGGCCATCTTCGCCGAGCGCGAGAGCCATGCTGCCTATTTCCTGCAGGAGCAGGACATGACGCGCTATGACGCCGTGAACTACATCTCGCACGGCATCGCCAAGCGTCCGGGCCTCTCGGAAGCCAAGCCCCCGCGCGGCGCCGACGAGAGCGAGGGCGAAAGCGCCAAGGCGCCCGGCAACAATGGCGAGGATCCGTCCAAGAAGAAGCAGGACGCCATCGACGCCTATTGCGTCAATCTCAACAAGAAGGCCCGCGACGGCAAGATCGATCCCCTGATTGGGCGCGACATGGAAATCACGCGCACCATCCAGGTGCTGTGCCGCCGCCAGAAGAACAACCCGCTTTTCGTCGGCGACCCCGGCGTCGGCAAGACGGCGATCGCCGAAGGCCTTGCCCGCCGCATCATTGAGGGCGATGTGCCGGAAGTGCTGCGCGGCGCCACGGTGTTCGCGCTCGACATGGGCACGCTGCTTGCCGGCACGCGCTATCGCGGCGATTTCGAGGAGCGCCTGAAGCAGGTGGTGAAGGAGATCGAGGCCTATCCGGGCGCGATCCTGTTCATCGACGAGATCCACACCGTGATCGGCGCGGGGGCGACCTCGGGCGGGGCGATGGATGCGTCCAATCTGTTGAAGCCGGCTCTTGCCGCCGGCGCCCTGCGCTGCATCGGCTCGACCACCTACAAGGAATACCGCCAGTATTTCGAGAAGGACCGCGCTCTGGTGCGCCGCTTCCAGAAGATCGACGTCGCCGAGCCTTCCATTCCCGACACGATCGAGATCCTCAAGGGCCTCAAGCCCTATTACGAGGACTATCACAAGCTGCGCTACACCAACGAAGCCATCAAGGCGGCGGTGGAACTGTCGGCCAAATACATCAATGACCGCAAATTGCCCGACAAGGCGATCGACGTCATCGATGAGACCGGCGCCTCGCAGATGTTGGTGGCCGAGAGCCGCCGCAAGAAGACAATCGGCGTGAAGGAGATCGAGGCCACTATTGCGACGATGGCCCGCATCCCCCCCAAGTCGGTGTCGAAGGACGATACGGAGACGCTTCGGAACCTCGAGACCAATCTCAAGCGTGTCGTCTACGGCCAGGATAAGGCGATCAAGCAGCTTTCGGCGGCGATCAAGCTCGCCCGTGCCGGCTTGCGCGATCCCGAGAAGCCGATCGGCAACTATCTGTTCTCCGGCCCCACCGGCGTCGGCAAGACCGAGGTCGCGCGCCAGCTGTCCGAGGTGCTCGGCATCAAGCTGCTGCGCTTCGACATGTCGGAATATATGGAGCGCCACACGGTCTCCCGCCTGATCGGCGCGCCTCCCGGCTATGTCGGCTTCGACCAGGGCGGCTTGCTCACCGATGGCATCGACCAGAACCCGCATTGCGTGCTGCTGCTGGACGAGATCGAGAAGGCCCATTCGGACCTCTTCAATATCCTCCTGCAGGTGATGGATCACGGCAAGCTGACCGATCACAACGGCAAGGCCGTCGATTTCCGCAATGTGATCCTGATCATGACCACCAATGCGGGCGCGGCGGATCTCGCCAAGTCGGCCTTCGGCTTCACGCAGTCCAAGCGCGAGGGCGACGACTTGGAAGCGATCAACCGGCTGTTCACGCCGGAGTTCCGTAACCGTCTCGACGCCACCATCGCCTTCGACCATCTGTCGCAGGAGATCGTCACGCAGGTCGTCGACAAGTTCATCGCCCAGCTCGAGGTGCAGCTTGCCGACCGCCACGTCACGGTGGAGCTTGCGGACGACGCCCGCACCTGGCTGGTGGCCAATGGCTATGACGAGTTCATGGGCGCCCGCCCGATGGCCCGCCTGATCCAGCAGGCCATCAAGACGCCGCTGGCGGACGAGGTGCTGTTCGGTCGCCTGAAGTCGGGTGGCCTGGTGCGTGTCACCGTCGTCAAGAAGGACGACGGCAAGCAAGAACTCGGCTTCGAATATCCAGCGGGCCCGGCCGAGCCCAAGCCCGAACCCGTGGTGGCCGAGGGCGGCAAGGCGCCGGCCAAGAAGGTAAGGGTCGCAAAGCCCAAGCCGCCGGAGCGCGAACCTGATACCCCGCTTGGAGCGGACTGAAGCATCAGAAGGCCGGTCTTTCGACCTAATGCGGTTCACTTAAGAGCCTTTACGAACCTAGTG
>NZ_BSPC01000002.1 GCF_030160835.1 Labrys miyagiensis | reverse complement strand
CCGGCCGTTGGCGAGGTCCCACAGGCGCAGCGTGTTGTCCGCTGACCACGACAGCGCCCGCTGGTTATCCGGCAAGAGCGAGGCGCCATTGACACTGGCATCGTGCATCATGGCCGGGCCGATCTGCCGGCCGTTGGCGAGGTCCCACAGCCGCAGGGTGTTGTCTGCTGACCACGACAGCGCCCGCTGGTTGTCCGGCAGGAGCAAGGCGCCATTGACACTGGCATCGTGCATCATGGCTGGGCCGATCTGCCGGTGGTCGGCGAGGTCCCACAGGCGTAGTGTGTTATCCGCTGACCACGACAGCGCTCGCTGGTTGTCCGGCAGAAGCAGAGCGCCATTGACACTGGCCGCGTGCATCATGGCCTTGCCGATCTGCCGGCCATTGGCGAGGTCCCACAGCCGCAGCGTCTTGTCCGCTGACCACGACAGCGCCCGCTGGTTGTCCGGCAGAAGCAAGGCTCCCCAAATGGCGTCGTCATGCGCCATAGACGGGCCGATCTGCCGCCCCGAGGCGAGGTCCCATAGCCGCAGTGTTTTGTCCGCAGACCAGGACAGGGCTCGTTGACCATCGAAAAACGGCAAGACGCCGTTGACGCCTGCCGGGTGCATCATGGCCGGCCCGAGCTGCCGGCCTGTCGCGAGGTCCCACAGCCGCAGCGTACTGTCTGGGGACCAGGACAGCACTCGCTGGCCGTCCGGGAGCGGCAAGGCTCCCCAGATAGTGTCCTCATGCGACATGGCCGGGCCAATCTGGTCTAGCGTAGCAAGGTCCCACAGCCGCAACTTGCCGTCACCAGACCAAGCGAGTGCCCGTTGGCCGTCCGGCATCAAGACGCCGTTGACCTCGCGCCCGTCTAGCATGGCCGGGTCAATCCGCCGGCCGGTAGCAAGGTCCCACAGGTGCAGCGCTTCATCATCCGACCATGATAGCGCCCGCTGGCCGCCTGGTAGCAGCACCGCGTTATTGATATTGGCCACGTGAATCATGGCCGGACCGATCTGCCGGCCGGTGGCGAGGTCCCACTGCCGCAGAGTCTTGTCCACAGACCAGGACAGTGCCCGCTGGCCGTCAGGAAACAGCACAGCACCCACGACGATACCGTCATGCGACATTGCTGGGCCGATCTGTAGGCCTGTCGCCAGATCCCACTGCCTCAGTTCGTTGCCGGCCGACCAGGACAGCGCCCGCTTGCCGTCCGGGAACAACAGGGCACCCATGACTTCGCCGTTGTGCTGCATGGCTGGGCCGATTTGTCGGCCGGTGGTAAGGTCCCACAGTCGCACCGTCCGGTCGTTAGACCAGGATACCGCTTGCTGATTGCTTGGAAGTAGCAGTGCGCCCGAGACCGAGGCCAGGTGTGCCATGGCCGGTCCGATCTGGCGGCCGGTGGCGAGGTCCCACAGCCGCAGCGTTCCATCCTCGGACCATGATAAGGCCCGCTGGCCGTCGTGCAACAACAGCGCGCCTCGGACGAACCCAGTATGGGCCATGGCCGGCCCGATCTGACGACCGCTGGCGAGATCCCACTGCCGCAGCGTCTTGTCGCGAGACCAGGACAGCACCCGCTGGCCGCCCGGCGCCAGCACGGCACCTTCGACGGCTAGATCATGCATCATGGCCGGACCGATCTGTTGTCCGGTGGCTAGATCCCACAGTCGCAGCGTGCTGTCCGTTGACCAGGACAGCACCCGACGTCCGTCCGGAAGCAACAAGGCGCCGGACACGGGGCCGTCGTGGCGAAAAAGTCGAGTGTAGGGCGATTCGGATGTTGCACCGGAAAGAGCATCGAGAGTGGTATCCTGCTCCGAACGGGCCGTATCCGTTTTGCTCCTTTTCCAGCGAGCTATTGCCAGCTTTATCACCTCGTTACTGAGGTTCCGTGAGGCCGGTTCAACGGAAACGGTAGTGAGTGCCCGAGTCTCGTTCGCGATGGACTGCACGTGGCGAACCTCTGCCACCTGCGACTGCCATACAGCCACCATAGCGATACCCACAAACAAAGTCGCAAAAGCAGATAGCAACGCCGTCATCCTACGTCGCCTCGCACGTTCTCTTTGGATGAGTTTGTCCAACGGCACGCCGAGTAAACCGGCGATCAACTTGAGGCGACCACCCTTGCGACCATCACCTATAAGACGTCCCGTCTTCAGCTTGATTTCGCGAAGGTCCGCAGCGAGCAATCCCTTGCCTCGCAGAGCTGGTGGAAAGCATTCGGCATCCGGATCCACACTGTCCGGCTCTCCAGCAGCAATTACTGGAAAAATCCGTTTCTCACGCCCGAGTTTAATAAAAGTTTCACATTCACGGTTCACCCATTGGCTTTTTGCTGATGTCGGTGTGCAGAGCACGATGAGCAATTCGCTTGTCTCGAGCGCTTGTTGTAGCACTACGGCGACATGCCCTCCCGCCTCAAGGTCGGTGCGATCACGAAAAATCGGGAACAGTTTCGCCGGAACTTCACCGAACTGCCCATCGCTTCCGACTAACGCTTTTGGTGTTCGATATTTGTCAAGCTGACGATGGAGCCAATTGGCGACATTATCATCTGTGCGCGCGTAGCTAAAAAAAGCCCGATACTTCAAGGCAGCACCCGTTGTAAAATTCGCGTCCTGAGCCTGGTCCAACTAATACCTTCATTGCTATGGTGTTGTCAGAGTAACCCGGATTTTGAAACCGAAGCGCGGCCTAAACCGCAACGCCCCGCCACTCGACAAGGGCGGCCGAGCGTCTCTGCTTTTAGATTTGCCGGCTGACAAGGTGGCGCTCCTAGTTAAAGTCGTGGTGGATCAGGCCGTGGACGGCAACGAATTTCTGAGGTGTTTTTTATTCCACAGAAATTGAGCATCGCCGCCTCTCGCCGTCGAAACGGTTGATGGGAATTCCCGGCCGCCGATAGCGGAAGCGTCAACTTAGAATCATTGGCTCAAGCCACCTTATTTACTACGTTCGAATATTGAATTCCGAAGGGAAGTGACTGCTCGCGACAGCTTGTTGGGCAGCCATTTCGCCGATTAAGTTCAGGTCTTGACGATTGGCAGGCCGGCTCATGTCCCTCAATTGTTCCGCACGACTTGCGAGCGCGCTAAGGCCGAGTTCGCGAAGTGCTTGATGCTCAAGCCTTGCATTGTATCGGAGATAAGTGAGTGTCGGACGGTCACCTAAGAGATCATCCTCCAAGCTACCTACTTCGTTATCAATCACCGTTGCCGTCGGGCTCGCGGCCAGATATTGCAAGAGTAGCTGGTTAAGCCATGAGGCATCGTCCATTAGCATGCTAGGAACGGTCGAGGCCCAATCCCACAAGCGCGCTCATGACCTTCTCGAAGCTACGCGCTTCATCCCAGTAGCCGGTACCGACTGAAACCAGCAGCAACTTATGCTCATCAATAGGCCAGCGGAAGGGAAAGCCTCTTAGTGTCGCGACCAAGAATAGGAGAAGTGCCGGATTGTTGTGCAAGCTAACGCCGCCATCCACGAAGGCACCTTTGATAGTGCCGCCGATGTCAATCGCCTCGGGGTCGAAAAAGGTAGGCGCCGCTGTGCTTGCCGTACAGCGCGGCGCAGAAGAATTTGTCGATTGGCGTCGAAATATCGGCCATTGGGGTGGTTCAGCAGTGGCCACGTACTGTTCGTATCTGCTCGTTTGGTGACGATACAAAGTCCTGTGCGAACGGCCTGATCGCCAAGTGTCAATTCTCCGAAAAACTCCTTCAGCTTCCGACGTAGCGGCTCAGCGCTATACCGACCACGAAGAAGGCCGGGGCGAGGAAGACCCGTGTCGTCTTTTCGATTATTAAATACCTCCCCCCGAAATCGAGGTAGATCTTCTCGACCTCGTGGGCACCCATTCCTTTTGCAAGGGCTGCGGCAATGATAGCCCCGGTGCTGGTCCCACCAATCAGGTCGAAGTAGTCAGCCAAGACAAGATCTGGCCGGCCATGCGATGCGCGAAGGATATTTTCGATGCGTTTTAGAGTCCCCTCTTGGGGATCCGTAAACCCCCCACCTTCAGGCGGCAGGGATGGGATGCTAACGTGGGAGCATGCGCGATCCTAAGAGTGGAAGTCACACGGTATGGGACTGCAAATTCCACGTGGTGTGGGTAACTAAGTATCGTTACCCGATCCTAAGGGGGTGATGTTGGGCAGCGCTGTCGTGAGTTGCTGCGCGAGATATCGCGCAGCCATGAGATGACGATCTATGCTGGCGCGATCAACCGCGACCATGTTCACATGTTGATCGGCATTCCGCCGCAACTATCGGTGTCACGAGCAGTGCAGTTCCTCAAGGGCAAGAGTTCGCACAAGCTGCTGTCAGAGTTTGCCAGCCTGCGGCGGCGCTACTGGGGGCAGCATCTTTGGGGCAGAGGGTACTGGGTTGCATCGAGCGGCAACGTCACAGACGAAGTCCGGAAGCGTTATATCGAGGATCAGCAGCCACCAACTCCGGACGATGACTTTGAGGTGTTGTAGTCGACGACTGTCGACGAGATGGCTTCAGACATCAAATCATGAAGCCACCGGCTTTAGCCGGTGGAGCATTCACGTATCCCAAAGTAGGAGCGCCTCGTATGCCGCCTCCGTCGAGCGCCAGAATGCGTTTGGGACCATGGTTCTGAAGCCGATCAAGCAGGTTCATATGCACCCCTTTCCTGCCCTAAATATTGAATTGCCCAATTACTCCATACTTTGACACTTTGACTGGTCGTCGTGCTTTTCGGCCTCTGATTGAAGCGTGTCCTCCGCCATTGAAGCAAAAGGAAAGTCTTTTCCGCGTTTCGTTCTAGCCTCACGGATTAACTTCAAGTTGCGTGCCGTCGTTCGAGGCTCCCAGGATTCTCGCATGACCGTCAAAGCTTCTCCCAAGGCTCTTTCGCCGGTGGCACGGTCCATTGTGAGAACGGCCAATTCGAGAAGGGTCGCCCAGTCCCAATAGTCGGGCCTGCCGGCCGCGATCCGTCTCTCTACCGAATAGCTAACAACAGGTAAGATCCTGGCCTGCTCCGTATCGGGCACGTCACTAAGCTCCATAAGCGTCACGGCGTTGATACCCGGGTAGTGATCTCGCCAGTCAGCCTCGAAGCCGCGGCGATAAGCGTCGATTGCTTTTTTGAGTAGAACTCGTGCCCGAACGGTTTCACCCGATTTCGCCGCCACCTCCCACCTGTCCTTGTATACTCGGCCCAGGATGCCGAGCGTCTCGCTTGAGGGGCCACGAGCGTCTATCAGTTCCAGGAGAATGCGCTCTGCATCGTCCCCACGGCCTGCTCGGTTTAGCGCAAAAGCGTATTGCTCCTGCACCATCACCGTCGAGGAAAGCGCCTCCGGCATGTCCGAGACAAGATCGATCATTCCCGGCCAATCGCTGATCGCCCTGTAAGAAAGTAGCAAATCAATCGCGACTCCAGACTCTACATCTTCGATCTCACCCAAGGCTTTTCGTACCTCATTTATCGCGTCTCGCCCGGATTTGCGGGCTCGAGCAAGCTCCGCTTTCATTCGCTTAGAGTATCCGACCTGCTCGCGAAAGACGTCTGTCTTGTCGCTCGGAACGCTCAGAGGCGTGATGCCGTCCAACAGTTGAAAGAGCGGACTATCCTTGGCACGCGCCTTTCGACATTCACGAAGCAACGCGGCCAGTCTTTCCGAGTCTTCTTCTCCATGTGATGGTACGCCATCGCTCCCTAATCTGTACGGCAAGGTACGGAGCATCGCTACGTCAAAGGGCAATCTCACATTATCGGCCATGATGAGGACGCTAGTCTGAGGTCGGGCCGCGTGACGCACCCCAAGCTCGTAGAAGACGTTTGCGTTGGCGAACGTCAAATCAACAACTGCAAACTCGCAAAGGACTAGGCGCTCGAACATTGGCTTGTGGATGATGCCACCGGCTTGTTCCTCATCCGCACGCAAAGACTCCATGCCGACTGCACTGATGGCCTTGGCAATGATCTCATGCCACACGGAGTTGAAGTCGACTATTCGCCCCTCTGCTGTCTTTTGACCGAAAGGCATGGCGATGAAACATAGAGGGCGCGGCATAGTTGTTTTCCCTACCCAAGTATGGTGCACAACCTATTGTAATTCTCGTTTCATGCGTCAGATTCGCGGTACAGTTCAGGAGGTCATCTTACGTGGTGTACTAAGCGAATTAGGTTCCGTTCTATACGCACTCAATGCAATTCATTCGTAAATAAAAATACCAACAATTTCAATATTTTCTTTTGTGGTAAATTTAATTTACCAATTCTAAGTATCGACTGTGTCTCTCTCCAAGTCATAAATATACTAAGTTTGTACACGAAACTATCTTATAATTGTCGCAGCCTAACCCATAGGCGGGCACACTTGGAACCGTGGTATGACTTTACTTCACGCTCGGTCCCTTCATAGAATGATATGCTCGATACATAATTTGCAAGTTCTTCCAACTTTGCCAAGGAGGTAAGTCTGTCCCGCTCAGGACACCTAGTTATCATAGCAAGCTGATCGAGAAATTGATTGAGCCCTGCGGCGCTCGCGACCTAACCGCCCGCCATGCCTTGCGTTGGCCCCGGTACATCCTCAGGGTTTGGCCCAGCAAGAAGCGGAATATTACGCATGGCCTGACGCCAAGCTGCCCTTAGCTCGAACAACATCCATTGAGATGCCAAGCTTTTAGGCGTTAGAACAGCGAGCACAATTTTGACGGACGCCAATTCCCCACGCCGCAGATCTGGGTGGTATGGCACCGAGGTCTGGCTTGTAGGCTATCAAAGATTTACAACGAACCGTGCGATTGGCAATATTCATTGCGAGTTCGTAAGCTGTTACGGGTCTATCGACTATATCCTCGTCACGTTGTGCTGGAGTAAGAAGATTTTTACCATTCCGCTCGTCAGCGGAATCATACACCTCCCGTACATCTCAATTTAGCCGAGACTGACTGGCTTGTGATGGTTGGCTTTCACTAAACGCCAAGATCTACAAGCAACTCATTTATCATGTTGTTCGCGGGACGCTGGAGATGGCCGCGTTGATTGCGAACGTCGCGCTGTAGCCGAGAGCTCGAACCGAACGACGGCAGATCGTAACCTAAACCCTGAGGCAGGTAAATGAGGCGATGCCGTCCGATGCCACACGCCTATCTCATGATCGGTATCGCCGTTCGCGGTCGCAATGTCGGCCACGAGCTACGTCTGCAAGCCACAACAGAACTAGACGTCAACGACAGCGCTTCCATTGCCATCCATCGCCCAGATGGCACTCGGTCCGTCCCAATCCGCGACAGGTTGCGCTATGGCTCCAAATGGCAGATCAAAATTAGAGTCCAGCAGTCTGCAAGTTTTGAAAACCCTTGTGTCAAGACATATAGGGAGCATCTCAACATTAAGCTTTGTTATGTGGATATGATTCTAGATCCCATTGCCTATCGCGATGATTCTGCAGTGGGGCATTCTCACCCTGGCGTTGCTCCACGGCATGTCGGCATGCCGTTCGTCCTCCTACGGGATTTCGCGCTAAGGGATATTTGCACTGGAGAAATCGGATATGGAAATCGCAGGCGGTCTCTATCGGGAGCTGTGCCTTCACCCCTCCTGGGACGTCATTAGGGGCTCCGGCGGTCGAGCAGCCCGCGCTCTAGGCAATCTATCACCCAATAGCCGGCTGCACTCTTATATCGAAAGCGAAGGAGGCCTTGATCGCGTCCGACAGGATTTGGCGATCCAGGCAACCTTCGCGGCCCGAGATACTCCAATCGTATTTGGCTATTTTCACCCACTTTCTCGCCCTTACCTGCAGCCGCCGAGAGCAGAGATTAAGAAAATGCCCTCACTTAAGGTCCAGGGCGATGCTGTGCTGCGGTTTGGTTTCATCGAGGGGGACGCTATCGTTGCAGCGGATAGGACTGTCTACGACCCCCAAAGCGCACAGAATGTGGATCCTTTTCATCAGAACGGTTCGAGCACCAACGAATTGGCCCTCGTCCTCAACGAGCGCGAACTCCAAGCCGCAGCTCGAACCAGCAACCTGGTTGATGCCGCAAATGCGATACTGATGGACCGGCGGACCGCGTGCGTCATCGTTAAAAGGGGTGTCAAAGGCGCTCTCGTTTTCTCCCGCGGTTCGGCGCGGTCTATTGTTCCTCCTTTCCTCAGCAAACGCGTGTTTAAGATTGGAACCGGTGATATATTCACCGCGGCGTTCGCACATTACTGGGCTGAGGCGAAACACGACCCTCACGATGCTGCCTGTTTGGCTTCCATGCATGTCGCCTCTTATTGCGACAATCCTCTTGCCCCTCTCAGCCCGATTGATGCCGATGGCTTTATCGAAAGACATCCGATTAGCGACACGGGAAATGTGCTTCTTTTGGGGGCGATAGATACTTTGGGACGGCGCTACACAATCGAAGAGGCTCGATTTGGCTTAGCGGAACTCGGTTTGAATACAATTTGCCCAGCCCTTGAAGTGGTCGACTTAGAGCGGGAGCAGTTCTCGACGGTTCTTATACTCGTCGACGGCATTGACGAGGAAGGGATCCGAACTGCAAAGCGGCTCAACGGCGAGGGTGTGCGATGCATCGCACTAGTGGAAGCCAGATCTGTAGAGCCCCCTTTTGCTGATTTTGCAAACTGCGAAACAACCAACGACTTTTCAACGGCGCTGTACTTGGCCGGCTGGAGCGCTTAACTCCGTGAACTCTACAAACTAGTGTTGCACACATAACTACTTAGATTTACAGATTGTATAGCTCACGTTGCGATTTGGAGGGGGCGTGACTGATATCTATTTGATTTACGGCAAAGAGGATCGAAGACAGGTAGCAAAATTATTCGAATTCTTTTCGCAGACCTGGAGCGTGTGGTGGGACCAAATGATCCGCCACCGCTTTGCGACCGAGATTGAAGAGGAAATCAAAAAGGCCAGATGTGTGGTTGTCTTCTGGTCCAAGACATCTCGACGGAAGGATACGGTCAATGACGAAGTGCGCCTCGCCGAGAAGAACAAGGTACCCGTCGTCTCAGTCACATTGGACGGAAGCGATGCAGCGTACGGATTCGGAGGCTATTCTAACAGCGATCTGTCTGAATGGGATGAGCAGTTCGATCACCCCGGCTTGAGAGCGCTAGTGAACCGGATTGAAGCGGTTGTGCCGGCTCGCCATCGACCAAGGCGACCCGCAACTTTGAACGGATTGGATCTGCCCTGTCTTTTCCTGTCTACATCTTCGTTCGAGACGCAGCTAAAACCGAGCGAAGCTGTAAAGGCGCTAAATGTTTCTCGATATCCTACCCTGCTGGTCTCAGCGTGGGATCTGGTAGCGCGACGCAAGCCGGAGCAATTGAGAGTAGCATTGGAGGAATACCGTAAGAACGGCGGATTTGTGCTTGTAGATTCGGGCAACTACGAAGCTTCAAGGCTCACCAACAAGCGGTGGAAACCTTCCGATCTGGCCGCCGCGTTGAGCGGTACCTCATACGATTGGATCTTTTGCTTTGACGATATACGGCCAAGCAGAAGGCCAGACGTCGCTGCGCGATCAATTATTAGCGCCGTCGCGCGTGACCGATCAGCAACGAGCTTGAAGACTCTCCCAGTTGTCCATGCGCCAAAAAAGGCCCGGGGCGGACACGATATCGAGATACTCATTGATACCGCTTTCGCGGTCGCGCAAGAACTTCAGCCAGAGTTAATCGGCATTCCTGAGCGCGAGCTTGGAGTTGGCCTTCTCCAGCGCTGCAGAACGATGATGGCGATTAGAGCTAGGCTCGGTCGGCTTCCGTACTATCAGCCGATACACCTCCTTGGCACCGGTAACCCCTGGAGCATCGCGATTTTGACGGCCGCGGGCGCGGACACTTTCGATGGCCTCGAGTGGTGCCGGGTTGTCGCAGACATGCAGCACGACCGGCTTCACCACTTCCAGCACTACGACTTTTTCAACTTTCAGACAGGAGTAGCGGACTCTCCGGTCACGCGTGCAGCCTTCCTCGACGACAACATCGACTTCGCTGGTAAGGTCGCCTTCCACAACATCGACTACTACACTGCCTTTATGCGGGAACTACGGAACGCTATTTCGAACAACCGCCTGGAAGCCTTCATCGCTGAGCGAATCGGAAAGGCAGCCGCGCAGCAAATGAACCGAGAGGTAGAAGGTTTGTTCCGATGAAAGCCTTCACTGCTCGAGAGCTGACCACTGCGGTCTGCGCCATCTGTCCGGAAATCGAGAGTCGAATCGCAGGAAATTTCGGAGCAACGAGTGAGCGCCGGTTGTGGTGGGAACTTTCAGCGTGCCTTTTGAGCAGTCAAGTTCCATATATGCTCGCCGCCAATGCAGCCTCCGCAATCGAGGCCGAAGGAGTTCTATACGATAGAAATTGTCAAGAAGACCTCACGGAACGTCTAATTGCGATACTAAAGCGCCCAAATGGAGGCCGGAGTTACCGGTTTCCGGTCGCTCGTGCTCGGCAACTGGCGGCGACAAAGCGACGCGTATCCGAGCAGTTTGGGACACTCGGGTCTCTTTTGGCGACGTCAGAAAGCCCCTATGCGATGCGAGATTGGTTGGTCGAAATGGCCCCTGGATTTGGCCCGAAGCAGGCGAGCATGTTCTTGAGAAATACGGGAGTGAGCTATGACCTCGCTATCCTCGATCGGCACGTATTGGACTACATGCGGCTGATCGGCCTGCGCACTGCGCAATCAAAGCCTCTCACAACCATGAAGCGATACCGGTGCGACGAGTTAAGCATGTGTGACCATGCTCGCGCGCTTGGATTTCCAGTGGGGATCTTGGACTGGGCAATCTGGATTGTAATGAGAGTGGCAAATAAGCAGGAAGGTACCAGGATATGAGCATCGTAACGCTGGTTTCGGGCGGTCTCGACTCCACCCTGGTCGCAGCCTTAGCTCGGGAGGAGGGTCTGGTTCAATATCCCCTCTTCGTTGACTATGGACAACGGTCAAGAGATCGGGAACTTGCCGCATGCAAAAAAGCAATGGCGAGGCTCGATCTTCCGGAGCCAAAGATCGCGCACTTATCTGGCTTCGGATCTCTCGTTCGATCGGGTTTGACGGATCGCTCATTACATATCGTCAACGACGCTTTCACTCCTGGCCGAAACTTGCTTTTCCTTCTTGTTGCAGCCGCCTACGCCTTTCAGAAAAAAGCCGATGCCGTGTCCATTGGCCTACTCCATGAGGAAACCAGTCTTTTCCCGGATCAAACGTCGGCCTTTCTTTCGGAGGCGGAGAGGATGATCGAACGCAGCATGGGCCGAACCATCAAAGTGCTCGCGCCGCTGTCCCAATTTCACAAGATCGACGTTGTGGAGCTTGCTCAGCTGAAGGGAATAGTTGGCACCTATTCCTGCCACGAAGGCGGCGAACAAGCGTGCGGTGAGTGCATTGCGTGCAACGAATTCAAGTTCGGAAGGGCAGAATAATGGGCGGCGGCGGAGGAGGAAATTGGAATCGCCTTGGAGACGTTCGGTCTCTGGAAGAAAAAGCGAAAGCTGCTCTCGCCGGTGGGAAGCGGAATGTTTTCATCAGCTTTGCAGCAGAAGACATGAATGAGGTAAATCTACTGCGCAGTCACGCAAAGAACGAAAACAGCGACATCGAGTTCAACGACCATTCGGTTCGCGAGCCCTATGACAGCGAGCGGGCAGATTACATAAAGCGTAAAATCATCGAAAGGATAAAGCGGTGTTCGACCACTGTGGTGTACGTGTCGGAAAGCACCGCTCAGAGCCGTTGGGTCCGCTGGGAAGTCGAACAGAGCCTGGATCTCGGAAAGACCGTAATTGCGACCCATGCAGGTTCAGCTTCGCCAGCTGCGGTCCCATCATGGCTTGCTCAGCCCGGGATAAAGGTGGTGCCTTGGAGCAAGTTGGCGAACGAGCTGAAGTGACCCGAAAAGCATCCTTGTAAACTACGGATCACCTGGACCAATCATGAAGGACCCTGTTTTGTACGAAAGCGGTGACAGTGCCTCCGACAGAAGCCATTTCTGGTTTCTGGCGCTGCGCTCCGCCGACGGCTCCGCGCGAGCTCCCGTCGATAACACCGCCCACCAGACCCCATTCCAACCACCAGAGCGAACTCAGCGCTACTCAAAGTCTCCAACGCCGCCATTTTCCTGCAAGCTCTCGAAACTTACCAAAGGTCCAAAGCGACAACACAATTCCTCCGATGATAGAAATCGAAACCAACATAAATAAATCAAATCTCCTTTTAAATTCCACGTCGTTTGGTGTAATATTAGTCGTAGAAGAAGGAAATTTTGGTAATGCAACCAGACTGTCCCAGCCCAGCAATATAGGTGCAGCAATTAAATCAAAAGCGTATAGCAACCCTAACACTACGACAACAATCAGAAATGCCGATTGAAATATAAGATATGGTCTTCTTAATTCAAGTATTGGTTTTATTAGAGAGTCGTGACTCAACTCATAGTAGGCCTGATCTGCCACGATATCGACCCGAATTAATCTACCCCGCGCTAGCGTGTGGAGGGTGTTGATGTCAATTTTCAATATCCTTTTGATCTCCGACTCCTCTAGTCTTAAACGCCGACCCTGTGGGTTAATGAGATATTCACTGCAGAGGACACGTACGCGGTGTCGCTGACCTCTAGGTACAGCCGCGACTTGCTCTCTAAAAAAGTCTTTAAGTATTCGTCGCAAGCGATATTCACCGCCTATGTCACGCGACGTAAGTCTCGTCTCAATGTGATACTTTTCGCGTTGTTTCTCCTTCGCAACCTTTTCTAGATATTGACAAATCAGCTGCAGCTGGAACGGCTCAACATTTCTCGATATTATTTTCGGAGAGGCAGCCGCAGCTTCCAGGAAATTAAGTATCGTGTCTTGTGCTGTAGCATCAAGTTCAAATGGGTGCACTCCTAGGCTTTGGTCATTAACGCGTGCGGGCTCGGACAATGCTCGTGATGCGGCTGATCGCGTAAGCGGGAGAAGTCGGAACCGCTCATCTAAAATGCCCGGAATCCTATCTGAGAGTTCATCCAGTTCACCGAGAAAGTCCTCACGCAAACTGAGCACAATTTTGACGTTAGGGGCAGCGCCGTCGGCTCTTACCTGCGAGGCATCCTCTGTCTGAACATTCTGCATGCGAGGTGACACACCACGCACCAAGTAAGAAAGCTGGTCAACAAAGGTGCTGCGCTCGAATTCGGAATGAAGCGTGAACAACTCTTCAAACTGATCAAGAATCAGCACCGGAGCCAAAAGGACGTCGTCTCGCCAGAATTCAGCTGTTCTCAAGAAATCCCACAGGCTATCTTTGGCGCCAGCAACGTATTCCACTGACTGTCGTTGGCTCTCGGCAGCAATGGTGTCGTAGATCGGATCGAGAGACGCAAGTTTCGGAACATTCAAGCGGATGTTGAGGGGAATGTAGCCGTTCGCCCGTAGGTTCTCTGCAACGCCGGCGTTGAGTAGAGAGCTCTTGCCAGTTCCTGAGCGCGCGAACACTACAACGAGACGGTTTGCAAGGATCTGATTAGTAAGCTTAATCGACTCTCGCTCGCGGCCGTAAAACAACCTTCGCCAAAGTGCATCGTCCGGAAATGGCTGCGCGCCTGGGTATCTGCTTCTAGGCTCTGTTAGCATCTCAAAGCGCCTCCGATTTGAGGTCGCGAGTCATGCGCTGGAGATCGCGAGATATCCTTTTTATGATTTGAGCAATGTCAGTATCAAACGAAGTACGCCGCAACGGGAGTTGATGAAACCTCTGGAGTTCCTTTAGGCCCTCCTCCGCCAGCGTCCCATCAATCAATAATGGAACAACGAACTCTATTCCTCGCTGCCGATATTTTTGCAGGTCCAGCGCAGTATCAATTTCTTTGTTGACAAAACCTATCACTTTACTAGCCAAGTTTTTACTATTTAGCACAAGGAAAATATCGCTAGCTTTTATCTTATCCTCCAATTCTTGGTTCCAGTCTTCGCCACCTTGAAGGAATGTCGTATCAAGCCAAACCTCGAAACGATCCTTCGGGAGTGCCTCATACAGTTTGTTCGCGACGGCTTGATCCGTTCGCTCATAACTGATGAATATCTGGGCGCGGCGCTGAGGTCTTTGAGACCTGCCTTGGTAACCTCCCGCATTGTCAAGACGCTCAAGCAGTTGTTGAACAAATTCTAGGGCTTCCATTTCCACAACCTCAAGCCGGGTGCCTCGTCTGTAAAACAGGACGGTTTGCTCGCGCTCTTGGTCGTTAAGGTCGCTTAGCGATTCGAGCGCAACAGATCCGGTGGAAAACTCCAAGGCCTTAAGAAGCAACTTTAATAAGACCCGTATATACCAATAGCGAATTCCAAAGCCGACAAAGAGGAGTATGTTGTTCTTGAGTAAACTTTGGAGGCCATCAGGTAATTTTGGTCGGCCGCGTATGACGTTGATCATAAAATCGAGTAGATCGTTCTCTGTAAGGACAAGAGATCGTGGCTCATCAAATGTTCCATATAAGTGATATAAAATGGGCGCCTCAGGGGACGGCGTACCTTCCACGTCTCGATTGTCGCGTGGCTCTCCTCTATAATTGTACCATAAGCGCGATGGAGATTTTTCTTGCGCGCCCAGTGCCTTAGCGAAAAGATCATCGTGGCTTGTCGTCAAAATAAGACTAAAGGGCAGTCGGGATAAAGCCTGATGTAGTGGCCCTGGATCGTAAGGCGGATTTCTAAAAAAACTCGCCGCCACAGTTTTCAGATTTGCGGTCGCGGGCGAGTCCTCATATTGCTGGGCGACAGCGAACAAAGTTTGCTCAGCGACACGTTGGCCTTCGTCCTCGAGGAGTCCAGCTAATCTACAGCAAAATGCATCGCGAACACTGCCTACCTTATCAATGTCGATAACGGTACCTCTTCTTGGAACTGCGGGAATATCAGGGCCAAGAACCAGGACGCAGCTTCCCCATTGGAGGCCTGCGACTAAACTGTCCCAATGCGCCTCTTTCATTTTGGCCCCTAAAGTGTGTCCATATTCCTGAGACGCTCGTTCCGTCGCCTGACGCCCGAACTGTAGAGCATTTAGTTCCGGGCGGCCAGCACTCTCAACTCCACATCGTCCACCCCAAGGTCTAGCCTCGAACCGACGCTGAAAGCATTAAGGGTAGAAACCAACTTTCAGAACGGATTATTACGGCGGAAAGTATATATTTGCTTTGCGCCTTCTTTGCGATGTTGTGCGAATAGGATTTGCGAAGAAGCAACTCTGTTGAGTTGGTTCTCATCGGCCAGCGGTTTGTTATCCTGCATCGGCTGGTGTTGCTGTCATAATTTTTGATCTACATGTGACCTGGCCCCGTTTGTCATCCAGCGGCGATTAAAGTCCTGGGGTCATTTGATCCGCCCCCATTTGTTGGACCGCCTGAGGCTAGAGTTTCCGGCCTCTTTGATCCGCCCCCATTTGTTGGACCGCCTGAGGCTAGAGTTTCCGGCCTCTTTCACGATAGCGGACTGGCAGCGCCACCGGGGTTCCAAGACGTGATGGTGCTATGCCTACACTCGAACTCAACGAACGAACTGAATTTGTTCTAACGTAAGTAACGCGCCTCTGGTGGGGCTGCCCTCAACGCTCTCATAGCTGCTGGCAAGCGGATCTACATCGACGAGCCGGCCGAAGTCGACGCCACTGCGAGCTTCTATCGAACGGATCGAAACCTGTGTGGCCATATTGAGTTGTGGTGAGGTGAAGGCGCCGAACACGAATTCCTCTTCCGGCTGCAGGTTTTGCTCTTGGTTCATCTCATAACCGGTTGCGCACAACTGCTGGGTCTCATCGTGTATGAACGCAATGACCTTCCAGAAGGCAAGCGGAATGCGCACGCCATACATGGTCGGGTCTTTTTCGCTAAAATAGGGACCAGTGAAGACCGAGATCTTCATCGCATCCTCCTTGGCATGTTGGAGGGCGTAATCCTCCAGAGCCAGCCAGATCGGAGCGTTGAAGGCCTGCATCTGTGGTGTGGTGTTGGTCACATGCATCGAATCTTCGTTGCCCAATTTGGCAATATCGGGCGTGCCCCAGCCTGGATCTTCACGACGCGTCATGTGTCCGCGGCTGAACTTGGGCGGACTGCCATAACATTCCTTCATGATTTGCTGGCTTCGGGGAATGCGCGGATCCCATTTCCACGCTACCCGCGCACTCTTCCTCGATTGATTGCCGTCGATATTGCAGGCACTCAGGAAGCACATGCGACGGCCTCGACTCATGACGACGGAGTAGTGTTCGTAACGAAGCTCGCTCTGTTTGTTGCCGCCGACGTCGAATTCCAAGACGTCCTCGGCATTACGCTGGACGACCGGCAGGGTGACCTCGAACTCTGCGCCCAGAAAGGCGGGGTCATAGCCAACGCGGTCCCGGTAATCCTCAGCAACCCCCTCGTTCTCATCGATATAGTCCTCGGTATCATCGCCTCCTGCGAACGCTTGCCTCTGGGGAGGCCTTTGGTTGGCGATCCAGGCTGGATCGATCTCGATCGAGACATTTACCTTCAGGGGAATGGTGAGGCTGACACCGTGCCTGCCCGGCTGGCGCACGACACCGGTCACACTTGACCTTGTGGCAAGCATTTCCGGCGGCTCCGGAAGCTTGGTTTGCGGGGTTCTCGTTTCCGCGCGATTGCTGGCGCGCCCTTGCCTTACCCTATCGAGCAAACCCCTTACGACATCGGCACGCACGGCATAGTTGGTCTTGAGGAAACTGCCGCTGAAATGAAGCCCCAGCGCCTCTCCCCTGTGGAGATCGTAGACGACGGAGCCCGAATTACCGCCCAGTGTCGTGCAATTGTGCCACAAGCGCGTCGGTTCCACTTTCGTAACCCCGCCGGGTGCAAGCCTCTTCTTGTTGTAAATCTTGCCATAGATCCGCTCCATCAGGTCGGGCTCGGGGATACGGCTGTCGTAGGCGGGATAGCCGATCGTGACGATGTTCTCGGTCACCGCGATCTGCGCGGCGAGGTCGATCGGCTTTGCAAGCTTGTCATTGCCGGAAACCTTCTCAATCTCAAAGAAGGCAACGTCGATATCAGGCGCCTGCTCGATGTAGAGGGGCTTTATGAGTTTGAAGATCAATTGCTTCCAATTGTCGATTTCTTGCAGGAAATCGACGCTTGCCGAGATCTGTCCGCCAGCACCCATCTTGAAAGTAAATTCGTCGCCTTTGCGCTCGGCAAACTCCTGTGCCACGTGCCGATTGGTGACTATGATGTTGTCGGCAACCAACCAGCCCGTGCCTACCCAGCTTAATGGGGCACCCGTGAGATCGACACGTCCGATCGCCGGGATGACCAGATCCAACATCGGCCTCGCTTTTTCCAATCGCGCTCGCCAGATCTCGCTATCAGCCTCGTCGATGAATTCCAGCTTCGTCGAGTTGTCTCGGATTGCCAACACCGGCCGCTCGCGGCGCATGACGATGCTTTCAAGCTCGATCCGTCTATCGATCATCTCAGGCGACGGATCCGGCGCCAAGGATTCAAGTCCCGCGCCTTGATCAAGCGATTCCTCCGCGAGCTCGGAATCGCTGCTTCGAACCCACGCATTGTAGTTCCGCAGTTTGTTCAGCTGATCGAGAAGAGTGCTCACGCTTCATCCCCTTGTTATCAATTCTTCGAAAGTCGAATCTTCGCGCAGGAATGTCGGAAACGAACCGGCTTTGACGTTGAGTGGAAACACGTAGCTTTTACCCTTGGTGCCGTACCGAGCGCCCCGTTGCTTTGGCGTTTGACGGTATCTAATCGATAGGAATGAAGAGTCACACAGGCAGCGAGCAGCGTGGCAACATATGCCCAAAACCAACCGACGTCCGTCCCGATCCAAAGATTGGCGGGCATTTTTTCCATAAATTTCAGCCGAATCGGAAGCTCCTCAATACTACCATGAATTTGGGAGATGGCTTTGAGGCGTGTATCGTCGATATTCATATTATATTCGAACTAATAAATGGGAGGTCTCGTTATGCTATCGTCAATCACTGCATACTTTTGCGATCGACTAGTCTGCTTGTTCCTCTGTATCCCAAATTTTGAGACGATCTCGTGCGCTCCGATGTGGCTGGCACGATCGGAACCGGCAGCTAGGCCGACAAAGTTTTGCTGGAATCGTTTCAGCTTTTAGCGGAGCCGACATATGGATTACGTGTCGACACTCGATGAAGTTCGCCAGAAGGCGGAAGTGTCACTGCGGCGGCTGCGACGTCTCTCGGCAGAGGACTTTGCCATCATGAAGACGCAGGTCGAGAATTTGCGGGATGCTCGCCAGTACGATCTGATGAGTAAGCTCGCCGAAGCGATCTGCCGCCATGATCCGGAGGATGCGAAGAACCGGCGCCTCTATGCCCAATGTCTCATTGAGCTGGGCAATGTCACAGCGGCGATCGATGTACTGAAAGCGTTGCGGGCGCGGCCGAACCTTAAGCCCTCAGAGTATGTCGAAGCGGGCGGCCTGCTCGGGCGTGCCTACAAGCAGATTTTCCTTGAGCTGAGCGACAAGGCGAGCCCCGAGGCCCGCGACGCCTTGAAGAACGCCATCGCATCTTATCGAGAACCGTATGAAGCGGATCCGGCGCTCACCTGGCACGGTGTCAATCTCGTAGCCCTCCTCAAACATGCGCGCCGCCTGGATATCTCAGTTGGCTCTGATCTCGACCCGCTTGTCATCGCCGGAAAAATCGTCGCCACTCTCCTTACCGTGCCGGACGACAAACGGGACGATTGGCATTCTGCCACCCTGGCGGAGGCGCATCTTGGGCTCGGTGACTGGGACGCCGTCGAGAGGGAGATCAAGGCATATGCGGCTGGGGAACGGACAAAGGCCTTCCTCGTCGCCGGCACGCTGCGCCAGCTCACGGACATCTGGGGCCTTGATTCAGGCAACGACTTAAGGGGCCGTTCGATTGTCGCGGCACTGCGCGCTCGTCTACTCCAACTTGAAAACCAGGATCTGCGACTTACCCCCAGCGATGTCACCGAACTCAGATCCTTCGAGCCGCAAAGAGCGACATTGGAGGCCGTGCTCGGAAAGGATGGACCGAAGACCTATGAATGGATGCGACGCGGACTGGAACGTGCTGCTGCCGTTGCCTCGATCCGGCTGAAGGATTTTGGCCGCGTGGGCACCGGCTTCCTGGTCCGCGCTGGCGATTTTGGCCTGGAGCCCCCAGACGACCTGCTGGTGCTAACCAACTGGCATGTGGTTAATCCTCTCGGTCTTTCGCCGGGGATTCGACCTGAGGAGGCCGAAGTCATCTTCGAAGCTGCGGACACCGCAAAGCGCTACAATATAGCTAGTGTCGTCTGGACAAGGCCTGTGGCGCGCCACGATGCGACTTTCCTCAAGCTCGAGGGCGAAGTCACGAAAATCGAGCCGATGCCGCTTGCCCGGGACCTGCCGGTTGTAGAGGAAGCGGCGAGGGTCTATGTCATCGGTTACCCCGGCGGCCGGGAGTTGTCGGTTTCTCTCCAGGACAACCAGCTTCTTGATCACGAGGGACCGCCCAACAGCAACTCGCTCGTACCAGGCGTGTGTCGCGTCCATTACAGGACGCCTACTGAGCGCGGAAGCTCGGGAAGCCCGGTATTCGATGCCAAAATGTGGCACGTGATTGCCTTGCATCACGCGGGCTCGGAACGGCCCGTACCCATGCTCAATGGTAAGACCGGTACCTATCTGGCTAACGAAGGCATTTCGACTCTCTCTATCAAGGCCGAAATCGAGACTTCCAAATCCTAGCTTGAGCTATCGCGCCTAGGGCACTGGCTACTCGATGGGCAGGAACAAGAAAATGCTTATTGCCCCTTTCAATCAGACGCGATCATTTGGCCCCTTCTGCATGCAGTGGATCCTATCGCTAACTTTGGCGTTTTCCTTTGTTGGTGCGAGTAGTCCGTCAATGAGTGTGACCTTGCCGAGGAAAGATGTTGGCAGACTTTTCAAGGCGGCTGAAGCAGCCGGCCGGGTCGGCGTCGCCAGAAAGAACAAGGCCGTCGATGCCCGTCCCGCCAAGCAAGGCGAGATCATTATTACCTTCATCAAGGGCGAAGGCGAGGAAACGCGGAGCAAGCCGGCCAGGGCTGGTGATATGGTGGTGCGCAATCGCTGCCCAGAAACGGGTAACGAGGAGTACCTGGTTGCTGAAGCGAACTTTAGGAAACTCTATCAACCGGGAGATGGCAAGAAAGCGTCTGCGGCGTGGAGAGAATTTCGGCCGACTTCGATCGAGGTTCGGTATTTCATTGTTGGCGAACAAGAGGGGAATTTCGTCTTCACCGCGCCCTGGGGCGAAAGTATGATCGCTAAGAGTGGCGACGCAATCGTCCAGGAGCCCGACAATCCTTCTGATACCTACCGCGTCGCAGGGAAATCGTTTGTTTGCACCTATGAGATCCTGACCAAGCCCCGTGGAGGCTGAGGCACATGACCATTTAGGTGAGCGCCTCACCTCACAAGATTGTGCTTGAGCACTCCCAGTCTGCAGAAATAGGTGTCAGATATTGTGTCTCTGTGTAGGCGACGCCAATTATATCGCTTAGACAGCTTCAACCAAAGGCCGCTGCGCTGCAGGTACCCTAATAAATGTCATCGTTGAGTAAATTCAATTAAAACCGAATAAGATGTTGTCTTCGCCGATATTCCCAAGGTGTCATCCTGATATGAAAAGCCTCGATATGAGTTTGATCCAGTCGCTATTAACCCAAATCGAGATGCAAAACTATCGACCAAACTGCTTCGAGACGGACAAGCATCGGGCGTCTGCATTGCGTGATATCCAATTTTTATCAAGCCACTCTCTGAAAATAAGAATACAACGAAAGCTGAATTGAATGTGCACGTGTCCTTGAACTCCGGCAATGCCAACTCCGGCTCGTCGCGCAGATACTTCCAAATATATGTGTTGCCCTCATATTCTGCACCGTCAGGCAAATCTGAAGACATGTTCTGGATGTCCCCAAAAGGCTCGCTCAGCAACGCATTAACCTGTACAGGTGTCATGCCGAAATGAAATTTGCCTATCCCATTGCTAAACTCGTCATCAATTGCTTGCACTATTGCCACTTTGGCATTGTTCTCCTCTTTTTCCGCATCGGCGATGACGCCTAACTTTCGTTCGCCATAGCGAACGTATTCAAGCCCAACGGTTGCCTGCTGTGATGTAGGATCGTCGGCAAGAACACTCTTGTACAATCGAAAGGCCGCTTCGTAGTCGCTAGTGGCGTTTACTTCTGCATTCTGGCGCGAATAATCTGCGCGCCTCGTCAACATCTCAGCAAAGCTTAACTTTATTTCATCATTGGTAGGCGCTTTACTCAGAGCGTGACGATAGTAAGATTCGGAATCGGCAAAGTTTGTATGTATATCGCCTGTCTTCGCTTTCCTAATACCAATTTCGGCCCGCATATGCTTAAGTTTTCCCATTTCAACCAAGGCGTCTGTTTGGTCTAAGTGCTTTAATAGATCCTCTTCGCCGCTAGATAGCAATAAGTTCGCGTGATCAAAATTGTTCTCCAGTATATATATATCGGCGTCTTTTACAGATATTCGATCTTTCTCTACTTGAAGTTTAGGGTCACTGGATGTGAATATATTGGAATCCGCTATTGCAAGTTCATAGGCATGGTGAGCGCTAGGAAAATAACGATAATCTTTTGAGTTGCAGTCTCCGAGTAACTCATCTCTATGAAGGCGCAATCCGGCCAAATCAAAATTTTGGGATGTCGCGTTTGGAGCAGCGTCTGCGCTGGGCCCAATCTGAGAGACTGTCTCAGCATCGGTTTTATCGATGTCGTCACCAGAATTTGTAGGCGTATCTATTAACTTAGTAGCAAGGTCGATTTCCCTTTTTGCTTGTTCAACATCGAAGGAATGTAAATAATAATCGGCGATCTCTAGATATGCTTGAGCTTGAGGAATCGATGATTTCGTTTCGACGGCAGATAGCACTACTTCGGCGGGCCTTGAGAGGCGTGCTGATATAGGACCGGCAATTCGCTGGCCAAGGTCAATCGCTGATTCTGCGAGCTGTTTCTGCTGGGCGGTCTGGTGTTGTGCCTTTTCGGCAACAACTGTTTGTTTTTTCGCCTCTTTTTCCGCGGCCGTCGCCGTGAAATACTGGAAAATCGCTATGGTCGCGACAAGTGCAGCGATCACTAGGCCGGCAAAGGCAACCCATGCAGTTCGGGTGCGGGCGGCTGCGGCCTTTTTTTGTTCCTCCGCGATTCGCTCTGCATCGTGAATACGCCGCTCCTGCTCTTCGCGCTCTGCGGCCTGGCGACTACGTTCTCGTTCGGCCTCCTCTTCTCGCAGCCTGTTATCTTCAGCGCTGCTGTCTTGGATGAAAGCACGATCGGCAGGCTCGATCTCCCGCTCAGCCCGCAGTTGAATATAATTGCGCGCAATTGTCAGTTCACGGCCTGTCAACAACCCGCGTTCGTTGGCCTCAAACGCTGCGCGTGCGTGACTCAGACGGTCACGCCACACCAAAAATTCGCGATCGTCAGTAAGCCAGTCGCTGAATGGTGGCTGGCGTAGCAAAGCCTCATGCGCCACCTCCACGACATCGACATCATTGCCAGCCGCGTCCTTACGCCGATCGCGGATTAGGAGACGCTGGTCGGCAAAACGGTCTATCAGAGCACTTGCTTCGGCAGGGATCTGGTTGCGCGCAGCGACATGCCGAACAGCCACGCCAGCCGCATTGATCTGCGCAAGATGCGGAAGGAAGGCGGAGCGAGCAAGCGCGAGCTGAGCCTTCTCGTCTCTCGGCACTTCGCCCCTTGCAACGCCCTCCGCGAAAGCCTGCACGACGGTCTTGTCAATTACTCCTTTGACTCTGCCGATTCTGTCATAACCGGAAATGGTAAGTTTCTGGTCAACCGCGGTATTCTCATAAAGATGGGCTAGTGTGAACGCGAGCAGTGGTAAGGCGTCCTGCCCCGATATGTCCTCAAGTAGTGCATCGGTTAGCCGCGGATCGATCGTCAGGGGAGGCTGGACCAAGGTCGCTGGGCCTTCGATCACCGCCCGATAAGAACCCTGTAGCATCGTATCGAGCGTAAAGGCGTCTTTCGGAAGGGCGGCAAGGTGTGGATCCACCTGCAGAAGAGGGAAAGAATCCGAGCGGACAACCAATACCGCGAATGTTCTGGAATCGGACGTGAGTGTTTTCGTCAGAACTGCGATCAGACGCTCAGCCTCTTCACGTCCTTCTCTGTTGAAGAGCTCTTCGCCTTGATCGACAGTTAGGATTATTGTTGGCGGCGTGACGTTCTCGCCGAGAATCGCCTCCTGGGCGATCTCTCGCAACGCCGCCAATAGCTGCCCAAGCCCGTCTTCCGTCTGTTCAACAAGGTATTGAATTTCTAGGCGGCTTCTAGGTAGCCCGCGCTGCCGAAATCCGGCGGCGAACCGCGGCTCGCCTATCAAAGTGTAGAGTGCTTGGACGAGTCCGAAATTGCCCGAAATCGCGGCTCTCTCAGGTCGAATGATCGGCAACGGCAACCAGGCCTGATCGTCACGCTTGAGCCGAGGCCAAAGACCGGCGCGCATGAAGGACGATTTTCCGGAACCTGATGCCCCGATTATGACGAGCATGCGGCTGACGCCAGTTCGAACGAGCCTTCGAATTTCATCAAGCCCCCGCACGATCTGTGCGTCACGCCCAAAGAATACCGCGGCGTCCTCTTCTTCCAGCCAAGCGAAGCCGGGGTAGGGACGCCTGCCTTCCCTAAAGGGGAAACTTGTTGGGTCAAGGCCGGCTCGTTTGAGGCCTTCCTTGAGACGAGCGAAGGCTGATGGATCACCGGTAAGGTCTATGAATTGCTCGTCGGTGAGGTCGGGTGGAACTCTCGATCTTTCGATGTCGATGAGCAGCGCGATAATCTTCTTGCCCATCAGCCTCGCGGCATCGACCTCCGACTTGCACCAAGTCGAGACCAACCAATCGTTGGAGACAAGAGCAATAACAACTTCGCACCGGTGTGCCGCCTTCTGAAGCGCATCTTTCCAACGCTCGCCAGCCGCGATGCCACGGACAGGATCCCTATCGAGAAACACGTCGGTCCAGCCGTTGTCGGCAAGCCACGCCTTGACCATCACCGCCGTGTCATCGTTCCGGGTCGAATGGCTGATAAAAATGCGCGCCATAGTAAATGGCCTCGTCGTTATCTTCGCATAGGCGAGATTAAGGCAAGGGAATACTATATGGCAATATACTTTTACGCTTACAACCAGTAGGTGAAAGCATGCCTAGAGACACGTTTCGGCGGCAACCGACTTCTCAGTGCCAAGAACAAGATCTGCCCTTTCAGGCATACCGGCCAATACCTTAGGTGTTTCCACCGGTTCGCGGGCCACTCTTTCAAATCCATTGAAGTGGCGGTGGAAGGCCAGATCCTTCCGCGGCACCAAATATACGCAACCTAGGCCATTACTGCGCGTTGAGAGAAAGTTCCGATTATCTCATCTTCATTCATTCCACTTTGTCGTATTTGGGAGAACAAATCTTTTGGTGACCTCATAGGAGACGCTCGACAGACAGTGGGTCCAGGCCGGCACAACACCACTGACAGATAAACGAGCCGCGGACAGATCAGCGCAAGTCACGCTTCGCTGCAGGTGCATCACTCATTTTGCTGCAGTTCGGGCGAGCGGCACTTTTGTTCCGCAGTAGTCTTTCATGGGCGAGAAGGCGAAAATGCTAGTCCGGGCATACGGCTGAAATTCGCTGGCCAAGGATCTAGATGTATTCTCGACATTCAGCTCCCTGCGGCGGCTCCGCGGGGCTTGCTTACAATCGCACCGGACCTAATGATCTGGCAGAGGTGTATAGGTCTGAGTGGGGCGAAAGACGTGGCGGATATCTTCGTCAGTTACACGAATGCCGATCGCGACTGGGCATTCTGGATTGCGGAGGCGCTGTGCGGGCTCGGGCATGCGCCGCACCTTCACGAATTGGAGATCAAAAGCGGCGAAGACATTTATGCCTGGATGGAGGCGCGGCATGACGCCGCCGACCATGTGCTGTGTGTCGTCTCGGATGACTATCTTAGAGCGCCGTACTCAACGTTGGAACGCAACGCTGCCATGTGGCAGGCGGCGGCGCGGCGACCGGGCTTCGTACTTATCGTCGCTGTCAAAACATGCCGACTGCCGAGCCTCATCGACCACTACCGCCGCTGCGAGCTATATGGCATTTCGAACGATGAGGCGCATCATCGCTTCCGGGCGTTTATGCTAAGCCCGGCAGGGTCGGCGCCAGTTGCCTATCCTGGCGAGGCATTTGCGGTCTCTAACATCCCAATTCGGGTCCCAATTCATTTCCTTGGGCGCGAAGATTCGCTTGCTGCCATCGAGACGGCTCTCATCCGCTACCAGGGGCGGGTCGCGATCACAGCGTTGCATGGGCTACGCGGGGTGGGAAAGACGGCGCTGGCAGCCGCTTATGCCGACCGTCACCGCAGCAGCTATCGTGCAACTTGGTGGATACGGGCGCAGACCGAAACGACGATGCGCACCGATCTTGTGGGCCTTGGTGCCCGGCTCAACTGGGTTGCAGCTAACGAGAAGGAAGAGCCAGCGTTCACCGCTGTGATGGAGCGATTGCGGCTCGAAGGCGATGGTGTCCTGCTCGTGTACGATAATGTTATGAACGCCGAAGCGCTTCAACCCTATCTGCCACGCGGCGGGGCGGCAAGTTTGCTGGTCACCTCGAACGCGCACAATTGGCGTGGTATCGCGGAGCCCATAGAAATACGCACTTGGCCAAAACAGGTCGGCGCCGATTATCTCCTCGCTCGTACAGGCCGTATCACTGAGCGCGTTGCTGCCGAGGCGCTGTCGGTGGCGCTCGGCGGCCTACCTCTCGCGCACGAGCAGGCGGCAGCCTATTGTGAGCGGCTGGAAGTGTCCCTTGCGGAATACGGAGAGCGCTTCGATTCGGCTCCGGCCAAGTACCTCGACGATACGCGCCACGCGCCAGCCGAGTATCACGACGGCCTAACGGTCGCTAAAACCTTTTCCCTTGCGATTGAGGAAGCCGCGAAACTGCATGCGGCCGCCGAGCCACTGATCGTGCATGCTGCGCTGCTAGGGCCTGAGCCAATCCCATTGTTCCTTTTTTCCGAGGGAAGGGAGAAGCTTGGATGGGCGCTGGCGGCGGGCCTGGCGGACGATGGCCTGATTGAGGCGCTGGCGGCGTTGCGCGTCTTCGCGCTCGTTGACCGTGAGATGATCTTCGATGAGCGCGATCCCGCGATCACAACCGATTGTGTTCGTCTGCACAGGCTTGTCCGGGAGGTTGCAGTTGCGCGGCGTGACAGCGAGGCGCGTGAAGAAGTCCGATGTGCCCTTATTGAAGCGACCGCGACCGTTTACCCGACAAACGTCTGGGACGATCCAAAAACGTGGCCCCGCGCTCGCCGTTTAGACACACTCGTGCTTGCGTTGGTCGGCGACGGCGTCGTTCCGGCTGGTGCGGAGAACGGTGCCGCATATCTGCTAGATCGAGCTGGATCGTACCGCCAATCCGCGCTTGGCGTCTATGCGGAGGCCAGGTCACTCTTCGAGCGTGCTCTGGCCATGGATGAGAAAGTGCACGGTTCCGAGCATGCCGATACTGGTATTAGACTCAACAACTTAGCCAACTTGGCGCGTGCCCAGGGGGATCTTGCGACGGCGCGGCCGCTTTTAGAGCGTGCGCTGGCGATCCACGAAAAAATGCGTGAGCCGGAGGATATTGAGATCGCCGTGAGCCTAAATAATCTTGCTTTGCTTATCCAGAGTCAGGGTGACCTTGAGAGTGCGCGACCGCTTGCCGAACGTGCGCTCGCGATCCGCGAGAAGGTGCGCGGTCCCGATCATCCCGACACTGCGATGAGCCTGAGTAATCTGGCCCTACTGCTCCGCGCCCAGGGCGACCTTGCACGGCCACGGCTGCTCAGCGAGCGAGCGCTGGCGATCTATGAAAAGACGCTCGGTCCCGAGCATTCCGACACAGCCTTAAGTCTGAACAATCTCGGCTACCTGCTCCAGGGAGAGGGCGACCTGGCGGGCGCACAATCGCGCTACGAGCGCGCACTTGCGATATGGGAAAAGGCGCTAGGGCCGGAGCACCCGAATCCAAATCGCGCTCGAAGAAATCTCGCGTCGTTGATGCTCACCAGAGGTGAACCGTTGTTTGCTTTGGAACTTGGCCGATCGGCACTGGCTGCACATGACAAGGTTCTGGGTTCGCATCACCGCTGGACCAAGGACTCAGCGCGCGTCACTGCTGACTCGCTCGACAAGTTGGGCCATGGTGAGGAGGCTAACGCGGTGCGAACCAAGTACGGCATCGAGGATCGAGCCGAATGACTACGTTCGACCACACAAGATTCACCCACAGGATTGAGGCTTCGGTTTGCTGAAAGCTTGCTCGCTTTCATCGTCCTCTGCTCCTCCCAGCCTACGCATTCGGCTGCGGTGACGTGCCCCCACTAGCTCGGACCGTTTTGAGTTGGAATTTTCCAATTATGATCCCTGGCCGGCCGTCGTCTCGTCCATTCCGGGCGCAGGCGGCCTGAAAAGCTAAGCTCCAATTTTTGAAACCACCTGCATGCCAAAGGCTCACTGCCAGTTCTTGGCCGTCTCCCACAATGGCACCGGGTATACTCCTGGACTTGCACCATAGCTCGGCGAGGATTCCGGCCTGTTTCCACAAATCAGCGCCATACAGGCCGGATTGTGCGCGTAGGAAGCCGGCCGGGTTGTCGAAGGTGCTAACGAAGTAGCCGCGTGCGTCGCATGTGTTGTCCAGCCGAACGGGCTGCGCCCATCGCGGCGCAATGCGAGCAAGCATTGCCTCACCGCGCGGTACCCAGCCATATCCTTCAAGACCAATACGGGAAGGCGGGTTTGTCAGGCAGTAGTAAGCATGGCGCAGACTCTGGGGATGGTCCTTGCTGAGGATATCGATGATTTGCTGGTCGAGGCATCGCATTCTTTTTGGGTCGTCCTTGCATAGCGCCGGCATTTCATCGAATATCCGTCTCAGCAACTCCGGGATACTCCAATGGCGAGCGCCGAGCACGTCGCATTACTCAAGCAGGGCGTGCCCGCCTTGAACGCGTGGCGTCACGAGAACCCCGACATCCATCTGCGCCTCAGCGGGGCTGATCTCAACGGGGCGAACCTCAACGGGGCGGACCTCAACGGGGCGGACCTGAGCGCGGCGGACCTCCGCAAGGTGGCCCTCATCGGAGCGAACCTCTTCAAAGCGATGCTCAGCAGGGCGGACCTCAGCGGGGCAGACCTCAACGGCGTGGACCTAAACGGAGCGAACCTCTTCAAAGAGAGCCTCACCAGGGCCGACCTCATCAGGGCGGACCTCCGCGGGGCGAACCTTCGCGTTGCGGACCTCCCAGGGGCGAACCTGAACGCTGCGGACCTCAACGGGGCGGACCTCCGCGAGGCGAATCTCAAGGGGGCGGACCTCCGCGCGGCGGACCTCCGCGGGGCGGACCTCCGCGAGGCGGACCTCCGCGAGACGAACCTCAACGGGGTGGACCTCACCGGGGCGGACCTCACTGGGGCGAACTTCTTCAGAGCGAAGCTCACCAGGGCGGACCTCATCAGGGCAGACCTCCGCGGGGCGAACCTCGGCGAGGCTGACCTCCCCTGGGCTAACCTCAGCGGGGCGGACCTCAACGGGGCGGACCTCCGCGGGGCGAACCTGAGCGCGGCGGACCTCACCGCTGTCACCCTAGTCGACGCGGACCTTACGCACGCTGATCTTAGCGGCTGCCGCGTCTACGGCGTAGCCGCGTGGGGTCTAAAGCTGGAGGGTGCCAAGCAGCAAAGCTTGATCGTCACGCGTGTGGGCGAACCCGAAATCACCGTCGACAACATTGAAGTCGCGCAGTTCATCTATCTCCTGCTACACAACGAGAAGATCCGAGACGTCATCGACACTATCGGCAAAAAAGCGGTGCTGATCTTGGGCCGCTTTGCAGATAAGCGGAAGGCCATCCTCGACGCCCTCCGTGAGGAACTCCGCAGCCGTGACTACTTACCGATCCTATTCGACTTCGACCTTCCAGCCGCGCGGGACATTACCGAGACCGTCTCCCTTTTGGCCCGCATGAGCCGCTTTATCATTGCCGACCTAACTGACCCGAGCAGCATACCGAAGGAGTTGGAGGCTATCGTTCCGCACCTTGCCGTCCCCGTTCAACCGCTGCTCGAAGGTTCGTGTCGACCCTACGCGATGTTCCAGGACTACTGGAAGTACGACTGGATGCTTCCGGTCTACCGATACGAGGGGCTTGAGCCGTTGCTTGCAATGCTCGGCAAGAAGGTAATAGCCCCCGCGGAACGGAAGGTGAAAGCCCTGCAAGAGCGACGACGTGTGGTCGAGGCGGAACTAGCAAGGCCTCGATAGTTTGCCAGTACGAGCGACATGATCGGCCAATCCTTAACTGAGATGGTAAGTGGCCAGCGCCCGAACCACGGAGACTCGTCGCAGGCCGCGTACCGTTACTCCCGCCACCGGCATGCTGGGTGGCCCGCTACAATTGTTTAGCGGCGAACGACCAATCCATGACCAAGACGGTTGTGATTGTATCATGCTAGGTCTGGGGATCTGACGCGCCCGGCAGAATGAAACTGGGCACCGCTATGTGATTGTTTCCATGACATAAACGGGCTCACCTTCTCGGCATAAATGGGGGGTCGCGGTCGAGGGGTTAGCACTGCAGGTTGCTAAGAGTATTGTTTGACGGTTCGCGCTGCAAGGCGATGCATTTCCGGTCGAAGTGCCGGCGAAAGAGAGAGGGCCGACAGGACCTCTTCGGCTCGGGCGACAGGATGCGGTGGATGAGCATCGAGCCGAACCAGAGGATGCAATCCCCATATTGCCTCAGTTCCTTGCCGGAACTTCGAAGCTAACCGTCTGGCTGCCCATGACGCGATGCGTGGGGTCTGCGTGTTCGACCAGGCAAGCTTTGCCTGGTGAGGCAGGCTCAGAACGGCGGCTTACCGCCGAGCGTTCCCTAGAACCGGATCTTCCGGACACGGCCCCGGACCAACCGTTCTCGCGCAGAGCGAAGACGGCACGGGCGCCGGCCTCGCCGGCACCGATGATGACTATGCCGGGCTGCATGGCAGTCAGCCCAGCTGGATCTGGACCTTCCCGTCGGTTGCACCCTGTAGGAGCACGGCATGGGCCGAGGGCAAAATTCGACTACGTCTGAGTTGGGGTGGATTCCCCGCATTGAGGTGTGAGCCGGACGTAGACGTTGGTCAGCGAGGATCGGAAGGCGCCTACGCCTCGAACAATTTGCAGAGCGATGTCGGATACCGACAAGCTCGTTCGTCATTCCGATGAGACGGGCGTGAGGATCTTCGACGTGAACGTGCAGGCGCAAATCGACCGGTATATCGACGCTCAGGCCCCCCCAAAGCGGGCCGAGATCGAAGCCATACAACGCCTCATCCTCACCGCGTCGCCGAACTGCAAGCTGTGGTTCCTCAATGGCAGAGACAGCGATAACAAAATCGTCACTAACGAGAACATCGGATACGGGACGCAGACGCTGAAATATGCGGACGGCGGCACCCGGGAATTCTACCGGATCGGCTTAAGCTCAAACGCAACCGGAATTTCCCTCTATCTCATGGGGATCGAGGACAGGAAATACCTGCCCCAAACCTATGGCAGGAAAATTGGCAAGGCGAAGGTCACCGGCTATTGTGTCAGGTTCAGGCGCCTTAAGGACTTAAACCTCGACATATTGGAAGCGATGATCGCGACCCACATGACCCAGGGCGCGGCTGGTGGCGCCTAGCATTACAGTCGTAATTTTGTTGCGTGATTGAATGATGTCTGAATCACTGGAGCACCATGATTCGGAGAATCGTGGATGGCGCAGGCATCGATCGAGACGACGTTGGAGCTATGGGCGGGGTCGCTACGGACGGCGAAGGAACGGTTGAAGCCGTTGTTTCGCAGCAAAGCGACAGTGGCTTCAGCGGAGGCCTTCATTGACGGCTTGCTTGGTAATGAGCCGCGCAAGACCGGGTGGATGCGAGCGGAAGCGGCTGGAGACAAAGGTCCCTGGCGCCAGCAGGACTTACTCTATCGCAGTCGGTGGGATGCGGATGCGCTGCGGGATGTGGTGCGCGACTATGCGTTGGAGACGTTGGCGGATGATGAAGCGGTCCTGGTTATCGACGAGACCGGCTTTCTGAAGCAAGGCAAGAAGTCGTGCGGCGTGGCGCGTCAATATACCGGTTCAGCGGGCAAGATCACCAATTGCCAGATCGGCGTCTTCGCCACCTATGCCTCGCGCCATGGGCATGCCTTCATCGATCGGGCTCTTTATCTGCCCAAGGCCTGGACGGACGATGCGGCAAGGATGAAGGCAGCCCACGTCCCGCCGGACACGAAGTTTGCGACCAAGCCGCAACTGGCGCTGACGATGATCGAGCGTGCCCTGACCGCCAAGCCACCCTTTGCCTGGGTGGCTGCGGACAGCGTCTATGGCACGGGCCAGATCGAGGCGGCGCTGCGGCGCGCCAGCAAG
>NZ_BSPC01000001.1 GCF_030160835.1 Labrys miyagiensis | reverse complement strand
TCGGTTCCAGCCCGAGTTAATGGTCGTCGCGCTGGATGGTGGGGCTGTCGTTGGTTCAGTGATGGCGGGATACGAGGGTCACCGAGGCTGGCTTTCGCGGATCGCGGTATTGAAGTCACATAGAGAGCAAGGAATAGGGCTGAAGCTTCTTGCTGAGGCCGAACGCCGCCTTATGGCCTTGGGCTGCACCAAGGTGAATTTGCAGGTGGTCGACTCCAATGCGGCCGTGGTCGAGTTCTATCAACGATCAGGCTATCGGGTCGAACCGCGTATCAGCATGAGCAAAATCTTGCGACGGGATGGCCGGCTTCGAGGCCCCTAAATTCAGCGACGCAGCAGAAATTAGGCGTTAAAATCGTCGCAGAAAGCCAGGTTTTGCGACAAGGAGAAGTCAGCTGCCACCACCCGTCAAAGTCCAGCTGCTGCCCCACGATCCGCAGTGGGCTGAGAAGGCGGCCGCAGAAGCCAACGCGCTCGCGCTTGCCATGGGTCCTACATTGCTGACAGTTCACCATGTCGGATCAACGGCAGTTCCGGGCATTCGCGCAAAGCCGATCCTGGATCTCATACCTGTCGTTAAATGCCTCCCGGAGCTGGAGCGTCGCCGTGCCGATCTCGAGGCGTTAGGTTATGAATGGTGGGGCGAGTTCGGCCTGCCTGGGCGACGCTACTGCACGAAGGCCGATCCCGTGACAGCCCGCAGGCTGGTCCAGCTTCACTGCTACGTCGAGGGTTCGTCAGAGATCGTCAGGCATCTCGCCTTTCGTGATTATCTACGGGAAAGACCAGACGTGGCCGCGGCCTATGATCGAGAGAAGGCGCGTTGCCAGAGCTTGCATCCCGACAACTCGCACGCCTATGGCGATTGCAAGAATGCATGGATACGGAAGATTGAGTCAGAAGCCCTCGCCAGATGAAGCCGTAGCGGTTTCTTGCGAAAATCCTGACTTTCGGAACAACCCTAGCCGGCGTGTCATTTCGAACGAGCGAGGGCCGCATCCAACACGGGGTCGCGGCCCGCCGCGTATTCGGCGAAGGACTCGTCGATTTTCACTTCCGGCTCGATGCTTATGGCCCCCTGAGTGAAGATAGCAGCCGGCCAATAACAATCTGGATTATCGGAGCAGCCGCGCTCCCAGTCCTCGAACTTGGTGCTGTAGAAAACCGGAATCTTTGAGTTGGGCAGTGTCTTTATGTCTGGCTCCGCCCAGAATCTAGCTTCGTCGCCCATTGGCTCGCCTATCAGCGTCACACGGTCGGGGGCCGAGCGTTTCAGCATGGCCGCCGTGACCAGAGCGGCCGAAAAGGTTGCGCGACTGACAAGAACGAAGACCTGGCCATTACGAGGCACGAGCCTTGGCAGTGCCTGAGCGAACAGCATCGTCTCGAGGAAATTGCCGCCGTTGTTCAGCCGCAGATCGACGATCACAAACCGGGGGCGTTTGGACACCACCAGATCCTGCAGAACTCCAAAGAGCAAGTCGTCGGCAAGCGGATCTTTGCCCTTGCTGTCGAGAAAATTGCTGCGGACATAGAGGATCTTTGATGCCTCATCCCCGATCCATAGGGTCCGAACTGGCGCCGGCCTTCCGTAGCCTGGCGAATGCTTTTCGACGCCATCGAGCACATGCACCCAGCGATCCACCTTATCCTTTTCATCGGGAACAAGAGCGTACCACCCGTAAAGCACGGGCTCGCGTGGGTCACTAGGATCCGGAATGGCAGGACCGAGGCTACCGCTTTTTAGCGTTCCGTTACGAAGACGCAGCGTCAAAGGAATATCATTTTCTTGCGATGCCACGCCAATGCGGCGCAGGATCGTCGGGCTCATCAGATAGGCCGCGCTCAGGTAGCGAATTCTCTGATCAGTCCCAGAAATATAGGGAGCCACACGGACCAGGGCTTCCGCCGCCGTCATATCACCGAATTTTTCGATGCAAGCTCCCAGTAGCTCGGCGAAGCCGGGCGCCGCGCTTAGAATATAGAGCCCGTCGGGAAACCACCATGCTCTGATTGGCATCGTATCCAAGAAGCGTCCAATCACGGGGGCGGTGTGCCCGTTGCGCGGAATTGCAACTGCTCTCATGACATCCAGTACAAGGTCTTTGGCCGAGGACGTCCCGGATCTGGCGATGGCTTCGGCAATGGCGCTTTCGAATGCGGTGCGTTGCTCGTGATTGAAGCTCTTATCCCCTGGCGCCCATTGCGCCTCGAGGAATGTCAGATCTTCTCGTATCTGCGCGGGAGTAAGATCTGGCAGGTCTGTTTCCGGGCTAGGCAATTGCCACGCGAAAGCAGGAAAACTCGAGCCAGCCAATACGGCAGCGGCGCCCATCATCCAGTCGCGACGATTCAACCTCATAGCGTTACTCCAGCCAGTCGGCCGATATCGCCCTCCGCCAATACCCTATAGATCGTTGTTGGATGCTCGCCGAGGCCTTTCGCAACCTGACGCGCTGACTTTCCCTCATGCGGAGCTTTTGTCCCAGAGCGATCTGTCCTGCCTGCAACGCCGGCGCTCGACCGAAATGCAATTCCTTGCTCCTTGCCGCTCATCGGCGAGTGCTGATGCACGGATGAATGAGAGCCGGCACTCGAACGCGCCGATGTCGGCCAGCTTGAAAAAGCTCCTGGCCTCGCTGGCATTCGGGCTACCCCATCGAATGCGGTCGGGTTTCGGCCGGACGCCTCGGCGCTTAAAGGTCCACCCACGGCGGAGGCCACCGAAAATCAGGCATATGCCAGACCATGGTGCCGATCTAAATCCCGCAACCCCAAGGCAATGCGGACTATCGTGGCACTATGGATCGGAATACATGGTGCCGAGCGAACCCTCCTAACCAGCGTGCAGACCACAACAATTCGGCGAAGAGGGCCGACGCAGTGCCGTTCGCTTTTATCTTGCCCTCCTAATCGGCCGTGTTTCCGCTGCTCTTCTGGCCATCGTCGTTTCTCCTTCTGGCTACGATAATAGACTACGCCGTTCTCCACGATACGCTGCCGCGCATGCTCCCACTTGAACTGAGATGAGCACCAAAAGTGACGAAGACCTGCCCGCCACGCCGAGCTTCTCGGCGGCCACCTCGGAATTCCAGCAATAGAAGCCGCGGAAATGGCGATCGGGCGAGCCGCCTGGCAACTGCCCGGCCTCGATCGGGTGTGGTCCACGTCGCGGCTAGAAGGAGGCCAGCGCCGAGCGCCCGGTTTCCGTCAGATGGCCGCAGCGATAGACGGCGAAGCCTTCACGGCTGTCGAGCCATGCGTAGTAAAAGAGCCCGATGATTTGCTTTTGCGCGACATAGGGCCGGAGGGTGCTGCGGGTTTCGTCGACCAGGGCGACCGGGTCCTTTTCATTGGGCGGGCAAGCCGCATCCTGGTTAGGGATGCCCCATTCGGTGATCCAGCAGGGCTTGCCGCCGCCGGCCCCCACCGCCTTGCATTCCGCCAGGACATATTTCCGCAACCGGTCCCGGCGGCCCGCATCGGCGCTCGGATTTCCGGGGTCGTTCGTCCAGGGGTAGGTATGGACACCGTAGGCGTCCACAAGGTCGTCCAGGCCATGGGCTCGCAAGAAGTCGAGGGTCGCCGCCGCGCCGACCGCGTCGAGTCGCGCCGTGCGAGGGGCGTCCGGAGCCTCATTGAACACCAAGCCGGCGCTGATGATCGGGGTGTGCTGGCTCAGCTTCGATCTTGAGCGGACGTCTTTGATGACCGCCAGCAGCTTTAGATACTGCAGATAGCCCTTGGCCACCTGCCCAGCCTCGGGATCATGGGCGAGGTCTTGCAGATTGAATTCCCTGGATCGGGTGGGGTTTTCGGCGGGCAAGCTGAAATCCGCATTGAACATCGGGGAATTGATCTCGTTGCCAAGCTCGAAGCCGGCGAGCGCGACGCCCGCCGCGTCCAGCTTGGCGACAAGCGGCTCGAAAGACTTGCGGAACCGATCCGGATCGGCGGCGGATAGAGGCGGCCCGCCCCACACGCCGAAGGCATTGGGCCACGGCCGACCGGGCGCGCCCAACCGGTACTGCAGCGGAACCAGCCACAGGATATGTACGTCCTGTGCCTGGGCGCGCTTAGCGAAGTCGATGCCCTTGTCGTCGAGCGTGAGTCCGGCCCGGATGTAGTGAACACCAGCCGCGTGCAGCTGGGACAGAATGGTGTTCTGCTGCGCGGCGCTCAGCGAGCCAATGGCGGCGTTCACGCTGACAATCGGGTCCGGCGTCTGGGCCTGCGCCGGCCGAGATCCAAACGCCACCCAAAGCATGCAACCAAAGGCGACAACACCGGCAGCAAACCTTGCAATCCGCTGGCCTACGCGAGGGTTGGCGATTCCTTCTATCATAGCTCGCGTCCCTTAAACTGGGAAAGACCACCGCCGTCCCGGTAGTCCACTCAGGGATTCGAAAAGATCTTGAGCGACTGGACCGCCATATGGTGGCCTACGGGGTTATCGGGGACCTTGCCGGCGAAATCCGCCAGTGCGGTGGCGAAGCGGACGTCGGCCGGCTTGTCGATGCCGCCAACCCGCGTGAGCGCGGCGATCGGCTCGCCGTCGATCTCGAAGATCAGCTCGGTCGGGGTCCAAAGGACGCCGTAGTCATGGAAGCCAGCGGCCAGGTTGCAGGCGCACTTGCTGTCGAAGCCGACCGAGGCCCCGCCGGGATTCCAGTTGTGCAGTGTCATGTGCGCGTCGTTCGGGTAGTGCGCCTCGACGACGTCGATCTCGTAGGCGGCGTCGCTGGCCAGCCAGAAGGCGTTGTTGACGCCGGTCTCGTTCGCCACCTGCAGGCTGGCTTCGAACAGGCCATATCGCTGCTTGAACTTGCTGATTATGTATCCGGTGGCCCACTTGGCGTGGCAGGCAGGGGCGGCGGTAGTGCGCAGTTGTAGTCCGGCTGGGGTCGTCACCACATTGGCCGGCTGGCGGCAGGACCTGAGGTCGGACCGGTCATCGGCCTGTAGGGTCCACTGCGCCCGCAACTCTGCAGGGTCGGTGAAGTTGGTTTCGATCGCCGGGCGGCCAGCGCGATAGCGCGCGATCAAGGCGCGGTCGGCGGCAGTGACCGGGCGACGTGTTCCCCAGGGTTGGTTCGGCGTGCCCCAGGTTGCTGGCGCCATCTGCGCCGCCTCCGCGCCCTGAACCCACAGACCGGCGACAAGGCCCGCTACGGCCCAAGATCGGCTTGGAAGTATCCTTCGGGCAGCCATGTTCGATGTCACCGGTTCAACGGGCTCAGGACAACTCTGCCCGACGTGCTTACTCGATGAGTGGGTTGGTGGTTCCAATCGCTCATCGAGATCATCCTTGCTGCATTGCGGTGGGGCGCAGTTAAGCGCGGAGGGCGTTGGCACGCTACCGACTGGGGGTTGATCACATTGAGGTAGCCCACACGCTCAGCGGCGGCGAGCGCTTAGGCTAACAAGGGTGTGGCCGGTCGGCCACGCAAGGAGCGGGCGGCCCGGTCGAGGCCGGAAGTCGTTGTCCTCAGCCATCGCCAGCCCCGGCAATGTGTGGAAAGGACAGGTTCAGCAATGTCTTAAGTGTCGTACGCACATTGCGTGCCGAAGCCACACATTGCTGGATGAGACAAAAATTACAACAAAAACCAACACCCCGACCGCGCCGCACATTGCGGCCTTTTATCTGGCCATCACGGTCGTACTTCTTCTCGCGCTCAATCAGACTCCTAATATCTACGCCATTAAACGCTACAATACTACACACCTCATCACCACATACGCGCCCAATTAGACATCGTGCGTACTGCGCAAAACGCAAAATCGCAGCCGTCAAATGGCGGTTGGGCAACACTTGTCGTGCTGTCGAAGCACATTCCGCGCGACCGCCGACTAACACTTCGATTTGCTCGAACTGGCGGAAAGGATGGGTATCAGCCAGCAGTCCCCGAGCCAAGATGTGGCAGTGGACGGGCAGTGGGCGCGCAATAGCATTGCGCGCCGTTGGCTGCTCATTCAATCGATGATGGCTTCTTCAGACGCGCCCCGACACCGCCACCGTTCTCAGGAATGAACTCGATGCCACCGCTCTCTAGCGCAGCGCGTAGGAGTTCTATCGTCTGTGGCTTCAGCTGATCTCCTCGCTCAAAGCGCGCAACGGTATCGGGCGAAACGCCGGCATTTCGGGCGAGATCCCTCGTGCCCCAATTGAGCGCAATGCGCGCCATTCTACATTGGATTACATTCATTTCGTAACAGTGACACGATTTTGTTTGCTCTTTACGCGATGCAGAATTATCGTATCTACGATACGATTTTGAGGAGTTACCTCATGCGGCTGCAGACGATGTTGAGACCATCCTCTGCAGCCTGACCACAACCCAAGCTGTATGGAGCTCGGATCATGGCTGATTCTGAGACTAGCACGACTCTGTCTGGACTATCACGAAGGGATGTTCTCTCCACCCTTCTGACCACAGCCGGTGGCACAGCTTTCTCTCATCCGGGAGCGTTGAGGCCGATAGCCGAGCGACGAATGGACCCCGCCCTCGTTGCATGGAAATCCTGGCGTTCAGCTCACCGCAACGCGCTCAACGCGTGCCGAAAACAACAACGCTTGGAGACCGAACTGGCGCGCACGGTTGGTTTTCCCAGTGTCACTTTCGATGCTCCCGAGCTACCGCAGCCGGTGCGAATTGCATCGCTGCAGACACTCGATGAACTTGCGATGAGAGTGCCATCCATTCGCCAGGCGCAGGCCTTTCTGGCCGCTGAATTGCATGCTCATCGCGCGCGCTGGGACGAGGCTGATCGAAGGCTCGGCTATTCCGCCGCTCTACAGCAGGAAGTGGCTGCATATACCGACGAGGCGCGGTTCGCCGAGCGATTGTTGTCGGTCGATGCGATTTCAATCGCCGGGGTCGCCGCGAAGATCGACATACTCATCGAGACGGAAGCACCAAGCGAAACATGCGATGAATTCCCGTGGCCCGCGCTTCGCAAGATCCGCAGCGACCTCATTCGAATAATGCATCAGACGCTCGATCACACGGTTTGAAAGACTGAGCCATCGTGCCAACCACTCCGACGCGATCTCGATTAGAGATTGCTTCGGATACACAGCCAAGTGGTTCAGAAATGTCATTTGGCTGTCAAGAATTGGCTGTTGCTGTGGTGCCGCCCGCAGTTCCAGTTCGATGTCTCGCGACCGCTCATTACATGCTAGTCGGCCGTGAACCGGCATCATGACCTGACGTTTGTATCGGAAACGAAATCAACGACAATGGAATGACGGCGCGATGATGACCGTTGCTAACTTGCCGCCGGTATCAGATATTACTCTCTCATTCGATGGTGGTAAGAAGCCCCGAGCCGATCATTCCTGCACACGCATGCAGGGGCGCCACGAAACCTCTGAGATTATGTGAATCGACCTTCATCGACGTCGCATCGACTACGACGCGAGACGGGGGAGTCCATTGAAGCTTTCGATCGTAGGCAATTCTTCAATCTGGCATCGCTAGAGGTGATATGACGTGTTAGCGAGATAGGTCATCTGGCCGCCGCAAAATGAGCGCTCGGCCTAGCCTGACCTCATAGTCGTGAGGAGAGCGATGGCAGGAGGAACGCGATCGCAAGCTATTCTAACGTCAAGACCTACATTTTCCTTGGAGTTGTGGAGCGATCCTTCGGCATCAACGACGAGTCTAACCGAATGGGCGCTTGACCATGACAAGATCGTCTCTTTGAGCTACTAACATCTTGCACGACGATGTATCCAAAAAAGACCGGAAGCGGCTCCCAACGTTGATAGAAAAATGAGTATCGATACTGGCAAAGACGGCGCTAAAGAGTTGGGCGTGAGTAGTCCATCATATCCAATCGATTCTATTACAGATTGGGCTCAGCTGCGCAGCCCGATTCTTTCTCTTCCTAGTCGGATAGATTCAGATTGGTTTAAACGCTGGTTTCTCGTTTCGAATCGAAATCTTCGATTGTTCCATGAAAGATGGGGATCTGTAGTTCAATCATTGACTGGCTTCCCTTGGCCTGCAGAACGGCCGGATGTGGCCGAGCTTTTTGTTATTCTTCCGGAAGCTGCGAGATATCCGTTTTTCCTTATGTTCCTGGTAAGTCAGTTAGACAGCTTGCCAAAGAGCAAACATCCACAGTTTAAAAAACTATATACGGAATACTTAGCGGCTTGGCGGGCGGCAGGGCGCGAAAAACCAGCTATCCTAAATAAGAACAATGACGAAATTCGCTCACAACTGGCCGAGCTTGCGAGAATCGGCGGTGGCGAGGTTGTAACGGCAATTATTTTGTTGGAGTGGGGATCTAGCGCTAAACCTGACAAAGTGGCGTCGATGCGGAACGTCGCGCGCGCGGTGCCTGACATGGCCGATTACATCGAGCTCATTATGGCATGTTCATTTTCCGAATTCGACGCAATCCGCCGGGAAGTAAGAGAAGGAAACCTGGCTTCTGATAGCTCCGGAAAACCCGACCCGCGGACAAAGGTCGCGCCGCTCACCGAAACCGGCGGTCATAACACCCTCATGCAACCATCCGACACTTCAGGGATCAACACGGGCGCCGGCAAAGACGGAATGGCTTCTAGCGTTTCGGACTGGAATCGTACTCTAGGGCATCTGATCGATCGATTACAGGCAGCGCGCGGAGAAAAGCCCGATCAGAAAGCCGTGGCGGATATTGAGGAATTAACTCGCCAGTTATCTAGCAATTACGAGACCTATGACCAGGTCGCTCGAACGACATCGGAGACTGCGGGATACATTGCAATGTGCTCGGCCATCGTTTCTGATGTTCGCCAAGCTTTTGACCAAATTGAAATACTCACGGGTGACCTTGCTGTCTATCTGGAGACGGTATGTGAAGCTTTGTCGAAAATTCCCGCCTCAACTCAGAACGCGATCTTACTGGCTTCTACGCAGGCAGTAGCCGACGCAGAAGTTGCAGTCGCGGAGTGTATCGCTGCAAAACAAGAGTATGAACGCGCTACCACCCTCCCACTAAAGGAATATTTTAGAATAGCACCCGCGATAGTTCAGATAGCCGAAACAACGGGCCGTAGAGCATTGTCAATTATAGAGAGTGCATCGATCCCGCTTCTGGACGCAGAAGATCAATCACCGGTCTTAGACAAAAATCTCCGTTTATCAAACAATTTGAGTAACGAGGATTCGCAATGCGAAACATACGAAGCTTCCGACGTCAATCGCGACGCACCGGCGCTTGGCGAAACGTCCGACGCGAATACCGAAAGATCGGAGATTGACCAAGCGAATAGCTTAAAACCAAATCTATCGACCGATTTGGAGGCGATGGTAGAAGATCAATTCTCCATCCCTGCACTACCAGTCATTCAGCCAACAGTGATAAACGATGCCGATCCACTTCTTGAAGATATCAACCAAAAATTAGATGATCTCTTTGACAATCACGAATTTGGCTTGGGCTATCATTTAGCGAAAGCTAGCGAGGTTACGTTCGGAGAGATTGGACGCCCACACTACAGCTCCGACGAGTTTCGAATTTTCGCGTTGGGCGAACGATTAGTTGGAGTGACGAAGTTTGAACCGGAAGGTTTCCGGGAGTCACTGGGTGTCTGCGCATCTGCGGTGCACGCGAGAAGGACGGACCTATCTGCGAGAGAAGAGGCAACGCGAGTAGCGCTGATCGCTGCTGTAATTCCAACGGCGCTGTTTGACGTATCCGATAGCGTCAACGCATTCGCGATTATAGATGCAATTCCGGCCACCGGAGCGTGCAGCGGATTTTTCAGGCTGAAGGAAGCTCTGGAGGACAATCGCAAGTCAGGCTTCGTCGTGACAGTGGCCAACATTCGCTCCGTCAGTGGTGCACGTGCCGGCCAAACCTACGCCGAAGAACTTCGAGAGGCTGTGTTTGACCGCATTCGATCACTTGAGACTGCCACCTTTCGGTTTGTACTGGGTCTGCGGGTAAGGCGCGCGCTCACCGCTGCTACAGGAGAGATTGGGACCCTGCACGCGGCATTAATGGGTCCCCGCCCTGCCGAGGCTGCATCCAGATTCTTCGACGCCTACGGGTCCCGAGATGATGCCGTCGATCTCTTAAATCGGTTGGCAGCGGCCAACGGGAACGGTCAGGTTATCGATGGGGCGGCGCGGGATAGGCTTATAGCGCTAATTATTGATATCGCTTTCGCCTGCAAAGAATACCTAGATGCGACACGTGAGGCCGATGAACTAAGAGCTAACAGCAACAGAGGGTCCCTTGTTCGAAATTTAGTTTCGAATTTCTTATCCGGCATACAGTACTTTGAAACTCAGCCAGCACAGCACCAAGGAAATCGTTTAGTCGAAACGGCGTACGTATACGCCAAGGGAATCCTACGAAAATTGAAACTAGTCTTAACCGACGGGGTTGTGGAGGAGTTTGATCGGAAAGCAGCAAGCCTCGCTTTGCATGTTCCATTGCTGTGGCTTCCGGGTATGACTTGGAGCCATGCTTGGACTCCGTCTCCGAATGATGCTGTTCGACTTATTGAAACAATTGTTGCGACGCCAGTTCCGCTCCTTTCAGGCGGTCGGGAAGAAGCGTTAGGAAAAGCGATCGATGCGCGCTGTCAGGAAGACGGCTTTTTGCCAGCCAGAATGTTACTTGAATTCGCTCGAGACTTTGGTTGGACGAATCCGGAGATTGATGATGCTCGCGCTAGATTGCGCAATGCCGAAATCACCCGCACAAACCAGCTTCGTCTAAAGTATGACGAGGTCTCAATTCTGATTCAAAAAGTTCGCCGCATGGCATTGGGGTCCTTAACGCGCTCATCCGAGCTTGAGGAAAAGCTCCGCGGGATTCCAATTGAGGACATTCCTGTGGAAGTTATTTCCGATTTCATTCCGGAAGAGGTCGAAGGAACGCGTGTAGTAGATATCAATGCAGCATTTCAACGTCTCGGCGAGCTTGAGAACGAAGCAAGGAAGTTGCTGGACGAGGCAAAGACCTTGTTGGAGAAAAGCATCGACGAACTATCGCAGAAAGAGATAATAAATCAGGACGTTAAAGAGAACTTGTTAAGACTACTGAACTCCGATGATCTTGCGACCCTGTCCGACTGGATTGCTATGTTCGGAGAGGATGAGCAGCGAAGGCCGATACTCAGTGGAGCGATTGTAAATACCGCGCTCGAACGTTTCCGTGAGATTGCAGCGGTTACTCGAGGCGTTGATCTTGTCAGACTGCAGCGAGCGGCATCGGATGGCGTCGATGAGAGTAGTTTCTCTTTTTCGGACATGGATGAGGAGCGCCGAGTAGACATCAAAAATGCGGTTCAAACCTGGATTGACTTCAAACGTTCAATGAATACCGGTCTAGGTCCGCAGCAACTAGGACCGCAGCTTGCAAACCTGCTTACCCAGACAGTCGCCGAAACTGAAATTATTGAACTCAAGAAGTCCATAACAAGAGAGCCCCGCAGGACGCTGATTATCGACGTCAAAATTGGCATTCCACCAAATCCCTCGTCGCTAATTCTGCCTGAGTTTGGGAGCGCGCTGAACGGCGTTTGGCGCGTGGCCGCCGTTTCGAGCAATCTTTCCAATTCCGAGATCGTTGCTCTCGCGGACGGTATTGATGGGCGCGGAATGTTGGTTATTTTTTTGGGCTCAATGCCGTTGGATCGCCGAGAGCAGCTAAAACTGGAATGTATTAAGTTGAGTCGGAGGTTGCTACTCGTCGACGAGCTTCTTTTCATTTCAGCGCTAACAATGCTTGACCGACATCCGAGTAGTATTTTCGAATTGGCGCAGGCGTTTACCACCGCGCGTCCCTATCAAGATTACGGGCGATCCTCGCAGGTGCCGCCAGAGATGTTTAAGGGAAGAATCAAAGAAATAGCCACGATAGTACAGCCTTATGGATCGTACATCGTTTACGGAGGAAGACGGCTGGGTAAGACGGCGTTGTTGCGACACATAGCCAGACAAGTGCCAGAGTACGCCCACTTCGGCTACTTAGACTTGGCAGAAACGTCGTCCAGTGAGCTTTTCAAGAGATCTGCCAGTGTTCTTTCCCAAGTCTTTGGAGAGACGGTTGTTCGAACTGCCGATGATTTTGAGAGGGGAATTAAGAGGCATTTGGATGGCGACGAGCGGCGCCGAATTTTGCTCATGCTTGACGAAGCAGATAACTTCATACGGGATCAGGCTTCTGGGCAGAAATATCACCACATTCATCGGCTCCTCGCACTAATGGCCGATACAAATCATCGCTTCAAATTCGTTCTTTCGGGCTTGCATAACGTTTCGAGAATCTCGAAGAGCGAGAATTCGCCGCTGGCCCAAATATCCAATAATCCCGTTAGGGTAGGGCCTCTCGTGGGAAGCGATGCTGGCGATGCGGAGGATTTGGTGCGTGTCCCGTTAGCCGCGCTTGGTTACGAGTTCGACAAACGGGAAGACGTGTGGCGTGTCCTTAGCTTTGCCAATTATTATCCCATTCTTATACAAGTATTTTGTCAAGGCCTCTTAAATATTATCGAGGATCATCAGAGAAGGCGCGCGCGAATTATTAAAAAAATTCCAGGCGCAATGATCGATGAGGCAATGCGAAGCCCCGCGATTAGGGAAGCACTATATAGTAGCTTTGAGAAGACGATAAAAATGATCGAGCAGCGATATGAGTTGCTCACATACATTGTTGCTGAGCGCGCGTTGATCGACACAGGGGAGGGAGCGGACGCCGACGGGATGACGACCAATGAGGTCGCCGAACGGGCCGGCCAGTACTGGCCGCAGGCCTTTCCGCGTGGGAGCGACCCATCTGAGATCGGTTACCTTCTCGACGAGATGGAAGGTTTCGGAATCTTGAAAAGAATTCCGCCGAGCCGCTGGGCCTTGAGATCGAGGATGCTTCTCGATTTGATGGTCTCTGACGAGGAGGACCTACTGGCTCGTATCTACAGTTTTATTGATCGAACACCAGAGCCTCATTTTGACCCTAAGAACGGACGCTCAAGACTTACAAGCACCGGCCGGCCGGAGCTAGAAGCCAAAATCTCGCCTCTGACTGACGGGCAGGCCGCCCAGATGCTTTACCCCGACAGAGAATTTGGTCACGCAATCGTTCTATTCGGAGCGCCTATTGCAAATGTCGAGCTCGTTCACGCGGCAATCGAGGGAGCGCGCGCGACAAACAGCATTTCCGGGATGGAAATCGAACTGATTGTGCGGGGTTGGAAGGATCGCTCCGAACTGATGCATGAAGTACGCAAAACAAGGACCGGTGCGGGTACAAAGATATTGGTAGTCTCCAGTTTTACTGACTGGACACCAGAGTGGGCGATCGAAGCAGCAAAGCATCCCAATGTCGTAAAAGGAAATGTCCGCCCGCTATTTATTGGGAGTAGCAAACACGCCTTCAGATGGTCTTGTTCATACCCCATCACGGCCAAAACCCCGCCGAGAATACAGATCGAGACACTTAAGCCTTGGGCTCGTTCGTATATAGTTACTCGACTTGATGCACTGAACGCTCTCAAGCCAGCGACGGTAGACAGGATTCTGGATGCGACTGGCGGGTGGAACGAGCTTTGCCAAAGTCTGTTCGCGGCGGCCACAACGGGCGCACAAATAGAGAAGTCAGTTGCTGAACTTCGCGCAACACTTGGGAAGGATAGCATCCTTCCGCGTTTTGGCGTGCCGAAGGAACTCGCCGTGGAATTGCAAACGGTAGTAGAAATTTGTGGAGAAAGCACTCCCCTATCGGACCTGTTGGATGTCCTTGGCGGCGTCAATACATATGAAGTTGCAATTCGCTTTGGTGCACTGATGGGCGTTCTTGCAATCTCAAGCGATCCCCAAACTCGCGGTGGTCAGGTAGTCAGCTCTAATCCCATCGTAAGAAACTCACCTAAATCACTAGGTGAAGAATGAAGGATGTTTCCTATTGGTGGGCGCTTCCCGGTCCGGCGGGCTTTCTCTCCAGATTGGTGTCGGATCTAGCTTCCTCCGGCATTGTCGTGGTGGAATGTCCGCGTCCGGCGCCGGAAGGTCTCGTCGAGGCAATTAAGAACAAACTCGCAGGCGGAATTGCTATTGATGCGATCCAGTTCGATGGTTCGAGAATCCGAGAAGGACAGTCAATTGTTCACGAGCTCGCAATGTCAACTGGGATTGCGGGGAGCTCAATCGGCACGATTGGCGATTTCTTGGAAGCGGCCGGCGTGTACGAAACGGCTTTCGTGGTTGATGGTATACAGCCTGATGCAGTTGTCACCTGGGGCGCATTTATTCGAGCAGTAAAACACGAACGCCAACGAACGTCCGCGATAGCAGGTCCCTATCTTGTTATTTTTCAACCTCCAGGGCTTACGAAGGATAATGCGGCACGCCTTAGGGGAACTGCAAAAATCCGAAGAGTGGTTGGAATCGCGAGTTCCATCGACACGTATGCTTGGGCTGCTGCAAACGGGACACGCTTCGGTTCTGGGCTCATGGATAGGACAGCGATAGCGACCTCACTCGAGGTTGCGGCATGGTCCCGCGAGCTTTTGGGGGATATGCTTCGTTGGGACGAAGAAGACCAGTTGTTCCCACAAAAGAGGCTTGCCGAAATTGCTCAAGCAACTGCTTGGCCTTTTCCTTGCTGGGAGAATGGTCTTGTGGACCTTTGGGATGACGCCGCGGTGCCGCACGCGGCAGCCGCAGTGGCACACGGCTTCGAGGCTGAGGTCGTCCGCCGAATTTGGGTCGCTCAATCACGCACAATTTTGCCGTTTGTAGACTCCGCGAGACGAGGTCTCATTCGCAAGTACATCGATATCTTGGAGGAACGCACCTCCGTTCAAAATCCTTATTTGAGGGGTCACGAATCGACACCTCGCCCGATCACAAATCCATGGGAACTCGAATTAAACGATATTTTAATTTTATTGAGCAGTGATTTGACGGATGCGGAGACAAAGGGCGCAGTCGCCTTTCGAAATGTGAGAAACAACCTTGCTCATTTCAAACCGGTAGACGCAAGAACTCTTAAGATGATTGCAGATTGGTGGGAGTTATTTCTCGATATTCTACCTGCCGCTGTGCCTGGTTGGAGCTGGCCGCGCGTGGGGCAGAAATTAATGTTGACTGTGGGTCCTTCTGGGGCGGGAAAAAGTCACTGGGTGGAGGCTCAAGGAACAAAATCGATATCCGTCCGCGGACTCGCGGCAGAGCTGCGCCAAAAAATCTCAGGCCTAACACCGGAAGGGATGCTTCGCGTGGCAAGAGAACGAGCCGCAAAGATCCTAGAAGCAGGATCGGACGTGGTAATTGATCACACACATATGTCGGCAAAAGAACGAAGAATTAACGCGCAATCAATGCCAACCGACCTCCAAACAGAGTATGTTATTATAGATTCGATGCTGGATGAAAAACTTCACCGTCAGCCCGATCAAGAAAAAATGATCAGGGAAAGCCACCTCTTATTTCAAGATCAGATCGCTAATTGCTTGATCGGAGATAAGTTGCCCAACGTTACAGTGAAAGATAAGCGGAGTTTTAAGATTTAGAAGTGTGGGCGTCTTTTTCACAGAAACTCTTCTTACTCTTATGCAAAAGAGAAAACCTTGATAATTCCGGCTTCTCTCAATCCAGTTTGTGGGCATCTATGTTACTCGCCCTTATATGCAACGTGCTTATGGAATTCGATTCTGCAGATCATGTGGCACAACCGAGCCTCCTTTCGCTCTTTAGCGGGCTACAGCGTCGCTCGTTTCCGGCACTTCGCAGGTAATTCGATCAATTCCATGCGAGGGTTTCCGATAAATACCCGAAATCTCTCCGAAGTTATCTAAATGCCAAGCCTTTTGCGTTGGGCGTCGAGCCGCTGGTAGCTCGAGTAGCCGATGAGGTTCGCAGCTCGCGTTTTGTTGCCACCCGCCTTCTCAATTGCCCGACCGATATAGTGTGCCATTACATCTTCGAGAATTGCATCGAGATTACAGTCCCGTCCGAGCGGCCTATTGAGGATGCCTTCATCAGTCGAACGCCGGGTATCTTGGAACAATGCTGCCTCAATGTCGTCTCGCTCCAGGCACTGCCGATCGGACCAAACAAGCGCCCGACGCATGGTATTGTAAAGTTCGCGGACATTACCACGCCAGTTCTGCGTCATCAGCAGTTGGCAGGCGGATTGGCTGAGCGACTTGGGCGTGTAAAGTGGGTCGTTGGCCATCTCCGCATTGATCTTGTCCAACGCCCGGCCAATAAGTAGTGCGAGATCGCTCCCACGTTCGCGCAGTGCTGGCAAGCGTATGCGCAATACCGCTAAACGATAGAAGAGGTCCTCGCGAAATCGCCCCTGGATCATGTCGATAAATAGATCACGGTGTGTCGCCGTAATCACCCTCACATCGACCTTGCGCACCTTGTTCTCCCCGATGCGAGTGATCTCGCCCTCCTGAAGCACGCGCAGCAGCGCAACCTGTGCTTCGAGCGGCAGCTCGCCTATTTCATCGAGAAATAGTGTCCCCCCGTCAGCCTCTTCGAAACAGCCGAGCTGGGTCGAAACGGCCCCTGTAAAGGCACCCTTGACATGCCCGAACAGCCTGGACTCCACAAGCGTCGCCGGAATCGCTCCACAATTGACCACGATCATCCTACCGCGCCGCGGACTCGAATTATGCACCGCGTGCGCCAGGAGCTCCTTGCCAGTGCCGGACTCGCCTTCAATAAGAAGCGGTACGTTCCGCGGCGCGGCCTTCCGAGCAAGCGCGACGACTTCTCGCATTGCATCACTTTGAAAAATAATCTCGCCGAAGCTACTTGCCGCGACAGGTTTTTCCGCCGTCGCGGCCGCCAGCCTCCGATCCGGTTCGCGCAACAGGTCAGGCAAAATCTCAGCAGGCAGGTTGAAGGGCGTTTCGACCGTATTGAGCGACAGCAATGAGGATTCAATCAATTCGGCAGGGAAACGCGAAGTCGCGAGCAGTAGCCAGACGGACGCCATGACCGGCGTGCCTGGACTGAGGTGGAAGGTGAGACTTGGCGACGGACCTGCTTTACTGATCGCTTCCGTGATCGCTGCCGAAACGTGCCGGTAGATTTCTATGAAAGCGTTTGGCTGACTAAGCGGTGACGGCCGACAATGAATCCTGGTTTGCGGTGCGCGCAGTTCAAGCCAGGCAAGATAACGGGAAACCTCCTTTTGTGGCCAATCGGCAAGAAGCCTCACTTCGTCGAAGCGTCGCTTCAATAGCGCATTAAGAATCGGGCCATCCCAACCCTTGGTTTCCGCATCGAGGTCGGTGCGGCCGATCCAGGCAAAGAGAATATGCATCTCGAAAGCATAACCAAAACTATGATATAGTAAATATTATTATTATTGGATTCCTACTAATAAAACTAACTATTTGATTTTAATAGATTTTTGTTTTTGGCATGGTTCCTGCTTTACCCTCAACATGATGATGCAGGGATCACACAGATGAAGCGCTCGCGGCAATTGCTTATGGTATATGCGGAGCTCAGGCGGGCATTGGGCGGCTCGTTCAGCGCCAGCGATATTCTCGAATTAGCGGAGCGGTTGACCGATCTGGCCAGCTATCGCCACGTGATCGACCGTTGCCACACCACGGATGCTGCAGTTCCCGGTCTCATGCCGCTCGACCGCGCCTTTGGCGATGGCGGCTGGGCACTGCTCTGCGAGGCCTATGCTGGCGGAATGATGGGCGACGACGCCGATCCCGACTATTCCTGGCAGCCCCGCCGCCGGGCGGCGCACTTCATGGAGAATTGGGCATGAGTAATATCCGCCATAGCGGCGTCCTCGCCGCTCGCGAGCATCTCCTCTCGGGCGAGCCGATGACTCGCCTCGAGGCAATCGTTTTGTTTGGGGTTCCCGATCTAACCAAGCTCGTCAGCGACTTGCGTCGAGATGGCTTCATCGTTCACACCCGCCAAGTGCCCTATCTCACCGCGGTTACACGGGTGAACCGTCATGCGGTGCTGCAGCCGCCTACCAACTTGCCAGTCAAGGAAATCACGCTCACAGACTACTGGGTAAGCAAGTGAAGCGCAGCTTCACCCGCCGGCAGCGGATGATCGCCGCGATGATCGCGGCAGGACGCTGCTGTATCTGCAACGGTCCGCTCCCCTCGTCCTTCCATGTTGATCATCGGCGCGCCTTTGCCAGATGTGGTCCAACCATACTTTCCAACGCCCAGGCCGTATGCGCCGCCTGTAATTTCTCGAAAGGAACAAAGTACATGCTGAAGCTCCGTCCCTGGCAGCGCGAGGCCCATGACCAAGCAATCGCCTGGCTTACCGAGACCCGCACTGACCGCCATTTCCTGATCAACGCGGCACCGGGCGCCGGAAAGACGCTCGCCACGTGTGCGATCGCTGCCACACTCATCGAGAAAGGCGAGATTGATCGCGTAGTCGTGATCGCGCCGCGCTCCGAGGTGGTCAAGCAGTGGGCGAGTGATTTCGCACGTGTCACAGGCCGGCACATGAACAAGGCGACGGGTGCTGATCGGGAGCTCCATACGCTTGGGCTTGATCTATGTGCCACCTGGAGTGCGGTGAGTGGCCTTCAAGATGCATTCCAGGCGATCTGTCGCGACAGGCGTGTGCTCGTGGTGTGCGACGAACATCATCATGCTGCCGTAGCCGCGGCGTGGGGTGACAGTGCCGATAGCGCCTTTGCCGACGCTCGGTATGTCATCGTGCTGACCGGCACCCCGATTCGCTCGGATCGGGCTCAGTCAGTGTGGCTCGCTTATGACGACCGAGGCGTGATCGATCATCCCGCGGAGGGGACCTACACGCTTACTTACGGAGCAGCGGTCGACCTCGGATATTGCCGTCCCGTCACCTTCCATCGCCACGAAGGCCACTTCACGGTGGACCTTGAGGGTGGCGAGGCGGTGCGGATTTCCAGCCGAGAGAAGGCGGACATTTCCGGGAAACTCGCGCGAATCCCGGCGTTGCAGCGCGCGCTCGATTTCTACCGTCTAGCCTGTGTGCCGCAGTTCGAGCCAGGTGGTCGGATCCCGCTTGCCAGTGGTTACCAGGCGTCGATGGTTAAGTGGGCGAGTTCTAAGCTTTCCGATCTGCGCGAGCGCATGCCGCGCGCAGGCGGCCTTGTTATCGCGCCCTCAATCGAGATGGCTGAATTCTTCGTGCACCTTATCGAGCGCGTTGAAGGGGAGCGGCCGATCATCGTCCACAGCCAGATGCCGGGCGCGGAGAGCCGCATTGCAGCATTTCGCAATACAGATCGGCGCTGGATTGTGTCGGTTGCTATGATTGCCGAGGGCGTCGACATCCCCCGGCTCCGCGTCCTTATTTATCTGCCACATGCGCTTACCGAATTGGCCTTTCGGCAGGCAATCGGTCGGGTTGTGCGGACCGACGGTCCCGACGATGACACGCGTGCCTATGTGGTGATGCCAAGCTTCGATACGTTGGAGGCCTATGCGCGGCGCGTCGAGGAGGAAATGTCGGGCGATGCGCGACGCGACCACGAACCTCGCACTAAACGCTGCCCGACATGCACCGAGGAGAATCTACTAAACGCCACGGAATGCTCGGCCTGCGGCCATGAATTCCCGGCGCGTACTCGCCGCTTTCATGCTTGCCCCCAATGCGACGGGCTGAACCCTGTTGGGGCGCAAGAGTGCCAGCATTGTGGAACGAGCCTCGGCCACGCCTTCTCGCTGACGCTCGACGAGGCGCTACGCGCTGGTGCGATCGTTCGCGGCATGGAAATCGAGGAGGATGCCGTGAAGGCAAGTGAGCGGATCGCGCCTCGGGTCCGCGAAATGGTACTCAAGAGCGGCGATGCCGCGCTGGTCCGCGTGACCCAGTTGCTCCCTGAGGAGAGTTGGTCTCGGCTACGCGCCATACTGGAGGATGCGACCTGAGCGCCAAGTTATCTTGGGTAGTAGAGTTTCAGGGCTGCCGTTTAGAGCTCATCAGCGCATCGCTTTGATCTTTGGCGCAGAGCCGCGCGGTCCTTGGTCAAAAGGCCAATGCCCAGAATCACGGCGAACATGGACTGAAGTGAGAGTACCTCGTTGGCGTATAGTTGATCCCACTATAAAAGGAAACTTCATGAAGGTTCTTGGATTTCGCGGCGACCCAAAGGCCCCTCGCTATGCGGTGGTCTGCCAAGACAGCGCAACCTTTACTCTTGAAAACGCTACGAGCGACAGTAAGCTGCAGGTACCCGCGTCGATCGCAGACGAGGCGGACGCGGCACGTCTGGAGTGGATGTATCGTGAAATCCTGAGGATCTTTGACGCACACCCTGGCATTAGCAAGGTGATGGTCAAGCAGAATGAGTTCACGCAGCAGGATACGAAAGCGAAGCGCCGGTCGGCTCACACTGACGCCGCTGTCGTCCTAGCGTGCGCGCACCGTGATATCCCCGTGGAATTGAAGATCTACGCCTCGATGGGGACGACCAAAGCCAAGTCCAAGGAGCTGGCAGAGATCCGGGTTGCACGAACTGCCAAATATTGGGACGAGAAAATGGCGGACGCAGTCAACGCTGCCTGGTGGGGGCTGCGTCGTTGATGAGCCACCTTCCTTTCGCACTCGCCCCTGGAGTACGGCTATACAAATATCAGCTGATCAGAATGATTGGCCGGGGCTCGTTCGGTGAGGTTTGGTTAGCGCTCGACGTCGCACTCCAGCGGCAATTCGCTGTGAAAATCCTAAAACCGGGGGTCTCGGTGGATGAGAGACTGCGTGAAGCGCAGATCGGAAATCTCCTGTCGCACAACAACCTCGTGCACATTCATCAGGCAGATGTCGTGAATGTACACGGGGCTGACGTTGTGATCCTGGCGATGGACTACCAGCCCGGTGGTTCAATCGAAACCCTAGCAAACCCAGCGGGATATCTCTCGCTCCCAATTGTTCTCCGCATCGCGAGGGATATTCTGCAGGGGCTTGACTACCTTCACGCCCGGCACTTTTTTCACAATGACATTAAACCGGGAAACATCCTGCTTGGGCCGCAACATCAGGCGATGCTTTCAGACTACGGTATTACGGGCGTTTCGACTAATGGAGCACCCGTCGCAGCGCCGAGTGCCTACCTTCTTCATCGTGCCCCTGAAGTCGTCGCAACCGGAAACGTGGGGGTCAGTTCAGACATTTTCCAGGTCGGAATGACCCTGGCGAGATTGCTCATCAGCCTGCACCATCTGAGGGCGGTATGGGCAAGCATTGGTCCCGCGCGATATGCGCAGGACATTGCGGCCGGCAAACTTCTCGAGCAGAAGGACTTCCAGAACCACATACCGGCTTCGGTCCGAAGAGTTATTCTCAATGCCGTTCACCCGGACCCCTCTCAACGGTTTTCGAGTTCGCTGGACATGCGCCGCGCGCTTGAAAAACTGGATTTTCCAGGCCACTGGACTGTCGATGCTGCCGGCAACGAGATCGGGAAAAGCAGCTCCCATGAGTTCTCTTACGCAGTTTCGCCTGTTGCTGCAGGAAAGTTCGACGTTGTCTGTACTCGCCTCAACGTCGCTTCAAGAAAGAGCCAGCGCGTCATCCAATTCTGCAAAAAGGGACTCACAAAAAGGCAGTCTGAAAAGGTCATATCCGATTTTAAAAGCCACGTAGTGACTGGGCGATGACCTTCACAATCGTCAGCGAGCTTCTGGTCTCAGATGCCCGCCCTTCAGCGCGTGGCCGCACTATTTCTACAAGTCATTGGAAGCTAAGGTTGCCGGTGAAGCAGTTTTCGAGGGCGAATAGTGGCACAAGCGAGAGTGCGGCCTCGGGCTCGCGCATGGCTGAGGATGCTAAACCCGCACAGCGCTTCTTGTTGGCGTAGATGCCTCCAACCGCCGCGAGTGTCTGTACAAAGTTATGTCCGATAAGGCAACATTATCCGACATTTAGAGTTCTCAATTCGACGGGGCAACCGGGACTCTTACCGCTGCCAATCTAGCCGACGTCCCCTCGCTACATTCCCTGCACATCATGGTGTCGGAGCCGCCAAGGAGGGCTGGTTTACCAGAGCATCCTGTTTCCGTGGTGCGCACTGAGTGTACGAACGCAAAAACCGTCCGGGTCGGTCAGACCTGGACGGTTATTGAGTTATGACAAAAGTGGTTGCGGGGGCAGGATTTGAACCTGCGGCCTTCAGGTTATGAGCCTGACGAGC